>NZ_JBEZZK010000001.1:0-290919 GCF_040639135.1 Streptosporangium sp. NPDC023963
AAGGCCGGTGCTCCTTAGAAAGGAGGTGATCCAGCCGCACCTTCCGGTACGGCTACCTTGTTACGACTTCGTCCCAATCGCCAGCCCCACCTTCGACCGCTCCCCCCAGACAAGCTGGTTGGGCCACGGGCTTCGGGTGTTGCCGACTTTCGTGACGTGACGGGCGGTGTGTACAAGGCCCGGGAACGTATTCACCGCAGCGTTGCTGATCTGCGATTACTAGCGACTCCGACTTCATGGGGTCGAGTTGCAGACCCCAATCCGAACTGAGACCGGCTTTTAGGGATTCGCTCCACCTTGCGGTATCGCAACCCTCTGTACCGGCCATTGTAGCATGTTTGCAGCCCAAGACATAAGGGGCATGATGACTTGACGTCATCCCCACCTTCCTCCGAGTTGACCCCGGCAGTCTCCAATGAGTCCCCACCACCCCCGAAGGAGCGTGCTGGCAACATTGAACAAGGGTTGCGCTCGTTGCGGGACTTAACCCAACATCTCACGACACGAGCTGACGACAGCCATGCACCACCTGTCACCCAGTCCGAAGAGGCACCCATCTCTGGGTGTTTCCGGGCGATGTCAAGCCTTGGTAAGGTTCTTCGCGTTGCGTCGAATTAAGCAACATGCTCCGCCGCTTGTGCGGGCCCCCGTCAATTCCTTTGAGTTTTAGCCTTGCGGCCGTACTCCCCAGGCGGGGCGCTTAATGCGTTAGCTACGGCGCGGAAACCGTGGAAGGTCCCCACACCTAGCGCCCAACGTTTACAGCGTGGACTACCAGGGTATCTAATCCTGTTCGCTCCCCACGCTTTCGCTCCTCAGCGTCAGGTAAGGCCCAGAGAACCGCCTTCGCCACCGGTGTTCCTCCTGATATCTGCGCATTTCACCGCTACACCAGGAATTCCGTTCTCCCCTACCTACCTCTAGCCAGCCCGTATCGAATGCAGACCTGGAGTTAAGCCCCAAGCTTTCACACCCGACGTGACAAGCCACCTACGAGCTCTTTACGCCCAATAATTCCGGACAACGCTTGCGCCCTACGTATTACCGCGGCTGCTGGCACGTAGTTAGCCGGCGCTTCTTCTGCAGGTACACGTCAACTTCGTCCCTGCTGAAAGAGGTTTACAACCCGAAGGCCGTCATCCCCCACGCGGCGTCGCTGCGTCAGGCTTTCGCCCATTGCGCAATATTCCCCACTGCTGCCTCCCGTAGGAGTCTGGGCCGTGTCTCAGTCCCAGTGTGGCCGGTCGCCCTCTCAGGCCGGCTACCCGTCGTCGCCTTGGTAGGCCATTACCCCACCAACAAGCTGATAGGCCGCGAGTCCATCCCCAACCGAAAAAACTTTCCACACCCACCCGATGCCAGGAGGTGTCGTATCCGGTATTAGACCCAGTTTCCCGGGCTTATCCCAGAGTCAGGGGCAGGTTACTCACGTGTTACTCACCCGTTCGCCGCTCGAGTACCCCGAAGGGCCTTTCCGCTCGACTTGCATGTGTTAAGCACGCCGCCAGCGTTCGTCCTGAGCCAGGATCAAACTCTCCAAACAATGTCTGAACAGTCCTTACCCAGCTGAAAGCCCACCACCATCCAAAAACGGTGGCGGATATTCAACCAAAGGAATCCGTCCCCCACCCATAGGATGGGTTGGACGGGATTGTGCTTCATGCACTGGCTTTTAACACACTGTTGAGTTCTCAAGAAACGGACGCGTACACCATCGCCCTGACCCGACCAAGCGGTCCGGCCACAACTCCGGGGCGTTCCATTTCGTATTTAAACCGTACAGGCCTGTCAAGATTGTGTCAAATTGCTAGCTATCAGCCGTTTGTCACAAAACCTGCAAACTTGCTAGGATTCCCACCGCCTCGCTTCCGAGGCGGCCCCCTGAACCTACCGTGTCATCCAGGCCACAGCGAATCAACCGATTTTCCGGTGATCTACGCGGAGTCCGAACGCTCAGGTTCGTTTCAGGTGGAGTGGCCCTGGGCCCGTCCGCCGATCGGCGTCCGGCTCGCTCCGGGGCATTGGAAAGATTATGCGCCCCTCGGGGCATCGTCAAATCAGCCACGCTTGGCAAAACCGCAGGTCAGAGCGGTTCCTTAAGGAAACCAGGAACGTTCGCTACCGGAATGTTACGTGGTGAGACGGTTGACGCCCCGGCCCGAGCCGGGGCGTCCAGCCGACCTGGAGCATCCCGCTGACCTGCCGGAAGAACCGAAAAACCGGAAGGACAGCACCTCGCGGAAGACCGGGACGACACCGGGAACCACCAGGAACCGGGAAGCGCCAGGAACAGCGCAGCAAGCGGAGGAAGGGTCAGGGAGTGACGATCTCGACACCGCCGACGGAACGCTTGCCACGGCGCAGCACCAGGAAGCGTCCGTGGAGCAGATCATCGCCAGCCGGCACGTACGCCTCGTCGGTGACCTTGACGTTGTTGAGGTAGGCGCCACCCTCCTTGACCGCGCGGCGCGCCTCCGACTTCGACTTCACCAGGCCGCTCTCGGCGAGCAGATCGACGAAGGACGCCCCCAGAGCGGGCACCTCCGCACGCGGCACCTCGGCGAGGGCCTCCCCAAGCGTGCGCGCGGGCAGCTCCTCCAGGGACCCCTGACCGAACAGGGCCGCCGAGGCGGCGATCACCGCGGCGCACTCGTCGGCGCCGTGCAGCAGCGTGGTGAACTCCTCGGCGAGCGCCCGCTGCGCCTCGCGCCCCGCGGGCCGCTCGGCGGCCGCCTTCTCCAGCTCCTCGATCTCCTCACGAGACCGGAAGCTGTAGATCTTGAGGAACTTCACCACGTCACGGTCGTCCGCGTTCAGCCAGAACTGGTAGAACGCGTACGGGGAGGTCATCTCCGGGTTGAGCCAGACCGCGCCGCCGGCCGTCTTGCCGAACTTGGTCCCGTCGGCCTTGGTGATCAGCGGCACGGTGAGGGCGTGCACGTGGCCACCCGTCACCCGGCGGATGAGATCGGTTCCCGCGGTGATGTTGCCCCACTGGTCGCTGCCGCCGATCTGGAGCGTGCAGCCGTGGCGCCTGTTCAGCTCCAGGTAGTCGTTGGCCTGCAGGATCTGGTAGCTGAACTCGGTGTAGCTGAGCCCCTCACCGCCCAGCCTGGCCGAGACCGACTCGCGGGCGAGCATGCGGTTGACCGGGAAGTGCTTGCCGACGTCGCGCAGGAAGTCGATCGCGGACATGCCCTCCGTCCAGTCGAGGTTGCTGACGAGGATCCCGGTCTTCTCGTCCGAGAAGTCGAGGAACTTCTCCACCTGGACGCGGATCCGCGCCACCCATTCGGCCACGACGTCGGAGGAGTTGAGCGAGCGCTCGGTACTCCGGCCGCTGGGGTCGCCGATCAGGCCCGTCGCGCCGCCCACCAGACCGATGGCCCGGTGACCCGCCCGCTGGAGGCGGGTGAGGGTCAGCAACGGGACCAGGTTGCCGACGTGCAGGGAGGGGGCGGTCGGGTCGAAGCCGCAATAGACCGTGATCGGACCCTCGGCCATCGCCGCGCGCAGGGCGTCGATGTCGGTGGACTGCGCGATCAGGCCGCGCCAGGCGAGGTCATCCAGAATGTCGGTCACGATCCTTGCTTTCCAATGCTCGAAGGGACATTTAGCGCTCTCGTACACCCTGCCCGATCACGGCACCGTCGCGCCACTCGAAACCCTTCTCGCGCACAAGGACGGGCGAGGAAGAGGCGAGGAGAGGGCGCACGCGACCTACCGGCGGCGCGGGACGTGCGGGCGGTGCGGAGAGACCGTGGGCTCACCGTCGATCCAGAAGCGCCACGGCGTCTCCTTCCCCGACGAGACCCCGGTGCGCGGTCCCGACAGGATGGACGACTGCTTGGCCGGCTCGCCCTCGACCACGGAGAGCGATCCGGGGCCGCAGGCGTCGAGCCCGTTGTGCTCGCGGGTGAGGCCGAGCGCCACCGCCAGTCGCGCCGGCCCCCTGGCCAGGTCGTTTTCCCTGACGGGACGGGCGCTTCCAACGCTCCGGCGGGCCAGGGCGGTCTCGACACCGGAGATCACCTCTCCGGCCCGCAGCAGCGCCCCGGAGCCGATCCCTTCGGGAAGGCAGGTCAGGTTGGCGCAGAAATGCATGCCGTACGTGAAGTAGACGTACAGATGGCCCGGCGGGCCGAACATCACCGCGTTGCGCGGCGTCCGGCCCCGGTAGGTGTGTGACGCGGGATCCTCGCCCGGCACCCCGTACGCCTCGACCTCGGTGATCCGCAACGCGACCGGCCCGTGCACGAGCACCCGTCCCAGCAGATCGGGGGCTACCTCGTGTGCGGGCCGGTCGAAGAAGTCGCGTGCCAGCGGCACGGACGCGGCGGGCGGTCGCCCGCCGTTCTCGTCAGCGGCCATCGCCCAGGCCCCCGATGACCAAGCGGCCATCGCCCAGGCCCCCGATGACCAAGCGGGAATCGCCCAGGCCCCCGATGACCGGACGACCACCCCCCGCACCCCCGGTGACCAGGCGGCAACCACCCGGCCCTGCGGGGACCGAACGACCGTCCCCCGGATCCCGGGCGATCAAGCGGCCGTCACCCGGACCTCCGGTGACCGGGCGGCAATCGCCTGAGTTCCGGACGACCCGGCGAGCGTCACCCGGTATCTCGGCGACCTCGGGACGGCCGTCGCCGGACATCAGCTTCCGCTCGCCCAGGCGGCCTGGGCGTCGACGATCTCACGCAGCGCGATGAGCTGGTCACGGACCCGGTCGGGTGCCGTGCCGCCGTGCGCCTTGCGGGCGGCCAGCGCGCCGGGCACCGAGAGGACCTCGCGGGAGTCGGGCGTGAAGTGCGGCGAGACCTTGGCCAGCTCCTCGTCGGTGAGCTCACCGAAGTCCTTGTCGTTGACCTGGCACCAGACGACCAGGTGCCCGACCGCCTCGTGGGCCTCGCGGAAGGCGACACCCCGGCGGACCAGCAGCTCGGCCAGGTCGGTGGCGAGGGCGAACCCGTCCGGGGCCGAGGCCTCCAGTTTCGCGGTGTTGACGCGCATGGTCGCGACCAGCCCGGCCATGGCGGGAAGGACGAGCAGCAGGCTGTCGACGGAGTCGAACACCGGCTCCTTGTCCTCCTGCAGGTCGCGGTTGTAGGTCAGCGGCAGGCCCTTGAGCGTCGTCAGCAGCGCCATGAGGTTGCCGATGAGACGGCCGCTCTTGCCCCGGGCGAGCTCGGCCACGTCGGGGTTCTTCTTCTGCGGCATGATCGACGAGCCGGTGGAGTAGGCGTCGTCCATTTCGATCCAGCGGAACTCCTGCGAGGCCCACAGGACGATCTCCTCGCCCAGCCTCGACAGGTGCACGCCGATCATCGCCGCGTCGAACAGGAACTCGGCGGCGAAGTCGCGGTCGGCGACGGCGTCCATCGAGTTGGGCGCGGCGGAGTCGAAGCCGAGCTCCCCGGCCACGGCCTGCGGGTCGAGCGGCAGGGAGGATCCGGCCAGCGCCCCGGCGCCCAGCGGGGAGACGGCCGCGCGCCTGTCCCAGTCGCGCAGGCGGTCGATGTCGCGGGCGAAGGCGTGCACGTGCGCCAGGAGCTGGTGGCCGAAGGAGACCGGCTGGGCGTGCTGCAGGTGGGTCATGCCGGGGGCGGCCGTCTCGGCGTGCTCCTCGGCCTGGCTCATCAGCGCGGTCTCCAGCTCCACCAGCCGGGACACGATGTGCCTGACATGGTCGCGCAGGTAGAGCCGCAGGTCGGTGGCGACCTGGTCGTTGCGGCTGCGACCGGCTCGGAGCTTGCCGCCGAGCGTGCCGAGGCGTTCCAGCAGGCCGCGCTCCAGCGCGGTGTGGACGTCCTCGTCGGCGACGGTCGGCCGGAACTCGCCCGCCTTGCAGGCACGCTCCAGGTCGTCCAGGGCGCCGATCATGCGCGCCAGCTCGTCGTCGCTCAGCAGGTTCGCGCGGTGCAGCACCCTGGCGTGCGCGCGCGAGGCCAGCAGGTCGTACGGCACCAGCCGCCAGTCGAAGTGGACGCTCACCGAGAGCCTGGTCAGCGCGTCGGCCGGACCTCCCTCGAACCGGCCGCCCCACAGCCGCATGGGCTTTCCACCATCAGTCACCGTTGTTCTCCCTCCCCATTCAATCCGCGACCTTAGCCCAATCGGCCCAGCCGGGCGTCCCGGGCGGAGGCAATCTTGGAGGGCAGGCTCCACAGCTCGACGAAGCCCTTGGCCAGGGACTGGTCGAAGGTGTCGCCCGTGTCGTAGGTGGCGAGGTTGAAGTCGTACAGCGACGCCTCGGAGCGGCGCCCGGTGACGGTGGCCCGGCCGCCGTGCAGGGTCATCCGGATCTCGCCGGTGACGTGCTCCTGGACCTCGGCGACGAAGGTGTCGAGGGCCTTCTTGAGCGGGGAGAACCAGAGGCCGTCGTAGACGAGCTCGCCCCAGCGCTGGTCCACCGACCGCTTGAAGCGGGCGAGATCGCGCTCGACGGTGACGTTCTCCAGCTCCATGTGGGCGGTGATCAGCGCGATGGCGCCGGGCGCCTCGTAGACCTCGCGGGACTTGATGCCGACGAGCCGGTCCTCGACCATGTCGAGGCGGCCGACGCCCTGGGCGCCGGCGCGGCGGTTGAGCTCCTCGATGATCTGGAACGGGGTGAGGTGCCGTCCGTCCAGCGCGACGGGTACGCCCTTGACGAAGCTGACGATGACCTCGTCCGCGTCGCGCGGCTGCGCCGGGTCGGCGGTGTAGGCGTAGACGTCCTCGATCGGGCCGTTCCAGATGTCCTCGAGGAAACCGGTCTCGACGGCCCTGCCCCAGATGTTCTGGTCGATGGAGTACGGGTTCTTCTTGGTCGTCTCGATCGGCAGGCTCTTCTCCTCGGCGTAGGCGATCGCCTTGTCCCGGGTCCACGCGTAGTCGCGGGCCGGGGCGATGACCTTGAGCTCGGGGTGGAGGGCGGCCAGACCGGCCTCGAACCGGACCTGGTCGTTGCCCTTGCCGGTGCAGCCGTGCGAGACGTGGGTGCCGCCGAACTCCTTGGCCGCCGCGGCCAGGTGCTTGACGATCAGCGGCCGCGACAGGGCGGAGACCAGCGGGTAGCGGTCCATGTAGAGGGCGTTGGCCTGCAGCGCGGGCACGCAGAAGTCGGTGGCGAACTCCTCGCGGGCGTCCACGACGACGGACTCCACGGCGCCGCAGTCGATGGCGCGCTTGCGGATGGCCTCCATGTCCTCGCCGCCCTGGCCGACGTCGACGGCGACCGCGATGACCTCGGCACCGGTTTTCTCGGCGAGGAAGGGAATGGCGACGGAGGTGTCCAGGCCTCCGGAGAACGCGAGTACGACCCGATCGGTCATGATGGATATCTCCAGGATCTTCATTGGTCACAGGTGTCGGATGCTGCCGGTAATAGCCCGCCTGAGCAGGCTAAATACGTCGATCGGCGTGCCGGAGCAGTCCCTCTGCGACCGCCGCCCCGCCCAGCGGGTCGCGGCTGATGACGAGAATCGTGTCGTCTCCCGCGACCGTGCCGAGGATGGACTCCCAGTCGGCGTGGTCGATGGCGGAGGCGAGGAACTGCGCGGCGCCCGGCGGCGTGCGGACGATGACCAGGTTGGCGGAGGCCTCGGCGGAGACGAGGAGCTCCTCCGCGAGCCTGCCGAGCCTGGCGGCCGGGGACTCGCCGGTGCCGAGCCTGGCGCGCCTGATCCGGTCGCCGCCCTCCCCCGGCAGGGCGTAGACCAGGGAGCCGTCCTCGGCGCGCAGCTTGAGCGCGCCGAGCTCGTCCAGGTCGCGGGAGAGGGTGGCCTGGGTGACCTCGACACCGCTCTCCAGCAGGAGTTTGGCCAGCTCGGGCTGGGATCTGACCGGCTGCCGCTGCAGGAGGTCGGTGATCCGTGCCTGGCGGGCGACCTTGGTCATCGGGATGGTCATGGGGATTCCCCGCCGCCGGACGCCTCGCCGCCCTCGGGATCGCCACCTGCGGAGGCTCCGTCCAAGGAGCCGTCCCGCCAAGAGCCGTCACCCGAGGAGCCGCTGCCCGGCCCGGCGTCCGGGGGCGCGTCCCGGCCCGCCACCGCGACCAGCCAGTACAGCAGGGCCTTCTGGGCGTGCAGCCGGTTCTCCGCCTGGTCCCACACCAGGCTCTGCGGGCCGTCGAGGACCTCGGCGGAGATCTCCAGGTCGCGGTAGGCGGGCAGGCAGTGCAGGACGACGGCGCCGGGGGCCGCCCGGCTCACCAGCGCGGCGTTGACCTGGTATGGCATGAGGTCGGCGATCCGCTGCTCCTTGCCCTCCTGGCCCATGGAGACCCAGGTGTCGGTGGCGAGCACGTCCGCGCCCGCGGCGGCCTCGGCCGGGTCGGCGAGGACGGCGACCGAGCCGCCGGTCTGCGCGGCGACCTCGCCGGCCCGCCGGAGGATCTCCGGGTCGGGCAGGTATCCGGCGGGGGCCGCGACCCGCACGTGCATGCCGGCGACGGCCCCGCCCAGCAGGTAGGAGTGGGCCATGTTGTTGGCCCCGTCGCCGAAATAGGCCAGCGTGATCCCTGCGGTCCTGCCGAAGTGCTCCCTGACGGTCTGCAGGTCGGCGAGGATCTGGCAGGGGTGGAACTCGTCGGTGAGGGCGTTGACCACCGGTACCGAGGACGCCGAGGCCATGGCCTCGATCCTCTCCTGGCCCGAGGTGCGCCATACGATGGCGCCCACCTGGCGTTCCAGGATCCGGGCGGTGTCCTCGATCGACTCGCCCCGGCCCATCTGGGAGGATCCCGCGTCGAGGATCAGCGGAAGGCCGCCGAGCTCGCCGATGCCGACCGCGAAGGAGATGCGGGTGCGGGTGGAGTGCTTGTCGAAGAGGACGGCGACGGTCTGCGGTCCCTCGAAGGGGCGGTAGCCGTAGCGGTCCTTCTTCACGGTCTCGGCCAGGTCGAGCACCTGGGCCTGCTCCGCGGGCGAGAGGTCGTCGTCCTTCAGGAAGTGCCTGACGTGCGCCTGTCCGGCGAGATTACTGGGCATCTGCGGCCTCGTCGAGGATGGCGGGAAGCGCGGCCACGAAGGCCGCGACCTGGGCGGAGGTGATCACCAGCGGGGGCGCGAGCCGTACCGCGTCGGGCTGGAGGGCGTTGACCAGGAAACCCGCGCGCTGGGCGGCCGCCTGGACCTGGGCGGAGCGGCCGGCGGTCAGCACGACGGCCCGCCACAGGCCACGGCCGCGGACGCCGGCGAGCAGCGGGTGGTCGATCGCGGCGACGCCCTTGGCGAGTTCGGTGCCGACGGTGTGGACGTGCTCCAGCAGGCCGTCCCTGTCGATGGTGTCGAGCACGGCGAGCGCGGCGGCGGCCGAGACGGGGTTCCCGCCGAAGGTGGACCCGTGGTCGCCCTGGGCGAAGACGGTGGCCGCCTCGCCGAAGCCGACACAGGCGCCGATCGGCATGCCGCCGCCGAGGCCCTTGGCCAGGGTGAGCACGTCGGGCAGGACGCCCTCGTGCTGGTGGGCGAACCAGTGCCCGGTGCGGCCGATCGCCGACTGGATCTCGTCGGCGACCAGCAGCGCGCCGGTGGCGTCGCAGATCCCCCTGGCGGCCGTGAAGTAGCCCTCGGGCGGGGGCACGACCCCCGCCTCTCCCTGGGTGGGTTCGAGGAAGACCGCGGCGCACTCGGCGGTGACCGCGTTCTTGAGCGCCTCGGCGTCACCGTACGGGACGAAGCGGACATCGATCGGGAACGGCCCGAACTGGTCGCGGATGGAGCGCTTGCCGGTCAGGGCGAGCGCGCCGAGGGTACGGCCGTGGAAGGCGTTCTCCGCGGCCACGAAGTAGGTGCGGCCGTTCGCCTTGCCGTACTTGAGGGAGAGCTTCAGGGCGGCCTCGTTGGCCTCGGTCCCGGAGTTGGTGAAGAACACCTTGGCCGGGGCGCCGAGGAGGCCGAGCAGGCGCTCGGCGAGCAGCACCTCGGGCTCGTGCAGGAAGAGGTTGCTGGTGTGGGCGAGCGTGGCGACCTGCCGGGAGACGGCCTCGACCAGGGCGGGGTGGGCGTGGCCGAGCGAGCTGACCGCGATGCCGCCGATCAGGTCGAGATACTCGCGGCCGTCGACGTCCCAGACCCTCGCGCCCTCGCCTCGGGCCAGCGCCACCGGGGGCACGCCGTAGTTGGGCATGAAGGCGGCCTCGAAGCGCCTGGCGAGCGCCTCTCCTGCGGGTCTTTCCTGCGGGCTCACTGGTCGTTCCCCTTCAGCTGGGCGGGGGCCGCGGGCCGCCGCCTGACCGGCTCCGGCGCGGCCGCCGCCTCGGGGGCGTCCGGCAGCACCATGGTTCCTATGCCCTCGTCGGTGAAGATCTCCAGCAGCACCGAGTGGGGCACCCTGCCGTCGAGCACGTGGGCCCGTGGCACGCCGCCCTGGACGGCGGTCAGGCACGCCTCCATCTTGGGGATCATGCCGCTGGACAGTCCCGGCAGGAGCTTCTCCAGCTCGGTGGCGGACAACTGTTCGATGATCTCGTTCTCTTCGGCGTCGGGGCGCCAGTCGCGGTACAGGCCCTCGACGTCGGTCAGGATGATCAGCTTGGCCGCCTGGAGGGCCACGGCGAGCGCGGCGGCGGCGGTGTCGGCGTTGACGTTGTAGACGGTGCCGTCGTCACTGCGCGCGATGGAGGAGATCACCGGGATCCGGCCGTCGTCCAGCAGTGCCCGCACGGCTCCGGCCTCGACCTTGACGATGTCGCCGACCTGGCCGATGTCGACGCCGACGCCGTCGACGACGGCGTGCTTGCGTACCGCGGTGAGCAGGTGGGCGTCCTCGCCGGACATGCCGACCGCGAACGGTCCGTGCCGGTTGATCAGGCCGACCACGTCGCGGTTGACCTGGCCGACGAGGACCATCCTGACGACCTGCATGGCCTCGGGGGTGGTGACCCTGAGCCCGGCGGTGAAGGTGGACTCGATGCCGAGCAGGTCGAGCTGGGCGTTGATCTGCGGCCCTCCCCCGTGCACGATCACCGGCCTGAGCCCGGCGTAGTGAAGGAAGACGACGTCGGCGGCGAACTTCTCGCGCAGGTGCTCCTCGGTCATCGCGTTGCCGCCGTACTTGATGACGACGGTCGCGCCGTGGAAGCTCGCGAGCCAGGGCAGTGCCTCGATCAGCGTGGTGGCCTTCTTCAGGGCCTCGGCGCGTCTCATGTGGAGTACGCCGAGTTCTCGTGGACGTACGCCGTGGTGAGGTCGGTGGTGTGGACCGTCGCCGAGTGCGGTCCCGCCGACAGGTCGATGGTGATCGTCACCTCGCGCGGGGTGAGGTCGACCTTGGAGCGGTCGTCGCCCGCGGCGCCGCCCCGGCAGATCCAGATGCCGTTCATGGCCACGTTGAGCCGGTCGGGTTCGAAGACGGCGTCGGTGGTGCCGACGGCCGACAGCACCCGGCCCCAGTTGGGGTCCTCGCCGAACATGGCGCACTTGAAGAGGTTGGAACGAGCGACGGCGCGGCCGACGGCGACCGCGTCGTCCTCGGAGACGGCGCCGACGACCTCGACGGCGATCGCCTTGGAGGCGCCCTCGGCGTCCATCAGCAGCTGGCGGGCGAGGTCGGCGCAGACCGCGAGGAGGATCTGCTCGAACTCGGCGAGGTCGGGGACGACTCCCGAGGCGCCGCTGGCCAGCAGCAGCACGGTGTCGTTGGTGGACATGCAGCCGTCGGCGTCGAGCCGGTCGAAGGTGACCCGCGTCACCTTGCGGAGCACCGCGTCGAGCTGCTCGGAGGGCAGGTCGGCGTCGGTGGTGATCACCGACAGCATGGTGGCGAGGCCGGGGGCGAGCATGCCCGCGCCCTTGGCCATGCCGCCGACCATGTAGCCGCCCGCGCCCTTCCTGAAGGAGATCTTCGAGACGGTGTCGGTGGTGCGGATGGCGTCGGCGGCGGCCACGCCGCCGTCCCTGGCGAGCTGGGAGACCGCGAGGTCGACCCCGGCCAGCAGCGGCTCCATCGGCAGCCGCTCGCCGATCAGGCCGGTGGAGCAGACCGCGACCTCCCCCGCCGAGTCTCCCAGGGCCGCGGCGACCTTCTCCGCGGTGGCGTGGGTGTCCTGGAAGCCGAGCGGCCCGGTGCAGGCGTTGGCGCCGCCGGAGTTGAGGACGACGGCGTGGACCCGGCCCCCGGCCAGCACCTGCGCGGACCACAGGACGGGCGCGGCCTTCACCCGGTTGGCGGTGAAGACCCCGGCGGCGGCGCGCGAGGGGCCGTCGTTGACGACCAGTGCCAGGTCGCGGTCGACGCCGGACTTGATCCCGGCGTCGACACCCGACGCACGGAAGCCGAGAGGGGCGGTCACGCTCATGGGGCGACTCCGTTGAGAGGAAGGCCGAGTTCTTCCGGCAGGCCGAGGGCGAGGTTGGCACTCTGGATCGCGCCGCCGGCGGTGCCCTTGGTGAGGTTGTCGATGGCGACGACGGCGACGACGCGGCCCGCGCGCTCGTCCAGGACGACCTGGAGGGCGGCGGTGTTGGCGCCGAGGGTCATCGAGGTCGCGGGCCACTGGCCCTCGGGGAGCAGCCGCAGGAACGGCTCGTCCTTGGTGGCGACCTCGTAGGCCTCGCGCAGGACCGCCGTGGTGAGGCCGGGCCTGGCGGGGGCGGTGCAGGTGGCGAGGATGCCGCGGCTCATCGGCGCCAGCACGGGGGTGAAGGAGACGGTGACCGGCCCGCCCGCCAGGGAGGAGAGGTTCTGCTCCATCTCCGGGGTGTGCCGGTGGACGCCGCCGACGCCGTACGCGCTGGCGGAGCCCATCACCTCGCTGCCCAGGAGGTTCGGCTTGGGCGCCCTGCCCGCCCCGCTGGTGCCGCTGGCGGCGACCACCACCACGTCGGGTTCGACGAGGCCGGCGGCGAAGGCGGGGAACATGGCCAGGGTGACGGCCGTGGGGTAGCACCCCGGCACGGCGATCCTCCGGGTGGCCCGCAGCTCCTCACGCCGTCCCGGCAGCTCGGGCAGCCCGTACGGCCAGGTGCCCGCGTGGACGCCGCCGTAGAAGTGCTCCCACGCGGCGGGGTCGGCGAGCCGGAAGTCGGCGCCGCAGTCGACCACGAGGGTGCCGTCGCCGAGCTGCTCGGCGACGGCGGCCGACTGGCCGTGCGGCAGGGCGAGGAAGACGAGGTCGTGGCCGCCGAGGGTCTCGGGCGTGGTCTCCAGCAGGATCCGGCCGGCCAGCGGGGCCAGGTGTGGCTGGTGGGCGCCGAGGGCGGTGCCCGCGCTCGAGGCCGCGGTCAGCGCGCCGATCTCGATGCCGGGGTGGGACAGCAGCAGGCGCAGGAGCTCACCTCCGGCATAGCCGCTGGCACCCGCGATCGCCGCTCTCATGCGTCCCCCCGATGTCTGCATGTTCATGCATTGCTACTCATGGACTTACTAGAAAGATTATGCATCTTGGAGGATTGCCATGCAAGCCGGTAACACGCACCCCTGGCCGTCCAGAGGCACACCACGGGCAGGAAAAACCGCGAAGCCCGTGCTTTATCGGCTTGCGAACGGGGGCACGAAGCCATCGGCCGTGTTTCGGCACTGTTGCACGTACCTACCGGTCGGTATCGTGACGTTTCCGGCCCCTCCACCTCCGGGAGTACGAACGCATGACTGTCACCCACGACCAGGTCCAGGCCCAGCTCACCGGCCCCGGGCAGCTTTTCGAGACGGAAGAGGTCCCCAGCCACGGCGGGACCGTCAAAACCTGGAAGCACGCGCCTCGCGACTTCCGGGCCCTTCTGGAGACGAGCAGGTTCCACGGCGACAAGGTCTTCCTGACGTACGAGGACGAGCACATCACCTACGAGGAGCACTTCCGGCGGGCCGCCACGCTCGCGCGGCGCCTGGTGGACGAGTACGGCGTGGTCAAAGGCGACCGGGTGGCCATCGCCATGCGCAACTACCCCGAGTGGGTGATCGCCTTCTCGGCCGCGCTGGCCGCCGGGGCGATAGCCGTGCCGCTCAACGCGTGGTGGACGCCGCAGGAGCTGGAGTACGGCCTGTCGGACTCGGGGGCCAAGGTGCTGATCGCCGACGGCGAGCGGGCGGCCGGGCTCGCCGGCCTGGGCCCGGCGCTGATCGTGACCCGCGGCGCGGTGCCCGAGGGCGCCCGCTCCTACGCGGACGTGCTGGGAGAGGTGGAGGCGGGCGTGACGCTGCCGCCGGTCGACCTCTCCCCCGAGGACCCCGCGACGATCTTCTATACCTCCGGCACCACGGGCCGTCCCAAGGGCGCGCTCGGCAGCCACCGCAACCTGGGCCAGTCGCCGATGACCGTCGCCTACGGCCTGTACCGCAGCGTGATCAAGGCGGGTAAGGACCCGGGCGACGCGGCCGGGCAGCGGCGGGTCACCCTGCTCACCGTGCCGCTCTTCCACGTCACCGGCTGCTTCGCGGTGATGACCACCACCATGTTCACCGGCGGCGGCCTGGTGCTGATGTACAAGTGGGACCCGGGCCGCGCGCTGGAGCTGATCGAGCGCGAGAGGATCACCGGGCTCACCGGCGTGCCCACCAACGTGTGGCAGCTCCTGTCCCACCCCGATCTTGACAAGTACGACATCTCCAGCCTCAGCGGCCTCGGGTACGGCGGCGCCCCCGCCCCGCCGAAGCTGCTGGAGCGCATCACCGAACAGCTGCCCAACCGCGCCCCCTCCAACGGGTACGGCATGACCGAGACCACCGCGCTCGCCATCAGCAACGCCGGAGCCGACTACCTGGCCAAGCCCGACAGCATCGGCCTGCCGATGGCCGTGGTCGAGGTGAAGATCGCCGACCCCCTCGGCGGCGAGCTGCCGGTCGGCACGGTCGGCGAGCTCTGCCTGCGCGGCCCGAACGTCATCCTGGGTTACTGGAACCGGCCGGAGGCCACCGCGGAGACCTTCGTCGGCGGCTGGTTGCACACCGGCGACCTGGCCAGGGTGGACGAGGAGGGGTTCGTGTTCATCGTGGACCGGGCCAAGGACATGGTCATCCGCGGCGGCGAGAACGTCTACTGCGCCGAGGTCGAGGCCGCCCTGTTCGAACACCCGGCGGTCGAGGACGCCGCGGTGATCGGGATCCCCCACGACGAGCTGGGCGAGGAGGTCGGCGCGGTGCTCCGGCTGTCGTCCCCGGTCACCGACGAGGAGCTGCAGGCCTTCCTGCGCGAGCGGATCGCCTCCTTCAAGGTGCCGGTCAGGTTCTGGACACGCGAGACGGAACTCCCCCGCAACCCCGGCGGCAAGATCCTCAAGACCCGGCTGCGCCAGGAGGTCCTGGGCCCCTGACGCCCGCCGGACGACGCCCCGCCCCGCCGCCGCCGCCGCCCTTTCATCGTCGCCGTCACCCCGCCCTGCCGCCCCGTCACCGTCCCCCGCGCCGGCGCCCGGTCACCCCCGCGGGCGCCCGGCACCGGGGGCGGCTTCCCGCGCCCGGCCCGGCCGTGACCTGCCGGAAAATGATTTGCCATCGCGAAGATCACCATCGAAACTAGCTGTTCGTGCCGGAAAACGCCGATCGACCGATCAAGACCCTGCTCCGCCGTCTGGCGATGGACCTCAGTCCTCTCCGCGACTCGCGCGACTTCCGGCTGCTCTTCGGCTCCGGCGTCATCACGATGTTCGGCACCTTCCTGACACTGGTCGCGGTGCCGCTGCAGATGAAGGAGCTCACCGGCTCCTACCTGGCGGTCGGCCTGGTCAGCGTGGCCGAATTCGTCCCGATGGTGGTGTGCGGGCTCTGGGGCGGGGCGATCGCGGACGCCCTCGACCGGCGCAAGATCATTCTTCTCACCGAGGTCGGCCTCTGCCTCACGGTCACGATCCTGACCGTCAACGCGCTGCTGCCGAAACCGCAGGTCTGGGTGCTCTACGTGGTCGGCGCCCTCTCGGCCGGGCTGGGCAGCCTGCAGCGGCCCAGCCTGGAGTCGCTGATGCCGCGCGTGGTCAGGCACGACCAGCTGACCGCGGCCGCCGCCCTCGGCGCCTTCCGGTGGAATCTGGGCGCCATCGTCGCCCCGGGTCTCAGCGGCCTGATCGCGGCCTGGTTCGGCGTCGCCGTCGCGTACGGCATCAACGTCGTGACCTTCCTGGCGTCCCTGATCCTGCTCTGGATGGTCCGGGCCCAGCCGCGCTCGGAGGACACTCCCTCGGCCTCGATCAGATCCCTGGTCGAGGGGGTCCGCTACGCCGTGGGCCGTCCCGACCTGATGGGCACCTACCTGGTCGACATCGCTGCGATGATCTTCGCGTTCTCCACCGCGCTGTATCCGTTCCTCGCCGACGAGCTGGGCGCCCCCGAGGCCCTGGGACTCTTCTTCTCCGCCTCGGCCATCGGCTCGCTGATCGCCTCGGTCACCTCCGGCTGGACCGCGCACGTGCACCGGCACGGCCTCGGCGTGATCGTCGCGGCGGCCGTCTGGGGGGTGGCGGTGGCGCTGGCGGCGCTGATGCCCAGCGTCTGGGGCATCTTCGCCTTCCTGGCCGTGGCCGGGGCCGCCGACATGATCAGCGGCGTCTTCCGCTCGACCATCTGGAACCAGACCATCCCCGACGAGTTCCGCGGCCGCCTGGCGGGCATCGAGCTGCTCTCCTACACCAGCGGTCCGATGCTCGGCAACGCCAGGGCCGGTCTGATGGCCGGCCTCGGAGGGACCCGCTTCTCCCTGGGCGCCGGCGGCCTGCTGTGCGTCGGCGCGGTGACCGCGATGGCCGCGCTGCTGCCGAAGTTCCGCACCTACGACGCCCGCACCGACGAGCACGCGATCAGGGAGCGCGCCCGCCGCGAGGAGACCGCCCCCGCCTGACACCGGGCAGCGGCAAGTATCCTCACCGAACGGAATCCCATTGCTACTCTGAGGACATGACGGTCGACGTACGGAGCCCCGAGATGACGGAGTCCTCGCTGCCCGACTGGGCGTTTCCCCCGCCGGAGGGGTTCGTCGCGGAAGACCTCGATCGCATTCCGCAATTGCCCGCACACACAGAGTTAATCGATGGAAGCCTTGTCTTCGTGAGTCCTCAGGCTTCTTTTCATACGCGCACCATGTTTCTCCTGGAGGCGGGTCTTCACCGGACCATTCCGGAAGATCTTCGAGCGCGCCGGGAGATGAGCGTCGTGCTGGGTACACGGCAGCGGCCCGAGCCCGACATAAGCGTCATCCACGCCTCTGCCGAGCACAGCCCGGAGCAGACCTTCTACCGGGCCGAGGACGTCGTGCTGGTCGTGGAGGTCATCTCCCCCGACTCCAGGGCGCGCGACCGCGACCGCAAGCCGGTGCTGTACGCCGAGGCGGGCATCGCGCACTTCTGGCTGGTCGAGAACCAGTCGGGAAAGCCTGCGATCTACGTCTACGAGCTCGACCCGGTCGCCAAAACCTACGTTCTCACCGGCATCCACCACGACCGGCTCAAGATCTCGGCGCCGTTCGACATCGACATCGACCTGACGGGGATCGACCGGCTCTAAGGCCCGGTCTCGCGCGGCGCTCACCGCCCGGACACCTCCAGACGCCCCACCGCCCGTCACGGACCTCGCCTCCCCGCGCGGAAGTCCGTAGGACGAGGCCGCGCCTCACCCGTTCTCGCGCCAGCCGTCATACTCCTCGGCCAGCGCCTCCAGGCGGGCCACGTCCTCCGGCGGCAACATCCCGGAGGGATCCTCGACCACCACCAGCCACTGGGCGTCCTCGGCGTCGTCCTCGCCCGCGAGGGTCTCCCTGACCACCGCGGGCATGCCGATCACCGGAAACTCTCCGGCCACGGTTTCGGCGACCTCCTCGGCGTCGTCGCGCTCGGCGAACACCAGCAGATGCCTCATCTCCCCCTCCCGGGGAAAGACTCTTCTCCGCTCCGGGCGAGCGATCCGCCCTGAGCGACCGGCGGGTACGTCATCGTCGCCTCCTGATGGAGAATCACCCGGGACGCGAACGATCCCGGCCCGGTACGGCGAAAAAAGGGGCCCGGGACACGCCCCGGGCCCCTCGTGAACCGGTCAGACGCCGCGCAGCCGCGCCCCGGTGCGCTCCCCGGCCAGGGCCACGGCCGCGTCGCGGGCCGCGGTGGTCTCCTCCACGGTGAGCGTCCGGTCGGGCGCCCGGAAGCGCAGCGAGTAGGCGAGGGACTTCCCGCCTTCGCGGACCTGGGCGCCGGTGTAGACGTCGAACAGCCGGATCGACTCCAGCAGCGGGCCCGCGCCCTCGCGCAGCGCCGCCTCCACCGCGGCCACCGGGGTGGCCGCGTCGACGATGAGCGCGACGTCCTGACCCGCGACGGGGTACGCGGAGATCGCCGGGGCCTGCGGCGGACCCGCGGTCAGCGGCTCCAGCCGGGTCAGCTCCAGCTCCATCGCGCAGGTGCGCGGGGGCAGGCCGTAGGCCTCGACGACGCGCGGGTGCAGCTCACCGGCGTGACCGACGAGCACGTCACCGGCGTACAGCGCGGCGCAGCGGCCCGGGTGCCAGGGCTCGTGCCGGTCCGCGCGGACATCGAGGGTGACTCCGGCCTCGGCGGCCACCACCCGGGCCGCCTCGACGGCGTCCGCCCAGCCGGCCGCCCGGCCCTTGCCCCACCAGCCGGACGGCTCGAACTCCCCGGCCAGCACCGCCCCGACCCGGAGCGGCTGGGCGGGCAGCGCGGACTCGATCGAGGCGAGCTCCTCCGGGCTCGGCCTGCGGTCGACGCCCAGCACGGGGGCGACGGCGGGCGCGCCGGGCGAGGGCCGGTAGACCAGGCCCGCCTCGAACAGCGCCACATCGCCGAAGCCCCGGCCCACGTTGCGGACCAGCGTCTTGAGCAGGCCGGGCAGCAGGGTCGTCCGCATCAGCGGCTCGTCCTCGCTGAGCGGGTTCGCCAGCCGTACGGCCAGGCGGCGCGCGTCGTCGGCGGGCAGCTGCAGGTTGTCGAAGTCACGCTCCCCGTTGAACGGGTAGGCGAGGATCTCGACGTAGCCCGCGGCGGCCAGGGCGCGGCCGACCCGGCGGCGCAGGCGCTGGCTCTCGGTGAGACCCGCGCCCGCGGGGGCCGCCGGCAGGATCGAGGGCAGGTTCTCGTAGCCCTCCAGCCTGATGACCTCCTCGGCGAGGTCGTTCGGGTCGGTCAGGTCGGGCCGCCACGAGGGCGGGGTGACCGCCAGCATGTCGTCACCGGTGACCGTGAGCCTCGCGGCGATCCCGGCGGAGGCCGGGTCGCCGGTGGCCACAGTGCCGGTCACAGCGCCGGTCACAGTGCCGGTCACAGTGCCGCCTGCCGTGCCGCCCGTCACCGGGCCGGTCGCGGTGGTGCTCTCGACCACGCAGCCGACCTGCTCCAGGCGGCGGATCACCGTCTCGCGGTCGTAGGCGGTGCCCGCGACCCTGCCGGGGTAGCCGCTCGGGACGACGACGCGGACCGGCTCGACCTCCACCTCGGCGTGGGTGACGCCCGGCTGGATCGTGCCGCCGCCGAGCTCGGCCAGCAACCGGGCCGCGCGCCAGGAGGCGTACAGCGGCAACTCCCTGTCGACGCCCCGCTCGAAGCGCTTGGAGGCCTCGCTCACCAGGTTGTGCCGGCGCGACATCCGCGCGGTGCCGCTGGCGGAGAAGTGGGCCGCCTCGATCACGATGTCGGCGGAGGCGTCGGAGATCTCGGTGTGCAGGCCGCCCATGGTGCCTGCCATCGAGATCGCGCCCGACCCGTCGGTGATCAGGATGTCGTCCGGGTGGAGCTTGCGGACCACGTGGTCCAGCGTCTCCAGCGTCTCGCCCGGCTCGGCCCTGCGCACCACGATCTCGCCGGTCAGCTTGGCCGCGTCGAAGGCGTGCAGCGGCTGGCCGAGCTCCAGCATGACGTAGTTGGTGACGTCGACGGCGAGCGAGACCGGGCGCATGCCGGCGCGGGAGAGCCGCGCGCGCATCCACAGCGGGCTCGGCGCCGACGGGTCGAACCCGCGGATCTCGCGGAGCACGAAGCGGTCACAGGCCGACGGGTCGGCGATCGAGGCCGGGTAGGACGGGCCCGTCGCGGCGGGCGGGGAGACGTCGGCGGGGTCGAGGAACGCCGAGTCGAAGGCGGTGGCGGCCTCGCGGGCCACCCCCCGGATGGAGAGGGCGTAGCCGATGTCCGGGGTGATCTCCAGCTCGATCACGTCGTCACGCAGGCCGAGCAGCTCGACCACGTCCGCGCCGATCGGGGTGCCGCCGGGCAGCACGAGGATGCCGGGCGACGACTCGGCCACGCCGAGCTCCGCCTCCGAGCAGATCATGCCGTCGGACAGCCGCCCGTAGGTCTTGCGCGAGGCGATCTCGAACCCGCCGGGCAGCACGGCGCCGGGCAGCGCGACCGGGACACGGTCGCCGGCCTCGAAGTTGGTCGCGCCGCAGACGATCTCGCGCGGCGCGGCCTCCCCCACCTCGACCTGGCAGTGGCGGATGGGCTTCTTGAACCCCTCCAGCGTCTCGATGGAGATCACCTCGCCCACGACGACGTTCTTGATGTCGTGGCCGTAGGAGGTGACGGACTCGAGCTTGAGCCCGGCGGCGGTGAGCTTCTCGGCGATCTCGTGCGCCGTGACGGCGGGGAGATCGACGTACTCCCGCAGCCATGAAAGCGGGACCTTCATCAGACCTCCATTCCGAAGGGAAGGGTGAAGCGGACGTCTCCCTCGACCATGTCGCGCATGTCCTCGGCGTTGTGACGGAACATCAGGGTGCGCTCGACGCCCATGCCGAAGGCGAAGCCGCTGTAGCGGGCGGGGTCGACGCCGCAGGCGATGAGCACCCGCGGGTTGACCATGCCGCAGCCGCCCCACTCGATCCAGCCCTCCGACTTGCAGGTGCGGCAGGGCGGGTTGCCGGGCACCGCGGAGGCGCCGCGGCAGACGAAGCACTTCAGGTCCATCTCGGCGGAGGGCTCGGTGAACGGGAAGTAGTTGGGCCGGAACCGGGTGGTGATGCCCTCGCCGAACATGACCTCGGCGAACCGGTCGAGGGTGCCCTTGAGATGGGCCATGGTCAGGCCCTCGTCGATCGCCAGCCCCTCGACCTGGTGGAAGACGGGGGTGTGCGTGGCGTCGAGCTCGTCGGTGCGGAACACCTTGCCCGGCGAGATCACGTAGACCGGGAGCTCCCTGCTGAGCAGCGCCCGGATCTGGACCGGGGAGGTCTGGGTGCGCAGCACCTTGCCGGAGTCGACGGACTCCACGAAGAAGGTGTCGTGCTCCGAGCGCGCCGGGTGGTCGGCGGAGATGTTCAGCGCGTCGAAGTTGAACCACTCCCCCTCCAGCTCGGGGCCTTCCGCCACCTCGTAGCCCATCGCGACGAAGGCGTCGGCGATGCGCTCCTGGAGGGTGGTCAGCGGATGCCTGGCGCCGCGGGGGGTGCGGGCGGAGGGCAGCGTGACGTCGACGGTCTCCTCGACGAGGACCCGCTCGTCGCGCTCGGCCTCCAGCTGCGCCTGCCGCTCGGCGAGGGCGTCGGCGACCGCCTTGCGGGCGCCGCCGATGCGCTTGCCCGCCTCGGAGCGGGCCGCCGGGGGCAGAGCCCCGATCTCGCGGTTGGCCAGGGCGATCGGTGAGCGGTCACCGGCGTGCGCGAGGCGCACCTGCTTGAGTTCTTCGAGGTCGCGCGCCGCCTTGACGGCGTCGAGCGCTTCGGCCTGCATGCGCGCCATCTCGTCGGCGTGCAGCGGGGTCACCTCGACCGGGTCGTAGTTTGACAAGAGAGAGCTCCGAATCCAGGGCTTGAGCGGCCATGAGTCTAGTCGGATGAGCCCACCGGGCCGACATTCGCGATCAGACGAAGTCGGGGGTGCCGGTGGGCACCATAAATCGAAACTCGGCGCCGCCCTCGGGCCCGCGCTGCACGGAGATGGTGCCGCCGTGCGCCTCGATCAGCCCCTTGACGATGAACAGGCCGAGCCCGGTGCCGCCGCGGCGGCGGGCGTTGCCCCGCCAGAACTGCCGGAAGACGCGCGTGACCAGCTCGGGCGGGATGCCCTCCCCCTGGTCGCGGACGGACACGGTCACTCCCCATTCGCTCGGCTCGACGACTATTGTCACCGTACCGCGCCCGTGACGCACCGCGTTTTCCATCAGGTTGGCGAGCACCTGGTCGATCTTGTCCTGGTCGAGCCAGGTCTCGGGCAGCTCGCCGCGAACCTGGAGCACGAAGCGGTCCTCCGGCTCGCCCGCGGCCACCCGTCCCGCGATGATCCTTGCGACCCTGGCCGGGACGTCGACCACCTGGCGGTGGATCTCCAGCCGCCCCGACTCGATGCGCGAGACGTCGAGCAGCTCGGTGATCAGCCGGGTCACCCGGTCGGCGTCGGCGTTGACGGTCTCCAGCATGACGAGCTTCTGGTCGTCGGTGAAGCGGGTCCACTTGGCCAGCAGGGTCGCGGTGAATCCCTTGACGCTGGTCAGCGGGGAGCGGAGCTCATGGGCGACGGTGGAGACCAGGTCGGCGCGGCTGCGCTCCAGGCGGGCGCGGGCCCCGGCGTCACGCAACGTGATGACCACCCGGACGACCTCTCCGCCCCGCCGCGGCTCGCGCACCAGCCGGGCGGCCACCAGCAGCTCCTGGCCACCGGGGGTGCGCAGCGGCAGCTCGGGATGGCGGGCGCGGCTGGAAAGCCCGCCGTAGGTGTCGAGCCACTTCCACCAGTCGCGCCCGTCGTGGTCGCGGAAGGAGAACACGTCGCGCAGGTGCCGCCCGACGGCCCGCTCGCGGGTGACGCCGGTCAGCAGGGCCGCGGCCCGGTTGACGGTCAGCACGTGGCCGTCACCGTCGGTGACCACGAGGCCGTCGGGAAGCTCGTCGACGTCGATCACAGAAGCGGCATCGGTGCTCCGCTCGCCGGTGTGTTCGCCGTGCACGACCCCGCCTCCTCGACGCTACATGGCCGACAATAGCGGGTTTCCCGCACCGTACGGCAGCCTCGCCGGGCGGGGAGCCTCACCTGGAGCCGGGACCGGTGCGCTGAGAACGGGCAGATGCGTACAGACAGACCGCGGCGGCGGTCGCGAGGTTCAGGCTCTCGGCCCGTCCGTAGATGGGAACCCTGACGACCTCGTCGGCCAGCTTCAGGATCTCCTCGGGAAGCCCCCACGCCTCGTTGCCGAAGATCCAGGCCGTCGGCCCGGACAGGTCCACGTCGTCCAGGGTCTGCTTGCCCGCGCCGTCGGCGGCGAGCACCCGGAGCCCGGCCCCCTTCAGGTGCTCCACGGCCCGCGCCACCGGGACGCCCGTGCTGACCGGAAGGTGGAACAGGCTGCCCGCGCTGGCCCGCACGCACTTGCCGTTGTAGGGGTCGACCGAGGCGTCGGTGAAGACGACGGAGTCGGCGCCCGCGGCGTCGGCCGTACGCAGCACGGTGCCCGCGTTGCCGGGGTCGCGGACGTGGGCCAGCACCGCCACCAGCGTGGAGCCGGAGACGACGGAGGCGTCCAGGGGCACGTGCACGAAGCGGCACACGGCCAGCAGCCCCTGGGGGGTGACGGTCTGGGCCAGCTCGGCCATGACCTCGCCGCTGGCCCGGTGGACGGGCACTCCCGCGGCGGTGGCGGCGGTGACGACGTCGGCGTGACGCAGCTCGGCCTCGGCCGTGGTGAAAAGCTCCACCACGACGCCGTCCAGCGCCAGCGCCTCGCGGACCGCCTGCGGCCCCTCCGCCAGGAAGGAACGGTCGCGGTCCCTGAAGGCCCGCTTCGTCAGCCTCCGCGCGGCCTTGACCCGCGGCGACTTGATGTTGGTCAGCTCAGACCCGGCCATGCCCGTCCCCCAAGAATGCGAATGCGGCCCGCAGCGTGATCGCTGCGGGCCGCATGGTCGTCAGTGCCTCGCTCAGCCGGCGACCGGCGCGTTCACGTCGGCCGGGAGCGCCTTCTTGGCGGCCTCGACCAGCGTCGCGAACGTGGCGGCGTCGTTGACCGCGAGGTCGGCGAGGATCTTGCGGTCGACCTCGATGGAGGCGAGCCGCAGGCCCTGGATGAGCCTGTTGTAGGTGATGCCGTTCTGGCGGGCAGCGGCGTTGATGCGCTGGATCCAGAGACGGCGGAAGGTGCCCTTGCGGTCCTTGCGGTCGCGGTAGGCGTACGTCATCGAGTGGAGCATCTGCTCCTTGGCCTTGCGGTACAGCCTGGATCGCTGACCCCGGTAGCCCTTCGCCCGCTCGAGAACGACCTTGCGCTTCTTCTTGGCGTTGATCGCCCGCTTCACGCGTGCCATGTGTATCTATCTCCCCGGGGGCGGTTACTTAGCGAGCAGCTTCTTGATCTTCTTGGAGTCGGCGTCGGAGAGCACGACCTCGGGCTTGAGACGACGCGTCAAGGTGGACGGCTTGTGCTCGTTGTAGTGCGCACGGTTGGCGCGACGGCGCACAAGCTTGCCGGAACCCGTGAGCCTGAACCGCTTCTTCGCACCGCTGTGCGTCTTCATCTTCGGCATCTCAGCCGTCTCTCCCTCGATCGTGCCGATGTCCCGGGCCGGTAACCCAAGTCAAGGGCGTGCCTGACTACGAGACCGGACCCGGTCTCGGACTGATCTCGCGACTACCTGACGATCCAGGCTATGCGAGTTACTCCTGCGGAGCCGCCACCGCTCCACTGACGGACACCTCGTCGTTGACGCGCGTCTCGTCGGCGGCCGGTGACCCGTCACCCGAAGGGTTCTCGTCATGCCGCGCCTTGGCCGCCGCCTTCTCGGCCTTGGCCTCGGCCTTCTTCTTGTGCGGGCCGATCACCATGATCATGTTTCGGCCGTCCTGCTTGGGCTGGGACTCGACGAAGCCGAGCTCCGTCACGTCCTCCGCCAGCCGCTGCAGGAGCCGGAAGCCCAGCTCGGGCCGGGACTGCTCCCGACCGCGGAACATGATGGTGACCTTGACCTTGTCGCCGGCCTTGAGGAACCGCACCACGTGACCCTTCTTGGTCTCGTAGTCGTGCGGGTCGATCTTCGGCCGAAGCTTGATCTCCTTGATGATGGTGTACGCCTGGTTACGACGCGCCTCACGTGCCTTCATCGCGGACTCGTACTTGAACTTGCCGTAGTCCATGAGCTTGCACACTGGCGGGCGGGCCGTTGCCGCGACCTCGACCAGGTCGAGGTCGGATTCTTGAGCCAGCTTCAAGGCATCGCCGATGGAGACGATGCCCACCTGCTCGCCGTTCGGGCCGACGAGGCGGACCTCGGGCACGCGAATGCGGTCATTGATGCGGGGCTCGGCGCTGATGGGGCCTCCTAGGTTGCGATCCGCGGCCTCCGGGAGGAGGCCGCAACATGCTCGATCGTGCCGGGAGGTCGTAGAACGCACACCCTGTTGAGGGCGTTCGAACGCAAGATGCCCCGCACGTCACGCATGCGGGGCCACATGAACTCGAAGGCTTCACGCCGTAAGCTCTCCGGGGACCTAACCCCGGTTGTGATCCTGACCTGTCAGCCTTGCGGCCGACGAGGTGGGAGGACGACCTCCGCTTGCGCGTCCAGCAGGCACGCCGGACCGATCGAGTCGTTACTCTACCACAACAGCGCGTTCACACAGAATCATCCCGGCCCCGGCGGCGGCGGTCACCCCGCCGGGGCGGCACGCCTGACGATCTCGGCCTTCCCCGCCTCGCGCATCGCCTCCACCGGCACGTCCGCGCGGCCCGTCATCATCTCGACCTGCCGGACCGCCTGGTGCAGGAGCATCGGGAAGCCGCCGACGACGATCCCGCCCCGCTCTGCCACGGCCGCGGCCGGCCGGGTGGGCCAGGGCGCGTAGACCACGTCGAGGAGGGCGGGCACGCCCGCCAGCGTCCCGGCGAAGGCGTCGGCCGCGCCGGAGGGCAGGGTCGAGACGACCAGGTCGACCTCCAGCGCGGTGTCGAGCTTGTCGAGGGTCCGCACCGACAGGTCCATGCCCAGCCGCTCGGCGACCTCCGCGGTCTCCCACGCCCTGGCGGGGTCGCGGACCACGAGGATCGCCTCGCCGAGGCCGAGTTCGCGCAGGGCCGCCAGCGCGGAGGCCGCCGTGGCGCCGCCGCCCAGGACGGTCGCCGCCCGCGGCGGGGCCACGCCCGCCTCGGCGAGCGCCTGGACGATGCCGTACACGTCGGTGTTGTCCCCGTGCCTGGCGCCGTCGCGCAGGATCACCGTGTTGACCCCGCCCACCTGGACAGCGAGCTCGGACACGGTGTCGAGCAGCGGCATCACCGCCCGCTTGAGCGGCATCGTGAGCGAGAGCCCCGCCCAGTCGCCGTCGAGCCCGTCGAGGAGGCCGGGGAGACCGGCCTCGTCGCACTCGATCGCCTCGTAGTGCCAGTCGTGCAGTCCCATGCCCTCGTGGGCGGCGCGGTGCAGGTGCGGGGAGAGCGAGTGGACGATCGGCGATCCCAGGACCGCCGCCCTCAGCACCCGTTCACCTTGTTCCTCTCGTATTCCTGCTTGAGCGCGAAGAAGTCCGACTCCGCCGAGGCGAACTTGGTGATGCGCTTGCCCGGGCAGGTGGTGACGAAGTAGAGCCAGTCGCCCTTGGTGGGGTTGAGCGCCGCCTGGATGGCGTCGTCGCCCGGGTTGGCGATCGGCCCGGGGGGCAGGCCCGCGAACTTGTAGGTGTTGTAGCGCGAGGTGCTCTCGAGGTCCTTGTGGGAGGCCTCGATGCCGACCTTGTTCAGCGCGTACATCACCGTGCTGTCCATCGCCAGGTTGAGAGGCGGATCGCGGTCGAGCCGGTTGTAGATGACGCGGGCCACCTTGCCCATGTCGTCTTCGGTGCCCGACTCGGCCTGGACGATGCTGGCGATCGTCATGATCTCGTGCGGGGTGTGCCCGAGGGCCTTGGCCTTGCCCTTGAGGTCGTCCTTGTCGGCGGTCTCGTTGAAGCGGTCGACCATCTTGGTCAGGATCTCCGAGGCCGTCATCTTGGGCGTGAACTCGTAGGTGGCCGGGAAGGCGTACCCCTCCAGCTTGCCCCTGGCGTAGGGGGGCAGTCCGAGCTCGCGGACGTTCCTGGCGGCCTGCTGGAACTCCCGCAGCGGCTTGCCCGTCTGCTTGGCGAGCCGCTGGAGGGTGACGCTCAGGCGCAGCCCCTCCTCAAGGGTGATCTTCTCCCGCAGCCGCTTGTCCGGGTCGAGGAGTTTGACGGCCTCCGCGGCCGCCATCTGCTTGCGCATGGTGTACTCGCCCGGCTGCAGGGAGGAGCTCTTGCCCGCCGCGCCGACGGCGTTGACGAAGGCCTTGACGCTCTTCACCACGTCCTGCTCCTGCAGGGTCTGCGCGATGTCGGAGGCGCTCTGGCCGTCCTTGATCTCCACGACGATCTCGCCCGACCCCTGGCCGGTGTAGTCGTCGGGGGTCATCACGTCGCGGACCCAGGTGTAGCCGTAGAAGCCGGCGGCGCCGATGCCGCCGAGCAGGATGATGATCGCGAGCATGGGGGCGACGAAGCCGCCCCGGTTGCGGCGGCGCTTCCTGCGCCGGCCACGCCGGCCGGAGTCACGGCCTGGGGACGTGTTGGATCCTCGGCGCGGCCGACCTTCGTCGTCGGAACCGACCAGGAAGTCCATATCGAGATCGTTCATAGCGTCGCTGGCCAATCTCCCGCTAGAGACGGCCTGGCGTCAAGCGGGTGTGCCGAACCGAAGGAGGGCACCCGGCCGGACGTCCCGGTGCTCCGGGAGCCGTCGTCTGAACCGCGGGTGCGGGTCGCCGCCTGCGGCGGAACCGGGGGTATTCCGCCGGGCATCAACGCTTCCCGAGGTATCTGTTCAGCTCTTCCCGGTATCTCACAAACTCACTCTCTTTGTCAGTGAATTTCGTGATTCTATGCTCCGGATCGGTAGTGACAAACCAGAACCAATCACCTTGATCTGGCTGGAGTGCCGCGATCAACGCCTTCTCTCCGGGGTTCGCGATGGGCCCGGGCGGCAGGCCGGACCTGAGGTAGGTGTTGTACGGAGACCTCACCTCTGTGTCCCTCTCCGAAACCTCCAGGGTCCTGCGCCCCTGTGCGTACAGCACCGTGGTGTCCATCTGGAGCGGCGTCCGGGCCCTGATCCGGTTGTAGATTACCCTAGCGATCTTCGGGTAGTCCGGGTCCCGCCCGCCCTCCGCCTGGACGATGCTCGCCACCGTGACGGCCTCCCGGGGCGACAGGCCTTTCTTCGCGGCCCGTTTCCTGAGGTTTAGCTGGGCCGCCGCCTGCTTGTAACGTTCCACCATCGCGGCGAGCAGGGCCGGAGCGGTCGTGCCCGGCTCGATCTCGTAGGTGGCGGGGAACAAAAAGCCCTCGGCGTTCCCGGCGTACCGGGGCAGGTCCAGCGCCCGCCCGTCGGCCGCGGCCCTGACCAGGGCGGCCCGGCGCATGCCGGTCGCCTCGGCGAGCCGGTCGAGCAGCTCGGGCAGGCGGAGCCCCTCGGGAACGGTGACCGTGCGGACCACCCGCGACCCGGGCGCCACCAGCATGCCGAGCGCCGACCGGGCGTCCATGCCCCTGCGGAGCCTGAAACGGCCGGGGGGCAGGGTGCCCGCCCTGGACTGCTCCTTCGCCGCCGTGACGAACGCCCCGGCACTGGCCACCACCCCGGCGTCGGCCAGCACCAGCCCGATCTGGCTCGCGCTCGCCCCCCGGGGGATCTCGACGACGACCGTGCCCGAACCCGGTCCCTCGAAGTCGGCGGGCACGAGATAGGGGCGGATCACGAAGAGCCCGGCCGTCCCGGTGGCGACGGCGAGCACGGACGTCCCGGCCACCCACAGCCATACCGGCCGCAGACGGCTCACCGAACGGTCCCGCCGCCCGGCCGCTCGGCGTTCCCCCCACCCGGAGGAGAGCCGACGGGCACCCCGGGGGGCCTGCCGGTGGCGCGCTCGGCGTCCAGCGCGGCCTGGAGCAGCACGATGGCGGCCGCCTGGTCCACCACACCACGCTGGTTCTTCGCCTTCACCCCGCTGGCCCGCAGGCCCTGCTGGGCGGTGACGGTGGTCAGCCGCTCGTCGAACAGCCGCACCGGGACGGGTGCCAGCCGCAGCGAGATCCGGTTCGCGAAGTCGCGGGCGGCCTCCGCCGCCTGCCCCTCGCGCCCGGAGAGCGAGGTCGGCAGGCCGACCACCACCTCGACGACCTCGTACTCGGCCGCGATCTCCGCGAGCCGGTCGAGGTCGCCCTTACCGCGCCGGACGGTCTCCACCGGCGTGGCCAGCAACCCCGAGGGGTCGCTGCGAGCCACGCCGATGCGGACCGAACCGACGTCGACGCCCAGCCGAATGCCGTTTCTCATCGTTCCCGTCTCCGCCCGCGCGCCGGACGCGGCGCGAGGGCGTCGTTCCTCGTCAGGTGAGCGTCTGCGCGATCGCCTGCTCGACGGCGGCGAGCGCCTCGCCGATCGCCTCGGGACGCACCCCGCCTCCCTGAGCGACGTCGTCCTTGCCGCCACCGCCACCTCCGAGCGCCTTCGCGGCGACACCGACCAGGCGGCCCGCCTTCAGGCCCCGGCCGCGTCCCGCCTCGTTGACCGCGGCCACCACGACCGGCCGGTCACCGGGGACACCGGCGACGACGACCACCGCGGCGCGATCACCCGGGAACCGGCCGCGCACGTCAAGCGCGAGCTTACGCAGGTCGTCGGGGGAGGTGCCATCAGGCGCGCGGTGCGTCACGACGGACACTCCGTGCAGGTCGACGGCACTTTCCGCCATCTGCCCCGCCCCGGCGAGCACCTGGGCCGAGCGCAGCGCGCCCAGCTCCTTCTCCGCGGTCCGCAGCCGGGTGACGATGCCCTCGATGCGCTCGGGCAACTCCTCCCTGCGGGCCTTGAGCTGCTCCGACAGCTGGGCGACGAGCACGCTCTCCCTGGCCAGGAAGCGGAACGCGTCGAGGCCGACCAGGGCCTCCACCCGGCGCACGCCCGCGCCGATCGAGGCCTCGCCGAGCACCTTGACCAGGCCCAGCTGCCCGGAGCTGGCGACGTGGGTGCCGCCGCAGAGCTCGCGGGAGTACTCGCCGACCTCGACGATGCGGACGGTGTCGCCGTACTTCTCGCCGAACAGGGCGAGCGCGCCCATCGCGCGGGCCTCCGCCTGGGAGGTGTGGAAGGCGTTGACCCGCAGGTCGTTGATGAGGACGGCGTTGACCTCGTCCTCGACGTCGCGCAGCACGCTGGGCGGCACGGCGCCGGCGGCGGTGAAGTCGAAGCGGAAGCGTCCCGGCGAGTTCTCCGAGCCGGCCTGCGCCGCGGTCTCGCCCAGCGCGTTGCGGAAGCCGCGGTGCACCAGGTGGGTGGCGGTGTGGCTGCGGGAGATGGCTCGGCGCCGCTCGACGTCGATCTCGGCCTGGGCCTGGTCGCCCACCCTGATCTCTCCCGAGCGGACCTTGCCCCGGTGCACGACGACGCCGGAGACCGGGGACTGCACGTCCACGATCTCCACCTCGGCCCCGCCGGTGCGGATGACGCCCTGGTCGGAGAGCTGGCCGCCGCCCTCGGCGTAGAAGGGGGTACGGCCCAGCACGACCTCGACCGAGGTGCCCGCGCCCGCGGCGGGCACGGAGGCGCCGTCGACGAGGAGGCCGACGACCTCGGCCTCGGCCGTCACGTGGTCGTAGCCGAGGAACTCGACCTTGCCGGTCTTCTCCAGGAGCGTGCCGAAGATCGAGATGTCGGCGTTGCCGGTCTTCTTGGAGGCGGCGTCGGCCTTGGCCAGATCCCTCTGTTCCTTCATCAGCCGGCGGAAGCCCTCCTCGTCGACCTGCAGCCCCTGCTCGGAGGCCATCTCCAGGGTGAGGTCGATCGGGAAGCCGTAGGTGTCGTGGAGCTGGAAGGCCTGGGCCGCGGGGAGCGTGGCCCGCCCCTTGCGCTTGGTCTCCTCGGCTGCCACGTCGAAGATCGCGCTGCCGGTGCGGAGGGTGCGCAGGAAGGAGTCCTCCTCGGCGTCGATGACGCCGTGGATCTGCGGGGCGTCGGACCTGAGCTCGGCGTACTGCTCGCCCATCACGTCGACGGTCACGGCGGTGAGCTCGTGCATGTAGCGCTCCTCGCCCGCGCCGAGCAGGCGCAGGTTGCGGATGGCGCGGCGCAGGATGCGGCGCAGGACGTAGCCCCGGCCCTCGTTGGAGGGCAGCACCCCGTCGGCGACGAGCATCACGCCGGTCCTGACGTGGTCGGCGATCACCCGCAGCGACACGTCGGCGCGCTCGTCGCGGCCGTAGCGCGTCTTGGTGAGGTCGGCGGCCCGGTCGAGGATCTTGTACGTGGTGTCGATCTCGTAGATGTTGTCGACGCCCTGCAGGATCGCCGCCATGCGCTCCAGGCCCATGCCCGTGTCGACGCTCTTGGCGGGCAGCTCACCGGCGATGTCAAAGTCGATCTTGGTGCGTACCGCGCTGAGCTGGTACTGCATGAAGACGTTGTTCCACACCTCGAGGTAGCGGTTCTCGTCGACGACCGGGCCGCCGTCGCGTCCGTACTCGGGGCCGCGGTCGTAGTAGATCTCGCTGCACGGGCCGCCGGGGCCCGGCACGCCCATGTGCCAGTAGTTGTCGGCCAGGTCGCGGCGCTGGATGCGCTCCTGCGGCACCCCGGCCTTGCGCCAGATGTCGGCGGCCTCGTCGTCGTCGAGGTAGACGGTGGCCCAGAGGCGGTCCTCGGGGAAGCCGAACCCGCCCTCGGACTCGGGCCTGGTCAGCAGCTCCCAGGCGAACGGGATCGCCTGCTCCTTGAAGTAGTCGCCGAAGGAGAAGTTGCCGAGCATCTGGAAGAAGCTGGCGTGCCTGGTCGTCTTGCCGACCTCGTCGATGTCGAGGGTCCGCACGACCTTCTGCGCGCTGGCGGCCCGCTTGTAGGGCGGCTTCTGCTGGCCCAGGAAGTAGGGCTTGAAGGGCACCATGCCCGCGTTGACCAGAAGCAGCGTCGGGTCCTCGGCGATGAGGCTGGCCGAGGGCACAACGGTGTGCCCACGCTCCTCGAAGAAGCGCAGGAAGCGGCGGGCGATCTCTGCCGACTCCATGTCAGCGGCCATCCTTTACGTTGGAGTGATAGGGGTTTTCCACGGTGTCGAGCCCGAACCTGGACCGCAACTCGATTTCCCGCTCGGCCGCGCCCCGCAGGGCGTCGGCGGCGAGGTCGCGTGCCTGATCCAGGGCGCCGGCGGCGTTGTGCGCGGCCCTCCTGGCCAGGTGGTTCGGGTGCAGTGCCTGAAGCTTACGCATGACCCACACCGCGCCGAACGCGCCCAGCCCCATGTAGAACAGCCTGCGGATCATCGCGGACGCCCTTCCAGAGCCTGCGCGGCGGGCCTGGCCCGCCTGCGGGAGCCCAGGGCCCTGCGAACGCCGTGGGTGAGGGCCGCGACCTTGATCATCGGCCCGGTGACCAGGTTCTGGGTGACGTCGCTGACCTTGGCCACGTGCCCGCTGACCTGCTTGACGTCGCGGGTGATGGCCTCGATCGCGACCAGCTGCCGGTTGGTCTCGCCGACGGCGGCCGAGACGTCCTCCAGCAGCGGCACGACGCGGTCGCCCAACTGGGAGACCATCTTGGTGGTCTCGGTGAGCAGCCGGGCCAGCCTGACCATGACGACGGCCATGAAGGAGACCAGGATCGCCCAGGCCATCGCGGCGATCAGCCCCGCGACCTCTCCTGCGGTAAGCATCTGCGGACCCGCTCCCCTCATAGGTTCATAGGTGACCCCGGCCATGGTCGGGCGGATTGCAAAACCCTATCGTGCCCGGTACCACTCATCCCCGCTTACCGCGCGCCCCCGGGCGCGGGACCACTCCCCGCGGCTACTCCCCGCGCAGGAACGCGCGGATCCTGGACCAGCGGTCGGCGATACCCGCCTCGGCGCCGTGCCGGGTGGGCTGGTAGTAGCGCCGGTCCCTGAGCTCCTCGGGGGCGTACTCCTGGCGTACCAGGCCGTGCTCGAACTCGTGGGGGTACTTGTAACCCCTGCCGTGGCCGAGCTGCTTGGCCCCGGCGTAGTGGGCGTCGCGCAGATGGTTGGGGACGTGACCGATGTTGCCGCGCCGCACGTCCTCGGCGGCCGCGCCGATGGCGTTGATCACCGCGTTGGACTTCGGCGCCAGCGCGCAGTGGATGACGGCCTGGGCCAGGTTGAGCCGCCCCTCGGGCAGGCCGATGAACTCCACCGCCTGGGCGGCGGCCACCGCGACCTGCAGGCAGGTGGGGTCGGCCATGCCGACGTCCTCCGAGGCGAAGATGACGATCCTGCGGGCGATGAACCGGGGGTCCTCCCCCGCCTCGATCATCCGGGCGAGGTAGTGCAGCGCGGCGTCGGCGTCGGATCCCCGCATGCTCTTGATGAAACCGCTGATCACGTCGTAGTGCTGGTCGCCCTGGCGGTCGTAGCGCACGGCCGCCTTGTCCACCGCCCGCTCCACCACCTCGACGGTGACCTCGCCGTCGGCGATCAGCGCGGCGGCCTCCAGGTAGGTGAGCGACCTGCGGGCGTCGCCACCGGCCAGCCGCACCAGGTGCTCGGCGGCCTCCGGCGCCAGGCTCACCCTCCCGTCCAGGCCGCGCGGGTCGGTGACGGCGCGCTCCAGCACCACCCGGATGTCGTCCTCCGACAGCGACTCCAGGGTCAGCAGCAGCGAGCGCGACAGCAGGGGCGAGATGACGGAGAAGAAGGGGTTCTCGGTGGTGGCGCCGATGAAGGTGACCCAGCGGTTCTCCACGGCGGGCAGCAGGGCGTCCTGCTGCGCCTTGTTGAAGCGGTGCACCTCGTCGACGAACAGGACGGTCTGGCGGCCGGACATGCCCAGCTCGCGCCGGGCCTGCTCGATGGCCGCACGGACCTCCTTGACGCCCGCCGACACCGCGGAGACCTCCACGAACCGGCGCTTGGTGACGCCCGCCACCACGTAGGCGAGGGTGGTCTTACCGGTGCCCGGAGGGCCCCAGAGGAACAGCGACATCGGCGCCTCGGCCTCGACGAGGCGGCGCAACGGCGTGCCGGGGCCCAGCAGGTGCCGCTGGCCGATCACCTCGTCCAGGCTCCGGGGGCGCATCCGCACCGCCAGGGGCTCCTGGCCGCGATGGGCCTCCTCCGCCGCCGAGTCGAACAGGCTGTCCACGCCTGAGACAGTACCGCCGCCCGGCGGCGTGCCGGACGCCCGTGGCGTTCGGGCGCCGTACGAGGAGCGGGGGCCGCAGGGGCTCAGCTTCCCCAGACCGCGACGGCGCCGCTGTGCCCGCTCCGTACCACGTAGTAAAGCGCCACGGCGGCAAGGACCACGGTCAGCGCCGAGACCGCCAGCCCGGCCGGGCGGCCGAACCTGTCGCCGCGGGTGACGTGGACGAGGGCCAGCGAGACCACTCCGAGGGCGAGGGTGACCAGCAGCAGAGGGGTGGCGAAGCCCGCGTGCTCGGCGATGCGCTCGCCGAGCTGTCCCTCGACGGAGGCGAAGCGGCCCTCCTCCAGCGCCTCCCCGCTCTGCCGCGCCGCGAAGACGCTCACCGGCACGACCGGGGCGAGCCCGACCACGGCCCAGGTGAGCACGGGCCGCGTGCGCGGCGCCAGCGCGTACGTGGCGGCGAGCACCGCCAGGAGCGGCGTCAGGACCACGGCCGCGTGAACGATCAGGGGGTGAAGGGGCAGACCGAGGATCTCGTCGAACATGGGGGCGCTCCGGTGGTGCGTGGTTCATCATCAGCAAGTACGGATCCCACCATGGGCGGGTTATGGGGAGTGTGAAGAGATCCCCTCTTCCCCTCTGTCCCCATCTGATGAATTCCTCCACTTACGTACAGCACATGTCGGGGCCGGTACTCTTTTCGCCAGCCCGTAACCATGGAACATCAATCTTGGAGGACATAGCGGTGAGCGCCGAGGACCGCCAGAGCCAGCTGGCTCGGGAACACAAAGAGCGGCAGGCGAAGCGTGCCGAGCAGGCGAGCGCGTCGAAGCGCAACGTCGTGATCGGAGCCGTCGCCGCGGTGGTCGTCGTCGCGGGGGGACTGTTCGCCGGGGTCACCCTCCTTGGAGACGACGGTGACAACGTGAAGGCCCAGAACGCCGCCACCAGTTCACCGGTTCCCTCGGAGACCGCGGCCGCGACGCCGGAGCCGACCTTCACAGCTGATCCGAGCAGCACGAAGTGCTCCTATCGCAAGGACACCAGCGGCAGCCCGGCGAAGAACGTGGGCATGCCGTCCACCAGGCCGAACCTGAAGCTGAAGACCATGACGATCACCACCAACCACGGTGACGTCGTGATCGACCTGGCGACCGCGCAGGCCCCCTGCACGGTCAACTCCTTCGCGTTCCTGGCCAGGAAGAACTTCTTCGACAACACCAAGTGCCACCGCCTGGCCACTCCCGAGAACTCCGGCCTGAGCCTGCTGCAGTGCGGCGACCCCCAGGCCAAGGCCGACGGGAAGAACCGGACCGACGGCCAGGGCAGCTCGGGCTACGTCTACGACAGCGAGAACCTCGGCGGGATCCCGTACACCAAGGGCACGGTCGCGGTGGCCCAGGCCGTCGACGCCGTCAACCAGAACGGCAGCCAGTTCTGGATCTCGCTCGGGAACGAGACCGAGCAGGTGGAGAAGGCCTACACGCCTTTCGGTGTCGTCTCCCAGGGCATGGAGATCCTTGAGAAGATCGCCAAGGGCGGGTGGATCAGCAACCCCGAGGACATCACCGGTGACGGTGGTTCCAACGCCCCCAAGATCCCGGTGATCATCAAGAACGTGCGGCTCTCCTAGCCGGAACCGCGGCGGCCCGCCGCCGCAGGACGCCCCGCCGGTCGGACGACCGGCGGGGCGTTTTCGCGTCCGCGCCCCGGACACGCCCATGCCCCCGTGCCCCCGCGCACTCGCACTCGCACTCGCCCCCACGCATTCGCACTCGCGCACTCGCACCGGGCCTTGGCTCCGCACATCCCTGAGGCCCCGCACATCTCAGAGGCCCCGCACATCCCGGACAGGTCCCGCCTCACCCGCCCCGGACGGCACAGACCCCAGCGTGGCCGTGCGCGGGCCGCGACACCTCCCCGCCCTTGTGGATCGGACGCCCACCGACGGTCGCCCAGGAGGCACGTGAGGGGCGCTGAGGGGCGCTGAGGGGCGCTGAGGGGTGCTGCGGGACGCTGAGGGGCACTGCGGGGCATTGAGGGCGCCAAGGGGCGTGAGGGGCACTGCGGGGGCACTGCGGGGGCACTGCGGGGGTCGTCGCGGCTCACCTCCCGCGACTCCGGGCCCCGGGCACGGCGAGGGCCCCCGGAACACCGTCCGGGGGCCCTCGTCACACCTGGCTTACAGCCGGCTCACGCTGCCTCACATCCGGGAGGACCCGGAACATCCGGGAGGACCCGGATCAGGCGTCGGCCTTGGGCCTGCCGTCGACGCCCGCCTCCTTGCGCTGTTCCACCGTGATCGGGGTGGGCGCGCCGGTCAGCGGGTCGAACCCGGAGGCCGTCTTCGGGAAGGCGATGACGTCGCGGATGGAGTCGGTGCCCGCCAGGAGCATGCAGATCCGGTCCCAGCCGTAGGCGATGCCGCCGTGCGGCGGGGGGCCGTACTTGAACGCCTCCAGCAGGAAGCCGAACTTGCTCTCCGCGTCCTCCTTGGAGATGCCCAGCACGTCGAAGACGCGCTGCTGCATCTCGGCCCGGTGGATACGGATCGAGCCGCCGCCGATCTCCATGCCGTTGCAGACCATGTCGTAGGCGTAGGCCAGGGCCTCGCCGGGGTGGTCCTGGAAGGTGTCGGCCCACTCGGGCTTGGGGCCGGTGAAGGGGTGGTGGACCGCGGTCCAGCCGCCCTCGCCGTCCTCCTCGAACATGGGGGCGTCGACGACCCACAGGAAGTTCCAGGCCGACTCGTCGATCAGGCCGCAGCGACGGCCGATCTCCAGGCGGGCCGCGCCGAGCAGGTCGCGGGAGGCGGAGGCGGCGCCGGCCGCGAAGAAGATCGCGTCACCGGGGGCCGCGCCGACCTTGGCGGCCAGGCCGGACGACTCGGTCTCCGACAGGTTCTTGGCGACCGGCCCGCCGAGCGTGCCGTCCTCGCCCACCAGCACGTAGGCCAGGCCCCTGGCGCCGCGCGACTTGGCCCACTCCTGCCAGCCGTCCAGCTCCTTGCGGGTCTGCGAGGCGCCGCCCGGCATGACCACGGCGCCCACGTACGGCGCCTGGAACACCCGGAAGGTGGTGTCGGCGAAGAAGTCCGTCATCTCGACGAGCTCCTGGCCGAAGCGCAGGTCGGGCTTGTCGGAGCCGTAGCGCGCCATGGCGTCCCGGTAGGTCATCCGGGGCAGGGGCACCGGCAGCTCGTAGCCGACCGTCTCCTTCCAGATGCGGCCGATGAGCCTCTCGCCCAGCGCGATGACGTCGTCCTGGTCCACGAAGGACATCTCGACGTCGATCTGGGTGAACTCCGGCTGCCGGTCGGCGCGCAGGTCCTCGTCGCGGTAGCACTTGGCGAGCTGGTAGTAACGCTCGAGGCCGGCGACCTGGAGAAGCTGCTTGAACAGCTGGGGCGACTGGGGCAGGGCGTACCAGCTGCCCGGCTGGAGCCGGACCGGGACGAGGAAGTCGCGGGCGCCCTCCGGGGTGGAGCGGGTCAGCGTCGGGGTCTCGACGTAGGTGAACCCCTGCTCGTTCATCACCTCGTGGGCGAGGTAGGTGGCCCGGGAGCGGATGCGCATGGCGTGCGCGACCTGCTGGCGGCGGATGTCGAGGTAGCGGTACTTCAGCCGCGCCTCCTCCGAGATGCCCGCGGTGCCCTCGATCGGGAACGGCAGCGGCGCGGACTCGCTGAGCACCTCGACCTCGGAGGCGACGACCTCGATCGCGCCGGTCGGCAGCTCGGAGTTCTCGTTGCCCTCGGGGCGGACCCGCACCTCTCCGACGACCTTGACGCAGTATTCGGCGCGCAGGCCGTGGGCGTCGTCCTCCTCGCGGAAGACCACCTGGGCCGAGCCCGAGGCGTCACGCAGGTCGATGAAGACCACGCCGCCGTGGTCGCGGCGCCGCGCCACCCACCCGGCGAGCGTCACCCGCTGCCCGGTGTGCTCCTCGCGCAGTGATCCCGCTTCGTGCGTGCGGATCATTTGTCCAGTCTCTCCTTCAACATCGTGACGATCTCGGCGAGCGGTACGGCGCTCTGGTCCCCGCTGCCCAGGTCCTTGACCTGGGCGACCCCGGCGGCGATGTCCCGCTCGCCGAGGATCACCGCGTAGCCGGCACCCGAGCGGTCGGCACCCTTCATGGCGCCCTTGACGCCCTTGCCGCCGAACGACATGTCGGCGGCCAGGCCCGCCCGGCGCAGCTCGGTGACGAGCTGGAACATCCGGCGGCGCGCCTCCTCGCCCAGCGGCACACCGTACACCTGCACGCGCGCCTCGGCGCTCTCGTCCCCGAACAGGCCCTCGGCCTCCATGGCCAGGACCGTGCGGTCGACGCCCAGCGCCCAGCCGACGCTGGGCAGGGCGGGCCCGCCGAGCATCTCGCTCAGCCCGTCGTAGCGGCCCCCGCCCCCCACCGCGGACTGCGAGCCGAGCCCGTCGTGGACGAACTCGAACGTGGTGCGCGTGTAGTAGTCGAGGCCGCGGACCAGCCGGGGGTCGTCGGTGTAGGCGACGCCGGAGGCGGTCAGCAGCGCGCGGACCTCCTCGTGGAAGGCCTTGCACGCCTCGCACAGGTGGTCGACGACCAGCGGCGCCCCGGCCAGCTGCGCCTGCACCTCGGGGCGCTTGTCGTCGAGCACGCGCAACGGATTGATCTCGATTCGCTGCCGGGTGGGCTCGTCGAGGTCCAGGCCACGCAGGAAGTCCTGGAGCGCGGCCCGGTAGACGGGACGGCACTCCCTGTCGCCCAGCGTGTTGATCAGCAGCCGGACCCCGGTGAGCCCCAGGGCGGCGTAGCCCTCGACGGCCAGCAGGATCAGCTCGGCGTCCAGCGCCGGGTCCTCGGAGCCCAGCGCCTCGGCGCCGACCTGCCAGAAGTGGCGGTAGCGGCCCTTCTGGGCCCGCTCGTAGCGGAACTGGCTGCCCGAGTACCAGAGCTTCACCGGAAGCTGCCCGTTGTGCAGGCCGTGCTGCAGGACCGCCCGCACCACCGACGCGGTGCCCTCGGGGCGCAGCGTGATGGAGCGCCCGCCCTTGTCCTCGAAGGTGTACATCTCCTTGGAGACGATGTCGGTCGACTCGCCGACACCGCGCACGAACAGCGCGGTGTCCTCGAAGACCGGGGTCTCGATGTAGCCGTAGCCCGCCCGGCGGGCGGGCGCGGTGAGCGCCTCGCGCACGGCGAGCGCCCGCTCGGAGCGCGGCGGAAGCCAGTCGAAGGTGCCCTTGGGCGCCTGCAAAGTCATTGTCTAAAGTCCCCTGCCGGGGCCGCGGTCGTGCCCGGCGTCCGCGGAACCCGCGGGCTCCGCGCCCGCGGCCGCCTTCGCCTCCGCGAGGTACGGGTTGGTGGCACGCTCGTGACCGATCGTGGTCTGTGGTCCGTGGCCGGGCAGGACCACCGTGTCCTCCGGCAGCGGCAGGCACTTGGCCGCCAGGCTGCGCAGGATGGTCGGGTAGTCGCCGCCCGGAAGGTCTGTGCGGCCGATGGAGCCGGCGAACAGCAGGTCGCCCGAGAACAGCACGTCCGGGATCTCCTCGGTGCCGGGCAGCCTGAACGTCACCGACCCCCTGGTATGGCCGGGGGTGTGGTCGACGGTGAGCTCCAGGCCGGCCAGCCGCAGCACCTCGCCGTCGGCGAGCTCGCGCACGTCGTCGGGTTCGGTGAAGGTGAGACCGCCGAACATCTGCTGCTTCGTCGACAGCGACAGCCCCTTGCCCGGATCGGACAGCAGGTCGCGGTCCTCCGGGTGGATCCACGCGGGAACGTCACGCGCGCCGCAGACCGGGGCGACCGACCACATGTGGTCGATGTGCCCGTGGGTGACCAGCACCGCGACCGGCTTGAGCCGGTGCTCGCGCAGCAGGTCGTCGAGGTCGCCGACGGCGTTCTGACCGGGATCGACGACCACGCACTCCTCGCCCGCGGCGGGAGCGACGACGTAGCAGTTGGTCTGGAAGGACCCTGCGGGAAAGCCGGCGATGAGCATCTGCCTCAGCTGATCTCGTCAAGAATGCGGATGGGAATGTAACCGAAGGGTACCGGTGCGGGTCGGCGGGCTGCGAACCATTACCCATTGGCCGATACGATTCGCCCACCTCATTAAGTACTACTCGGCACTCGGGAGGGCGAAGCGGTGAGCGGCAAGGAGCGTCAGAAGCAGTTGGCGCGCGAGCACTACGAGCGGCAGACGCAGCGACGCGTCGAACGCGAGGCCAAGGCCAAGCGCAACGCGATCGTCGCCAGCACCTTCGCCGGTGTGGTCGTGGTGGCGGGTGTGATCGCCGCGACGACCCTGTGGGGGGGCTCCGACACGACGGCGACCGCGACCACCGATCCGGCCCCGTCGGACAACGCCTCGCCGGCCGCCTCGGAGGCCGCGGGCCCGCAGCCCAAGGCCTTCGACCCGGCGAGCGGCACCTGCGGCTACGTCGCGGAGGCGGGCGGCGGCCCGGCCAAGAACGTGGGCCTGCCCCCGGAGAAGGCCGACCTGACGCCCAAGAAGATGACCCTGAAGACCAACCTGGGCGACATCGTCATCAAGGTGGCGGCCGACAAGACCCCGTGCACGGTCAACTCCTTCGCCTTCCTGGCGCAGAAGAAGTACTTCAACGGCTCCAAGTGCCACCGGCTGGGTTCCGACCAGTTCCCGATGCTTCAGTGCGGCGACCCGCTGGCCAAGGCCGACGGAAAGAACCCCACCGACGGCCAGGGCGGGCCCGGCTACCGCTTCGTGAACGAGAACCTGGAGGGCGCCAAGTACACCCGCGGCGTCGTGGCCATGGCCAACAGCGGTCCCGACACCAACGGCAGCCAGTTCTTCATGGTCTACGGCGACACCCAGCTGCCGGCGCAATACACGCCGTTCGGTACGGTCACCAAGGGCCTGGAGATCCTCGACAAGGTGAACAAGGCGGGCTTCATCCCCCCGGGGGACGGCGGCACCGGGGCGCCGAAGGAAACCGTCGAAATCAAAGACGTGACAATGTCCAGTTAGAGCTGACGTAATACATACAAGGGGCGGTAAGTCCCGAAAGGCTGATGAAAGTGCGGGAGGACACGGTGAGCACCGACCCGTGGGGCCGGGTAGACGACGACGGCACCGTCTACGTACGTACGGCTGAGGGAGAGCGGGCCGTCGGGTCCTGGAAGGCCGGCGAACCGGAGGAGGCGCTTGCCTACTTCCATCGCAAGTTCGACGAGCTGGCCGGGCAGGTCGCCCTGCTGGAACAGCGGGTCCGCGGCACCGACCTGCCACCCGCCCAGGCCGAGGCGACGATCGTCAAGCTTCGCGAGGCGATCACCGACGCGCACGCGGTCGGCGATCTCGACGCGCTGCTGAACCGCCTCAACGCCCTCACGGAGCTGGTCGCCCAGCGCCGGGAGGAGGTCAAGGCGGCTCGCGACGTGGCCAGGGCCGAGGCCAAGGGCGTCAAGGAGCGGATCGTCGCCGAGGCCGAGCGCATCGCCGACGACACGACCCACTGGAAGACCGGTGGCGAGCGGCTGCGCCAGCTGATCGAGGAGTGGAAGGCCGCCGAGCGCATCGACCGGGTGACCGAGGCCGCGCTGTGGAAGCGCCTCTCGGCGGCCCGTACGGCCTTCGCCAAGCGGCGCAAGGCCTACTTCGCCGGGCTGGACGAGCAGCGTGAGGGCGTGCGTTCCACCAAGGAGCGCATCGTGGCCGAGGCCGAGACGCTGGCCTCGTCCACCGACTGGGGCGCCACCGCGTCCGCCTACCGCGAGCTGATGCAGGAGTGGAAGACGGCGGGCAGGGCCTCCCGCGAGGTCGAGGACGAGCTCTGGGGCCGTTTCAAGGGTGCCCAGGACCAGTTCTTCCAGGCGCGGTCGGCCGTCTTCGCCGAGCGCGACGCCTCGCTGGCGGCCAACGCCGAGATCAAGGAGCAGCTCCTGGTCGAGGCGGAGAAGATCCTCCCGGTCACCGACGCCCGCGCCGCCAGGGGTGCCCTGCGCAACCTCCTGGAGCGCTGGGAGGCCGCGGGCCCGGTCCCGCGCGAACAGCGCGACCGCCTGGAGGGTGGCCTGCGCAAGATCGACGAGGCGGTCCGCAAGGCCGAGGAGACGGAGTGGAAGCGCTCCAACCCCGAGGCCCGCGCCCGCGCCCAGAACACGGTCGACCAGCTGCGCAAGTCGATCGCGCAGCTGGAGGGCCGCCTGGCCAAGGCCAGGGACGCGGGCAAGGACAAGGACGTCAAGGACTCCGAGGAGGCCCTGGCCGCCCGCCGTTCCTGGCTGGAGGAGGCGGAGCGCACGCTCGCCGAGTTCTCCTGACGCCCGGCGCCGTCACCGGCTGACGACGCGACCCCGGGGCCGCGGGGACACTCCCACCACGGGAGTGCTCCCCGCGGCCCCGCCGCCTGTGGCGGGGCGGACGGGCACGCCCGAGCCGGTCGCGAGACGGGCGGGGTCGCCGGAGAGGCCGTACGGGACGGGGCGGGGCGGGGCGGGGTCGCCGGAGAGGCCCGCCGTACGGGACGGAGCGGGCGGGAGCCCCTCAGGCCCCTCAAGAACCGGCCCCTCAGGAACCGGCGCCGCTGACCCGGTAGACGTCGTAGACGCCCTGGATGTTGCGGACGGCCTTCAGGACGTGGCCCAGGTGCTTGGGATCGCCCATCTCGAAGGTGAACTTGCTGATCGCCACCCTGTCCCTGGACGTCGTCACCGACGCCGACAGGATGTTGACGTGCTGGTCGGAGAGGGTGCGGGTCACGTCGGAGAGCAGCCGGGGCCGGTCGAGCGCCTCGACCTGAAGCGCGACCAGGAACACCGAGTCGTCGGCGGCGGACCAGGCGACCTCGACCAGGCGGTCGGGCTCGGACTGGAGCTGGTCCATGTTGGGGCAGTTGGTGCGGTGCACCGACACGCCGTGCCCGCGGGTGACGAAGCCCACGATCTCGTCGCCGGGTACGGGGGTGCAACATCGCGACAGGCGTACCCAGACGTCGGAGTCGCCCGCGACGACCACTCCCGCGCCGCCGCTGCCGCGGGGCCGCCCGCGCAGCTTGGTCGGTACGGAGGTCTCGGCGATGTCGTCCTCGGCGCCCTCGACTCCCCCGATGGACGTCACGAGCTTCTGCACGACCGTCTGCGCGGCCACGTGGCCCTCACCGACGGCCGCGTAGAGCGCGGAGACGTCCGGGTAGCGCAGGTCCCTGGCGAGGGCCAGGAGGGACTCTCCGGACATCAGGCGCTGCAGCGGCAGGCCCTGCTTGCGCATGGCGCGGCCGATCGCCTCCTTGCCCGCCTCGATCGCGGTCTCGCGGCGCTCCTTGGAGAACCACTGCCGGATCTTGTTACGGGCCCGGCCGGACTTGACGAACTTCAGCCAGTCGCGCGAGGGGCCCGCGTCGGGCGACTTGGAGGTGAAGATCTCCACCGTGTCGCCGTTGCCCAGGCGCGACTCCAGGGGCACCAGGCGGCCGTTGACCCTGGCCCCGATGCAGCGGTGGCCCACCTCGGTGTGCACGGCGTAGGCGAAGTCGACGGGCGTCGCGTTCTCCGGCAGGGCGATGACCTGTCCCCTGGGGGTGAAGACATAGACCTCCGAGACCGACAGGTCGAACCTGAGCGACTCGAGGAACTCGCCCGGGTCGGCGGTCTCCTTCTGCCAGTCGAGGAGCTGGCGCAGCCACGCCATGTCGCTGGCGGGCTTCAGCTTCGTCCCGGGAGGACCGGAGACGGTCATGTCCTCCTTGTACTTCCAGTGCGCCGCCACGCCGTACTCGGCCCTGTGGTGCATGCCGTGGGTGCGGATCTGCAGCTCCACCGGCTTGCCCTCGGGGCCGATGACCGTGGTGTGCAGCGACTGGTACATGTTGAACTTGGGCATCGCGATGTAGTCCTTGAACCGGCCGGGGACCGGGTTCCATCGCGCGTGGATCGTGCCGAGCGCCGCGTAGCAGTCGCGGACCGAGTCGACCAGCACCCGGATGCCGACCAGGTCGTAGATGTCGTCGAAGGCGACATCCCTGGCGATCATCTTCTGGTAGACGGAGTAGTAGTGCTTGGGGCGGCCCTTGACGGCCGCGCGGATCTTGGCGTCACGCAGGTCTCCGGAGACCTTCTCGATGACCTCCTGCAGGAACAGGTCCCTGCGCGGGGCCCGCTCCGACACCATCCGGGCGATCTCGTCGTACCGCTTGGGATAGAGCATGGCGAACGCGAGGTCCTCCAGCTCCCACTTGATGGTGTTCATGCCCAGCCGGTGGGCGAGCGGCGCGAAGATCTCCAGCGTCTCCCGCGACTTCTGGTGCCGCTTGTGCTCGGGCAGGTAGCGCATGGTGCGCATGTTGTGCAGCCGGTCGGCGAGCTTGATCACCAGCACCCGGATGTCGCGGGACATCGCCACGACCATCTTGCGCACGGTCTCGGCCTCGGCCGCGGCGCCGAACTTGACCTTGTCGAGCTTGGTGACGCCGTCGACCAGCAGCGCGATGTTGTCGCCGAAGTCCGAGCGCAGCTCGTCGAGACCGTAGGCGGTGTCCTCGACCGTGTCGTGCAGCAGCGCCGCGCACAGCGTCTCGTCGTCGGTGCCGAGCTCGGCCAGGATCGTGGCCACCGCCAGCGGGTGGGTGATGTACGGGTCGCCGCTCTTACGCTTCTGGTCGCGGTGGTGGTAGGCGGCCACGTCGTAGGAGCGCTCGATGAGCCGCAGGTCCGCCTTCGGGTGGGTCGCGCGGACCGTCCGGAACAGCGGCTCCAGGACCGGATTCATGCCGCCACCCCATTGCCCCCCAAAACGTGCGAGCCTTCGCCTTACCGCCGGCTTCTCCTCGGCGGCTCCGGACATGGCGGAACCGGCATCGCCTGCTGGGACGGCCGTCTCGGGACCGCCACCGCCGGCGGTCGCGTCGGGGACGACCACATCACGGGGCACTCAGACTCCTTACGTTCGAGTCCAGATCCCTCAGTGTATCCAGACAGGGTTGTGTGCATTTGTCCGCGGGGTCGATCAGACGACGACGAGGGGGTGCAGCTCCACGTCTGTCAGGCGCTCGCGGCCCTTGAGGAAGGCCAGCTCCATGAGCACGGCGATCGCGACGACGTCGGCGCCCGCCCTGCGGACCAGCTCCACCGCCGCGCGCGCCGTACCTCCGGTGGCGAGCACGTCATCGACGATGAGGACGCGCTCCCCGGGGGTGAAGGCGTCCCGGTGAACCTCGATGGTGGCGGAGCCGTACTCCAGATCGTAGGACGCCTCAAGCGTCTCAGAGGGCAGTTTGCCTTTCTTCCGCACCGGGACGAAGCCCGCGCCCGCCCGGATGGCCACCGGGGCGGCCAGGATGAACCCCCGCGCCTCGATTCCGACGATCTTGTCCACCTCGTACAGCCCGGCCAGCTCCTCGGTCACCGCGGTGAAGGCCACCGGGTCGGCGAGCAGGGGGGTGATGTCCTTGAACAGCACTCCGGGCTGCGGGTAGTCGGCCACGTCGCGGATGCGGTCGAGGATCAGTCTGCTCAGCTCGGTCATGGTCGGCGCTCCTGTGGAGGTATCGGGACGAAGGACACCCGGGGGTGCCTGGAGAGCTGGGGGGTCGGAGAGTGCTGGAGGGGCTCGGTGGCAGTGGTGGCGGAGGCGAAAGGGCGTAGGGAGAAAAGCCGGGAAGCGGGAGAAAAGTAAGGAAAACGCCTCCGCTCCCTGTGCGGGGAGCGGAGGCGCGGACGTGCTCGTACTTACTTCTTCTTCCGCTTGTCGCCGACGGAGGTGGTCTCGCCGGTGATCGTGGCGGCGCCGTTGGAGGCTCCCGCGGTGACCGGCTGACGCACCGTCTTGATGCCGGAGCCTCCCCCGTGGGCGGCGAGCCTGCGGGCGATCGCCTGGTAGCGCGGTTCGCGCTCCTTCAGCGTGACCAGCAGCGGCGTCGCGACGCACAGCGAGGAGTAGGTGCCGACGATCATGCCGACGAACAGGGAGAGCGACAGGTCCTTCAGCGTTCCCGCGCCGAACAGCGTGGTGCCGATGAAGAGGATCGCCGCGACCGGCAGGATCGCCACCAGGGTGGTGTTCAGCGACCGGATCAGCGTGTGGTTCAGCGCGTTGTTGGCGGCCTCGGTGTAGGTGAGCTTGGAGGTCGTGCCGAGCTTGGCGGTGACCTCCTTGATCATGTCGAAGACGACGACGGCGTCGTACAGCGAGTATCCGAGGATCGTGAGGAAGCCCAGCAGGGTCGCCGGGGTGACCTCGAAGCCGGACCAGGCGTAGACGCCGGCGGTGATCACCAGGTCGTGCAGCAGCGCCACGACGGCGGCCAGCGCCATCTTCCACTCGAAGGCCATCGTCAGGTACAGGATGATCGCCAGCATGAAGACGATCAGTCCGATGATGGCCTTGTTGGCCACCTGGCCGCCCCACGAGGCACCGATGACCTGGAGGTTGACCTGGTCGGCCGGCATCTTGAACTCGGTGGCCACCGCCTTCTGGACCGCGGTGACCTGGTCGGCCGGGAGGCTCTCCGTGGTGACCCGCCAGCCGTTCTGGGTCGTCTGCGCGATGACCTGGTGCGCACCGGCGTCGCTGAACGTGGCGCGCACCTGCTCGATGTTGGCGGCCGGGGCCTTGAAGGAGAAGACGGACCCGCCCTTGAACTCCACACCCAGGTTGAGCCCGTTGAAGACCAGACCGGCGATGGAGATCACCAGCAGGACTGCGGAAAGGGAGTACCAGAGCTTCTTGCGGCCGACGAAGTCGACGTCGACCTCGCCCCGGTACAGCCGGCGCGCGATGCCGGACATCAGGCCTCCTGCGGAACGGTCTTGGGCGTGACGGGGGCCTCGCTCATGCGCTCGGCGTCGAGCCCGGAGAGCTTGTGCCCCTTGGCGAAGAACTTCAGCTTGGCCAGCATCGCGACGAACGGCTTGGTGAACATGAACACCACCGCGATGTCGATGAGCGTGGTCAGGCCCATGGCGAAGGCGAATCCGGCCACGCCGCCGACCGCCAGGAAGTAGAGGACCACGGCGGCGATGAACATGACGGCGTCGGCGATGAGGATCGTCCGCCGGGCGCGGACCCAGGCGACCTCGATGGCCGTGCGCAGCGAGCGCCGACCCTCCTTCATCTCGTCACGGATGCGTTCGAAGTAGACGATGAACGAGTCCGCGGTGATACCGATCGAGACGATCAGTCCGATGATGTGCGGCAGCGAGAGGCGGAAGCCCGCGAACGCGCCGAGCAGCACGACGGACTGGTAGGTCACGATCGTGGCCACCAGGAGGCTCAGCACCGACACGATGCCCAGACCCCGGTAGTAGAGCATCGAGTAGACGACGACCAGCAGGAGGCCGATCGCGCCCGCGATGAGGCCGCCGCGCAGCTGGTCGGCGCCCAGCGTGGAGGAGACCTCCTCGATGGAGCTCTTCTCGAACTTCAGCGGCAGCGCGCCGTACTTGAGCTGGTTGGCCAGCTCGTCGGCCGTCACCTGGGTGAAGCTGCCGGAGATCTGCGCCCGGCCGCCGGTGATGGGCTCCTGGATGACGGGCGCGGAGATGACCACGCCGTCGAGGACCATGGCGACCTGGTTGCGGGGGGCCTGCGAGTTGAAGGCCGTGGTGGTGACCTTCGACCACTGGTCGGGGCCCTGGCCCTTGAAGGCGAGCTGGACGAGCCACTCACCGGTTTGCGGCTCGACGCCGGAGGACGCGCTGTCGATCGAGGTGCCGGTCACGGCCGCCTTGTCCAGCACGAACTTGGTGCTGCCGTCCTGGCTGCAGCCGACGTACTGCTTGTCCGGCGCGTCCTGGGCGCCCACCCCCGCGTCCTTGGCGCAGTCGAGCGTCTCGAACCGCTTGAGCGCCGCGGGGTCGATCCCGGTGGGGTCGACGCCCGCCATGGGGTCGTCGGGCGCCGTCGGCGGGGCCGTCGGCGCGGCGCTGGCGTCCGGGGCCGCGCTCTTGCCCGGCTTGGCGGGCTTGTCACCGCTCGGCTCGGCGGAGGGCGCGGGAGTGGCGCCGGGGCTCGGGTTGGTCAGCGCCGACGACAGGGCGCGGCCGGCCGGGGAGGCCCCCGTGTCGGGCGCGGCGGTCGCGCCGGGCTTCGGGGTCCCCGACTCGGCGGGCTTGGACTCCTTGTTGTTGCCCTTGCGCCCGGAGGCGGTGGGCGAGGGAGTCGGCGTCGGCGCCTGGGTGGAGAGCTGACCCGGGGGCGGAGGCGACCCGGCCCCGATCGCCAGCACTTGGCGGAACCTCAGCTCCGCGGTGGTGCCGACCAGCTTGACGACTTCCTCCTGGCCGGCTCCGGGAACGGAGATGACGATGTTGTCGCCGGATTTGGCGACCTCGGCGTCGGAGATGCCGCTGCCGTTCACCCGCTCGCGGATGATGTTCACGGCGAGGTCGAGGCTCTCCTGCGAGGGAGCGCTCCCGTTCGGCGTGACGGGCTGCAGCGTCACGGTCGTGCCGCCGGCGAGGTCGAGGCCATACTCCGGCGTGTACGCCTTGTTGAGGAGCATCGCCCCGCCCATGGCGAGAATGATCGCCAGAAGCACCAGGAGCATGCGCCCCGGTCTGCTCTGGCCGCTGGTCGGTCGGGCCACTGGTCGTCAGTTCTTTCGGTTATAGGGGGTTGGAGGTGAGGCTACTCACGGCTTCTTGCTCGTCGTGTCGTGGTCTGCACCCTGCTGTTCCGCCGTCTCCACGACACCGTGGTCGACAGCCTTGACATTCTCCTCCTCCGCGTCGTCAACGGGAACCAGGACACGGCCGATGGCCGCCTTGACCCAGCGGGTCTCCACGCCGGGGGCGATCTCCAGGATCACGTCGTCGGCGTCGATGGCCACCACGGTCGCGAAAAGACCCGTCGTGGTCATGACACCGGTGCCCGGCGTGAGACTGTTCTGCATCTTGGCCTGCTCCTGCTGCCGCTTGCGCTGCGGCCGGATGAGCAGGAAGTAGAACACCACGACCATGAGAGCGATCATGATCAGGCTCGAATAGTTGCCGCCCACAGGGCCGCTCCCTCTCTTGAGATTGACCGGCGGAAGCCGGACGTCACATACGGCCACGCCGCTCAGCACGTCAGCCTACACAGCCAGCCAAGGCTCGGAGTTTAGGCGAGCTGTTAAGAGCGCGGCAACGAAGTCACGTTTTGGCGCGCAGGGAAGTTCCCATTTCGATACAGTTGTCATCGATCTGTGATCAATCCTGTACGACTTCCCTACTGACTCCCAACGCTAGACGGCCCCGGGGTCATCCTCAAGATCGATGAGAAACGAGGCCCCGAAGGCGTCCGGCGGGGGCACCAGCCCCATGTGGGTCCAGGCCGCGGCGGTCGCCACCCGGCCACGGGGGGTGCGGGCCAGCAGCCCCTGCCGCACCAGGAACGGCTCGGCGACCACTTCGACCGTCTCCGGCTCCTCCCCCACCGCGACCGCCAGCGTCGACAGTCCCACCGGCCCGCCGCCGAACTTGCGCAGCAGCGCCCCGAGCACCGCCCGGTCGAGCCGGTCGAGCCCCTCGGCGTCGACCTCGTAGAGGTTGAGCGCGGCGGAGGCGACATCCCTGGTGACGACGCCCTCGGCGCGCACCTCGGCGAAGTCGCGGACCCGGCGCAGCAGCCGGTTGGCGATGCGGGGGGTGCCCCGGGAGCGGCCGGCGATCTCGCGGGCGGCGTCGCCGGGGAGCGTGACGCCCAGCAGGCGGGAGGAGCGGTGCAGCACCTCCTCCAGCTCGGCGACCGCGTAGAAGTCCATGTGCGCGACGAAACCGAAGCGGTCGCGCAGCGGCGCGGGAAGCATGCCGGCCCGGGTGGTGGCGCCGACCAGGGTGAACGGGGCGATCTCCAGCGGGATCGCGGTCGCCCCCGGCCCCTTGCCCACCACGATGTCGACGCGGAAGTCCTCCATCGCGAGGTAGAGCATCTCCTCGGCGGGCCTGGCCATCCGGTGGATCTCGTCGATGAACAGGACCTCGCCCTCGGAGAGGGTCGACAGGATCGCCGCGAGGTCGCCGGCCCGCTCCAGCGCGGGCCCCGAGGTGATCCGGAGGGGCACGGAGAGCTCGGTCGCGATGATCATGGAGAGAGTCGTCTTGCCCAGCCCTGGTCCGCCGCTCATCAGCACGTGGTCCGGCGGCCGGTTGCGCCGCAGCGCGCTCTGCAGCACCAGCGACAGCTGCTCGCGCACCCGCGTCTGGCCGATGAACTCCTCCAGCCGCTTGGGCCGCAGCGCCGCCTCGATGTATCTCTCGTCGCCCTCGGCGTCCGGCGACACCAGATCACGGTCGGAACCCACGCCGCCCCTCCCCCTCTCGCCGTGCGGCGGAACCGCCGGAGCCCTCCGGGGACCGCGCGGCGGCCCCGCCCACCGTCTCGCCGCACACGTCCCCTACGGCGCGCCCGTCCCTCATCGCACGCTCAGCGCGCGGAGCGCGGCCTTGAGCAGGGCCGCCACCTGCGGGGTGCGGCCCTCGGCCAGCTCGGCGTCGGCCTGCGGCTCGACGACGGCGACCGCCTCGTCGGCGTCCCGCCCCGAGTAGCCCAGACCGACCAGCCCGGAGTGGACCTGGGCGCGCCAGGCGGGCGCGGCGACGCGGCCGTCGAGGGCCGCGTTGACGGCCTCCTCCGGCGTGCCGAGCTTGTTCTTGAGGTCGACGATGATCCGCTGGGCGCCCTTCGGACCCACCCCGGGGACCCTGGTCAGCGCCTTGACGTCGGCGGAGGCCACCGCCACCCGGAGCGCGTTGGGGGTGTGCACGGCCAGCATCGCCAGGGCGACCTTGGGGCCGACCCCGCTCGCCGTCTGCAGCATCTCGAAGATGCCGCGCTCGTCGTCGGTGACGAAGCCGAACAGGGTGAGCGACTCCTCGCGGACCACCAGCGAGGTGGCGAGCCTGGCCTCCTCGCCCGCCCTGAGCGTCGCCAGCGTGCCCGGCGTGCAGTGCACCAGGACTCCCACCCCGCCGACCTCGACGACCGCACCGTCGGCGGCGATCGCGGTCACCTGCCCTCGCACCGAGGCGATCACTTCGCGGTTCCTCTCGGGTGTCCGGCCCTGCCACGGCCTCGGAAGTAGGCGGCGGGGGTGGTGGTGGCGCTCGCCGCCTTCGCGGCGGCCTCGGCCAGCCTGCTCTGGGCCCCGCCCCGCCACACGTGGCAGATCGCGAGGGCGAGCGCGTCGGCGGCGTCGGCGGGCTTGGGCATGGCGTCCAGCCGCAGCAGGCGGGTCACCATCGTGCCGACCTGCTGCTTGTCGGCCGTGCCGCTGCCGGTGATGGCGGCCTTGACCTCGGACGGCGTGTGCAGCGCGACCGGCAGGCCCCTGCGGGACGCGCACAGGATCGCCACGGCGGAGGCCTGCGCGGTGCCCATCACGGTCCTGAGGTTGTGCTGGGCGAAGACCCGCTCCACGGCCACCGCGTCGGGCCGGACCTCGTCGAGCCACCGCTCGATGCCCGCCTCGATCGCCACCAGCCGGGCGCCGATCTCGTCGTCGGCGGGGGTGCGGACGACCCCGACCTTGACCAGGCTCAGCGGCGCGCCGGGGCGCCCCTCGACGGCGCCGAGCCCGCATCGGGTAAGCCCGGGATCGACCCCCATCACCCGCAACTCGGGCAACCGCACCGACACGCCTCCGCTCGCCGAACACCTGTTCGGTGGCAGACTCTACCGCGTGGGAGCGGCCCGCGCACGGCTCTTCCCCGGCCCGCCGCGGGGGCCGCCGGCGGGCCCGGGCTCACAGGTGCTGGGCGGCGGGTTCCGCGTCCTCGTCGTCCTCGTCGCTCTTCCTGTCGCGCAGCCGGTCCAGGCGGTTCATCACCGGCGAGGCCGAGATGCCGTGGATCCCCAGGGAGGCCAGCACGGTGAAGGCGACCACGGCCCAGAGTTCCTCGGCGGGCACGCCGAAGTCGGCCTGACCGAGGGCGTAGGCGAGATAGAACAGCGAGCCGATGCCGCGGATGCCGAAGAACGCCGTCGCGACGCGCTCGCGCGGCCCGGCCCTGCCGCCCAGTTCGGCGAGCCAGCCGGTCAGCGGCCGGATGACCAGCAGCAGCAGGAGGCCGACCGCGGCGCCCTGCCAGGTGAGCGCGGACAGGCCGCCCATCGCGACGAAGCCACCGAGCAGCACGATCAGCCAGGCGGTGAACAGCCGCTCGATCTGCTCTATGAAGCCGTGCAGCACCCCGTTGTAGCCGTGGCTGCGCTCGGCCGCCCTGATGGTGCAGGCGGTCACGAACACCGCGATGAAGCCATAACCGTGCAGCAGCTCGGTGAGGCCGTAGGCCAGGAACGTCGCGGCCAGCGCCACGAAGCCGTCGCGGTGCTCTGCCAGCCGCAGGTCGGACTTCTGGGCGCGGAAGAACAGCCGCCCCAGTCCCTTGCCGATCAGCAGGCCGCACACCACGCCCGCGGCGCACCGGTAGAGCAGGTCCACCAGCGTCCACTCGGCGATCCAGCCGACACCCCCGGCAACGGCCAGCGTGATCGCCGCGTACACCAGAGGGAAGGCCAGGCCGTCGTTGAGGCCCGCCTCGGAGGTGAGGGTGAAGCGGACCTCGTCGTCGGCCTTCTCCGAGTCGACGGGCTCACCGACCTGCACGTCGGAGGCGAGCACCGGGTCGGTCGGCGCGAGCACCGCGCCCAGCAGCAGCGCCGCGGCCAGGGGCCAGCCGAGCAGGCCGTACGCGGCGGCGGCCACGGCGAGGACGGTCAGCGGGAGCGTCCACCCCAGCAGGCGCCAGGTCGAGGACCAGTCGCGCCGCCCGAAGGGCCGGTTGATGGCCAGCCCGGCGCCCATGAGCGAGATCAGCACGCAGATCTCGGTGGCGTGCTCGACCAGCGCCCGGTGGGCCACCGGATCGGGATCGGGCAGCTCCAGCGGCAGGGCGTAGAGGAGGAGACCGCCCAGCAGGCAGGCCAGCGGGAGCGAGAAGGGGCGGCGGTTGAGGAGCCGCGGCAGCGTGGCCGCGAGCAGCGCGGCGACGCCCGCCACGGCAAAAATCAGGTCAGGATTGCCCATTGTCCGCGTGATATGCCCTCGACCACGCGGACAAACCTCGCAGACCACACGAGATCACACCGAGCAGCCCGAGCTACGCGTCGAGCTTCTCCATGACCTCGTCGGAGACGTCGAAGTTGGCCCAGACGTTCTGCACGTCGTCGCTGTCCTCGAGGGCGTCGATCAGCCTGAAGACCTTGCGCGCGCCGTCCTCGTCGAGCGGGACGTTCATCGTCGGCATGAAGCCGGACTCGGCCGAGTCGTAGTCGATGCCGGCCTCCTGCAGGGCCTTGCGGACCGGGACGAGGTCGGTGGCCTCGGAGACGACCTCGAACTGGTCGCCCAGGTCGTTGACCTCCTCGGCGCCCGCGTCGAGGACCGCGACCAGCACGTCGTCCTCGGCCAGCTCACCCTTGGGGACGAGCACGACGCCCTTGCGGTTGAACATGTAGGACACCGAGCCGGGGTCGGCCAGCGAGCCGCCGTTGCGGGTCAGCGCGACGCGGACCTCGGAGGCGGCGCGGTTGCGGTTGTCGGTGAGGCACTCGATCAGCACCGCGACGCCGCCGGGGGCGTACCCCTCGTACATGATGGTCTGCCAGTCGGCGCCGCCGGCCTCCAGGCCGCCGCCGCGCTTACGGGCACGCTCGATGTTGTCGATCGGGACCGAGCTCTTGCGCGCCTTGGTGATGGCGTCGTACAGCGTCGGGTTGCCGTCCGGATCGGGTCCGCCGGTCCGGGCCGCGACCTCGATGTTCTTGATGAGCTTGGCGAACAGCTTGCCGCGCTTGGAGTCGAGCGCGGCCTTCTTGTGCTTCGTCGTCGCCCATTTGGAGTGGCCGGACATCGCCTAGAGCTCCCTCACCATCTCAGCGAAATATGAATGCACACCGACATCCCCGGTAAGTTCCGGGTGGAAGGACGTGGCGAGCAGCGGTCCTTGGCGGACCGCGACGATCCTATCCCCAGGTTCGGCCAGCGCCAGCACTTCGACCCCCGAACCCACGGATTCCACCCAGGGCGCGCGGATGAAGACGGCCCGCATGCCGCCGCGGCCGGCGAAGTCGACGTCGGCCTCGAAGGAGTCGACCTGGCGGCCGAAGGCGTTGCGGCGGACGACCATGTCGATGCCGCCGATCGTCTGCTGACCTTCGATCCCGCCCTCGATCCGGTCGGCCAGCATGATCATTCCGGCGCAGGAGCCGTAGGCGGGCATGCCCGCCTTGATCCGCATCCGGAGCGGTTCGAGCAGCTCGAAGGTCTCGGCGAGCTTCCACATCGTGGTGGACTCGCCGCCCGGGATGACGAGGCCGTCGACCGCCTCCAGCTCATGGGGACGCCGTACGGTGACCGCTCTGGCGCCCACCGCCTCCAGGGAGCGCACGTGCTCGCGCACGTCTCCTTGCAGCGCGAAGACGCCGATCGTGGGGACGATGGTCACCGATGGTCCTTCCCGTGCGGGTGAAGTGCCCCTTCAGCGTATGGCCACCGGCCGGGCGTTCCCAAACCGGTTCGCCCCCGGGAAAACCCCGTCAGAACGCGGCACGGGCGCCCCTGCGAGGATCCGCCGGGGCGCCCGTGCCGGTGGACGGCAGGTGATCGCCGAGAACTCAGGGACGCTTGGTCTCCAGGTCCACGGTCTCCTGGATCCAGTCGATCCCGGGGGTCCTGGCCGCCGAGGGGTCGACCGGGCGAAGGTAGGTCCGCTGCACGCCGGGGACCCGGTCCTCGATCACGAAGGTCGCCTTGGTGTGCGCCGCCGCACCCGGCTGCGTCACCTGCGGCAGCACCTTGAAGTCGGCGGTGAGCCGGTCGCGCTCGATCCTGGTCATCACGTAGCCGCGCTGGTTGTTGTAGAACTTCAGGTGAGGGTTGATCGTCAGGTACGGGTGGGTCGCCGGGTCGGAGTCGAGGCCGTCGCCGCCCGTGGTGATGGACGAGGCGACCAGCTCGGAGCCGACCGTGCGGGTGGTGGGGTCGTCGTAGTCGAGCTTGAGGTCGCTCGCCCAGTGGGCGTGCACGTCGCCGGTGAGCACCACCGGGTTGCGCACCTCGGCGTCCACCCAGCCCTGGGTGATGCGCTGCCGCGAGGCGACGTAGCCGTCCCAGGCGTCCTGGCTGGTGATCTTGGCGGGCCCGGCGTTGTTGTCGCGCTGGGCGAAGAAGACCTGCTGGCCGATGACGTCCCAGCGCGCCTCCGAGCGCCGCATGCCGTCCAGCAGCCAGCGCTCCTGCGCCTCTCCGGTGATCGAGCGGGCGGGGTCGACCGCGGCGGGGCAGTCCTTGTAGCCGTCGCCGCAGCCCTGGTCGCTGCGGTACTGGCGGGTGTCGAGCATGTGGAAGGTGGCCATCCTCCCCCACCGGACGCGCCGGTAGAGCTGCATGTCGACGCCCCGGGGGATGGAGGCGCGCCGCAGCGGCATGTTCTCGTAGTACGCCCTGAAGGCCGCCTCTCGCCGGGCGAGGAAGTTCGGCTGGGGCACCTCGGGCTTCTCCGGCACCTCGTCGGCCCAGTTGTTGTCCAGCTCGTGGTCGTCCCAGACGACCAGCCAGGGGGCGGCTGCGTGCGCGGCCTGCAGGTCGGGGTCGGTCTTGTACTGGGCGTGCCGCTGGCGGTAGTTCGCCAGGCTCTCGGTCTCCGGCCCCTCGTGGTGGCGGATGTTGCCGCCGGGGATGGTGTAGGTGTCGCGCCGGTACTCGTACTGGTAGTCGCCCAGGTGCAGGATCAGGTCGGGCCGCTCCTCCGCCAGGCGCCGGTAGGCGGTGAAGTAGCCGTGCTCGTACTGGGCGCAGGAGACGAAGGCCATCGCCAGGGCCGAACCGTGGGAGAGGGCGTGCGGGGCCGTCCTGGCCCTGCCGATCGGCGAGACGTACGGGCCGACCTTGAAGCGGTACCAGTAGTCCCTGTCGGAGGGCAGCCCGTTCAGCTCGACGTGCACGCTGTGGCCCCACTCCGGAGCGGCCGTGGCCACGCCCCGGCGCAGCGGGCGGCGGCCCCTCTCGTCGCCGTAGACGTGCCACTCGACGGCGAAGGGCCGGGAGGGCATGCCGCCCAGGCCGTCCTCGGCGAGCGGCTGGGGCGCCAGGCGGGTCCAGATCACGAAGCCGCCGGAGTCGGGGTCCCCGCAGGCGACGCCGAGCGTGAAGGGGTCCGAGCGCAGGCCGCGGGAGGCCAGGGCCGCCAGAGAGTCGGCGCTCTCCTGGACGGGTCCGGGATCGGCGTGGGCGGCGGCGGGGATGCCGGCCGCCGCGCCGGCCGCGATACCGGTGACGAGAAAGGACCGGCGGGTGAACTTCGACAAGGGAAACCTCCCGGGTGATCGGGCTCGAACGCCCGTCAGCCTCGCGGGGCACCATGACCGAGGAGTTAACTCCTCCTGTCAGGAAAAAGGCGATCTCCATGACGGAGATCGCCTTCTTCCGGTTTCCCGGAGTTCCCAGGGGGCCTCGGCGGCCCCGCCCGCTCTACCAGCCGCGCTCGGCGAGCCGGTGCGGGGCCGGGATGTCGTCGACGTTGATGCCGACCATGGCCTCACCCAGACCTCGGGAGACCTTCGCGATGACGTCGGGGTCATCGTAGAAGGTGGTGGCCTTGACGATCGCGGAGGCGCGCTCGGCGGGGTTGCCGGACTTGAAGATGCCCGAGCCGACGAACACGCCCTCGGCGCCGAGCTGCATCATCATCGCCGCGTCGGCCGGGGTGGCGATGCCGCCGGCGGTGAACAGCACGACCGGCAGCTTGCCGGTCCTGGCGACCTCGGCGACCAGCTCGTACGGCGCCTGGAGCTCCTTGGCCGCGACGTAGAGCTCGTCCTCGGGCAGCGAGCCCAGGCGCTTGATCTCGCCCCTGATCTTGCGCATGTGGGTGGTGGCGTTGGAGACGTCGCCGGTGCCGGCCTCGCCCTTGGAGCGGATCATCGCCGCGCCCTCGGTGAGGCGGCGCAGCGCCTCGCCCAGGTTGGTCGCGCCGCAGACGAAGGGCACCGTGAACTGCCACTTGTCGATGTGGTTGGCGTAGTCGGCCGGGGTGAGCACCTCGGACTCGTCGATGTAGTCGACGCCGAGCGACTGGAGCACCTGGGCCTCGACGAAGTGGCCGATGCGGGCCTTGGCCATGACCGGGATCGAGACGGCGGCGATGATGCCGTCGATCATGTCGGGGTCGCTCATCCGGGAGACGCCGCCCTGGGCGCGGATGTCGGCGGGCACCCGCTCGAGGGCCATGACGGCGACGGCGCCGGCGTCCTCGGCGATCTTGGCCTGCTCGGCGTTGACGACGTCCATGATGACGCCGCCCTTGAGCATCTCTGCCATGCCGCGCTTGACCCGGGCGGTTCCGGTGACGGTGGGCTCGCTGACTTCGGGCGTGCTGCTGGACACGGTCTCTACCTCACGACGGCTGGCTGCGGATCACGGGCCGTCCGCGGAGGACGGCCACTACGCTTCCATCGTAGGCGCTGGCGGCCCGCCCCCTTACACGACGCCTTGTCGCTGTCGGGGGATCTTCTTGGACAGGATGTAGGGCTCGCGCGTCAGGGAATGACGGGTTTCGCCGAGGCGAGCACGACCCAGACCTGTCCCGGGGCGAAGTTCATCGCCTCGCCCGCCTCCGTGGTGAAGACGGTGCCGTCCTTCTCCTTGGGCCGCGACCAGCGGGCCTTGAACGCCTGGCCGTCGCGGAGCACGATCGCCCTGCCCTTGCCGGTGCTGTGCACCAGCGGGGTGTAGCTCTGGTTCTTGTCGTGGAACTGCGAGCGCTCCGTCTTGGTGTACTGCACGACGATCGTGGGCGCGCCGAGCTGGCCGCCCTCGGCCGCCATGTCCTTCTTGCCGTCCTGCCAGATCAGCCACTTGCCCGCGGCCTCCGACCAGCTGAAGGTGAAGCGCGCCGCCGGGTACTTCACGCTGTACATCTTGCGCGGCACGCCGCCCTCGGGCGGGTCGCCGAAGGTGAACCCGATGTCCTTGGCCCTGCTCGCCTTGGGCGCCCCGGCCAGCAGCCGCTTGGTGTCGGCGAACAGGTTGTAGGGGGCGAAGCGTCCCGGCTGGCGGAAGTACGCGCCCGGCTGCCTGCTGTCGGAGACGTCGAAGAGCGGCGCCTCGGCGATGAAGGGGAGCATCTTGGTCTGCGCGCCCGAGTAGGCGAAGGCGGGCCTGCCGAACTGCGGGACGATGTGCAGGTCGGAGATGCGGGCACTGCGGACCGGGCCGACCTTGGCCGGGATCTTCGAGGAGAAGATCGCCATCAGGCGGGTCAGGCCCGCCTCGACCTGCTCGACGTAGACGACGTCGGCGCTCTTCAGGCCGAGCTGCGGCTTGCCCGCCGAGGTGTTCTCGATCTTCACCGCGAGCACCGCCCTGCGGGCCGCGCCGGGCAGGCCGGTGAAGGGGTGCGTCGGCTCGGGCGTGGGCGTCGGGGCCGCGCTGGGCTCGCCGGCCGCGCCCGCGGGGCTGCCCGGGGCCGGATCGTCGGAGGAACAGGCGGCGGCGGGCGCCAGGACCGCGACTCCCGCCAGTGTGACGGCGATCATCCGGGACACCCGCACGGCTCATCTCCTCAAGTCGGCCACTCGGTCACTCGGCCACTCAGTCATGAATCGCCAAGAGCTTACCGGTGTCCGACTTGTCAGATACTCCGGTTCATGTACGCCTTAATCATCCTTATTCGGCGGCTAGGGCCTTCGGGGGCGCGTCGTCGATCTCGAAGAAGGCCGGATACTCGGTGTGCCCGGCGAGCCGCAGCGTGCGGGCCAGCCAGCGGCGCTGCGCCGTCCGGGTGACGCCCACCGCGTTGTTGTAGAACCGGCGGGAGTAAAGGACCTTGGCCACCGCCGCGTCCAGCTCCTCCAGCAGGTCGGACCCCGCCGGGGTGTCGGCCAGCCGGTCGCGGAAGCGCTCCTGGTCGACGACGGCGCGCAGGGCGCGCGACAGGTCGCTCTCGGCGTGCTCGCGCTCCTCGGGACCCGCGGTACGGGCCTCGTGGGCGGCCGCGGCCAGCACCAGGCTCGTCGCCGGGTCCAGCAGCCGGGAGGCCGCCAGCTCCAGGCTGACGGCGGTCCGCCGCACCAGGGCGGCGTCCAGGGACTCCCGGGCCAGCTCCAGCCGGATGTGCATCCGGTCGAGCCGCCCGGCCCGCCAGGAGATGTAGACGGCGAGGAGCACGACGATCGCGCCCACCACCAGGATCAGCGTGGTCGTCACAGCGTGTCGCCCCTCACGGCCGTGCCCTCCCCGGCCCTCCCGGTCCCGGCGACGGCCCCCGCCGCGTCCGGCACCGTGCTCGTCGCGGAGTCCGCCGCAGAGTCCGCCGCGGAGTCCTCCTCGACCCCGGCCGTGCTCGCCACGGTCTCGTAGACCCGCAGGACGTCGCGGGCGACCGTCGACCAGTCGTACTTGCGCACGGCGAGGCGGGCCTCCTCCGACAGCCTGGCCCGGCGCCCGGGATCGTCGAGCAGCGCGGCGGCCTCGCGGGCGAGCGACCTGGCGTCGCCCGTCTCGAACAGGGCCCCCGCCCGGCCGTCGTCGAGCACCTTGCGGAAGGCCGGGATGTCGCTCGCCAGGACCGCCGCGCCGGCCGACATCGCCTCGGTCAGCACGATGCCGAAGCTCTCACCGCCCAGGTTGGGCGCGCAGAAGACGTCGACCGTGTGGTAGGCGCGTACCTTGTCCTCCTCGCTGACCATGCCGAGCAGGCCGATCCGGTCGTGGAAGGCGGGCGGCACCCGCTCCAGCACCTCGTCGGCGTCACCGGGCCCGGCCAGGAGCAGGCGCAGCGCGGGCCGCTCGGCGGCCAGCAGGGCGAACGCCTCCAGCAGCACCGGCAGGCCCTTGCGCGGCTCGTCCATCCTTCCGAGGAAGCCGATCACCTCGCCCTCGTCCCAGCCGGGCAGCGGCTCGCCCTCGGTGTAGCGGCTCACCGTCACCCCGTTGGGGATGAGCACGGCGTCGCCGCCCATGAACTCGACCAGGGTCTTCCTGGCGGCGTCGGACACGGCGATCCTGCCGCCGATCTTCTCCAGCGCGCTCATGATCACCGGCACCCCGACCGAGAAGGAGCGGGAGTTGCCGTACGAGGCGTGGAAGGTGGCCACGATCGGCCCCCTGGCGACCCAGCAGGCGAGCAGCCCGAGCGAGGGGATGGCCGGCTCGTGCACGTGCAGCACGTCGAAGCGGCCCTCGCGCACCCAGCGGCGCACCCGGTTCGCCGACAGGAACCCGAACGACATCCTGGCCACCGACCCGTTGAACGGCACCGGGACGGCGCGGCCCGCCGAGGTCACGTACGGGGGCAGCTCGGCGTTCTCCGCGGCCGGGGAGATCACCGAGACGTGGTGGCCGTCGGCCATGAGCGCCTCGGCCAGGTCCTGGATGTGCACCTGGACGCCGCCCGGCACGTCCCACGTGTAGGGGCAGACGATGCCGATCCTCATGACCTGGACTCCTGGGACTTCCGGGCCTCCCGGGGCTCCAGGTCCTCGAGCCAGAGTCGCTGGAGCATGTGCCAGTCCTCGGGGTGCTCGGCGATGCCCTTCTCGAAGACGGTGGCGAGGCTCTGCATGACGACGGCCACCTTCTCCTTCCTGGTGCCCTCGGCCGGGATCGGGATCTCCTCGTGGAACCGCAGCCCCCAGCCGTCCGGCTCGAAGTAGGGGATCGCCGGGATGAGGGCGGCCCCGGTGTGCACGGCCAGCAGGCCCGGGCCGGCGGGCATCCGGGTGGCCGCGCCGAAGAACTGCACCTCGACCCCGTTCGCGGTCAGGTCGCGCTCGGCGGGCAGCGCTACCGGCAGGCCGGCGCGCAGGCGCTGCGCCAGGGTGCCGAAGGTGTGGCCGTCACCGCCGGTGAGCGGCAGCACCTCCATGCCGAGCCCCTCGCGGAAGGCGGTGTAGCGGTGGAACAGCGACTCGGGCTTGAGCCGCTCGGCGACCGTGGTGAACGGGTGGCCCGTACCGGCGAACCAGGCGCCCGCCTGGTCCCAGTTGCCCATGTGCGGCAGGGCCATGACGACGCCACGCCCCCTGGCGAGGTTGTCGTAGACGGACTCGGCCCCGACCACCCGCATGCGGGAGACGATCTCCTCGATGGGGATCGAGGGCAGCCGGAACACCTCGTGGAAGTAGCGGAAGTAGGAGCGCATGCCGTCGCGGCTGAGCGCCCTGATCGCCGGATCGCCGGGCGAGGTGCCCTTCACCCTGGCGAGGTTGGCCTCCAGCCTGAGCACCGACTTCCCGCGGCGCCTCCACAGCCGGTCGGCGGCGGCGCGGAAGGCCCAGGCGGTGAGCCTCTCGGGCAGGCGGGGCACGACCGTCCAACCGGCGCCGAACGCCGCGGCGACGAGACGATCCTGGGGGGAGGGCTTGTCGGTCATCGATCTTTCCGATCAGCGGAGGGTCCGTGGCGGGTGGGAAACGGCCTGCCGGCGCACGTGCAGCAGGCGCTGGCCGACCGTGACCGCGCTGGCCGCGGCGAGCAGCCAGAGCCCCGCGGCCAGGATGTACGGCACGCCGAGGCCGCCGAGACCGGCGGAGACCAGGCCGACGACCAGGCGTTCCGGCCGCTCGGCGAGGCCGACGTCGCACGTCATGCCCAGCGCCTCGGCCCTGGCCTTGACGTAGGAGACCACGGCCCCCGCGACGAGGCAGAACAGGGCGACCCCCGCAAGCACCCGCTGCCCGCTCACGACGAACCAGAACACCAGCCCGGAGAAGATGCCCGCGTCGCCGACCCGGTCGAGGGTGGAGTCGAGGAAGGCGCCCCAGGTGCTTCCCGGGCCCGTCATCCTGGCCATGACCCCGTCGAGGAGGTCGGCCAGCACGAAGAAGGTGATCACCAACGTGCCCACGAACAGCTGGCCCCGCGGGTAGAAGAACAGGGCCGCGGCGACGGTGCCGAGCGTGCCGGCGGCGGTGACCGCGTTGGGGCTGATCCCGCGGCGGGTCAGTGCCCTGCCCAGCGGGGTCAAGAGCCTGGTGACGGCGGGGCGCAGAAGTTTCAGCATGGCGCTCCGATCGTAGGCCACCGGGCCTGCGGGCGCGCATCGGCGACGGGGAGCGGTGAGCCACGGGGGAACGGCGTTCGCGAGGGTCGCGCGGAGCCGCCGGGACGGCCCGGATTACTAGCGATCAGGTCCGCCTATCGCAAGAGGATCGTCACATCCCTCTTGTGATATTCGCCACATGGGTATTTGGTGAACAGACCGAGTCCGCGCGGTGCGCGAGCTCGGCAGCGGACCCCGGGGGTGTGGCCCCACCAGGCCGCGCCCCTTCGGCAACGACGCGGGAGGCGATGTGGCGGAAAGAGCAACCGGCGGAACAGCGGGAGCCGCGGGGAGGGCACCCGCGGCCGACCGGCCGGGCATGATACGGAACGTCGTGCTGGTCGGCCATTCCGGTGCCGGGAAGACAACACTTGTGGAGGCGCTGCTGGCCGCGACACGGACCGTCCAGCGGCCCGGCAGGGTCGAGGACGGCACGACCGTCAGCGACTTCGACGAGGTCGAGGTGCGTCAGCAACGCTCGGTGAACCTGACCGTGGCCCCCCTGGTCCACAACGACATCAAGATCAATCTGCTGGACACCCCCGGTTACGCCGACTTCGTCGGCGACCTGCGCGCCGGGCTGCGCGGGGCCGACGCGGCGCTGTTCGTCGTCTCGGCCGTCGAGGGCGTGGACGGCCTGACCAGGATGCTCTGGGAGGAGTGCGCGGCGGTCGGGATGCCCCGCGCGGTCGTGATCACCAAGATCGACCATCAGCGGGCGAACTTCGAGGAAGCCCTCGCCGCCTGCCAGGACGCCTTCGGCGACGGCGTCTCGCCGCTGTACCTGCCGGTGGTGACCAACGGCAAGGTGAACGGCCTGATCGGCCTGCTGAGCCAGAAGTTCTACAACTACGCGACCGGCACCCGGAGCGAGAACTCCCCCGGCCCCGCCTACGCCGACCAGATCGAGGTCTACCGGGGCGCCCTGATCGAGGGCGTCATCCAGGAGAGCGAGGACGAGTCCCTGATGGACCGTTACCTCTCCGGCGAGGAGATCGACACCAAGGCCCTGATCGAGGACCTGGAGAAGGCCGTCGCGCGCGGCGGCTTCTACCCGGTGCTGGCCACGGGGACCGGCGTGGGCGCGCTGGAGGTCCTGGAGCTCGTCACCCAGGGGTTCCCCTCCCCGCCCGAGCACCCCATGCCGGAGATCATGTCGATCGACGGCCGGCCCGTCTCCGGCATCACCTGCGACCCCGACGGGCCGCTGGTCGCCGAGGTCATCAAGACCACCAGCGACCCGTACGTGGGCAGGATCAGCCTGGTACGGGTCTTCTCCGGCACGCTGCGCCCGGACATGACGGTGCACGTCTCCGGACACGGCCTGTCCGACCGCGGGCACGAGGACCACGACGTGGACGAGCGCATCGGCGCGCTCTCCTCGCCGCTGGGCAAGCACCAGCGGACGACCGCCAAGTGCGTGGCCGGGGACATCGCGGCGGTGGCCAAGCTGTCTCGCGCGGAGACCGGCGACACCCTGTCGGACCGGGAGAACCCGCTGCTGATGACGGCCTGGAGCATGCCGGAGCCGCTGCTGCCCGTGGCGATCCAGCCCCGGTCCAAGGCCGACGACGACAAGCTGGGCCAGGCGCTGCAGCGGCTGGTCGCCGAGGATCCGACGCTCCGGCTGGAGAACAACCCCGAGACCCGCCAGCTCGTGCTGTGGTGCATGGGCGAGGCCCACACCGACGTGCTGCTCGACCGGCTGAGCAGGCGGCACGGCGTGGAGGTGGAGAAGACCGAGCTGCGGGTGCCGCTCAGGGAGACCTTCGGCGGCAGCTGCCAGGCCCTGGGCCGCAACGTCAAGCAGACCGGCGGCCACGGCCAGTTCGCCGTCTGCCACCTGGAGGTCGAGCCCCTGCCGTCCGGCGGCGGCTTCGAGTTCGTGGACAAGATCGTCGGTGGCGTGGTGCCGCGCCAGTTCATCCCCTCGGTGGAGAAGGGGGTCCGTACCCAGATGCAGCGCGGGGTGCTCGCCGGGTACCCCATGGTGGACGTGCGGGTGACGCTGTACGACGGGAAGGCCCACTCGGTCGACTCCTCCGACATGGCGTTCCAGATCGCCGGGGCGCTCGCGCTGAAGGAGGCCGCGGCCAAGGTGCCCACGCTGCTGCTCGAACCGGTCGACGAGGTGTCCATCCTGGTCTCCGACGACCACGTCGGCGCGGTGATGTCCGATCTGTCCTCGCGCAGGGGCCGCGTGCTCGGCACGGAGCCGGTGGGCGTGGGACGTACCCTGGTCAGGGCCGAGGTGCCCGCACTGGAGATCACGCGATACTCGATCGATCTGAGATCCATGTCACACGGGACGGGGACGTTCCGGCGGGTCTTCCTGCGCTACGAGCCGCTTCCTTCGCATCTGATGGACAAAGTCACCGGCTGACGGGGCCGTGAGACGCGCGCCGGACGGAGCCCCGCCTCCCGGGGAACGCGCACCGTCCGGCGCATGTCTCCCAGCATGCACACATGTAACAGAGTCATCACGAAAGGATTTCGTTTTTCCGGTCAGAGCACACCGGTGCTGGTGCCACACTGGGGAACCATGCGATACGGACGCCCTCTCCTGGCCGCTGCCGCGCTCGCCGTCCTGACCACGGGAGCCGCCTACACCTTCGGCCCCGACGCCGCGCCCGCCCGGCCGAAGGCCGCGAAGAGCCCGGCGGTCTCGGCCGAGACGGCCGGCGCGACGACCGCCGCCTCCGCGTCGGCCCGGTGCGAGGTGGACGCGAGGTATCCCAAGCGGCAGCTGCGCGGGGTGTGGATCGCCACCGTCAAGAACATCGACTGGCCCTCGCGGACCGGCCTGTCCCCGGCCCGTCAGCGAGCCGAGTACGTCAAGATCCTCGACAACGCGGTCAAGCGGCGGTTCAACGCGGTGTTCGTCCAGGTCCGCCCCGCGTCCGACGCGCTGTACAAGTCGGACCTGGAGCCGTGGTCGCAGTATCTGACCGGCACGGCGGGCAAGGACCCCGGCTGGGACCCGATGCCCTTCCTCGTCGCCGAGGCCCACCGGCGAGGCCTGGAGTTCCACGCGTGGTTCAACCCCTACCGCGCGTCCGCCGACGGCGACCTGTCCAAGCTGCCCGCGAGGCACCCCGCCCGGCTGCACCCCGAGTGGATCGTGAAATACGGGGATCTGGCCTACTACAACCCCGGCCTTCCCGCGGTCCGCGACTACGTCACCAAGGTCGTCAAGGACGTGGTGACCCGCTACGACGTCGACGGGGTCCACTTCGACGACTACTTCTACCCCTACCCCGTCGCGGGCGCGAAGTTCGCCGACGGCGCCGCCTTCGCCAAGTACGGCAAGGGCACCAAGCTCGCCGACTGGCGCCGCGCCAACGTCGACAAGCTGATCGCGCAGGTCGACAAGACCGTGCACGAGGTCAGGAACAGCGTGAAGTTCGGCGTCAGCCCGTTCGGGATCTGGCGCAACAAGTCCGACGACCCCACCGGCTCGGCCACCGGCGGCATGTCCGCGTACGACTCCATCTACGCCGACGCCCGCCACTGGATCAAGAAGGGCACGGTCGACTACGTCATCCCCCAGCTGTACTGGCCGCGCGGGTTCAAGATCGCCGACTACGACGTGCTGACGCGCTGGTGGGCGAACGAGGTCAAGGGCACCGGGGTGCAGCTCTACATCGGCCAGGGCCTGTACCGGGTCGGCGCCACCGACACCGCCGCCTGGACCAGGCCCGGCGAGATGTCCTCCCACCTCACGCTCAACCGTAAGTACGGGCAGGTCTCCGGCGACGTCTACTTCAGCGCCAAGCAGCTCTCCACCAACCCGCTGGGCGCGCTCGACCGCGTCGTGAAGGACCACTACGGCCGCCCGGCGCTGCTGCCGCCGATGAAGGACCGCGGCGGTCAGGCTCCGGCCAAGCCCGCCGACGTGCGGCTCCAGGGCACCTCGCTGAGCTGGAAGAGCTCCCCGGACGCCCGCTCGTACGCGGTCTACCGCATCGCCTCGGGCAAGCCGGGAGAGTGCGCCACCGCCGACGCCCGCAACCTGGTCGCGATCGTGCCCGCGGTGGCCGGCGACCGCCAGGCCTTCACCGCGGCGGGCGGCGGCACCTACCTGGTCACCGCCCTCGACCGCCTGCAGAACGAGAGCGCGCCCGCCGGGACCTGAGCCCCGCCCCGGGCGCCCCGGGCGCCCCACGCGGACGGCGGACGAGGGCGCGCCGCGAGGACCCGGGCCCCGGGCGCGGCGACCCGCCGGTCCCCTGGACGGCTGGACCCGTGGCACGATCTTCCCCTACGGTGCCAGCACTTGGCAGGAGCTGAAGGGGAGGTCGTTCGTGAAGCGGACGCTTGTCGCGTTTGCGATGGTGCTGGGCCTGCTGTGGCCGGGGGCCGCGCACTCCGCCACGCAGGCGGACGGGCGGGTGATGCTGATCGGCGTTCCCGGCCTGCGGTGGAGTGATCTCAGCCCCACCGGCACCCCGAACCTGTGGCGGCTGGCCGGGCTGAGCGCGGTCGGATCCCTGTCGGTCCGCGCGGTGGGCAGGGTGACCTGCCCCTACGACGGATGGCTGACGGTGTCGGCCGGGGTGAGGTCCGCGGTCGGCTACGGCTGCGGGCTGCCGCCGCTGCCCGAGTCCGACCGGGCGGGCGCGGTCATCCCCGACTACGGGTACCTGCACGACGTCGCCGGCCAGCGCAACGCGGGCGCCCTCGGCGAGGCCGTCCACGCCGCCGGTGACTGCACGCTGGCGATCGGCCCCGGAGCCGCGCTGGCGCTGGCCGACCGCTCGGGCAGGGTCGACGTGTACGCCCCCTCCCCCGCGCAGATCCGCTCCGACGTGCTCACCAGGTGCCGGGTGATGGCCGTCGACGTCGACGACCTGATCCGGCCGTACGTGACCGGCGAGCGGCTGTCGCCGGACGAGGACGCGCTCACCGCGCAGGAGCGGGCCGCGGCACTGCGCCTGGCCGACGCCAAGGCGGGGGCGGTGCTGACCATGCTGGCCGTGCTGCCGGGGGACGTCGGCGTGCTGCTGGCGGGCCTGTCCGACCACGGCGGCAACCCGCACCTGCGGGTGGCCATGATGCGCGGCGGAGACGTCTCCGGCCGCTTCCTGGGGGCGGCCTCCACCCACCGCGACGACACCACGATCCTGCCGGACATCACCGCGACGATGCTCTCCCTGACGGGGATCGCGACGCCGCCGGGCGTGATCGGGGTGCCCTGGCAGGCGAGCGAGAGGCGCACCGGCGGCACCGAGGCGGCGCGCGTCGAGCTGGAGCGGGCCGACGTGGCCGGGGAGACGATCAGGAACGTGGGCGGGATCTTCTTCACCGCGGTCGCGGTGCTGCAGGTCGCCTTCTACCTGACCGCGTTCCTGCTGCTGCGCCGCAGGCGGGGGCTGACCGGCATCCGGGTGGCCGCGGTGGTGCTGGCCTCGGTGCCCGTGTCGACGTACCTGGTGAACCTCACCCCCTGGCACCACGCGGGATCGCCGGTGCTCGCGCTGGTCGGCGGGATCGCCGGATGCGCGCTGCTGCTGGCCGCGGCGGCGCTGGCGGGGCCCTGGCGCCGCGCGCCGCTCGGGCCGCTGGCGGTGGTGGCCGGGGTGACCGCGACGGTGCTGGCGGGCGACCTGCTGACCGGGACGACCCTGCAGCTCAACAGCGTGATGGGCTACAGCGCCGTGGTCGGGGCCCGCTACTACGGCCTGGGCAACATCCCGTTCGCGCTCTTCGCCACCTCGGTGCTGCTGCTGGCCGCCACGATCGCGCACCGGCTGACGCGCGGGGACCGCGCGGGCGCACCGGCCGCCACCCCGGCGGAGCGGACGGCGCCCGGCGGCCAGGCGGGCGCCGTGACGGATCGGACGGCGCCCGGCGACCGCGCGGGTTCGGCGGGCGACGCCGCGGCGGATCGGCCGGCGGGCGGGAGCCGCGCGAGCGTCGCGGCCGCCGCCGTCGTGGCGGTGCTGGGCGGTTTCGCGATGATCCTGGGCGGCTGGCCGGGCGTGGGCAGCGACTTCGGCGGGGTGATCGCGTTCGTGCCGGGCATCGCGGTGACCGCGCTGCTGATCGCGGGCAGGCGGGTCTCGATCGTCAAGCTGGGCGCGTTCTGCGTGGCGGGCGGCGTCATCGTGATGTCCATCGCCTACCTCGACTACCTGCGCCCGCCGGGCTCGCAGACGCACCTGGGCCGCTTCGTCGGCCAGGTGTTCACCGGCGAGGCCATGGAGGTGATCGGCCGCAAGCTCGGCGCGATGCTGGGCACGCTGCTCAGCCCCAACCTGATGCCGGTCGTGGTCGCCGCGACGGCGTTCCTCGTCTACGCGCTGCTGCGCCCCGATCAGGCGACCGCGGGGGTGCTGCCCGCCGCGTTCGCGCACTCCCCCGCGCTGAAGGCCGGCCTGATCGGCACCCTGGTCAGCGGGGTGGTCGGCATGCTGGTCAACGACTCGGGCGCCGCGGTGCTGTCCATGGCGCTGGCGCTCGCCGTGCCGCTGACGCTGTCGGCGGGCATCCGGGCCCTGGACGACGGCGCCCCGCGCTACGACGACCCGGGCCAGGAGCCGGCGAGCAGCTCCCTTGTGTCGCGCAACAGCTGAGGAAGCACCCTGGTCTGTCCGACGACGGGCATGAAGTTGGTGTCGCCGCCCCACCGGGGCACCACGTGCTGGTGCAGGTGGGCGGCGATCCCGGCGCCCGCCACGCCGCCCAGGTTCATGCCCACGTTGAAGCCCTGCGCGCCGCTGGCCTTGCGCAGGGCGACCAGCGCCCGCCGGGTGAAGTCGGCGAGCTCGAAGGTCTCGGCCTCGTCCAGGTCCGTGTAGTCCGGCACGTGCCGGTAGGGGCAGACCATCAGGTGGCCGGAGTTGTACGGGTACAGGTTGAGCAGCGCGAAGACCGTCTCGCCCCGGGCGACGATCAGGCCGTCCTCGTCGCTCATGCGGGGGATCTCGCAGAACGGGCAGCCGTCCTCCGGGCCGGAACCGGTGGGTTTGCCGCCTCCCTTGATGTAGGCCATCCGGTGAGGAGTCCAGAGTCTCTGGAACGCGTCCGGTGTCCCCGCTCCGTGCTGCGCCTCCGGCTCGTTGCTCATGGTCGCCAGCATATTGCCACGCCGATCCCCGCGTTCTTGCGCCTCCCCCGGCACCGCCCCGCCGCCCCGCCCTCCTCCCCGCCCGCGCCCGAGCCCGCGCACCGCTCGGGACCCCGCCCGGACCCGCGCCCGGACCCGCGCCCGCGCCGCCACTCGGTGCCCGGACCGCCCGGATCCACCGCCCGGATCCGCTGCCGGTACGGAACGGGCGGCGTATGTCACACGGCATTGACGGACGAATGCGGCGAATTTCCGGCAGAATCCCCCAAGCACGATCATCGACTGCCGAGGAGTACCCCCATGACCGACGTCTCCGTCGAGGAGCCGACCGAGGAGACCGCGTCCCCCGGGTCCCCAGCGTCTTCCACGTCTTCCACGTCTTTCGCCGAGACGGGCGGCAGGCCCGCTCGCCCGTTCTCCCTGTCCCTGTCCGCGGAGCCGCCGGAGCCGACGGCGCCGCTTCTGTCGGTCCCGTCCCCCGGCGAGCCGGTCTCCTCCACGGGGGAGCCCTTCCTGGCCGTGGTCGAGGCGCTCCCCGAGCCCTCACCCGTGTCCGAGACGCCGGACGACACGCCCCGCCCCACCCTCTCCCGGACTGTGCCGGCCACCACGACCGGGACGACATCCCCGTCGTCCCCGGTGTCCCCGGTGTCTCCCGTCTCCCCGGTGTCCTCGGCCGTGGTGAAGGGCCGGATCAAGGTGGCCGACGAGGTGGTGGAGAAGGTCGCGGCCCTCGCCACGCTGGAGGTCACGGGCGTCGCCGAGCTGGGAGGCGACGCCGCCCACGCGGTGGAGCCGATGCGCGAGCGCGCGGGCATCGCCAGGCGCGGCCCCCGGGGCGTCAACGCCCACGTGCAGGACCGTACGGCGGCCGTGGACGTGACGATCGTGGCGGAGTACGGGCACGTGGTGATGGACGTGGCCAACGAGGTCAAGACCAACGTGGCCCGGACCATCAGCCGGATGCTGGGCATGCGGGTCGTGGAGGTCAACGTCGACGTGGAGGACGTCCGCATGCCGGGCGAGACCGGCCCCGAGGCTCCCGCCGAACCGGGAGACGACGCGTAGAACGCCGAGGGCCCCGGCGAAAGGGCCCCGGAACGACGTACGGGGGGCCGTGAAGCCCCCCGTACGCACCCGTGGGCGGCCTCAGCCGCCCACGGGGAGGTTCAGACCTGGACCCGGCGCTCGATCGCGTCGACGATCTCGGCGATCGCCTCGTCGACCGGCACCCCGTTCTTCTGCTCGCCGTTGCGGAAGCGGAAGGAGACCGCGCCGTTGGCGATGTCGTCGTCGCCCGCCAGGAGCATGAAGGGCACCTTGGACCGCTGCGCGTTGCGGATCTTCTTCTGCATGCGGTCGTCGGAGGCGTCGATCTCGATCCTGATGCCCCGCTCGCGGGCCTTCTTGGCCAGGTCCTGGAGGTAGGGCGCGTGGGCCTCGGCGATCGGGATGCCGACCACCTGGACCGGCGCGAGCCAGGGGGGGAACGCGCCCGCGTAGTGCTCGACCAGGACGCCGAAGAAGCGCTCGATCGAGCCGAACAGTGCCCGGTGGATCATGACGGGCTGCTGCCGGGAGCCACCGGTCGCCTGATACTCAAGATCGAAGAGCTGCGGCAGGTTGAAGTCGAGCTGGATCGTCGACATCTGCCAGGTCCTGCCGATCGCGTCCCGGGCCTGGACGGAGATCTTCGGCCCGTAGAACGCCGCGCCGCCCGGGTCGAGCACCAGCTCCAGCTTCTCCGACTCGGCGACCTCGCGCAGGGTCTCGGTCGCCTCCTCCCAGTCCTCGTCACTGCCGACGAACTTGACCGGGTCCTTGGTCGACAGCTCCAGGTAGAAGTCCTCGAGACCGTAGTCGCGCAGCAGGTCGAGCACGAAGCGCAGCAGCGACTTCAGCTCGTCGCGCATCTGCTCGCGGGTGCAGTAGATGTGCGCGTCGTCCTGGGTGAGACCGCGCACCCGGGTCAGGCCGTGCACCACGCCGGACTTCTCGTAGCGGTAGACCGTCCCGAATTCGAACAACCGCAGCGGCAGCTCGCGGTAGGAGCGCCCGCGCGACCGGAAGATCAGGTTGTGCATCGGGCAGTTCATCGGCTTGAGGTAGTACTTGGCCCCCTCCAGCTCCATGGGGGGGAACATGCCGTCGGCGTACCAGTCGAGGTGGCCGGAGAGCTTGTAGAGCCCCTCCTTGGTGATGTGCGGGGTGTTGACGAAGGAGTATCCCGCCTCCTCGTGCCGCTTGCGCGAGTAGTCCTCCATCACGCGGCGGATCACGCCGCCCTTGGGATGGAAGACCGGCAGGCCCGAGCCCAGCTCGTCGGGGAAGGAGAACAGGTCGAGCTCGGCGCCCAGCTTGCGGTGGTCGCGCTTCTCGGCCTCCTCCAGCAGGTGGAGGTATTCGTCCTGCTTCTCGCGCGACTCCCACGCGGTGCCGTAGATCCTCTGGAGCTGCGGGTTCTTCTCGCTGCCCCGCCAGTAGGCGCCGCCCGAGCGCATCAGCTTGAACGCCGGGATGGACCGGGTGGTCGGCACGTGGGGGCCGCGGCACAGGTCCTTCCAGCGCAGCTCGCCGGTCTTGGCGTCGAGGTTGTCGTAGATGGTCAGCTCGGCCCCGCCCACCTCGACGCTCTCCTCGTCGGCCGCGCCGCCCTTGAGGCCGATCAGCTCCAGTTTGTACGGCTCCGCGGCGAGCTCCTCGGCGGCCTGCTCGTCGGAGACGGGCCTGCGGGAGAAGAGCTGCCCCTGCTTGACGATCTCGCGCATGCGCTTCTCGACGCGCTTGAGGTCGTCGGGGGTGAACGGCTCCTTGACGTCGAAGTCGTAGTAGAAGCCGTTCTCGACCGGCGGGCCGATGCCCAGCCTGGCCTCGGGGAAGATCTCCTGGACGGCCTGGGCCATGACGTGCGCGGTGGAGTGGCGGACGATGGCGCGCCCGTCGGGGCTGCCCGCGGGGACCGGCTCGATCACGTCGCCCTCGGCCACCGGGGCCGCGAGGTCCTTCAGCTCGCCGTTGGCGCGGGCGGCGACCACCGAGCGGCCGTCCGCCTCCAGCGCCTCCCCGTACGTCGTGCCTCCCGCCACCACACGCGCGGCTCCGGCGAGGGTGATACGAAGTTCTGGCACGGCGGACACGGTTGCTCCCTGGGAGACGTCGATGGATGGTCTGGGATCGATGCTACCGGTGTCGGCAACGCGATTTCTCAGGCCTTGCGGCTCCGGCGGTAGCCCAGGGAGGTCAGCTCGGCCCGGGTGCCGCGGAAGACGTTGCGATCAACGGGTTTGTTCGAGTGCTGGTGGATCGTCCATTTGTTCCACGGCCTCGGCACCTCCGGTCTGCCCTGGGGGTGGTCGGGGGCGGCGATCCACAGCGGGTAGGGCTCCAGCCCGGCGCAGTTGCCGTTGCGCGCGAACGACAGGAACGTGTAGATCACCGGCCTGACCCCCGACAGCGCGACGATCGCCTGGCACCAGCTGCGGGCGAACCGCGCCACCCGGGGCGCCGGGAGGTGGTCGTTGGTCTCCAGGTCGAGGGCGAGCAGGTCCCCCCGGCGCAGCCCACCGGCCCGCTGCACGATCCGCAGGAAGTGCACCGCCTGCGCCTCGGGGTCCCCCGCGGGGCGGGCGAAGTGGTAGGCGCCGCAGACGATCCAGCTCTCGCGCATGCCGTTCCAGTTGGTGCCGAACCACTTGTCGGTGAAGGTGCTCCCCTCGCTCGCCTTGGCGAAGGCGAAGGAGACCCCGCCCCTCGCGTACGCGCCCCAGTTCACGGCGCCCTGCCAGTTCGACACGTCGATCCCCTGCAACATGGCGGCCACGCTAGCCAGCGGGCACCGCGGGCACACGTCCGACGCTCCCTGGGCGTACTGCCATTGCGGCCACTTTGGCTAGGCTTGGTCGGCGTGAACGCAGCAGCCCAGATCTCCGGCGCGCACGCGGCCGGCATCGCGACCATCACCTCCGGCGGAACCGTGCTCGACACGTGGTTCCCGTCCCCACAGCTGGGCGAGCCCTCCTCGCCGGGCACCAGGCGGCTGACCGAACAGGAGGCGGTCGAGGAACTCGGTTCCGGGGTCGCCGCGCTGCTCGGCCCCGACGAGGACCGCGGCGTGGAGGTGGTCGCGGTACGCACCGGCATCACCAAGCTGTCGGAGGCACCGGCCGACGCCCACGACGCCTACCTGCGCCTGCACCTGCTGTCGGCGCGTCTCGTCCAGCCGCACGGCCAGAACCTGGACGGGTTGTTCGGCCTGCTCAGCAACGTGGTGTGGACCAACCACGGCCCGTGCGCCGTCGAGGGCTTCGAGGAGGTGCGGCTCCGCCTGCGCGCCCGGGGGCAGGTGACCGTCTACGGCGTGGACAAGTTCCCCCGGATGGTCGACTACGTGGTGCCCACCGGCGTCCGGATCGCCGAGGCCGACCGGGTCCGTCTCGGCGCGCACCTGGCGAGCGGCACGACCGTGATGCACGAGGGCTTCGTCAACTTCAACGCCGGGACGCTCGGCACCTCCATGGTCGAGGGCCGTATCTCGGCGGGCGTCGTCGTGGGCGACGGCTCGGACGTCGGCGGCGGCGCCTCGATCATGGGCACCCTGTCCGGCGGCGGCAAGCAGGTCATCTCCATCGGGCGGCGCTGCCTGCTGGGCGCCAACAGCGGCGTCGGCATCTCCCTGGGCGACGACTGCGTCGTGGAGGCGGGCCTGTACGTCACCGCCGGGACCAAGGTGGCCCTGCCCGAGGGGCGGGTGGTCAAGGCGGCCGAGCTCTCCGGCGCCTCCGGCCTGCTGTTCCGCCGCAACTCCACCTCGGGCGCGGTCGAGGCCGTTCCCCGCAAGGGGACGGGCGTGGAGCTCAACAGCACCCTGCACGCCAACGACTGACCGCCGCCTCCCACCCGGGAAGGCACCCCTGAGCGCGCCCGTGAGCGCTCCGTGAGCGCGGCCCGCCGCGCTCACGGAGCACCGGGTCACCCTCCGGGTCACCCTCCGGGGCACTGCCGGGGCACTGCCGGGCACTGCCGGGCACTGCCGGGGCCGCGCTGTACGGGGGTCACCGGCCGGGCCGCCGCCCCGGCCGCCCGGCACGACCCTGAGGCCGTGGGGGCCCGTGGATGTTCGTCCCCGGACCCCTCAGCTGACAGGGTGGCCCCACGGGCCTCACGGCCCTCATGTCGGACGCGGGCGGGCCGACCCCTCACCGGAAGGCTCGGGAGCGGGGTCTCCGCGCTGGAAGGACTCAGATGACCGGTCAGGAGATGGCGGGCGACGGTGAGAGCACGGCGGGGGCGGCGGCCCGGTGGGTGACCGGGCTGTTCGCGCCACAGGTGCTGGTCATCGGGCTGCCCCCGCTCGTCGGGCTGATGGCCGACGGCTGGCCTGGCGCGGCCTGGGGCCTGGTGGCCTCGGCCCTGTGCGGCGGGATCCCGGCCCTGGTGATCCTGAACGGGGTCCGTTCCGGGCGCCTCGACTCCCATCACCTGGTCGACCGGGCGAGCCGGACGGTTCCGCTGCTGGTGGCGGTCGCGGCGGTGGTCGTCGCGCTGGTGCTGCTGATCCTCCTGGGCGCGCCCCGGCTCCTGGTGGCCACGGTGACCGCGATGCTGGCGGCGCTCGCGGTCACCGTCCCCATCACCCTCTGGTGGAAGATCTCCTTCCACGCGGCCGTGTCGGCGGGGACCGTGGTGGTGCTGGCTCACGTGCTGCCCGCCGTGCCCACGCTGGTCGCGGGCGCGCTGGTCGTGGCGATGGTGTGCTGGGCGCGGGTCAGGCTCACCCACCACACGCCCGCCCAGGTCGCCGCCGGGGCCGTCACCGGCGCGGGAACGGCCTGGGCGGCCCTGAGCGCCTTCGGCGTCTGAGCGGGGCGGGCGATCTCGGGGGCAGTTTCCCGGAGACGGCTCTCAGAGACCGCTCCCAGGAGCAGCTCTCAGGGGCGGCAGAGCCTCAGAGAAGGCTCTTGAGGAAGTCCCGCGTCCGGGTGTCCGGCGAGTACTCGGCGGCGACGAAGTCGGTGACCCCGGCCTTGGCGAGCGCCTCGATCCGCGCCCCCACCTCGTCCTCGTCGCCGATGATCGCCACGTCCGCCGGACCCTCTGCGCCCTCCCTGTCGAGCACCGCCCGGTACGACGGCAGCTGGCCGTAGATCTCGAACCGCTCGGCGGCGAGCGCCCTGGCCGCCTCGGCGTCGTCGGTGACGCAGACGGGCAGCGCGCACACGATCCTCGGCGCGGGCCGCCCGGCGGCCCGGGCGGCCTCGGTGACGGCGGGCGCCACGTGCTCGGCCACCGTCCTGGCGCCGGTCATCCACAGCACGGTGCCGTCGGCCACCTCCCCGGCCAGCTTGAGCATCCTCGGGGCGAGGGCCGCGATGAGCACGGGCATGTCCCTCGGCCCCGGCGTGTTCAGCCCCAGCCGTCCCGTGAGGGTCTCCCCCTCGAAGGCCGCGTTCTCCCCGCGCACGAGCGGCATCAGGATCGACAGGTACTCGCGCATGTGGCGGGCGGGCCGGTCGAAGCTCATGCCGTACATGCCCTCGATCACGATCTGGTGCGAGAGCCCGATGCCGAGGGCGAGCCGCCCGTCCAGGACGGCGTTGACGGTGAGCGCCTGCTGGGCGAGGGCCGCCGGGTGGCGCGGGTAGGTCGGGACGACTCCGGTGCCGAGCTCGATCCCGGGCACCTGGCTTCCGATCACGGCGAGCGCGGTCAGCGTGTCGAGGCCGAACGTGTGGGACATCCACACGGAGGAGAAGCCGTCGTCGGCCCCGCGGGCGATGCGCTCCCGCAGTCGGCCGAGCGCGTCCGGCTTCTGGGATTCATTGAGGAACAGTCCGAATCGCATCGCTACCGAACTCCATTCTAGTAAGTTCGGCCCAGTCTAGGACGATCACGGGGCGGCAGGGAGGCCCGAAGCCGCGGGAAACCTCGGGGGACACGACAGGACACGACAGGACACGGCAGGATACGGCAGGACGTGGGAGGACACGGCGGGGACAGGCAGGGACAGGCAGGGACAGGCAGGGACAGGCAGGGACAGGCAGGGACAGGCAGGGACACGGCCCGGGAGGCTCAGGGCAGCTCGGTGAACCGCTCCACCTGCTCGATCTTGCCCGCGATGACGATCACGTCCCCGTACCCCAGCACGGTTCCGGCGTCGGCGTAGGTGAACTCGTCGTACTGGCCCTTCACGCAGACCACGGTCACGCCGTACTTGCGACGCAGGTTGGACTCGCCCAGGGGCACGCCGACGTACTCGCGGGGCGGACGGGTCTTGACCACCGCGTAGTCGCCGTCCACCTCCATGTAGTCGAGCATCCGCCCGTTGAGCAGGTGGGCGAGCCGCTCCCCCATGTCGTGCTCGGGGAGGATCACGTGGTGGGCGCCGACCCGCTCCAGGATGCGGCCGTGCTCGCGGCTGATCGCCTTGGCCCAGACGTCATCGATCTCCAGCTCGACGAGCAGGGACGTGGTGAGGATGCTGGCCTCCAGATCGGTGCCGATGGCGACCACCGCCCGGTAGAAATCGGGCACCCCCATCTGCCGCAGCGCCTCGATGTCGGTGGAGTCGGCGACGACGACGTGGGTGAGCTTTCCCGCCAGGCTCTGCACCACCTTGGGGCGGCTGTCGATGGCCAGCACCTCGGTGCCCCTGCGGAACAGCTCGACCGCGAGGGAGCTGCCGAAGCGGCCGAGGCCGACGACCACCACCGGATCGTTCCTTCTGTCAGCCAACGATCGTCCTCTTTCGGGAGTTCGCAGCCACGGGGGGATCCGCCAACGCGAGAAGCCCGGAGGCGGACGACAGCCTCCAGGCTCCTATATGCGTCTCACTGCGCGGGCCATCAAGCCCGAATTCGCCTGATTCTACCTCAGGGGAACTCCAGAAGGGCTTCCTCGCCGCCACCGGATTCCCGGCCGGATCCCGCGAGGGTGTCGAGGACCTGCTGACCGTACTTGGCCAGCTTGTTCTCCCCGATCCCGCTGATCGTGCCCAGCTCGGCCAGCGACGAGGGGGCCCTGGTCGCGATCTCGCGCAGGGTCGCGTCGTGGAAGATCACGTACGCGGGCACGCCCTGCTCCTTCGCGGTGGCTCCACGCCAGGCACGCAGCAGCTCGAACACCGGCATCGCCTCCTCCGGCATCTCGACGGGCTCGGCCCGGCGTGAGGTGGAGGATTTGGACGACGTGGAGGCTCTGGCGGCCCTGGGCGCCTTCTCCGGCTCGCGCCGCAGCGGGACCTGGCGTTTGCGGCCCAGGACCTCCGCGCTCGCCTCGGTCAGCACCAGCGTGCCGTAGTCGCCCTCGACGGCGAGCAGACCCTGGGCCAGCAGCTGGCGCACCACTCCGCGCCACTCGGCCTCGCTCAGGTCCGTGCCGATGCCGAAGACCGTCAGGCCGTCGTGGTCGTGCTGGATGACCTTGGCCGTCTTCCTGCCGAGGAGGATGTCGATGATCTGGCCGGCGCCGAACTTCTGGCGGCGCTCGCGCATGAGCCGGAACACGGTCGACAGGACCTTCTGCGCGGCGACCGTGCCGTCCCACGACTCCGGCGGCGACAGGCAGGTGTCGCAGTTGCCGCAGGCGGTGCCCTGCTGGCCGAAGTAGGCGAGCAGCCGCGCGCGGCGGCACTCGACCGCCTCGCACAGGGCGAGCATGGCGTCGAGGTGGGAGGCCAGGCGGCGGCGGTGGGCGTCGTCGCCCTCGGAGGTGTCGATCATCTTGCGCTGCTGCACGACGTCCTGGAGGCCGTAGGCGAGCCACGCGGTGGAGGGCAGGCCGTCACGCCCGGCCCTGCCGGTCTCCTGGTAGTAGCCCTCGACGGACTTGGGCAGGTCGAGGTGGGCGACGAAGCGCACGTCGGGCTTGTCGATCCCCATGCCGAACGCGATGGTGGCGACCATGACGAGGCCGTCCTCACGCAGGAAGCGCGCCTGGTTGGCCGCGCGGACACGGGCGTCGAGCCCCGCGTGGTAGGGCAGCGCCTCGATGCCGTTCTGCACCAGGAACTCGGCGATCTTCTCGACCGAGTTGCGCGACAGGCAGTAGACGATGCCCGCGTCCCCGGCGTGCTCGGTGCGCAGCAGCTCCAGCAGCTGCCTCTTGGGCTCGTTCTTGGGGGCGATGCGGTACTGGATGTTGGGACGGTCGAAGCTCGCCACGAAGTGGCGGGCCCCCTCCAGGTTCAGGCGGGAGGCGATCTCGGCGTGGGTGGCCTCGGTGGCCGTCGCGGTCAGCGCGATGCGCGGCACGTCCGGCCAGCGCTCGTGCAGCGCGGACAGGGCGAGGTAGTCGGGCCGGAAGTCGTGTCCCCACTGGGCCACGCAGTGCGCCTCGTCGATGGCGAACAGCGAGATCACCCCGCTGTCGAGCAGGCGCAGCGTGGCGTCGACCCGCAGGCGCTCCGGCGCCAGGTAGAGCAGGTCCAGCTCGCCGGACAGGAAGGCCGACTCGACGGCGCGGCGCTCCTCGAAGTCCTGGGTGGAGTTGAGGAACCCGGCCCGCACGCCGAGCGCGGTCAGGGCGTCGACCTGGTCCTGCATGAGCGCGATGAGCGGCGAGATCACCACTCCGGTGCCCTTCCGCACGAGAGCGGGGATCTGGTAGCACAGCGACTTGCCGCCGCCGGTCGGCATGAGCACGAGGGCGTCGCCACCGGACACGACGTGCTCGATGATCTCCTGCTGGCCCGCCCGGAACGAGTCGTAGCCGAAGACGCGCTGCAGGACCCGCGACGCGTCGCTCACCTCGGGGCCGTTCTCGGGGGAAGCCATCGGGACATTGTACGAGGATCTTCTTGCTGGTCGGCGGCGAACAGGCCGGAAGCACGGACGCCGCCCGGGGCTTGTTCGGGGCCGCCCGGGGCTGTTCGGGGCCCGGACACCGGCGCCCGCCGGGACCGTGCGGGACCCGGACACCCGCGCCCGCCGGGGAACCGAACGGGAAAGGTGCCGCCGGGAGGGTCGGACCTCCCGGCGGCACCGGCACCGCGGTTCTCCCGCGCTCTTCCTACGGGATCACGGGATCACGGGATCACGTTGATCGTGAAGGTCGACGTCGTGTTCTTGATGTTCTGGAAGTTGTTGCTCATCTGGAGATTGTTGAACGTGGCCGAGCCGACCGCCGGGCCCTGACCGGGCTCGGGCATCTCGTTGGCCCAGATGGCCCAGCCGGACTTGGCGTCGAAGGCGTCGCCGCTCTTCCTCGCACCGGTGATCGAGACGTTCGTGAAGATCGTGTCGGTGACCGGGTTCTGCGGCTGGCCTCCGGAGTAGTTGGTCTGGAACATGATGCCGCCGTAGGTCGGGTCCACGATGTCCACGTTGTTGACGCGGATGCCCTGGAACACCTTGGAGGCGGAGAAGACCCAGATCGCCGGGAAGACCTGCTGGCCCCAGAAGTGACCGCCGGCCCGGACGATCGAGATGTTCTCGAACCTGGTAGGCGGGCTGGCGCCGAAGCCGTTCATCGGGTAACCGAAGTCCAGCGAGCTGATCGTGATGCCGGAGTAGACCAGCGTGTCGGCGATGTAGATGTTCCTGAAGACGTTGTCGTACCCGCCGTAGACCGCGACGCCCGCGGCCCGCCAGGTCAGGATGGACGTCAGGTTCTCGTAGACGTTGCCCTTCATGTCGGCGCCGCCGGCGTCGATGGCCGAGAACAGCGCGAAGCTGTCGTCACCGGTGGCGCGGGCCTCGTTGTTGCTGACGAGGTTGTCCGTGCTGCCGTTGGTCATGTTGATGCCGTCGGCGAACATGTTGCGGATGCGGGAGTTCTTGATCGTCACCCGGTCGGTGTTGGCGCCCCAGTAGAGGCAGACCATGTGCTCGTTCCAGATGTTGTCGATCACCACGTCGGCGACGTTGGCGAAGTCGAACACCTTGCCCGGGCCGTCGATGCGCGAGGTGTAGTTGCCGAAGTAGGCGAAGTTCGCGAAGGACGAGCCGTTCGCGCTGGCCTCGGCGCGGAAGCCGACGTCGGTGTTGTCCTGGCTGTCGGGCGCCCGGAACTGGGTGTACCAGGGGCCGGCGCCGACCACCTTGACGGCCTTGCCGTAGACCTGGAACTTGCTGGACGTCTGGTAGGTGCCCGCCGGCAGGTAGACGCCGACCAGGTTGCCGGTGGTGTCCATCCGCACCCGGTCGAGGGCGTTCTGCACGTCCTGGTGGGTGAAGCCGGTGGGGGTCGTGTACCTGGCGGGGTCGGGGTTCGCGATCGGCGAGACCTGCTCGGTGTTGATGAAGTCGATCGCGTACGTCGTGCTGTTGGCGGGGTCCTTCTGGAGCCTGATCTTGCTGCCGGCCGGGACGGTGGTCCCGAGCATGACGTTGGCCTCGTCGTAGATGTGACGCGGGCCGCCGGAGCCGGGCGAGTTGTTGGGACCGGCCTCGGGGCCGTACAGCCAGGCGTACCTGGACGTCAGGTTGATGGGCTTGAGGAAGGTGCCGTTGACGTAGACGTTCAGCGTCGAGTCGATGCCGCCGCCGCCCGGGGCGTCGGGGATGGAGAAGCGGGTGACCAGGGTGTTGGTGCTGGCCTTGGTGGTGAACTCGACGTAGCTGCCCGCGCTGTTCAGCGTCACGGCCCTGCGGCCGGACGCCTCGCCCGCCACGTGGCCGATCTCGCGGTTGGGGCCGACCACGGTCGCCCCGCCGCCGACGACGGCGTCCTCGGCCTCGTACATGTCGTACGGCATGTTGGCGCCGCGGCCGACGAAGAACGGCTGGGTGCTGGTGTTGTTGGCCCGCTTGACCGGGAGCTCGTTGGCGTCGTCGGCGAGGACCGTCCTGACGGTGAACTTGCCGTTGGCCGCCGTCCAGGTGCCCAGGTTCACCGGACCGGCGGTGGCGCCCGGCGCGATCACGCCGGTGTGGGAGCCGGTCAGGGTACGGACGACGCTGCCCGACTCGTTGAGGACGGTCAGCGTGATGCCGTGGGCGCCGCTCGCGGAGGCCAGGGTGCCCTGGTTCTTGATCGCCACGGAGAAGGTGACGACGGCGCCGTTGGACGGGTTGCCGGGGGTCCAGCTGGTGGTGGCGACCAGATCGGAGGTGCTGACCGGCGTGACCACGAGCGGGGAGGAGCTCGCGAAGGTGTTGTTCGACTCGTTCTGCTCGATGACGCTGTTGGCCTCGTCGACCTTGGCGCTCAGCGCGTAGCTGCCCGCGTCACGCGGACCGGCGACGGCTGACACCGTGGCGGACGCCCCGGCGGCCAGCGCGCCGACCGCGGCGGTGCCGACCTTGGTGGTGCCCAGGTAGAAGTCGACGTTCGTCGCGCCGGAGGCCGCCGAGCCGGCGTTGCGCACCGTGGCCGAGAGCGTGACGGAGGCGGTCTCGACGGGGGAGGCGGGGGACGCGGTCAGAGCGGTGATCGTCAGGTCCGGGTTCGGCGCCGGGGTGCCGATGATCTGGAACTCGGCGATCTGACCGGCGGGGGCGCCGGTGTTGGAGGTGATCCTGAGCTGGACGTCGGCGTAGGCGCCGCTGACCGGGATCGTCACCGTGTTGCCGGAGGCGGGGTTGAAGGTGTAGTTCGCCGCCGCCACCAGGCTGGTGAAGGTGCTGGAGCTCTGCGCGCGGCCGAGGACCTGGATGTTCTGCGTGCGCGTTCCCCAGGCGCTGTCGGGGTTCAGCTTCAGCACGACCGAGCTGAGGGTGGCGTTCGCGCCGAGGCCGACGGTCAGCGTGTTGGGGTAGCTGCCGCCGTTGCCCTCCCAGTAGGTCGCCGTGTTGTTGTCGTTGGCGTTGGTGGCCACGAAGGTGAAGACCGAGGAGGAGGCGGTGATCGCCTTGCCGACGGCCAGGTTCGTCCCGGTCGGGGTGCTGCCCTGGCGGGTGACGGTGTTGCTGTTGCCCGACTGGTTGCCCGCGGCGTCCTTGGCCTTGACGTAGTAGGACACCGTCGCGGTGGCCGGCTGGGTGTCGGTGTAGGTCAGGACGTTGCCCGCCACGCTGCCGCGCAGGGCGTTGTTGGCGTAGACGTCGTAACCGGTCACGCCGACGGTGTCGGTCGAGGCGTTCCAGGTCAGCCTGATCTGGCCCGAGCCGGGCTCGGTGTAGGCCAGGTTCGACGGCGTGCTCGGCGGCGTCGTGTCACCGCCGCTGACGGGGCCGTACACCTCGAACTCGGAGATCTGACCGGCGGGCCAGCCCGTGTTGGCGGTGAGGTTCAGCCGCAGGTAGCGGGCGCTGGTCGCGGCGAAGTCGATCGTCACCGTGTTGCCGGTCGCCGGGTTGAAGGTGTAGCCGGCCGAGCCCACGACCGTCGTGGTGGGCGTGGCGCTCGTGCCCGCCAGCACCGACAGGGTCTGCGTCCTGGTCTCCCAGGCCGTCGCGGGCGGCAGCTTCAGGACGACCTGGTTGACGCTGGCCGCGGCTCCGAGGTCCACCTGGACCCACTGCGGGAAGGCGTTGTTGTTGCTCTCCCAGTAGGTGGTGGCGTTGCCGTCGGTGACGTTGCCCGCGCCGTAGGGGGCGTTGACGCTGCTGGACGAGGCCGACTTGCCCGCCGCCAGGTTGGGGCCGGCGGCCGCCGAGGCCGGTGCGACGACCGCCCCGGCCAGAGCGAGCAGGCTGGTCGCGGCCATCGCCGCCATCAGCCGTAACGCCAGGTACTGCTTTCTCATCGCGTTCCTCTATCTCTCGTCTGGAACGACAGGGTCGGGAGGGAGGCCGTGGCCTCCGTCACGCGACGCGCTCGGCACCCGGGAGTGCCTCGCCCACGAGGCGCGGATCCCCGGTCCGCCTCTTCCGGGTCCCCGGAATCCGGCGGGCGGGCCGGCCGGACGGTCTGTGCGGGCCGATCCGCGGGCCGTGCCTCGTTCGTCGCTGGGGGGTGCTGGTCGCCGTGTGCGCCGGTGCTCCTCCTGTGGAGGCGACCGGCGGGACGAGCGATGGGTGAACGTCGGATCTGTCGGATCTGTCGGATCTGTCGATAGGGCCCCGGATGGAAGGCGTCCGGAACCGCGGGCCCCTGACCGGCCGCGGCGGCGCGGGACGCTCCGCCGGGCGCGGGCCGTGGCGGCCCTGCCGCCGGCTACGGGTCAGCGTCGGCGCGGGGGCGACGAATGCCGCAACCGGGGCCGCCGTGGCGGCGACCGGCCGCGCAATGCCGAGAACGACATCACCTGGGGCCTCTCCGGAGGAGTGGGAGGGACGTGCCGGCGCAGCACATCACTGCCGTAAGTTGCGGAGAACAGAGAGAATTTAACAGGACTTTGCAATATTTTTGCATTGCGCTGGCCAAATGTTACATACGTGCTACGGCCGCGTCAACGGGTCGAGAAAGGCGGCTTGCTTCGCCGTACGGCCCCGTGTGCGATCCGGCCGATCTGCCTGCTACGGGGGCCTTCCGGCCCCGTTCCGGGCCGGTGCGCGAGGGGGGGGGCGAACCCCTCGGGGAGGTCCCGCGCGGCGGGGCGGAGGGCACCCCGCCGAGGCAGGGGAAGTGCGGCTCGGCCGCGAACACGGAGGACGCGAAGCAGGAGCCGTTTTGGACTATTTGGACTATTTAGCCTGAAATATGTGGCTTAACGGATAGCGCGGTGAGACGTGACGACGTTTCACCCTTCGCCGTTCACCGTTCGAACAGGCGCAGCCGGTGTGCCGTCGCCGCTGCCTCGCCGCGCGAGGCGGCGCCCAGCTTGGCGAGGATGTTGGAGACGTGCACGCTGACGGTCTTCGCCGAGATGAACAGCTCCCCCGCTATCTCGCGGTTGCTGCGGCCGGTCGCCACCAGGCCCAGCACCTCGTGCTCGCGCGCGGTGAGCCCGAGCCCGGCCTCTTCGGAGACCGGTTCGGCGGAGGCGGGTTCCCCGGAGAGCGGGATCCGAGCCCTCCTGGCCAGGGAGCCGATCTCGGCGGCGAGCGGCCGGGCCCCGACGCGCGCCGCGAGCTCCGCCGCCCGGGGCAGGCTCAGCGCGGCCTCGTCGCGCTCCCCCGCAGCGACGGCGGCCCGTGCCGCGCCGAGCAGGGCGCGGGCCTCGGCGTAGGGCTGGCGGAGCGCGGCCCAGGCGGCGGCCGCCGCGTCCCACGCCCCCCGGTCGAGCACCCCTTCCGCCTGGGCGGCCTCGGCCGTGAAGGTGAGGCTGTGCGCCCTCTGGAGCTCCCCTTCCACGCCGATCCCCCCGGCCACGGCGCGTAGCCGGGGCAGCAGGGGCGGCGGGGGCGGCGAGGGCAGCGAGGGCGCGACCACTCGCAGGCAGGCGAGGAGGAGCGGCCAGACGTAGCGGGGGGTGGCCTCCAGGTCCTGCTCGTCCAGGATCCGGTCGACGAGCGCGGACGCCTCGTCGTGCCTGCCGCGCGCCACCAGCAGCTCGATCTCTCTGCGCAGCTGGGGCAGGGTCGTCTGGTCCCGGTAGATGCCCCTGGAGAACACGGCTCGCGAGGCCCGGAAGAGCGATTCGGCCCGGTCGAGGTCTCCGCGGGCCAGCGCGATGTCGGTGGCCAGTGCCTGCAGGCTCGCGCGGTAGGGGGCCGGCGGGGTGACCTCGAGGCCGCGCTCGACCACCTCGGACGCCTCGTCCCAGCGGCCGAGGGAGACCAGGGGCTCGACCAGGTTGATCGCCAGGAAGGCGCCGGACGTGCGGGCCAGGCCGTACGCCTCGGCGTCGGCGATGCCGCCGCGGGCGACCTCGGCGGCCTGCTCGTGCCATCCGGCCCCCTCCAGGGCGTCGGACTCGGAGATGACGGCCCGCATCAGCGCGTGGTAGGTGCGGGCCCGGCCCGCGATCTCCCGCGCCCGGGCGAACGCGACGACCTGCTCCTCCGTCCGGGAGCAATGGCAACCGGCCCAGGTGAGCGTGACGAGCGCGTGGGCCTCGGTGTCGGCGTCGCCGACCTCCTGGGCGATGCGCATCGCCTCCTCGGCCAGCGACTCCTTCTCGGCCCGGTCGGCGGGGTGGCTGAGCACGCGCGACAGGTTCTCCAGGACCTGGGCGCGCAGGGAGGTCGGCGGCTCGGCCGGGACGATCTCGGCGGCGGTGCGGAGATCTTCGACGAACCCGTCCCTGCCGAGGTCGTACCTGACGAGCCCGCGCTGGCGCAGCAGCCGGGCCGCGCGGATCGGGTCGGTGGCGGTGTCGATCTCCCGCAGGGCCGCCTTGGCGAGGGAGATGCCCCGCTCGAACTCCCCCGCCAGGTGCGCCACGGTGACGGCCTGCCGGAGCACGTCGACGTGGTCGGCGGCGATCCGCTCCGCGGCGTCGGGCACCGCCTCCCACAGCTCGAGCACCCGGGTCAGCATGCGCAGCTGCTCGTCGTAGGCCGCAGCTTTCCTGGCGGCCGCGGCCGCGTGCCACGCGCTGATCAGCGCCCAGAGGGGGTTGTGCGCGGCGTGCCAGTGGTGGGCGAGCTCGATGGCCGACCGGGGGGCGGGCAGGATTCCGGGGTCGCCCTCCAGGGCCTCGGCGAAACGGGTGTGCAGGCGGGTGCGCTCACCGGGCAGCAGGTCGTCGTGGACGGCCTCGCGGATCAGGGCGTGCCGGAAGGCGTACGTCTCGCCGTCGACCACGAGCACGTTGCCCGCCACCGCCGGGCGCAGCAGGCGGGAGAGCTCGCCGTCGTCGGCCCCGGCGACGGCCGAGAGCATCGCGTGCTCGATCCTCGCCCCGCCGGCGGCGGCCAGCCGCATCAGCTCCTGGGTCTCCTCCGGCAGGCGCTCGACGCTGGCCAGCAGCAGGTCGCGCAGCGAGTCGGGCAGTGTCTCGCCCTCGCCCCCGCTGAGCAGCGCCTCGACGAACAGCGGGTTTCCCTCGCTGCGCGCGTAGACCAGATCGATGTCGGCGATCGGCCCGCCGTCGAGGATGCTCGCGGCCTGCTGGCCCACCTCCCGGCGGCTCAGCCTGCGCAGGTCGAGCCGGGTGACCCAGTCGACCCGGCCCAGCTCGGCCAGCAGCGGGCGCAGGGGGTGCGTGCGGTGCAGCTCGTCGGCCCGGTAGGTGACCAGGGTCAGCAGGGGCACGTCGGGACGCTGGTAGCGGACGAGGAACGACAGCAGGTCGCGGGTGGAGCGGTCGGCCCAGTGGGCGTCCTCGACGACCAGGATCGTCGGCCGGGTCTCGGCGAGCCGCTCCAGCAGGCCCAGGATCTGCTCGAAGAGCCGGGCCCGCGCCTCGGCGCCCTCCTTCTCCGGCTCGCCGAACTCCGGCAGCAGCCGGGCGAGCCCTCGCGTCGCCCCGCCGGGCAGCAGCGCGGCGACGCCGTCGTGACCCAGGTCGCGGGCGAGTTTGCGCAGCACCGCGGTGAAGGGGGCGAAGGGCAGGCCGTCGGTGCCCAGCTCCAGGCACCCGCCGACCAGCACCAGGGCGTCGTCGGTGCGCTCGGTGAACTCGCGGACGAGGCGGGTCTTGCCGACCCCGGCCTCGCCTCCCACGAACACGGTCGACGCCGATCCGGAGCGGGCCCTGGCGAGCGCGCCTTCCAGGACGGCGAGCTCGTCGGCGCGGCCGACGAACAGGGGGCTTACCGCGTGGGCTCTCACGTCCCCAGGATGCCACCGGCCACCGACAGTCGGGCGTCTCACTCGGCACGCCTCCCCGCCGCCCAGGCCGTCACCGAGGTCGCGAAGCCCGAGGCCCCTCCCCGCCGCCCCCGGCCGTCACCGGAGTCGCGAAGCCCGAGGCCTCCTGGCCGCATCCGGTCGCCCCGGAGTCTCGGAGAGTCCTGGAGCTTTCCGCGGTCCTCCTGGGAGGGCCCGCCGCCCCGCGCCCGGGGGGGCGGGGTCACCGGCCGGCCCGGCTCGGCCCTGAGGGCGCCGCAGCGTCCTGAACGCGCTCTCACGGAGCCCGTAACGGGGCAGGAGTCCGTTCCGGCGTCCTATGGGCATCAGGGCGCCTCCACCCGTGCCTTCGAGGCCTCGCGCGGAGCAGGACGCGCCCCGCCCCGAGCCCGCCCCGGAGACTCCCGCCGTACGAGATGCCCGATCACGGAAAAAGCCCCCCGGTTGACGTCAACCAGGAGGCTCTGACCTGCGACTTGCTAGTGTGGGCGATACTGGGATCGAACCAGTGACCTCTTCGGTGTGAACGAAGCGCTCTCCCGCTGAGCTAATCGCCCGCCCTGTGCGGCCCCTCACGGTGCCGACGTGGAAAACCATACAGCAATCCGGGAGTGCTCGCGAAGCGGTATCCGCCAACGAAATGATCTTGGAAGACGACACGGTCGGGAGGCAAAGGTCCAAGGATGCATCCGGCGGGGGGCTACGGTGTCATAGCATCGTCCTGATCCGTAGAAGCACCGAACGACCCGCGCTCGACCCGAATCACCCGAGACGCCCCGCCAGGGAGTCGACGGTGACCAAAACGAGACGCAAAACCCTTGCAAATACGGCCCTGTTGGTGATGTTTAGCCAGGTAGATGCCCAAATGTCGCGCTGTGATGTGTGTTACAGAAGGGCGTGGAGGCGGAATCTTTCCTACAGGTTTCTTTGTTCCGCGTGGTAGCTCGCGAGGAACGAGGCCGTTTCGAAGCAGTGAGAGCAGTGAAAGCCCCGCAGAGGGGACCGACGACGAAAAAGGTTTGGCTGACGATGAACAGCGCCACCGTCTCTGCCGAGCTAGGCCTTCGGCTTGTGGTCCCCGACCGTACCACCGTCCCCCTGCTCGCCGGGCTCAGCTACACGGCCGGTGATCCGTACGCGATCAGGATGGCCTTCCACGTGGGCAACGACGAACCGGTCGAGTGGATCTTCGCTCGCGAGTTGCTGACGGTCGGCATCGTGCGGCGGGTCGGCGACGGGGACGTGCAGGTGTGGCCGGCGCGCGCCGACGGCGAGCGCACGCTGCACATAAGCCTCACGTCGCCGTTCGGGCAGGCCCTGTTCGAGGTGCCCCTGGCCCCGCTCACGGAGTTCCTGCACCGGACGTACGAGCTGGTCCCCGCCGGTCGCGAGACCGACTTCATGGATCTGGACGCCGAGCTCAGCAACATGCTCTGGAGTTCGTGACGGGTCCCGGCCGCCGGGTCGCGCGGTGACGGCCTCCCCGCGGGGCCGCCGGGCCCCGTTCCCGGCCTGAGGCCCCACCGCCTGAGGCCCCACCCCGGGGTCGAAGGCCCCGTCACGGGATGAAGATCCACGTCCCGGATTGAGGCCGCGTCCCAGGTTCGGGGCTACGTCCCGGGCTTGAGCAGGGCCCGCATCCGGGCGATCTCGATGCCCTGCCCGGAGACGACGTCCTTGGCGGTGGCCAGCATGACCCGGTCGGTGCCCTCGCGCAGCTGGAGCCCCGCCATCGTCACCGCCGCCTCGTGATGGGTGATCATGAGGGTCAGGAAGAGGGTGTCGAAGGCCGCCCCCCTGGCCGCCCTGAGCCGGTTCATCTCCTCCAGCGGGAGAGCGTGGTCGTCGTGACCGCCGTGCTCGCCCGGGGGGCGTCCGGCCGCCTTCAACCACGAGGTCATGGCCGCGATCTCCGGCCGCTGCGCCGCGGTGATCCGCTCGGCGAGCTTCCGCAGGACCGGCGAGGACGACCGGGCCGGCACCAGTGCCGCCATCTCCAGCGCCTGCCGGTGGTGCGGGATCATGCCCTCGGCGAACCTGACGTCGGCCGCGGTGACGCGCGCCTCGGACTCCCCGAGGCGCTCGCCGGGCCTCGCCGTGCGACCGGCCTCCCCCGGGCCACCCGGGATGATCACAGGCGCGCCGGACTCGGCGACGAGCGGGGTGGACCGCTCCGATCCCGCCTCCGCGCATCCGCCGAGGACCGCTGCCATCATGATCACCGCGATACCCTGACTCGGCACACGCATCCTCCGCATAGCTCCAATAATGGGGCAAGTGGACCGACGTAATGGGGGCAACGTGCGACCGATCGTGGCATTCGTCCTGGCGGCGCTACTTCTCGTGGCAGGGTGCGGGGCGGATCCGACCCCCTCGGCCTCACCACCGTCCGCGGCGGCCGCGTCCACCCCGGCCCCGGCGAGCCCGAGCCCCTCGGAGCAGGCGGCGGAGACCCCCGCCGCCGGGACCTCGGGGGACGGGACGCACAGCGACAACATCACGCACCTGGCCAACGTGCCTCCCAGCGCCCCGCTCGACGGGCCCCAGGCGTGGGGCACCGACCTGGCCTTCCAGGGCGACTACGCGTTCGTCGGCAACTTCGACGGCTTCAGCGTCTTCGACATCTCCGACCCGTCGAAGCCCTCGATCGCCAGCCAGGTCCTCTGTCCCGGCGAGCAGAACGACATCTCGGTGAGCGGGAACCTGCTGTTCCTGTCGATCGACTCCGCCCGGGTCGGCCCGGAGTGCGACGCCCAGCGCGGCGAGCCGGAGTCGGACGCCTGGGAGGGCATCCGGATCTTCGACATCGAGGACAAGGCCAACCCCAAGTTCGTCTCGGCGGTCCAGACCGACTGCGGCTCGCACACCCACACGCTCGTCCCCGGCAAGAGCCCGGACAAGGTCTACCTCTACATCTCCTCCCCCGGCCCCGAGCCCGGCACGGCGACCTGCCCGCCCCCGCACAACAAGATCTCCGTGGTCGAGGTGCCGGTCAAGGCCCCGAAGACCGCGAAGGTGGTCTCGCAGCCGGCCCTCTCCGATCAGGCCGTCGAGGGGGCCATCGGCGGCTGCCACGACCTCACGGTCTACCCGGAGAAGGACCTCGCCGCCGCCGCCTGCTTCGGCGACGGGATCCTGATGGACATCTCCGACCGGGTCAACCCCAAGGTCCTCCAGCACGTGAGCGACAAGGAGAACTTCGCCATCTGGCACTCGGCGACGTTCAACAACGACGCCACCAAGATCGTCTTCGGGGACGAGCTGGGCGGCGGCGTGAGCGCGACCTGCGACGCCAACACCCCGAAGACCAAGGGCGCCAACGCCGTGTACGACCTCGGCAAGGACCGCAGGCTCACGCTCCGCGGCTACTTCAAGATCCCCAGGGAGCAGTCGCCCGAGGAGAACTGCGTCGCGCACAACGGATCGCTGCTGCCGGTGCCGGGCAAGGACATCATGGTCCAGTCGTGGTACCAGGGCGGGGTGTCGGTCTGGGACTTCACCGACGCGGCCAAGCCCCGGGAGATCGGCTTCTTCGAGCGGGGCCCGGTGCAGGGGGTCGGCGGCTCCTGGTCGGCGTACTACTACAACGGCCACATCTACTCGAGTGACATCACCAAGGGCCTGGACGTGCTCCGCATCGACGACCCGCTGACCGACCCGGCCGCCAAGGTCAGGATCGAGGAGTTGAACGCGCAGACCCAGGTGTCCTACTAGCCCGCCGGTCCGGCCGGTCCGTGACCGGCCGGACGGCCGGCTCCCGGTTCCGGTGGGGCACGCCCTCACCGGAGCCGGGAACGCGGAACCGGGAACGGAGCGCGGGGAGCCGGGCTCAGGGATCGAGGTCGGCGGCGGAGCGCTCGGCGAAGACCTGCATGGCCTTGGCGGTGATCGGGCCGGGCGCGGCGGGCAGCACGGTCCGGTCGACCGCGCGGATCGGCTGGATGTCACGGGTGGTGGAGGTCAGGAACGCCTCCTCGGCCTCGTACAGGGCCGAGAGCGGGACGTCCTCCTCGATGCCCCCGCACCACTCCAGGGCGAGCGCGCGGGTGACCCCGGCCAGGCAGCCCGAGGCGAGCGTGGGGGTGAGCAGCCGCCCGTCGCGTACGACGAAGATGTTGCTGCCGGTGCCCTCGCAGAGGTTTCCCGCGAGGTTCTCGAAGATCGCCTCGCCGCCGCCCCTCGCCTTGGCGAAGAACAGCGCCTTGGCGTTGTCGCCGTAGGAGGTGCTCTTCACCCCGGCGAGCGCGCCGCGCTCGTTGCGCGGCCAGGGCACGACGGTGACGTCGGCGGTGGCCGGGAACGCCTTCTGCTCGTCGGCGATCACCACGGTCGTGCAGCCCTGGTCGCCCCGGTCGGAGCCGAGCGGCCCCGGGCCGCTGGTGTAGGTGACCCGGACGCGGCCGAGCGGCCACGGCGGAGCCTCGGCCAGGCAGGCGCGGATCCCGTCGGCGATCGCGGCCACGTCGGGGTCGGGCAGGTCCATCCGCCGCGCCGAGAGCGTGAGCCGGTCGAGGTGGCGGGTGAGCGCGAACGTGGCGCCGTCCATGCACTTGATCGTCTCGAACACCCCGTCACCGACCATCAGGCCGTGATCGAACACCGAGACGACGGCCTGATCCGGAGAGATCAGTGCCCCGTTAAGCCATATGGGTACGTTCATGCGACTCCTTCTGAGCCTGATGTTGATGCCAGCGCGATGAGCCGGGAGGCCTTCAGCTCGGTCTCGTCCCACTCGCGTCGCGGATCGCTCCCCCAGGTTATGCCCGCGCCCGTACCGAAGCGGATCTCGCCGGGGATGAGCCAGAACGTGCGGATCCCCACGGCCAGGGACGCCCGCCTGCGGTCGGCGTCGACCCAGCCCACGGTTCCACAGTAGGGCCCGCGCGGCTCGGGTTCGAGCTCATCGATGATTCGCAGGGCCGAGGATTTCGGGGCGCCGGTCACCGATCCCGGCGGGAAGGTCGCGGAGAGCAGCTCCGGCCACCCGTACTCGGGCGCCAGGCGCGCCCGGACCGTGGAGACCAGGTGCACGAGACCGGGGTGCTCCTCCACCTCGCACAGGGCGGGCACGCTCACCGAACCGACCGCGGCGACCCTGCCCAGGTCGTTGCGGACGAGATCGACGATCATCACGTTCTCCGCGTAGTCCTTCTCCAGCAGGTCCGCCGCGGTCACCCCGGTCCCCTTGATCGGCCTGGACTCGATCACGTCGCCGTCCCTGGACAGGAAGAGCTCCGGGGAGGCCGACACGACGCTCAGCCCCGGCAGGCTCACCGTGGCGGCGTAGGGGGCGGGGTTGCCCTCCGCCAGCCGTACGGCCAGGGCGAGCGGGTCCGGATCCCGCCCCGGGGGGAGCGGCGCGCTCAGCACCCGGCACAGGTTGGCCTGGTATACCTCACCTTGCTCGATGTAGGCGCGGACGCGCCGCACGCCGTCCTCGTACGCGGCCCGGTCGAGGGAGGAGCGCCACGACGACGGGTGCGGCCCGCGCCAGGGGCCGCGCGGCGCGGGCAGCGGGGCCCTGCGGACGTCCCCGAACCTGGCGCACGTCACCTTGCCCTCGTAGTCGACCACGACGGCCCACCATCCCTCGCCGTCCAGCGCGGAGAGATCGGTGGTGAGGTCCCGGAGGCCGGTGGCCAGATATCCGGTGACGTGCGCGAAAGAGTCATGCACCGCCCTATTGTCCCGCCCGCTCGGCGAGCATCCGCACCAGGGTGCGGGCGGCGGGCAGCGGGGTGGGCGGCAGCGCCGCGTAGACGGTCCGGCGCGGGGCGAGGTCACCGAGGGAGCGGAGCACCAGATCCGCCGGTACGGCGTAGGCGGCGATGGCGGGCACGAGCGTGACGCCGAGCCCGGCCGCGACGAACCCGAACTTGCCCGTCCACTCGGCGATCCTGACCGTGGCGCGGGGCGCGAACCCGGCGCGGGCGCAGGCCGCGGCGAGCGCGGTGGCCCGGCCGGGCGGGGGCGCCTCGATCCAGGTCGCCTCCCGCAGCTCGCGCAGGTCGACGACCTCCTCCGCCGCCAGCCGGTGATCGCGGGGCAGCGCGACGAGCAGCTCGTCGCCGGCCAGCTCGATCATCTCGACCTCCTCCTCGCGGGGCAGCTCGGACGGGTAGTCGCTGACCACCGCGACGTCCAGGCCGCCCTCGCGCATGCGGCGCAGCAGGCTCCCGCTGGGCCCCTCGATCGGGACGAGCTCGACCTCGGGGAAGTCCTCGCGGAACGCGCGCAGGGCGCCGGGCACGAGCGCGACGTTGGCGGTGGCGAACGCCCCCACCCGCAGCCGCCCCCGGTAGCCGCCGTGGATCCCGGCCAGCTCCTCCTCCGCCCTGGTCAGCCGGTTCAGGACGATTTGGGCGTGGTGGTGCAGCGCCTCACCGGCGGGCGTGAGCCGCACCCCGCGCGGCAGCCGCTCGAACAGCGGGCCGCCCGCGCGGTGTTCGAGGGTGGCGATGCGGCGGGACACGGCCGACTGGGTGTAGTTGAGCCTGGCGGCGGCCGCGGTGAACGACCCGGTGCGGGCCACGGTGTCCAGCAGGCGCAGACCTTCGACGTCGAACACATTCCTCCCTCGCATGGCTCATATGCAATCTAGTCGCTGGTGGAATGCCTGCCGGGTCCATAACGTGGAGCGCATGATCTCCTTTCTCGGTCTGGGGCGCATGGGCGCCCCGATGGCCCGGCGGCTCGTGGCCGCCGGGCACGCGGTGACGACCTGGAACCGCACCCCCCGCGCGGTCGAGGGGGCCGCCACGGCGGCGTCGCCCGCCGAGGCCGTGGCGGGCGCGGAGCTGGTCGTCACGATGCTCGCCGACCCCGCGGCGGTGAGGCGGGTGATCGCGGACGCGGCACCGGGGCTGCGGCCCGGGACGGTGGTCGCGGAGATGTCGACGATCGGGCCCGAGGCGGTGGCCGGGCTGCGCGACCTGCTTCCCCCGGGGGTGGGACTGGTCGACGCGCCGGTCCTGGGCAGCGTGGGGCCGGCCGTGGACGGCACCCTGACCGTGCTGGCCGGGGGCCTGCCCGAGGATCTGGCCCGCTGCCGGGAGGCGCTGGAGGTGTTCGGCCGGGTGATCGAGGTCGGCGGCCCCGGGGCGGGGGCGGCGATGAAACTCGCCGTGATGAGCGCGCTGGTGCCCGCCCAGGTGCTGCTCGCCGAGACCGTCGCGTACGCGGAGGCGACCGGGGTGGACACCGCGATCCTGCTGGACGTGCTCGGCGGCACGCCGCTGGGACCGCTCGTCGAACGGGTCCGCCCGGCCGTCGAGAGCGGCCCGTACGGGACGCGCTACGCCCTCGGCCTGGCGGCCAAGGACATGGAGCTGGCCGCGCACGGGACCCAGACGCTCGCCGCCGCGGCCGGGGCCAGGCTGGCGGGCGCGGTGGCGGCCGGGCTCGGCGGGGCGGACCTGACAGCGATCTTCACGCACGTCGCCGTGGCCGGTCCCACCGGGGCGGACCGGCCGGGGGGCCGTACCGGCGTGGAGAGACTGAACCCGGCCGCGGTTCCCGCCACCAACGGGCTCTACTCCCACGCCACCAGGGCCGCGGGCCTGCTGTTCGTCTCGGGGCAGGTGGCGCTGGACGGGGAGGGAAGGGTGGTCGGCGAGGGGGACATGACGCGCCAGTCCGAATACGTGATGGACCTGCTGTCACGCGTCCTCGCCGACCAGGGCTGCACGTTCGACGACGTGACCCACATCCGGAGTCACCTCACCGACATGTCGCTGCTGCGGGAGTACGGGGCCGTGCGCGAGCGTTTCATCACCGGCGAACCCCCGGCCAGCACGACCGTGGAGGTCTCGCGGCTGTTCCGGCCGGGGCTGCTCATCGAGGTGGAGGTGATCGCCGCCCTCCCCGCGGGCCGGTGACGGCGGCGGGCCGCGGCGGCGGGGCCACCGTGCCGCCGTACCGGGCCCGCCGGGTGCCGGAGGCCTACGACAGGGGGCCGGTGACCGTCTCGGCGGCGGTGACGACCGCGTTGGCCGCGACGAGCTGGACCACCGTCTCGATCTCCGGTGCGAGGAAGCGGTCGGGGCCGGGGCCGGGGACGGACTGGCGCAGCGCGTCCACCACGGCCCCGGTCGCCGGGGCGGGCCGCAGCGGAGCGCGCAGGTCCAGGGCCCGCGCGGCGGTGAGGACCTCCACCGCGAGCACCCGGGTGAGGCCGTCCACCGAGCGGCGCAGCTTGCGCGCGGCCGACCAGCCCATGGAGACGTGGTCCTCCTGCATGGCGGAGCTCGGGATGGAGTCGACGCTCGCGGGCGCGGCCAGGCGCTTGAGCTCGGAGACCACCGCCGCCTGGGTGTACTGGGCGATCATGTGGCCGGAGTCGACGCCGGGGTCGTCCGCGAGGAAGGCGGGCAGGCCGTGGCTGCGGGCCACGTCCAGCATGCGGTCGGTGCGGCGCTCGGAGATGCTCGCCATGTCGGCGACCGCGATGGCCAGGAAGTCGAGCACGTAGCCGACGGGGGCTCCGTGGAAGTTGCCGTTGGACTCCACCCGGCCGTCGGCCAGGACCACCGGGTTGTCGATCGCGGAGGCCAGCTCCCGCCCGGCGACCAGGGCGGCGTGTGCCAGGGTGTCGCGGGCGGCCCCGGCGACCTGCGGGGCGCACCTGAGGGAGTACGCGTCCTGGACGCGGGTGCAGGTGCCGTCCCGGTGGGACTCCATGATCTGCGAGCCGCCGAGCAGGGCCCTGAGGTTGGCGGCGCTGGCCGCCTGCCCGGGGTGCGGGCGCAGGGCCTGCAGGTCGGCGGCGAAGACACGGTCGGTGCCCAGGAGCGCCTCCACGCTCATGGCCGCGCTCACGTCGGCGGTTTTGAACAGGCGGGAGAGGTCGTCCATGGCCAGGATGAGCATGCCGAGCATGCCGTCGGTGCCGTTGATGAGCGCGAGCCCCTCCTTGGCCACCAGTTCCACGGGCTCGATGCCCGCCCGCTTGAGCGCCTCCGCGGCGTCGGCCCGCTCCCCCGCGGCGTCGCGGACGACGCCCTCGCCCATGATCGTGAGGGCCACGTGGGAGAGCGGCGCGAGGTCGCCGGAGCAGCCGAGGCTTCCGTACTCGTGCACGACGGGGGTGATCCGCGCGTTGAGCAGGCTCTCCAGCACCTTGGCCGTCTTCGGGCGCACGCCGGTGTGACCGGTGGCCAGGGTGTGCAGGCGCAGCAACATCATCGCCCGGGTGACCTCGGTCTCGACCTCGGGTCCCGACCCGGCGGCGTGCGAGCGTACGAGGGATCGCTGCAGCTGGGCGCGGAGCGAGGGGTCGATGTGCCGGGTGGCGAGGGCGCCGAACCCGGTGGAGACGCCGTAGGCGGGGGTGGGGCTCTCGGCCAGCTCGTCCACCCGGGTGCGGGCCGCCGCCATGGCGGCCACGGCGTCGTCGCCGAGGCGTACGGGGGCACCGTGCCTGGCGACCCTGACGACCTCCTCGAAGCTCAGCGGCTCCGGCCCGATGTTCACGACCTCGTCGTCGCGCATGCTGCCAACTCTCTCGCGTAGGGGGGAGCACTGGTAACTGGTGAAACCCTTGCTGGCTCCTTACATCTCAAGATACCGGTCGTATTCGGTTTGGGGAGTCGCCGGGTATTCGCTAGAGTTCTCACCGTGAGTCCGGGCCGGTCCCGGAGACACGCGGAAGTGGCTCAGTGGTAGAGCATCACCTTGCCAAGGTGAGGGTCGCGGGTTCGAATCCCGTCTTCCGCTCGGAAAAGGGGCATGCGCCCCCCACTCGGTGGAGTGGCCGAGAGGCGAGGCAACGGCCTGCAAAGCCGTCTACACGGGTTCAAATCCCGTCTCCACCTCTGGTTTTCAGCGAGGACGATTAGCTCAGCGGGAGAGCGCTTCCCTGACACGGAAGAGGTCACAGGTTCAATCCCTGTATCGTCCACCACGTTTCAACTGGCAAGAGGGTTCCGGAGTTCCTCCGGGACCCTTTTGATCTTTTGGAAGGTCGTCCCCCTCCGCCCGCCGCGGCTCGGACCGGCCGGGCGGTGCGCTCGGCCGCCGGATCCGCCGGGGCGGACGTCCCCGGATCACCTCCACCGGCGTCGCCCGCCGCGTCGCGCCCCCGACGCCCGGCCCGGCGACCCGGTGACCGGGCGACACCGTGGCCTGGAGTAACGTCTCAGGCACGGTACGTCAGGACGCCGGGCACTCCGTGATCCACGGTCGGGGCGCCCGGCGCCACCGCTTCGGAGCGAAGGGGGCACGGCGATGGCCGACGACGATCCCATTCTCGTCACCGGCGCTGGCGGGGCCATCGGCGGCGTCGGCCGCGCCGTGGTCGGGCTGCTGCGCGGACACGGCCTGCCCGTCCGGGCGATGGCGCACCGCGACGACGAGCGCGCGGACGCGCTGCGCGCCCTCGGGGCCCAGGTCGTGATCGGCGACCTCACCCGGCCCGGCGACGTGGCGGGCGCCCTCGACGGCTGTTCCCGGATGTTCTTCAGCATGAGCGTGTCGCCGTCGTACCTGGAGGCCGCCGCCACCGTCGCGACGGTCGCCCGCGCGGTGGGCGCCCTGGAGGTCCTGATCGGCATCTCGCAGATGACCGTGTCCCAGATGAACGCGCTGAGCACCGAGGAGTCCCACCAGCAGCGGCTGCACTGGCTGTCGGAGCAGGTGCTCGACTGGTCCGGGCTTCCGGTCGTGCACGTCCGGCCCACCTCCTTCCTGGAGAACCCGATGTTCACGACGCTGGCCGCGCGCTCCATCGCCGGCAGCGGGACCATCCGGCTTCCCTTCGGCACCGGCCGCACGTCACCGGTCGCGGCCGGCGACGTCTCGGCCGTCGTCACCACGATCCTGGAGGACCCGCGGCCGCACATCGGGAACGTCTACGAGCTGACCGGACCCCGGTCCCAGGAGATGACCGGTGTCGCCGAGGAGTACTCCCGGGCGCTGGGGAGGAGGATCACCTACGTGGACGTCCCGCTCGACACCTGGGTCGAGGAGGTCCTCTCCCCCGCCGGGCTCCCCTCGCACACCGAGGAGCACATCATCACCATGGCGCGCCTGCACCGCCTGAACCGTTACGACCGGGCGACCAGGGACGTCGAGGCGGTCACCGGAAGGCCCGCGACGACGGTGGAGGAGTTCGTCGCGGAACGGGCCGCCGACTTCACCCGGTGAACACCCGCGCCGCCCGGGTCCGGCCGGCTACGGGCCGCCCGCGGACCGGGGCGCGACCAGGCCCGACTCGTAGGCGAGGACGACGAGCTGGGCACGGTCGCGGGCACCGGTTTTGACCATGGCGCGGCTGACGTGGGTCTTGGCGGTGAACGGGCTGATCACCATGTGCGCGGCGATCTCGTCGTTGCTGAGGCCCCGGGCGACCAGTGCCACGACCTCCCGCTCGCGCCTGGTGAGGACCTTCAGCGCGTCGTCCGTGTCCACGCCGGGGGGCCGGGAGACGTACTGGCCGATCAGCTTGCGGGTGATGGCGGGCGAGAGCAGGGCGTCCCCCCGCGCGGCCACCCGGACACCGTGCAGCAGGTCCTCGGGTTCGGTGTCCTTGACCAGGAAACCGGCCGCGCCCGCGCGCAGGGCGTCGAAGACGTACTCGTCGAGCCCGTAGTTGGTCAGGATCACGACGTGCACCCCGGCCAGGCCCGGGTCGGCGGCGATCCGCCGGGTCGCCTCGATGCCGTCGAGTACGGGCATCTGGATGTCGAGGAGCACGACGTCGGGGACGTGCCGGACGGCCAGCGCGACGCCCCGCAGCCCGTCGGCCGCCTCGGCCACCACCTCGATGTCGTCCTCGGCGTCGAGCAGGGCGCGAAATCCCGCGCGGATGAGCGCCTGGTCGTCGACGAGCAGCATGCGGATCACGGGGCGCCCTCCGGTGAGAGCCCGGCGCGGGCGCGCGTCACGCGGGACCGTCCACGGGGAGCTCGGCGCGGACGCGGAAGCCGCCCTCGGAGCGGGGGCCCGCGCGCAGCCGTCCGCCGAGCGCGGTGACCCTCTCGCGCATGCCGCTCAGCCCGACCCCGGGTACCGGGTCGGTGCCGGGCGCCGCCCTGCCGTCGTCGTCGATCTGCACGGTCAGCTCCTTCGTCCCGTAGGTGATGCGCACCGACGCCACCGCGGGACCGGCGTGCCTGGCGGCGTTGGTGAGCGCCTCCTGGACGATCCGGTACGCGGTGCGGTCGACGTCCGCCGAGAGCGCCCGCCGCTCCCCGTCCACGACCACGGTCGCGGGCAGGCCCGTCGCCCGCGACCGCTCGACCAGTTCGGCGAGGCGGTCGAGCCCGCTGCCGGGCGGCCCGTCGTCCCGCAGCACCTCCAGAGTGGCGCGCAGTTCCCGCATGGCCTCCCCGCTGGCCTCCTGGATGGCGAGCAGCGGCCCGGGCACCTCCTCACCCCGCTTGCGGGCGAGGTGGACCGCGACCCCGGCCTGCACCTTGATCACGGAGATGCTGTGGGTGAGCGAGTCGTGCAGTTCCCTAGCGATCCGCAGCCGTTCCTCGTCCGCGCGGCGGCGGGCCGTCTCCTCGCGGGTGCGTTCCGCCTCGGCGGCGCGGTCCTCCGCCCGTCTCAGGTCGTCCCCGCGGTGGCGGGAGACCACGCCCATGACGCCCGCGGCGACGAACCAGCCGACCAGCAGGCCGGTGGAGTCCCGCGAGACCCCTCCGGATCCGGACGACAGGCCGGCCGCCAGGTCGCCGCCCAGGAACACGGCACTCGCGGCCACCGCGGCGGCGCGGCGGCCCGTCAGGACCGCGGTGTAGACGGCCACCAGCACCGGGAAGGCCGCCGGGGGCCCGGTGCCGGCCCGCACGGAGTAGGCGGTCATGCACACCGCGGTGACCAGCGCGACCACGGCGGGGAAGCGGCGCCGGACCGCGAGCGACAGGGCACCGGCGAGCAGCAGCGCGTACTCGGCCGGCCCGTGCGGGGCGCCCTGCGCGGGCCCGGCGAGCGTGCCCGCCACCAGCAGCAGGGCGATCCCCCCGGCGAGCGCCGCGTCCGGCACCCGCCCGCGATCACCCCGTCCGCGCACCCGAACGCGCCATCCGTGCGCGCGCCCCCGCCACCCGCGCACGTGACGGCGCCATCCGCGCATGCGACTCATGTTCGAACAGTAGACCGGGCGCCGCGTTCGCCGCCTCCTCCGCGGAGAGGGGGCCGGGGCTACTCCCGGTGAAGTAGTCCCGGGGTCGCTACGCCCCCGGTGCCGGGCCCGGGAGCATCCGCCGGTGCGACGCCCGGCGACGGGCGGGTCGGCGACCATCGGCTCACCGGACCGGTCGGCGGAATTCCGGCCACCCACCACGATGGGAACGACGGTAGATGGCGAACACCTTCCGATACGTGACTCCCGTCACGCCCGAGGCCGCGACCGGCCGGATCGCCGATGTCTACGGCCAGGCGGCCACCGACTTCGGCCTCGCGAGGATGCCCGTCCTCATGACGCTCTCCCCCGCGCCCGACCTGCTCGCCGCCACCTGGGCGCTGCTGCGCGAGTCGCTCGTGGCCGGGCCCGCCTCCAGGACGGGCAGGGAGGTGGTCGCGCTCGGCGTGTCCGTGGCCAACCGGTGCCCGTACTGCGTGGCCGCGCACACCACCCTCCTGCACGCCACCGGCGACCACGAACTGGCCGAGGTCGTCGCGCGCGGCGGCACGCCCGCCGACCCCGGGCACGCCGCGCTCCTCGGCTGGGCCACGGCCACCCGCACGGCGGGCACTGCGGGCACTGCGCGGCCGCCCCGCGGGTGGCCGTTCCCCGAGGAGCACACCGCCGAGTACGTCGGCACCGCCCTGGCCTTCCACTTCATCAACCGCATCGCCTCGGCCCTGCTGGCCGACAGCATGCTGCCCGGCAGGCTGCAGGACTCCCGGCTGGTCCGCAGCCTGGGTGGCAGGGTTCTGGCCCGGACCGTACGCAGGCGGCGGCCGGCCGGTGAGAGCCTTCCCCTGCTGGCGGGGCCGGCCACGACCCCGGAGCCCGCCTGGGCGGCGGGCACGCCGGTGGGCGTCGCCTTCGCCGCGCTGCGGGAGGCGGCGGGCGCGGGCCGGGCGCTGCTCGGCGAGCGGGCCCGCGCGGCCGTGCTGGAGACCGTCGGCGGGTGGGACGGCGAGCACCCCGCGATGGGCGGCGGGTGGCCGGCCGGGCCGTCGGCGGGCCTGCCCGGCGCCGACCGGCCGGGGGCGCGGCTCGCCCTGCTCGCCGCGCTGGCGCCGTACCGCGTCACCGACGCCGACGTCGCGGCCTGGCGCGCCGGTCACCCGGACGACGCCGACCTGGTACGGCTGCTCGCGTACGGCGCGATCACCGCTGTCGAAGGCGTCGAGGCGTCGATTCTCCGGGATCCGCCCGCACCGTCCGGAGCAGGATCGCGGCCGACGCCGCCGCCGTCGCCATGAGGGCGGCGCACAGGAGCGCGGCGACCTGCATCCCTCCGGTGAAGGCGGTGCGGGCGACGTCGAGCAGTTCCGCCGCGGCCTGTTCCGGCAGCCGGGCGGCCACCCCGGCCGCCCCGCCCAGTCCCTCCCCGGCCGCCCCCGAGTCGCCGGGGCGCAGGTCTCCGGGGGCCGTGGCGGCGAACCGGTCCCGGTAGACGGCCAGGCCCACGCTGCCCATGATCGCGACGCCGAGCGCCCCGCCGAGCTCGGTGGCGGCCTCCAGGACCGCCGAGGCCGAGCCCGCGCGCTCCGGCGGGGCGGCGTCGACGATCATCCCGGAGGCCAGGGCCTGCACCGCGCCGATCCCCGCTCCCGGCAGGAGCAGTCCGGTGACGAGCAGCCACCGGCCGGAGTCCGCGTCGAGGGTGCTCAGCACCAGGAAACCGGCGGCGGCGAGCGCCATGCCCGCGCCCAGGATGTGCCCGGGGCGGATCCAGCGCGAGATCCCCGCGGCCAGGAGCGAGCCGACGAGTGCCATGCCGGCCGCGGGCAGCGTCAGCAGTCCGGCCACCAGCGGCCGCAGCCCGAGCACCAGCTGCAGGTACTGCGCGACGAAGTAGAACAGGCCCACCAGCGCGAAGACGGCGAGCGTGCTCGTGACCAGCGGCAGGGTGAAACCCCGGTCGGCGAACAGCCGCGTGTCGAGCATGGGGTCGGCCAGGCCGCGCTGCCTGCGCAGGAACGCGGCGCCGAGCGCCAGCCCCGCGGTGACCGCGAGCACCGCCGCCGGAGCCGGGCCGCCGGTGGCGAGCTGCTTGATGCCGTACACGACCGGCAGCACCGCCGCCAGCGACAGCGCGGCACCGGGCAGGTCGAACCCTCCCGAGGCCGGGGCCCGGTGCTCGGGCAGCAGGAAGGGGCCCAGGACCAGCAGCAGGACCATGACCGGAACGCTGATCAGGAAGACCGAGCCCCACCCGAAGCGCTCCAGCAGCCACCCGCCCGCGATCGGCCCGAGCACGCTTCCCCCGGCGAAGCTCGCGGCCCACAGCGCGACGGCCGTCCGGCGCTGCCGCGGGTCGCGGAACATGTCGCGGATCAGCGCCAGGGTCGGCGGCATCAGGCTCGCCGCCGCGGCCCCCTGCAGGGCGCGGGCCGCGATGAGCAGCTCGGCGCTGGGAGCGTACGCGGCGGCGACGGACGTGACGCCGAAGACGGCCGCGCCGATCAGCAGCAGCCTGCGGCGGCCGATCCTGTCACCCAGGGCGCCCATCGCGACCAGCAGACCCGCCAGCAGGAACGCGTAGACGTCGACGATCCACAGCAGCTGGGATCCGGTGGGCGCGAGGTCCGCGCTCAGGAAGGGCAGCGCGAAGTACAGCACCGTCACCGTCACCGAGACGAGCAGCACGGGCAGCACCAGCACCGCGAGCCCGAGCCACTCCCGCCTCCCGGCCGCACCTTTCAGCATGAATCCCGACCTTCCGCGAGTACAACATACGCACTTGGACGCATACATCGTACGCACGGATATCGAAATCCATCAATGATTCGATCGGCGCTCAAGATTCGCGTTTCAAGCTGGCATGGATAGGGCTGCCTTTTCATTCCGCTGGAAATTTCGTCACGTCCACCTCATCCGGCCACGGTAATTACGTCACAAAAACGCGTGCTAGGATTTCGTCACCAACAGCCGGAAGTGACGTAATAGAGCGAGGGCGACGCATGTCGACGTGCGTACAGTGCGGGGAACCCCTGAACGCGGCGCGCCGGGGGCGGCGTCCCCGATACTGCTCGCGGGCGTGCCAGGCGCGGGCGTACCGGACCAGGGCGGCCGAGCGGGCCGCCACCCCGCCCGGGACCTCCCCCGCGCCCGCCCGCGACGCCTCCGGCACGCTCGCACGGGCCGAGGGGGCGAAGCCCGCCGAAGGGGGCGGCCGGGCGGCGGAGACCGAGCCGATGGCGGAGACCGAGCCAACGGCGGAGACCGAGCCGGGGCGCCGTGAGCCGCGGGACGGGCTGAGCACCGGGCGCATCGTCCGCACCGCGATCCGCGTCGCCGACGCCGAGGGACTGGACGCGCTGTCGATGCGCCGCGTCGCGGCCGAACTGGGGGCGGGCACGATGTCGCTGTACCGCTACGTACCGGGCAAGGACACCCTGATCGAGCTGATGGTCGAGGCCGTGTTCGGCGAGAGCCCGCCCCCGGTCCCCCTCCCCGGAGGCTGGCGGGCGGGACTCGAGCTCGCCGCGAGGCGGGAGTGGGCGATGTACTCCAGGCACCCGTGGGTGCTGCGGGTCATCGCCACGCCCCACCCGCCGCTCGGGCCGAACGTGCTGGCCGACGTCGAACGGTCGATGCGGGCCGTCGACGGTCTCGGCCTGGACCTGATGACGACGCACCGGGTGGCCATCATGGTGAGCGCCCACGTGCAGGGTTGGGCCCTGTTGCTCGTCAACGAGGTGGAGAGCGAGCGGCGCACCGGTGTCACCACGAGGCAGTGGCGCGCCCTGCAGGCCCCGATGCTCCAGGAGATCCTGGAGTCCGGCCGGTTCCCGATGCTGTCCAGGCTCCACGGGGAGCGGGGCGACGCGATCGACCTCGACGAGTGGTTCGAGTTCGGGCTGCGGCGCCTCCTCGACGGTCTCGCCGTCCTGATAGAGGGCCACCGGAGAGGACCGGAGGCCCCGGCCGCCGAACCCCCGTGACAGCGAGGCGCCCCCTCAGCCCCGGAGGCCCCGGAGCCTGGCGTAGAGCCGGTTGCACTCCTCGTACGCGGGGAGCAGGCCCTGCCGCCGGGCCTCGGCGAGGGTGGGGGCCTTCGCGTCCTTGTCCGACAGCAGCGGCGCCACCCCCGAGGGCCACTCGATCCCCAGCTCCGGGTCGAGCGGATCGACCCCGTGCTCGCGCCCCGGCGCGTATCCCTCGGAGCAGAGGTACACCACGACCGCGTCGTCGGTCAGCGCCATGAAGGCGTGGCCGAGTCCCTCGGAGACGTAGACGGCCCGGTGGTCCTCGTCGTCCAGGATCACCGAGTCCCACTGCCCGAAGGTGGGCGACCCGACGCGGATGTCCACGACCACATCAAAAACCGCACCTTTGACACATTTAAGGTATTTAGCCTGACTGGGTGGGACGTCGGCGAAATGTACGCCGCGCAACGTCCCCCGGCGTGAGACCGAGTAGTTCGCCTGCGAGAGGGCCAGGGTCTGGCCGGTGGTCTCGCGGAAGGCCTCCAGCCGGAACCACTCGTGGAAACCGCCCCGGTCGTCGAGGAAGACCTTCGGTTCGAACACCCACGCACCCTCGATGCCGAGCGAACGCATGCTCACCTCACCCTTCCGTGGCCCCGCCTCGTCCTGGGGCGGCTCCCGGAGGAACGGCACGCGTGGCGGGTGCTCCCCAGCGGAGTCTTCAGGACCGCCGGCCCGTTGTGAACCCGCCGCCGTGCGCCGTGAGGGCGCGCACGGCCTTCCGCGGGACCCGTTCGGGGCCCCGTGGCCGGGTTGTCCCAGGTGGGCCCCCGTCAGGCCAGTGACCGGCCGGTCTGGCCACTTCCGGCCACCGGAGACGGCGAAGGGGGCCACGCTCCCGCCGGTACGCGACCGTCCCCGGCCCAGGGCACCACCCGTACGGGCGGGCTCCAGGGTGCCGGTCCGCGATCCGGCACCAGGTCTTGGCACGCCCTGCCGGCCGTACGGTGTCTTGGCACGCCCCGGCGGCCGTACGACGTCGAGGACGCGTAACATCGGCGTTCTGCGGCATTTCGATTCCTGCTCACGGACTCACACGGACACAGAGGATCATGAACGACTCCTTCATCCCCGCCGCCCGCGCGGCGGCAGGCAAGGCCGGGCCCGGCGGCACGCGCGCGCGGCTGTCCTCACGGCCGGAGAACGGCCCCGGGCGGCCCGGCACCGCCGCGCCCGCATCGGTGGAGGCGTCATGACGGACCTCCTTCGCAACCCCGTGAAGAACTACGACTGGGGCTCGCGCACGGCGATCGCCACGCTGGCCGGGCGACCCTCCCCCGCGGAGCTGCCCGAGGCGGAGATGTGGTTCGGCACCCACCCGTCCGGCTCCTCGTCGGTGCTGCGCCGGGGGACGTGGCACTCCCTCGCCGAGACGGTGGCCGCCGACCCGGTGTCCGAGCTGGGCGAGGAGACGGTCGAGCGGTTCGGGGCGCGGTTGCCGTACCTGCTGAAGCTGATCGCCGTGGACCTGCCGCTCTCGCTCCAGGTCCACCCCTCGCAGGAGCAGGCGCGAGAGGGGTTCGCCCGGGGCATCTACGTCGACCCGTTCCCCAAGCCGGAGCTGATCTGCGCGCTGACCCCGTTCACCGCGCTGGCCGGGTTCCGTCCTCCCCGGGAGGCGGCGGCTCTCATCGGCGCCCTGGGCGTCGCGGAGCTGGAGCCGGTCGTCGCGCCGCTGGCCGCCGGAGACGCCTCCGCCGCGCTGCGCGCGCTGGTGGAGTGGCCCAAGGACGGCAGGGCGGACCTCGTGGCCGCCGTCACGCGGGCCGCCTCGGCCGTCGGCGGCCCCGACAACGAGCTGGTCGTACGCCTGGCGGGGATCCACCCGGAAGATCCCGCCTGCCTGGCACCGCTGTTCCTGCGGCGCCACGAGCTGCGGCCCGGCGAGGCGCTCTTCCTGGGCGCCGGGGTCCTGCACTGCTACCTGAGCGGGTTCGGTGTGGAGATCATGGGCGGCTCCGACAACGTGCTGCGCGCCGGGCTGACCGGCAAGCCGATGGACGTGGAGGAGCTGCTGCGGGTCACCGACCCCTCGGCCCCGGCCCTGCGGGTCGAGCCGGCCGGCAACCTCTACCGGACCCCCGTCCCCGAGTTCCGTCTCGGTACGGCCGTCCCGGGTTCCGGCCTCACCCTGGAGGGCGGGGTGCCGCGCATCCTGCTGTGCACCGAGGGCGAGATCGAGACCGGCGAGCACACCCTGCGTCCCGGCGAGTCCGTTTTCGTCCCCGCCGCCCACGGGCCCGTCGGGTTGCACGGCTCGGGAACGGTCTTCTGGGCCGAACCCGGAATCGACTGACATGCTCCCCGGCCGTCCCTGAGGGCGCCGGGGGCCGGAGGGCGGGACCGCGCGGGACACCGGGCGGGGCTCTCGGGTTCATACCGGCCTGGTATGGCGGATACACCCCCGAGGCAGGCGGGGCGTCCCCACCAGCGAGGCTGGAGGTATTCGATGACACCGTCCGACGACCTCACGGATCCGGACCTCCGTCTGGAACTGATCCTGGTCGAGGTACTGCACCACGAGGCCGAGCACCTCGCGACCGGCTGAGCGTCCCGGTCCCGGCTCCAACGGGGGGAGCCGGGGGCGGGCGCGGGGATGAAGGGGTGCCGTCCGGTTTCTCCGGTGCCGACCGGCCTGCACCTCACGCCCCCACCCCAAAACACCGCAAGAGGGGCAATCACAATTTCGGCTGTCGCCGCAACTGATATGAGCAGGCGATATACCGCCCATCGAAACGTAACGCGTTGGCGCGAACGCGGGGTGTTATGAGGGAAGGCCTCATGGAACCCTCACCAGGTGGAGTTCACCGTGGAAACCGCGCTGCTCATCATCGCTGTTCTCGCCATATGGGTTATTTCCGATTGGATCCGTAACTACCTATCAAAATGCCGCAAATGCAGCGGATCTGGCACGCTGAAGGCCACCTTCTTCCCTCGCCAGTACCGCCCCTGCCCGCGCTGCAACAAGGGCGAGGTCAGGCACGGATTCGCTCCCAGGAAGTGACCGGGAGACAGGACGTGAGGGATCTCCCGGCGTTCCCGTCCGCTTCCCCCCGGGAGGACACGTCCCGCGGGAGGACACGTCCCGCGGGAGGACGGAACGCCGCCCGGCACCTGACGCGCGCGCGGAGATCTCGCGAGAAGTCCCCGGGCCGGCGAGACGCACGGCTCCCTCCCACCACCGTTCGAACCTTTCTCAGGGGATTGACGTTCCAGCATCGTGAGACTTCTCCGCAGTGTCCGCATCGCCCTGGCCGTGACCGCGGTATGCGCGGCGGCCGCGCTGATCTCGCAGGCCGTGCGCGCCCCGTCGTCCGTGCCCGCGTCGTGCCCGGAACGCTGGGGCGGCGACAGGCCCGGCGGATGGGTGCCCGCCGCCGCCGACCTCGAAGGGGTCGAGGAGTCGCTCGTCCCCGGAGAGCCGGTCACGGCGATGATCTGCGCCTACCCGGGGGACAACGCGCGCCCGGGAGGCGAGCGGCTCGCCGGATCCCGGATCCTGACCGCCGAGGCCGGGGCCATGGCCCGCGACCTGGACTACCTCCCGGTGACCACGGCCGATCCCGGCGGCCCGTGCACGCAGATGGGCGGGGCGACGACCAACTACCTCATCAGGTTCGCCTATCCCCGCGGGGAAGCCCTGTGGGTGGGCAGCGCCGAGGAGGTCAACTCCTGCGTGACGACGACGAACGGCACCGTCGGCAGCCGCTCGTACGTCGGGCCGGACATCACCGCCGCCTACCGGACCGGCACGTGGAACCCCGCGCGGCCGGACGACCCCTGCCACGGGTTCCCCGGGCGCCGGGGCCAGGACGGGCGGATGGTGCCCGGCGAACCCGTCTCGGTCCTGGTCTGCGGGCAGGCCCCGTACGACGGGCGGTCTCCCCGGCTGGAACACGGCAGGCAGGCGGCCGAGGACCTGGCGGCGGCACTGAACTCCCTGGACGCCCGGCCGGGCGAGAACGTGTGCCGCGGAGGCGAGGTCGCACAGGGCGACACCCTCCTGCTCCTGTTCGGCTACCGGGAAGGACCGCCCGCGGCCGTCCGGATCCTGACCGCCTGCGACCCCGGTGTCGACAACGGGCTGCTCCAGGCGAACCTCGACGCGAACGCCCGCGACCAGGTGAAACGGCTCGCGCCACCGGCCTAGACACCGACCTGGACACCGGCCGCCGCACCGGGCGCGACGGCGGACGAGGGGGCGGGCGTCCCCGTCGCCGCGTCGAGACCACACCCCGGGCCCCTGGATAGGGTGGCCGGGCCGGCTCCCGCCGAGGAGCCGGTTTCCCCCTGTTTCTCGTGCACCGGCGGGAGGCCGCGCGGCGTGACCGTGATCGACGAGGTGACCCTGTTGCGGGCCTGCGTGGAGGGCCGGGTCCTGCGGGCGCGAGACGGCGAGGAACTCGTCGTCGAGGGCCGCCTGGTCCGTGAGCTGTGCCGGCGCGGCCGCGAGGAGATAGACCCGCGCGGGCCGGCGATCCACGGCGCGAGAATCGCCGGCGACCTCGACCTGAGCGGGATGGAGGTGCCCTTCCCCCTGCGTTTCACCGGCTGCGTGTTCGACCGGCCCGTTCTGCTGGAGGGGGCCGACCTGCACCTGCTGGTGTTGGACGGCTGCACGGTGCCGGGCATCCTGGCCAACGGGCTGCGGGTCCGCCGCGACCTGGACCTGTCCAGGTCGCGCGTCACCGGTGACCTGTGGACCTCGGCCAGCACCTCCCGCAGCGCGGCCGTCTGGCTGTGCGAGTCGGAGATCGGCGGGCGCCTGCTCTGCCTGGACACGGTCATCGACTCCGCGATGCGGGCGGTCCAGGCCGACCGGATGCGGGTCGGCGGGACGATCCGGCTGCTGCACGGCTTCGAGGCACGCGGCGGGATGCGGCTGCTGGGGGTCCAGGTGGCGGGCTCGCTCGACCTGACCGGCGCCCGGCTGACCCGTCCCGACCGCGGGCTGGCCCTGGACCTGGGCGACGCGCAGATCGGCGGCAGCGTCTTCCTCATCGACGACCAGACGGGCCGCCGCCCGCTGATCCGCGGCCGCGTCGACCTGGGCAACGCCCGGATCTCCGGCCAGTTCCTGATCCGCGACGCCACCCTCGAGCCCACCGGGGCGATCAGCGGCGCCGGATACTCCAGCAGGCGCGACGGCGGGACCGCGATCAGCGCCCCCGGCCTTTTCGTGGGCGGGGATCTCAGCGTCGAGGGCGAGTGCCGGATCGGCGGCGGCGTGGACCTTTCCATGGGCTCCTTCAGCACCGTGCGGATCCACCGGGGGTGCGAGCTCACGGTCGGCGGAGGGCGCGCCCTCGACCTGACCAACGCCGAGGTGCGCTCCAGCCTCGTCATCGAGGAGGGGACGGCGGTCCAGGGCACGCTGCGCCTGGCGGGGGCGCACATCAGGGGCGGCCTCGTTCTCCGGGGAACCCGGTGGAGCCTGCCGGAGAGGAACTCGCTCATCGCGGCCCAGGGCGTGGTCGTCGACAGCATGGTGGACCTGCGGGAGATGGAGGCCGTCGGCGGCAGGCTGCGGTTCCGCTCCGCGACGATCGGCGGCGCCCTGGACGCCCACCACGCCCGGCTGCGCAACCCGGGCGGCGAGGCGCTCCTGCTCCAGCAGGCGGTGGTACGGGGATCGATCCTGCTCAAGGAGGGCTTCGTCGCCGAGGGCCGGGTGCTGCTGAACCGGTGCGCGGTGGAGGGGCGGATCGACTGCGAGCGCGGCACCTTCGCCGGAGGGATCGAGGCGGTGTCGGCCACGGCGCGCGGCGGCATGCGCCTGCGCTGGGCCGAGGTCCCGCCGCTGGTGGACCTGACCGGCGCGTCCACCACGCTTCTCGCCGACGACCCGGCCGGGTGGCCGCGAAACTCGATGATCGCGGGATTCGTCTACGACCGCTTCGACGGCGCCTGGGACTGGCGGGCCCGCCGCGACTGGCTGCGCGGGATGGTCCCCTTCGACGCCGGCCCGTACGAGCAGGCGGCCAGGGTGTTCCGCCAGCACGGCCACCCCGCGGAGGCCGAACGGCTGCTCATCGAGCAGCGCCGGCAGGCCAGGCGGGCGCCGTCGCCGGAGGGCCGATCGCCGCGCCGGATGGTCAGGAACGCCCGCGACCTGCTCTACGGGCTCACCGTCGGCTACGGCTACCGGCCGGGCCGGGTGCTGTGGCTGCTGGGCGCCCTGCTCGCCCTGGTCGGCGTCATGATGCTGAGCCCCGCGGTCCAGGAGACCCTGCGGGCCACCGATCCGCGCGGGAACGTCTACGCGGTGGACGGCAGGCTGGTCACCGTGGACGACGTGGCGGCGCCGGCGGACGGCACGGCGACCGCGGCGGGGCGCGGCGCCCGTCCCGGGCCGTGCGGGGACGGGCAGGTGCGCTGCTTCGACCCGCTGTTCTACACGGTGGACACCGTCGTACCGCTCATCTCGCTGGGCCAGCGCGCGACGTGGTACCCCGAGACGCGCAGCCGGGCGGGAGCGCTGGCCTCGGCGCTGCTGAACGTGGCCGGCCTGCTGGGCTGGCTGCTGTCGACGGTCGTCGTGCTCTCCTTCGCCCGGCTCGCCAGACCGGCGTGAGCCCCGGAGCGGCCCCGGCCCTGTTTCCCGGCACTGTCCCCCGGCACTGTCCCCCGACACTGTCCCCCCGGCACTGTCCCCCCGGCACTGTCCCCGGCCCGGCCCCGGCACGTGACCGGGGCCGTCGAATCGGCAGGGACCTGATCAGCCGAGCCCGCCGGGCAGGCCCGCCTGGATGGCGGCCAGCACCGCCTCGTGCACCTCCTCGCCGGTGTGCCCGGCCAGCGGGGCGGGACTGCCGGTCAGGGTGTACCACTCCTCCGCGCCGAGGTACTGCACCGCGACGTGGGCCTGGTCGTCGTGGACCTCGGTGCGGACGACGAGATCACCGGCGATGACCCCCACCTCGTCGGTCATCACCCCGCCGGGCCCGGCGAGCACCTGGTTGTCGTAGTGTTCGCGGCCCGTCACGTCGCTCACCTACGACCCTCGCCGGCCGGCTGGGGCCGGCAGGTGTCGAGCATCTCGGCGAGGGCGGCCTTCTCCTCGGCGGTGACGGTGAGGCGATAGTGGTACTTCACATCCGCCCAGGCCCGGGCGTACATGCAGCGGGAGGCGGCGAGCGGCGGCCTCCACGACTCGGGCCCCCGGTCGTCCCTGTCCTTGTTCGACGCGGCGGAGACGGCGAGCAGCTGCGGCCGCTCCAGATCGTTGGCGAAACTCTCGCGCTCGGCGTCGGTCCAGGTGTCTGCGCCGGAGCGCCAGGCGTTGGCCGGGGGCACGATGTGGCTGACATCGACGTCGTCGGCCGAGCTGAGGGTGCGCCCGTCGTAGGCCGAGTACCAGGAGCCCGACACCGCCCGGCAGTCGTCGTCGCGCTGCACGTTCTGGCCGTCGCGCGCCAGCACGGTCTCGCGGGCGTCACAGGCCGCGGCGCGCGTACTCCAGTGCGGGAAGCGGTCCCGGCTGTAGCCGGCCGTCGACCGCGGCTCCGCGACGGTCAGCAGGTTCAGCTCGGCGCGGGCGATCGGCGGGACTGACGGCTCGGGCAGCTTGACCGCGGCGGCCGCCGGCCCGGCGAGGGTGACGAGGAGGGCGGGCAGGGCTGTGAGAGCGGCGGCCGTGCGGCGCCATTGTCGTGTCGGCATGTGCCACCACTACCAGCAGTGATCGCCATGAGTGACGAGAAACGCCGCCGCCGACACGGAGAGTGTTGGATCTGTGAGAGAACATTCCCTCCCCGCGGGGACGGCCGGCCGGGGGCTCACCGCGTCCGGCGATCGTGAGCACGGGGTCGACGGCGGGGAAAGTCCCGGCAAGGGGCGGAGATTTATTGATCAAGCGCGGTGTGGGGCCGGGTGATCGGCAGGAGAGGAGTCCTAGAAGAGCGTTGGAGCCGTGACGGTCACGGCCCGCAGGGCCCAGGAGGAACCCGTGCGACGCTTCTTCACCAGGATCGGCTGTCTGGCTGCCGTGGCGATGCTCGCCACCATGATGGCCGCGCCCGCTCAGGCCGCGCCCACACCGCGTGCCTGCGCGGCTCCCCTTTCCGTCCAGGCCGGCCCCGCCGGGACCGGTGCGCCCTCGCCGGCCGCCGCGACCGAGTCGGCCTACTTCACGATGACGACCGTCGGCTCCCGCGAGCCGCTCGTCATCAAGCTCACCGACCCCGCGAAGATCGAGCACGCCCGGCGGATCATCAGCGGCCAGGAGACCTCGAGGACGCACGTCATGGGCCGGATCATCAAGAGGCCGGCCCCGTACAACCCCGCCTACGGCTTCCACCTCGACCCGAACACGATCGACTTCTTCGAGATGGCCATCGAGGTCTGCGACGCGACGCTCTCCTACGTCGAGGACCACCTCGACGAGGCGTGCGGCGCCTTCCTGCCGGGTTGCGTCTTCTGCCCCTGGAGCTCCAAGCTCGTCGCCGAGGTTCCCGCCCCCTGATTCGCGCCCGCCGGTTCCCGCGGCCGGTCGCCCACGTCCCGTCGCGGGACCCGTCCCGTCTAGGAGCCCGGCGAGGGACCCGGCGAGGGACCCGGCGAGGGACCCGGCGAGGGACCCGGCGAGGCGCCGTCACATCTCCCGGTCGCGCGAGGTCGTGGGGATCAGCACCTTCTTCGCCCTCGCCATCAGCGTGAGCGCCACCGCCACGAAGGCGAGCGCGAGCAAGGTGAAGGCGGTGAGCGACAGCTGGTCCGTCCAGCCGAGCAGCCGCGGCGACGCCGTCGAGACGGCGAAGAACGCGAAGAACAGCATGGACCACGCGTACGGCCTCACCTGCAGGACCTTGCCCGGTCCGGAGATCGCGCGCGGAGCCCGGCCCGTCACCAGCACGTGAACGCCGTGCGCGGCCAGCACGCATCCGGTCGCCAAAAGAGCCCAGCTGAACGCGACCGACAGTGTGTGAACGCTCATCGGGATCGCACCTCCCTCGCCGCCGACGGTGAGCGGAAACGGCATTTCCCAGCTTCGGCCGCCTGCCCCGTGAAAGGTGCGGCAAACCAGCGAAAGGTGCGGCGAACCATCCGCCCGTACGGCGGCGCGGCCCCGGCCCGTCTTTTCCCGCCCCGGCGGGGTTTTCCGCCCGGCCGCTTCCGGCTCGGCCCCGTCCATGTCGCCGGTCCCGGCCGCCCCGGAAAACGGGATGAGGCCGCCGAAGCCGATCGGTGTTCTCATTTCATCAGGTCGGGATGGAGCAGCGGTAGCTCGGCGGGCTCATAATCCGTAGGTCGCAGGTTCGAATCCTGCTCCCGATACTCTCGACACGCGGCGGCCACCGCTCCCGCGTGTTCGGTGGCCCAGGACGATCGAGCGCATTCCGGCTCTAGCCGGAATGCTCGACGATGATCACAACATTTCCCGTTTTCTGGCCCGTCTCGACGTACCGGTGCGCCTCGACGATCTCGTCCAGTGGATATCGGCGGTCGATGACCGGCTTGAAATCGCCGGACTCGATGAGCCCCTTGAAATAGCGCGCCATCTCCGGTTCGTCCTGCTTCGGGATGGGAAACATGACCTTCCTGCCGCCGAACAGCGGGGTGACAAGCGCCAGAATCAGATTCTGCGACAGGGTGCCCAGGTCCGACGCGAGATAGATCCCGCGCGGTTTCAGCAGCCGCCTGCACCGGCCGAACGAGCTCTTGCCGACCGCGTCGATGACGGCGTCGTACTTCCGCTTGTCCTTCGTGAAGTCCTCGGCCGTGTAGTCGACGACCCTGTCGGCCCCCAGTCCCCTGACCAGCTCGAGGTTCCTCGTGTCGCAGACCGCGGTCACGCCGGCGCCGAGCCCCTTCAGGAGTTGCACCGCCGCCGAGCCGATCGCCCCGCTCGCGCCGTAGACGAGGACGTCCTGCCCGCTCCGGATCCCCGCCGTCCTGATGATCGTGAGGGCGTAGTGCGAACCTTCGGTGCTGGGAGCGGCCTCCGCGTAGGTCAGGCCCTCCGGCATGATCGCCAGCGCGCCGTCCTGGGGGATCGACATGTACTGGGCGTGTGCCCCGAACGAACGGTCGTTGTATCCGAACACCCTGTCGCCGATTTCGAAGGAGGTGACACCGGCGCCCACCGCCTCGACTTCTCCCGCGAACTCGTTTCCGAGAATTCTCAGCTTCGGCCTGACAAGCCCGGTGAAGAATCTCCAGATGAAGGGCTTCGCCGCGCGTAACGCGCAGTCCGTGCGATTGACCGTCGTCGCGTGGACCTTGATGAGGAGCTCGCCGTCTTTGACCACCGGCTTCTCCGCCTCCGCGAAACGAACCACTTCCGGTGGGCCATATCTGGTGCGGACCGCAGCCTTCATAACTGAATTGTACCGATCATGTGGGTATCTGGTGAGAATCTCTCACTCACCGTCCGCCATCGCCGGTCGGCCGCCGGTGGGCGGGCCGTGGGCACGGCCCGCCCGCCGGCGGCCTCGGTGTCCCGGTTCTAGCCGGTGACCGTGAAGGTCAGCTCGATCCGGGTCTTCGAGCCGGCACCGGCCAGCGTGACGCCGGTCGCACCCGGCTTCGCCGTTCCCGGCACGCTGACGGTCTCGCCGGAGACGACGCCGTCACCGTTCGCGCGCACGGTGGCGGAGGCGAGGCCGTCGCCGAAGCCGATCGTGACCGTCTCGTTCGGCGCGAAGCCGGAACCGTCGACGACGATCGCCGTGCCGCGCGGCCCGGAGGTGGCCGACAGCAGCACCTCCGGCCGGTACGTGCGCGCCACCGGCTCCTCGATCACCTGGACGGTCGCCGCCGCCGCCGTGTCCGAGGTCGCGCCGACGGCGGTGACCGCGTACCGGCCGGGCTCCGCGTCGTCGGAAGCCTTCATCGACGCCTGCACCTCTCCCTTCGCCGAGGCCACGACCGTCGTGCCGTCCGCCGGACCGGCGCCGAGCCTGACGGTCACCCGCTCGCCGGCGGCGAACCCGCTGCCCTTGACGGTGACCGGGTCGCCGGCGGTGACGGGGGCGGACGCCGACACCGAGATCGACGGCTGCGCCCCGGCCCGCGTCACGGTCACGGTGAACGCCGTGGTGACGCTCGACAGCGTGTCCCACGCGGTGACGCGCACCGTGTAGGTGCCCTCACGCTCGTACGTGTGCTGACCGCTCATCGCGCCGGACGGGCCGACCGTGGCGTCGGCGGGAACCATGCCGTCGCCCCACTGGACGCGGGCGCGGTAGCCCGCCGAGCCGGTGACGCCGCCGGTCACCGAGCCGAGGTCGGCCGACAGGGCCTGCCCGGCGACGGCCTTCTGGTCCTTGGCGGCGGTGCTCACCAGCGCGGCGCCCGGCGTGCCGTCGTCGGCGACGGCGAACACGTGGATCCTGCCCGCCGAGCCCGGCTCGCCGGTCTGGGCCGGCAGGGTCACCGACACGAGCTTCTTCCCGTCCGGGATCCGGTACGGCGCGGTGGCGAACAGGAACGGCTGCGCGCTGTTCCGGCTCGTGCCGAGCAGCCGGTACGCGGTCTTGGCGACGACGATGTTGCCGTAGGACGGCGTGCCGTCGGGGTTGCCGCCCAGCGTCCAGTCGCTCATCTGGATCGGGATGTCGGCCGTGCTGCCGTCGTCGAAGGCGGCCTTGCCGGTGGTGCTCTGATTGCCCTGCGTGCCCGCGCCGACGAACGAGACGCTCTTCGCGTCGTCCGGCAGGTTGAGCACGATCTTCTTGCCGTTGCCGGTCGCGTTGTCCGGCTGCCCGGCGTGGATCGCCGGCAGCGTGAAGCTCAGCGCCGTTCCCGGCACCTCGTGCCGCTTGCCCTGGATCACGCCGGCCGCCTCGAGGGCCGCACGAGAGTACGCCCACGACTTGGCGTCGCAGTTCGCCGCGAGGACGCCCTCGTCACCGATGCAGACGGTGTCGAACGCCGCGGCGAGGCCGGACTCCGGCGCGTAGGCCACGTCGACGCCGGCCGTTCCCGAGCCCTGGCCGGTGCCGTCGGTCACCGTGACGCTCGCCTGGTAGTGGCCCGGCTTGGCGTAGGTGTGCGAGCCGCTGACGCCGTACACGCTCCGCGAGCTCAGGGTCAGGGTGCCCTCGGTGACCGGTGAGCCGTCACCCCAGTCGACGGTGGCCCGGTAGCCGCTCGCGGTGCCCCCGGTGACGGAGGCGAGTGTCACCGACGCCTCGACGCCGGACGTGGCGTGCACGCTGTTCGCGGGGGTGACCGTGACGTCTCCGCCCCCGAGCTGTACGTCGCCGCCGGCGAGCAACTCGATCTCGGCGAGGTTCGTCCGCTCGCCCCCGACGGCCTTCGTCACGGCCAGGCGGAACTGCGTGAACCGTCCCGGACGGCTGATCTTGAACGGCCGGGTGTGGTTGCGCCAGGAGAACACCTCGTCCTCGCGGGAGTCGACCGTGGTCCAGGTGATCCCGTCGTCGGAGCCCTGCAGCCGCCAGTCCGCCGGGTCGCCCGTGGTCGCCCCGGAGACCGGGTCCCCGGAGGCCGGGGCACCCTTCCTCTCCCCGGAGTTCCCCGAGGCCGCCGGGGCGCCGGTGCTCGCACCGGAGGTGAGCGTGTAGTACACCGGCTTCTGCCTGCCGCCGCGGAAGGTCCAGCCGATCTGCGGCGTGCCGGAGGTGAAGGTCATCTGCGTGGTCGACGAGTCGTCGAACAGCTTCGACGCGTCCTGCCCGCCGCTCGCGGTCGCGGTGCCGAGACCGGGACCGGTGATGTCCCGCAACGGCTTGGGCACCGTTCCGCCCTCGGTCAGCGACGGCGGCGCGTCCTTCTCGCCGGTGCCCCAGGACGACGGGTTCGGGCCCATCCTGAAGTCGATCGTGCCACCGCGGGCGAGCCGGGAGGCGTCGACGGACACCTCGCGCTGCGGCTTGCCGTTGACCTTCACGCTCTGCACGTAGACGTTCTTCGTGCTGTTGTCCGGCGCGTTGACGACGATGTCGCCGCTCTCGCGGTGGACGGTCATCCGGGTGAACTGCGGCGAGCCGACGGCCCAGTTGGACGAGCCGGCCTGCAGCGGGTAGATGCCCAGCGAGCTGAGGACGTGCCACGCCGACATCTCGCCGTTGTCCTCGTCACCCAGGTAGCCCTGGCCGATCTCGCCGCCGACGTAGAGGCGCTGCAGGATCTCCCGCACGATCGCCTGCGTCCTCGCCGGCGCCCCGACGTAGTTGTACATGTACGGGATGTGGTGTGAGGGCTGGTTGCTCATGCCGAGCTGGCCCATCCGCACCGCGCGGGCTTCGAGCATCTCGTGGATCGTGCCGCCGTACCCGCCGGGCCTGTCGGCGTTCTCCGGGGTGGCGAAGAACTCGTCGAGCTTCTGCCGCAGCGCCTTCTGCCCGCCGTGCAGGTTGGCCAGTCCCCGGCCGTCCTGCTGCGCGGTGAACGCGAAGTTCCACCCGTTGGTCTCGGTGTAGACGCCGCCCCAGTCCAGCGGGTCGCCGGCGAGGAAGTTGCCGGCGGCGTCGCGGCCCCGGAAGAACTTCGTGCTCGGGTCGAAGAGGTGGACGTAGTTGCGGGCCCGCTGCAGGAAGTACTCCGACTCCTCCTTGAGCCCGTCGCGCCGCGATTTCGGGGTGGCCGGGTCCTTGGCCAGGGCCGCGCCCATGTTGCCGAGGCCGTAGTCGTTGATGAAGCCCTCCAGCGCCCACGACACCGACTCGCCGGTGGAGGTCGGCGTGTAGCCGAGGAAGAGCGAGGTCTCGATGCCCTTGCGGCCGACCTCGCCGCGCCCGGACGCGACGGTCGCGTCCTTCACCGCCGAGTCGTACGCGCCGAGCGGGTCGGGCAGCTTGACGCCGTTGAGGTAGGCCTGGGCCAGCGAGACGTTCGCGCTGGTGCCGGTCATCAGGTCCGCGTAGCCGGGTGACGACCAGCGGGCGACCCACCCGCCGTCACGGTACTGCTGGACGAACCCGTCTGCGATCCTGGCCGCGACGTCCGGGTAGAGCAGCGAGTACGCGGGCCACACGGTGCGGTAGGTGTCCCAGAACCCGTTGTTGACGTAGATCTGCCCGTCGACGATCTTCGCGCCGGTCTGGGTGGCGGTCGAGGTGCCGGCCGGCGCCGACACCGGGCTCGCGTACTGCCAGCGCGGGGCGGCGGCGGTGCCGGTGTTCTCCGACTGCGAGTTGGGGTACAGGTTCAGCCGGTACAGGTTCGAGTACAGCGTCACCAGCTGCGTCTCGGTCGCGCCCCGCACCTCGACCCGGCCGAGCCGGTCCTTCCACTCCGCGGCGGCGGCGGCCTGGATCTGGTCGAAGCTCCTGTCGCCGACCTCCATGTCGAGGTTCCGGCGTGCCTGCTCGACCGAGAGGAACGACGTCGCGAGGCGCAGCGTCACCTGCCGCTTCCCGGAGGTGTCGAAGGTGGCGGACGTGGCGGAGGACTGCGCGGGCGCCCGGTCGAAGGTGCCGGACACGAACATCCGGCTGCGACCGGCCGACAGGCCGCTTCCGTTGTCGACCCAGCCGGTGAACGTGCCGTCCGTGCCGATGGTGAACGTGCCGTTGTAGAAGACGAGGCTTCCGGTGGCCTGGCCGTCAGGGAAGGTGAACCGCATGATCCCGGCGTGGTCGGTGGGCGTCATCTCCGCGATCAGGCCGTTCCGCAGCGTGACCCGGTAGAGGTCCGGCCGCGCGATCTCGTCGTCGTGGCCGAAGGCGAGGGCCCGGCCGCCGGGCGCTCCGGTGAGCGGCCCGCCCGCGGGCACCGGCATGATCGACATCTGGTTGCGGTCACCCATCCACGGGCTGGGCTCGTGCGAGATCGCGAGCCCCTCCAGCGTGGGGAGGTTGTCCGCGTTGTTGTCCCGCTGGTAGTCGTACTCCCACGAGTTGGACGTGGCGTCGGTGACCGGCGTGAAGAAGTTGAAGCCGTTCGGCACCGCGGTGATCGGCAGGTTGTTGCCGCGCGAGAACCCGCCCGTCGAGTTGGTCCCGCGCCGGGTGTCGACGTAGTTGGTCAGGCGCGAGCCGTCGATCGGCACCGGGACGCCTGTCAGGGTGACGTCGTCGAGCCAGCCCTGGAAGCGGGTCGAGGCGGTCGCCTGGGGGTCGTCGTAGGCGAGCAGGATGCGGTCGATCGTCTTGCCGTTCGCGACCGCGCCGATCTCGGACCGCACCGCGTTCCACTGGTCGGCGTAGAGCACCTTCGACGCGCCCTGCCCGGCGGCCGTGAGCGGGTAGCCGTGCTGGTCGACGGGCGAGCGCCGGCTCAGGTAGCTGCCGTCGGTGAAGTGCAGGTCGACGGCGACGTGGGTGGACGGGTAGCGGGCGTCCTGGCCGGTGAACTCGGGGAAGACCTTGTAGGACAGCCGGGTCTTCGGCCCGACCGGGATGTCGACGTCGAACAGCCTGTTGGTCGCGTACGAGCGGCCGGCCGCCTCCGCGCCGCCCGAGTAGCGCAGCGAGGCCGTCCCGGTGAATCCGGCCTGCGGCTTCATGGTGTGGCCGCTGACCGGGCCGCTGCCGACGACGCTGACCATCGGGGTGACCGGCGGCCTGACGTCGGAGCCGTCGCTGATGTTCCAGTCGGCGAGCTGGACGATCGAGTCACCGGAGTTCGCGGTGACGTTCAGCCGGTAGTGCTCGTAGGCGGTGGTGTTGGTGAACTCGTAGACGTTGGTGGCGAACCGCCCGCCGAAGCTCTGCCCCGTCCGCCTGTCCAGGTCGGTCCACGTGTCGCCGTCGTCCGACCCCTGCACGGTGAAGTCCCTGGGGTCGCGGCCCGGCGCGTCGTCCGCGGAGGTGAGCGAGTAGCGCACCACCGCCGCGGGCTTGGCCAGCGTGTAGGTCACCCAGCCGGTCCGGGCGAACGCCAGCCACTTGGTCGACGGGTTGCCGTCCTTGAGGGTCGCGGCGGTCTCGTTCGGCGGGTTCTCGGCGCTCGCGGACACCGCGCCGACCTGGCCGAGCAGGCTGCCGGGCAGTCCGGTCGGGCTCGATCCGCTCAGGTTCGCCTGGATCGGTTCGCCGTTCGCACCGATCTCGACGGTGCTCGCCGCGGGTTGCGGGTCGGCCGACTCGAACGAGGAGCCGAAGTCGCCGGGAGGGGCCGCGGCGCTCGCCGGGGGTGTGGCGACGAGCAGCCACGCCGGCAGCAGCAGTGCCGCGGTCGCGGCGAACCGCCGGAGGGACAGGATGCGGGCGAAGGGGGGATGCGACATGGCAGGTGCCTTTTGACTCGTTAGGGGGGTCGAGAGCGTCGGACGCCGGGAGTGAGAACCGTGGCCGCCGCGCTCCGCCGCGGCCGATCGGCCGTGTACGGAGCGCGGGTGCGTCTGCCCGCGGGCACGCGGGACGGCCCGCCGCACGCCGTCGCGGGCGCCGATGTCCGCGACGGCGTGCGGCGCCGTCGTCGGTGCCGGGGACATGGGTCTCAGACCAGGCGGGAAGCTCCATGGGGGGGCGTGAGGGGGCGGTGGGCGCGCGGAGGGGCGCACCCAGGTGTGGATCGCGGCCCAACGTTTCCCTCGCAAGACAACGTTGTCAAGAGCTGATCGGGTAACCTCCCGGAAACCGTGCGTTCCCCCGGGCCGCCCGGCGGGGTCGGTCGGGAGAGGCGGCGCCGTGACCGCCGTGCGTGGTCGCCTGTCGTGCCCGGCCTCCGGCGGGGTCGTCCCGGCGGTGACCAGGGCGGCGATTCGGACAACGTTGTCACCACGACGGACGGCGTGTCGGTATGGTTCGTGGTATGACCAGCGACGGCGGCCGTACGAGGCGGCCCACCATGGTGGACGTGGCGACCCGGGCCGGAGTGAGCCTGAAGACCGTCTCGCGGGTCGTGAACAACGCGCCGCACGTGCAGCCCGAGCTGGTCGAGCGGGTGCTCGCCGCCGTGGCCGAGCTGGGCTTCCGCCGCAACCACCTGGCCAGCTCGCTGCGCTCGGGGCAGACGACCGCCACGGTCGGGCTGCTGATCGAGGAGATCGCCAACCCGTTCTACGCGACGATCGCGGGGGCCGCCGCCGAGGTCGCCCGGCAACACGGCACGATGCTCATCATCGCCAGCTCCGAGGAGGATCCGGCCCGCGAGCAGCAGCTGCTGCGGGACATGTGCGCCCGCCGCGTCGACGGGCTGCTCGTGGTGCCGGCCGGCGACGACCACTCGTTCATGCGCGCCGAGGTCGAGCTCGGCACCCCGGTGGTCTTCCTCGACCGGCCGGCCGGCGGGCTGCTCGCCGACACGGTGCTGCTCGACAACCGCGGGGGCGCGCGGGCCGGGGTGCGCCGGCTCGTCGAGGCGGGCCACCGCCGGATCGCCATCCTGCTCGACTCGATCGGCGTCTACACGATGCGCGAGCGGCTCGACGGCGCCCAGGACGCGCTCGGCCCGGCCGGAGCGCCGTACGACACCCGGCTGGTCCGTGACGGCGTCCGCGATCCGGCGGCGGCCGCCCGGGTCGTCTCCGAACTGCTGGACCGGCCGGATCCGCCGACCGCCTTCTTCAGCCTGAACAACCGGATCACCCTCGGCGTGATCGAGGAGCTGCACCGGCGCGGCAGCGACGCCGCGGTGCTCGGGTTCGACGACTTCGACATGTCCAGCCTGGTGCCGTACCCGCTGACGGTGATCGCCTACGACACCCGCGAGCTGGCCAGGACCGCCGCCGAGCTGCTGTTCCGGCGTATCGGGGGGGAGCGGTCGTGGCCGCGCACCGTGGTGCTTCCCACCGAGCTGGTCGAGCGGGGCCTGCCGCCTCGCTGAGCCGCGCCTCGCTGAGCCGCGCTGAGCCGGGCCGGGCCGGGTGACCGCGAGAAGCGACCGCGCCGCCACGGCCGGTCGCCGGCGGTCCGGTGCGCGTCGCGCCGGCCGCCCGGGGACCACTCAAAGGATCATGTGCGACAAAACTCACTAGGCGTCACGATACGTTACAAAATGGCCACATTGGGAGGGGGCCAATTGACATGCCTGTAACGCGGGTGGAGTCTCTACCCGCTGCCTGCCTGACAACGATGTCACGGCCGATCGGAGGGAACCGGAATCGTTATGATCGTTGACTTCTGCCTCCCACGACGTCGTGTCTAGCCGGGAACCACGCTCGGGCACGGCCACACCCGCGGCGGGCGCCCCCGGCGGACTTCGCCACCGGCCCCCACGACGGGGCGGCCGGGCTCGCTCCTCGACGGCGGCAGGCCGCGGCACGCGACCACGTACGGCCCGGGCGGCGGCACACACCACCGCTCACCGGGCGAATCATGCGAAGAATGAATTAATTTAGATTTTGCGGAAAGCCCCCCGTCCGCCAGTCGTGGCCCAGGCCACAGCACGGCGAACGAACCGTGGTTCAGACCACAGCACGGCAAACGAACTGATGACGAACCTCCCGGAGGCAACCATGTCGGTGGTGACCTGGCGCGGTCCCCTGCAGCCGGACGCGCGCGGATCCCGCTGCCGGCCCAGAGACGGCGACGTCGCCGTTCCGAGGCCGTACCCGGCACGGGTCCGGACCCGGGCGGGCCGGTCATGAGCGACGCACCCGTCCTGCTGGAGATGCGTTCGATCACCAAGGAGTTCCCCGGCGTCAAGGCGCTCTCCGACGTCAACCTGGTGGTGCGGGCCGGCGAGATCCACGCGATCGCCGGGGAGAACGGCGCCGGCAAGTCCACCCTGATGAAGGTGCTCAGCGGGGTCCATCCGTACGGCACCTACTCCGGCGAGATCCTCTACCAGGGCACGGAGAGCCGGTTCTCCGACATCCGGGCCAGTGAGAACTCCGGCATCGTGATCATCCACCAGGAGCTCGCCCTGGTACCCGGCATGTCCATCACCGAGAACATCTTCCTCGGCAACGAGCCCGGCCGCGGCGGCGTGATCAACTGGAAGACCGCCAACCGCCAGGCCCTGGAGCTGATGGCCCGGGTCGGCCTGGAAGAGGACCCGGACACGCTGATCAAGGACATCGGCGTGGGCAAGCAGCAGCTCGTGGAGATCGCGAAGGCGTTCGCCAAGGACGTGAAGCTCCTCATCCTCGACGAGCCCACCGCCGCCCTGAACGAGGCCGACTCCCAGCACCTGCTGGACCTCCTGCGCCACTTCAAGCAGCGAGGCGTCACCTCGATCATCATCTCCCACAAGCTCAACGAGATCGCGCAGATCGCCGACAGCATCACCATCCTGCGGGACGGCCGGACGATCGAGACCCTCGACATCAAGGCGGACGGCGTCGACGAGGACCGGATCGTCCGGGGCATGGTCGGCCGGGAGCTGCACAGCCGCTTCCCCGACCACACTCCCGAGATCGGCGAGGTCTTCTTCGAGGTGCGCGACTGGACGGTCCGGCACCCGATCTCCGCCGAGCGCCTGGTGGTCAAGAACTCCAGCTTCACCGTGCGCCGCGGCGAGATCGTCGGGTTCGCCGGCCTGATGGGAGCCGGGCGCACCGAGCTGGCGATGAGCATCTTCGGCCGCTCGTACGGCACCTACGTCTCCGGGAAGATCTTCAAGGACGGCCGGGAGATCGTGCTGAAGTCGGTGTCGGACGCCATCGCGCACGGCCTGGCGTACGTCAGCGAGGACCGCAAGTCGATCGGCCTGAACCTGCTCGACGACATCAAGACCTCGATGGTGTCGGCCAAGCTGTCCAAGGTCTCCACCCGCGGCGTGGTCGACCCGGTGCGGGAGCATCGGGCGGCCGAGGGCTACCGGACGAGCCTGCGGGTCAAGGCCCCCACCGTCGACGAGGGGGTCACCAAGCTCTCCGGCGGCAACCAGCAGAAGGTGGTGCTGGCGAAGTGGATGTTCACCGATCCCGATCTGCTCATCCTCGACGAGCCGACCCGCGGCATCGACGTGGGCGCCAAGTACGAGATCTACGGCATCATCCAGCGACTCGCCGACCAGGGGAAGGGCGTCATCGTCATCTCCTCGGAGCTCCCCGAGCTGATCGGCCTCTGTGACCGGATCTACACGGTGTTCGAGGGGACCATCACCGGCAACATCGACCGGCGAGACGCCGACCCCGAACTACTGATGAAGCAGATGACCTCAGCGAAGAAGGCACGTCGATCATGAGCCGCGTGAAAGAACTCCAGAAGTCCCTGTTCGGAGGGACGACCTCCAACGCCCGGCAGTTCGGGATGATCTTCACGCTGGTGGCGATCGTCCTGCTGTTCCAGGTCCTGACCGACGGCCTGACGCTGAACTCCGGCAACCTCATCTCGCTGGTGAGCCAGTACTCGTACATCCTGATCCTGGCCATCGGGATGCTGATGGTCATCGTCGCCGGGCACATCGACCTCTCCGTCGGCTCGATCGCCGCGTTCGTCGGCATCGTGGTCGCGAAGGTCATGCAGGACTACTCGGTGCCGTGGTTCCTCGCCATCCTGATCGGCCTGGCGGTCGGTGTCGTCATCGGCACCTGGCAGGGCTTCTGGGTGGCCTACGTCGGGGTGCCGGCCTTCATCGTCACCCTGGCCAGCATGATGCTGTTCCGGGGCGGCAACCAGTACATCGGCAACGCCGACACCATCCCGGTGCCCGAGGGGTTCAGGATCATCGGCGCCGGCTTCCTGCCGGAGGTCGGCCCGGACACCGGCTACAACAACCTCACGCTCCTGCTCGGCCTGGTGGTCTGCGTGGCGATCGTGGTCCGGGAGTGGAGGGCCCGCCAGACCCGGCGGGAGATGGCGGCCGACGTCGCCCCGATGTGGATCTCGGCGATCCGGGTCGCCGTCCCGATCGTCGTGGTGGTGTTCGCGACCCTGCAGTTCGCCGGTGGGCGGATCGGGACCAGCTTCCCGATCTCCGGGATCATCCTCGGCGTCCTGGTCGTGATCTACGCGTTCATCACCCGCAACACGGCGGGCGGCCGGCACATCTACGCGGTCGGCGGCAACGCCCGGGCCGCCGAGCTGTCCGGCGTCAAGCTCAGGCGGGTCAACTTCCTGGTGATGATGAACATGTCGGTCCTGGCGGCCCTGGCCGGCATGATCTTCGTTGCCCGTTCGGCCGCCTCCGGGCCGCAGGACGGCATCGGCTGGGAGCTGGACGCGATCGCCGCCGTCTTCATCGGTGGCGCGGCGGTCTCCGGCGGCCTGGGCACGATCAGCGGCTCCATCGTCGGCGGCCTCGTGATGGCCGTGCTCAACAACGGCCTGCAGCTGATGGGTGTCGGCTCCGACCGGGTGCAGATCATCAAGGGCCTGGTCCTGCTGCTCGCCGTCGCGCTCGACGTCTACAACAAGAAGCAGGGGCGCTTCTCGGTCATCGGATCGCTGACGCGCCCGTTCCGCCGGGAGACACCGAGCGGCCCGGCGTCCGGCACGGAGACGGACCAGGACCGCGGCAAGAGTCCGGTGGCCGGCTGACCGGCCGCCGTTCGGCGGGGCGGGAGACCTCCGCCCCGTCACACTTTGAAGAAGGGCACCTCTGAAAATGCGCAATATCCTCGTCAAGGGCGTGGCGGCCGGGGCCATCGCGCTTCTGTCGCTCACCGCCTGCGCCTCCGAGCGTTCGCAGACCCCCGCCGCCGGCACGGGCGCCTCCGCGGGCGCCTCCGAGGGCGCGAAGGGCTTCCCCGCCGACTCGCTGATCGGCGTCGCGCTGCCGTCGAAGACCTCGGAGAACTGGGTCCTGGCCGGTGGCCTGTTCACCGACGGCCTGAAGGAGGCCGGCTTCAAGTCCGACGTCCAGTACGCCGGCTCCTCCACCACCGTCGCCGACCAGCAGGCGCAGATCTCGGCCATGGTCACCAAGGGTGCCAAGGTCATCGTCATCGGCGCGACCGACGCCGCGCAGCTCAGCACCCAGGTGGAGGCCGCCAAGGCGGCCGGCGCGACCGTCATCGCCTACGACCGGCTCATCAAGAACACCGACGCGGTCGACTACTACATCGCCTACGACAACTTCAAGGTCGGCCAGCTCCAGGGCCAGGCCCTGCTGGACGGCATGAAGGCGAAGAAGGCCGACGGCCCCTACACCGTCGAGCTGTTCTCCGGCTCGTCGGACGACAACAACTCGGCGGTCTTCTTCGACGGCGCGATGGACGTGCTGAAGCCGAAGATCGACGACGGCAGCGTGGTGGTCGGCTCCGGCCAGACCGACGTCAAGCAGACCGCCACCGACGGCTGGAAGGCCGAGAACGCCCAGCGTCGCATGGACTCGCTGCTGACCTCCACCTACAGCAGCAAGACCCTGGACGGTGTGCTCTCCCCCAACGACACGCTGGCCCGCGCCATCATCACCTCGGTCAAGGGTGCCGGCAAGGACCTGCCCGTGGTGACCGGCCAGGACTCCGAGGTCGAGTCGGTCAAGTCGATCGTGGCCGGCGAGCAGTACTCGACGATCAACAAGGACACCCGCGAGCTGGTCAAGCAGACCATCCAGATGGCCAAGGACCTGCAGGCCGGCAAGGCCCCCCAGGTCAACGACACCAAGTCGTACAACAACGGGGTGAAGGTCGTCCCGTCGTACCTGCTCGAGCCGCTGATCGTGACCAAGGAGAACGTCGTGGAGGCGTACGCCAACGACCCCAAGCTGGCCCCGCTCACGAAGTAGTGACGCCCGGCTGAAGTCAGCCACACGCGTGGGTCCCCGGAAGCTTCACGACCGGGGGCCCACGGTCGTTTCCGGGCGGCCACGGTCGTTTCCAGACGACCACAGCCGTTTCCAGGCGGCCCGGACCCGAACGCGGCCGGGACCGGCCGGGCGCTACGGCGTCCCCAGACATGAGCCGAACACGACCGGCACCGGCCGGGCGCCACGGCGTCCCCGGGCAGGTGTCGAACACGACCGGCACCGACCGGGCTACGGCGTCCCCAGACAGGTGTCGAGCGCGGCCGCGCCCGCCAGCATCGCCAGGCCCCGCGCCGTCAGCCGGTCGTGCCACTCCCGCAGCGTCGCCTGCAGCGGCTCCGGCCCGCCCGCCGCCCGCACCCGCTCCAGCACCCGCGCGATCGGCTCCAGCCCGTACCCTCCCCGCCGCAGCTGGTGGGCCAGCAGCACGTCGCGCACGTCGGCGGGGGTGTAGACGCGGTAGCCGGTGCGCGGGTCGCGCCGGGGCGTGATCAGCCCGGCCCGCTCCCATTTGCGCAGTGTCGCCGGCCGGACGCCGAGCCTGCGCGCCAGCGGCCCGATGAACGTCATCCCCGGCGCCGGCTCACGCGGCGGCGCCAGGTCGCGCAGCGCCCGTTCCACGGCCTCCAGCGTGCGCCGGTCCTCGGCCAGCTGCGCGTGGCTCTCGTCGATCAGCCGCAGCGCCTCCTCGACCGCGCCGTCGTTCACGGCCCGCATGATCGCCGTCGCGGTCGCGTGGCCGTGCGCGGGGATCAGCGCCAGGAACGTCCGCAACGCCGCCGCGTGGCGCGGAGCGTAGGCGCGGTAGCCGTGCGCCGAGCGCTCGGACGGCGGCAGGATCCCCGCCTCCTCGTAGTTGCGCACCGCCTGCGTGGACAGGCCGTGCCGGCGCGCCAGGTCGATGGGCCGCAACCGCATTTTGAAGGTTCTTCCTCTTCGACAGCCGTGAATATCGCCAAAGTTTACACAGAAGGTTCAACGATACAGTCGAAGATATGACGATCTCGATCCGGGACGCCGCCCGCCCCCTCACCGGTGGCGCCCTCACCGCGCTCCTGTCCCCCGCCACCCGCCTGCTCGGCCTCGGCGAGCCCACCCACGGCGTCGAAGCCTTCCCCGAGCTGCGCAACGAGATCTTCCGCCACCTCGTCGAGCACGAGGGCTACCGCTCGATCACCATCGAGAGCGACTGCCTGACGGCCCTGGCCGCCGACGCGTACGTCACCGACGGCACGGGGACCCTCGACGACGCGGTGGGCCGCGGCCTCAGCCACGGCCTCGGCGCCTCACCCGCCAACCGCGAGCTCCTGCGCTGGATGCGCGCCTACAACGAGCGGCGTCCCCCGCACGAGCGGCTCCGCTTCTACGGTTTCGACGGTCCCCTGGAGATGACCGGTCCCGCCGGTCCCCAGGCGGCCCTGACCGCGCTGCACGACTACCTCGCCGCCCACCTCGACCTGGCCTGGAGCCGCGAGAGCCTCGACGAGCTGCTCGGTCCCGACGAGCGCTGGACCAACCCGGCCGCCCTCTGGGCGGATCCCGCCCAGTCCGTCGGCCGCACCCCCGAGGCCAGGGAACTGCGCCTGATCACCGACGACCTGCGCGCGCTGCTCACCGCGCACGCCCCCCACCTGACGGCCGCCACCTCCCCCGACGCCTGGTGGCGCGCCGACCTGCACGCCCGTACCGCCGCCGGGCTCCTGCGCTACCACGCCGGCGTGGCCGACACCTCGCCCGACCGCGTCGGCTCGCTCATGTGCCTGCGCGACGCGATGATGGCCGACAACCTCGACGCCATCGTCGGTCGCGAGGCCCGTCGCGGCCCCACCCTCGCCTTCGCCCACAACCGTCACCTGCAGAAGGACAGGAGCCGCTGGCTGCTGCCGGAGGGCTGGGGCCCTCTGGCGGGCCGGACGCTGGAGTGGTGGAGCGCCGGGGCGATCGTGGACACACGCCTCGGCGACCGGTACGCCTTCGCCGCCGCCACCTTCGGCACCCGTGGCTCCGACGTCCCCCCGCCCGACACCCTCGAAGGGCTCCTGTCACCCCTTCCCCACGACCGCGCCGTCGTCGATCCCGGCCTTCTCGCCGCGGCCCTCGACCGCGAGCCGGTGCCCCGCGTCCCGGCCGACCACACCTACTTCCCTCTCGACCCGGCCACCACCGGCCGGACCGACGCCATCATCTTCGTCAGGGAGATCTGAGCCGCCCACGGCGGCGGCGCGGGCGGGAGGTCACGCGGCCGCGGCGACCCGGGCCGGGGGCCCTCGCCCCGGCGCCGACGTGACGATCACCGCGGGCGGCGGCACCGCCCGCACGGCGGAGGCGACGAGGTCACGGGTCCGGCGACCCCGAGGATTCCGCCGCCGGGATGCCGAGGGCGGCCAGGAACGCCGCGGCGGCGGGGGACGGCGGGAAGCGGCTCCAGACGAGGTGCTCCATGCGGGCAGGGGCGTCGCGAAGCCGCAGGACGGGCAGATCTGGAAGTTCGGGTGCGAAGGCGGCGGGCAGCATCCCGATGCCCAGGCCCTGCCGGATCAGGCGGGCCATGAAGTCCATGTTCGTCACCTCGAAGGCGACCTCGCGCCGGACCCCGGCCGCCGCGAACGCCTCGTCCGTCTGGGCCCGTGCGGCGGTGCCCGGGGGGAAGTCGACGAACGGTTCGTCCGACAGCCGGCGCAGGTCCACGCGTTCCTCGCCCGCCAGCGGGTGGCCGGGCGCCACCACGGCGACGAGGTCGCCGCGCGCCAGCTCGCGGCCGCGGACGCCGCTGGGGCGCGCGCCCACCGGCAGCCCCAGGAACGCGGCGTCCAGGCTGCCCTGCCGCACCCGTTCGACAAGCTCCTCGCTCGCGCCCGAGCGGAGGGTGATCCGCACCTGCCGGTGCCGCAGGTGGAAACGCTTCAGCACGGTCGGGAGGTCGACCGCCGCGACGGTGGGAATGGCGCCGACGGCGAGCCGGCCCCGGATCTCGCCCGTGGCGGCCGCCACCTCGGCGCGGGCCCGTTCGGCGGCGTCGAGGGCCTGGCGGGCGGCGGGCAGGAACGCCTCGCCGGCGGGGGTCAGCCGGACGCGGCGGCTGGTGCGCTCGAACAGCTTGGCACCCAGCTCGCGTTCCAGGCGGGCGATCTGGTGGCTCAGCGCGGACTGGACGACCAGGCACCGCTCGGCGGCGCGGGTGAAGTTGCTCGTCTCCGCGACGGCGACGACATAGCGCATTTGCTGGAGCTCCACGGATCAATCGTGATGCACGATCGGTCCGATGACAAACATGTGTTGGACTCATTGATCGTTCGTTGCCGAAGCTGGGCGCATGACGATGAGACCTCGTACGGACGGCGGCCTGCCGCACGGGCTGCTGCTGCTCATGTCGGCGGCGACCGGGCTGGCGGTCGCGGGGAACTACTTCGCGCAGCCGCTGCTCGACCTGATCGGCCGGGAGCTGGGGGTCGGGCCGTCTGCGGCGGCGCTGGTGGTGACGGCCGCGCAGGGCGGGTACGCGCTGGGGCTGGTCCTGCTGGTGCCGCTCGGCGATCTGGTGGAGCGGCGGCGGCTGACGGTGTCGCTCTACGCCGCGACCGCGGTTTTCCTGCTGGTGTCGGCCACCGCGGCCAACGGCACGGTGCTCCTGGCCGGTACGGCCCTGACCGCGCTGACCTCGGTCGGAGCGCAGGTGGTGGTGCCGTTCGCGGCGACGCTGGCGGATCCGGCCGAGCGCGGCCGGGTGGTCGGCACGGTGATGACCGGGCTGATGCTCGGCCTGTTGCTGGCGCGGACCGCGTCCGGAGCGTTGTCGGAGCTGGGCGGCTGGCGGACGGTCTACTGGGTGAACGCGGCGCTGATGGCGCTGATGGCGGTGTTGCTGCGCACCTTCCTGCCCCGGCTCGGCGAGGACGGCGGGCGCCTGTCCTACGTCGGGCTGCTGCGCTCGACGGCCGCGATGTTCCGCCACGAGCCGTTGCTGCGGTGGCGGGCGGGTGTCGGCGCGCTGAGCCTCGCCTCGTTCAGCGTGCTGTGGACGGCGCTGACCTTCCTGCTGGTGCGGTCGCCGTACGGCTGGTCGGAGTCGGCCGTCGGCCTGTTCGGCCTGGCCGGTGTCGCGGGTGCGCTGACCGCCACGGTGGCGGGGCGGCTGGCCGACCGCGGGCGCGTCCAGCTCGTGACCGGCGCCGGGGCGGTCCTGCTGGTGGCGTCCTGGCCGGCGATCGCGGCGGGGGCGCACTCGCTGCTCTGGCTGCTCGTCGGCGTGATCGTGCTGGATCTGGCGCACCAGGCGGTGCTCAACAGCAGCCAGAACGTCCTCTACGCGATCCGGCCCGAGGCCCGTAACCGGATCAACTCCGCCTTCATGACCTCCTTGTTCCTGGGGGGCGCGGTGGGCTCCGCGCTGACCTCGGTGGTCTGGGCGCACGGCGGCTGGACCGGCGTGTGCGTCCTGGGCGCCACCCTCTCGGCCGGGACCGTCGTGCTCTGGATCCTGGAGCGCGTCACCGCCGGCCGGGCGGCGGGCGGGCCCCCGGAGTCCCCGGTTCGCCACGTCGGCGCCCCCGCACCGGCCACGCCGGCCGCTTCGGCCACTTCGGCCACTTCGGCCACTTCGGCCACTTCGGCCGGCTGATCCGGACGGCCGGACCACGCGCGTCGCCGTGTTCGCGACGGCGGGAGACGCGGGAGGCCGCGCGGTGACCGGGTCACCGCCGCGGTACGCGACCTGGTCCCCATCACCATCACCGTCACCATCACCGTCACCATCACCGTCACCGTCACCGAAGGAGAACGAGCGTGTCGCGCACCGTACTGATCACCGGAGCCACCGGAACCGTGTCCACCGCGCTGATGAACGCGCTGCGAGGGGCCGAGGTGGACCTTCGCGCTCTCGTCCGCGACGGGTCCGCGGCGGACGGCCCGCGCGAGCGAGGCGCCGAGGTCTTCGCCGGCGACCTCGGCGACGCCCGGTCGCTGCCGCCCGCCTTCGAGGGCGTGCGGGACCTGTGGCTGCTCACCCCGAACGGCCCGCGCGCCCCGGAGAACGCCATGAACGCCGTGTGGGCCGCGCGCCAGGCCGGTGTGGAGCGTGTCGTGCGCCTGTCCGTCGTCGGCGCGGCACACGACGCGCCGAACCGCAGCGGCAGGCTGCACGCGCTGTCGGACCGGGAGATCGAACGGTGCGGCATGCGCTGGACGATCCTGCGTCCCCACTGGTTCATGCAGAACCTGCTGAACGAGGCGGGCGACATCGCCGCCACCGGCACGTTCTCGCTGAACATGGCCTCGGCGCGGATCGGCATGATCGACGTACGCGACGTCGCCGAGTGCGCCGCCCGCGTACTTCTCGACGACCCCGACCGCCACCACGGCGAGACGTACACCCTCACCGGCCCGCGCTCGCTCACGTTCGACGAGGTCGCGGGCGAGCTGGGGCTCGCTCTCGGCAGGCCCGTCACGTACCTGCCGGTCGGCGACGAGGCCAAGCGCAGGACGCTGCTCGGCCACGGCGTCCCGGAATGGATCGCCGACATGCTCGAGGAGTACGCGCGGGCGTATGCCTCCGGCTGGGGAGACTTCACCACCGACACTCTCGCCGGGCTTCTCGGCCGCCCCCCGCGTGACATCGCCGGCTTCGCCCGCGACCACGCCCCGGCGTTCATCCCGGCCCGCGACGGCTGAGATCGCGGCCCGCCGGTCAGGCCGGGACGTGGTGCGGGGCGTCGGCGTGGCGCAGCGCGTCGGCGTGGCGCAGCGCGGTCCGCGCGGTGTCCGGCCGGGCCGGCAGGAGCGGCAGCCGGACCGCGGCGGTGGGGATGACGCCGCGGGCGTGCAGGACCGCCTTGATCGCGGCGGGGTTGGGCTCGGCGAACAGCGCTCCGGACAGGGCCGAGAGGCGGTGCCCGAGGGGTCGCGCCCGGGCCACGTCGCCGGCCCGCCACGCCTCGACCAGCTCCACGAACCGCGCGGTGGCCACGTGCGCCGAGGCCACGATCGCGCCGTGCGCGCCGAGGGCGAGCAGCGGCGAGACGAACAGGTCGTCGCCCCCCAGCACCGCGAAGCCTTCCGGAAGGTCGGCCATGAGCGCGACGGTGTCCTCGTCGATCCCGCCGGCCGCGTACTTGACGCCCACCACGCCGGGCAGGGCGGCCAGCCGTCGCAACGCGTCCGCCGACAGGCACTGCCCGGTCCGGCAGGGAACGTGATAGACGACGAGCGGTACCGGGCTGGCCTCGGTGAGATGGCGGAAATGGGCCAGCACCCCGGCCTCGCCCGGCCGCGTGAACGGCGGGACCAGGCTCAGCGCCGCCACCGCCTCCGGCCGGTCCCGCAGCGCGTCCAGCGCCTGCGGGGTGGCGGCGCCCACCAGGAGGCACGCGCCGCGTTCCGCGCAGACCCGGGCGGCGAGGTCCACCACGGCCCGCCGCTCCGGGCCGCTGAGCGCGGACGGCTCCGCGGTGGTGCCCAGCGCGACCACCCCGGTCGCCCCGGCGTCCAGGATCCGGTGCGCGAGGGCTTCCAGCGCGTCGAGAGCCACGGCTCCGGCGTCGTCGAACGGGGTGATCAAGGGCACGTACAGTCCGGTGAGCGTCATGCGTCCAGGGTGCGCCGCCCGGATCGGCAAGGTCCAGTTCAGCTTTCTACGCACACCCGTAAGCTGAACTGATGCTCGACGTCCGCCGACTGCGCCTGCTGTGCGACCTGGCGCAGCTGGGCACGATCGCCGCCGTGGCCAGGTCGCACACGTACACGCCTTCGGCCGTCTCCCAGCAGCTGGCCGCGCTGGAACGCGAGGCGGGCGTGCCGCTGCTGGAGCGGACCGGGCGCCGGGTCGTCCTGACCCCGGCCGGTGTCGTCCTCGTGCGGCACGCCGAGACCGTCCTGTCCGCCCTCGAAGGCGCCGGCGCCGCGCTGGCCGCGGCCCGCGGGGAGCCCGCCGGTCCGCTGCGCATCGGCGCGTTCCCCACCGCCGTGCGCACCCTTCTGCCGGCCGCGCTGGTCACGCTGGGTCTCGACCACCCCGGCCTCGAGCTGATGGTGACCGAACTCGACCCTGTCGCCATGCCCGAGGCGCTGCGCGAACGGCGGCTGGACGTGGCCCTGGTGAACGACTACGACATCATGCCGGTCGAGCCCGGCCACACGCTCGACGCGGTGCCGTTGCTGGACGAGACGGTGTTCCTCGCCATGCCCTCCGCCGGCACAGGCCCTGGCGCCGAACCCGACGCCGACCACGGCACCGACCCGGTCGGCGACGCCCGGCACGCCGCCTGGATCGTGGGCAGCCCCGGCACCGCCTGCCACGCCGTCGCGCTGCAGGTCTGCCGCACCGCCGGTTTCAGCCCGCTGGTGCGGCACCACGCCGACGACTTCGCCGCGGTGCTCGCCCTGGTGGCGGCCGGCCAGGGCGTCTCGCTCGTACCGCAGCTCGCCGCGGCGCGGCCACCGGCCGGGGTGCGCCTCGTCCCGCTCGCCACCCGCCGGCGAACCCGCGTCACCTACCGGAAGGGCGCGGCCGCCCATCCGGCCGTGGCCGCGTGCGTCACCGCCCTCCGCGCCTCCACCGAGGCCTACCTCGGCCGGTGAGCATCCCGGGCGGCCGCCCGGCGTCACCGGCGGGAAACGCGATCGGCCCTGTCGTCCTGCCGCGTCGTCCTGCCGCGCGCTACCCCCGCGGTGCGGGACAGCAGCCGTCAGGGCAGGCTTTCGCGGCCGAGCCGGCCGAGCCGGCCGAGCCGGCGGAGGCAGCGGAGGCGGCGGAGGCGGCGGAGGCGGCGGCCGGCGGGGCGGGGGTGCAGCAGGCGTCGCCGCGCCAGGTCTGGCGGCCTTCCCTGACCGCCACGGCGGCGATGACCAGGGCGGCGATCGGGTCGGCCCAGGACCAGCCGAAGGCGCTGTTGAGCCCCAGGCCGATCAGCAGCACCGCCGACAGGTAGGTGCACAGCAGGGTCTGCTTGGAGTCGGCCACCGCGGAGGCGGAGCCGAGCTCGCGGCCGGCGCGGCGCTGCGCGTGGGACAGGAACGGCATGATCAGCAGTGACAGGGCGGCGAGGACGAGACCGGGGGTGGAGTGCTCGGCTTCGCCCTCGCCGAGCAGGGCGCGTACGGCGTCGAAGCCGACGTAGGCGGCCAGCGCGAAGAAGGAGACCGCGATCACGCGCAGCGCGCTCCTCTCCCGCCGCTCGGGGTCGGCGGCGCTGAACTGCCAGGCGACCGCGGCGGCCGAGGCGACCTCGACGACCGAGTCCAGCCCGAACCCGATCAGCGCGGCCGAGGAGGCGGCGGTCCCGGCCGTGACGGCCACGACCGCCTCGATCACGTTGTAGGTGATGGTCGCGGCCACCAGCAGCCGGATCCGCCGGGCCAGCAGGGCGCGACGGGCCGGGCCGGGGCCGAGCGCGGCGGTGACCATCAGCAGCAGCCCTTCTCGCTCGCGTCCGGGCAGGTGCCGTCGGCGGCGACGGCGACCACCGCGGTGCGCAGGTCGTCCAGCGCGTGCCCGAGCCGCACGTCGGCCAGCTCGTAACGGGTACGGCGGCCGACCGGCACGGCGACCACCAGGCCGCAGTCGCGCAGGCAGGCCAGGTGGTTGGACAGCCGGGTGCGGGAGACGCCCAGCCGCTCCGCCAGGTCGGCGGGGTGGGCCGGGGCCTCGCGCAACGCGAGCAGGATCCGGCAGCGGATCGGGTCGGCCAGCGCCCGGCCGAACCGTGCGAGCACCTCGATCTCGGAAGCGATCGTCAGCATGTCCTCAGAGTACACAGAATCCTGAATTCAGGAAGTCCTGTATATTCCGGGGGCGGGATGACGGTGTCGCCTCGGGCGAGCGGCCGGCCTGTCCCGTTTCGGATCAGCCGCCGAAGAAGTCGCCCAGGGCCGCGGCGAGCGCGTCCGGGGCCTCCTCGGCCACGTGGTGGCCGGAGTCGATCCCGTGGCCACGCAGGTCGCCGGCCCAGTTCCGCCAGATTCTCAGCGGGTCACCGTACAGATCCTCGAGATCGTCGCGCAGGGACCACAGGGCCAGAACGGGGCACCGCAGCCGCACGCCGGCGGCCCGGTCGGCCTCCTCGTGGCGCAGGTCGACGGTGAGGCCGGCCCGGTAGTCCTCCAGCATGGCCCGCACCACGTCGGGATTGCCGGTGGCCGCGCGGAACTCGTCGTGGTTCTCGCGGCCCATGCTCTCCGGGTCGCCGCGGTACCAGCTGCCGGGGTCGGCGTTGATGACGCGTTCCGGGATGTCCGGCTGCGCGAAGAAGAACCAGTGCCACCACTGCGTCGCGAACTTCGCGGTGATGCGGGACAGGTGCTCGCTGATGGGCAGGCAGTCGACGAACGCCGCCCGGGACACCGCGTCGGGGTGATCCAGGGCGAGGCGGAACGCCACGGCGCCTCCCCGGTCGTGTCCGGCGAGAGCGAACCGGGCGTGCCCCAAGGAGCGCATCACCGCCACCATGTCGTTCGCGACGGCGCGCTTGGAGTGCCCGGAGTGGTCGGCGGTGGGCGCCGGGCCGCGCGAGCGGCCGTATCCCCGCAGGTCGGGACAGACGACCGTGAAGCCGCGCTCGACCAGCCGCGGCGCGACGCGGTGCCATGTCGCGGAGGTGCGGGGATGGCCGTGCAGCAACAGCACCGGCGGCCCCTCCCCGCCGCGGCGGACGAAGATGGACGCGTCCTCGACCTCGATCGGTCCTGCCTCGAAACCTTCGAACATCGCCTCGGTGTCTCCCTGGTAGTGCTCGACGATCATCGCCCCGTGACGTACGCCACGGCGTGAACCGTGACGTTCGCAACGGCGTGAACCTACCGAGAAATCGATCCCTTACTCCTCCCGTGGAGACTCTTCCCGTGGAGTGACGCCGGGCGCCGGTCATGGCCGGTCGCGCGGACCATGGCCGGTCGCGGCCCGGCCGGTAAACTTGGGGTCCGTGTCGGCTCTCCGACGGGATGGGCACCATGAACGAGCGGTTGACCGTCGTGATCGGGTATCCGCAGTCGGAGCTGCTGGACATCGCCTCGGTGACCACGCCGCTCCACATGGCCAACCAGCTGGGGGCGGCTCCCCCCTACCGGACACGTCTCGCCACCTCGGGCGGCAGGCCGTTGCCCTGCGACTCGGGCCTGACTCTGGAGAGCCAGGTGGCCCTCGAACGCGTCACCGGCCCGCTCGACACCCTGGTCGTCTCCGGCGGGATCGGCCACGAGGCCGCCGCGGGCAATCCCGTGCTCCTGGCGCACATACGCCGGCTGGCCGCGGTCAGCAGGCGGGTGGCGTCGGTGTGCACGGGCGCGACCCTGCTGGCCGCCGCCGGGCTGCTGGACGGGCGGCGCGCCACCACGCACTGGAGGTACGCGGGAACGCTCGCCGCCCACCACCCCAACGTCACCGTCGACCCGGGCCCGCTCTACATCCGCGAGGGCCACGTGTCGACCGCGGCCGGCGTCACCAGCGCCCTGGATCTGACGCTCGCCTTCGTCGAGGAGGACCACGGCCCCCGCCTGGCCCGCATCGTGGCGCGTGCCCTGGTGACCTACCTGCAGCGGCCGGGCGACCAGGCGCAGATCAGCATGTTCGTGGGCGCGCCGCCGCCGGAGCATCCGCTGATCCGGCAGGTGGTCGACCACGTCGTCGGCAACCTCGACGGTGATCTGAGCCCCGCGACGCTGGCCGCCAAGCTGAACGTGAGCGAGCGCCACCTGACCCGGCTCAGCCTGGAGTACCTGGGCAGGACGCCCGGTCGCTTCATCAGGCACGCGCGCACGCAGGCGGCCGAGCGGCTCCTCGTCTCGTCGTCGCTCTCGGTGGCGGACATCGCGACCCGCTGCGGGTTCGGCTCCACCGAGAGCCTTCGGCAGTCGTTCGTCACCGAGTTCGGCCTCTCCCCCGCCCGCTACCGCCAGGCCCGGGCCAAGGGCTCCGGCTGAGGGATCCCGGGACGGGGTGCGGGCCCGCCTCGACCGCCGCCGGTCCCCCGGTGGCCCGTACGGCACCGGAGCCGGTCCCCTCCGATGGTCCGCACGGGTCCGCACAGGTCCGCACGGCGGGAACCGGCCCCCTCGCCCGTCCCGAGCGCTAGGAACCTCCCGCCGGCGCCGGTCGCCGCTTCGGCGGTCCGCTGGGCATCTCCCCCGTCTCCTTGAGCTGCCGCATGCTCGGGCTGTCGGACCTGCTGACCTTGCGGCGGTAGACGGGGGTCCGGGGGTCGGGCAGCAGCCCCTGGAGGGTGAACATGGCACGCATCCCGAGCTTGACCAGCAGCTGCCCCAGCGGGTGGGGGTCCTCCAGCTGCTGCACCCTGCGCATGTTCTCGGGGATGACGGTGAGCATGAGGGTGCGGCCCACGCCCCGCAGGGGGCGGGGGAACCAGCGCTCGCAGAACTGCCGGATGAAGGCGTCGCTCGCCGTGTGGCCGTTCCTGGTCCTGGGCCACTGGCGGGCGTCGTACTCGTCGGCGAAGTTCACCATCTGGTAGAAGTCCTCGGGAAAGTCCTTGACCGCGGCGCCGCCCTCGACGGTGACGTGCTCGGACAGGGCTCGGGCCCAGTTGTGGTAGGCGATCTGAACGCGCTCGGGGTATCCGGGCAGCCCGCACAGCTGCTGCAGGCGATGGGGCAGGACGGCCAGCAGGCACAGGCCCTGCACGTAGTCCTCGTTGTGGGCGAACGCGCCCGGTATCCCTTTCGCGACCGCCCCGTGAATCCGGTTGAGCAGGTCCATCGACCGTTTCACCGGCTCGCTGTCCGGCGGGTACAGGTACCACGTCCACAGGAAGTACGCGCTGTCCTCGAAGCGCCGCTGCGGCTGGTGGACGACCTTGCCGCCGAAGATGAGCGCGTCACCACCGTGGGTCGGCATGGTCACGTCCATGAAGTTGACCACGTACCCGATGTTGAGCAGGAACTCGTTGAGCCGGAAGACCGCCGTCAGCCGCACGATCTCGTGGTAGTCGGTCTCCGGGTCCAGCCGGTCGATGTGCCGGTCGAGCCACTTGTAGCCGCGCGGCCTGGGCAGGGCTTTCACTCTCCCACCGCCTTGGGCCTGGCGAGCGGCGCGACCAGGGCGTCGAACCGGTCGTGGAGCGCGTTGTACTCGCGGGTGAGCAGCTCCAGCCGGTGCCGGAGATGTCCGACCTCCCGGAAGAGCCCGGAAACGATCAGGTCCGTCTCCGGCGTGCCGTGCGGCGTCGCCCGCCGGCCGGGGCGCGCGGCACCGTCGAGTTCCGCCGCCCGGTTCAGCACCTCCTGCACCCGCTGCTGGAGGGCCGGGCTGGGCTCCAGGCCGAGCTCACGCGACAGCCGCGCGCGCAGCCTCTCGTAGACCGCCAGAGCCTCCGGCTGCCGGCCGCTGCGGTACAGCGCGACCATCAGCAGGTCGTGGAACCGCTCCCGGAAGGGGTGCTCGCCGACGAGCGCCTCCAGCTCACCGATGATCTCGGCGTGCCGGGCGGTGCGCAGGCTCGCGTCGTACAGTGCCTCCAGTACGGCCAGCCGCTTCTCCTCGAGCTGGATCGCGAAGGTGGCGCAGATGTCGCCGCAGACGGCGTCCTCGAGCGCGGGACCGCGCCACAGGGCCAGTGACTGGCGCAGCAGGGCCACGGCGCGGTGAGGGTTCATCGCGACGACGGCCCTGCCCTCGTCGGCGAGCTCGGCGAACCGGTCCGCGTCGGTGGCCTGCCGCCCCGGCCGCATCACGTATCCGGAATCCTGGGTGAGGATCACCCAGTCGGTGTCGTCCCCCGTTTTCGGCACGTCCATGAGGCGGCGGAGCCGGGCGATCGTGGCCTGGAGCGAGTTGACCGCGGTGGCCGGCGGGTTCGCGCCCCACAGTTCGTTGATGAGCCGGTCCACCGGCAGAACCTGTCCCGCCCTGATGACCAGCGTCGCCAGCAATGCGCGCTGCTTCCGCCCCGGCGGAACGAAGCGGCGATGTCGTTTGTCGTCACAGATCTCTACCGGGCCTAAAATGCGAAACTGCATCTCTTGCCACTCTCTGAAAGAGTTCGGACGTTCCCCGTTGGTTTTCGCGCCGGTCGGCACGAAGGATTCTTCGTCGTTCCTTGCAGTGACGACGGTAGTCATCACGGCTCTGAATTGCACGCCGAGACTTCGATCGATGACCATTCCTCCAGCCTCGCTCCAGGTAAATCGGCGTGAGCTGGACGGATACCACGATCTCCGACGCCTGCTCACGTTCACCGGGCCCGTGCCGCCGCCCGCTCACCCGACGAGACGAGCGCGCGCGCCACCTCACCCGCAGAAAACTTACTCGTGATTTGACAGCCCGTAAGAACAATTCCCTGGAAGGCGTTCCCGAAGGTCGAAGAAAACACCGGACCCTGAGACGACCACCTGCCACGGGAAATCACTGGACACGCATTCCTCTTTCCCCGTTCCGTACATCGGCAAAGGATTCAGAAACACAAAGGAATGACCACGCGCCATCACCGGGAAAGGCCGGCCATGAGCGTTTCCGAGAAATTCGGCCCCGGCCTGGGGGAACCCGGGCCGGACCGGGTGCCGGCGCGCGGGACTCCGGCGAGTCCCAGACCCGTCCCGAATTCGCGCGGTCTCGCCACGAGCGACGGATCAGGGGTTGCGACGTGTCCGGTGACAAGAATCCACCTTCACCTGTCGGGCGATCGTTATGCGGCCGGAGTAATCGGGTCGCCCCGTCTTTCACGGCCCGCGCCGGGTCGATCCGGCGTCGATCGCGATCCGCCGGCCCTGGAAGGGACCGGAGGACCCGGGCGATTCCCTTTCCACAGGACGCTCCCCGCGTAACGCGCGCACCTGACAAGGACCGGGAAACTCATCGACGGGGACGGCCGTTCGCGGACGCCGTCCGGCGACACCGGCATCGGCCCGCCGGCCTACACGTCCAGGGTGATGCCGTAGGAGTCGAGCCAGGTGTTCATCTGCAGCGTGTTGTCCAGCAGGTTGCGCTCCATGCGCCCGCCGGGGCCCCTGCCGTCCGCCCTGAGCCGCGCCTTCTCCTGGTCGAGCAGGGGATACAGCGGCGAGTTCGGGTCGGCGAGCACCCGGCCCAGCTCCTCGTTGGCGGCCTGGTCGTAGGCGGGGTTCTGGGTGGAGGGGTACGGGCTCTTGCGGCGGTCGAGGACCGACCGCGGCAGCAGGTCCGCGGTGGCGGCCCGCAGCAGGCTCTTCTCCCGCCCGTCGTGCGTCTTCATCGCCCAGGGGACGTTGAAGACGTACTCGACGAGGCGGTGGTCGCAGAACGGGACGCGCACCTCCAGGCCGCAGGCCATGCTGGTGCGGTCCTTGCGGTCCAGCATGAGCTGGAGGAAGCGGGACAGGTGAAGGTGGCTGATCTCGCGCATCCGGCGCTCCAGGCCGGTCTCGCCCTCCAGACGGGGCACCTCGGCGAGGGCCTCGTGGTAGCGCTCGGCGAGATAGTTCTGCAGGTCGAGCTTCTGGAGCAGCCCGAGGTCGAACAGCGCGGTGTGGTCCATGGACCCGTACGCGGCCCACGGGAAGACGGGGGCGTTGATCACGTTCGGGTCGTGGAACCAGATGTATCCGCCGAACAGCTCGTCGGCCGACTCTCCGGAGATCGCGACCGTGGAGTGCGCGCTGATCGCCTTGAACAGCAGGTACAGCGAGGCGTCCATGTCGCTCAGGCCGATCGGCACGTCGCGCGAGTTCAGCACGGCCCGTCGTACCGACGGGTCGGCGAGCCGCGCGGCGTCCAGCTCGATGTCGGTGTGCTCGGAGCCGACGTGGCGGGCGACCTCGGCCACGAACGGCGCGTCGAGCGTGCCGCGCATGTCGTCCGCCGTGAAGCCCTCCCCCTGGCCGACGAAGTCGACCGCGAAGGAGCGTACGAGCTCCCCCCGGGCGCCGAGCTTCCTGGCCGCCAGGGCGGTCAGGACGCTGGAGTCCAGGCCGCCCGACAGCAGGACGCACAGCGGGACGTCGGAGACGAGCTGGCGCTCGACGATGTCCTCCAGCAGCCCTCGCACGGTCTCCACGGTGGTCTCGAGGTCGTCGGTGTGCGGGCGTGCCTCCAGCCTCCAGTAGCGCCTGGAGATCAGGCCGTTCCTGCCGACCTTGACCACCTGGCCGGGGAGCACCTCGAGCATGCCCTGGTAGACCGTCCGGCCGGGGATCCTGGTGAAGGTCAGCACCTCGCGCAGCCCGTCGATGTCCATGCCGCGCCGCACGAGCGGGTTGGCCAGCAGGGCCTTGGGCTCCGAACCGAAGAGCACGCCCGCCGGGGTGGGGTGGTAGTACAGCGGCTTGACGCCCAGGCGGTCGCGGACGAGCACCAGCTCCTGGCGCTCCACGTCCCACACGCCGAAGGCGAACATGCCGTTGAGACGGTCGGCGCAGTTCTCACCCCACTCCAGGTAGGCGGCGAGCACCACCTCGGTGTCGCTCGCCGTGTGGAAGCGGTGCCCTCTGGCCTTCAGCTCCTCGCGCAGCTCGCGGTAGTTGTAGACCTCGCCCGAGTAGGTCAGGACGGCCACCACGCGGCCGTCCCGCTCGGCCTTCATGGGCTGGGCGCCGCCCTCGATGTCGATGACCGCGAGCCGGCGGTGCCCGATGCCCGCGTGGGTGTCGGCCCACACGCCCGCGTCGTCCGGCCCCCGGCAGGCCATGGTCTCGGTCATCGCGCGCAGCAGGTCTCGTTCCCTCGTGAGGTCACGGTCGAAATCCACCCATCCGGTTATGCCACACATACCGGGTCCTCCTTCTGGTGAGCGGTTGGGGCAGGCGCCTACCGGCCGAAACCGACAGGAAGCTTGTACGGCCCGCGGAAGGTCGGCATGACCGACCGTTCGATCTTGTCGGTCCGCAGGCGGGGCGCGGGAACGCGCTCGACGAACGCCTGGACGGCCACGTCGTGGACGAGCTGCCCCAGGCGCGCCCCGAGGCAGTAGTGGGCGCCGTGTCCGAAGGCGATGTGCCTGACCCCCGCCCGGTCCAGGTCCAGCCGGTCGGGGTCGGCGAACTGCTCCGGATCGCGGTGGGCCGCGCCGATCCAGACGTAGATCTCCTGCCCCGGGCCCATCTCGTGGCCGCCGAGCTCGAAGGGTTCGCGCACCCGCCGCTTGGTGAGCTGGATGGAGGCGTCGTAGCGCATGAACTCGGCGGTGGCCGCGGGCACCGCGCCGGGGTCCGCCCGCAGCCGGTCGTACACGTCGGGGTGGCGCAGCAGGTGGAGCAGGGTGTTGCCGATCTGGTGCGCCGTGCTGATCTGGCCTGCGGTGAGCAGGAAGGCGAGGTTGCCGTTCAGCTCCTCCGCGTCGGCGAATCCGCCGCCGGTGTAGTGGTCGGCCAGGGTCTGCAGCAGGTCCTGGCGCCTGCCCGCCGCCCCCTTTCCCGGCCGTTCCGCGACGTGCCCGGCGAAGAAGCGGAGGTATTCGACGACCCCGCCGAGCAGTTTCTCGTGGTGCGTACGGCTCAGCGGCCCGTCGTCGATGAGCAGCCCCAGGCTCAGCATCCAGGACAGGTAGCGCTCGTCGAAGGCGGGGATGCCCAGCACGCCGGCGAGGCTGACGGCCGGGAGCGCGAAGGCGAAGCGGTCCATCGCGTCCAGCTCGCCCGACTCACCGGCCACGGCCGCCTTCAGCAGGTAGTGGGTGAGCCTGACCACGTCCTCGCGCATCTCGTCGACGCGGCGCCGCAGGAAGGGCCGGGTGAGGTGCTGTCTCAGGCGGGTGTGCTCCGGCGCGTCGCTGACGACGATCTGCTGGTCGATCGCGCGCTGCGCCGAGGCGAGCTCCGGGTCCGCGGGGAGCCGGTCCGGGCCCCAGTGCGGCCGCCTGGCCGACAGCCGGGGGTCCATGAGCGCGGTCTGGGCGGCGGCGTAGCCGGTGACCATCCAGGCCCCGTCGTCGCCCATCTTGTCGTCCCAGTAGACCGGGTCGGCCTCGCGCACCCGCCGGTACAGCGGATACGGGTCGTCTATGTGCTCCTGGCGGTAGATGTCCGCCATCGTGATCTTCATCGGGATCGTGCCCTCTCTCCCCGTCAGGCGCCGAGTTCCGGTTCGCGCAGTGTCAGAACCACCCGTGCCGTGCCGCTGTCGACGACGTGCCACTCGCGCCCGCCGGGCAGGCCGACGACGAGGCCGGCCGAGGAGGCGTCGGCGTGCAGGGCGACGCGGCCGATCCGCAGCCGCCGGCCCGGGCCCGTCGCGACGGCCCGGACGATGTTCTCCACCGCGGCGACGGGCAGCCGGTTGCCCGGCACCAGGTCGGCGATCCACAGGTCGGCCGGCGGGCAGGGCGGTACCTCCGCGCTCAGCGTGCCGTCGCGGTCGCGCCGCCACCCGCCCGCCGCGATGAGCGTGCCCCGCCAGTCCAGGCCCTGCGGGCGCGCGCCCTGCACGGGCCCCGCCGTCGCGGCCGTCGCGGCCGTCGCGTCGCCGGCCACGGGCACAGGTACGGCGGGCACGCTTTGCGCGTCGCCGGGCACGGGCACGGCGGGCACGCTTTGCGCGTCGCCGGCCACGGGCACAGGCACGGGCACGGGCACGGCGGGCACGCTTTGCGCGTCGTACCCCGCCGGGTCGTATCCCACGACCATCCGCGCCACCACCGCGCCGTCCCCCGGCCTGCGGAAGACCACCGAGGTGCTCCAGCGGCCCCCGGTCTCCGCGCCGGCGCACTCCCGGTCCAGGACCAGCTCGCCGCCGTCCGTCGCCAGGCCCCGCAGGTCGATCCGGACGTCACGCAGCTCGCACGGGACGAGCACCGGTCCCTGCTCGGGCACCGTCCACTCCGCCGAGCGCAGCGCGTTCTCCATCAGCAGGCTCACCGGGAGCGCCGGCCTGCCGTCGACCAGGAAGTCGCCGAGGGCGGGCACCGCTTCGCCGTCCAGCCGCAGCCGCGCGACCAGCCGCGCGGGCGGGCGGTAGTCGGCCGGCCGCCCGAGGTGGAAGATCCTCCCGTAGGCGAGGTCGAACCCCGGGAGCGGTTGCTCGATCACGAACTGGCCGGCCTGTACCGGGCGCAGCTCCCTGCCGAGCCGCCCCAGGAACGTCACCTCGCCGGAGGAGGACAGCAGCTCGCGGCACCACAGGTCCAGGCCCTGGGCGGGATCCAGCGCCGTCATGTACCGCAGCGCGGCGTCCACGTTCGTCGAGGCGCTCAGTTCCTGCCACAGGGGCCAGCACGTGGTGAGCACACGGAACCCGCCGGCCCGCCGGGCCCACAGGCCCAGGCGCGCCAGCGCCTCGTTGCCCGCCGCGTAGTCCAGCTCGCCCACCATGCCGCCCAGCCGGCCCGTGAGGGATCCGGCGTTGCAGAAGAAGGCGAGGTCACGGTCACGGACGGCGTCGAACACGCGGAGGAAGCCGGTGACCTTCACCGAGACGCCCGCGAGGAAATCCCTGTCGGTCTTGGCGGGCAGCCTGGCGGGGCGGTCCACGCCCGCGATGTACACCACGCCCGTCAGCCGCGGGCCCAGCGAGTCCACCAGGGCGGACACCGCGGCGGGGTCGCCGAGGTCGCAGGGCTCGTACCTGACGCGCAGACCCTCCTCGGCGGCCGCCCGCAGGTTCCGCGCCAGCTCCCGCAGCCGGGACAGCCGGGCCAGCCGCTTCCTGGTCTCGCGGAGCGTGCCGTCGCGCGCGGCCCGGCGCATCAGGTCGTGACGGTGGTCGTCGAAGCCCTCGGGATCGAGGCGCAACCACTCCTCCGTTCCCTCGGGCGCGGCGCGGCGCCCGGTGACCACGACCTCGCAGCCGTGCCGCCTGGCGAGCTCGGTGGCCAGCGCGTAGCCGATGCCGACCCCGCCTCCGCAGACCAGGACGACGTCTCGCGGGCCCGGTGCCGCGGTGGCGGGCGGCGCCTCGCGGACACGCGGCGCGAGCGTGTGGCGCACGCCGTCGACGTAGCCGACCTCGCAGAGCCCCCACCGGTACAGCTCCCGGGCCACGATGTCCGGAAGGTCGGGCTGCCTCGGGTCGGCGACGTCGACGACCCGCGCGTTGACGTTGGGAATCTCCCGGTGGAGCGTCTTGGCCAGGCCCGCCCAGATCCCGCCCAGCGGCTGGTGGGCGGCCGTCTCGCCGTACCCCATGTGACCGCCCTGGTAGGTCACGGCCAGATAGCCCAGGCGGCGGCTGTCGCTCTCCGCGGCCCAGTCGTCGTAGCAGTGCCGGAGCACCGCCAGCGTGCGGGTGAGCGGTTTCTCCCAGCTCGCCGCGTCGGTGGGATCGAACGGGTCGGCCAGCGTCAGGTCCACGACGGCGTCCGGCACGCCGGGGTCGCCCGGCTGCCAGGGGATCGCGCCGGCCCCTGCGAGGCCGGCCGTGACCCGCTCGGCCGTGCCGTCCAGGCCGCCGACGACCGCGATCCGGCGGCCCGCCAGGTGCCGCGGCCCGCACGGCGGAAGCGGCGGGGCGGGGGCCGGTTCCCAGACGTAGCGGTGGACGGGCGTGGTGCGTGTCATGAGCCTCACGCACCCCTCTTGACGAGCCGCATGCGGATGCCGCGCGCCGGTCTCAGGGACACCAGGCCGACCGGCGTCACCTGCTGGGCGGGGACGAGGCTCAGGTGGTAGCGGCGGACGAGCATCGCGACGGTGAACTGGATCTCCAGCAGCGCCATGTAGTAGCCGACGCAGCGCCGCGCCCCGCCGCCGAAGGGAAGGTAGGTGTACCTGGCCGGGCCGCGGCCGGCCGGGCAGAACCGCTCGGGGTCGAACGCCTCGGGGTTCTCCCAGGCGCCGGGGTCGCGATGGGCGGCGTAGGGCGGGATGAGCAGGGTCGTCCCCGCGGGGATGTGGTGGCCGCCGATGACGTCGTCCTCGACCACGTCGCGCGGGAACACCCAGATCGGCGGGTGCAGCCGCAGCGACTCGTCGACCACCTGGCGCAGGTACGGCAGGCCGGGCAGGTCGCCGGGCGTCGGCGCCCGGTCTCCGAGCACCGAGTCGAGCTCGGCCTCGAGCTTGCGGCGCACGTCGGCGTGCTGGGCGACGGAGTAGAGGGTCCACGCCAGGGCGCAGCCCGTCGTCTCGTGCCCGGCCATGAACAGGGTCTTGAGCTCGGCCCTGATCTGCCGGTCCGGCCACGGCCGCCCCGTCTCCGCGTCGGTGGCCTTGAGCAGCGCGCTGACCAGGTCGTCCGGATCCCCGCCGCCGGCGCGGTGCAGGGCGATCACGTCGTCCATCACCCCGTTGAGCACGGCCTGGTGGCGCCTCAGGTCACGGCGGTACCTCGTCGGCACCCACCGCGGCAGCATCTGGCTGACCTCACCGGTGAGGATCATGGCCTTGAGCGAGAAGCGGACCGCCGGTGCCAGCTCGGCGTACCTGTCACGCAGGTCGACGCCGAAGAGCATCCGGCTGAGCACGCCCATCGCCAGCCACATCATCTCGTCGACGAGTTCGATCTCCTCCCCGCGCTCGGCCGGCCCCTCCCAGCGGGCGATCAGCTCCTCCGCGCACGAGGTGATCACGCCCGACGCGCCGTGCAGCCAGGCCCGCTGGAAGAACGGCTGGCTGATATCGCGGCGCGCCCTCCACTCGGCGCCGTCCGTGGTCAGCATGCCGCGGCCCATGAAGAGGTTGAAGCCCTGGTAGAAGCGGCCACGCCGGTAGTTGTCCGGGTTGTCCTGCAGGACGTGCTTGATGAACTCCGGCCCGGTCAGCTGGTGGACCAGGTACGGGCCGAGCCGCACGCGGGCGATGCCCCCGTATCCCTGCAGTTCGGTGATCAGGCTCAGCGAGTCGCGCTTGAAGCTGCTGAGCGCGCCCATCAGGTGGCGACCTTCCGGCCCTGGCGCGGGAGGTGCGGTCATCGTCCATCTCCTGCAATGGCCGCGAGGGCCGAGTCGGGTGTGTGGAACTCTCCGGTGTCCACGCTCAGGTAGCCGAGGACGGTCGCGGTGATGTCCTTGATCTGCGCCACCACCCTTCCGTCGGGTCTGGCGGCCACGAAGCGGTTCTCCACCGGGCCGTCCGTCTCCAGGGCGAACCCGGCCGGCGTCGCGTAGAGCTCGATCGGCCCCGAGCCGGCCAGCGACAGGTCGTTGGCCTCCTGGTAGAGGTCGATGCGGCGGATGGACAGGGGGGCGGCCACCGGCACCAGGTGCCCGCCGATCAGGTTCAGCACGCCCATGCGGGCCATGCCGTCCAGGAGCAGGCTCGGCATCGCGAAGCGGGACCACACCGGGTCGTCCCGCCGGAGGGACGGCGCGAACCTGGCGCGCTTGCCCCTCGGGTGCAGCCGGGTGCCGGCGGTGGTGACGAACGGCCCGGTGAGCAGGACGGGGGCGTTCGGCACGTGGTACGGGTCGGGAACGGCCACCTCCGCGGCGTCGGGCGCCCACGGGGTGATCCGCGGCGTCACGCCGAAGGTCGCCGCCAGCAGGACGCGCGCGCTGAAGTGGACGCTGCCGGTGCTCAGGACGACCCCGCCCGGGGCGACGACGTCGGTGACCAGCCGCACGTCGACCGTGACGAGGTCCCCGGTCGCGTGCGCGACACGGGCGTGGATCCGTTTGGGGACGGGGTCCACGCTCTCGAAGATCCGCAGGAACCTCTCGAAGCGGAGGTCGGTGAAGCCGATGACCCGCAGGCCTGGCCGCAGGGACCGCGCGGCCTCCGCGGCGATCTCGGTGATGAACGTGCCGGGCAGGGTGGGGTGCCCGTTGACGGCGTGGTGCCGCAGATAGCCGTCGCTCGACAGGTCGAACCGGCACTCGTAGGTCACCGCGTCGCTCTCCCGCGCCACGAGCCTGCGCAGGTAGAAGGGAGAGGAGCTCTCCGGCCCGGCGAAGAACGCGGGGTAGAACTCCCCGACCGTGCGCCGCTCCGCCTCGCCCAGGTAGACGACGTGCGCCTCCGGCGTTCCGGTGTGCAGCTCGCGGACGAAGTGGTGGACGCCCTCGGCCGCCGTCATGGGCGTGTAGAAGCCGCGCCGCTCGTAGTAGTCGCTGACCAGGGGTGAGGCGCCCATGCCGACGCCGCCCCACAGCGTCCAGGCCAGTGTGACCTCGGCGGCGCCCTCGGCGGCCGCCGCGTAGGCGGACGCGGCGGCCAGGTGGTCGTTCCCCGAGGCGTAGTCGGCCTCGCCGCGCTGGCCGAAGAAGCCCAGGAGCGAGCCGAAGCTGCACCACAGGCCGGGCGGCCGCCCGGCGAGGGCGCGCTTGAGGTTGCGGTGCGAGACCAGCTTCAGGTCACGGACGGCCCTGAAGGTGCCGAGGTCCTTGTCGGGCATCAGCGCCGACCCGTTGCGCCCGGCGGCGTTGACGAGCAGGTCGATGTGCCCGCCGTCCGCCAGAACGGTGCCGACGGCCGCGCGGACCGCGTCCGGGTCGGTCACGTCGCAGGTCAGGTAGCGCACCCGGTCCGGCCCGCAGTGCTCGATCATGACGTCGAGGTTGCCGCGCGCGGCCCGGGCGTCGGCCATCCGGTCGTACTCCCGGCTGAGCACCCCGACGGGCGTGCCGGGGCGGGCGCCGAGCTGGGCACGCAGGTAGGCCTTCCGTCCCGCGGCGAACTCCTCCTCGCTCGCCTCGAACACCTCGGGCGGGTAGTCGTCGATCGGGTTGCTCCCCACCAGGTAGAGCCTCGGCCTGAACCGCTCGGCGAGCGCCTTCATCAGCTCGGCGGTGATCCCCCTGGCGCCGCCGACGGCCAGGACGACCGAATCCTCGGTGAGCCGGACGGCGGTCCCGTCGCCCACCTCGGCCGGCCGCTCGACCAGGGTGAACACGCGGCGTTCCCCGTCGACGTCGAAGACCACGGGCAGCGCGCGCTCCGTGCCCGACTCGCGCTCCGCCGCCCGCACCGCCGTACGGACGTCCCGGGTGCCGGTGGCGAGCATGAAGCGGGCCGAGTCCGGCGACTCCAGATGGGCGACCTTCGTCAGCCCGGAGAACAGGCCGGTGTAGGGGTGCGGCACGCCGCCGGGCACCGCGCCGAGCAGCACCGTCGTGACGGAGGCCGCCGGGCAGCGGCGCAACACCAGGAAGGTGAGCTCGTGGAGCGCCTCCAGGCCGGGCGCACCGGCGGCGACGCATTCGGCGGGCGGCGCGGAGGCCGTCAGATCGGCCAGCACCCGCACGTGCGAGGGGACCCGCTCGCCCAGGACGGCGTCGACGGCCTCGGCGGTGACCTCGGCGAGATGGTGCCACCCCGGCCGGGACGCCGTGAGGGGGGCGCAGGACACCACGCGCGCGCCGGGGGGCAGGGAGGAGAGGCTCTCGGCGAGTTCCGGCCGGTCGACGAGCACCAAAACGCCGTCGGGAAGGAAGGGCTCGCACTCCCCGGTCACGGACGCGGGCGCCGCCACCAGTTCCGGCACGTGCCGTCGCACCTCCACGGCGGCGCCGGGGGCGTACCGCCCCGGGTCGGAGAACCCGGCGGCGAGCACGGGTTCCGCGTCCCGCACGGCGAGCACGGGTTCCGCGTCCCGCACGGCGGGCGTCAGGTGGACGGCGGGTGCCCCCGGCTCGCCGGAGCAGGCGACGCGCACGGCGGCGGCGTCGGCGGAGTGCAGCGCGCGCAGGATCGCCATGCCCCCGGAGGCACCGAGGTAGCGGGCGTTGTCCGGCGCGCCCGCACCGCAGTCCACATCGGTGCGGGCGTCTGCCCGGCCGTCGACGGATCCGCCGGCCGAGGTGTCTGCCCGGCCGTTGACGGACCCGTCGGCCACGGCGCCCGCCCGGTCCTCGGCAGGGCCGCCGGTCGAGGTGTCGATCCAGCCGAGGACCGGCAGGCCCGCCTCGGCCGCCACCCGCTCACGGGTGATCGCGAACAGGAAGGCCCCTTCCGCGGCCACCGGCTCCCCCGCGCCCGCGAACTCGCGGACCAGCAGGGGCAGCAACTCCGGGAGGTTGTTGCCGTTGATGCCGCCGACCAGCGCCAGGTCGACGTCTCCGGTGCGGAGGTAGCGGCAGGCGACGTCGAAGGAGGACAGCGCGGAGGCCAGGCCGGAATCGATCACCAGGTTGGGGCCGTGGAAGCCGAAGTAGTTCGCCACGCGCGCGGAGACGATGTTGGGCATCATGCCCGGGAAGGAGTCCTCGTTGGCGGGCGGGATGAGCCGGCCCGTGTCCTCGCGCAGGCCGTCGACCAGCGCCGGGAGCAACGCGGAGGAGACCAGGCGGGGGTTGGCCGACAGGGTGCGGTCGATGCTGTCGAGATAGCACCGGTTGGCGTACAGCATGCCCGCGCGGGTGGGCCCGAGGTGCCCGACGAACACCGCGGTGCGCTCGGACAGGTCCGTCCAGGCTCCGCCCAGCTGCGCCTGGAGCTGGTGGCCGCATTCGAGGACCATGAGCTGGCAGCGGTCGATGGTCCGCACCGTGCGCGGGGGCAGGCGCACCTTCTCGAATCCCGGCACGGGGTAGACGTCGCCGAAGCTCGCGTCGGGACCCGCGCCGTCACCGCGCAGCCAGGCCGTCACCGCGTCCCGGTCGGGCAGTCCCGGCAGGTGTGCCGCCCAGCCCACGATCGCGAGGCGATCGCGGTCCGCGCGCGGGGCGGGGACCGTCCTCGCGGCGGCGGGGGGCGGCTCGTCGACGACCAGGTGGGCGTTGGTGCCGCCGAACCCGAATCCGGAGACCGCCAGCGCGCGCCTGCGGCCAGGGCGCGCGGGCCAGTGCCGTGCCTCGGTGGGGATGTACAGGCCGGACTCCTCGATCCTGAAGTCCTCGGGGGGCGCGGTGAAGCGGAACTGCGGCGCGATCGTCTCGTGGCGCATGCCCAGCGCGCCCTCGATCACCGACACCAGACCGGCCGCCCACCCCGTGTGCCCGACCAGGGACTTGTTGGAGGTGACCGCGCAGGTCCTGTCGCCGTGGTATCCGCGCAGCGTGGTGAACTCGGCCAGATCCCCGGCCGGGGTGCCGGTCGCGTGCGCGATGATCCAGTCCACGCCGTCCGGTCGCGCCCGCTCCATGGCGAGGGCCTGGCCGTCGGGGTTGGGCGCGTAGACCGCCTTGCCCTTGCCGTCGGAGGAGGTGCCGATCGTCCTGATGATCCCGTGAATCCGGTCGCCGTCCGCGCGGGCCCGGCTGAGGCGCTTCAGCACGACCACGGCGGCGCCGTCGGCGAAGATGACGCCGTCCGCGTCGGCGTCCAGCGCGCGCACCTCTCCCCGCTTGGAAAGGCCCTGCAGCTTGGAGAAGAGCACGGTGCCGCGAGGTCCCAGCGCGAAGGCTCCCCCGCACACCGCCACGTCGGCGTCGTCGGCGAGCAGCGTCTTGGCCTCGATGTCCACCGCGTAGAGGGAGGAGGAGCAGGCCGTGTCCACCATCTGCAGCCTGGTCTCCGGCGGGAGCACCCCTTCCACGGCCAGCCGCCCCACCTGGTACGGCAGGAAGCGCGACGGATCCGCTCCGGCGCCCCGGCGGTAGCGTCCGGCGAGCGTGCCGTCGAGCTCCTCGAGCAGGCTCTCGCGCTCCGCGTCCGCCAGGTCCAGGCCCGCGAGCAGCCGCTCGGCCCTGGCGGCCACCGCGGCCAGTACGCCCGCCTCCTCCAGGTGCTGGTTGCCGTCGGGGGTGTAGCCGATGCTGCACGAGAACCGGTCGCCCGGCCGGGTGGTGACCTCCCGCATCGCCTGCACCATCGAGTGGCGCAGCCACGCCGTGGTGAGCTCGTGCTCCTCGGCGCCGCCGGTCTCGTCGAAGGTGCCGGGGCCGGGCTGGAAGCCGGTGATGAAGACGCAGCGGTCCTGGTACGACTTGTCCTCGGCCGCGAGGTCGTCGGAGTGGAACTCCTCACTGGCCCAGCGGTCGGCCGGCACCGGTACGAACAGCTCCTCGCCGTCGAGCCGGAGCCTCCAGTACTCCTCGGGGCTGTTGGCGCCCGCCACCGCCAGGCCCATGCCGACGATGGCGACACCGTCCGGCTCATCCCGCACGGTACCGTCCGGCTCATCCCGCACGGTACCGTCCGGCTCATCTCGCACGGCACCGTCCGGCTCATCCCGCACGACGCCGTCCGGTTCGTCCTCCGCGACCGGCTCCACCGGCGGCGCGGCGAGCATGCTCGTCCCGAGGGACAGACCGCCGTCGGCCAGGACGACCTGGCCTGTCATCCAGCGGGACTGCTCACCCGCCAGGAAGGCCACGACCTCGGCGAACTCCTCGGGCGTGCCGAGGCGGCCCATCGGCGTCGCGCGCCTGACGGCCTCCTGCATCCGTGCCGCGTCGGGGAACCGATCGGCCACCTCGCTGACCAGCATGGCGGCCGAGGCCGTGTTCACGCGGATGTTGCGCGGGGCGTACTCCGCCGCCAGATACCGGGTCAGCGCCTCCATCGCCGCCTTGGCCGGCGCGCAGGCGAAGTAGTTGGCCATGACGAACTGGGCACCGCCGAGGGCCGAGACGTTCACGATCGACCCGCGGCCCCGCCGTTCCATCAGCGGCAGCGCGTGGCGGGCGCACTCCAGCGCCCCCTTGACGTTGGTGTCCCAGCCCTTGTCGAGGTGCTCCGCCGTCACCTCGGCGAGCGGCAGCAGTGCCCCGGAGGCCGCGTTGTTCACCAGGATGTCGAGGCCGCCGTGACGTTCCCCGATCGTGGCGAACATGCGCTCGACCTGCTCGGGCCTGGCCACGGAGGCTCTGATCAGGTCCACCGGGTACCCGACGGCGGTCAGTTCCGCCCTCGTCGCCTCGGCCTGCTCCCGGGCGTGGAAGTAGTTCACGATCACGTGCGCGCCACGCCTGGCCAGCTCGGTCACGATGGCCTTGCCGACGTTCCTGGCGCCCCCGGTGACCAGCGCCACCTTGCCGTTCAGCTCTCCCATGGACATGGCCGCTCAACGCCCGGCCGTGGCGTGCTCGTCCAGCATGGAGCGCACGTAGCCGATGACCTTGCCCATGGTGGCGACCTCGTCCAGCCGGAAGTTTCCCGGCCTGGCGGGCAGTCCGTACCTTTCCGAGACCCGGGCGAGGAGCTCCACCTGCTTGACGGAGTCGATGCCGAGCTCTGCCTCCAGAAGGACGTCGTCGGTGAACACCTCCACCGGGTATTCGAGGGCCTCGGCGTACAGCTCGCGGAGCTCGTCGCCGAGGTCGGCCGTCGAGTCCGCCGCCGGGGCGGGCTCGGCCGGGCCGTACTGGGCGAACTCCTGGCGGATCCGGTCGAGGATGGCGCCGCCCCGCTCCGCCCAGAACGCGGTGAGCCGCTCAGGGTCCGCGTCGGGCAGCAGGCCGCCGGGCATGATCGGAGCCGCGCCCAGCAGGCCCAGACCGCGCAGCCGCGCGGCGGCGCTGTCGATCGACTGGTCCGCGTCGCCCACACCGGGCACCACGACGGGGTCCGTTTCCGCGAGGTTGCGCCTGACGAGCTTGCCGAGTACGCCGAGCGCGCCGCACTCCACGAACGTGCGCACCCCGTCGGCGTGCAGGGCGCGCACCGCGTCGGCGAAGCGCACCGGCTCCACGAGGTGGGCGGCCAGCACGCCGCCCAGGTCCTCGTCCCGCCCGTAGTAGCGGCCGGAGATCGCCGAGTAGACCGGCAGGCTCGGTGCGCGCGCCGGGATCCTCCTGACCGCGGCGGCGAAGGGAGCGACCGCCCCCCGCAGGAGCGGGGAGTGGAACGGCACCGCGGAGTCCAGCCTGCCGAACGAGACGTTCAGCGACCCGGCGACCTGCCGGAGGAGGTCCATCGCCGTCTCCGACCCGGACACCACACTCTGCGCCGGATGGTTCTCGGCCGCCACCGCCAGCGACCCGTCGGCGATGAGGTCGATGAGCAGCCGCGCGCGGGCGGGGTCCGCGGACAGCGCCGCCATGTAGCCCCCGCGCAGGTCGAGGCTCTCCACCGCCCGCACCCGCTGCCAGATCACCCGGGCGCCGTCGGCGACCGTGTAGACGTCCGCGCACGCCAGCGCCGCGATCTCGCCCAGGCTGTGGCCGGCCAGCGTGTCGGGCCGCCAGCCCAGCTCGGAGAGGGCGCGGAAGACCGCCACGTCCACGCCGTAGACCGCCAGCTGCGAGACCCAGTGGTCGTCGGCCAGCAGCCCCGCCATGGTCGCCGGTTCACTGCCGAGGACGATCTCCGACAGTTTGCGACCGCCCTCCGGGGCGGTCACCGTGTCGATCTCCGCGAAGACGGCACCGATGGCCGGATAGCGCTCCGCGGCGGCGAGCAGTGCCCTGCCGTCGAAGGCGCCCTGTCCGGGGAAAAGCCCGGCCGATTTCGCCGCGCGACCCTTCATCGTGATTCAACTCCCCTGGTTGGTTCTCACCGTTGGTTGCCGCTGTTCGGCGGTCGCAGAATCAGGCAGGTGGTCGTGGCGTGCGCGCACAGGTCACCGGAGGCGTCGGTGACCCTGCATTCGGCGGTGGCCGTCCTGCCGCCCAGATGGATGACCGAGGCGAGGCATCGGAGCGTCCCGGAGTGCACGCTCACCTGACGGACGAAGTTGCTCTTGACCTCGAGTGTCGAGTAGAGCACTCCGGCCGCCAGCATCGTGTGGACCGCGCAGCCCATGACCGTGTCCATCAACGTGACGAGCACGCCCCCGTGCACACCGCCGAACGGGTTGTAGTGGTACTCGGCGGGTTTCATGACGCCGATCGCGTGCCCCTCCGCCACCTCCGTGAGGCGGAAGTTCATCATCGAGCACGCGGGCGGCGGCGGCAGTTTCCCCTCGATCAGCGCGTTCATGCAGTCCAGGCCGCTCATCGACAGCCCCTCGCGGGCGAGGATGCCGGGGTCCTCCCAGGAGATGACGTGCTCGCGAGCGCCTGCCGCCCGGCTCATCGCCCGCTCTCCCCCGGTGCGTGGCCGACCTTCGGGCCGGCGCCGAGGAAGGTGACGCCTTCGGCGATCGGGTCGCCGGCGACCCGGAGACCGGTCCCGCCGGTCACCGCCGTTTTTCCGGAAAGTCGCAGATCCATTTTCCGCTTCTCCTATGGATTGGATCCGAGTTCCACCTGTGTGGATGATTCCGAAAATATCGGCCGCCAATAACCTGGCACTCATTTGTGATTCACGGGCCATTCATCGCCCGTCAACTCGGGCCGGTGACCTCGCGGTCCACGAGGTTCTTCCGTCGAGACGGGGCGGCGGGAGTCACCGCGCGCACCGGCGGGGAACACCCGGCGAGGATGGGACCACGCGCAGAGGCGGTCGGTCAGGGTCCGGGCCCTGTGGCGGCGGGGCCTCACGTGGCGATCACCGGCTCTCCCACGCGATCCGGGGACGCCGGCGAACCGCGAGCGAGCCAGGCCGGGTGTTTCCGTGCAGCCCCGCCTTCCGGCGGACGCCGCCGGCGTCAGCCGGTGTGGGCCAGTCCGGGCCTCGCGGCCCTGACCTCCGTGACGTCAAGCTCGGGCAGGCCGGCGAGCATCGCCTGGTGCAGCTCGCGTACCATGGCGGAGGGCTCGATGCCGAGCTCGCGGACGAGCGTGGTCCGCAGCCGGCGGTAGGCCGCCAGCGCGTCGCCGCAGCGTCCCGAGCGGTACAAAGCGATCATGAAGTGCCTGCAGAGGCTCTCGTTGTCCGGGTGCTGCCGGACGAGAACGGTGAGCTCGCTGAGCACCTCCTGGTGCCGGCCCAGATGCAGGTCCGCCTCGATGCGCCGCACCAGGGCGCAGAGCCTGGCCTCCTCCAGCCGCTCGATCTCCAGTCGCAGGATCGAACCGACGCCGATGTCGGCGAGCGCCGGCCCCCTCCACAGGGCGAGCGCCGACCGCAGCTTCCGCGAGGCCGCCACGTGGTCCCCGGAGTCCATGGCCCGGTAGCCGGCGAAGGCCTGGCGCTCGAACTCCCACATGTCCACCGACCCGCCCGTGGGGGCCAGCAGGTAACCTCCGGGCCGGGTGATCAGCACATCCTTGGGACTGCGACGGTGAAGCTGGCCGGACTGCAACAGCGCGGCCCTGACATGGCTGCGGATGTGGGCGATATATGTCTGCAGCGTTGTCTGAAAGCTCGGCGGAGGCGTATCCCCCCACAGTTCTTTCACCAGGGTCGCGGCCGGAATGACACGATCGGCGCGCGTGGCGAGCACAGCGAGAACCTGGCGCGGTTTTGCCGCCGTCGGAATGAAGGATATCCCCGCCTCACATGCCGAAAGCGTGCCGAGCACAGCTATCTTCATTCGACTCCCCTATACCCTGGACCCCGATCTTTCCCACCTTGTTCACTCCTTGGTAAGTGGAGGCCAGGTTGGTCGCGATTGTCAACAGCCTCGAATTCGGAATCGGCCGGCCGTCTCATCCGTCGCCGAGGACCGTGATCGGGACCGGGCCGTTCCGGACACCGGGCGGAGGCGGTGCTCCCCGAGCGCGGGCCGCGCTTCAGCTGTACGGCTCAGCTGTACGGCGCGCTGCGCAGCAGGCTGCCGCGCAGCCAGCTCCGCGAATCGACCGCGTCGTTCCGTGTCGCGAACTGCAGGAACTCCTCCGCCCGCGACGAGGCGGTCTCCACGGCGGGGTCCATGGTGATCGTGGTGAATCGTCGCTTGCCGCCGCCCCATCCGGGGCGGCGGGTGAACAGGTCGGGGCGGGCGGTGGCGATCACCAGCAGGGACACCGGCTCCATGTGGTCGGCGAGGTCGTGAACGAAGTCGAGCACGACGTCGTCGGCCCGGTGCAGATCCTCCACGATCATCACCAGCGGGCAGGTCCGGGCGATCTCCCCGAAGAACCGCAGCGCGGCGGCCCGTGAGTCGCCGACGGTGCAGGGCGGCTCCCGCTCCGTATCCGCCGCCACGAGCGGGCCCAGCAGGGAGATCAGCCTGTTGGACTTCTGCTCGCCCGCCGTGAGGTTCCACGGCGCCCTGGCGACCCTGTCTCCCGCCGTCCTCGCCGGATCTCCCCGCATGAGACCGCCGACCGACGCCAGTATCGCCTCCTGGATGGCCAGCACGTTGTCCCTGGCGAAAAGCGGCGCGTGGCCGATCAAAAACTGCGTCCGCTCCGGCTGCCCCATGACCCGGCGCTCGAACTCCATGATCAGGTGGCTCTTGCCGATGTTGGCCTCGCCCAGCAACGTCACGACGTGCGGCACCCGGCGATGCCGTACCCGTTCGAGCAGGCCGAGCAGGACGCTCAGCTCGAGCTCGTGATCGGCGACGGACGTCATGGGCGCCACGGGCGCCACGGGGCGCGGATCCGCCGCCTCGAGCCGCCATCGCGCGGGCGACTCGCCGACCGCCGTGTAGGTCATCGTCGCGGCGGTGACCCGTCTGGTCTCGTCACACGCCCAGATCTCACCGGGCGGGACGAGGGACAGCAGGGAGTCGCACTCGTCCAGCAGGGGCCCGTCGGCCGAGAGCAGGGCACCGGTTCCGTTCGGGTCGTAGCGGACGATCGCCTCCCCCGTGGTCACCGCCGCCTGGACGGTGACCCGTGGCGTGGACGGGCCGTTCCCGCCGTCCGCACCGGAAACCGCGTCGAGACCGCCGCGGATCGCCGCGGCGGCGCGCACCGCGTGCCGGACGTCCACCGCACGGTCCCCGGTGGCTCCGAACAGCGCCAGCGTCACCGATCCGATGGAGGCGACCGTGGTCCCGTCCATCGAGGCGACGACGTCCTTGATCAAGCCGGTGAGGCCCTCGCGCACCCGGTGCCCGTCACCGAGCTCGGGCTGGGCGCGGACCAGCAGGACGCTCACCTGGCGGCACTCGGTCTCCGGCCTCGCGGGCGGGGGTGGGGGCGGAGCCGGGGTTGAGGTGTCCACCGTGGTCAGCGTGATCGGCTCCGCCTGCGGTTGCGTGTCGGGAAGATCCAGCCCGGCGTCCTGGGCGAGGATGGCCTGCTGCAGCACCTGCAGTTCCCGGCAGGGCTCGAGCCCGAGATCCTCGACGAGGGCGGAGCGCACGCGGCTGTAGACGTTCAGCGCGTCGGCCTGGCGACCGCACCGGTACAGGGCCAGCATGAGCTGGCCGCACAGGCGCTCGCGCAGGGGCTCCGTCCGGACCATCGCCGTCAACGCGCCCAGCACGGACTGGTGACGGCCGCAGGCGAGTTCCGCCTCGAAGCAGTCCTCCGTCGCGTCCAGCCTGGCGTTCTGCGCGGAGGTGATCTCGGGCCAGGTGATGCCGGCCTCGACCAGGTCGGCCAGCACGGACCCCTGCCACAGCGAGAGGGCCTCGCGCAGCCGTACGGCCGCCGCGGCGGCCGAGCCGGCGGCCAGTTCGGCCCGCCCCTCCGACACCCACCGGTTGAACAGGTAGAGGTCGATCTCGTCGGTGTTCACGCGGAGCATGTATCCGGGTGGCTGGGTCAGCAACTCCACGGACTCGTCGGCGTAGGCGCGCGAACAGAGTGCTCCGCGCAGGCTCCACACCGCGTTCTGCAGGATCTTCCGCGCCGTCACCGGAGGCTCCAGCGACCACAGCGCCTCCATCAGCTGGCTGATGGGCACGGCCCTGTTCGCGTGAAACAGCAGGAACGCCAGAGTCGCTCGTTGCTTGATGCCTCCCAACGCGAGCCGCTGATCGCCGTCGACGGCCTCCAACGGGCCTAGCATGTGAAACCGCATCGCTTCCCCCAGACAAAGGGCCACACCCCGGATTCCCCACATGGATGTTCGCCGTGAGCGGACCTGGTGTCGTGACCAACCCCCTACTGCTTTTGGTGCGCTTTGCCCTCATATTTCCCTACGCCGCTGACCCCGGCCTGACTCCGTCCTGATCTCTCCCCACCGAGGGCGGACACGCGGACGGCCCGGGCCCCGTCACCCCGCGCCGTGGCACGGTCCACTGCGGGCGATGCGTCCTCCGGCTGACGTCAGATGATGTGCCTCAGCAGGGCGGCGGCCGCGGGCGACGGCGCCCGGAAGGCCCGGCGGCCGGATGACGGATCGCCCGGCCGGGCGGGAAGTCCACCGGGGGCCACCAGGACGAAGATCCTGCCCGCCTCGCGGTGATCCGGCCGGCGTTCCCGGTCCGGTCCGCCCGGGGAAAGTAATCGGACCACCTGAAAGCGGTAGGCCACAGGGAGATTCATTCAAGGTTTTGCACCAACCCGCACTCCACATTGTCGTGACTTTTCCGTTTCTTCAGATGATCGACTTAAGATGACCCTTATTGGCGCTCACCAAGGATGCCGATTTACCTGGGCAACATGCCGGGCTTGCCGTGGACAGAGGTGATGACGCTGTACTCCCGATGCCGACCCCTCACGACCGTCCATCCGTTTCGGACGTTTCATCCGGCCGGACACCACCCGCGGGCGCGACCGCGCCGGTACCGGCCTGGCGATCGTCCGAGAAACGGCCCGGGCCCGTCAGCGCCCGCGACGCTGAGCGCCCATCGATCAAGTGCTCCCCGCTTGAGGGAGTGAAAAATGAGCGTCAAACACTCCATTTCCCTTATAACGCGTATCACCCTGTTCACTGCTGCAACGGCGGCCCTGCTGTGCACGCTGGTGGCCACAGTGCTCATGGTCGCCATCCATCGTTTCGGTACGGAGTCGCTCACCGCGGAGATCGTCGCGGATGGCGGCCGGGTGGCCATGCAGGTGGAGGGCGACAAGGTGGCCTACCCCCTCGCCCGGAACCCGTTCCGCCACATCCAGGTCGTCGACTCGCAGAACCGGGTCGTCGTCTCGACCCCGAAAATGCGTGGCAAGCCGCGCATGGCGACGTTCACCCCCGGCAACAGGGCCGCCACCAGCTCCGTCGTGTGCGGCGGGGTCTTTCCTCCCGGCGAATGCGACATCGTGGTCGCGCAGTGGGCCTACCGGGAGGGCGGGAACTGGATCGTCTACTGCGCCACCCCCACGCTTCCCCTGTGGGTCGATCCGCGGCTGGCCGGGCTGGTCGGCGGGGCCGCGGTGGTGCTCACCGTGGCCATCACCTACCTCGGCCGCCGGATCGCCACCGCGTCCCTCAAGCCGGTGACCGCCATCCGGGCGGAACTCGACGAGATCAACGAGACCTCCCTCAGCCGCCGGGCGCCCGTGCCGTTCAGCGACGACGAGATCCACGATCTGGCCGTCAGCATCAACCACACGCTGAGCCGCCTGCAAACCGCGGTGGAACAGCAGCGCCAGTTCGCCTCGGACGCCTCCCACGACCTGCGCAGCCCCATCGCCGCCATCCGTGCCGAGGTGGAGGACGCCCTGCGCGCGCCCCAGGAGACCAGTGTGACCAAGCTCGGGCGCACCGTTCTGGGCAGCATGGAGCGGCTTCAGGCGATCGTGCACGACCTGCTGACCATCGCGCGGCTGGACGCGGGGAGCCCGGGCGTCCACGACGAGATCGACCTGGCCGAACTCGTCGCCACGGAGTGCCGGATGCGCCGCCACATGAGAAACAGCTGTGAGTTCTCCCTGGAGCCCGGCGTGGTGGTGATCGGCGACCGGTTGCGGATGGGCCGCCTCCTCACCAACCTCATCGACAACGCCGAGCGGCACGCCGACAGCAAGATCGTCATCAATGTGCGGCGGGCGCCGGGCGACGAGGACGACGGCCGGCGGTTTCCGCACGGCATCGCGGTGCTGGAAGTGATCGACGACGGGCCGGGCATCGATCCGGACAAGCGGGAGCTGGTCTTCCAGCGGTTCGCCCGGCTGGACACCGCCCGCAACAAGGACGCCGGAGGCACCGGGCTGGGCCTGCCGATCGCCCGGCAGATCGCCGAGACGAGCGGAGGCACCCTGCGGGTCGAGGACAGCCCCCGCGGCGCGCGTTTCGTGCTCCGCCTCCCGCTTCACGGGGACGCCGCGCTCACCCCACCTCGAGGCCCCGGCCTGCCGCTGAGGAGCGCGTCACCAGGTACGCATGAGGCGGCATGACGGGAAACGCGTGCTATTCGAGTGACGTCAGACCCGGTAATGCAGATATGACATAAAAAGTCCCCTTCGGGGGACGTCAGGCCTGGCGATAATGCCGATCGGCCCACCAGCGATATATCCGGCGTGACCCGGCGGGGAATTTCCCCGGTGTCCGGCCCGGGAACCGCGCGCCTCGACCGTCCCGCTCCCGGGAAAATCATTCGCCTCCTCCACCCGCCCTGCGCCACCATTGTCATAATCACGGGTGCGCGGAGGGGCGGATGACCATGCCGGAATTACTCGATTCCCCTGGAGACAAACCGTCCCCCCGCAGGTCGGCCGTTCTGCTGGCGCTGCGCTATTACAACGAGGAACTGCTGACCCAGTGGCGGATCGCCGCGCCCGCGCTGATCCTGCCGGCGTTGGGCAACACCTGCCTGTTCTATCTCGCGCCGCTGGCGGTGGGCGCGATCGTGGGGCGGCTGGCCGACGGCGGGGACGCCACCGTCGCCGCGCTCATGCCGTACGTGCTCGGCTTCGGGGCGGTGCTGCTCGCGGGCGAGATCCTGTGGCGGGTGGGCATCCACTTCCTGAACCGTACGGACGCCCGGGGCATCGAGCATCTCGGTGTGAAGGGCATGGACGAGTTGCTGGCCAAGGACGCCGCGTTCTTTCACGACAACTTCGCCGGTTCGCTGACCAAACGGGTGCTGAGCTTCTCCGGCGGGTTCGAGAGCTTCGTGGACACGCTCACGTTCTCGATCATCGCCAAGCTGGTGCCGCTGGCGTTCGCCTCGGTGGTGCTGTGGCGGTACCACCCGATGCTGGTCTTCGTGCTCGTGGGCCTCATCATCGTCACCTGTCTCCTCGTCGCCCCGCTCATCCGCCGCCGCCAGAGGCTGGTGGACCGGCGTGAGGCCGCCAAGGTACGGGTGTCCGGGCACGTCGCCGACGTGCTGGCCAACATGGAGACGGTCCGCGCGTTCGCCGCCGAGGGCCGCGAGGCCGCGCAGCACCGGGCCCAGGTCGCCGAGCAGCGCAGGCTGACGCTCCGTTCCTGGGACTACGGCAACCTCCGGGTGGACACCGTCATCGCACCGCTGTCGATCCTCACCAGCACCGTCGGCCTGCTGCTCGCCGTCACCCTCCGCGGCGGCCTGGGCGTGGAGGCGATCGTGGTGACGTTCAGCTACTACTCGACCTCGATCGGCATCATGTTCGAGTTCAACCAGATCTACCGTCGCATGGAGAGCGTGCTCACCGAGTCCGCCCAGTTCACCGAGCTCCTCCTCACGCCGCCGGGAGTGACCGACCCGGACGACCCGCAACCGCTGCGCCCCGCCGACTCCGGCGTGCGGTTCGAGCGGGTGACGTTCGCGCACGCCGGCGCCCCACCCCTGTTCGACGGCTTGGACCTGCACATCCCCACCGGCACCAAGCTTGGCCTGGTCGGCCGGTCCGGCGGCGGCAAGAGCACCCTCACCCGGCTGCTGCTGCGCCTCATGGACATCGAGGGCGGCCGGATCCTGATCGGCGGCCAGGACATCGCCAGGCTCCGCCAGGCCGACCTGCGCAGCCTGATCGCCTACGTCCCCCAGGAGCCCGCCCTGTTCCACCGGTCGTTGCGCGACAACATCGCCTTCGCCCGGCCGGGCGCCACCGACGCCGAGATCCATCGGGTCGCGCGGGCGGCGCACGTCACGGAGTTCGCCGAGGTCCTGCCGGACGGCTTCGACACGCTCGTCGGGGAGCGCGGCGTCAAGCTCTCCGGCGGCCAGCGGCAGCGTGTCGCCCTCGCCCGCGCGATCCTGCGCGACGCGCCGATCCTGCTGCTGGACGAGGCCACGAGCGCGCTGGACTCCGAAAGCGAGACCCTCGTCCAGGAGGCCCTGTGGGGCCTGATGCGCGACCGCACCGCCCTCGTGGTCGCGCACCGGCTGAGCACCGTCGTCCGCATGGACAACCTGGTGGTGCTCGACCAGGGCCGCGTCGTGGAACAGGGCGATCACCACGAACTCCTGCGGGCCCAGGGGCCGTACGCCCGCCTGTGGCACCACCAGTCCGGCGGCTTCCTCCTCGAGGAGGACACCTCCGGCGCCGCCCTCCTGGAGGAGGACACCTCCGGCGCCGTCCACCGCTGACCCGCGGGCGCCCCCGGCCTCCCCCCCGGTCCCGCGGAATCCATCCGCAACTTTCGCCCCGTACATGAAAGTTTCACCGTCGCGGTGTCGTCCTCCCAGATCGTCAGGACGGGCCGATCGCGGTGTTTGAGGTTCCGCGGCCCGCGTGCCTACGGTGCTGGCACCCGCACAGTGATCCGGCCATGGAGTCCCGAGGAGTCCAGCATGCGCGCCCGCGTCGTCCCGGCCCTGATTCTGGCGCTGCTCGCGCTGGTCGTCACCGCTCCCGAGGCCCGCGCCCAGGTGGTGGGCGGCTTCGACTTCTCCCGGGCGCAGGTCTCCGTCACGGGCCTTCAGGTGCCCTGGGGCCTGGCGTTCCTGCCGGACGGCAGCGCGCTGGTGTCCGAACGCAACACCGCACGCATCCTGCGGGTGCGGCCGGGCCAGACGCCCACCGCGGTCGCCACCGTCAGCGGGGTGAGCGCCTCGGGTGAGAGCGGCCTGCTCGGCATCGCCGTGTCGCCCTCCTACGCCCAGGACGGCTGGGTGTACGCGTACTTCACCAGCACCGCCGGGGACAACCGCCTGGTCAGGCTGCAACTGACCGCACCTCAGACGCAGACGGTGATCTTCTCCGGGGTGCCGGGCAACACCTTCCACGACGGCGGCCGCATCGCCTTCGGGCCGGACGGCATGCTCTACGTGGCGACCGGCGACGCCGGCAACACCGCCAACGCGCAGAACCTCAGCAGCCTCGCCGGGAAGATCCTGCGCATGACGCCCACCGGCGGCGTGCCCGCGGACAATCCGATCGCGGGCTCCCGCGTCTGGACCTACGGCCACCGCAACGTCCAGGGCCTGGCCTGGGACTCCCAGGGCAGGATGTACGCCGCCGAGCTGGGGCAGAACACCCGGGACGAGATCAACCAGATCGTCGCGGGCGCCAACTACGGCTGGCCGACGTGCGAGGGCACCTGCACCAACCCCTCCTTCCGCAACCCGATCGTCACGTGGACCACCGCCGAGGCGTCGCCGAGCGGGCTGGCCTGGGCAAACGACACGCTCTTCGTCGCCGCGCTGCGCGGCCAGCGGCTCTGGACGGTGCCGCTGACCGGCGCCGGTGCGCCCGGCACGCCGCTGGCCGAGTTCCAGTCCGCCTACGGGCGGCTCCGCACGGTCGCGGTCGGGCCGGACGGCTGGCTCTGGGTGGCGACCAGCAACCGGGACGGCCGCGGCACCCCGGTGGCGCAGGACGACCGCATCGTCCGCGTCCCGCCGGCCACCACCGGGGGCGACACCACCCCGCCGACCGCGCCGGCCGGCCTCGCCGCGTCGGGGACGACCTCCACCGGCACCACCCTGGCCTGGACCGCCTCCACCGACGACGTGGGCGTGAGCGGCTATGACGTCCTGCGCGCGCCGGGCGCGTCCGGCGGCGCCTTCACGCAGGTGGGAACCTCGGCCACCACCTCGTTCGCCGAGACCGGGCTCACCGCGAGCACCACGTACCGCTACCAGGTCCGGGCCCGCGACGCGGCGGGCAACCTCTCGCCGGTGTCGAACACCGCGACGGTCACCACCGCCCCGGGCGGCGGGGGCCCCGGCGGATGCTCGGTGACGGCGACCGTCCAGACGCAGTGGGGGACCGGGTACGTGACCCAGCCGGTCACGGTCACCAACACCGGCACGTCCGCGACCAACGGCTGGACGGTGACCTTCACGCTGCCGGGCGGCCACGCCGTCACCGGCTCGTGGAACGCCACCCTCGCCGTCAGCGGGCAGACCGTCACGGCGCGGAACGCCGGGCACAACGGCGCGCTCGGCCCCGGCCAGAGCACCACCTTCGGCTTCCAGGCGAGCCGTCCGAACGGCGACGTCCAGACGCCGTCCGGCTACCGGTGCACGAGCACCTGAGTCCCGGCGGCGCGGCCCGCTCCGGCCGCGGCCCCCTGATCGCGGGGGCCCTGCCGCGCCGGCGGCCGCCTCGAGCATCCGGGGCCGTGCTCAGATCCAGCCGTACTGGCGGGCGATGCGCGCGGCCTCGTGACGGTTCGCGGCACCGATCTTCCCGGCCGCGGAGGAAAGGTAGTTCCGTACGGTGCCGGGCGACAGCGCCGCCCTGCGGGCTATCTCGTCCACCGGCGCTCCCTCGGCGGCCAGTTCCAGCACGTCGGCCTCGCGTGGGGTGAGAGGGCTGTCGCCCGCGCCGATCGCCTCGGCGGCGAGTTGCGGATCGACGTAGCGGCCGCCGCCGTGAATCGTGCGCACGACGTCGACCAGCACGGCGGCGGAGACGGTCTTCGGCAGGAAACCCCGTACGCCGGCGGAGAGCGCCCGCTTCAGGTGCCCGGGGCGGCCATGGCTTGTAACGATCATGGTGTGGCACCCCGGCACCTCCTCATGGATCATGCGGGCCACGGTCACGCCGTCCAGGTCGGGCAGTTGCAGGTCGAGCATCGCCACGTCCGGCCGGAAGACGCGGGCCATGGCGAGGGTCTCGGCGCCGGTGGCCGCCTGGGCCACCACGCTCAGGTCCTCTTCGAGGGCGAGCAGTGCCACCAGGGCACCCCGGATGAGGTGCTCGTCCTCGGCGAGCAGGATCCGGATCGGCGCGCCGCTCACCGGACGTCCTTCCACCGAGCCGGGAACCGCCCGGCGGTCATGCGCGGCGGCGCCACAGCGGTCACCGGGTCTCCTCCTGGACGGCCACGGGCAAGGGCAGCTCGGCGGTGAGACGGAACCGGTCGGGCGGCTCCCGCGTGGTGACGACACTCCCGCCGAGCGCCGCGAGACGTTCCGCCACGCCGGGAAACCCGTTGCCGATCGGCCGCCGGCCGTCGGGAGACTCCGGACCCGTCACCCCGTCGTTCTCCATGCTCAGCGTGAGCCGATCGGTGCCGCCGGTCGTCGACCGGCGCAGGGAGACCGTGCACATCCGCGCCTCGCTGTGCCGCAGCACGTTCGTCGTCCCTTCTCGCACCACCCAGCCGAGCGTGCTCTGCACCTCGGCGGACAGGCCGCGCCCGTCGCCGATCACCTGGCAGCGCACCCCGGCCGAGGCGAGCACCGACCTGGCACCGGCCAGTTCCGTGTCCAGGTCGGCGGTACGGTATCCGCGCACCACCGCGCGCATCTCGGCCAGCGATTCGTGCGCGATCCTGCTCACCTCGCGCATCTCGTCCACCGCCCCGGACCGGCCACGCTCGACCAGCCGTGCCGCGAGTTCACTCTTGAGGGCCACCACCGACAGGTTGCGGCCGATCACGTCGTGCAGGTCGCGGGCGAAGCGCAGCCGCTCCTCGGCCACCGCCAGCCGAGCGTGCACCTTCCTGGAGTGGTCCAGTTCCCAGACGCCCTTCAGCCCCCACATCGAGACGCGGGAGGTGAGCAGCCAGGCGAGCACCAGGCCGCCCAGGCCGATCGCGGCCGGGACGGCGATCGGCACGGGAGCGCCCTCCATCCGGGACACCGCGAACTTCGTCGCCACGGCCGCCGCCAGCACACCGGCGGTGACGGGGAACGGCACCGCCGACGACACGGCGACGACGAACGCGGTCGCGAGGACGACCACCAGGCCCGAGGCCGGGCCGTCGGGGTGACCGGGCTGCGCGTCGGGGTAGGCCACGGCCCCGGCCACCACGCCCACGACCGTGAGCCCGGCGGCGAGGGCGATCAGCCGCACCGGCCGGGACCGACGCCCCAGATAGTGGTCCAGGCCCGCGTGAACGAGCAGCGCGCAGGTGACGGCGTGCAGGGCGACGCAGGCCGTCATCACCCACCGCGCGACCGGCCCCACCGTCGGACCGATCATGACGGCGGCCCACAGCGGTTCGAGGACGTACGCCCCGGAGAGCGAAACGCGGGTCCACAGGTCCCAGCGTTCCGCCTGGCCACGCCGGCGCCGCGACCGGTCCGCGAGTCCGTTTCCCATCCCACCCACCCCGTCATGATCGCACCCGTTCTCGCGGGACGCTCCTACGGCCCGCTACGGCGCGAACCGCATCTCCGGCCAGCGCCTGGACGGCCCGGCGAGCAACGCGCCCGGCCGCCCCAGCAGATGGCGGTCGAAGAACGCGCGAATGTAGACCCGCTGGATCAGCACCGAACGAGGGCCGTCGATCTCGCCGATCATCCCGGTGACCTGGTCCGGCGGCAGTCCCAGCGGGTGCTGCCGGAGCAGCACCTGAAGGTCGGTGAACGAGGTGTGGCCCGCACCGTCCAGCCGTAGCTCCAGCCGCCAGCCTCGCAGGCGGGCCCACAGCGCCGCCCAGCTCGGGTCGTCGCCCCGGCCGTGCTCCGAGCTTCCGACCTGCATGAACGGCCGGTCCAGCCCTTCCCGCAGGACCGGCCCGAACATCGCGCCGTCCAGGTTGACGCCGGCCCTGACCCGCGAGTCCGCGTGCATGGTCGCGGCGGCGGTGGCGCCACCCAGCGAATGCCCGAACATCCCGACACGGGACAGATCAAGCACGCCGCGCAGCCCCTCGGGCACGGACCGGCGCTCGGCGTCGACGACACGTCCGCGATTGAGCGCGGTCAACCGGTCCACGACGAAACGGGTGTCGGCGAGGCGGGCGGCCACCGCCTTGGTGGCGACGGGATCGTCGTGGTCGTCGAAGTCCGGCGGCGGTGAGCTCGCCGCGTGGATCCTCACCTGCCCGTCCGGGAATTCCACCGCTCCGGCGTCGTAGGTGTGGTCGATGGCGGCGACCACGTAACCGTGGCTGGCGAGATCCTCCACCAGGGCGGTGCCGGAGGCACGGTCGGCGCCGAAGCCGTGCGAGAAGAGCACCACCGGCAGCGGCCCCCGCCCTCGATACACCGGCGCCCCCACTCGCCCGTGCGTGACCGGCAGGCGTACGGTTCCCGCCGGAACACCCGCCAGGACGGCCTCCGCGAGCCTGGGCGTGAGCCAGGGCGCCCGGGGGTACGCCGCCGCCTTCCGGGCCGGATACCACAGCTGGACCATGAGCTCCCGGGACCGCATGGCGGGCACCCACGGGTCGGGCCGTGAACGGTCGACCAGGTGGAGCGACACGGTACCGACCCGCAGCGGGCCGGTGGGTCGCGGCAGCGTGAGCCGGACGGGTGCCACCTGGCCGGCGCCGAGGCCGGGGCCGGCCCCGGCCGGCGTCGTTCCAGCGAGTGCGGGGCGGGTGACGCCGGGGCCGGCGAACGCGGGACCGGCCACGAGCGCCACCCCCAGCGCCACCCCCAGCACCGACGCCAGCGCGGCGCGGCGGAGCGTCGCGACTCCTCGCCGGGGCGAGCCGGACTGTCGTGGGGCAGCACCGGCCGGTCGGGGCCGGAAGATGAGAGAGAGTCGATCGGGCATCATCATGATCCCAGCCTCCGGCGCCGCCCGGCCGTGCAGTAGTGCAGGTCCTCACCGGCTCAGGTGCGTCCCTCCTCGCCGGCCGATGACAAATCTCACGGGCGGCGCGGGTGAGGCTCGCCTTCCGGGACCGGGCCCGCCCGCGAAAACGAGGTGAGACCGCCGGGGCTCCCTCGGTAGTCTCATCCCAACACGCAGGGGCTGAGCACGTGGTGAGCTCACTCGGTTGTAACCCGGACGCTTCGGCTGTGGCGGTTCGACTCCGTCCCCCTGCACCGCTCTCGTAGTCCAGCGGCCGAGGACACACGCCTTTCGAGGCGGCGGGCGCCGGTTCGAATCCGGCCGAGAGCACCGGCGGACCGCACCCGGTCCGAGCACGAACGAGACGTGCGTCCCCCCGGCTCGGCGCGGCTGGACCGCGGCGACCGCCGGACGGCGTCGGCGTCGGCGTCGGCGTCGGCGTCGGCGTCGGCGTCGGCGTCGGCAAGACTGCCGCAAAAAGCGGGTCCTACCTGTGGTGCACGATCTGGATCAGGTTGCCGCAGGTGTCGTCCAGGACCGCGGTGGTGACCGGGCCCATCTCCAGCGGCTCCTGGGTGAAGCGCACCCCGAGCTCGCGCAGCCGCCCGAACTCCGCATGCACGTCGTCCACGGCGAAGGCGGTGGCCGGGATGCCGTCCTCCACCAGTGCCGTCTTGTACGGCTTCACCGCCGGATGCTCGTCGGGCTCCAGCAGCAGTTCGGTCCCGTCGGGGTCGTCCGGCGAGACGACGGTCAGCCACCGGTGCTCGCCCAGCGGGACCTCGGTCTTCTTCACGAATCCCAGCACGTCGGTGTAGAAGCGCAGGGCCTTGTCCTGATCGTCGACGAAGACGCTGGACAGGTGGATCTTCATGGGGTGCCCTCTGGTTTTTCTGGCCTGAGCCACCGGTTCACGATGTGCTCAAGCGGTTCGGTGTTCAGGTCGTGGAACTTGTAGCGGCCCTGGCGCCGTGAACGGACCAGACCCGCGGATTCCAGGACGGCCAGATGCTGACTGATCGCCTGGCGGGACAGCCCCAGGCCGTGCTTGGCCACCAGCCGCGCGCAAATCTCGAACAGGGTCTGGCCGTCCCGTTCCACCAGCTCATCGAGGATGCGCCGGCGGGTGGGGTCGGACAGCGCCTTGAAGACGTCCTCCGCCACACCCCAAGCATAGGCAAGTCACTACTTGCCTATCAAGAGGCAAGTAGTGACTTGCCTGTCATGTCGGCCATCCTCGCGTCACCCGCTCGAAGGGGCGGGCTCCACCTGACGGGAACCGTGCGCCGAATCCGAAGGGCGGCCCGCCCCCGGCCGGCCGGACCCGGACGCCGTTCCTCTCCGTGGGCGGATATCTGCGCGCCGGGACGGATAGTCCCTCGACCGCGGGGCAGGGAGGCCCGCATGGTGAACCCCTTGGACATCCTGCTGGTCTTCCTGCTTCTCGCCGCCGCCGGTCTGGTCGTCCGTTTCTGGAAACGGCAACACCGCTGAAGCGACAGCGCCCCGCCCGGAGGGCAGAGGCGTCGCCAGGGCGTCGGCGACCCGAAGAGGCGGAGGCCCGGCGCCCGCGTCAGTAGCGCAGATCCGCCAGGACGCCGTAGTGGTCGGACGGCACCACGCCGCCGACGGGCTCGTCACCGATCACCTCGCAGCGCACCGGATGGCCCGCGCCGCCCCGGCGCGGCCAGGCCGACAGCACGTGGTCGATCCTGCGGTCCGGCCACAGCGCCGGGGCCGCCCACGGGTTGGCCCCGGCCCAGGTGTGCCCGCCGGCCGGGTCGGTTCCGGCGGTGGCCCAGGCGTCGTAGAACACCAGGCCGGGCGCGGCCGCGGCGGACTTGCCGGTCAGCATGCGCAGCTCGTCGCTGTCGGGGTCGGCGTTGAAGTCACCGCACAGCACCGTCGGCTGCCGGCGCTGCCGCGTCTCGGCGACGAAGGCGGCCATCTCGCGCACCTGCCGCTGGCGCTCGCCGCTGTGCTCCGGCCGCCAGGTCAGCGCCGCCACGTAGACATGGATGACACCGCGCGGGCCGTCGATCCCGGCGTACAGCACCTGCCCGCCGGTGTCCGGCCCGCCGGTCAGCTTGCGCGACTCGTGCGCGCCGATCGGCCAGCGCGACAGGACGGCCAGACCGGAGCGCACGCCGTCGACCTCGTAGTCGCCCTCGAACACGTGGTACGGCAGGCCGAGCCGGGCGCCCTGCCCGTCCCACGCCTCCACCAGCCCCACCACGTCGGGGTCATGCCGCTCCAGGGTGGCGCGGATCGCGGCCTCGCGACGCTCCCAAGGGCCGTACCTGCCCCACACGTTCCAGGTGACGAGCCGGAACGTCGTCGTGATCAGCGGTCCGTAGGGTTCGGCGATGTCGTCGGCCATCCGTCTCCTCCCCCACCGTTTCGGCCCGCCGGCGAAGACCCCATCCTCCGGGAACCACCTCCCGCTGTACAGTCCCGCCCGACGGATCAGAAGGTGGTACGAACCCTGCCTACGGGCTCTTTCCCGGGCGTCACGCGGGCGGACCGCGGCGGGGTCGCGGCCGGGAGGTCCGATGGTGTCGGCCCCAGGCGGTGCGGCAGGGCGAAAACCTTATCCAGCCGATGATGTGGCGGGAGATGCGGCGGGACGCCGACCAGCAGTCCGTCGTCCCAGGAGCTCATCCTGAGGCGATCGGTAAAGGGCACGGCGAATCGCGGACGGCAAGGAGCGTCGATGCCCGGCCACCTCGGGGACGGGAGAGGGCGGTGCCGGTCCCGCTTCGCACACGTGAACGCAGGCAACGCTTCGGGGTCGACCCGCACCGCGATGTGAGTTCCGCGCAGGTTACGTAGCCGCGCGCGTCCCGTCAACGCCCCTTTTCCGGCAGGTTACGATTCGGTATCGCCGATAACTTTCCGTCTTGACACGCACCTCCCGCTCGGGCCAAAGTCGAGCAACTTCGTTGAACCGGTTCGCCTCTTCTTCCAGGACACCATTCCGCGACGGCGTCGAGCCGCGGCCGAATAGAGGCTGTTCAACGTGTCCCCCTGAAAATAGCTATGTAAAATTCGCGGCAATGTATCGAACCGGTTCGACGATTGGAGCTGAAAGTGTCGACGATCGGAGACGTGGCCCGGGAGGCAGGGGTGAGCCGGAGCACGGCGTCATACGCGTTGTCGGGCAAGCGGCCCATCTCAGATGAGGTCCGCCGGCGCGTTCTGGCGGCGGCCGAAGCACTGGCGTACACGCCGAACGCGGGCGCCCGGGCGCTGGCCACCTCCGAAACCATGGTTCTCGGCCTGCTCGCGCAGTTCCACGAAGACGAGTTCGCGCCCGCGATGCTCCAGTACATCCTGGGCGTCACCGACACGGCACGCGACCTGGGTTACGACACGCTGCTGGTCACCGAGGCCGACGGGGCGCGGGCGCTGCGGCGCATCACCGACTCGCGGATGGTGGACGGCGTCGTGCTCATGAACATCGCACAGGAGGACCCGAGACTGCCCATCCTGCGGGCCGCGCCGCAGCCGGGTGCCCTGGTCGGCCTGCCGGGCGACTGCTCCGGGCTCGACGTGTTCGACCTCGACTTCGAGGAGGCCGGCCGGGTCATGGTGGACCACCTGCACCGGCTCGGCCACCGCGAGCTGGTCCTCATCTCGCAACCCGACCACGTGGTCGAGCGCGGCGGCGCGTACGTGTGGCGGCTGCGCGACGCCGCGCTCGAACGGGCCCGGCTTCTCGGCGTCACCCTGCACGCCGTGTACGGCGAGTCGCGCCAGCCCGCCGTCGGGCGCCTGCTCAACGGGGTTCTCGACGCTCACCCCTCCGCGACGGGCCTGCTGATCAACAACGAGGCGGTCGCGGCCGCGCTGCCTTCGGTCACCTACCAGCGCGGGCTGCGTGTGCCCGAAGACCTGTCGGTCATCGGGCGCTACTCGGCCGAGTTCGCCGCGACCTTCTCCCTGCCCTATTCCTTCATCGAGAGCGCACCCGACCGCCTCGGTTCCATGGCGGTGCGACAGCTCGTGCGCCGCGTGGAATCCCCGGCGGCGCGCAACGAGCCGTTCGTCGTGCGCTTCATCTCCCCTGAGCTGGTGTCCCTGAAGAGCACCGCACCCCCCCGTCCGCGCTAGTCACGCGGACGACCGCCCATCACCGACGAGGGCGCTCGATGTGAGCGCTAACACAGGAGAATTCAGATGACCCGTACCTCGCTTCCCACCAGGGTGGCGGTCTTCGGAACCGCCTTTCTGGCCCTGTCCGTCCTGACCGCCTGCGCCTCCGCCCCGCAGCCGGGCAGTCCCGTGGAAGACGCCGCGGACAGCGCCCACACCTGGTGGGACCCCTACCCGCAGCACGACGCGAACTCCGCGTGGGCCAAGCGGGTGAACACCTGCGGGCAGCAGGCCGGCGTCACCATCAAACGCACCGCCTACGACACCACCGCCCTGACCAACCAGGCGCTGCTGGCCGGGCAGGAGGGCAACGCACCCGACGTCATCCTCCTCGACAACCCTGTCGTCTCCACCCTGGCGGACGCGGGCATGCTCGCCACGATGTCGGACTTCGGGCTCGACACCGCGCGCTTCGACAAGAACCTCATCGCCGCCGGCGAACTGGACGGCAAGGCGTACGGCGTCCCCATCGGCGCCAACACACTGGCGCTCTACTACAACAAGAAGATCCTCGAAGACGCCGGCGTGAACCCCGAGTCGATCAAGGACTGGGACTCGCTCACCGCGGCACTGAAGAAGGTCAAGGCGGTCGGCAAGAAACCCATCACCTTCGCCGGGATCGGCACCGAGGAGGGCTCCTTCCAGTTCCTGCCCTGGTTCTGGGGCGCCGGCGCGCAGCTCACCCAGCTCGACTCGCCGCAGGCCGTCGAAGCGCTGGAGTTGTGGAACTCCTGGCTCAAGGACGGTCTCGCGCCCAACTCCGTCATCAGCAACTCCCAGAACACCACCTGGGAGGAGTTCCTGACCGGCGACTTCGCCTTCGCCGAGAACGGCACCTGGCAGATCGACAGCGCCGCCAAGGCGGACTTCCCCACCGGCATCGTGCAGATCCCCGCCAAAAACGGCGGTGCCGCGCCCACGCCGACCGGTGGCGAGTTCATCACGGTGCCTATCCAGAAGGACACCAAGCGCTACGACGCCACCAAGAAGATCCTTGAGTGCATGACGACGCCGGAGGGCCTGGTGGAGACCGGCACCACCTTCGCGTACTACATCCCCTCCACCACCGGCGGACAGGAGGCGATCCTCGCCAAGGAGCCGGACCTCAAACCGTGGGTGGAGGCCGTCCGCAGCGCCAAGGGCCGTACCAGCGACAACCTCGGCACCAAGTACCCGAAGATCTCCGAGGCCCTGTGGACCGGCGTGCAGAAGGCCCTGAGCGGCTCGGCCGGTCCCGCCGACGCGCTCAAGGACGCCCAGGCCCAGGCCGAGCAGGCGACCGGTAACTGATCATGGCGACACCCCGAACGGGCACGGCGCGTGCCGGTCGGCCGGCCGACCGGCACGCCCGGCCGGCGCCCCGGCGCCGGCGGACGAGCCGGTGGACGGCCCTGGCCTTCCTCGCGCCGCTGATCGTCTACCTGCTGCTCTTCTACGCCTATCCGCTGTACCGCAACATCGACCTCAGCGTGCACGACTACACGCCGCGCGCCTTCATCCAGGGCGATCCGGAGTTCACCGGGCTGGACAACTACCTGGCCATCGTCTCCGACGACGCCTTCCTGCGCGCGCTGGGCAACACCGCCCTGTTCACGCTGGCGTCGATCGCCGCCCAGTACGTCCTCGGCCTGGCCCTGGCGGTCTTCTTCCACCGCAGATTCCGCCTGTCGGCCGTGCTGCGCGCGATGTTCCTCGTGCCGTGGCTGCTGCCGCTGATCGTCTCGGCCTCGACCTGGTCGTGGATGCTCAACAGCGACAACGGCATCGTCAACGCGGCCCTGCAGGCATTCGGGATCGGCCAGATCAACTGGCTGACCTCCCCGGACACCTCGCTGCTGGCGGTCACCGTCGCCAACATCTGGCTGGGAGTCCCGTTCAACCTGGTCATCCTCTACGCCGGGTTGCAGAACATCCCGGCCGAGCTGTACGAGGCCGCCGGGCTGGACGGCGCCAACGCCTGGCAGCGGTTCCGGCACATCACCTTCCCCCTGCTGCGCCCGGTGTCGGCGATCACCCTTCTGCTCGGCCTGATCTACACGCTCAAGGTCGTCGACATCATCTGGATCATGACCAGGGGCGGCCCGGCGGACGCCTCCACGACGCTGGCCGTCTGGTCCTACCGCGAGGCGTTCGGTACCGGTCAGCCGGACTTCTCCCCGGCGGCGGCGGTCGGCAACCTGCTCATCCTCATCGCCTTCGCCGCCGGGCTCGTGCACGTGCGCCTGCAGCGCAGGGAGGAACATCGATGAAGCGCTCGTGGCAGACCGTGGTAGGCGTCGTCCTGGTGGCGCTGATGCTTTTCCCGGTCTACTGGATGTTCAACGTCTCGCTGACCAGGACGAGCGACATGCGGGCGGACCCGCCCCACTGGTTCCCCTGGGATCCCACGTTCGAGGGCTACGCCGCCGCGCTCGGCCAGCAACTGCCCGCCCTGGCCACCAGCCTGCTCATCGGCCTGGGCACGGTCGCGCTCACGCTGGTCGTGGCCCTGCCCGCCGGGTACGCGCTGGCCAGGCTGCGGCCTCGTGGCGGCCGGACCATCGACTTCCTGCTGCTGGTCGCTCAGATGATCCCCGCGGTCGTCATGGCGATGGGCTTCTACGCCATCTACCTCAGGCTCGGGATGCTCAACACCGTCGCCGGCCTGATCCTCGCCGACTCGACGCTGGCCGTGCCGTTCGCCGTGCTTCTGTTCCGGGCGTTCATGGCGAGCATCCCCCATGAGCTGCTGTCGGCGGCGCAGATGGACGGGGCGAGTACCTGGCGCACGTTCCGCTCCATCGTCCTGCCGCTGAGCCGCAACTCGGTGATCACGGTCTCGCTGTTCACGTTCCTGTGGGCGTGGTCGGACTTCGTCTTCGCCTCGACCCTCAACCGCAACAGCGACACGATCCCGATCACCCTCGGCATCTTCCGCTACATCGGCAACAACACCACCCAATGGAACTCGATCATGGCGACCGCCGTGATCGCGTCCGTTCCCGCGGCCTTCCTCCTGATCCTCGCGCAGCGCTACATCGCCGCCGGGGTCACCGCGGGCGCGGTCAAGGACTGACCAGAAAGGCTCAACGACATGACCGAAGGCACGACGGGCGGCTGTCCCGTGCTGCCCTCCCACGGCCGGATGCGCCCCCTCGGGCTCGCGCAGGTCTCCGTCACCGGCGGCTTCTGGGGTGCCCGCCAGGCCGTGAACGCCACGGCCACGCTGGCCCACTGCGAGTCGTGGATGGAGCGCCTCGGCTGGCTGGCCAACTTCGATCGTGTCGCCGACGGTACGACCGGCCCCGGCCGGCCGGGCTGGCCGTTTTCGGACTCGGAGGTCTACAAGCTGCTGGAGGCCCTGTCCTGGGAAGCGGGGCGCACCGGCGACCCGGACGCGGAGGCCGCGATCAAGCGGCTCACGGCGCGCGTCGCCCGCGCCCAGGATCCCGACGGGTACCTCAACACCTGCTTCGGCCACGGCGGCCAGCAGCCCCGTTACAGCGACCTCGAAGACGGCCACGAGCTGTACAACATCGGCCACCTGCTGCAGGCCGCCGTCGCCCGGCTGCGCACCTCCGGTGAGGACGACCTGGTACGGGTCGCCCGCCGGGCCGCCGACCACGTGTGTCACACGTTCGGCCCGGACGGCCTGACCAAGATCTGCGGCCACCCGGAGATCGAGGTGGGCCTGGCCGAGTTCGGCCGGGCGCTGGGCGACGAGCGTTACATCGAGCAGGCCCGCCTGTTCCTCGACCGCCGCGGCCACGGCACGCTCAAGGACATCCCGCTGGGGCGCGCCTACTTCCAGGACGACATCCCCATCCGCCAGGCCGAGGTCTGGCGCGGCCACGCCGTACGCGCCCTCTACCTCAGCGCCGCCGCGGTCGACGTGGCCGTCGAGCGCGGCGACGACGAGCTGCTGCGCGCGGTGGAGCGGCAGTGGGAGCGCTCGGTCGCCCGCCGCACCTACATCACCGGAGGCATGGGCTCCCGCCACCAGGACGAGGGTTTCGGCGAGGACTGGGAGCTGCCGCCGGACCGCGCCTACTGCGAGACCTGCGCCGGAGTCGCCTCCATCATGGTGTCCTGGCGCCTCTTCCTGGCTACCGGCGACGTCCGCTACTCCGACCTCATCGAGCGCACGCTCTACAACGTCATCGCGGCCTCCCCGAGCCCGGACGGCCGGGCGTTCTTCTACGCCAACCCGCTCCACCAGCGCACCCCCGGCCGGCCCACCGACCCGGACGAGGTCAGCCCACGCGCCGAGGCAGGCGTACGGGCCGCCTGGTTCGACGTCTCCTGCTGCCCCACCAACGTCGCCCGTACTCTGGCCGGCCTCCAGGGGTATCTCGCCACCACCGACGACGACGGCCTCCAGATCCACCAGTACGCCCCCGGCGAGATCCGCGCCGAGCTGCCCGGCGGGCGGCAGGTCGCCGTGGACATCGAGACCGGCTACCCCGAGACCGGCACCGTCCGCGTCCGCGTCGCCGCCGACGCCACCGGCCCCTGGACCCTCACCCTGCGCGTCCCCGCCTGGGCGGCCGGCGCCACGCTGACCGACGAGGGCCGTACCCGGGAGGTCGCCCCCGGCACCGCCGAGATCACACGGACCTTCCGCGCAGGCGACGTCATCGTCCTCGACCTGCCGATGGAGCCGCGTTTCACCTGGCCCGACCCCCGCATCGACGCCGTACGCGGCTGCGTCGCCGTCGAACGTGGCCCCGAGGTCCTGTGTGTCGAGTCCCACGACCTCCCCGGCGCCGCCGGACTCGACACCCTCGTGATCGACCCCTCGCCGGGCCTGCGCGCCGAGCCCGGCGGTGCCCGGGGCCGCGCGCTGCTGCCCGCCCGGCCGGACCGGTCCTGGCCCTATCCCGTCATCGATCCCGCACATCCGGCCGCCCCCGCCGGGGACGCCGGATGGTTCGACGTTTCGCTGCGGCCCTACCACTCCTGGGCCCGGCGAGGCCCCTCGGGCATGCGCATCTGGCTGCCCGTGTCCACCCCCCGCTGAACCACGCCGGTTTCACGGAGACTCCGATGTGCCCCGCCACGGCTTCGCACCCATCCTGAGCGCCCACGCGTGCCGGTGGAAGACGTCAGCGATCTCGCGGGCCACGCCGGCACGCGTGTGACGGGAAGGGTCTGCCGTCACGAGGTCAGGCCCACCGGCGTCCGGCCCTGTCCGGGGGCCGTTGTCACTCAGTCGGTCACTCAGGAACATCACTCGGCGTTCTTTCGCCGGCCGGGAGCCGAACCTTCTTGTCGGTGACTACTGCGATCATGCCGCTCACTTGATCGAAGGAGTGGCGATGACAGAGACCCCCGAAGAGTTCCCCTGGCTCTCCGAACACGAACCACTGGGCGAGATCTACTGCGTGTCCTTCGTCCGGGATCTCTCCCCGGAGGAGGTCCTCCGCCGGTTCGGCGTCGACGAAAGCACCGTGGAGGAGGTGACGTTCGACGAACTGGACGAACGCTCGATGGAGAGCATGATGGGCGACGCCGCCGGTTGCATCGGTGCCGTGAAGGTCGGTGACTGGACCCTGGTCGTCGAACCCGGAGGATGGAAGCTCGCCGCCGACTCCGAGATCATGGCTCGGGTCTCGCGGGGAACCGAGGTCGTGTCGGTCTGCTGTCACAACTACGCCTCGGACGCCTTCGCCTACGTCGTCGACGGGCAGCCGGTCGTCTGGTTCGACCCGATGCTTCCGGACGCGCGGTCAGGCAACGATCCGGACCGCTTCGTCAAGGAGATGTGCGAAGTCGGCCTGGACCCCGACTACGACATCGACAGCGACGACTCGCACATCGACTCCCCGATAGAGCGCTCGTTCGCCCTGGCGAGCAGGATCACCGCTCTTCCCTTCTGTCCGGAGATGTTGGAGCTGCGATTCCTCGGCGCGGAACTCGTGGAGGACTGAGCTGAATGTGAACCGGGACCATGTGCCGCGATGGTTCTGCGCGCGTCGCCGGATCGGGGCGGACAGCAGCCCGAACGGCGAGTGGGCGCCCGGCCACCCGCGCGCGCCGGCCGGAGAAGCCGGCAGGGGCAGGTCCATCGCCGGTGGGGATCTCCTCGACGGAGTCAGGCCGGCCGCATTCCCGCCCCGCCCCGGTCGGGACGGGAGGGCAGACGCAGGGTGAAGCACGCGCCACCGGAGGCGGTCTCGCGGACGTCGAGGCTTCCCCGGTGGGCCAGGGCGATCTCGCGCGCGACGGCCAGGCCGAGTCCCGCGCCTCCCTGATCGCGGCCGCGGGCGCTGTCGGCGCGCGCGAACTGCTCGAAGATTCGTGCCCGGTCCGTCTCCGCGACACCCTCTCCGTCGTCGATGACGACCAGCTCGGCGTGACCGCCGTCATCGTCGACCTCGACCCGTACGCCATGGGTCGCGTGCTGCTGGGCGTTGTCCAGGAGGCTGGTGAGGGCGCGGACGATCTGGAGGGGCACGGCCCTGACGATGACGCCGGGCATCAGCCGCAGCTGGACCGGAAGGCGGTCGGACCGGCGCAGGACTTCGCGGCCGACCAGGTCGGACAGGTCGAAGTCCTCGCATTCCTCCCGCTTGCCCGCCCGCAGGCTCGCCAGGGCGAGCAGATCGCTCACGATCGACTCCAAGCGGTCGACGTTTCTGAGCGCCCGGGTGGCCAGTTCGTGGAGGTCGGTCTGCTCAGGATGCATGAGAGCTTCCTCAAGTTCCACGCGTAACCCGGCCACCGGCGTCCGGAGCTCGTGCGAGGCGTCCGCGACGAACTGACGTTGCCAGGCCTGAGCCGTCCGCCGGGCCGCTGTGGCACTCGGCGACGACGGGCCGCCAGATGATTGGACACTGTCTTCCGCGTGATCGGTCACGCACCTCAGGTGAGATCCGGACCGGTCCCGATACATTTTGCACTTCTCCTCTCTCCAGCTCTGCGCCGTCCGTCCGCCCGCCGTGTCGGCACGGCGGGCGGACGGACGGTTCGTGCGCGGTCCGCGTCAGCGGAGGGGGTCGAGGTCGGCCAGGGCGGCGGGTTGCTTGCCGGTGGTGATCTGCTCGGCCAGCAGCCTGCCTGTGATCGGGCCGTGGGCCAGGCCCCACATGCCGTGGCCCCCCGCCACGTAGACGGTGGGAGCCACCGTCGCGCCGACGAGCGGCCGTCCGTCCGGGGTGATGGGGCGGGGCCCCACCCAGACGTCGGTGCGCTCCTCCCAGCGCACGCCTCGCAGGAGCGGCCGGGCGGAGGCGACGATGGCCTTCAGCCGGGCGGGCACCTGCGGGGCGTCCGGGTCTCGGAACTCCATGGTGCCCGCCACCCGCAGCCCGTCGCGGTACGGCGTGCACGCCACCCGCTCCTCGGGCAGGTAGACGGGGCCGGGGACAGGATGGTCGACCGGCACGGTGAAGGAGTAGCCGCGGCCCGCCCGCACCGGGACACGCACGCCCCACTGCCGGGCCAGGCGGGGCAGCCAGGCGCCGGTGGCCAGCACCACCGCGTCGGCCGACAGCACGGTGCCCTTGGCCGAGCGGACGATCACCTTCCTGTCGTCGGTGCGCACCTCGTCGACCTCGACGGCGTACATGGTCGCGCCGCGTTGCATGACGGCCTTTCCCAGGGCGTGCACGAAGGCGCCCGGGTCGACGTAACGCTGGCCGTCGATCCGTACCCCCGCCGTCAGCGCCTCGCCGGCGAGCGGTACCTGCTCGGCCAGCCCGTCGCCGTCCAGCACGGTGTGCTCGACCCGCTGCCCGGCCGCCTGCAGCCTGCGCAGCTCGCGCAGCAGGCTCTCGGCCTGGCGCGGCGTACGGAACGCCGCGGTGATCGGCGCCGCGATGACGGGTGCGGACACACCGTTGGCGGCGAGCACCTCGTAGGCCTCGACGCATTCGTCGTTGAGCGGCAGGTTGGCGTGCGCGGCGCGGGTCCACGACCGCCAGTGGCTGTTGGCGGCGAAGCGGGCCAGAAAACTCCACAGACCCGGATCGAGGCTCGCGGGCACGTGCAGCGGCGCGGCCGGGTTGAGCAGCGAGCGCAGGCCGTAACGCAGGACCGCGGGTTCGTTGAGCGGGATGGCCAGACCGGGCGCGATCCAGCCGGCGTTGCCCCAGGACGCGCCGGCCGCCACCCCGCCGCGGTCGATCACGTCGACCTGGACGCCGCGCTCCTGCAGGAACCACGCGGTCGACAGGCCCACGATGCCCGCCCCCACCACGATCACCGATCGTGGCCAGTTGCCGACCATGCCAACCTCCAACCAGTACGAATGTCGATGTCATGTCCAGCATCGCCCGGGCGGCGACCAGCGACGTTGTGAGCGGACGACAATCGCGGCGCCACTGTTGTGGATCCGGCACAACGCCGGCACCGGGAACGGTGACGGGTCCTGGGCAGGTCATCGGCGGGGTTCGTCCTCCAGGGCGGCCAGCATGATGGTCATGGCCAGGCGCTGGCGGGTGTCGTCCAGGTCCAGCGGGCCGAGCTCGCCCATTTTGCGCAGCCGGTTGCGGACGGTGTTGGGATGCACCGCGAGCCGCTCGGCGGCCAGGGTGAGGTCGCCCTGGCTCTCCAGCCAGGCCCGCAGCGTGGCGACGAAGCGCGTGCCGTGACGGGTGTCGTGCCGCAGCAGCGCGCTCACCGGCCCGCGGGCCGGAGCCCGGCCGGTTCGCGCGGCCGCGCGCAGCCGTCGCAGCAGGATGTCGTCCCAGGACTCGTCGTAGGCGGGCGGGACGGCGCCGGGCTCGGCGCTCTCGTGCAGCGCCAGGCACTCGTCGGCCTCCTGGCGGCCGGCGGCCAGGTCCGCCGCCTCGGCGGGTGCGCCGATCCCGGCCGTGACGCGCACCCGGGCGGGCAGTTCGGAGTGCAGGGCCGCGATCCACTGCCTGGCCGCCTCGGCCCGCTCGGCCGGCAGGATGGTGTAGAGGGTGTCGCCGAGCAGCGCGCTGCGCCCGGGCCGGGACCAGCCGAAGCCGGTGGTGGCCTGCTCGAGGGCCAGCAGCAGCGCAGCGTGGCGATCGTCGGGGGTGTACGCGCGGACCGCGATGACGCGTATCGCCTGCGGGGCCAGGCCCAGCCGGCTGATCACCGTCGCGGCGTCGGCGCTGCCCTCCAGCAACCGGATGACCAGGTCGGACTCCACCTGCCGCTCCAGGTCGGCGCTGGCCCGGGAGCGCAGCAGATGCAGGGCGACGGTGCGCGCGCCGTCGGCCAGCGCGCGGCGGTGGGCGCCCGTCAGCGGGCCGGCGCAGCTGACCCACACCGAACCGAGCAGCTCGCGGCCGGCCCGCACCGCCACCGCCATCCGCCCGGTCAGGCCGTGCCCGGCATCGGCGGGGACGAACACCGGCTCGTCCGTCGCCGCCAGGCGGGCGAACACCTCCTGTTGCCGGAACAGCTCGCGCAGCCGTTCCGGGACCCGCCGTCCGAGGATGGTCTCCAGCCGGGCCGGATCTCCCGCCTGCTGGGAGCGGGAGTAGGCCAGTACCCGCGAGTGCCGGTCCTCGATGGTCACCGCACCGCCGATGACGTCGGCCAGGTTGTCGGCCAGGGCGAACAGGTCGGTGGGGCCGCGTCCCGAGGCGGTCTCGCGGCTCTCCAGCACCAGCCCGTACACCACGCCGGCCAGCTGACTCCAGGAGACGGCGGGGTCGGCCAGCAGCACGGCCACCCCGTACCGGCCGGCGATCGCGGCGGCCTCCCGCTCGGCGTCCGCGCCGCTCCCGCTCTCGCCGCTGGTGCCGGTTCGGGCGGGGCGTACCAGGACCGCCGTGGCCTTGGCCGCGACCGCCCACCGGACCGCCTCGGCGAGTGAGGAGGTTCCGACGGCGAGGAGCACGTCTCCCGCGACGTGGTGGTCGGTGGCGTCCGGTATCGCCACGCTGCGCAGCCAGGTCGAGCGCGCCTCAGGATGGCCGCACAGCCGCACGCCGTACCCGCCGAGCACATTCACCAGACGGTCCAATGTGATCATGGTCAGCTCCGGGTGGTCGAAGAGGGGCAGACCGCTCCGCCCCTTTCATGGTGTCAGGCGGCCTCGTGCCGTCGTTGGCAGTCGATACAGGTGCGTGCCAGCGGCCGGACCTTGAGCCGTTCGAACGGGATGGGCCCCTGGCAGTGGGCGCAGCGGCCGTAGGTGTCGGCCGCCAGCCTGTCGCAGGCCTGGGACAGCTCCGCGACGGTGCGCTCGGCAGCGGTGATCGAGACGGCCAGTTCCTGCCAGGTGCCGTCGGCGCCGTTGCTGTCCTGTTCCTGGGCCCGCAGGCCGCGCAGCTGCCTGCTGCGCTGCTCCAGCTGCTCTCGCAGGTCCTGGCGCAGAGACTGGAGCTGCACACTACTGAGATGTGATGTCGTGTGACCGTCGGCCATGATCATGTGATCCTTTCCGTGATTGATCAGGAAGGTGTCGGGGATGGAGGCCTCGCGCGGGGTCTCCTTCGCGTCGCAGCGCGTCAGCGGGCGGACGGGGCGAGGCCGGCCGCCAGGGCCGGCTGCAGGCACAGCCGCATCAGGCCGCGGACGGTGGCGTGCTGCGGCTGGGGCGCCGCGCTGACCGGGAGCCGCAGGGCGGCGCGCAGCCGGCGCAGCAGCCGCAGGCAGGCATCCGGGTCGGCCACCATGCCGTGCCGAATGGGCTGCACCACGTCCCTCCCACCGGAGGTGGACGACCGCCTCACGATGCTCGAGGGCCGGTCGGCGATCGTGGGCCCGCACACGGTCAGCGACCGGGTACGGGCGGTTCCCAGGTCGAGCGCCATCAAGCGACGGGTCGGACTCATTTCGTGCTCCCCTCTGCCGCGCGGGGTCGCGCGGCAGGAGCGGCGGACCGGCAGGCGGCGGGCCGGCGCGGAGGCTCCGGCCGCGAACGGGCGTGGACTGATGCGACAACGGCCATGACGATGATCGGCTCCTGGCTGACGCCGGTAGGAAAGATGGCAGGGCGAAAGCAGCTCGAACAAAGGAGCGGGCTTCAGACGAAGACGGCCTGCCGCCTCCCCTGCCAAGGGGACGATCGCATGACGTCTTCAGGGCGCGACGGCATGCCCGGCCCGGCGCCAGGGGAAAACCTGGATGCGGGCGCGGGGGTGCGTCGGGTGCGCGTTGTCGGACTCCGCAGCGCGCGTGGCCGCGGAGCCCGACGGGAAGACGTCGGCTAGGTCAGCGGCGGGCTGCGCGATCCCGTGGCGCGGTGAGCCGGCTGCTGAGGCTCGCGCAGCGCGTCCGCGTCCGAGCCCGGCGACGGCAGCAGCGCCAGATGTGCGGATTCGCCGTGGCGTTCGCCGCGCATGGGCGGCCACAGGGACAGCACGTGGTGCGCGCGGGCGCCGCCCGCCTGCGGCGGCAGGCTGGAAAGGTCGGCGTCCCATCCGCCGAGCTCCCACGCCGGGCCGGAGGTCGAACTCTGCGCAACCGTCGGGCCGCCGTAGCTCGCCTTGCACGAAGCGCCGGCCAGCACCAGGGACAACAGAACCAGGCCCATCACGCCGGCGAACGCGATGGACCCCTGTGGAGTTCTCCACGGTCCCGTCATGGGGCCGACCATAGCCCACCCCACCGGAAAAGGCATTTCACGGCATCGCCGGTGGTGGGCGCACCCGTGACGGCTCGGGAACGGTGGCCGCCGATACCCGCCGTCTCTTCCGGCAGCCCGTTTCTTCCGGCAGCCCGTGAGGGCTCTCATGCCACGCGCCCTCCCGGCGTGTCACGCGCCCTTCCGCATGCCACGCGCTCTCCCGGCGTGTCACGCGCCCTTCCGCATGCCACGCGCCCTTCCGGCATGTCACGCGCCCTCCCGGCGCGGTGGCGACGTTCCCTCACCGCACCGCTACCCACCGTCACCGTACCGCCACGTTCGGTCCTGGACCTGCGCGGCGGCACGCAACCTGTCTTCGGAAACCGGGACTCGCCCATGTTCGAGTCCGGTAAAGCCGTCGCGCGTGCCGCCACCCGGATGATGAGGTGGCACGGTGACCGACCATGCTGAGGTGGCGGCCGTCCGACCGTTGACACTGGCCTGGGTGAGCCGGCACCTGGAGGCCGGCGAGCGGATCGTCGGAGCCGAGGCACTGCACGGTGGCATCACTGCCGAAATGCGGAGGCTGACCATCGGCGCGCGGGACGGAGGCACCCGTGACCTGGTGCTACGGACTTTCGTCAACGTGGAGCACGCCGAGGACTGGCTGGACAGGGAGACAGGCGCCCTGACCATGCTCCCGGGGACCGGCGTGCCGGCTCCCGGACTGGTCGCGGTCGATCCGACCGCCGCGCACTGCGAGCATCCGTCGCTCCTCATGACACATCTGGCGGGCCGGGCGGTCCTCGATGATGAGGGATTGGAAGCGCGCGTCCCTCTGCTGGCCCGTCAACTCGTGGCGATCCACGCGTTGCGGCCCGCCGAGCGGCCCCGGAAGTATGCGGCGTTGACGACCGCCGACACCGTCGTGATTCCCAAGGGCGCGGACGCGGCGGCATGGGCCGCGGCGATCGACGTGATCCGCAGGCCCGTCCCGCCCTATGAAGGGCGATTCCTGCACCGGGACTTCCAGCCCGGCAACGTGCTGTTCGACGTGCCGCCCTCGCAGCCGGCGGGTGCCCGGATCACCGGCGTCGTCGACTGGGCGGCCACCTCCTGGGGCCCGGCGGATCTTGATGTGGCGCACTGCTCCGTCAATCTCGCGCTGCTGCACGGCCCCGCGTGGGGCCTGCGGTTCGCCGAGGCGTATCAGGAGGCCGGCGGGCTGCTGGCCGCAGCCGCGAGCGAGCGGTTGTACTGGCAGGTCCGGGAAGGGCCGGCGTTCTCGGAGGAATTGCAGTCGGTGGCGCGGCCGTGGCGGGAAGCGGGGAGGACAGAGCTGACGACGCGAGCGGTGGAGGAGCGGCTGGATGCCTATGTCACCGCCCTGATGGACGCGCCGGGCTGAGCCAAGATCGCCGACCGGGTGTTCGGCGGGCGACCGGAGGACCGCGACCACTGCCTGGAGGTGTTCCGCGCCCACGTCGAGAAGGCGCGGGCGACCATTCCGGCGGAAAGGCTGCCCTCGTTCAGGGGCGAGGACGGGTGGGAGCCGCCCTGTCAATTCCTGGGCGTGCCGATTCCGGATATGCCATTTCCTCAGGCGAATGAAGGGGCCGCGTTTCACCGGAAAATGCCACGTCGGCCGTTGAAGCTAATCATCCGGGGTCGAGGAAATGTCATACGCCTGAAACATAGGCCTTGCGAGGTAAATCGGTCGCCGGTATTCTGAGCCCATGGGAGCGCTCCCACTAAATGTGGAGATGTTTCGGCCCCGATTACGCGCTGACGTGCGGTGGGTCGAGTTCCCCGGGGGGGTTCATGTTCACGGGGATCACGGGGCGGCCACACTGCGCGGACCCCACGCGCTGGCCCTGCTGGAACGGCTGGCTCCACGCCTCGACGGGGCCCTGACCCTGGGCGAGCTGACCTCGGGCCTGCCCGAGGCCCAGCGCGACCTGGTCACCGGCCTGGTCGGACGGCTGGCCGACCTGCGGTTCGTCGTCGACGACACCGGGGCTCAGGCTCACGGGTTGTCCGCCGAGGAGCTGGAGACCTACGCGGCCGAGATCGCGTTCGCCGGGCACCCGGGGCGGTTCGCCCGGGTGCGGAACTCGGCGCTGCGCGTGACGGGGACCGGGGTGCTGGTCCCGGCGCTGGTCAAGTGTCTCCGGTCGGTGGGCTGGCGCGAGGTGGTGGCCTCGGGCGGGGACGTTCTGGTGCAGGTCAGCACCTCCCGGGAGGAACTTCTGGCCGGGGCGCTCGCCTGCCCCGCCGACGCGGTGCTCGCACAGGTGCTGATCTGCGACGACGAGGCCTGGCTGACCTCCGCGGGACCGCCCGGGGAGACCGACGCGGCCACCGGGTGGAGGCGGTTGTCCCTCCGCGAGGGGACGCGGGGCGACTGGTTGCGCGGCGCGGTCCCCCGCGTGCTGGCGTCCCAGGTGGCCCTGGGAGTCTTCTCTGCGGTGACGGGGATCACGGAGGCGCGACGCGCGTTCACACGCGTTGACCTGCGCAGCTTGGACAGCACGATCCACCGTTTCGCGGGGCTGCGCCGGGACCCGGCGGAGGTGTCCGGAGCCACCCGCGCGTCGCGGATACCGGCGGGCGGGGGGGACCGTAACGTCGGCGATGGGAGCCCGGAGCTTCCAGGTACGGCGGGATTCGGCGGGCACGATGCCTCGAGCGATGCGGGCGCTCGGGACCGGTTCTTCGCGCTCTGCCGTGATCTGGTGGACCCCCGGATGGGGGTGATCGCGGTGCTCGACGAGGGTGCCTATCCGCAGGGGCCGCTCTCCGTCGTGCGGGCGCTGGTCGGTGACGGCGAGGTCGTCGGGTGGGGCGCGGATCACGACACGGCGCGGTTGCGGTGTCTGCTGGCGGTGTTCGCGGCGGACTCCGGCGACGGTTTCGTCGGTGCGGGGCTGACCTGGGAGGACGCCGTCTCCGCGGCCCACCGGCAGCGGCTCGAAGCCGGGGCGGCACTGGTGGAGGCGGGAGGCGAGGTGCCCGTGCCGCAGGACGGGCCGCTCTGGCGGCAGGTCATGGCGTCCGGTGAGGTGCCGGTCGTCCGGGAGATCCCGGGGTCGGCGGTGTTGCGGTTCGAGGTGCCGGACCGCCCGCCGATCGTGTCGCTCGGGTTGCACGACGGGCTGGAGCGGGTGTTGCTGCGGGCGCAGACCGGCCTCGAACCGCCCGTGCGGTGGGCGAGCGAGGGACATCCGATCGGCGGAACCGCCGTCTCGTTGCCCGTCGACGGGCCGGCGTTCGTGGCGCGGGTGACGTCGTGATCGCCGACGTGGTGGGGTCGGGGCGGCTCTTCGAGGCGATCAGGGCGCGGGTGCGGCCGGGCGGGGTCGCCGGGGTCGTCGTGGTCGCCAGCGACGGCGACGACGTCGGGCGACGGCGTTACGGGGTGCCGTGGTTGCCCGTGCACACCGAAGCAGGACATGTCGTGATCGGTCCCACCGCCTTCCCCGGCAGGCCGGGCTGTCCCACCTGTGTGGAGCGGCGGCGCGCCGGGAACCGGGAGCACTTCCAGGTACGTCTGCGCGACCGCCCCGCCCTCCTCACCTCCCTCGTGGCCGGGACGGTCGGCGAACTGGTGGCCGAAGAGGTCGAGAACCTGCTGGCCGACCCGTCGGCCGCGCTGACGAGCGGCGCGATGCTCCGGATGCCGGTCCGGACCGGCGCGCTGGAACGCCACCCGTTCCTGCCCGACCCGTTCTGCGAGGTCTGCGGCGACCGGCCGCCCGACGGGCCGCGCCCGTTCGTCTTCACACCGCAGCCGAAGGTGTCGGGTTTCCGGGTCGCCACCCTCGACCTCGCCGACCTGGAACGCCGCTACGTCGACCCGGAGACGGGCGTCGTGCGCTCGGTGGCCGCCGACGCGCGGGACGGCGCGGTCGCCGTGGCGCGGCTGAACCCCGCGCGGGCCGCCCACGAGAGCCACCACGGGTTCGGGCGGTGCGAGGACGTGCCCGCCGCGAAGGCGACCGCCGTCGCCGAGGCACTCGAACGGCTGGCCGGGTTCTCGCCGCGCGGGCGCCGGACCACCGTCAGGGCCGCGTTCGACGACATCGCCGACCAGGCGCTCGACCCGCGCCACCTGGGGTTGTATCCCGACGACTGGTACGACCGGCCTGGTTTCTGGTTCACCCGGTTCGACCCGGCGCGGGAGACCGCCTGGGTCTGGGGCCACTCGTTCCAGCGGGGCGGGCCGGTGCTGGTGCCGGAGACGTTCGCCTACTTCGGCCCCCGGCCCGACCGGGGCTTCGCCTACGAGTGTTCCAACGGCTGCGCCCTCGGCGGGTCGCTCGCGGAGGCGATCCTCTACGGCCTGCTGGAGGTCGCCGAACGGGACGCCTTCCTGACCACCTGGTACGCCCGCCTCCCGCTCCCCCGGGTCGACCTGCGTTCGGCGCGCGACCGGCGCGTCCCGATGACCGCCCAGCGGATCGGTGACCGGCTCGGCTACGACGTCCACGCCCATGTGGTCACCCTCGAACAGGGACTGCCGGTCTTCTGGGTCACCGCCGTCGACCGGTCGGGGCGGCCGGACCGGCCGAAGGCGATGTGCGGCGGCGCTGCCCACCTCGACCCCGAACGGGCCCTGCGCCGGGCCCTGGACGAGCTGGGCCCGATGCTCGCCAATCACGTCGCCCGTTACGACGAGAGCGAGGCGGCCCGGCTGGTGGCCGACCCCGGCGAGGTGCGCCTGCTGGAACACCACCCGATGGTGTACGGGCACCCGAAGGCGTACGAGCGGCTGGAGTTCCTGTCGGACGGCGCCGAGCTGACGGTCGGCGAGCTGCCGCAGTGGCCGGCCCACGACGACCTGGCCGACGACCTGCGTGACCTGGTGGCCCGGTTCCTGGCCAGCGGCATGGACGTGATCGCCGTCGACACCACCTCGCCCGAGGCGGCGGCGGGCGGATTCGCCTGCGCGAAGGTGATCGTGCCGGGGGCGGTGCCGATGACGTTCGGCCACCACCACCGGCGGGTGCACGGCCTCCCCCGCCTGCTGACGCGGGGCCGCGCGATCGGCTACCTCGACCGCGACCTCGCGGTGGGCGATCTCAGCCCCCATCCGCACCCGTTCCCGTGAGGCGCGCGATGACGGACGCGGCAGCGCGTTACGTGGCGGCGATGGCGGATCGCGGGCCGCTCGACATCCGGTGGGACCTGGCGCCGCTCCGGCACAAACGCTATCCGTCGGCCGAATGGGCCGAACCACGGCACCCGCTGGGCGCGCTGCTCCGGGGCATGCTCGGCATCACCCGCGTGATCTGGCGGCACACGGACGCGGGCCCGATGGCGATCCCGGGCCGTCCGGCGCCCTCCGGGGGCGGCCTGTACCCGATCGAGGCCTATGTCGCCTGCCCGGATGGATTGTTCCACTACGACCCGGTCCACGAGGTCCTGGAGGTGCTGCGCACGGGTGACCACGGCCCGGCGCGGATCTGCCTGACGGCGGTCTTCTGGCGTTCCATGTTCAAGTACGGCGACTACGCCTACCGCCTGATCTGCCAGGAGATCGGCGTCCTGCGCACCCAGGCGGAGGTGGTCGCCGCCACCCTGGGCCTGACCGTCACCCCCGGCGACGCCGGCGACGCCCTCCTCGGTCTGGACGAATCTCGCGAATCCCTTCTGGCCGTCCTGCACGTGGAGCCGTACGAACGGGTCCTTCCGCCGGAGCCCGCCGACGCCCCGCGGAACTCCGGCGACCTGCCGCGGGAGACCCGGCCTCTCCCCCGGCCGTTTCCTCCGGGCGCGGCCCGCGACCTGCACCGGGCCGCGGACGCCACCTCGGGGGCGAGGCGTCCGAACCCACCGGCACGGGGCATCCGGATTCCGGCCGAAGTGGTGGATCTCCGCGACGGTCTGCGCGCACGTCACTCCCCCGTCGACGGTTTCCGCCCGGCGCCCGTCCCGCTGACGGAGATCGTCGCGATAGCCGGCCCGGCCGTCTGCCCCGGCCTGGACCTCTACCTGCTGGCCCTGCGCGTCGACGGCCTCCCGAGGGCCGCCTACCACTACGACGGCGACCTCCGGCGGATCCGCGCCGCACCGCTGGAGGAGCTGGGCGCGGCCCCCCTCGTGGCGAACACCCGGGAGGCCCTGAAGACGGCCGCCGCGGTGATCGTCCCCGTGGGCGACCCCCTGGCGGGCACCGCGCGCGACCACCGTGACCAGCTCGTGGAGACCGGCGCGTCGCTGCAGCGGGCGACGCTGGCCGCCGCCGCGCTGGGTCTCACCTCCCGCATCCACTCCGACGGCGCCGACGAGGCGACGGACCGCGTCCTGGGCCTGACGGGCCCGGCGCGGAGCCTGTCGTCCCTGCTCGTCGGCGTCCCCAGGTCCCGGGGACCAGACCTGGTCCTCCGGTTCCCCGATCCGCAGGAAGGAGGTCCGAAGGCACGTCCGCAACACACCGATCAGTGAAAGAGAAGGAGAAACGTCATGGACAAGCTCCCCCTTGACCTGTCCGGCCTGGAGGTCGAGGCGATCGACGTCCTGTCGGCCGACTCGATCGTGATGGAGGGCCACGGCGCCATCGAGACGGGCGCCTCGTCGGCGATGGGCTACTGCTCGTCGTACATGCAGGCGAACAGCTGCTGGGCGCCGGAGGCGTAGCAGGTCCCCGCCAAACGCCGAGGGCGCCCACGGCACGGGCGCCCTCGGCCACGGGATGAAGGAGTGTCCTTGTCGCGAACAGCTCAGCCCGCCGACCGAGATTACGTCGTGGCGCCCATCTTCGCCATCCGGGTGGCCGGGCTGCCCGCCGACGGGTTGCGGCGGCTGCGGTGCGAGCGCACGTGGAGACTCGTCGACGAGCTGCTCGAGGTCGCCCGCACGCTGGCGGACGAGGGCCGGGCGATGTCCGGCCCCCTGCACGAGGTGATCGGCGCGGGCGTGTTCAAGCCGGTCCTGGTGGCGCTGCGCCGCGACCTCTTCCGGGGCCGCCGCCCGGACCGGCGGGCGACCGCGCCGCAGGTGCTCGCCGCCCTCCCCGAGGAGCTGCGGGTACGGGTCCTCGCCTGGATTGCCCTCAAGGACCTCCACGACACGCTGGCGGCCGGCCTGCCCGCCGTCCACGAGGCCGAACGGCGGGAGAAGGCCGAGCTCCTGCGCGTGCTGGCCGAGGACGCGACCTTCCGCCGGGGGCTCGCGCTCGGCAGCCCGATCCTGGCCGCGCGCACGTCCCCCTCGCGCCAGGAGGCGGTCAAACTGGCCCGCTACCTGGCCCGCGCCACCATGAAGACCAGCCCCTACGCGACGTTCGCGTGGAGCGGTTTCGGCACCTGGACCGACGACGGCCCCATGGCCGCCCCGCCCGCCGACCTGACGTGGCGGGAGGTCGTCGACCTCGACCGCGCCGTGTTGCGCCCGCTCTGGATGACGTTGTCGCGGCACGCGGAGGCCGCGGAGACGCGGGTGAACCCGACCGCGTTCGAGGAGGACGGCCGCATCTGGTTCCTCGGCCCGACCGCGGCGGAACCGCTGCTCAGCGTGCCCGCGACCGAGCCGGTGAAGGCGGCGCTCGCGGAACCGGCCAGGGCGCTGGCCGACATCGGGCTGGTGGAGCTCGTGCCGCCGTACGGCGAACACGACGACGACCCGCTGACCAAGCTGGGCGTCGAGGAGGACGCGAAGGTGATCCGCGACCTGCTCGCCCCGAGGGAGATCCCGGAGCGGAACCTGTTCTGGCACAACGCCGTCATCCCCGGCGACGCGGGCCGGTGCGGCCGGGAGGCGTGGCGCCCGGCGCTCGACGACCTGAACCGGCTGCGGAAGGGGCTGGCCCTGTTCGACGGCGATCTCCCGGTGAAACTGGCCGCCGCCGACTTCTTCCTGCGCCGGTACGGCCCCGGCGCCGCCGTCCCCGTCATGAGCTTCTACCGCGCCGTCCACAGTGACCCGGGCCCGCTGCGCGATCTGGTCCGCGATCCCTTCGCGGCCGGTCCCGGCCACGCGGACCTGCGCGAACGTTTCCTGCGGACCGGCGAGCCCCCCGACGACGACCGGTTCCGCGCCCCGGGTTCGATCTGCGTCTACGCCCAGGCGCTCCCGGAGGGCCGCCTGGTCGTCAACACCGTCACCGCCGGTTACGGGAAGGGACTGTCCCGTCTCCACCACCAGCTGCGCCGGATCGGCCACGCCCCGGACGCGTCGGCGTTGCGGGCCCCGCAACGCGACACCAGGATCGCCGAGGTCACGGGCGCCCTCGGCAGCGGCCTGAACCTCCGCACCGCCACGGCCGATGTGACGATCGACTACCCGTACACCACGGGTGGAGGTCTGCACCCCTCGGCGTTGACGGTGCGGCTCGACGGTTCCCGGCTGGCGTTGTGGGCCGACGGCGGCAAGGTGCGCCCGATGCACCTGGGCATGACCGCCCAGCACTGGTTGCCACCGTGGTTGCAGTTCCTGGTCAGGGTCTTCGGCGAACCGTCGGTCGCGATGGTGCCCGGCTGGGTGTTGCGCCCCGGCCCGGTGCCGCCGCGCGGCCGGATCGACCACCTGCCCCGCCTCGACCTGGGCGTGGTCACGCTGGCCCGCGAGTGCTGGCGGCTGCGCGCCGCCGACTTCCCCTCGGGCGGCCCGCCCGCGCTGGCGTCGTGGTTGCGCGACCACGGCATGCCGCGGCGTTTCTTCGCCCGGGTCCTGGACCTGCGCGACGGCCTGCTCGCGGGCCTGCTCGGCAAACACCGCAAGCCCATGTACGTCGACGTCACCGACCCCTTCCTGCTCGACGGCCTGCGCCACGCGGCCGGGAACCCCGACGCCCTGATGGTCATAGAGGAGACCCTGCCCACCCCCGAGGACGCCCCCGTCTACCCCGGCGGTCCGCGCGTCACCGAGTACGTCATCCAGGTGAGCGCCCCGTGACCCCCTGGCAGAGCGCCCACCTGTTCCACACCGGCGACCTCGACGACCTGATCCGCGACGTCGTCACCCCGCTGGCCCGGTCGGCGAAGGCCTGCTTCTACCTGCGCTACTGGGAGTCGGGGCCCCACGTGCGGCTGCGCCTGAAAGGGGTGCCCCGCGACGAGATCAGGGCCCGGGCCGCCCGGTGGTTCGCCGACCACCCGTCGCCCGCCGTCGACGCCCCGGCCTACCGGCGGCTGGCGGCCGTGCTCGCGGAAGGGGAACGCCGCGAGAGTTACGACCCGGCCCTCCACCCGGCCGGCAGCGTGGTGTTCATCCCGTACGAGCCGGAAGAGCGCGTCTACGGAAACATGCCCGCCGTCGAACGACATTTCGGCATCTCCAGCTCCCTCGCGCTCGACGTCCTCCACGGCGCGCCCGCGATGGAACGCAGGAGTGCCGTCGGCCTCGCCGTGCTCACGCTGACGATGGCCGCCTGCCAGCCCGACCTCGCCGAAGCGGCCCGCCGCCTGCCCCCGCACGACCCCGGCGACCTCGGCGACCTCCCTGCCGCGCTGGTCACCCAGACCGAACGCCTCTGGCACCTGAAGGAAGGCCCCGGCCTGCTCGGCGCCTGGGCCGCCTCGATCAACGACCTGGCCGCGAACCTCCCTGCGACGACCGGCGACGCGGGCTCCGCCCACGCCCACCTGGCCGTCATCGGCGACGACGCACAACGGGCCCGCGTGCTGCTGCGCTGCGCCCACCTGTTCCACAACCGGATCGGCCTGCGCCCCGGCCCGGAATCGCACATCTCGACTCTCGCGGCCCGCGCGCTGGCCGCGCTGCGGAGGTGACCGCCATGTGGCACAGCGTCCACGTCTTCTACCACGAGCCGGACAAGGACCCCCTGCTCCTCGACGCCGTCCGGCCCCTGCTGGCCGACATCCGCGACCACGTCGAGGCGGCGTACGTGGTGCGCCACTGGCGGCAGGGCCCCCACCTGCGCATCAACGTGAAGACCGACCGGCGGACGTGGGAGGAGGTGGTGCGTCCCCGCGTCGGCACGGTCGTCGGCGGATGGTTGCGCGACCACCCGTCTACGTACGTGGTGGACCAGGCCGAGAGCCTGGCGCGGCACCGCCTCATGGCCGCGCGCGAGCAGGAACACGGCCCGCTCACCCCGTGGCCCGCCGACAACTCGATCGTCGAGTTCCCGTTCGACGACCGCCGCCACGTCCTGGGCGGCGACGAGGGCGTCGACCTGCTCACCGCGTTCTACAGCGACAGCACCCCGCTCCTGTTCGCGATGCTCGACCACTGCCGCGACGGCCGCGACACCAAGTCGGACCTGGCCATGGCCCTGCTCCTGACGGTCGCGCACACCTCCCACCCGATCGAGCGCAGCTACCTGTCGTTCCGGGTGCACGCCGAGGGCTACCTCACGTGGTCCAGGGATCCCGAGGCCGCGCGGCGCTCCTTCGACGAGGTGTACGGCTCCCGCCGCGCCCTGCTCACCCAACGGGTCAGGCAGGTCGTGGACACCATCGACGCAGGCGGGGACAGCCCGTTCGTCCGGGAGTGGGCGGCGCTCGTGGAGACCTACCGCGCGAGGGCCGACCGCGTGGTGCACCTGCTGCCGGCCATGGACGACACCCCGGCCGAGACGAGGGGCGAACTGCACACCCTGATGTTCGGCACCCCCGGCTACCGCCGCGACATGTTCGCCCGCCCCGACTTCCTGCGCTACCGGGTGGTGCTCAACTACACCTACCTGCACCTGACGAGGCTCGGCCTGACCCCGCTCGACCGCTTCCGCACCTGCCACCTGCTCGCGAACGCGGTCGAGGAGGTCTACGGCGTCTCCGGCCTGGAGTCGATGCGCCGCTACGCCTCCGGCTAGCGGGACGGATCACCCGGCCGGCAGGCCCTTCATGCGGCCGGCCTCGATCCGCTGCCCCGTGACGATGCCGGTGGCCAGGGTGCGCATCAGCCGGCCGCGGCCGCCCTTGGGCTGTTCGCCCGCCATCGTGATCGCGCCCTCGTGGTGGCGGATCATCACCGTCAGGAGGCGACACGACCGGCGGGCCCGAACCGGCGACCACGGGGCGCCGGTCGTCGCCGGGCGTGCACGTCTACCGACACGAGATCGGGCCCGCCCTCACCAAAGGACGTCCAGGCCATGAACAAGATCTTCAAGAAGCGCAGGACATCCGCGTAACCCTCTGGTTCCCCGTTTGGCTCCCGAAGACCGGCAAAGGGGCCTCGGATAACCTCCGAAACCCCTGCCGACCAGCAAAAACCTGGTCGGGACGACAGGATTTGAACCTGCGACCCCTTGACCCCCAGCCACGAGTTGGGTGTCCGGGGAGATCTGAGGACATCGAACGGGGAGCCTTCTACCTGGGAAAACCTCCGGGAAGGTCGGAGGCAGTCGGAGCCGGTTTGAAGGCGTTGGCTTCCCAAACTGGCCCGCTTGACCCGGTTGGCCGCCGCACTCGTCAGCGACGATCAGCCTCGTAGACTCTTGACCGGTCAGAAGATCCCCAAAGCATCCCACCCCCGGTCCAGCTTACGAGCGTCCGAGATCGTCACCCTCTTGTGGTTGGAGTTACCGCCCAGGGCTCGCTGTCCACCATAGGGACGGGTATTCCGCTCGTGATCGTCGAGCACCCAGCGCCTGAACTCCGTTTCAGAGACGATGTAGTAGTCGCCGTCGTCAGGAATCTTGTCCCCTTCCGTATCAACGAGGATGCGGAAATCCGCTTTGGGATCACTGTCCTTCGGCAGACCAGGCTGCCAGTCCCCACTCCGTCTCATGTTCACGCGGATAGCGACCTTAAGCTGGCCCTTCTCCCGTCCTGCCATGACAAGGGAAGGAGGCTTGATGACTACATCTGCCCATGCACCGCGGTGGCAGATCTCAGCGGCGACGCAGAACACGGCCCTGAGATTGGCCTGCTGCTTACTCGATGCATAGGTCATGTTTGGACCATACTTCGCGAAGCAGTCAATGTCACGGTTCATGAAGGTTGGCCGGCGGGCCGGATTCTAATTTCACAGGATCGTGACCTGCCCCGGAACCGGCGACATGGCTTCTGATCTACAAAAAAGCGACCGTTGTTTCACACTGCTTGCCACTGTGTACGGACGCCATGTGTCCTTGGCGAACGTTTATCAGTAAATTGTTTTTGCTGAGCGTATCTGCCATCGAGTTGATACCGCCGTCGCGAGCGATGCCCTCGATTTTTCTGAGCAGCAAAAGCCTTTGGTGGCAACAAATTTGCGAAACGAAGGTCGACCGCCAAGGGCTGCAGGTTTCGGACGAAGGTCCATCGGAATTTCGCCGTTACGGCCCAGCCGTAAGCACGACGTAATCCGTGATCGGGTTCATAACCTGCTGACCGTGTTGAGCGAGGTCGCCGCCAGCGGGCCACTCCCCCGGTGGACTTGGGGCAAAGAAGGCCAGGGCAGGATTTCGACATCCGGTCAGAAGCCCAAAGGTGGTGAGCTCACTGAAGTTCAGCGGACCTCCAACGCGGTCATCCAGAGCATCCATAGCGTTTGAACGTGCGAACTCCCTGCTCAAGACCATGTTCAAAGCGCTACACCGAGCGAGTTTTCCCTCAAGCGCATCACCGAGATCGTCACCGCGATGTTCACTCTTCTCCGTGTGGAGCACCGCCCAAACCATCTGAACTCCCTTACCAGTCGTGACGATCACTTACCCATAAGGGCTCACCAGGCTAAAAACCTGAAGTTAGCTTACCGCTGCTCCGAGATGAGCCAGGAGCAAGGGTAGTTACTCTGTGTTTCCTCCTCGAATCGAGGGGATCTTCCTTCTTGACCGCTATGGCGCGCTTATGTCACGATCATGTCTGATTACTCCGTGACTAACAGGAAGGTGTTAGTGACAAGACAACTGGAGAACAGCGGAGCATGGCTTTCTTATCGCCGCACCGCCTCCCTCGTGGCCCTCACAGTGGCCGCATCGCTTCTGACAGCTCCCGCGCTGGCCAAACCAACTCCGTCGGAAACAAATCCTCCTTCTCATCGGGCGGCCGATCCAATAGTTGGTTCCAAGATGGAGGCCAAGCAGCAGAACAAACGGGCCGAAATCGAGAGCCTACGGACTGAAACCTCGACCACGTATGCCAATCCCGATGGAAAAACCCTTCGCACCGAAATGCACGCCCGGCCAATCCGATTAAAGAAGGATGGCACGTGGCATCCGGTGGACACATCCCTTATATCCGAAAATGGGGTTGTCAGACCCCGCTCCACCACATCAGGACTGGTTTTATCCAACGGCAAGAGCAAACAACTACTGGGACCGGCTGACAAACGCGCGACACCCGGACAGAAAGGCGCCGTCTTCGCTCTGGCCGAGTTGCCCACCCCAAAAATAACTGGAAGTCAGGCCGAATATCCTTCGGTATTCGGCCGCAACATCGATCTGGTTGTCAAATCCACCCCCACTGGATTCTCTCAGCAGATCTTGATAAGAGAACACCCTACCGGACCTCTATCGCTACAGGTCCCCCTTCAGTTACCCATTGGGTTCTCGCTGCAGAACAGCAAGACATCGGGCTCATTGACACTGACAAGGGGTAAGGGAACAAAAACCGAGAAGATCACCGTCCCCCCCGCATTAATTCAGGACGCGGTCGCAGTCAACCCCGCAAGTGATCCCGATGCCGGCAAGGTAGGTAGGGCCGGCTTGTCGGTGAAGCAGGCAGGGCAACAGGCCGTCATAACCTTTGCTCCGGATCAGGCGTTCCTCTCCGACCCGTCCGTCACATACCCAGTCACAATCAGCGCAGTGGACACGGACTGGTGGGAGGCGTCCTATGTCGAGGACACGTTCATCAACAATGCCGAATACAACGACAGCTGGTACAACTTCAATATAGACAGGATCCTGGCGGGCAAGTCGAACAGCGGATCGGTTTATTGGCGTAGCTACATTCGCTTCGAGGACATTCCCGCAGACTCTCCGCTACGTGGTGCTCGGGTCCAAAACGCAGACCTAACGCTGTGGAACCACCTGTCCAGCGACTGTTGAACCTCCGTCGGATCAGGCGTGAAGATCCGTCGCATAACTGGGGCCTGGGACGAGCTAACGCTGCTGTGGAGCAACCAGCCAGCAGTCACCAACACGGGAGCCGTCACCGAATACCCCGCATACAGCCCTGACTGCACAAGTTCGGCAGCCGGTTGGGCCGGCAAAGAGTGGGATCTCCCTTACTCCGTCAATGCCATCGCTCAGGCTTGGGCTGATGGTGCACCCAACTATGGTTTCCAACTTACGGCTGGAAATGAAGGGGACGCCCGTAATTGGCGCCGCTACCGTACCAAAGAATATGGAGGGTGCAATCCACCACCGGCCCAGGCATGTTTAGGAACTCCACACGAGCCTCTGTTCACTGTGGACTATGAGCCGCCGATAGATGCCACGGCGTATACCCGTGCGGATGCCCCCATACCCACCACCTACGAGGAAGTCCGCGCGCTGGCCAACGATCCAATCGGATCACGGGCAGAAGTAAGCCAGCCTATTCCCGCAACAATAACTCTTGAAGAAGCTCAAGCACGAAGGACTTCGACGAGCCAGGAAGTCGTGACTCCCACGGATGACCTGCTCGACCCTGATCCGGAACCGACACCGACTCCGACACCGACTCCCGAGCCGACACCGACACCGACTCCGACACCGACTCCCGAGCCAACACCGACACCGACTCCGACGGGTCTTGTTGCGGCCTACGGCATGGACGAGGGCACGGGTACGGTCATCGGCGATGCCTCCGGACAGGGCAACACAGGTGCGGCCACCGCCGTCACCTGGGCGACGGCCGGCAAGTACGGCAAGGCGTTGTCGTTCAACGGCACCTCCAGCTGGGTCACCGTCCCCGATGCCAGTTCCCTGCGACTCTCCACCGCGACAACGCTGTCGGCCTGGGTCAGACCCACCACGGTCACCAACTGGCGCACCATAGTGTTGAAGGAGCATCTAGCAGGTTCCGGCGCCTCCTACGGCCTATACGCCTCCAACGGCATCGCGCCATCAGGATGGTTCCAGACCAACGCCGAGGACGTGACGAGAGTCGACGGCCCCTCGGCATTGCCTGTCAACACCTGGAACCATGTGGCGGTGACCTACGACGGCACCACCGCGCGACTGCACGTCAACGGAACCCAGGTCAGCCAGACCCCTGTCAGCGGCGCACTCCACGACGACGGTGGCGTACTGCGTATCGGCGGCAACAGCGTATGGGGCGAATACTTCACCGGCACCCTGGACGAGGTACGGATCTACAACCGGGCACAATCCCAAACAGAGATCCAAACCGACATGAACACCGCTGTTAACACATCACCTCCGGATCCGGATCCGGATCCGACTCCGACGGGTCTTGTTGCGGCCTACGGCATGGACGAGGGCACGGGTACGGTCATCGGCGATGCCTCCGGACAGGGCAACACAGGTGCGGCCACCGCCGTCACCTGGGCGACGGCCGGCAAGTACGGCAAGGCGTTGTCGTTCAACGGCACCTCCAGCTGGGTCACCGTCCCCGATGCCAGTTCCCTGCGACTCTCCACCGCGACAACGCTGTCGGCCTGGGTCAGACCCACCACGGTCACCAACTGGCGCACCATAGTGTTGAAGGAGCATCTAGCAGGTTCCGGCGCCTCCTACGGCCTATACGCCTCCAACGGCATCGCGCCATCAGGATGGTTCCAGACCAACGCCGAGGACGTGACGAGAGTCGACGGCCCCTCGGCATTGCCTGTCAACACCTGGAACCATGTGGCGGTGACCTACGACGGCACCACCGCGCGACTGCACGTCAACGGAACCCAGGTCAGCCAGACCCCTGTCAGCGGCGCACTCCACGACGACGGTGGCGTACTGCGTATCGGCGGCAACAGCGTATGGGGCGAATACTTCACCGGCACCCTGGACGAGGTACGGATCTACAACCGGGCACAATCCCAAACAGAGATCCAAACCGACATGAACACCGCTATCGGCGAAGTTGTTGCCGCGCTGGCTCGTCGGTCGGCTCCGGCTGACCTCCGCGCCGACAACGCGACCTTGTCCGCGGCCAGCACCTCTCTATTGGCCCCGCGCGACCGCATCACTCCCCATGAGTGCTTCGAGCACCAGGAGCAGGCAGACCGTGAGGAAGGCTGGGTCAAGAACCGTTTTGCCTGGTGTCAGATCGGCAAATACACTGCCTTCAGGGCGATCCCCCAGGAGCCGGTTCAATACTCAGAGATCAATGTAATGCTGATTGGTGCTACATTCCGAAACACAGGCACCAGAAATGTTCCTCCCCAAGCAGCGACCGGTCGTGACATCGTCGTGGACGTTTACGTGTACGACGTCGAGACTTCTGGTCCGCTTCCTCCGACCAAGCTTTTCTTGCTCGGGATGGACATCGGCAACAAGCCACACTGCAATCACATCCAGACGTGGCAAGGTAATCCAATCACAAACCATCGGACCAAGACGATCGCCGATTGGAAACTGGGCAAGAGTTCAATCGTTCCCGCCTTCCAAGCCAGGCTTCACTGCGACCTTGAGCACGCTCCCACCGACAATGGGCACTTCATGGTGGCAACAAAGTTCGAGCACTACGCAAGATATCCCAACTGGCCACTGATAAGGGCTTACAATCGAGGCGATCACGCGGTTGTCAGGTGTGACTCTTCAAGTGACATCAACTCCGACGGCGGCTGCATCTTCAATGACGTACTGTCATCTGTTCTCCTGAAACGGGGGCAGGGTTACGACAAGGCATATGCACATTACTGGAAAGCCTGTTACAACAGTGCGGACACATATCCTCACTCTTCAGAGGCAACTAAAGGGCTCCCAGGGTGCGCCACCTACTCAAGCAACAAACCTCCACCTTCCGATAGTCGCCTGCATCGCGTACGCGAGCCGCACCAAGGAAATAATAACGCCAGAGCACAATTGCGCTGCAACAGTCTATGGCCGAACTACACTACTCCCGGGCTCGAGTGCGATGAATACCCCTTCGCTTCGACAAAGGAGCGATCCGCCGCCACAGACCAAGCGCGACGCTTCTCCGTCTGCACCATCCCAGGGACCGGTGGGGATGACAACGGAGTGGCCGGACGAGCCCTGAACAGATTTTATCTCAACGAGCGCATCATAACCGGCGACGAATACTTCCTACGTTTCAACACGCACCTAGACGGGCAAAACGAACGCCCGGCAGCACCTACGCGGAATCAGCTTTGCGGAACTGCTGACCCCAACTCGGAGTACGAACATTAGAGTCCGCCCGTTGCCGCAGGCCTGTAGGCCTGCGGCAACGGGCGGACATTGAAAACCGACTGGAAAGAAAATAAAGTGGAACTGCATGAAGCAAGCGATCACTATCTTCAACTTCTTGAGCAGCATCGATGGCTGGGGAACGGTCTTTCCTGGACCGTTATCCAGCCCGTAGGCGACTCAACCCCATCAATCCATGAGATATCATCAAGACTAACGGGCGGCGGCAATCCCGAAGTTCGAAAAATAGAGGTCCAAGGGCAGGATCTCTACCCAATGGAAGTTGTCTTCTTTGGACAGTGCAATGGTTTGATCATTCTACTTCAGACGGACGGAGGATCATACGCAAGTTCCCCTGAAGTGATGCATTGGCTGAGCGAAGACGCCCGGGTGTGGAATGTTTCCTGGCAGACAAACGGCTCCGGAAAGTTCTCTCATGCGGTATACGGACAAACTCTGGTAAGAGTTCCGGAGCTGAATATGGGAAATATTACCGGGACGGATATCGGCGCTCTCGTCGATGAGATCGGACCGATGCAGCAGGCGGCAGCCGTCGACTTGACCGAAGCAGCGACTCTAAAAGAGGCATGGGCACGCAAAACGGCAGCGATGGCTGTTGTTGAACTTTCCACCGGTATGCGACTGGATGAGGAGTGGCTGAGTAATCCACGGTCAGCTTTTATAATAGACCAACCTATCCGTGTTCCATTGGAGCCATTGGCATTCGGACATTTCGATCCCGACCTCGACTCACGGCTCCGCCTGGCACCCGAAGCCGTTCGGCGCAAGGTTCTGCTTCTCGTGGTCCAGCATCTCAGCGGAACACACAATATAGATAGCGAGCTGTTCGCATCTGCGATGGAAGAGGTCCGGCACGGCGACCCGCTAGGTCAACAGTCGCGAGAAGACCTATTGGACGCACAGATCGAATGGGGCGAGGAGGCGGCCGGACCTCTAGTCCAAGAAGGATTTGAATCAGATCCCGCAAGGCTTCGCCTGGCCGCCTTGATGGCGGTCAGGCATGCACTTATCGAAGCGGGAGATCAAGCCGATAGATTCCAGTCCCTTACCTATGCAAGGCATGCTCTTGGGTCTGAGTGGCCGCCGTTCCGTGCGACGATCAGGGCCTCGTTGAGACTGGGATGATCCAGGCTGATCGAATGGATGACATCCCGTGCGGCGCGCCACTGTCCGCGCCTCTGCCAGCGGGCAGGACGGTGGGACCTGACGTGGGGCGATCAGCCCGACATCCGGCCCATCGTCGTAGATCAGGGCGGAGGCGGGCTAAGAGGTCGTCTCATTTGGTGAGGCGGCGGTAGCAAATGAGCGCGGCGGCGAGGCCGACGAAGGACAGGAAATGGTCGGCTCGCCGCTCGTAGCGGCGATGCTATCGGCGATAGCCGGCCAACCAGGCCATGGTCCGTTCGATCACCCAGCGGTGACGGCCCAGCCGCTCGCTAGACGAGTAAGTCCGGAGTCCGGTCAGTGGTCGTAGGCGATCAGTGACCGGGTGGTGGGCTGGCCGGTGGCGCGGTTGTACCAGATCGCGGCGATCAACGCCAGGATCCGCTGGGCGACGCGGACCGCGACACTGCTCGGGCTGCGTCCGCCGTGCAATTCCAGGTCGAGCTGGCCTTTGAGGGTGTCGTTGACCGATTCGATCAGCTGGCGGATCGGTTTGAGGAACTGCTCACCGGGCCGGGCGGCGAGGTTGCGGTAGGACGGTCGCAGCAGGTGCACACCTCGTTGGGCCAGGTAGGCGTCGAGTTCGACGGAGACGTATCCCTTGTCGGCGATGATCAGCCGGCCGGGCCGCTCAGCCGTCAGCTGGGGGTCATGATCAAGCAGGACCATCAGCACCTGGCGCTCATCGAGCTTCGGGGTGGCCAGGGCCCAGGTGATGGGCAATCCTGCCGGAGTGCACACCAGGTGCAGGCGAAGACCCCAAAAGTAGCGCGAGTGAGAACGGCAGTAGCCGTAGCCGGCCCACCCGGCCAGGTCCGAGCGTCGGGCGGTAGGGCGCGAGCGGCCGCATTCGACCGGGGTGGAGTCGACGACCCAGATCGGGTCGGCCCACAGGTCGCTGTCGCGGGCCAGAGCGCAGATGGTGCGCTGGAGCAGGGGCAGCGCGCGGCGCAGGCGCTTGTTGTAGCCGGACTGGCCGGGCAGGTAGGGGAAGGCGCCAGGCACATGCGCCGGTAAGAAGCGCAGCCAGCGGGTCTCGGAGCGGATACCGAGCAGGGCCTGGGCGATGGCCACGGTGAGCAGTTCGGCGTCGGTCAGTTGGGGCGGCCGTCCCAGACGGGCGGGGCTACCGGGAGCGCCGAGCCAGTCATCGATCTTGACATAGAGTGCGGTCAGAAGGGTGTTGAGGTCGTTGGTCACACATCGATCCTCGACACCCTTCGTCACTTTCGCTCTGGCGTTGAGGGCAGGTTCGTCTGTCGTGAGGCGCAGCCCGGGTGGGCAACGCCCGCCCCACCACGGACACGCTCCACGGGTGGGCTCATCAGCCGACGCATCTCGCCTTACCCGTTCTCAGCCTTAGGACTTACTCGTCTAGCGGGACGGATCACCTGGCCGGCAGGCCCTTCATGCGGCCGACCTCGATCTTCTGCTGCCCCGTGACGATGCCGGTGGCCAGGGTGCGCATCAGCCGGCCGCGTCCGCCCTTGAGCTGTTCGCCCGCCATCGTGATCGCGCCCTCGTGATAGCGGATCATCAGCGTCGGGAACAACCCGGTCGAAGGCGGCGCCCCGGGCCGCCCGGAGCCGGTTCATCTCCGCCAGGCAGGCATGCCGTAGCCCGTCAGGTGGGCGTGGTCGGCGGCCGCCTCGCGGCCGGGCCGGGTCAGCCAGCCGGTCAGCACCCCGATCCCGGGCCGCCGCGTCTCCGGCCTCAGCGGCCGCGAACAGTCCCAGGCCGAGGATGACACCGACCACCGTGATCGCGATCGGCGTCCACAGGAGCACGTGGGCCCATACACGGTCCTCCGACTGTAGACCCGCCGGGTCGGCCGCACGTTCGGCTGTGGGGGATAGCCAGCGAGTTCACTCATGCCGCATTTGTACCGGCCCGCGTGGGCCCCCCGTACCGCAGGGTCGGCCGTGGCGTGTAGAGGTTCGGCGTGTGGCGATCCAGGCAGCAAGGAGGAGAAGGTGTTCACGCGGGAGGACATCCGCGACCTCCTCGGCAGCCGCCACCCCGGCCAGGAGATCGCCGACATCCTGACGAAGCACATGCACACGGGGGGCGGCGAGCACCCCGTGGTGCAGGATACCCTCCACCGGCGCACGATTCCCGGGCCTGCCCTTCGCCGAGATCCTGCTCACGCGGCCTCCGCGCTCCGAACCCACCGTCCGCGCCTCCCGCCGCGTCACGGGCGCGCCGCCTGCCTGTCAGTCCTTCCTGCTGTCCCAGGGGTCGCCGATCCAGCCGTCGAAGGAGGGGATCAGAGCCACGAGGGCGGCTCCGAGCCGCCAGTCCAGCTCCGGTGCGTACAGACGTACCGTGTCCCCGGACGACTTGAACTCAAGCGGGACCTGTCCGCCGGAGCGCCACTTGATGCGGCGTGGGCCGCGCGGGAAGTCGCCGCCGCCGCCGAGCAGGGCGGCCACGAGGATGAGCGGCAGCAGGGGCGAGCAGAGCCACCACACGCACCACCAGAACAGCCGGCCCTTGTATCCCACCGCGTCGGGGCTGCCGGCACGGCTCACCGTCCAGCGTGTGCGCAGTCCCTGGCTGAACGCCTTGTCGCGCGTGAACATACCGAGCGGTTCGCCGTGCGGGCCGAGCACCTTGAACTGTGCCCGCCCGCCGCCCGTGGAGACGGTGACCAGGGTGGCAACCCGCGCCTGGCGATGCTCGTCCGCCCACAGGACGAAGGAGCGGGCTCCGCTCTTCCGGGCCGCGAGGTAGGCGGATATGCCGTTAGGCAGCACCTCGCGTTCCACATAAGCGACCGGCCGCGAAGTTCCCGGTCCGTCGGAGAAGCTGATCCGGCAGTCGAGCTGCCCGCCAGGGGCGGTCCTCAGTCGTCGCAGTGCTTGCAAGGTCAGAGTGCTGGTCACCTGACGGGCTCCTTCGCGCGTGCTTGTGTCAAACGATCAGCACGAAGGTACGCGTGCGCGGCCCCCGTTGTTCCCTTGATGAGGGTTTGATCCCCCGTTTGCTGTCTGGTTCGAGTTCAGGTGTATCGCTAGGTTGGGGTGCTTCTCCGGTGAGGCGGGCTCATGCCCAGATCTCCTGCTCGCAGTTGCGCGGGACCGCGTCATGGGCGGGTTGCGTCCATGGAAGTGGTGTACGAGTTTGGGGTCCCGGTCCCGGACCTCGGACGAATCATCGACCTGAACATACGCCGACGAGACCAGCTCGGGTGTCAGGGCTCATGGTCTGCGTGACAGATCGTGAGCCCTGACAGTCGGTCACAACAGCCAACCCGACGATCATCGACTGGACATCGACACGAGTGATCATGCATTACGTAGGTTGGCGAAGTGCACATCTTCGACGATCCATCGGTCTCGCCACGAGTGCGGAACCTGCTCCTGACGTACGGCAAGCGGATCACTGCCATCCCGACGGAGCAGATCAAAACCCTTGGCTGTGCGGTTGACCAAACCGGAACCCCGGTCCCGATACCGCCAAGCGTGGTCAAGGCAATGGTCGGCTTCGAAGAGCGATACGGCGGTCTCTTCTACGGCATGCCTGGAGAGAACGGCATGAACCACGGCCTTGAGGGTGAGCTGAAGGCTCGCGAAACTCTCTACGGCTGGGCGTTCCCCGCGATCATCGACGGCGATTGGACGTGGGAGGTCGATGTCCTAGAAGACGGGCGGGTCGCAATGGCGCTGTCCCCACCTATTCGGTACCAGATTATCAATCGGTCAGTTGAACAGCGCCTTGAGAGCCACGCACTGCTCGCTGTCGCGCGATCGTGGCCGCATCGTGCCTTTGGGATGACAGTCGATACGGGCGAGATGCCTGTGATCGCGTCAGATGAGCTCCCGCCGGTCGTGCCGGAGGCCACCGGACCGGCCGATCTCTGGTGGTACGACGGCGAAACGGCAGTACATCTGCAGCTCAACTCCTGGTGGGGAGATCATGACATCTGGATGCTGCGGTGCTTCGCCAAGCCATCCAGAACGAAGAAAGGGCGCCTCCCTTTCGGGTGACATCCTTCCCGACCAGCTAAAACCTGGTCGGGACGACAGGATGTGAACCTGCGACCCCTTGACTCCCAGCCACGAGTTGGGTGTCTGGGACGATCTGAAGGAGTCGGACGGGGAGCCTTCTACCTGGGGAAATTTCTGGCCAGGTCGGAGGTGGTCGGAGCCGGTTTGAAGGCGTTGGCTCCCTAAATTGGCTCCCATGACTCCCAGGACATGGAGTAGGCGTTTTAACAGCTCGATGGCTTTCAGGGTGGCTACAGATGACGTTTAGCACTCCAACAATGCCAGCACCGCCGAAAACTACCGGGTCTTCCCCTCCTCCGAGGAGACCTTCGAGTTCGAGCACGACCCTGCCATTACGGGACAGGGCACCGGCCAGATTCGGGCCGGCGGCGTGGACAACATCGCCTCTGGGGCAAGGCCTGCCTCGCCGTCCCGGCAGGAGCCTCTCGCGCAAACGAACGGACCTGTGATCCGCACCGGCCAGAGTTTCACCGTTTCGGCTTGGCTTCGGTGGAACGACAAGGATGGCACGTACACCGTCCTTGAGCAGAGAGGCACTGAGCGGGCGCCGTTCCGGCTCGGCAACGACTCCGAGGAAGGACTGGTTTTCACCTTCACAGACGCCGACGACTCCGGCGCCGTGGCCGAGGGAGTCCGGCCCGGTAGCGAAACTCCGGCGGATGAACGATTCCTTGTCGCGGGTTCACAGGACGGTCATGGAAATGCGCGGAGAGTCAAGGGGTGGGTAGACGCAGTCAAGCGCACACGTCTATATAGGGGCTCTCTACGCGGCTCGGCCGGTACGGCCTGCTCTGTGGCTTCGCCGCCCGGCTGTCTCGTGTGCCCGATTCAGCTTCACGCGCTTAGCACGGCAGTCCTCGGGCACATGCAGGGCATCGGCCGCAAATCCAGGCCGACCACAGAGGCCCCTCCGGGCGACATGCCGTAAACCATTGGATTCACACGTGTCTGCATACGAATTTCCGAATGACCTGGTAGAGATTCAGCGCGACTACGAGCAAGCCGACGCCCGCTTCGAGAAACTGGTCGCCGCTCTCCCCTCGACGATAGACATCATGACCGGCAAACCGAAGACCACCGATAAGCAGGAGGACGAAGTACAGAAGGCCCGCGAGGTGCGACTGCAGGCGCAGGAGAAGCGCGACCGGCACCCGTGGCTGCAAGACATCGACGACCAGTACGCCGCCAGGATGCAGCTGTGGAAGGCCGCCCGCTCCAGCGAGTGAACTCCCCCGCCCGGTCACTCTTCTTCCCCGCCGCGCCGGCCTCGTCGTCGAGCATCAGGGCGGCTGCACCGTGGCGATAGCTGCTGGAACTGTTCCTCGATCATATGCGGGTCGATCTGAGGGCTGGCCACGAGCCCGCCCAGGTCGACGCCGACCGGTTGACGTTCGTCTGGCGTAGCTGTTCTGCTGCCTGGCTGTCGGGGGGCGGCACTCTACTCGTACGGAAGCGTCATCGCGAGCATGTCGCCTTCCCTGCCCTCGACCGCCGCCAGCACGTGCTCCTCCAGAGCCTCATGTGGCAGCCGCCGCAGCCCGTAGCCGAGGGGCAACCCCCCACGGCGATGAACGCGTCATCCCAGCCGTAGGGTACGACGTCGCCGCCTCGCATCCTGGGGCCGAGGAGCCCGTGTCGTTGGCCCGGGCAAACCGGTTCTCGCTGTAGTCGCCGCGTTCCTTCAGCTATCCAGCAGCCCGTCACAGGGTCGAGCGGAATAATTCCCCCGCCTCGCCGGAACACCCGTTGTAGACACCTGACAACTGTCCGGGCGATCAAATCGTTTGGCCGCCCACCAGGCCATCGGATAGAACGGCACGGTGATCCTCGACGGCGCCCTCGATCCGCAAGCACTGAGCCGACTCTGGGAGCGGCAATGGCCCGAGTGCCCGCCGGTCGCCCACTGGCTTCGCGGTCACTATCCGGACCGCTGGATCAGATTTCACAGCCTGCCGGAGTCGAAGCGCTACCCGGACGATGAGGCGGAATACGCCATCGTGCTCAACCGCCACCACACCGTGCTGTCCGAACTCGATCCAGGCCCAGACCTCCTGGTCATCACGACCGAATGGACGGACACTCCAGCACTCACCCCTCAGCTGCGGCCGAGACGATCAGAGGTCGCGCCGGCGGCGCAGCACTGGCAGACCCTCATCGAAGAACCCGACGATGATCCCGAATTCCGTACCTATACGCAGCTCTACGCCGAGACGCGACTGTGGGGACCCGGCGTCATCGACGCCCTGCTTCGAGCGGTCGCGGACGACGAGATCAGCAACGTGCTCCTTGGCCCTGCGGATCTCCGCTGGCTGTACCACCCCTACGACGGCGGCGCCGACGTGATCCTGCCCACGCCGACCGAGCGTGATGCCCTCAGGGACCGGCACCGTGGCTGGCTGTCCACACACCCACGAGGTCTCTGAAGGATGTAGCGGACTGCGGCAGCCAGCGCCGTCGATGCTTGACCACCGCTCACAGGCCAAGGTTCCGGATAGATCCGACGGAGTCGAACGAGGAACCTGCCACCCACGTAAGATCCTGAGCGCACTTGACTCCGATTGGCTCCCGAAGATCGGAAAAGGGGCTCCGGAGAAACTCCGAAACCCCTGCCGACCAGCTAAAACCTGGTCGGGACGACAGGATTTGAACCTGCGGCCCCTTGACCCCCAGGCAACCCGAGCGGTTCCCCGACCAGGGTTGATACCAGCTCTGACCTGCAGTTACCGTCTCTGGCTGTCCACCGGCATCCAGCGCTGTCCGTGGTGGTTGTCACCCAGTTAGTCACCCAGAAAACAATGGCTGCCAACAAGCGTCCTCATCGATGCTGTCAGGCGTTCCCTCACCGCTTGGTGACCAAGCTCCATTGTCAGCGCTTGCTGCGATCATGCCACTCACATGGCGGAGGAAGGACTGACGGATGCAGAAACCAGGCGCTTCGGGAACGGATGGCGGCACGAGGAAGACCGATCTGGACGTACGCGCCCATCACAAGAAGGTCCAGATCCGGTTGGCCGTGGCAAGCGATCCCGCCACACCCCCGGAGATTCTCGAAGCCATGGCGACAGACCCCTCCCGCACAGTCAGGCGTGCTCTGGCGGCTCGGACCGACGCGCCGGGCAAAGTCTTGCGTGCGCTCGCTCAGGACCCGGATTTGAAGACCCGCCAGACTCTTGTCGAAAATCCCTCCTGCCCATCCGATGTCCTGATCAACATGGTCGAAGACCCTCACTGGTCGGTTCGATGGTCAGTACCGGAGCATCCGGCCGCCGACGCCGAGGCCCGCCGCGCCATTTGCCGGTCCGCGGATGAGGTTCTGCGCGGGTTGCTCGCCGAGCAAGACGGGTTGGACGGGGAAACAAACTCGGTACTCGCCGCAGACCCCTCTCCCAACGTCCGAGCGCGCCTGGCGGCTCACACCGACGCCCCGGACATCCTCGCCACCCTGATAACCGACGCCACCCCCAAGGTTCGTGCCGGTGCGACTGAGAATCCGATCACCACGACGAACCAGCACCGCCTTCTCTCAAACGACAAGTCCGCAACCGTGCGCAAAGCCGCAGTAACGTCGGAAAAACTCCCTCACGACGAATTACACCGGCTTGCCCATGACCGGTCGGTCGACGTGCGGTGGTATCTGGCCCTATGGCCCACGACGCCGGAGACCGTCTTACGAGTTCTCTCCGAGGATCCCCATCCCGATGTGGTGGCCCAGGCCCAAGCCAGACTCGGGGAGAACACCTAGGCAGTTTCGTTTGGATCAGCCGGTCGTTAGTCCGGGTGTGCCGTTGACTGACGCGCAGTGGGCGCGGATTGAGCCGTTGCTTCCGGACCGGACGCCGAAGCGAGGCGGCCGGTGGAGGGAGCACCGGCAGGTGATCGATGCGATCGCCTTCAAGTTCCAGACCGGGACCCAGCGGGTCCACCTGCCCGACAGGTATGGCAACTGGCGAGGTGTCTACAACCGGCTGAGGACGTGGGCCGTCGATGACACGTGGGAGCGGGTGTTCATCACTTTGGTGGCCCAGGCCGACGCGGACGAGGACCTGACCTGGGCCGTGTCGGTGGACTCCACGATCGTGCGGGCTCACCAGCACGCGGGCGGAGCCCGCAAAAAAGGGGCCGCAGCCCATGAGCCAGGCGACCATGCCATCGGCCGGTCCCGCGGCGGACTGACCACGAAGATCCACCTCGCCGCCGACGATCGCTGCCGGCCACTAGCATTCCACCTCACCCCCGGCCAAGCCGGTGACGCGCCCGCCTTCACCGAAGTGATGGCACGCCTGCGCGTTCCCCGCCGACGCGGCCGGCCTCGGACCAGGCCTGAGGTTGTCTTGGCCGATAAGGCGTACTCCTCCTGCGCGATCCGTGAGCACCTGCGCAGACGCGGCATCCGGGCGGTGATCCCAGTTCCGGCCGACCAGCGGGGCCACCGACTGCGTCGGGGAAGCCGGGGTGGCAGGCCGCTGTCCTTCGACCGTAAGGCGTACAAGCAGCGCAACACCGTCGAGCGGTGCATCAACCGCCTCAAGCAGTGGCGCGGCATCGCCACCCGCTACGAGAAGACCGCGACCATCTACCTGGCCGGACTCCATATCGCCGGCATCTTCCTCTGGTCCGGCCGATGATCCCCAAAAATTGATTAGCCCCAGGTGAGTGGGTCGAGATGGAGGTAAAAGCGCAGGCGCTCGTGGTCTAGGGCGATGCCGTACCTCTCGGCGAACGCCATGTCCGCGGCCCGCCCCCGCTCCTCGTCTTTCCATGTCTCTCGCGCGTTGGCGAGCAGTAGCGCCAAGTCCGCGTAGCGGTCGGCCTGTCCGAGGCGGCCCAGGTCGATGAAGCCTGACACGTCCAGGGTCCGCGGATCGAGGATGATGTTAGGCAGGCACAGGTCCCCGTGGCAGACAACCGTGTCGGCGGCCTCCTGCTCCCGTCGCTGTGGCACCTGCCGGGTGAGGCGGTCCAGTAGTTCCCCAGGGGGCGTGTGCTGCTGCTCGACGGGGAGAAACTCCGGGTTGACGGCGTCACGGGCCACAACGCCGCGCGCCACGGCGACCATAGAGTCCAGGTCCCGGCGGAATGGGCACAGCGGCACCGGCACCTCGTGCAGTCGGCGGACCGCGTCCGCGATGCGTTCCCAAGCGACCCGTAGCTTCTCAGCGGGCATCTGATCAGCAGATATGCCGGAAACGGCACTGGTCATCAGGCAGGCGCCCACGTCACCGGAGTGCCAGTTGAGCACCCGGGGACCAGGTACACCCTGATCGTTCAGCCATGCGACCCGGTCACGCTCGGCCTCCAGGTCGGCTGCATCCGCAGCAGGCACGCACTTGGCATACCGGGTGGCGTCCGCGTTGCGAAAGACAGCGGCTCCCGACTCGCCCGCGGTGACAGGCAACCAGTCGCCACCACCCATGCTGAGCAGCACCGGCGATATGGCCTGAGATCCGGAATGATCACTCATGGCGACCACTTTAGCTAGCCCGGCATATCGGCCCGGGGCCGCAGGACCTCTGCCGTTACTACGTACCTGACGTGCGGCAAAGCGTGATCCGAACGAAACGACCTAGCTCGCTCAAGCACTTATGGGATAGCGGGTCAGCATCTCTCGTGCCTCGGGAACGTCGGCGTAGGGCTTGAGCCGCGCCAGAACCACACGGGCGCGCTGGGTGGTGCGGTCACTGGTGAGGTCGGCGGACATGTCCAGCATCCGCGACGCCGTGTGCGCCGCCTCCTCGGGCTCATTGGCGTCGGCGAGAGCGACGGCAAGCCACGACAGGTACAACGCGACTTCCCGCACGTGAGTGGCGTCGTAGCGCGTCAGAACCTCGGTCAGCAGCGGAACGGCACGCAGCGGGCGACGCAGTTCGGTGTAGGCACGGGCCTCCATGATCTGGAGTTCATCCGGGCTGACCCAGTACAGGTACGACGGTTCTTCGGCTCCGGCCGTGCTCGCCAGGGCTGCGCTCGCCTCACCCAGTGCTCTGATGGCGGGCTGGGCCTCCCCGGCGCGAGCATGCGCCCATGCGAGACGGTCCCAGGTCAGTGCGCGGATACGCGGTGAGGCGTGCCGTCCGGCCGCGTCCAAAGCGGCGCGTGTCAGTGCCACGCTTTCCTGCGCGTCGCCGACGTTGGCGATCTGGTAGGCCAGGGAGCCGATGAGGTTGGCCTCCGGGGAGCCGTCTCCTGCTTCGCGGGCGGCGCTGATGCCCAGTTGGTAGGTCTGGGCGGCCTGGTCGTGCTGGCCCGCGTCGCTGGCGATCCATCCGACGAATCTGTGCCAGTTCGCCGATGTTGACCAGCAGCGCCCGGCCTGCCCCCTCGGTGTGGGTGCCGCACCGGTAAAGACGCACCGCCGCGTCAAGCTCCTGGAAAGCGGGCCGGATCAGGTCGCTTCCGGCGATGACGTCATCGGCGAGCCGCAGGCCGTGAACCCGTGCCGCCAGATCTTGCACGGTACCCATCCCGACCCTTCGCCCCGCCCCGGCGGGAAAGCGGGACAGTGGATCACCTTCGGGCATGATCGCAGCGAGCACCTGGGCTGGTGACTTCCGGGCCGTCTTGTTCGCCAGGTCGAACAGCTCGGCCTCGGGAAGGTCGAACGCCCGGCAGTAGAGCATCCGACAGGGGTCCTTGGGCTGGTGCCTGCCCTTTCTCCCAGTCCTTGATCATGCGGATCAGGGACTCGCGGGTCGGCAGGTGAGCGCGGGTGCTCTCATCGGCCACCTCTGCGAGTGCTCGTGCCATCTGCCGTTGCGACCACAGCCGCTCGCGTCGCTCGGCACGCAACCTCAGCGCCCAACCCGGAATCTCGTCCATCACCGCGCCCTGGGGGAGACATGGGAGACCTGCCGTCTCCCCCAGTCTCCCCTATCGACTCCTGTGCGAGCACGTGTATGGGCGATGTCATGGGAGGACCGTGAAAAAGCGGAACCCGCAGGCGCGGACACGCCGTACGGGTTCCTTGATCGCACACTGGAGGTGCGACCCATGGACAACTGTAGAACCGTCCCACCCGTCGTTGACGAGGCGACGGTAGAGATCCACGACAGGGCGCTGGCCGTCGTGCAACCAAGCGCGTCAACGGTCAAGAGGTCGTTGTCACGGCCGGTAAGTCGGGTGACATCGGGGTGGCCATCAGGGCATGGGAGGACGTTGAACGCCACCGGATGCTGTACGAACTAGGCAACCTGGGGCGCATGGTCGATGCTGCGCTGGCTCGCCTCCAGGTCCACCACCGCGCTTCAGGCAGTCGCGGAAAACACGCACCGGAAACGGGCGACACCCGATGACCACTGGTCGGGTACGGCAACGCACCTTCCCGTAGTCGCGTTGCCGTATCCGACCAGCAATGACCATGATCCGGTAACCGTGTCATCCGGTGGCAACCTGACCCGGAGCGCAGTGCCGCCAGGCGCGAGCGCCGGAAGCAGATCCGCCCGGTCCTGCTCGGCGGGGCGGAGGCGATGGACCGGATCTTCACGTGACGAGAGCGATAGTCACTCAGTTAGTCACCCAGAACGAAGAAAGGGTGCCTCCCTTTCGGGTGACACCCTTGCCGACCAGCTAAAACCTGGTCGGGACGACAGGATTTGAACCTGCGACCCCTTGACCCCCAGTCAAGTGCGCTACCAAGCTGCGCTACGTCCCGGTTGTCCTGCGCCCTCTCGGGCGGGACGTCATAACCTTAGCGCAGATCGAGGGGGCTTCGCACACGGCGACGCCCGCGAGGGCAGGCGATCGCGCGAAGGGCGAGGGCACGTGGGGCGTAAGGCGTTGATCGACCAGGAGGAACTGCGGCGACTGGCCGGGCAGGGGTTGTCGAACGCGGAGCTGGCCGCGCGGTTCGGGGTGAGCGAGTCCGGGATCTTGCAGGCGAAGCGGGCGGCCGGGCTCTCGAAGCCGATGCTCGATCACTCTCGGGCCATCCCGTGGAAGCTGGACCGCGCGCACAACCAGTCCGGGCCCGCGACGAACCTGCGCAACCTCTCGTCCGTGGCGCAGGGGCGGGCGATCCCCGCCGAGAAGCTGAACACGGCGTTGCGCTGGGCCGGGCGGCTGGTCGCCTCCGGCATGGACATCTCGTACGAGCCCGGCAGGGGGTTCCTGGAGGTTCCCGCCTCTCCCGAGGAGTGGCTGGTCGAAAGGCTGGTGAACGAGGCCCGGAAGGCGATCGACGCCGCCGGAACCTCCGGCGACGTCGAGGCTCACGCGAAGGAGTGAGCTCGAGCGCGAGGGCCGCGTCGAAGGCCCGACAAAAGAAATGGCAACTACCCGATAAATCTCTGTAAAACGTTAAATCCAGACCGAGTAGTGGCATGCCGCAGATGTCGGCAACCGGTTTCGAGCCTTGACCCTAGGGCAGCGCACGGGTACAAGCGCCTACACAACCGGAGGCAGACATGTCCACCGTGATCTGGGTGGCCGTCGTCGTGGTCGCGGTGGTGGCGATCGTCGCAGTCGGCTATTTCGTGCTGCAGCAGCAGCGCCGACACCGGCTTCGCGACCGCTTCGGCCCCGAGTACGAACGTACCGTTCAGGAGCGCGAGAACAGGCGCGATGCCGAGCAGGAACTCATCGCTCGCGAGCAGCGCTTCAGCTCTCTCGACATCCGCGCCCTGGACGCCGGGACGCGTGAGATCTACTCGAAGAAGTGGATGGAGGTCCAGGAGCGTTTCGTGGACGCTCCCGGCTTCGCGGTGACGGAGGCCGACCACCTGGTCACCTCCGTGATGGCGGAGCGCGGCTACCCGACCGAGGACTTCGAGCAGCGGCTCTCCGACCTGTCGGTCGCGCACGGCCGCACTCTCGACCACTACCGGCAGGCTCACGAGATCAGCACCCGGGCCGCCCACAAGGAGGCCTCCACCGAGGAACTCCGGCAGGCCATGGTTCACTACCGCGCCCTGTTCGAGGAACTGCTCGAGGCCCCCGGCAGTTCGGCCGACGGCGGCCGGGGTTCCCGGCGGGCCGAGGCCGTCGACGGGGACTCCGGGCGGACGGGTTCCACGGTTCCCTCCGATCGGGACGTCCCGAGGGCGGACTCCACCGAGCCCGAGACCACCGACGACGCCGGGCGAGCCTCCCGACGCGACACCCAAGGACGGTGAACCGACATGAACGACCGACTCAATCCCGATAAGGATCTGCTGGTCCACAAGGCGGACGAGGACGACGACCGGGTGGTCCGCAAGTTCGACGAGGACGAGCTGAACGCGCCGCGGCACGGCCAGGACGTGACCCCCGAGTTCCAGGAGCCGCGCCACGGTGACGCCGACCGCACGGGCACGGCGCCCGTCGACCCGGACACCGGTACGCGCGACCCTCTGATCGGTGACCGCGACGACGTCCTCGTCGTCGAATCGAGCGACGACCGGCGCGCCGCCACCGGTTCGGACGCCCCGCTCGACGACCGGCCTGGCGTGCCGGGTGATCTCGACGACGACGGCAGGAACGACAGCCCGTTCGCCCACGCCCAGCCCTCCGCCGCGACCCCGGGCACGCCGGGCACGCCGGTGGCCGGCACCGCCGCGCACGACGCCACGGTGCCCGGCACGGACTCCCCCGTGACCCCCGGTTTCCCCGAGAACACCGCGGACCGGCCGGACGACGTGCTCGACGAGGGTACGGGCTTCACCCCCACGAAGACCGAGCAGACGCCCGCCACCACCGAACCCGCCCCTGCCGGAGCCCTGTTCGACCAGGACGCCGACGACGTACGGCGGCGCTGGCAGGAGGTCCAGGCCGGTTTCGTGGACGACCCGCGCGACGCGGTGGAACGGGCGGACTCCCTGCTCGACGAGGTCACGAGTTCCCTGCGGAACGCGCTGGAGACCCGGGCCACCGAGCTCCAGGGGCGTTGGAAGAACACCGAGAAGAACGACACCGAAGACCTCCGGACCGCTCTGCGTGACTACCGGGCGACTTTGGAACAGCTCCTGAACATCTCCGCTGGAACGAGGTAACCATGCTCGCAATCGCCGCCGCCGTCGTCTTCGGCCTTGGATTCCTGCTTGACCTGATCAACACCAGGCTCGGCCCGCTCACCGGGACCGGCTTCCTGCTTCTCGGACTTCTCCTGCTCGCACTGCACCAGGCCGGGATCGGCTCGGCCGGCCCGCGGACCACCACCGGTGGCGGGGGCGGCTGGCGCCGTAGGCGCTAGACCTTCCGCAAGGCGGCCCCGCGCCGGGGAGAGCCCGCCTCGGGGACGGCTGTCGAAACGGGAGCCGAAACGGGAAGGGCCCCGTCCACACGGACGGGGCCCTTCCCCTTCTTCTCCCCTTCCCTTCGTCCGCCCGCCCGCCTCCTGCTCGTCCCCGCCTCCCCTTCGTCCCCGTCTCTTGTTCGTCCCCCGTCTCCTGTTTCTCCGCCCGGTCAAAGGCGTCCACACTCCCGGAAGGACGGGCACCCCGGGAGGACAGGAGCCGGGCGATGCGGGCGAAGGACACGCGAAGCCCCGGCGGGCCGTCCGGCGACGCCGGCGGGGACCCGCGCGGGGCATGAGAAAACCGGCGTCGATGGCGATGTGCGCGCCTCGCGCCGGCGAAGGTGAAGAAGTGAGGGGGAAAGGCCGGGGGGCGGCGTACGTGGCCACGTAGCGCCGCCCACGATCCCCGCACGGGTCCGGGCGCGTCCCGGAGAGGCGGGTTCAGACCTCGAACGACATTCAGACCTTGAACGACATGGTGATGAACGTTCCCGAGGCCCCGGTCTCGAACTTGATGTCGGAGCTGACCATCCGGGCCACCCACAGGCCCATGCCGCTGGTCGCGTGCGGCCCGGGGGGCGTCTCCCCCGGGTTGGGCCCCGGGTCCCACTGACCCTCGTCGTGGATCTCCACGACGAGGGTGCGGCCGACCGTCCACATCCGCAGCACGGCCTTGGCGGTGGTGTGACCGTGGGTGACCGCGTTGGTGGCCACCTCGTTCAGCGCCACCAGGAAGTCCGCGAGGCCCTCCTGGGACATACCGCTCCGCACGGCCTGGGCCGAGGCGAAGTCGCGTACGTCGGGAAGGTCAGGGAGGCAGAAAGCGAGTTCGGCGACAGCGGCTCCGGCCGGGATCATCGGGGAACGGCCGCCACTCGCCGTGAAGCGAGCGGGACGAACACCGTCCTCGTTCACCCGAGATCCGCCTCCCCTGTCCCAGTCCGCCGTTGTCCTCAGCATCCGGGATCCATTCAAACGCACCTTACGCCACGTCCGTTGTCGCCGACTTGGGTGCCCTGTAACGAGCGGTGTATTCAGCATTCGGCGACAAGTTCCTCGCGGAGCTGGTCAAGCACCTTCCGCAGGATACGGGAGACGTGCATCTGGGAGATCCCGAATTCCGCCGCTATCTCGGCCTGGGTCATGTTGCCGAAGAAACGCAGCAGGAGGATGTTCTTCTCCCGATCCGGCAGCTTGTCGATCAGCGGCTTGACCGCCTCGCGGTCCACGAGCGTGCCCAGCGCGTCGTCCTCGTCGGGGATGACGTCGCCCAGCGCGGCGGCGTCGTCGTCGGCGCCCAGCGGGGCGTCCAACGAGAGCGCGCTGTAGGCGGCGGAGGCGTCGAGGGTGAGCAGGACGTCCTCTTCGGAGATGTGCATCTTCTTGGCCAGCTCGGCGACCGTGGGGGCTCGGCCGAGGTCCTGGCTGAGGTCGGAGACCAGGCGGTTCAGCTCGGCCCTGCGCTCCTGGTAGACGCGGGGGACGCGGATGGCCCAGGTGCGGTCGCGGAAGTGGCGCTTGACCTCACCGGTCATGGTGACCACGGCGTAGCCGCGGAAGGGGTGCCCGAGAGTCGGGTCGAAGCCGTTGATGGCCTTCATCAGCCCCACGTACGCGGCCTGCAGGAGATCCTCCAGCGGCTCGCCGCGGTAGCGGTAGCGGCGGGCGATCTCCATGGCGAGGTGGCGGTGCATCTCGACGATGCGCTCACGCAGACGCTCGGCGCGGTATTCGGAGATCTCAGGCAGGGACATCTCGGCGAGGAGTTCCTCGGCGGTCATGTCGGTGAGTGCGAGTGCCTGAACAGACATTGCTGCTCCCTGGTATTACTGTCGGGCGAGCCGACCACGGAAGCAACATCCGGGCAGACGGCATCGCCTCGACCTATTTTTCGAGGCGAGGCCCTCTGCTGGACCTCTGGTTCCATTATTGCCCGGAATCCTGGAGTATTACTCGCCCCCAGGTAACAGTAAGGTTGCTAATCGAATGGCACGAGGAGGCCCTGAGTGACGGTGTCGGAGAACGGCGAGAGATCGGCAGCCCTGACTCTCACGTCGGCGCTCGTCAGTGGGATCAACGTGATCCGGGTGACGGGTCTGCTGGACGCGACGACGAGGGATCAGTTCGCCGACTACCTGGCGGCGGAGACCGGCGAGCACGGTCTCGACATGGCGCTGGATCTGAGCGGGGTGACCTTCATGGACTCACGCGCGCTGGGACTCATCGTCCACCACTGGCAGGTCAGCACCACCGCGGGCGCCAAGTTCGCCCTGATCGGAGTGGAGTACGCCAAGACCAAGGTGATGTGGATCACCGGTCTGGCCCAGCGCCTGCCCCTGTACGACACGATCGACGACGCGATCGCCGCCTTCGGCTAGCGGCCGATCGTCTCGGCCGGCCGGGGACCGCCCCGGCCGGCCGGGACGATCAAGTACAGCTCACCGGGGCAGGGGCCGCCGGCAGGGGTCTCAGCCCTCTTTCTTCGCCTCACGGTTGCGCTGGTGCTCCTCGACCAGCAGCTTGGCCAGGTCGGCGACCTTCACCTGGTGGTGCTGCGAGATGCGGCGCAGCTCGTCGAAGGCCGCCTCGGCCGAGCAGCCGCTGGACTTCATGATGATGCCCTTGGCCTGGTCGATGATCGCCCGGCCGGCGAGGGCCTCCTGCATCTGGGCCGCGTCGGTGCGGACCTCGTCGTAGTCCCACATGTTGGCGAGGGCCACCCCCACCTGCTCGGCGAGCATCTCGGCCAGCGGCGGGACGTTCCTGGCCGCGAAGACGCCGGGGCGCACCCCGTACATGCCGAGGACCAGGACGGCGTGCTCGATGACGATGGGCATCGCCAGGACCGAGCGGACGCCGCAGCGGACGGCCATGCCGGTGTACGCCGGCCAGCGCGGCTCGCGCAGGACGTCCTGGACGATCACGTGGCGCCTCGTGGCGCGGGCCTCGGACGAGGGGCCCTCGCCGAGTTCCTCCTCGCTGTCGAGGAGCACGATGAGCTCGCTGTGGGAGGCTGAGACGACCATACGCTCCTGGCGCCAGAGCTCGGCGGAGCCGCCCGCGCAACCGGGCACACCGCCCGCGAGGGTGGCCGTGAGCCCGCGCAGCACACTCTCGGTCGATGTTTCCTCGCTGACCCTGCCGAGGACCGCGAGGTCCCGGGCGAGAACAGGGGTGACCATGTCCATCTCGCGACTCCCCTCACCTGTGTCGCTAACTTAACCACTATCCGACCACGCATCGATTAGACCTACCGGGTGGCGTACCGTCTACGACGGGACCAGCCCACTCCGGCCCCTGACGAGGACGAGCATTGACCGACGCCATTGGCCTTCAGACCCTGGAGCAGGCGCTGAACGCGCTGACCGCCAGGATCTCCTCCCTGCGTGAGGCGAAGTCCGCCTACCCCGCCGACCCCCGCTCCACACTCGACGCGGCGCTCGCGGAGCTCGACACCGCCCGCGAGCTGCTGGACGCCTCGGTGCGCGAGCTGCGCAAGGCGCCCAAACGCTCGGGCGAACGGGAGAGCGGGTCGCAGCGGGAGCTCAAACTACTGCGGCAGGTGTTCCGCACCTTCCCCATCCCGGTGGTGGTGCTGGACGCCTCGGGGGTGGTGCGGCGGATCAGCGCCGAGACCTCCCGGATGCTCGGCAGTCCCGCGGGATACCTGATCGGCCGCTCGTTCCCGCTGTTCGTCGACGTCTCCCGGCGGGCGGCGTTCCGCTCGCACCTGACGGCGGTCCAGCAGGGCGGCCAGACCGCGACCCTCCAGACGCGGCTGGCCCACCAGGGCCGCGCGCACACGGTGCAGCTCGCCGTCACCCGGCTCACGATGCCGGGTGAGCCGCAGGAGATGGTCGCGGTCATGATCCTGCCGCTGGAGGCGCAGGTGGCGGGGCCGCCCCCCGGCCCGGCCGACCGCTCGGACGCCACCCTGGTCATGGCCGCGGCACGCCGGCAGGAGCTGCTGGCCAGGATGACCCGCCTGCTGCTCGACGAGGAGAGCCTGCGCCAGCCGGTGACCGTCACCAGGGCCTCCCGGCTGCTGGCCGCCGAGTGGGCCGACTGGGTGATCGCCGACGTGGTCCGCGACGGCATGCCCAGGCGGGCCTGCGTGCTCGGCCCGAGCGACAAGCCGGTGACCCAGCTGGTCCGCCTCGCCGAGGGGATGAACCCGCTGACCGCGCCGGCCGTCGCGCACGTGCTGACCGGCGGTTCAGGCGTGGTGCACGAGATGCTGGAGGACGACGGGCTGCTCGGCGACGTCCCCGGTGGCCCGCCGCTGCTGCGGGTGATGGGGGCCGCCTCGGTGCTGATCGTGCCGATCGGCGGCGAGGAGGGCGTGCTGGGCTCGCTGACCCTGGTGCGGCTGCGCGACCGCGAACCGTTCTCGCTGGCCGATCTCGGGCTGATGGAGGAGGTCGGCGTCCACCTGGGGCTCGCGCTGCGCGCGCGGCGCAGCTTCCAGACCCGCTCGCGGGCGGCCGACGCGCTGCGTACCAGCGTGGTGCCCCGGAGCCTGCCGGACATCCCGGGATTCGAGGCCGCGGCCATCTACAACGCGGGCTCCAGCCCGGTCGGCGCCGAGTTCTACGACGTCTTCCGCGCCGGCGAGGGCTGGGGGTTCGCCCTCGGGGGCGCCGCGGGCAAGGGTGAGGAGGCCGCGTCGGTCAGCGCCATGGTGCGCAACGGCCTGCGCGTGCTCAGCGTCTGGGAGACCGACCCCGGCGAGGTGATGCGCAAGCTGAACCAGGCGCTGACCGCCCAGCACAACGGCATGTTCGTGATGGCGGTGACCGGGTTCATCAAGGCGCGCAAGATCAGGCTGGCCAGCGCGGGGCACCACCCCGCCGCGCTGCTGCGGCCCGACGGCGGGGTGCGGTTCACCGCCGGGGGCGGCGTTCCGCTGGGCATCGCCCCCGAGGCGGAGATGTTCACCGAGGAGCTCACGCTGACCTCCGGCCAGACCCTGATCTTCTACTCCGACGGCCTGGTGGCCTCGCAGAACGAGCTGGGCGAGTCCTACGGCGAGACCAGGCTGGCGGACGTGCTGGCGCGCTGCGTGGCGCAGTCTCCCGCCGAGATCGTCAAAACCGTGGAGGAGGACCGGCACGCTTTCTCCGGCGGGAGAGTTTGGGATGAGATCGTGATACTCGCCCTCCGTGTCGTATAGCTTGGCTAACCCGGTGGGGCCGGTCGGTCCCGCCGGGCGATGAGGGGCCGCGCCCGGCGGCGCCCGCGTCCGACGGAATGGGGCGGGGTATGGGATCGCTTCAGGATCGGCCCTCTTCGGGCCGGACCGAACCCGGTGAGCGCCCCCGCCCCTCCTTCCCCGGCCTGGCCGGGTCCGGGACGCCCGGATGACCTCCATCCACCAGGCCGCGGTGTACGGCTCCGACGAGCGCTTCCTGGCGATGGCGCTGCCGTTCGTCCGGGACGGGCTGGCCAAGGGCGACCCGGTGATGGTCGCGACCACCTCGGCCAACCTGGAGCTTCTCGGGGATGCCCTGGGCAGGGACGGCCGCCTGGTCGACTACGCGGAGACGGCGTTCCTGGGCCGCCGGACGGTGGAACGTGCCACCGCCTTCCACCGCTACTGGCAGCGGCGCGGGCCCGAGGCCCCGCGCGGCGGGCACGTGCGGATCCTCGCCGAGCCGGTGTGGGCCGGACGCGCGCCCGCCGACGTGCGGGCCTGGCAACGCATGGAGTCGGGCCTGAACCTGCTGCTGCGCGCCACCAACGTGTGGATGATCTGCCCGTACGACGAGAGGACGGCGGATCCGGGGGTGGTGGCGACCGCGCGGCGCACCCACCCCACGCTCTCCGAGGACGGCGTCTCGATGACGCCCTGCCCCGAGTACACCGATCCCGCGGGCTTCATCGGCGAGTGCGACTCCTTCCCGCCCCTCGAACCGCCGGGCGACTCGGCCGCCGCGCACGTGGAGACACTCCACGCCCTGCGGGTGTTCGTCACCGGCCACGCGTCCTTCATGGGGCTGAGCCACGACCGCGCGAAACTGCTCTCGGTCGCCGCCTACGAGGTGGCCGCCCTGCTGGGGCCGCCCGTGACGGTGCGGATGTGGGAGCGGCTGGGCGCGATCACCTGTCACGTCGACCGCCGGGGCGGGCGTGTCGCCGATCCGGTCGCCGGTTTCCTCCCGCCGGGTTCGACGGCCGGCCCCGGCGACGGCCTGTGGATCGCCCGGCAGCTGTGCGACCGCCTCGACATCCACAATGACCAGCGCGGATGCGGGATCCAGCTGCACGTCCCGAGTGCCAGGGCCGAGGAGTCGCGGCAGAGCAGGTCCTATTAGCGGGCCCGGTTCCCCGCCGAGGGTTTGGCTTTGGCGGAGATCGGGGTATGGTTGACCCCATACAGACGTGTGCCTAAGACGCAGGCACCCCTGAAGGAATCACAGGCTTTTCATGCCTAATCTCCTCCCAGAGGTGTGCCGTGAACATTGCATTCGTCTCCTCCGAGGCTCTCTCCTCCACCCAGGACGAGTCCGACCTCGCCGCCCAGCGCGCTCACCTGATGGCAGTCGCCCGTGAGCTCGGCCGCGAGCACAAGGTCACGATCTACAGCCGGAGGAACTCCGACTCGGAGAAGTCCAAGGTCCGCGTGTCGCAGGGCGTCACGCTGGAGAACCTGACCGCCGGGCCCGCGCAGAACCTTCCCGAGGACAGCGTCCTGCCCTACCTGTCCGACCTCGGCGACCAGCTGATGCACCGCTGGGGGCAGGATCGCCCGGACGTCATCCACGCGCACTCCTGGACCGGCGGGCTGGCCGCGATCGCCGGCGCGAACGGCCTCAACGTGCCGTTCACCCAGACCTTCAGCAGCGAGAACACCCGCGACGCCAAGAAGGTCCGGCTGCAGCGGGCCATCGGGCGCCGGGCCAGCGCGGTGATCGCCGGGTGCGGCGACGAGGAGAGCTCGCTGATCCGGCTGGGCGTGCCGCGCCGCAACATCTCGGTCATCCCGTGCGGCGTCGACGTCGAGCGGTTCCGCCGCCAGGGCCCGGCCGCCGCCCGCGGCACCCGGCCCCGCCTGCTGCACGTCGGCCCGCTCACGGCCGACAAGGGCGTGCACACCGCGATCCGCGCGCTGGAGGGCATCCCCGAGGCCGAGCTGATCATCGCCGGCGGTCCCGAGTCCGTGGACCTGGAGCACGACGCCGACGCGCACCGCATGATGCTGCTGGCCAAGGAGATCGGCGTCGACGACCGGATCACCGTTCTCGGTCACATCCCGCACTCCTCGGTCGCCAAGCTGATGCGCAGCGCCGACGTGGTCGTCTCGCTGCCCAGGGAGGCGCCGGCGGGCGTCGTGGCGCTGGAGGCCATGGCCTGCGGCGTCCCCGTCATCGCCTCCGCGGTGGGAGCCCACCTCGACTCCGTGGTGGACGGGGTGACCGGCCTGCTGGTTCCCGCCGACCGCCCGGCGCAGACCTCCCGCCTGACCCGCGAGCTGCTCGCCGACCCGACCCGTCGCACCGCGCTCGGCTTCGCCGGTGCCGACCGCGCCCGGTCCCGCTACTCGTGGGAGCGGATCAGCCAGGAGCTCGTCCACGTCTACGAGAACGCGCTGTCCGGCTCCGCCCGCTGACCGCGCCCGCCGCGCCGGCCGGCACCGCGGGCCGCGCGGAACGCCCGTCCCGAGACCGGGGGTCCCGAAAGGGGCCCTCGGTCTTTCGCGTGCGGGACGCGTGGCGACCGGATCGCGCGACGTCCACGACCGGCTCCCGCGACGCTCGCGACCAGCTTCCGCGACCGCTACGACCGACTCCCGCGACGCCCGCGACCGGCTCCCGCGACGGCTACGACCGGGTCGCGCGGCGGTGCAGGACGACGCCGAGACCGCTGGCGGCCAGCAGGACGACCCCGGCCACGACCAGGATCACCGCACCGCCCACGGCCCCGTCCGTCCAGTCCCAGACGGCCTCGGGGACGGCGAGCGTCAGCCCGGCCACGCCGCTGACGATCAACACCCAGGTGCGCCGGCGCCGGTACAGCGCCAGGCAGGCCAGCGCGATCACCGCGGTCAGCCAGTATCCCCAGGCGCCTCCGTCCCACAGGACGGGCCACTGGCCGCCGAGGATCGCGATGGCGGCGCCCATGCCCAGCCCGAGGTCGCGCGGGACGAGCAGCCCGGCGAGGGCGGCCACCAGGATGAGCAGGCCCAGCGCGACGTAGGCCAGGCCCCAGGCGGGGCCCTCCCCCGCCGAGGCGTCCATCAGGCCGGTCACCGTGAGCAGGGCGAACCCGCCGCAGGCCAGCAGGCCGATCGCGGTGGGCAGCAGCGCGTAGGCCGCCGCCGCGACCAGCAGCCCGGCCACGCCGGCGACGAGCACCTCCTGGCGGTCGACCGCCACCCCGGCGCACAGGGCCGCCGTGCCCGAGCCCAGCGCGGCGAGCGTGGCGGCGACCCTGCCCTGCACGGCGGCCGTCCTGCCGGTCGCCGACCGCGCCGCCGCGCCGAGCCCCGCGGCCACCGCCAGCAGGAGGAACGTGACCACGGCGAGGACCGTGATCCTCGCCGGCTGGGTCATCCGGTCCCAGCCCAGGCCGACGAAGGCCGCGGCACCGGCCAGGACGAGCCCCCCGCCGACGTACGCGAGGATCTCGCTCCACCTGACCCGGTCTCCCGCTCCCGGCTCGCGCAGCGCCTCGCCGACGGCGAGCGCGACCGGCTCCACCTGCTCGGCGCGGAGCTCACCGGACTCCACCAGCCGGGCCAGTGCCCGCCGTACGGCGTCAACGTCGTCCATGTGCGGAATCGTGGCACAGCCGGGCCGTGAGGGCATCCCCCGAACCCGTGGGACGTATGCGAAAACGGGATACCTCTGTTACTGGAGTGCGATCGTTGCTTTGATGTCCCCATGTCGATTCGTGGCACGTTCCTGGGCGCCCTGGCCCTCTCCCTCGCGTTCTCCTCGCTGACCGCGCCGGGCGCGTCCGCGCGGACGAGCCCGTCCGCCGCTCCCGGGTGGGGCGCTCCGGTCCTGGTGGAGAACTTCGACGGCACCCGCGTCGACGGCCGCAGGTGGGTCGTCTACCACTCCCCCGGTGCCGAGACCAACCCGCGCACCGGGCGGGCCACGAGCGTGGGCGGCGGCGTCCTGCGGCTCAAGGGCGGTTTCTACGGTGGCAGGGACCTGTCGGGGGGCATCGCGACCCGCAGCGCGCAGCGGTACGGGCGCTGGGAGGTGCGGCTGCGGGCCGAGCGCGGCGCGGGCTACACCCCGGTGGCGCTGCTCTGGCCGTCCGACCAGGGCGGCGGGGAGTACGCGGAGGTCGACTTCGCCGAGATCATCGACCCGAGCCGCAGGTCGGGCGGGATCTTCGTGCACCGCGGCGACCGGCCCCAGGCCCAGCGGCAGATGCGGGCCGACTTCACCCGGTGGCACACGGTCGCGGTCGACTGGCTGCCCGGGCGGCTGACGTTCTGGCTGGACGGCAGGAAGGTGTGGGACTACCGGGGGCCCAACGTGCCGAGGAGCCGCTCCATGCACCTGACGCTGCAGAACGACGTGACGTGCAACGAGTGGTCGCCGTGCCGCAACCGCTCCACTCCCCCGACGGTGAGCATGTACGTCGACTGGGTGAAGGTCTACCGGGCTCCTGTCTGAGCGCGAGTCAGAGCAGGTGGGCGGCCTTGAGGGCGAGGTGGACCAGCAGGCGGTCCTCACCGTCGGCCAGGTCCCTGCCGGTGAGCCGTTCCGCCTTGGCCAGCCGGTAGTAGAGCGTCTGGCGGTGCACGCCGAGCGCGCCGGCGGTCTCCTGGACGTGGCCGGCGCGGTCGAGGTAGCCCTCCACGGTCCTGGCCAGCTCCGGGTCCTCCCCCAGCCCGGCGATCTCCTCCGCCAGCTCCCGCAGCCCCGCCGGGGACATCCGGGCGAGCAGCCGGTAGACGCCCAGCCCCGGCCAGGTGGCGACGGGGGCCAGCGCGGGCACCCGGCCGGCGACGCCGAGCGCGTGCACGGCCTCCCGCCAGCTTCGCCAGGCCTGCGCGGGTTCTTCCCTGGGGGCGCCGACGCCCACCACCGTCGCGTACATGCCCTGGATCCGGTCGGCCAGCTCCTCCGCCTGGCCCGCCGGGACCAGGAGGGCGACCAGCGGCTCGCCCCGTACCGGGAACGCGGGGTCGGCGAGCACGGCGCGCGGGAGCGTCCAGAGGGCGGCGACCCGGTCGGGGGAGGTGCGGGCGGCGACCGCCGCCACCGGGCCGCGCACGTCCTCCAGCCGCGACAGCGCCCGGGAGCGTTCCTCGGCGTCGGAGGAGAACAGCTCCCGCAGGTTCGCGCCCAGGTCCTGGCGGCTGCGGGCCTCCTGCGCCAGGGCGGTGGCGGCCCGGGAGATCAGGTCGCCGACCGAGGAGAGGGCTTCGTCGCCGAGCGTGCCGTCGTCGAGGAGCCACAGGTAGCCGTAGGTCACCTCGTGGTGCCGCAGCGGCACGCACACCCGCGCGAGCACGCCCAGGTCGGCGTCGGCGGGGATGCGGACAGGGCCGCGGGCCCCGGCGATGCCGTACCCCTCGAAGTAGGCGCGCACCTGGTCCGTCGCGCGGCGCCGCAGGATGGACTCCTGGCGCACCACGTCGATGTCGCCGCTCTGCGCGGCGTAGGCCAGGAGCTGGAAGGCCCGGTCCTCCAGGGTGGCCGAGGCGCCCAGCCTGGCGGCGATCTCGTCTACCGTCTCCTGCAACACCTCACCATTGTCATACATATGTATGAACGCCTCACCCGTTGATCGTGGCAGATGCACATGACGGCCGCCGGAGCGGAGGTTTTAGGCTGAGAACATGCTCGGTTCTCTCCTTCTCGGCGCATCCCGGTTGCCGCTGGTGCGGCGCACGGTCTCCGGCGTGCCGCTGACGCGCAAGGTCGTCGATCGCTTCGTCGCGGGCGAGACGCCCCAGGAGGCGGTCGAGGCGATCCGCGGGCTCGCCGCCGCCGGCCTGGCCGTCACCGTCGACCACCTGGGTGAGGAGACGCGGGACTCCGCCGCCGCCACCCAGACGGCCAAGGCGTACGTCACGCTGCTCGGCGCGCTGGACGGGCTGGGGCTCGGGGACCGGGCCGAGGTGTCGGTGAAGCTCTCCGCCGTCGGTCAGGCGCTCGGCGCCGACGGCGACAAGATCGCCCTGGAGAACGCGCGGCGGATCTGCGAGGCGGCCGCCGCCTCCGGGGCGAGCGTGACCCTCGACATGGAGGACCACACCACGGTCGACTCGACGCTCGCGATCCTGCGGGCGCTGCGCGAGGACTTCCCCTCCACCGGTGTCGCCGTGCAGTCCTACCTCTTCCGCACCGAGGCCGACTGCCGCGACCTGGCGTACGAGGGGTCGCGGGTGCGCCTGGTCAAGGGCGCCTACGCCGAGCCCGCCTCGGTGGCGCACCAGAACAAGAACGAGGTCGACAAGGCCTACGTGCGCTGCCTGCGCATCCTCATGTCGGGCGCGGGCTACCCGATGGTGGCCACGCACGACGACCGGCTGATCGCGATCACCGAGACTCTCGCCGACCGGTTCGCCAGGTCGCAGGGTGACTACGAGTACCAGATGCTCTACGGGATCCGGGCCGACAAGCAGCAGGCCCTGGCGGGAGCGGGTCACACCGTGCGCGTCTACATCCCCTACGGCGACGACTGGTACGGCTACTTCATGCGCCGGCTCGCCGAGCGCCCGGCGAACATCGCCTTCTTTCTTCGTGCCCTTGGAGGCAAGTGATGGATGCCATCTCCACCGTTCCCGCCCCGTCCAACGAGCCGGTGCTCGGCTACGCGCCCGGCAGCGCCGAGCGCGCGGCGCTGGAGAACCGCCTCAAGGAGCTGGCCGGGGCCCAGCTCGACCTGACGATGACGATCGGCGGCGAGCAGCGGATGGGCGGCGGCGCCTCGATCGAGGTGGTCCAGCCGCACAACCACGCCTCGGTGCTGGGCCGCACGGCGGACGCGACCGCCGACGACGTGCGCTCGGCGATCGACGCGGCGCTGGGGGCGGCGCCCGCGTGGCGCGCCCTGCCGTTCGACGAGCGGGCCGCGATCTTCCTGCGGGCCGCCGACCTGCTGGCCGGCCCGTACCGGCAGACGCTGAACGGCGCGACGATCCTGGGCCAGTCCAAGTCCGCGCAGCAGGCGGAGATCGACGCCGCCTGCGAGCTGATCGACTTCCTGCGCTTCAACGTGGACTTCGCGCGCCGGCTGCTCAGCGACCAGCCGGTCTCCTCGCCCGGCGTGTGGAACCGGATGGAGTACCGGCCGCTGGAGGGCTTCGTCCTGGCGATCACGCCGTTCAACTTCACCGCCATCGCCGCGAACCTGCCGTCGGCGCCGGCCCTGATGGGCAACGTCGTCGTCTGGAAGCCCTCCCCCACCCAGCAGTTCTCCGCGCACTTCACCATGCGCCTGCTGGAGGAGGCGGGGCTGCCGCCGGGCGTCATCAACATGGTGACCGGCAACGGCTCGGCCGTCTCCGAGGTCGCGACGACCCACCCGGAGCTGGCGGCCATCCACTTCACCGGCTCCACGCCGACCTTCCAGCACCTGTGGTCCACGGTCGGCGCCAACATCGCCTCGTACCGGTCCTACCCGCGCCTGGTCGGTGAGACCGGCGGCAAGGACTTCGTGCTCGCCCACCCCTCGGCCGACCCGGCCGTGCTCACCACCGCGCTGGTCCGCGGCGCGTTCGAGTACCAGGGGCAGAAGTGCTCGGCCGCCTCCCGCGCGTACGTGCCGCGCTCGGTCTGGTCGGTGATCCGCGACGAGCTCGTGGGCACCGCCGAGTCGCTCACCGTCGGGGACGTGGCCGCGGACCTGTCGACCTTCATGGGCGCGGTCATCGACGAGCGGGCGTTCGCCAAGAACAGGGCCGCGATCGACCGGGCCCGCTCGCTCGACTCGATCAACGTGCTGACCGGCTCGTACGACGACTCGACCGGCTACTTCGTGCGGCCGACCATCCTGGAGTCCGCCGACCCCACCGACGAGATCTTCGTCAAGGAGTACTTCGGGCCGATCCTCGGCGTGCACGTCTACGACGACGCGGACTTCGACACGGTCCTGGACCAGATGGAGGGCGTCTCGCCGTACGCGCTGACCGGCTCGATCATCGCCAGGGACCGCCACGCGATCGCCTCGGCGTCGGAGCGGCTGCGCTTCGCGGCGGGCAACTTCTACGTCAACGACAAGCCGACCGGCGCGGTCGTCGGCCAGCAGCCCTTCGGCGGGGGCCGCGCGTCGGGGACCAACGACAAGGCCGGGTCGATCCTCAACCTGACCCGCTGGGTCAGCGCCAGGACCGTCAAGGAGACCTTCGTGCCTCCGGTCGACCACCGCTACCCGCACATGGGGTGAGGTTCCTCGGACCGGGCGACGCGGCAGCCTGACCTCAAGAAGCTCGGCTATTCCGAATAGGCCGTGAAAAGCGATGACGCCTGGGTTTCGCATGCGAAACCCAGGCGTCACTCGTTTCCGGCTGCGGCCAGGGCACTGATCTCATCCACGACGTGCCGCCGCTCGCATCCAGCCGCTACCGGCCCGGCCCGTACGCCGCCCGTAGCGGTACCGGCCCGTGATCACTGGGAGGAGTCCGAGCCCGCGAGCGGACCGGCGAGGGCCGCCGAGCCCTCGTGAACGTAGTCCGGCAGAGGGCGCACCCGGCCGTCGAGGTGCCACTGCTCCAAGGCCCCGAAGTAGACACCGAACAGGTAGGCGCGGACGGTGACGCGTGCCCGCGTCGGGGTGACGCCCTTGGACAGCAGCGCGGGCACAAGGCGCTCGGCGAGATCGTCCAGGGCGGTGTACACGGCTTCCCGTACCGCCGACTCCTCCAGCACGTAACGCATGCCGCGCCAGGGGGTGTACGCCGCCGCCTCGCCGGACGGGGCCGCGGCCGCGTGAACGCTCGCGACGATCCGCTGAAGCGTGCCCGGAAGGTCGTCCAGGTCGAGTTGCTCCTCCAGCAGGTCATGGCCGACGGCGGCGTGGGTGTCGGTGGTGAACAGACCTTCCTTCGTGCCGAAGTAACGGTAGAAGGTGCGCGGCGACACTCCGGCGGCCGCGGCCACCTGCTCGACGGTGACCGCGCTGTAGCCGTGTTCGTCGAACAGGTCGATCGCGGTTTCGATGATGTGGTGCATCGCGGCCAGCCGGTTGCGCTGGCGAAGGGTCAGAGGCACCGCCCAAGCGTACCGGAAATATGACTCACACCCGCTATATGGCAGTACGTGCCATCTTGACACCAAATGCCATTTGCTGCAGGATGGGGCCGTCCCCCACCACCAGGCAGCGAGCCGCCGTCCCCGTCCCGCCCCGGCTACCGAACGGCACCGGTCCGGCACCCGTCCCGCGCCGGCGCGCGGTCGTCTCCCCGCGCGGCATCCGATCTTCGCCGTACGAACGCGGTGGCCCGCCCCTCCCGGGTGCGGACACCGTCCGAGGAATTGAGGATGACAATGCCCGCCCACGCCCTCGCAGGGCACCAGGTTCTCGCCGCCACCCCGCCGGCCGCTTTGCTGGCCCTCACCTGTGCCCTGGCGGTCGGCGGCCCGTCACCGATCGCGCATCCCCTCGTCGCCACCGGCGTAGTGAACATGGCCCCGGTCCGGCAGGGCTGAACCGGTGATCGACGTCCGCATCGCACGCCGTCGCATCGCGGGGCGGGCGAGGTGAGAGTCCTGGAAACGGTGCTGGTGATCGCCGACCTGCTGGCCTTCCTCGCCCTGGTGATCCCGATGCCGCCCGCACTGCGCCGGCTCCGGCAGGTGGCACCTGCCACACCCGCGGCAGCGGCGGCGGCACAGGCGCTGCTGGAAGGGCCGCGCTGGCAGTTGATCCCCGCCTACGCGCTGGCGGCGGCCATCACCGCGGTGTGGCTTCTCGGTGTCCTCGCACCGGCACGCTGGCCGGTCCGGCGCCCACGGCTTCGGCGGTTCGCCACCGCCGCCACCGCGGTACTGGGCGCGATGGGGCTGGTCGCCTCGACGGCGCTACCGGTCCTGTTGCCCGTGTTCTCCTTCGCACAGCCCACCGGCCCTCACCGGATCGGCACCGTGACCCATCACTGGACCGATGGCGGGCGTCCCGACGTCCTCGCCGCGGATCCACGTGCCCGCCGCGAGCTGATGGTGCAGATCTGGTATCCCGCGGCCGGCGCGCCGTCCGCTCCCCGCGCCGCCTACGTGCAGGACGACGACGTCTTCGTGGCCATGGCGCGCCTGGCGCGGGTGCCGGACTTCACCTTCGGACATCTGCGTCACGTGACGACGAACGCCGTCGCGTCCGCACCCGTGGCCGCGGAACGGTCCCGCTATCCGGTGCTGGTCTTTTTGGAGGGGGCGATGGGCTTTCGCCAGATGAACACCTTCCAGATCGAGAACCTGGTCTCACACGGCTACGTCGTCGCGGCCGTCGATCATCCGTATGCCGCCGCCTCGGTGCGTTTTCCCGACGGGCGCCGTACCGCCGGGCTGCCCGCGGACCGGCTCAGGGCTCTGATCGACCGGAGCTTCGACCCGGCCGACGAGCGGACCGGCGAGGCCCCGGCGCTCAACGGCCGCGTACTCGACGGCGGCCTCGTCCCCTACCTCGCGCGCGACGTCACCTTCACCCTGGACCACCTGGCCGCCCTGGACCGGGCGGATCCGGCCGGCGTCCTGACCGGGCGGCTGGACCTGCGCAGCATCGGCGCCTTCGGCATCTCGCTGGGCGGCATCGTCACCGGTGAGGCCTGCCGGACGGAGCCGCGCCTGCGCGCCTGCCTGATGATGGACACCCGCATGACCCCAGGCGTGGTGCGCGAGGGCCTGGACCAGCCGAGCATGTGGATCACCCGGGACGCCGCCACCATGCGGCGGGAGGGCTGGTCCGCCGATGACATCGACCAGCATCAGAACAGCATGCGGGCGGTCTTCGACAAGCGGCCCGCGGACGGCTACCTCGTGCGCGTACCCGGCATGTTCCACGCCGACTTCACCGACATCTCCTCCTGGTCACCGGTGCTGTCCCGTTTCGGGCTCACCGGCTCGGTCCCCGCGGAGCGGGCGCACGCCATCCTCAACGCCTACAGCCTGGCGTTCTTCGACCGGCATCTGAGAGACCTCCCGGCACCTCTGCTGGACGGCCCCGCGCCGGGCTATCCGAACGTACTGCTCGAGACGCGCCGGCCCTGAAAATGCCTCGCCTTTCGCGAGGACACCACGAAAACGCTCCTGATGATGACAAGAGGGAAACGATGGCAGCCAAGCCGAACCACCCGAGGTCGGGCATCCTTGGCCGACTGTACGCGGTCAAACGGTGGATGTACCGCGGCGGCCGCCCCGGTCTGGCGGCACGGGCGCTGAACCACCTGGCCGCCCTGCAGTACTCGACCGGGCTGCTCGCGCCCCGCCGGGCGGTCACGCTCGAGGTACGCGGCCGCTCCAGCGGCCGGACGATCGCGGTCCCGGTGGTGGTGGCCGACCACGAAGGCCAGGAGTACCTCGTGTCCATGCTCGGCGACGACGCCAACTGGGTCCGCAACGTCCGCGCCGCCGGCGGCCGGGCGGTCCTGCACCGAGGCCGACGCCGACCGGTCGTACTCCAGGAGGTCGATCCCGGTGCGCGTGCCCCGATCCTGCGCCGTTACCTGGCGTTGGCGCCCGGCGCCCGGCCGCACCTGCCGGTCACCCGAGATTCCCCGCTGGAGGCCTTCGCGGCGATCGCCGAAGCGCATCCCGTCTTCCGGATCGGCTCATCGCGCACGGCCGAACACGCCTGACCCGCTGACCCACCTCGACGCGCGGGCCGGGTAATGACCGATTCGATCGATGCACGAGGAAGGACACGGTTCCTGAAGATCAGCGGTAGCCGACGCCGTTCGATCCTTGGAGGAACCGTGCCCGCCGCCCTACCGTCACCGATCACCGCCTCTGGTGAGGGCCGAACCTTCGGCGACGCGCAGATGATCCCCCAGCGGAGACCGTCCACCACTGCAACGGCACCTCCTGTTTCGAGATGATGAGCCCGCGCCGGTTCACCGAACCGGCCGAGCACGTCACCGGAGACGAGCGACCGGAAGGGACGTGCCCCCCGAGCGGAGGAGAGAAGAGACCATGTCAGCCTCTGATGCCGGCGCGGGAACCGAGGCTGAAGGGACGGGCGCGCTGAGCATGCTGCGCGACAACCCGAGGTTCCTGTCGCTGTGGTCGTCGCGAGTCGTCTCCGTCGGCGGTGACGCGCTCAGCCTCGTCGCGCTGATGCTCCACGTGGCCGACACGACAGGGCAGGCGATCGCGGTCTCCTTGCTCCTGCTCGTCGGGGATTTCGTTCCTTCCCTGCTCAGCCCGATCGCCGGCGCGATCAGCGACCGCTTCGACCTCAAGCGGGTGATGATCGTCTGTGAGGTCGCCCAGGGCGTGGTCCTTCTGCTCATCGCGCTCTCGCTGCCGCCGCTGCCTCTGTTGCTGGTACTGGTGGGTCTCCGCGCGATCGCGGGGCAGGTGTTCCTGCCGGCCTCGCGGGCGGCGATACCGGGTCTGGTGCGAGACCGGGACTTGGAGACCGCCAACTCCACGCTCGGATTCGGGACCAACGCCGCCGAGGCTCTCGGGCCACTGATCGCGGCGGTGCTGTTCCCCTTCATCGGCGTCCGCGGCGTTCTCCTGGTCGACGCAGCCTCCTTCCTGCTGGCGGGAGCCCTCCTGCTCCGGCTGAAGTCTCTCCCCCCGATCCCCGCCGAGGGCGGCGAGAAGTCCTCGCTCCTGCAGGACGCGAAGTCCGGGCTGGGTTACATCTGGTCGGCCAAGGTGGTGCGGATCATCGCCCTGGGTTTCTGTGCCGTCGTCGCGTTCAACGGAGTCGACGACGTCGCGCTGGTGCTCCTGGCCAAGGTGACCTTCGCCGCCGGCGACTCGGCGGTGGGATTGCTTCTGGGGGCGGTCGGCACAGGGCTGCTCCTCGGGTACGCCCTGATGACCCGTTACAGCACCCGCGTGCCGCTGGTGGTCCTGCTGATCGCCGGCTTCGCGGTGAGCAGCGTGGGCAACCTGCTCACCGGGCTGGCCTGGGCCGTCGCGGCCGCGTTCGCCGCCCAGTTCGTCCGTGGATTCGGCATCGCGGCGATGGACGTGGCCACCAACACCATGCTGCAGCGGCTGGTCCCGCCGAGGATGCTCGGCAGGGTCTTCGGCAACCTCTACGGAGCCGTCGGGGTGGCCGCCGCACTGTCCTACGTCGCCGGTGGTCTTCTGCTCGACGCCACCTCCGCGCCGGTGACCCTCATCATCGCGGGCGGCGGGGGCACGCTCGCCACCGTACTCGTCGCGCTGACCCTCCCGGGAGTGCTGCGAAGGAACACTCCCGGCCGGGGCACGGAGGAGAACGTCAAGGGCTGACCCGGGCGTTCGGCGCCGGAACGGTCTTCGCGATCGGCGTGATTCCGGTCGCTCCGACGATCGGGCCGCGGTCGCCTGCCCCCTCGCGAGACGGCCTACGCCGACGAGCGGCTCGTCGACTTCGAGTTCGCCGGCTACCGGCGCGCCCCAGGTTTGCGGCACTTATATAGCCGACTATAAGATAGCCGACTATGGAAATAGTCGACGTACTGGCGATCTGCGGGAGCACCCGGGAGGGATCGCACAACCGGTCGCTCCTTCGCGCCGCGCAGCAGCTGGCGGGCGCCCCGCTGAGGGTGGAGGTGTGGGACGACCACGCCCGGGTCCCCCGCCTGGACGCCACCCGCGGCCGCCCCTTCCCCCAGGCCGTCGGCGCTCTGCGCGAGCGCGTGGCGGCGGCCGACGTGCTGCTGGTGGTGACGCCGGAGCTGAGCCGCGGCATCCCGGGGCAGCTGAAGGACCTCGTCGACTGGCTGTCGATCCTCGCGCCCCCGCGCCCGCTGGCGGGCAAGCCGGTGGCGCTGATGAGCGCCTCACCCAACCGGTTCGGCGGAGTCTTCGCCCAGTTGCAGCTCGGCGACATGCTGCGGCGGGTCGGCGCCGAGGTGCTCTCCGACTTCGATGTGGCGGTCGGCTTCGCCCACCGTCACATCGACGCCGACGGAGTTCTGACGGGGGAGGAGGCGCGACACGACATCACCCGGCTGTGGCAGCGCGTCCTGGCCCGCGTCGCGGACGACCGGCCGGCGGTGCCGGCGTGACCGCCGGGCGGCAGGTCGCGGCCGAACAGGGGCCGATCGGCTACGCCCTCGCCGAGGTCACCAGGGCGCACCGCGCCGAGATGCAGCGCCGGATGGCCGAGCTCGGCCTGCACCTGGGCCAGGAGCTGCTCATCGTCGACCTTCACCACAATCCCGAGACCACCCAGGCGGACCTCGTCCAGCGCATCGGCATCGAGCAGCCCACCATCGCCAAAGCGATCACCCGCATGGAACGGGCCGGGTTCGTCGAGCGCGCCCCGGACCCCGGCGACCGCCGGGTGACCCGGTTGCGGCTGACCGAACGCGGCGAGGCCGTGGTCGACGCCGTCGTGGCCGCGTGGGCGCAGGTGGAAAGCCGGGCGAGCGCCGGGCTCGGCGAGGCCGACGCCGCGCGTCTCATCCGGCTGCTGCACACCGTCCGCGACAACCTCACCTGACCACCACCCGCAGGAGAACGCATGGAACTCGGACTCGCAGGAAAAGTCGTCCTGGTGACCGGCGCGAGCACGGCCATCGGCAGGGCCACCGCGCTGGCCTTCGCCGAGGAGAAGGCACACATCGCCGTCGGCTACCACACCAACCTCCAGGCCGCGGAGGAGACCGTCGCCATGGCCGAACGGCGCGGAGCCCAGGCGATCGCCTGGCGGCTCGACCTCGGCCGCCCCGACTCACTGCCGTCGGCGGTCGAGCACGCCCGCGACCGGCTCGGGCCGGTCGACGTCCTGGTCAACAACGCCGTCCGCTGGCCGGACTGGCCGGAGCCGGGCGAGCTGTTCGAGACCGCGCCGCCCGAGCGGTTCACCACGTCGGTGACCGCGAACCTGGTCGGCCCCTACCTGCTCGCCCGCGCCGTGCTGGCCGACATGCGGGCGAGCGGATGGGGCCGCATCGTCAACGTCTCCACAGGACTGGTCGAGGACGGCTTCCCCGGCAACGTCTCCTACGTGGCCGCCAAGGCGGGCCTGCACGGCCTGACCCGGGTGATGTCCAGGGAACTCGCCTCCGCCGGCATCCTCACCAACGTCGTCATGCCCGGCTTCACCCCCGCGGGCAAACCCATGCCGCAGCACCTGCTCGACAAGGCGGGCGAGGCCGCCGCGACCAAGCGCGTCAGCCATCCCGACGACGCCGCACGCATGATCGTCTATTTGTGCTCGGCCGCCAACACCAACACCACCGGCGAGGCCATCAGGACCGACGGCCACTTCCTCACCCCGGCCTGACCCTTCGCCCCCGGCGCCGCTCGTCCACGATCCGTCCTCGACGCGTCAGGCCCGGTCAGACCATGGTGATCGAGCTCATGGAGAACCCGGTGGAACCCATCGCGGACCGTCCGGGGGCCAACGCGTCACCGGAGGATCCACACCGGCGGCGGCAGATAGCGGTGGATCTCCGCCCGGTGCCCGGTCGCGCCGGCGATCATGGAACCGGCCCGTCCCGCCGAGTGGGACGGGCCGGTCGAGGGTGTGGATCGCGCCTACCGGGCGGCCCTGTCGGGACGCTCGCTGACACGGATGGAGTTGACGATGGGATCGCCGGTCCGCCCGGTGAAGCCCACGTTGATCTGGCCGTCGGTGACCTTCACCGTGTACTGGCGGCTGACCGCGGTGTTCTCCCCCGCCTCCCGGGCGAGGTCGAGCGCCGAGATCGCGAGCTCGCCCTCGATGCCGACGTCGAAGACCCGCTTGCCCGGACGCTTGTTCCGGGTCTCGGCGAAGCCCAGTTCGATGGTGTAGACCCCTGCGGGCACCTTGTCGAACCGGTACTCCCGCATGTCCTCGCGGGCGCTCCTGTAGAGCGCCTGCTCGGTGGTGCCCCTGACGGTCTTGCTCGAGGTGCTCGTCTTGTCGCCGTTGCCCACGTAGCCGTAGCCGCCCGGCGTGTACTTCCGGTCGGCCGCCCAGACGTCACCGACGGCGTCGACGACCTTCTTGGAGCCGCCGGCCTCGATGGCGACCTGGAACTTCGGCACCACGACGGACACGCTGATCGGGAACGCCGGGTTGCGGCCGCTCGCCGAGCGCACGACCAGCACGCCGGTGCGGACGCTGCCGGGCTGGACATCCGCGCTGGACGCGGTGACCTGCAGCGTCACGGACCCGCCGGCCGCGATCTGCCCACTGGCCGGGGTCACGCCCAGCCAGGTCTGGCCGGAGGCGATCTCGACGGTGTACGCCGCGTCGGCCCCCAGGTTGGACAGCTCGACCGCGCCCTTCCTGGTGGAGGAGGCCGGCATCACGAGAGTGACCTCGTCGGTCGACGCCGTCACCCGGCCGGTGGCCAGGGCCGTGTCGAGCAGGTTGCGCTCACCGGCCTTGACGGTGACCTGCTTGGTGAGAGTGCCGTAGTTCTCCTCGGAGACCTCGACCTGGTGGTCACCGGCGGGAGCCTGCCCGAGGAAGGTGCCGTCGGTTCCGGTGGTGAAGGTGGCCACGTCGCCCACCTTCACCGTCGCGTCCGCCAGCGGCTTGCCGTCGTTGGCGTCGGTGACGGTGCCGGTCACCAGCCCGTGCCGCCGGGCGGCGAAGGACAGGCTCTGGCCGTCGGCGACGGCGGGGAGAGGATCGGTCTTGAAGGAGTACTGCAGGGCGTCGGTGCCCTCCGCGTTCTCGACGCCGATCGTCGCGGTCGTGCCCGCCTCGATGGGGGCGTCGATTCCGCGGTAGCGGAACCCGATCGAGCCGTCCTCACCGAGCAACGCCTCGAACGAGAAGTGGTCGTCGCTGTCGTAGAACTGCACGTTGCGCCACTCCACGACGAAGGTGCGGTGCGGTGCGGTGCCGACGGTGGCGGTGTAGAGCCCGCTGTCGTCCCACATCGCCAGGTCTTCCCAGTACGGGTAGATGGAGGCGTTGGAATCGCCGGTGGTGGGCAGGGAGGTGTTGCTCGGGAAGGCGTAGGTGTTGGCACCGAAGGTCAGGAACCCGTTGGTGGCGACCGCGCCGCGGGTGTAGGTCTTGCCGTAGAACGGGAAGGCGAACGGCAGCGTGATCATCTGGCTCTCGTCGTCGCCGCCGAGCTGCTCCTTGGTGGTGCCCTCGATGTACGGCTCGGTGCCGCTCCTGCAGGTGTAGCCGAAGGAGTCGGTGTGGCTCGCCAGCTCGATGTCCTTGACCAGGTCGCCGGTCACCGTGACGGGCACGGCGGCGTCCTGCGTGCACCGCGAGCCCGCGGTGACCTTCAGGTCGAAGCCCCGGCGGGGCAGTGTGAGCTCGTAGTGGCCCTGGGCGTCGGTGACCGCGCCGGCAGGCGTGCCCGCCGCGGCGACCGTGGCGCCGGCCTGGGGCAGGCCGACGCTGGTGACCGTCCCGGACACCGTGCTCAGGGCCTGCGCCACCAGCGACGCGTCCCGGGTGATCGTCTGGTCGGTCGTGACGGTGACGGTCGCGGTGACATCGTCGTAGGTGAACTTCCTGAAGGTGATCTCGTAGTCGCCGCTCAGGAGACGGGGCAGCGTGTAGGACCCGTCCTGCGCGGTGGTGACCGTACGGCTCACCGGTCCGGAGACGCTGATGGTCGCGCCGGCCAGGGGGGACCCGCCCGAGGTGACCGTGCCGGTCAGCGTGCCCAGTTCCCCGAGCGGGGTCGACTTGACCGCGGCGTAGGCGTCGAGCATGCCCTCGCCCCAGACATAGTTGTCGGCGGCGGTGCCGCCGCAGCTCGTGTCGTCGACGTCGGCCGCGGTCCCGTCGAGCAGGGCGCGGGTGTTCTCGACGTCGTTCTTCAGGCTGGGCGACATCGACCACATCAGCGCCACCGTGGCGGCGACGTGCGGGCTGGCCATCGACGTGCCGGAGTTGGGGCGGTAGCCGCCGTCGTTCCAGGACGAGCGGATGTTCACGCCCGGTGCGGTGATGTTCGGCTTGATCTCGCCGTTCTCGCCGGGACCGCGCGAGGAGAACTCCCCGATGCGCCCGTCGAAGCCGAACGCTCCGGCGCTGTAGGCGGCGATGTTCCCGCCGGGGTTTCCGGTGCTCTCACAGGTGACGGGCGCCCTCAGGGCCTCGTTCCCGTTGGAGAAGGTGGGGAAGATGCCGGCGGCGACCCAGGCGCGGACCATCTCGTCGTACCAGAGGTCGAGGCCGCCGCCTCCCCAGGAGTTGTTGATGACGTCGGGCGCGAGGTCGGGACGCGGGTTCTGGTGGTTCAGATCGGTGGGCGCGAGCATCCACTGGCCGGCGGCGAGCAGCGCGTCGTTCGGGCAGCTCCTCGGCTTCACCGTGCAGGCCTTCGCGGTGATCCACTTGGCGCCGGGGGCGACACCGATGTTGTTGGCGCCGCCGTCGCCACCGACCATGGTGCCCATCGTGTGGGTGCCGTGGCCGAGGTCGTCACAGGGCACGCCGGCCGAGCACACGCCTACCGTGTCGACCCAGTTGTAGCTGTGGTCGACGCCGCCGCCGGCCTTCGTGCCGCGATAGGCGGAGACCAGCGCCGGGTGGTCCCACTGCGCGCCGCTGTCGATGCTCCCGACGACGATGCCCTCGCCGTGGTCTCCGAGTTCGTCCCACACCTTGGTGGCGTTGATACGGTCGATGTTCCACTCGACGGAGGCCGCGGTGGCCTTGACCTCCTTGGCCGGCTCCGGGTCGGGCAGCTGGACGACCTGGGGCGGCTCGATCGCCGTCACCTCGGGGAGCTTGGCGATCTCGTCCGCCAGTTTCGCGTCGCCGGTCACCTTGACGGTGTTGACGATCCAGAACGGGGTGAAGTCGGCGCGTGCGGCCTTGAGGAGCTTGCGCAGGTTCGTCTGCGAGGCGGCGGCGGTCTCCGTCTTCGCCCGGTAGACCTCCTTGCCCTTCTCGGCCTTGGTCTTCGCCGTACGCGCCGCCCGCAGGTCGGCGTCGTCCTTCAGGCGCACCCAGAAGGTGGCCTTGTCGTCCTTGGACAGGTCGGCCTGGACCACCCGGTCGATCTTGTCGGATTCGGGTGCGGCCTGTGTGGCGCTGTACGCCACACTCTGCTGGATCAGTGAGGCGAGGGTGATGGTCCCGATCAGGACCACTCGCCAGGGGCGGGCTGTGAACACACGATCTCCTTCACGGGCAGGGGATGCCCGCGGGGGGAAGCAAAATGGGCGATAAGGGATCTCCCTAACCTCCGGGGAGGGTAATGAATAAATGTTGCATTTGCCTGTAATAAGGGACAGAAAAATTTACAAGGGTTTAATTCGCGCCCGCGTGAGGCGAGGGAATCCGCGCGGTCCCGGCTCGGCGAAACAGACGATGACCTGGGGCTTCAACCGTTCCGCCCGGGGGCGGTGGCCTGGAGGCGGGGAGCCTTCTCCGGGGTGGCGTGTTTCCGCCATCTGACGGAACACGACACGATGGAGCACGAGAAGCGTCTCGACGATGCGCTGAGGGGCGTGGGCGAGACCAGCCCGCTCGCCCGGCCGTACCCCAGGGTCCCGGGTTCGGGACCCTGGGGTCGCGTTCAGGCGGGAACGGCATCGGCCCGGACCGGGCCCCGCCCGCAGTGACGGCATCCTTCGCGCCTGCGCAGGTGGTAGGCGAGAGCGGCGGCGGCCAGTGCCCCTCCCCAGATCGGCCAGAAGGTCTCCGGGAGCCAGGCCCCCCATTCGTCCAGGGCGAAACGGCCGGCCACGGTCCAGCGGATGTAGGTCAGTCCCGCGACCGTGACGGTGATCGCGACGAGGCCGGCCGGAATGACGGCGAGGAGCGGAGGGACACGCCTGCCGCGCAGGCCGGGGATCCAGCGGGGGAAGATCTCCCCCCAGCGCTGGACCAGCCCCAGCGTGAGCAGGCCTCCGCAGGCGCCGAACGTCGCCAGGTAGGCGCCGGCCAGCCAGATGCCCGGGGTGTCCCTCGTCCCCTCCTCCAGGAACTCCCCGCGCACCCCCAGCGGAATGCCGAGGGCCCAGCTCCACCGGGTCACGCAGTACACCAGGGGTACGGCGACGGCGATGTGGACGGCGGTGCGGCCCCAGCGGGCCGCCGCGGCGGGGGCGGTCCACCCGTCGTGGCCGGTGCGCCCGCAGGCGGCGCAGGCCTCCCGGCGACGGCGTCGGTGGTTCAGCGCCGCCGCGGCCAGCAGCAGCCCTCCGGCGACGCACAGCACCTGGTTGACCACCGGCCACGGCCAGAGGTCGGCCAAAGTGCTGCCGCCCAGCTCCAGGTCGAAAAGGGGTGCCACCAGCAACAGCGGGGTGTAGGCCACCCCCATCATCGGCCTGGAGTCGGGGATCACCAGGATCAACAGCACGGCCATCGGCCAGGCGAGGAGCAGGGGCACCCGGCCGGCACGCCCGCGTCCGTCCGTCCGTGCCAGGGCCAGCGAGGTGAACATGGCCGTCACGCAGAAGGCGACGATCCACCAACCGCCGGTATCCGGGGTGGCGCGAGCGAGGATGGACAGTGCCCCGTCGGGATCGGACCTCCCCCAGGGGAAGCCGGGCGCGCCGAGCGCCCATGACAGGCCGAGCGCGCCGTAACCGAGCGACCACAGGGCCGCCGCGTAGCCCGGCCAGGCGGACCGGTGGATGGGCGAAGGTGGAGCGATGGTCGTTGCCATGAGGTCAGCATCGTGCTCCCGGCGGGTGACAGGCCATGTGCCGTTCGGCAGGTGATGGTGGTCCCCGCGCCCGGTGACCGTGCCGTACGGCAGGTGCGGCGGGAGCCGGCGCCTGCGTATCGTCGGTCCGGTGAGTCTTCGTGGGCGTGCCCGAGCGATCGCCGTCGCCGCCGTGGTCCTGGCCGGGATCGGCGCCTCGCCCGTCTTCGGGGCGGCGGCCATGGCGGCGGCGACGACGGTGACGGCCGCCCTGGTCTGGGTGGCCGGCGGCCGGTCGCGGACGTCGGCACACCTGGCCACGGTGACCTGCGTGGCCGCGGCCGTGTCCCTCGCCGTCACCCTGGCACGCCTGATGGGGCTTCCCCTCGTATGGGAGGCCGGCATATCGGGAATGGCGGAGAGCGCGGCGCTCATGTTGCTGGTCGCGCTGAACGCCCGGTGGTCGCCGGTACGGCGGGCGGCGGTCGCCGGCGCGCTCGCGGGCCTCGCCTCGTCCGTCTGCCTGCTGCGGTTCATCACGCCCTCGTCCGTGCTGGAGGGGGTGGGAGCCTGCGCGTTCTGGTCGGTCGGCGTGCTGGTCGCGGCCGGTTCGGGGACGTACCTGCGCTCCCTGGACACCCGGCGGGTCCGCGCGGTGACCGACGGCCGCACCGCTCTGCGGCTGCAGGTGGCCGGAGACCTGCACGACTTCGTCGCCCATGACATCAGCGAGATGGTGGCGCACGCGCAGGCCGGCCAGGTGGTCGGTCCCGGCGATCCCGGACAGGCGCTCCTCGCCCTCGAACGTGTCGAGAAGGCCGGTCAGCGGGCCATGTCGGCGCTGGACAGGACCGTCCTCATCCTGCGGGAGGACGGGCTCGCGACCACGTCACCGCTCCCCGGCCTGGCCGAGCTGCCCGAACTCGCCGACCGGTTCACCGCGGCCGGGCGGGCACGCGTCCGCGTGGACATGGACCCGGGTACGGGCGAGACGGTGTCACGGGAGACGTCCGCCACCGCGTTCCGGGTCGTGGCCGAATCACTGACCAACGTGCGCCGTCACGCCCCCGAGGCCACCGTGGTGGACGTCACCGTCACGGTGGAGTCCGCCACACTCGTGGTCACGGTGACGAACGACGGGGTGACCGGATCGGGCGAGAGCGGACGCGGCGGCTTCGGCCTGCCGGTCCTGGCGCGGCACCTCCGATCGATGGGCGGCCTCCTGCACGCGGCCCCCGTACACGGGGGATGGTCGCTCACGGCCCGCATCCCCTTGGCACGATAGCGACATGTCGATCCGCATCCTCGTCGCCGACGACCAGGAGGGTATTCGCACCGCCTTCCGCCTCATCCTCGACGCCCAGCCGGACATGGCCGTCATCGCCGAAGCCGCCGACGGCGTCACCGCCATCGAGTCGGCCCGGCACCTGCGCCCCGACGTGGTGCTCGCCGACATCCGGATGCCCCACGCCGACGGCATCGAGGTGACCCGCGCGCTGGCCGGCACCGGCGTCCGCGTCGTCGTCGTCACCACGTTCGGACTGGACGAGTACCTGTACGCCGCGCTGAGCCACGGCGCGGCCGGGTTCGTCCTCAAGCGCTCGGGCCCGGCCCTGTTGGTCGAGGCCGTACGCGCGGCCGTGAACGGCGATGTGCTCATCAGCCCGCAACTCACCGTACGGCTCCTCAGCCGGATCGGCCCGTCGCCCGAGGACGTCCCCCGGGGCACGGCGCTGACCGAACGCGAGGACGACGTCGCCCTGCTCGTCGCCCAGGGCAAGACCAACGCCGAGATCGCCGCGGAGCTGTTCCTGTCGCCCGGCACGGTCAAGAACCACATCGCCGGCATCCAGCGCAAGCTGGGGGTGCGGAACCGCGTCGGTATCGCCTCGTGGGCCTGGAGCACCGGCAGAACCCGCGCCTGGCCGCACCGAGGCTGAACGGCGCCGGGCGCCACCCGTCCGGCGGCGCCGTGCGGCCCGGTCGCCGCCCCCGCACACGGCCGCGCCTCAGGATGCCCTGAGGCGCGGCGGGGGTGGCGTCAGGCCGCCCGCCCCCGCGGCGGCACGACCTCCGCGGCGGGCGGCGGGCCCGGCGGGGTGCCGTCCCCGAACGGCCTGCCGCCGAGCCCCTCGCGGCCGTGCGGGACGAGCCACCCGGACAGGTCCGGGCCGCCGGGCACGATGTGGTGGGGATTGCTCTCGTCCAGAACGAGGTGGTAGTGACGCTTGATGTGGTCGAAGTCGACCGTGTCACCGAAGCCGGGGGTCTGGAACAGGTCACGCGCGTACGCCCACAGCGCCGGCATCTCCGTCAGCTTGGAGCGGTTGCACCGGAAGTGCCCGTGGTAGACCACGTCGAAGCGCACCAGCGAGGTGAACAGCCGGATGTCGGCCTCGGTGATCGTGTCGCCGACCAGGTAGCGGCGGGTCCGCAACCGCTCCTCCAGCGCGTCCAGGCGGGCGAACAGCGCGTCGTAGGCCCGCGAGTACGCCTCCTGGGTGGTGGCCATGCCCGCCTCGTACACCCCGATGTTGACGTCCTGGAAGATCTGCTCGTTCAGCTCGTCGATCTCCGCGCGCAGCGGCTCGGGGTACAGGTCCGGGGCGCCGGGGCGGGCGAGGGCCGTCCACTGGGTCGCCAGGTCCAGGGTCATCGGGTCGAAGTCGTTGGTGACCAGGTGCCCGGTGACCGTGTCGACCATCGCGGGAACGCTGAACCCGCCGTCGTAGTCCGGATCGGCGGCCAGGTACGCCTCGCTGAGGTGGCGGTAGCCGAGGACGGGGTCCCTGCCGCCGGGGCCGAGGGCGAATCTCCAGCCGCGGTCGTCCTGGATCGGGTCGACGACGGCCAGCGAGATCGCGTCCTCCAGGCCGAGCAGCCTGCGGCTCACCACGGCCCTGCTCGCGAACGGGCACGCGCGGCTCGCGACCAGCCGGTAGCGATGCGCTTGCGCCGGCCAGGCCGAGTCCGGATCCGCGGTGATCCGGGCGTCGAAGCGGCTGGGGGACATCACGGATTCGGACTCTGCTTCGGACTTCGCGGTCAATTCGCCTCCAGGGATCGTGAGCGGTCTCCTCGTTGCGAACTTCCCCGTACGGCCGGAGGCATGACGACTTCGAGGAGTCCGCGGAGACCGGATTCGTGGCCGCCGGGGTGTTCCGCGACCGCGGCCGGGTTCGGAGCACCGTGGCGGCCGCGACGTGGAACGGCGCCGCCCGGGTCTCCGGTCGGAGACCCGGGCGGCGCCGTTGCGAGCCGCGCGTCATCGGCCCCCGGGGCCCCTCACCTCGCGCCGGACGGCCTCGGGATCCTCGGCGCGGCCCACGGGTCAGGGCCGCGCGACGGCCGCGTCCGGTCCCCGGACGCTCAGGGAGTCGGGGTGGGGGTGGGAGTCGGGGTCGGGGTTTCCGTCACGGTGGGGGTCGGCTCGGGGGTGGGGACGGTCGGCGTCTCCGTGGGAGGCAGCGGGGTCTCCGTAGGCGGGAACGGGGTCTCCGCGGGAGGCGGCACCGTGGGGGTCGCGACGGGCGGCGTGGGACAGATGCTGGGCTCGCGCCACTTGCCGATCCGCCACTTGCTGAGGGACCACCAGTCACCGCCGCGCCAGAACTTCCTGTTGGGCCGCGTCAGGTCGAAGACGTAGGCGGCCGTCGCCGTCTCGCCCGTGGTCGGCTCCTCCGGGATCGTGGTGGTCGGTGCCGACCCATCATCCGGGGCTGTGGTGGTCGGGGTCGGCTCGACCGGGGTCGTGGTGGTCGGCGTCGGCTCACCCGGCGTCGGCTCGACCGGGGTCGTGGTGGTCGGGGTCGGCTCGACCGGGGTCGTGGTGGTCGGCGTCGGCTCACCCGGGGTCGGCTCGCCCGGCGTCGGCTCGACCGGCGTCGTGGCGTCTGTCGTCGTGGCGGTCACCGAGACCCAGTCGCCCTGCCTGATCACGTTGCCCCGCCGTCCCGAGAGGGACTTGGTGGAATCGGTGATCGTGTACACCCTCTCGAAGCCGTCCTGGCTTCGCACCGTGATCGAGTCCTCCGCCACAGCGGTCGCCTCACCGGTCTGGGCGAACACCGTGAAGCCGCAGCCGTCCTTCGCCGGCAGGACGAACTCGCCGTGCAGCGTGCCGGGGAACGCCACCGGGGGTATCCGGGGCGGCCGCGTCGTGGTGGTGGGCGTCGGGGTCGGGGTCAGCGTGGGACCCGGGATGGGTGTCACCGTCACCGTCACGCTGGGGGTCGGCGCCTCCGGCGGCGTGGGAGCGGGCGGCGGCGACGCCGCTGACGCCGAGGACACCCCGACGCCGCCCGAGGCCGCCAGCACGACGGCGGTGGCGAAGACCATGGGGCGTGGAATGCGCCAGGGTGTTCTGCCCGATCCGCTCGACGACACCTCGTTGGACCTGCCGGGGTTTGTTCGCGTCACCTTGTCTCCTCCATCTGGTTTGATCCGAAACCAGCGGGGGCGTCGAGGGGGTGCCTACGCCCGCCGCCGAGACCGAGGACCACCGCCCGGTCGTGATCCTCCGTCCAGGGCGCGGGGAACAGTGCCCGCTTCAAGCGAACCCATGCAAGCCAAATAAGTGCATGACACCCTAAATCGGGCTTTCCAGCAGCTCACCACCGTGTTTAAAAATTCGAACTTCGTACAGATTCGTTCCCGACGAGCCCGCTCCCCCGTTCCGAGCGGGGATGGGAGAGGCCCTCGGGTGCCCGAGAGCGTGCCGCCCCGCCGGCCCGCGGGTGGCTTAAGGACCGCGGATGGCCGAAGGGTCGTGGATAGCCGAAGGACCGCGGATGGCCGAAGGACCGCGGATGGCCGAAGGACCGCGGATGGCCGAAGGACCGCGGATGGCCGAAGGACCGCGGATGGCCGAAGGATCGCGGGTGCCGGTCGGGCCGGCACCCGCATCCCGTACGAGATGTCCGGCGGGATCCTCAGTCCGCCACGTCGCGGCCGGCGACGACCCTGCCGACGCGGAGCCTGACCAGCCACTCCCCCGGGACGCCGTTGCGCCGGCCGAACTCGTGGGCGCGCTCGCGGCCCATGTACCGGCCGCCGATCTCGGTGGCCCACCTCACCAGCTCGTCCGTGTCCGCGGAGAGGGTGACGAGGCCCTCGAGCATGACGTAGGAGAACGGCGGGGTCTCGTCGTCCACGCACAGGACCACTCTGGGGTCGCGCCGCAGGCTCCTGCCCTTGACGCTGCTCTCGTGGGTGGTGAACACCACGTCGTCCCCGTCGAGCACGAACCAGACCGGCGTCACGTGCGGCCTGCCGTCGGCCCTGACCACCCCGAGCTTGCCGGTACGCGTCCCCGTCATCACGAACTCACGCCATTCGGCGTCCGTCATCTTCTCCATCCGACGATTGTCGTCAGCCCGTCTCCCTGACGAGCGCCGGGACACGCCGCCGGGCGTGCGCGCGCACCTCGGCGTGCTCAGGCGTAGGCGGCGACCGTCCCGGCGACCACACCGGCGAGCGAGACGAGCGTGAGGAGGCATCCAAGGACCACGGCGGCCCGGCGGCCCCGCCGTGCCCCGGAGACGTGGAGGAGGACGTACGGCAGGAAGCCCAGCACGCCGACGCCGAGGAAGGGCATGGTCAGCGCGGCCAGCACACCGGAGGTGCCGGTCGGTACGGCACGGTCGCCCTCGGGGGTGAGCCGGGCCCGCCTGACGTCACCGGCGGTGGAGTCGGGTGAGGCGTCGACCGGGATCGCGTCGCCGCCGCCGTCGGGCGCGAAAACGCCCCCGCAGTCGTAGCGGCCCCGGCCCAGGTCCTCGCACGAGACCACCGTGAGCGTGCCGGGGACGCCGACGGAGCCCGTCGCGAGCCTGAGGCCGGGCACCGCGACCACGAGGGGCAGCACGCCCAGCCCCGTCCAGAGGACCAGCAGAACGGCCATGCCTGCCTTCCCCGGTGTGCGTCCCGGGCCGGGTGCCGGCACCGGCTGGAAGGCGTTCGCGATGTCGTCGAATGCGCTGCTCATGGGGAAAGGATGGGACACGCCACTTGTGAACTACCTGTTCATGGCTTGTCGCGGATCGCCCTGGCCTCCGCCTCGGCGGCGTCCAGCTTGGCGGCCTCCTCGGGAGTGGGCGCGGTACCGCCGAGGTGGCGGGGTTGCCACCAGACGCCCTGCGGGATCTCCGGGTAGCTCCGCTGCGCCTTGTCGAGCATCTCGGCCATGCGCTCGCGCAGGTCCGCGGTGACGGCGTCGTAGTCGTCGCCGCGCTGGGGGTACATCGGCTCGCCGACCTGGATCGTGATCGGCACGTGCCGCTGCAGCAGCTTCTTGGGGTGCCCCTTGGTCCACAGCCGCTGGGTGCCCCACAGGGAGACCGGGATCATCGGCACCTTGGCGCTGACGGCCATCCGGACCGCGCCGTTCTTGATCTCCTTGACCGTGAAGGACCGGCTGATCGTGGCCTCGGCGAACACGCCGACGACCTCACCGCCCTTGAGCGACTTCAGCGCCGCGCCGAACGCGGCGGCCCCGGCCGCGCGGTCGACCGGGATGTGGTGCATGCCGCGCATCAGCGGCCCGGAGATCCGGTGGTCGAACACCTCCTTCTTCGCCATGAAACGCACCAGGCGCCCGGAGGGACGCGCGGCCAGACCGGCGAAGATGAAGTCGAGGTAGCTGATGTGGTTGCTGACCAGCACGGCCCCGCCGGTCCGCGGGATGCGCTCCGCGCCCTCGATGCGGATTTTGAGGTCCAGCGCACGGAACAAGGTCAACGCCGCCCCGATGACCGGGGGGTACACGATCTCAGCCATGGCTGAACCGTACCTCAGCTCTCCCCCCGGCCCGACCTCCCCCGATCCTCTTCCGGACGCCCTCGCAAGGCCGGACCTCAGTGCCCCCGGAACGCCTCCTCCAGCCACCACGATCCGCGCGCGCGGCTGACCCTGGCGTGGACCAGCAGGGGCCGGTCACGGTCCCCCTCCAGCCACCGGGCCACCGCGACCAGATCCTCCCGGGCCCGTACGGTGACCGCCTCGCAGCCGAAGCCGCGGGCGACGGCGGCGATGTCGGCGGGCGGGAAGGTCACGGTCTCCAGGGGGTGCCCGTCCGGGCCGAAGTGGTGCACCTCGGCGCCGTAGCCGTCGTCGTCGTACACGACGATCACCATCGGCAGGCCGAGCCGTACGACCGTCTCCAGCTCGGCGACGCCCATCAGCGCGCCGCCGTCGCCCAGCGCCGCCACCGGGAGCCGGTCCGGCCGGGCCAGGGCCGCGCCGATCGCGGTGGCGAGGCCGAGGCCGATCGACTGGAACGCCTGCGTGAAGCAGAAACCCCGCTCATCAGGGACATCGAGAAACATCGACGGATATCCCATGAAATTTCCGGAGTCGATGGAGACCACGCGTTCCGCGGGGAGCAGGTCGTCCAGCGCGATCGTCAGCGTCCGGGGGTCGATCCTGCCGTCGCCGCTCTCATCGGTGTAGGGAACGTCCCGCCAGCGGTTCTCCCCGGCGATCCGCGCGGCCAGCCCCGCCGAGCGGTACCCGGCGCCGCCGGTGCCCGGCACACCGGTGCTCGTACCGCCCGGGGCTTTCGCCTCACCACGCGATGCGCCATCACCACCGCCATTACCGCCGCCGTCGCCACCGCCGTCGCCGAGCAGACGGGTGGCGGCCCGCGCGGTGAGGGCGGCGTCGCCGGCCACGCCGAGGTGGACGGGCCGGTGAGCACCGAGCGCGGCGTCGTCCAGGTCGACCTGGACGACGGTGGCGTCGCGGCCGATCAGCGTGCCGTGGCGCATGGTCCACATGTTCAGGGCGCAGCCCCAGCCCACGAGCACGTCGGCGTCGCGGACGAGCTCGACCGTGAGCGGCGAGGCGAACCCGCCGCTCACGTCCAGGTCCCACGGGCTGCCCCGGAAGAGCCCCTTCGCCACGGCGGAGGTGGCCAGCAGCGCCCCGGTCCGCTCGGCGAGTTCCTCGATCTCGCGCCGGGCCCCGCGTGCGCCCCGCCCGGCCACGAAGACGGGACGGCGTGCCGCCGCGAGGATCTCCGCCAGCCGGGCGACCTGCTCGGCCCCGGGTTCCCGCGGCGGGACGACCTCCCCGGATTCCGGTACGGTCGCTCCCGGCCCCTCCCCCTCCGCGGCGGCCGCCGGGGCCTCCCGGCCCGCGTCCGGGACGGCCAGTCCCTGGACCTCCAGCGGAAGGTTGAGCAGGACCGTACGGCGCCCGTCGCGGGCGGTGCGGAACGCCTCGGCCGTGTCGGCGGCGGCGGTCTCCGCCGACCCGATCCGCATCGGGACGGCACCCACCGCCTCCGCCAGCGCGGCCTGGTCGACGAAGAAGTTCGAGCGGGGCTCGGTCACCTCTCCGGCCAGCACGACGAGCGGGGTGCGGCTCTTGGCAGCCTCGGCGATGCCGGTCATCGCGTTGGTGAGCCCCGGCCCCTGGTGGACGCTGAGCACGGCGACCTCGCCGCTGAGGCGGGCGTAGGCGTCGGCCATGGTCGCCGCGCCGCCCTCGTGGCGCGCGGCGACGTAGCGCGCGCCGTACGCGACCAGGGCGTTGGTCACGTGGAAGTTGCCGCTGCCCACCACCCCGAAGGCGGTGCCCACGCCGAGCGAGGCGAGGGTCCGCCCCACGACCTCGGCGACGTTCACCTCTCGACCAGGGCCAGCACCCGCAGCGGGCTGCCCGAGCCTCCGGCGATGGGCAGCGGCGGAGCGACGACCACGGCGCCGGTCACCGGGAGCCGGTCGAGGTTGCGCAGCTGGGTCAGGCCGTACTTCCCCGCGCCCAGCAGGAACGAGTGGCACGGGAAGGCGGGGTCGAAGCCGTGCGCGGCGCCCGCGTCGGTGCCGACGGTCTCCACGCCCAGCCCGGCGATCGGGGTCTCCTCGGCCAGCCACCGGGCGCACTCGACCGAGACGCCGGGCGTGTGCGGGCCCGTCTCGTTCGCGTTCAGGAAGCGCTCCTGGTCGTGGGAGCGGGCGTCCCAGCCGGTGCGGTAGAGCAGCCACCCGCCCTCCGGCAGCGGCCCGTTGGCCTGCTCCCATGCCTTGACGTGCGCGATCTCCAGCAGGAAGTCGGGGTTCTCGGCCGCCTCGGCGGCGAAGTCGAGGACCACGGCCGGGGCGATCAGCCGCTCGAGCGGCACCTGCGAGACGTCCTCGCCGTCCTTGCCGGTGACCCAGTGGACGGGCGCGTCGAAATGGGTGCCGGTGTGCTCACCCGTCACGATGTCGTTCCAGTACCAGGCGGGGCCGCGGTCGTCGTAGCGGCTGATCTCCTTGAGCGCGAACGGGACGGTGTTGCCGAACGGCTCAGGCAGCCGCAGGATCGGCGTCTCCGACGACAGCGGCGCCGTCAGGTCGATCACCTCGATCCCGCCGTTCCGGATGCTCTCCACCAGGTTCCGCAACACCGACATGACGCCTCCAACGGGACTCCAACGGGACAGGACCTCGGCAGATCCTCCTACAGCGCCACCTCTGCCCGCCACCTTCGCGTACCCGCCGGTTCTCCCTGCCCGGCGACGGCCGCGCGCCGATCCCGCCCGCCCCGGTCCGGGCGAGGATCGGAACCGGGAAGAGGCTTCCGCGGCCGATGCTTGCCATCGCTCGCGAACAGGGCGAGTTTGGGAACTGTGAAAAAGCTCATCAACGATGTCGAGTCCGTCGTTCCCGATGCGCTGCGCGGCGTCGCGGCGGCCCATCCCGGGCTGCGGGTGGACGTGGACAACCAGATCGTGTTCCGGGCCTCGGGGCCGCGCCCCGGCAAGGTGGGTCTGGTGTCCGGCGGCGGGTCGGGGCATGAGCCGCTGCACGCCGGGTTCGTGGGGTACGGCATGCTCGACGCGGCCTGCGCCGGTGAGATCTTCACCTCCCCGGTACCCGACCAGATGATCGAGGCCACCGCGGCGGTGGACGACGGGGCGGGCGTCCTGCACATCGTGAAGAACTACACGGGCGACGTGCTGAACTTCCAGATGGCCGCCGAGCTGAGCGGCGAGGAGGGGGTGCGGGTGGAGAGCGTGCTGGTCGACGACGACGTGGCCGTGCGCGACTCCCTCTACACGGCGGGACGCAGGGGCACCGGTGCCACGCTGTTCGTCGAGAAGATCGCCGGGGCGATGGCCGAGACCGGCGCGCCGCTGGCCGAGGTCGCGCGGGTGGCCAGGGAGGTCAACGCCCGCAGCCGCTCCTTCGGGGTCGCGCTGAGCCCCTGCACCACACCCGCGGCGGGCATGCCCACCTTCGATCTCGCCGACACCGAGATCGAGCTGGGCATCGGCATCCACGGCGAGCCCGGCCGGACGCGCTCGGCCATGCGCCCGGCCCGCGAGCTGGTCCACCTGGCGATGGACGCGATCCACGAGGACCTGCCGATCTCCGGCGACACCCTCGTGATGGTGAACGGCATGGGCGGCACCCCGCTGATCGAGCTGTACATCGCCTACGCGGCCGTCGTGGAGCACCTGGCGGAGAAGGGGGCGCGGGCGGCGCGTAACCTTGTCGGCAACTACGTGACGAGCCTCGACATGCAGGGATTCTCGATCACGGTCTGCCGGTTGAACGAGGAGCTCACCCGGTTGTGGGACGCCCCCGTCGAGACCCCCGCGCTGCGCTGGGGCCGCTGATGGCCTCCGACACCGACGCCGACAGGCACGGAACCGACACCGACAGACACCGACAGACACCGACAGACACCGACAGACACCGACACCGGACGCTGAGATGAACACCGCGATGGACACCGCCCTTTTCGCCGCCTGGATCGAGGAGACCGCCAGGACCGTCGCCGCGGAAAGGGAGCGGCTGACCGGCCTGGACGCCGCGATCGGCGACGCCGACCACGGCGCCAACCTCGATCGGGGTTTCACCGCGGTCACCACGGCCCTGGCCGACAGAGCACCCGGCACCCCGGGATCGCTGCTGGTGCTGGTGGGCAACACCCTGATCCGCAAGGTCGGCGGGGCGTCCGGCCCCCTGTACGGCACGGCGTTCCGCGAGGCGGGCAAGACGCTGGGCGATACCCCCGAGGTGTCCGTCGCGCAGCTCCACGCCGCCCTGGAGGCCGGGCTCGCCGGGGTGCGCAAGCTGGGGTCCGCGGCCGAGGGCGACAAGACCATGGTGGACGCCCTCGCCCCGGCCGTGCGGGCACTGGAGGCGGCCGTACAGGACGGGAAGGCCCCGGCGGAGGCGATCGGCGCCGCGGCGGCCGCGGCCCGTACCGGGGCCGAGGCGACGATCCCGATGCAGGCCCGCAAGGGCCGGGCCAGCTATCTCGGGCCGCGCAGCGTGGGCCACGAGGACCCCGGCGCCGCCTCCACCGCGCTCGTCCTCTCCGCCCTGCACACGGTGGCGGCGCGATGACCCGCTCCCCGCTCCGGCCAAAGGCGAGCGGCCGCCGGCTCGCACCCGGTCGCGGACCGGCCGGCGGACCGGTGGTGAGCCCGTGGTAGGCATCGTCCTCATCTCGCACAGCGGCCCGCTCGCGGCCGAGGTGGCGCTGCTGGCCTCGCAGATCGGCGGCGGGAACGTCCCGCTGGCCGCCGCGGGCGGCACCGAGGACGGCGGCCTCGGGACCAGCCCCGACCTGGTGGCGGCGGCGATCGAGGAGGTGGACCGGGGAGACGGGGTGATCCTCATCCCCGACCTGGGAAGCTCGGTGCTCACCGCCCGGCTCTTCGCGGACGAGCGCGTGGTCATCGCCGACGTGCCGTTCGTCGAGGGGGCGATCTCGGCCGTCGTGTCGGCGGGCACCGGCTGCGCGCTGCGGGCCGTGCTCGCGGCGGCGGAGGAGGCGAGGACCTTCCGCAAGCTCTGACGCGCGAACCCCCGCCCTCCGGGGGGCGGGGGTTCCGGCGTGCGCGCGAGGCCGGCGCGGTGGTGCGGAGACCGTCCTGGTTCCGGCGGACGCGCGGGACGGGGCTAGCGCGTGGCCAGCAGGCCCTCAAGCAGGCCGAGGACGGCCTGGACCGGAGGGGGCGTGGTGCCGAACTCCACGTCGGTCCCGCTGACGGAGTCCATCACGCTGACCGAGCTCTGCGGCAGCCCCCAGCGCTCACCGCCGTCGTGACCCACGCCGACCTCGATACCGGCGAAGGTGACGTACTCCCAGTTCTTGAGTTCCCTCCTGAGCGCCTCGTGACCGCGGACGGTGGCCCACTCGGCGACGGCCGCGAGGATGTCGCCGAGCGTGTTCTCGCGCTCCTTCAGGTCTCCGGACTGGAGTTCCTCGATCTGGCGGTCCAGCTCGGCGCGCTGGGCGAGGAGTGCGTTGATGTCGCTCATAGGGGGCCTTTCAGGGAGGTGAGAGGTATGCGGGTGGGAGCGGCGCGATCTATGGAGAGGTCGTTCACGAGAGGATCGGGCCTCCACCCGGGCAGAACCTCGCCGCGATCCGCGAGCTGCCGGAGGCTTCGCCGATCGCCAGAGAGGACATTGCCGTCATGCGTCACATAATGGTGCCGTACGAGCCCACCTGGCGTCGATCCGTCTTGTGGAATCATCACCGCTCAGAGGCATCCGGCATCGAGACGTCCCCCGGTGTCGTCGTGCGGGTCAGGGTACGGCGTCGTGAGCGCGGGCGGTGAGGTCGAGGTACTCCTCACGGCCCAGCGTCCGGACCTCGAAGCCGAGCCCGCGCCGCGCGGCGAAGCGGTGCGCGTCCTCCAGCGGCCAGGGGCCGGGCAGGTGGCGCACGGGCCTGCCCTCGCCGTCCACCACGAAGAGCCCGGACAGCCTCTCGTGGCGGTAGGCCATCAGGCCGGCCGCGCGGCCCAGGTCAGGCCCGATCTCCACGTCGTCGGGGACCATCCGCGCGCCGAGCCGGACGCGCAGCGTCCCCCCGGGCGTCCCCCCGCGCGTGACGGAGAGGTACGGCCCCCCGGGTGGCCCGAGCGCGGTGCCGCGCCGGATGCGCCAGGTGTGCCACGCCTGCCGCACGGGCTTCAGGACGACGAGCAGGGGGGAGAAGAAGACCGCCAGCCACTTGGCGTCCAGCAGGTCCAGCAGCATCCCGCCCAGCGCGGACAGCCCCCGCCACGCGAACCAGCCGCCCGTCGTGACGACATAGGCCATCGCGAACAACCCCGCGGCCCCGGCGCAGACCGCGACGGTCTTCTTGGCCCTGGACAGCCGGGGGACCTCCAGCCCGGTGAGGCGCGTCCAGCTGGGAGCCCGCCTGCTCAGCATGGTGCGCACCTCCTTCGACGGCGCCACCAGGGCGTCGTGCACGGGAAGTCTCCGCCCGGCCGCGAAGGCGGCCACCTCATGGGCCGGCCACTCGCCGGGAAGGTCGGCGAGCACCAGCCCGTCGGCGTCGAGCAGGGCGAGCCCGGTGAGGAAGCGCGTCTCCTCCTTGCCGGAGACGAGCACCCGGCGCTCGTACCGGTAGTGGTACAGGGCGGCGGGCATGTGCCGCAGCGAGCGCCCCGCCACCGGATCCGTCGCGACCAGCATCCGGCCGTCCCAGCTGAGCGTGGTCGCCGGGCAGGGCGTGCCCTCCAGCGCCCCCTCGCACGGCCGGAGCTCGCCGGACACCTGGTCGTACGGCCGGAGCCGGAGCGCCACCTCGTGGGGAGAGTGGGCGCCGCGCACCGGCAGCCCCACGTCCGCCGTGTTGCGCCACCCCCGCGCCCGGGTCTCGATGTCGGCGTACCCCTCCCGCTCCGAAACATGGGGCCGATACTCGAAGAGCAGCCCGGCGTGCACGGCGAACGCCTCCACCAGATGACGGGGCCTGGCCCCCGGGGAGTCGAGCACGCCCCTTCCCCCGGCGTTCAGGATCGCGATCCCGTGGACGATCCCGCTCTCGCGGGGAAGGCGGTACATGACCAGGCGGGCCGCGCGTTCCCCGCCGGTGAGCGGCAACCGGATCGGATGGCGCCCCGGCACGTCGACGACGAGACAGTCCCCGTCCACACGCATCTCACACCCGCCCCCGGCGAGCGATCGTGTCACCCCTATCGCTACCCCCGCCCTTCCCCTGGCGATGCCCCCGCTTTCCTCGAACGACGTATAAAGCGCCCGTAAAGTTCCAACCCCCAGGATAACGTCGTCTCTCCTATTGACGATGTTGAAAAGTCCATCCTAATGTCGTCTCTGACAGAGACAAGGTTGGACGTGTCCTGTGGACACGGGGCCTCGCCTCGGGCGTGGTAGTAATTGGGACCCACGGAGGAGGCCGGACAGACAAGTTGGTGCGCCATGACCGAGCACTTCCTCGGCGTTCTCGGCATCGGTGAGGCGCTGGGGGTGAGCCGGCACGCGGTGCACAAGTGGCGCTCCCGCCATCCGCGCGATTCGCGGCACCCCTTCCCCGAGCCCGACGTCGAGGTCGACGGAGCCCCCGGCTGGCGGGCCGACCGCCTGGAGGAGATCGCGCGGTGGCGCGACGGCCTGCCGGGCCGCGGCGCGGGCGGAGGCCGCCCTTCCGCCGCACGCCAGGAGTATCTGAGCGCGGCGACGGCGCGCGGCCTGGACCGGGACGAGGCGGTACGCGCACTCGTCACGTTCGCCGAGGAGTTCCCCGAGATGACCGAGCCGGAGATCTGCGCCTGGCTCATCGAGAAATGGCGCGGGTAGCACCTCCCGCGACACACACCAAACGGAAGGCCATGACGCATGCCCGAAATCGGAGGAAGCACCGCGCCGGGGTTCGAAGGAGTACGCGAGGCGTTCGCGGCCAACCTGGCCGGCGGGCAGGAGGTGGGCGCCGCGGTCGGCGTCTACCTGCACGGCCGGAAGGTCGTCGACCTGTGGGGCGGGATCGCCGACCCCGTGACCGGCCGCCGCTGGGAACGCGACACGCTGCAGGTCGTGTTCTCCACCACCAAGGGCGTCACCGCCGCCTGCGCGCACCTGCTGGCCCAGCGGGGCGAGCTGGACCTCGACGCGCCCGTCGCCGAGTACTGGCCGGAGTTCGCGGCGAACGGCAAGGAGCGCGTCCCGGTCCGCTGGCTGCTCACCCACCAGGCCGGGCTGCCCGCGATCGACCACCCGATCACCCCCGCGGAGGCGATCGCCTGGGAACCGATGGTGACCGCCCTGGCCGCCCAGCGCCCCCTCTGGGAGCCGGGCACCGCGCACGGCTACCACGCGCACACCTACGGCTGGCTGGTCGGGGAGGTCGTCCGCCGGGTGACCGGCCGCAGCCTCGGCACGTTCCTCGCCGAGGAGATCGCCGCGCCGCTCGGCCTGGACCTGTGGATCGGGCTGCCGGAAGCCGAACTGCCCCGGGTCAGCCGGATCGTCGCCGCCCCCGTCGACCTGGACGCGTTCGCCCGGATCGACCTGGACTCCCTCCCCGAGGCCGCGCGCGAGGTGATGCGGGCCTACGCCGATCCCACCTCGCTGACCAGGCGGGCGACGAGCGTCATCACGCCGATGCCGAACCACGACGACCCCGCCGAGCAGGTCGCCGAGATGCCCTCCACAAACGGCATCTGCACGGCCCGCGCGCTGGCCCGCTTCTACGCCGCGCTCATCGGCGAGGTCGACGGGCATCGCGTCCTCACACCCGCCACCCTGGCCGCGGCGACCGCGGAACAGGCCGGCGGCGTCGACCGCGTCCTGCGGGTTCCGGTCCGGATCGGCACCGGTTTCGGCCTGCCGACCCCCGACGCCTTCTGGTACAGCCCGACCGCCTTCGGGTTCCCCGGCTACGGCGGATCGCTCGGTTTCGCCGACCCGGCGACCGGCCTCGCCTTCGGCTACGTCATGAACCACATCCAGGAGGGCGTGCCCGACCGCAGGGCCGCCGACCTCCTCGACGCGGTCCACGGTGCCGTCAAGGCCCAGGCCCGATGACACAGGCCGTACGGCCGGCCTCGGCCGGGTCCGGACCGGCGGGTTCTGGCGGGTCCTGGCGGTGCCGGCGCGGCACCGCCAGGACGCGGTCAGCCGGTGGTGCAGGACTTTCCGTTGAGGGCGAAGCCCACGAGAACGGGCGGGGGGCCGCTGTAGGAGAGGACGAACCCGGCCTGCACCGACGAGCCGACGGGGATGACCTTGTTCCAGTGCTTGCTCGTGCCGGTGAGCCGTGAGCCGGCCTGGGTCCAGTCCGCCGACCAGCCCGTGGTGAGGCGTACGGCCGACGTCGAGTAGTCGACCGTCAGCGTCCAGCCGTCGATCGCGGTCGTGCCGGTGTTGCGCACGGTGATCTCCGCGGTCAGCCCCGAACCCCATGTCGTCGCGCGGTACGACACCGCGCACGACGGGCCGGGCGTCGGCGTCGGCGAGGGAAGACCTTCCCTGGCCAGGACGGACAGCGGGTCGGAGGGCGCGCTGAGGTTGCCGGCCGCGTCCCTGGCGACCACGACGTAGGTGTAGCGCTGCCCGATGACCACGCCGGGTTCCCTGGAGTTCTGGTACGAGGGATAGGTGGTCGTGCCGACCTTGGCGTAACCCGTCGCGGTCTCGCGGTAGACGTCGTACCCCGTCACCGCCACGTTGTCGCTCGACGCCTGCCAGCAGAACGCGATGCCCCGGAAGTCCCACAGGCAGGGCTCGCTCAGACCGGCCGGCTTGGACGGGGGCACGCGGTCGCCCGGCTGCGGGGTCGGCGAGGCGGTCGGCGTCATGCCGACCGTCGCGGACACCGTGATCAGGGTGGAGGGCGGGCTGACGTTCCCCGCCGCGTCCCTGGCCACGACGTACATCGTGTACGAGCGGTTCAGCTCGCCCGAGAAGCCGCCGACCGTGCCGGTCGTGGTGGAGGCGAGGACGAAACCGCCGGCGTCCAGGCGGTACAGGTCGTAGCCGACGACCCCCGTGTCGTCCGACGAGGGGTCCCAGCAGATGGAGGCGTAGCCGGTCGGGGTGGAGGCGGCCGGCACCGGACAGGGCCGCGTCCCCGCGGGACGCGTGGGCGGGGTGGTGTCGTCGCCCGCCCCCGCCGGAACGACCGCGTACGGGGCGCCCCTCGCCGGAGCGGCGGCCAGGGCCGTCTCTCCGGCCGGGCCGATCGCCAGTGCGGCGATGAGTAACGCCAGCGAGAGAAATCCGAGGGTGAGGAGGACCGCCACCAGGGATCGCCTACCGAGTTGCATGATGCCCCTATCGAACCGCATCGGCGTGTGACCCCCCGCAGGAATTGTGAATCATCTGCGGCACCCCGTAAAGCCGCGATTTCACCGGCCGGTGAAAGCCCAGGCGGCGAGGACGACCGGCCCCCGGAGGGGGCGCGCCGGTCACCGCCCGAGGGTGCTCTCCCTGACCATGAGCCGGTAGCCCGCGCCCACCTCCTTCGGGGGGCGGTCGGCGGGGCCGTCGATCCGCTGCTTGAGCAGGTCGACCGCGGTCCGGGCCAGCTGGGCCTTGTCGGGGGCGACCGTGGTCAGGGTCGGGGTGCTGAAACGGCCGTCCTCGATGTCGTCGAGGCCGGCCAGCGCGACGTCCTCGGGCACCCGCAGGCCGGCGGAGAGAATGGTCCGCATGGCGCCCAGCGCCAGCAGGTCGTTGAAGCAGAAGACCGCGTCGGGCGGCTCGGCGCGCGCCAGCAGCGCGGCCATCGCCGCCGCCCCCTGGTCCCTGCGGTAGCGCTCGACCGTGGCGACCGTCTCGGGCAGCCCGTGGGCGGCCATCGCCTCGCGGTACCCGGCGAGCCGGAGCGGGGCGGTGCCGCTGGCGGCGTTGTCCTCGGCGCCCAGCGCGGCGACGCGGGTGCGGCCGAGCCCGATCAGGTGCTCGGTGACGTCGCGCGCCGCCCGTACGTTGTCGATGGCCACGTGGTCGGCGGGGCCGTCGTGGATCCGCTCGCCCAGCAGCACGAGCGCGGTGGCGTCGGTGCGCGCCGCGAGCTCGTCGGCGCCGATGGCGATGGGGCTGAGGATCACCCCGTCCACCCGGTGGTCGCGGACCCCGTCGAGGATGCGCCGCTCCCGCTCCAGGCGGCCGTCGGTCTGCTCGATGACCACCAGCCACCTCAGCTCGGCCGCGGCGTCGATGACGAACCTGGACAGCTCGGCGAAGTAGGGGGCGTCGAGCTCGGGCAGCGCCAGGGCGATCACGCCGGTGCGTCCCTGACGCAGGCTCCTGGCAGACAGGTTGGGCCGGTACTCCAGCTGGGAGAGCGCCTCCTCGACCTTGGCCCGTGTCACGGGCGACACGTGGGCGTACCCGTTGACGACGTTGGAGACGGTCTTCACCGACACCCCCGCCAGGCGCGCGATGTCGCGCAGGCTCGCTCCCACCCGCTCCCCCATTCCCGCCGCGGCCTCCGCCGCCCGACGCCGCGCCCTCCGCCGCCCGGCCCGGCCGGCGCTCCACGGAGCGTACGAGATCCGATTGCGACGATCGTAACGCCCCGGTATCGACTTCCGAAGCGACTGTTTACAACGTTGAAACAACGTTGTAGAAACCCCCTACCACGAAATGTCGCGTTAACAGAGAGGTCGTGTCTTGGCGACCACCGCCCGTCTCACCCTGGACCCCGCCTTCCGGATCGGCCCGGTGGAGCCCCGGCTCTTCGGTTCCTTCGTCGAGCACATGGGCCGCTGCGTCTACACCGGCGTCTTCGAGCCCGGCCACCCGCTGGCCGACGCCGACGGCCTGCGCACCGACGTGCTGGAGCTGACCCGCGAGCTCGGGGTGACGCTGGTCCGCTACCCGGGGGGCAACTTCGTCTCCAACTACCGCTGGGAGGACGGCGTCGGCCCGGCCGAGGAGCGGCCGGCACGGCTGGACCTCGCCTGGCGGAGCCTGGAGGGCAACGCCTTCGGGCTCAACGAGTTCATGGCCTGGGCCGCCAAGGCCGGGGTCGAGCCGATGATGGCGCTCAACCTCGGCACCAGAGGGGTGGCCGAGGCGCTGGAGCTGGTCGAGTACACCAACTACCCCGGCGGCACGCGCCTGTCGGACCTGCGCCGCTCGCACGGCGTCGACAAGCCGCACGACGTGCGGCTGTGGTGCCTGGGCAACGAGCTGGACGGCCCGTGGCAGATGGGCCACAAGACCGCCGCCGAGTACGGCCGGCTCGCCGCCGAGACCGCGCGGGCCCTCAAGCGCTTCGACGACGGCCTGTCACTGGTGGCCTGCGGCAGCTCCAACAGCGGCATGCCGACGTTCGGCGCCTGGGAGGCCGAGGTGCTGGAGGCGACGTACGAGATGGTCGACTACATCTCGCTGCACGCCTACTACGACCCCTCCGACGGCGACGCCGACTCCTTCCTCGCCAGCGGCGCCGACATGGAGCACATGATCCGCTCGATCACGGCCACCGCCGACCACGTGGGCGCGAAGCTGCGCAGCGGGAAGCGGATCAGGCTCTCCTTCGACGAGTGGAACGTCTGGTACCAGAGCCGCTTCTCCGGCGAGTCCTCGCTGGACTGGCAGGAGCGCCCGCGGCTGATCGAGGACACCTACGACGTGACCGACGCGGTGGTGGTCGGCAGCCTGCTCATCACGCTGCTGCGCAACACCGACCGGGTCGGCGTCGCCTGCCAGGCGCAGCTGGCCAACGTGATCGCCCCGATCAGGACCGAGCCGGGCGGCCCGGCGTGGCGGCAGAGCATCTTCCACCCGTTCGCGCTGACCGCGCGGCACGCCCGCGGCCAGGTGCTGCGGGTGGAGCCGGAGTGCGAGGTGATCCCGACCGCCAAGTACGGGGAGGCGCCCGCGATCTGGGCGACCGCCACGCACGACGAGGCGACCGGCGAGCTGACGCTGTTCGTGGTCAACCGCGACCGGCACGGTCCGTGCGCGCTGGAGCTCGCGTTGCCGGAGGGCCTGCGGCCCGTGGAGCACCTGGAGCTCACCGACGACGACCTGTCGGCGGTCAACTCCGCCGACGCGCCCGACCGTGTCGTCCCCCGGCCGGGCGACGGCCCGCGCATGGAGGGCCGCCGCGCCTTCCTGAACCTCTCACCCGTCTCGTGGAACATCGTCCGCTTCGCTCCCCTTTCCCCCCAGAATTCCCCCCAGGAGTAGGAACATGACCAGTCCCCTGTCCCGCCGCTCGTTCATGGGCCTGACCGGCGCCGCCGGTCTCACCGCCGCGCTGGCCGCCTGCGGCGGCGGCACCAAGCTCGGAGCCGGCGCCTCCTCCCCGGCCCCGGCCGCGCCGACCTTCTCCGGCGGGGAGTACTCCGGCCCCAAGGTGACCCTGGACTACTGGAACGGTTTCACCGGCGGCGACGGCCCGCACATGCGGACCATGCTGGAGGCGTTCAACAAGGAGTACGCCGGCCGCATCGAGGTCCGCAACGTCACCCGGCGCTGGGAGGACCTCTACCCGGCCATGCCGACGGCCATCACCGCGGGCAAGGGCCCGGACGTGGCGGTCATCCACAACGACTGGATCGGCACCTTCGCCACCCGCAAGACGCTGATCCCGCTGGACGACGTGGTCGGCGCGCTGAAGCTCAGCGAGTCCGACTTCATCCCCGCCGTGTGGAACGCCGGGATCTACGAGGGCAAGCGCTACAGCGTCCCGCTGGACGTGCACAGCCTGGCCGACTACTGGAACGCCTCCCACCTGGAGAAGATCGACCTCGACGACGCCCCGGCCGACAGGGCCTCCTACGAGGACGCCCTGGGCAGGCTGAAGGAAGCCGGGATCGAGAACCCGTTCTGGATGCCCAGCAAGTGGCCGGCCCACCTGATGTTCATGAGCCTGCTCTGGCAGTTCGGCGGCGAGCTCTACAGCGAGGACGGCGCGAACGCGCTCTGGGGCTCCGAGGCGGGCGCCAAGGCCCTGGGCTGGATGGTCGAGCAGATCGACAAGGGCCTCAGCCCGGCCAAGGTCGCCCAGGACAGCCAGTACGCCGCCTTCAAGAACGACAAGGTCAGCTTCACCTGGGACGGCATCTGGCAGATCAACGACCTGAAGACCAACGCGAAGTCACTGAAGTGGGGCATGTCCCCGATCCCGAACATCGGCGGCACGGCCGCGGCCTGGGCCTCCTCGCACAACTTCGTGATGACCTCCCAGGCGGGCAAGGACCCCAACAAGGTCCAGGCGGCCAAGTTCTTCATCGACCACATCAGCCGCCAGTCCACCGAGTGGGCCAAGGCCGGGATGATCCCGGCGCGCAACTCCGCCCGCCAGGACCCCGCCATCGCCGACCTGCCGCAGATCAAGATGGCCTCCGACGTGAACATCTTCCGCTTCCTGCCGCCGCTGCCCGGTGTCGGCGACGTGCAGTCCAAGGCGCTGGAGCTCGCGGTGGCCAAGGCCGTGCTGAAGCAGGCGTCCCCGGCCGACGCGCTGAAGGAGGGCGTGGCCTCCGCCGACAAGCTTCTCGCCGCCAACAAGCGGAAGTACGAGAAGTGAGCCTGCTCGCCGAGCGGAAGGGCCGGTCCCCCGCCGCGGGGGACCGGCACCCCGCCAACGGGGTCACGCCCAGGATGCGGCCCTGGACGCCGTACGCCTTCCTCGCCCCCTACCTCGCGCTGTTCGCCGTCTTCATGCTGCTGCCGATCGGCTTCGGGTTCTGGACCAGCCTGCACGAGTGGGACATCAACCTCCCGGACAAGCCGTTCGTCGGGCTGGAGAACTACGCCGAGCTGTTCGACCCGGCCAGCGTGGACGGCTCTCGGTTCTGGACGGCCATGCGGGCCACCGGCGTCTTCACCGTCGCGTCGGTGCCGCTGCTCATCGTGCTGCCCCTGCTGGTCGCGCTGCTGATGAACGGCCGCTTCGCGGGGCGCAACGTCTACCGCGCCGTCTACTTCGCGCCGTACGTGCTGGGCGTGGCGGTCGTCGGGTTCGTCTGGCAGTTCCTGCTGGACGGCAACATCGGCCTGGTCAACCACTACCTCGGCCTGGACGTGCAGTGGACCACCGACGTGCCGCCCGCCTGGGTCGCCCTCGTGGGCGTGACGGTCTGGTGGACGCTCGGCCTGAACTCGGTCATCTTCCTCGCCGGGCTCCAGGACATCCCGCGCGAGCTGCACGAGGCCGCGATGGTCGACGGCGCCTCCGCCTGGCAACGGTTCCGGGCGGTGACCCTGCCGGGGCTGCGGCCCGTCACGGTGTTCGTGGTCAACGCCACGATCCTGGCCTCGGCCAACATGTTCGGCCAGTCCTACCTGATCACCCGCGGCGCCCCCGCCGACCAGACGAAGACGGCGATCTACCTCATCGCCGAGACCGGCCTGCGCCAGTTCGACATGGGCACCGCGTCCGCGATGAGCTTCATCCTCGCCGCGTTCCTGATGGCGGCCAGCGCCCTGGTCTTCGGCGCCTTCAGAGACAGGAGCGGGCGATGACCCTCGACACCCGGCGGCTGCGGCGCTCCCTGCTGCACCTCGTCCTGGCGGTGATCGCGGCGCTCTACCTGAGCCCGCTGCTCTACATGTTCGTCACCTCGTTCAAGACCCGCGAGGCGGCCGGTTCCACCGAGCCGCAGTGGATCCCCGACCCGATCTCGCTGGACGCCTACCGGGAGCTGCTCGGCAGCGCCGACAGCCCGATCATGACCTGGTTCCTCAACAGCCTCGCCGCCGCCACCGGCCACGCGGCCCTGGTCCTGGTGACCGCCGCGCCGGCCGCGTACGCGCTCGCCCGGCTCCGCTTCCGCGGCCGGAACACGATCTTCGCGACGGTCGTGGCGACGCTGTTCGTGCCGCCGGTGGTGCTGCTGATCCCCAACTTCCTCATCGTCAACGAGCTCGCCTGGGTGGACAGCCTGCCGGCGGTGATCGTCCCTGCGGCGGCCGGGGCGTTCGGCGTGTTCTTCCTGCGGCAGTTCTTCGTCACCCTGCCCGGCGAGCTGGAGGAGGCCGCCGAGCTCGACGGCTGCAACCGGTGGCAGATCTTCACCACCATCGCGCTCCCGCTGGCCCGCCCGGCGCTGGTCACGCTGTTTTTGCTGTCGTTCCTGACCAACTGGAACGACTTCCTGTGGCCGATCTTCGTGCTGCTCAGCCCCGAGTCCCTGACCCTGCCGGCAGGCCTGGGCAACTTCCAGAGCGCCAACAGCATCCGCTACGACCTGCTGATGGCCGGGGCGGTGATCGCCAGCCTGCCGGTGATCGTGCTCTACCTCGTCGCCCAGCGCTGGGTCATCGAGGGCATCTCCCGCTCGGGCCTGAAGGGGTGAGCGGACGGGCCGGCGGTGGGCTCCCGCCGCCGCCGGCCACCCACCCGGAGCACGAGCCCACCACGACCGGCGCCGTACTCATGCCGGGACACCCGCCTTGGAACGGTCGTCGACCTACTTGTAGCGAAAGTAGACGAAGAGGCGGCCGTGGTTCTTGGCGTCCTTGTCGATGCGGTGGTAGAGGGCCTTGATCTCCTTCTGCTCCAGGAAGCGCAGGACCTTCTTCTTCAGCTGGCCCGAGCCCTTGCCGGGGATGATCTCGACCTCGGTGGCCTTCTTCCTGATGGCCTCGTCGATGATGCCCCGCAGCGCCTTGTCGATCTCTCCGCCCTTGTTGTAGAGGGGGTGTAGATCAAGCTTGAGCTTCAACCGAGCCTCCCGCGTGTCAGGTGGGGCCAGTTTACGCGGGGCGGGCCGCCCCGCCTTCTCGGCCGTCTCACCTTCGCGGTGGGCCCCAGCGATCACGCCCTACGGTCACAGCCGCCCGCGATCTCACATCGCGCCGGTGCGGAGAAAAGCCCGACGCCGCCGACCTCGGGGAGACCGGAACATCGGCCCAGTCTGCAATCAAATTTGACCAATTCCCATGATTATTGTGTCAATTTAACGATCTAGGCAAACAAATGACCTCTAGTTAGGCTCCCTGTCATGATCGGCCGCCTTTACCGGGTGGCCGATCGCGTGTCACCCACCGGGGAGGGTCACGGCCTCTTCGGCATGCCCTGCCCCGGGCCCGCGGGTGGCCTCCCTTCCTGTGGCGTGGCGGTTCACGCGTGCCTACAGGGAGGTCTCGTTGGCCAGGAAGCCCTACTCACCGAGGATCAGACGCGTGGCGGTGCTCGCCGCCGGCGTCGGGCTCGTCGCGGCGATGGCGCCGCCGGCGAGCGCGGATCCCACCCCCACCCCCACGCCGTCCGCCAAGTGGACGGCGACCCCCCTGACCGGGGGTGAGCCGGTCCAGGGCGCGAAGTCCCCCACCGGCAAACTCGCCCGGAGTGACGAGGGGCTGCTGAAGTCGACCTCGGGCGCCACGGTCAACGTGATGGTCAAGCTCGACTACGACTCTTTCGCCGCCTACCAGGGCGGTCTCGACGGACTTCCCGCGACGAGCCCGGCGAAGACCGGAAAGGCTCTTGACATCAAGAGCGGCGACGCGCAGAAGTACCAGCGGCACATCGAGGACGTCGAGAACACCTTCCTCGCCGAGCTGGCCAGGAACGTGCCAGGCGCCAAGGCGGGCCAGAAACTGCGGACCGTCTACGGCGGCATCGCGCTGCGCGTCCCCGCGAACAAGGCGGCCGCGCTGCTGAAACTGCCCGGTGTCGCCGCCGTCCAGGAGGACAGGCCCGAGCAGCTGCTGACCGACTCCAGCCCCGCGTTCATCGGAGCGCCGACGATCTACAACAAGCTGGGCGGCAGCTCCTCGTCGGGCAAGGGCGTCATCGTCGGCATCCTGGACTCCGGTGCCTGGCCCGAGCACCCCCAGTTCGCCGACCCCGGCACGCTGCCCGCCGTACCGGCGACCAAGGACGGCACGCCGCGCGTCTGCGACTTCGGCGACAACCCGCTCACCCCGGCGGCCGACCCGTTCGTCTGCAACCGGAAGGTCATCGGCGGCGCCCCGTTCCTGGAGACCTACAACGCGAACGTCGGCGGCGAGGTCTTCCCGGACAGCGCCCGCGACTCCAACGGCCACGGCACCCACACCGCGACGACCTCCGCGGGCGGCCCGGTGGCCGACGCGAACCCGCTCGGCATCAGCCGGGGACCGATCCACGGCATCGCCCCGGCGGCGCACGTGTCGGTCTACAAGGTCTGCGGCCTCACGGGCTGCTACCCCTCAGACTCCGCCCAGGCGGTCGGCCGGGCCATCCTCGACGGCGTCCGTGTGATCAACTTCTCGATCTCCGGCGGCACCTCCCCCTACAGCGACCCGGTGGAGCTGGCCTTCCTCGACGCGTACTCGGCGGGCGTGCTCGTCTCGGCCTCGGCGGGCAACGCCGGTCCCGGCGCGGCGACCGTCAACCACGTCAGCCCGTGGGTGACCACGGTGGCGGCCTCCACGCAGACCAGGACCTTCCAGTCGACGGTCACGCTGTCCGGTTCCGGCGGCGCGACGGCCACGGTGAAGGGCGCCTCCATCACCCCGGGCGTCGCCTCCCCGCTGCCGGTGGTGCGGGCCTCGGCCCCGCCGTACTCCAACCCGCTCTGCACCGCGCCCGCGCCCCCGGGCCTGTTCACCGGGAAGATCGTCGTCTGTGAGCGCGGTCCCGACCGGGTTCTGAAGGGCTTCAACGTCCGGCAGGGCGGCGCGGCCGGGATGATCCTGTACAACGCCACCCCGCTCGACGTGATGACGGACAACCACTGGATCCCCTCCGTCCACATCGACAAGCCCGAGGGGGACGCCCTGCTGGCGTTCCTGTCGGCCAACCCCGGCGCGACGGCCTCGTTCACCCAGGGCACCAAGGCCACCTGGCAGGGCGACGCGATCACCACGTTCTCCTCGCGCGGCCCCGGCGGCGACTTCCTCAAGCCGGACGTCACCGCCCCCGGCCTGCACATTCTGGCCGGTCAGACACCGCTGCTCGAGGGTCCGGCCGGTGGCCCGCAGGGCAACCTCTACCAGGCCATCTCGGGCACCTCGATGTCGTCGCCGCACGTCGCGGGCTCCGCGGCCCTGCTGTTCGCGCTGAACCCGACCTGGACGCCGGGCCAGGTGAAGTCCGCGCTGGAGACGACGGCCAAGACCTCGGTCACCAAGCAGGACCGCGTCACCCCGGCCGACCCGTTCGACACCGGCGGCGGGCGCGTCGACCTGACCAAGGCCGGCGACCCCGGACTGACCCTGGACGAGACGGGCGAGAACTTCACCGCCTCGGCCGACGACCCGCTGAACCGCATCGACCTGAACCTGCCGTCGGTGAACGCCCCGATCATGCCGGGTCTCATCACCGCCAAGCGGACGTTCACCAACGTCACGAACAAGACGCTCACCTTCACCGCCACGGGCACGACCGTGAGCGGCGCGAACATCACGGTGCTGCCGCCGCTGTTCAGCGTGAAGGCGGGCAAGAGCGTCAAGCTCAGCGTGGTGATCACCGCGCCGGACCTGCCGGAGGGCCAGTACTTCGGCCAGGTGAACCTCAAGCAGGTCGGCGGCTCGCGCAACCTGCACCTGCCGGTCGCGTTCGTCCGCAAGGAGGGCGCCATCCCGGTGGACCAGACCTGCGCACCGGCCACCATCCCGCGCGACACCGGCGAGTCCACCTGCACCGTCACCGTGCAGAACGACACCCTGGAGAACGCCGAGGTCACGGCGGTCAGCACGCTCGACGGCAGGCTGCGCCTGAACTCGGTGACCGGCGCCACCAAGGTCGGCTCCCAGATCGCGACGACGAAGACCACCCTCGCCGCCAGGCAGCCGGACAGGCCGGGTATCGCCCCGGGCACCGGTCCGGCCCCGTACCTGCCGCTCGACGCCTTCGGCATCGCGCCGACGCCGATCGGCGACGAGCAGGCGATCAACTTCACCGTGCCCCCGTTCCAGTACGCGGGCAACACCTACACCAGGCTCGGCATCGTCTCCAACGGCTACACGATCGCCGGGGGAAGCTCGGGCTCGGCCGACGTCTCCTTCCAGCCGCAGAACCTGCCCGACCCCGCGGCCCCGAACAACGTGCTCGCCCCCTACTGGACCGACCTGGACGGCACCGGCACGCCGGGCGTCTACGCCGGCACGCTGACCGACGGCGTCAGTGACTGGCTCGTCATCGAGTGGCGGGTCAACCTCTACGGCACGAGCGATCTCAAGGTCTTCCAGCAGTGGATCGGCCTGAACGGGACCGAGGACATCACCTACACCTACGACCCGGACAACCTGCCCGGCGATCCTCCGGCGGGCTACGGCCTGACCGTGGGCGCCGAGAACGCCGACGGCACCGCGGGCGGCCAGATCAGCGGCCCGCCGGCCGAGGACCTGCGGGTGTCCAGCACGCCCGGCGCCCCGGGAGGCAGCCTGAGCTACACGATGAAGATCAAGGGCGTCAGCCCCGGGGTCGGCACGGTGACCACGGGCACGTCGACGCCGCAGGTCAAGGGCCTGACGATCGAGGTGGACAGGATAACCGTGCAATAAAGGAAAACGTGATGGGCCCGGCGCGGCGCGCCGGGCCCATCCGTGCTCACGACCTCGAACCCACCCGGACTCGTGAACTCGGACCCGTCCGTGCTCGCGACCCCGAACCCACCCGGGCTCACGACCTCGGGCCCGTCCGGGCTCGCGGGCCCGGGCTCAGCGGTGGAGATAGTCGACCAGGTGGGCCTTCTCGGTCTCCAGCGCCTCGATGGAACTCTTGACCACGTCGCCGATGCTCACGATCCCGGCCAGCCGGCCGGCGCTCACGACCGGCACGTGCCGGATGCGATGCGTGGTCATGGTCTGGCGGAGGTCGTCGACGTCGGCGTCCGGCGGGCAGGTGCGGACCTCGGTCGTCATGATCGACGACACCGGCTCGTCCAGCACGCCGGCACCGCGGTCGTGCAGCCGCCGTACGACGTCGCGCTCGGAGACGATGCCCGCGATGGACGAGCCGTCCTCGGACACCACCACGGCACCGATGTTCTTCCCGGCCAGAACGGCCAGCAGCGCGGCGACCGTCGCGTCCGGGCGGACGGTCTCCACCTCCGCCCCCTTGCCTTGCAGAATCGTACCGATCAGCATTGACACCACCTCGGTTCAGCCTGGCGCGGGTATCCCTTTCCTTTGCCCCTTTGTGTCACACGCTAAGCGCTGAAACGGGCAAAGTGCGGGTGATTATCAGGTGACGGGCAGCAGCCGTACCGCGTCGAGCGCCAGGGTGAGCTCCACGATGTCGAGCGGGCGCGCGAGCGACCGGCCGGTGAGCTGCTCGATGCGGCGGATGCGGTTGAAGACCGTGTTGCGGTGGCAGTACAGCTGCCCCGCGGCGCGCATGGCCGAGCCCTCGCACCGCAGCCACGCCTCCAGGGTGCCGAGGAGCACCTCCCGGTCGGCCTGGTCGAGGGCGAGGATGGGCCGCAGCACAGCGCCGCTGAGGTGACCGGCGAGCTCGGGCTGGCTGACCACCAGCGCGGCGGGCAGCCTGTCCTCCAGCCTGGCGATCTCCGGGCCCTCGCCCACACAGGTCCGCAGGGCCAGCTCGGCGAGCCGCCTGGCGCGGCCCAGTTCCGCCAGTCCCTCGACGACCGGGCTGATGCCCGCGCACCCGGTGATGTGCGGGCGGAGCTCCTCGGCCAGGTCGTCCATGTTCGCGTCGCGCAGCAGCACGACGGACACCTCGTAATCAGGGCGCATCCGCCACAGCAGGCGCATCACGCCCAGGGCGGTCGGCCGGGGGGCGTCGTCCCCGTGGTCGTGGCGGCCGGGCAGCCGGGTGATGACGACGGCGTACCGGCCCAGTTCGGGCAGGTCGAGCCCGGCGGCGGCGCTGCGGACGAGGGCGGCGTCGACCCGGTCCTCCAGGAGCGCGTCGAGCAGGGCCTGGACCCTCTCGGCTGTGCGGCCGAACATCTCGGCCTCCCGTCTTCGGTAGGCCTCGGCGGCGGCGATCGCCTGCCTGTCGATGGCGTGCCACACCTTGGTGGCGCTGCGGAGCAGGACCGGCAGGCTGTCTGATTCCTCTTCGGCGACCACGTCGATGAGGCCGTCCCACATCACCTGTGCGGAGAGCCGGTAGCTGCGCAGCAGTGAGTCCATGGGCAGTCCCTGTTCCGCCCTGCGCCGGGCGGTCTTCTCCGCCTGCGGCAGGTCACACCGTTCGGAGCGGGGCAGCAGGATGGCGCCGATACCGTCCCGCATCGCCTCGTAGACGCTCTGCCAGTGGTCGTCGGTGGGGACCATCCGCCGGTACGCCTCGTCGGTGTCGCGGATCTTGGCGACGAGTTCGTCGGTGAGCTCGGGAAGCCTCAGCAGCAGCCTGCGGGCGGCCAGGCGCATGATCCTGCGTACTTCTTCGTCCGTAACCGGGCGGGTCCCCATCTGGGGATCGTGACAGCAAGGCACCTAGCCGAACAAGGTTCTGTTCTGTTTCGTGATGCGGGGTTGTGCGCGCGCACAACCGGTACCCGTCCCGCATGGGCGCCCGCCCCGACTTCACCCCGCCCTCTGGACGCCGGTGAAGCGCCTCGGTTGGGTGCGTTCATCGGCTGTCAGGAGGCACACATGGACGTGCACGACCCTCGCCCGCCCGGAGATTCCGGGCTGGTCGTCAGGGATCTGGCGGTGAGTTACGGCCCGGTCCTGGCCCTGCGGGGTGTCTCGCTGGACGTCCCGCGCGGTTCGGTCGTCGCGGTGCTCGGCGGCAACGGCGCGGGGAAGTCGACCCTGCTGCGCGCCGTGTCGGGCACCCTCAGGTTCCACCGGGGCGGGATCACCGCGGGCGAGGTCGGGTTCGGCGGTACGCGGCTGTCCGGTGCCGCCACCTCGGCCGTGGTGGCGAGGGGCGTCGTCCAGGTGCCCGAGGGGCGCAGGGTCTTCGCGCGGATGACGGTGGAGGAGAACCTGAGGGCCGGCGCCCTCGGCGCGCCCGACCGGCGCTCGGCGGCCGAGGCGCGGGAGAGCGTGCTCGCGCTCTTCCCCGTGCTCGCCGAGCGCGCCGGGCAGCGCGCGGGCCTGCTGTCCGGCGGCGAGCAGCAGATGCTCGCCATCGGCCGGGCGCTGATGGCCAGGCCGAGGATGCTGTTGCTGGACGAGCCCACCCTCGGTCTCGCCCCGATGATGGCCGCCAGGATCGCCGACACCGTTCGCGAGATCAACGCGCGGGGCACCACGGTGCTCCTGGTGGAGCAGAACGCCGCCATGGCCCTGTCCCTGGCCTCGCACGCCTACGTGCTGGAGGTCGGCGAGGTGGTGCTGTCGGGACCGGCCGCCGAGCTCGCCGCAAGCGACGAGGTGCGCCGCCGCTACCTGGGCATCGAGGACCCGGTTCCGGTCGTCCCGGGATCCGCGGGGAAGGCCGCGGCCGCCCGCCCGGCGCTGGCGAGGTGGTCCGCGTGAGTGACACATACCAACCGGACGGTACGGATACTTCCATTCCCCGGCTCGACGTGCGTGACGTGACCGTGCGCTTCGCCGGGCTCACCGCGCTGGACGCGGTCGGCTTCAGCGTCGAGCCCGGCAGCGTCCACGCGGTGATCGGGCCCAACGGGGCGGGCAAGTCGACCTGCTTCAACGTCCTGTCGGGCGTCTACCGGGCCACCTCGGGCAGCGTGCGGTTCGGCGACGCGGAACTGACCTCCCTGGCCCCGCACCGCATCGCCGCCCTGGGGGTGGCGCGCACCTTCCAGAACATCGCCCTGTCGCCGCGCCTGTCGGTGCGGGACAACCTGATGCTCGGCCGCCACCGGCTGACCCGCGCCGGGTTCGTCTCGGCCGGGCTGCGGCTGCCGTCGGCCCGGCGAGAGGCGGCCGCGCACGGCGAGCGGGTGACCGAGATCGCCGCGTTCGTCGGGCTCTCCGAACGGCTGGCCACGCCTGTCGGGCTGCTGCCGTACGGCGTGCAGAAGCGTGTGGAGCTGGCGCGGGCGCTGTGCATGGAGCCCCGGCTGCTGCTGCTGGACGAGCCGGTCGCCGGCATGAACGGCGGTGAGCGCCGTGACATGGCCGAGCTGATCGTCGCGGTGCGGGAGAGCCTCGGCATCTCGATCCTGCTGGTCGAGCACGACATGGGGATCGTCATGCGGCTCGCCGACGCGGTGACGGTCCTGGACTTCGGCAGGCGCATCGCGGACGGGTCCCCCGGCGAGGTGCAGAACGACCCCGAGGTGGTCCGCGCCTACCTGGGCGCGGCGGCGGAGAGCACCCCGGCCAAGGACGAGGAGGTCTCTTCGTGATCACTTTTCTCGAACTCCTGGTGAACGGGATCTCCGTCGGAGCCGTGTACGCGCTGATCGCCCTGGGCTTCGTCATCATCTTCAAGGCGACCGAGGTGGTGAACTTCGCGCACGCCTCGCTGCTGCTGGTCGGCGGCTTCATCGTGGCCAAGACGCACCCGTCGGTCGGCTTCTGGACCGCCCTGCTGCTGGGCGTCGCCGGGGCGGCCGTCGTGGGCGCCCTGATCGAGTTCCTGATCATCCGCAGGGCGAACGTCGCCTCGCACAGCGTGCTGGCGATCGTGACGATCGGCGTCGACATCGTGCTGACGACCGAGCTGACCAGGCAGATCGGTACCGACGTGCTCGCGCTGGGCGATCCGTGGCACGACCGGGTGCTGCATCTGGGAGCCGTCAGCGTCGCCCAGACCCGGGTGGTCGCGTTCGCCGTCGCGGCGGCTTTGATCGCCGCGTTCCTGCTGGCGTTCAAGTACACGAACTGGGGCATCGCCATGCGCGCCACCGCGGAGGACGCGGAGACCGCCGCGCTGATGGGCGTGCGGCGCGGGCGGGTCTCGATGGGGGCCTGGGCGGTCGCCGGGGCGCTCGCCGCCGTCGCCGCGCTCTTCCTGTGCGTCTTCCCCACCCCGGGGCTGGACCGCAGCACCACGTTCGCGGCGATGAAGGCGTTCCCCGCGGCGATCCTCGGCGGCCTCGACTCCACCACGGGGGCGCTGGCCGGAGGGCTGATCATCGGCGTCACCGAGGCCATGATGAGCGGCTACCAGAACGACCTGGCCTTCCTCGGCCGGGGCATCGGCGACGTCGCCCCGTTCCTCGTGATGATCATTGTCCTGCTCATCCGCCCCGCGGGGCTGTTCGGGACGAGGGAGCTGGCACGTGTCTAAGAAGGTCATCCTCTCCTGCGTCGTGCTGGTCGCGGTGGCGATCGCCGTACCGTTCTACCTGGAGGGCTTCTGGCTGCAGGCCGGGCTCTTCGCGATGTCGGCGGCGATCGGGGCGATCGGCATCAACCTGCTGACCGGCGCCACCGGCCAGCTGTCCATGGGCCACGCGTTCTTCCTGGCGGTCGGCGCGTACGCCTACGTCTACTTCGGCTCCGAGCCTGAGGGCGGCGCGCACGCCCTCGGCGGCCTGGGCCTGCCCACGCCCGTCGCGGCGCTGCTCGCGGTGCTCACGGCGGGTGTCGCGGGCGGGGTGTTCAGCCCCATCGCGGGTCGCCTGAAGGGCGCCTACCTCGGTATCGCCACCCTCGCGCTGATCTTCGTCGGCCAGCACGTGCTGTTCAACGCCGAACCCGTGACGGGCGGGTACAACGGGCGGACGGTGCCGCCGATGGAGCTGTTCGGGTTCGCGTTCGCCGACACCCCCGAGCTGGTGGTGGCGCAGGTGCCGTTCGGGTCGCTGGAGCGGCTCTGGTTCCTGGGGCTGGTCCTGCTGACCGGCGCGGCGCTGTTCGCCCGCGGGGTGCTGCGCGGCCGTCCCGGGCGGGCCATGAACACCATCCGCGACCACGAGATCGCGGCCGGGGTCATGGGCGTGCCGGTGGCCCGCTACCGCGCCGGGGTGTTCGTGCTGTCGTCGATGTACGGCGGCCTGGCCGGGGTCCTGATCGCGCTGGTCTTCCAGCGCACCGTGCCCGACTACTTCGGCCTGCTTCTCTCCCTCGACTACCTCGCGATGATCATCATCGGCGGGCTCGGCTCCGTCGCCGGCGCGGTGATCGGCGCGATCTTCATCTCGATGCTCCCCCAGCTGCTCAGCCGCTACAGCGACGCCCTGCCGCTGGTGGCGGAGCCGGGCTCGGGCGGGGTGTCGCCCGCCGAGGCGGCCCGCATCCTGTACGGCGCCGCCGTCGTCGCCGTCGTCCTCTTCCTGCCCGGCGGGCTGCTCGGCCTCGCCGGGCGCCTGCGCCTGGCCGTCGACCGGCGGCTCACCTCCGCTCCTCCCGCTTCCGCGACCTCCGCGACCTCCGCGACGACGAAGACCCCGCTGTCCCCCTCCCCCGACACAAGGAACTGATGAAATGGGAATCCCAAGAACCCCGGTCCGACGCATCGCGGTACTCGCCGCCCTCGCCCTGGCCGTCACCGCGTGCGCCAGCGAGAAGGCCACCGGTGGCAGCGGGGACGCCGCCGCTCCCTCCGCCGTCGGGGGGGACGGCGTGAAGACGGGCCCCGGCGTCAGCGCCGACAAGATCACGATCGGCCTGATGACCGACCTCACCGGCCCGTACGCGTCGTTCGGCAAGAGCCTGACCCAGGCGCAGCAGCTGTACTTCGAGCAGACGAACGCGGCCGGGGGCGTGTGCGGGCGGCAGCTGGAGGCCCTGGTGCGCGACCACGGCTACGACGCGCAGAAGGCGATCGCCTCCTACACCGAGATCGCCCCGAAGGTGGTGGCGATCGCCCACTTCGTCGGCTCGCCCATGGTCAACGCGCTCAAGCAGCGCATCGAGACCGACCAGATGCTCACCATCCCGCAGGCCTGGGCGACCGGGCTGCTCGGCAGCAAGTCCATCCAGGTCACCGGGACGACCTACGACATCGACATGATCAACGGGGTGGACTTCCTGGCCAAGGAGAAGGGCATCAAGTCCGGGGACAAGATCGGTCACCTGTACTTCGAGGGCGACTACGGCGAGAGCGCGCTGAACGGCTCCAAGTACGCGTCGGAGAAGCTCGGCCTCACGCTCGTGGAGCAGAAGATCAAGGCCACCGACCAGGACATGAGCGCCCAGGTCGCCGCGTTCAAGGCGGAGGGCGTCAAGGCCATCCTGGTCTCCGTCGGCCCCAAGCAGACCGCCTCGCTCGTCGGCGTCTCGCTCGCCAAGGGCATGGACGTGCCGTTCGTCGGCAGCAACTCGGCCTACTCCCCCCAGCTGCTGCCCACCCCGGCCGGGCCCGCGCTGCTGAAGGACTTCTACTACATGACCGCGGGCACGCCGATCAGCGCCGACATGCCCGCCATGAAGAAGCTGGCCGCCGACTACGCGGCGAAGTACCCGGACACGGCCATCGACAGCGGCGTCCCCTCGGGCTACTCGGCGGCGGCGATCGTCGTCGACGCGCTCAAGAAGGCCTGCGAGGGCAAGGACCTGACCCGGGCCGCGGTGGTCGCCGCGCACCGCGGCCAGTCGTCCTGGGGTGCGGAGTTCGGCACGGTCATGGACTTCACCACGTTCGACAAGCCCGCCTCGCTGCTGTCGTACGTGGCCAAGCCGGACAAGGCCGCCCTGGGCGGCGCCGTCGTCTTCAAGGAGGCCGCCACGTCCGACCTGGCCAAGGAGTACCAGGTCCCGGTGGGCTGACCCGTGTGCGCGGTGCGGCTCCGTACCTGCCGGGGGTGCGGGCCGCACCGCTCCGGACTAGCGTGTGGGTGACCAGAGACCTTCGCGCCCGGGGACAAAATGACCCAAAAGCTCAACACCGGCAGCCACGACCTGCCGGTCTCCGACGCCCTCGCCGCGTTCATGACCACCGGCTGGGCCGACACGCACCGCGACGACCTCGCACCGCTGCCGCAGGCCGCCTACACCGCCAAGCGCCGCGCCGCGCTCGCCGCCCGCTTCCCCGGCGAGCGGCTGGTGATCCCGTCCGGCACGCTCAAGGCCCGCAGCAACGACAGCGACTACCGGTTCCGGGCGCACAGCGCCTTCGCCTACCTCACCGGTGACCAGGAGCCCGACGACGTGCTCGTCGTCGAGCCCTCCGGGGAGGCCACGCTGTTCCTGCGCCCCCGCTCGCCGCGGTCGGCACCGGGCCAGGCGGGGCAGGAGTTCTACCGCGACCGCCGCTACGGCGAGTTCTGGGTGGGCCGCCGCCCCGACCTGGCCGAGGCGGAGGCGATCCACCAGATCGCCTGCGCGCCGATCGACAGGCTGGACGGCGTGCTCGCCGGGCCCGCGCGGGTGCTGCGCGGGGTGGACGCGTCCGTGGACGGGCGGGTCTCGCCCGGCGGCGGTGACGAGGAGCTGGAGACGTTCCTCTCCGAGATGCGGCTGATCAAGGACGAGTGGGAGGTCGCCGAGCTGCAGTTCTCGGTCGACGCGACCACGCGCGGGTTCGAGGACGTGGCACGGGCCCTGCCCGCCGCCCTGGGGCACCGGCGCGGCGAGCGCTACCTGGAGGGGGTCTTCGGCCTCCGCGCCCGCCTGGAGGGCAACGCGGTCGGCTACGACAGCATCGTGGCCTCCGGCGCCAACGCGTGCGTGCTGCACTGGATCCGCAACGACGGGCGGCTGGCCGGCGACGAGCTGCTGCTCCTCGACGCGGGCGTGGAGACCGACCACCTCTACACCGCCGACATCACCAGGACCCTGCCGGTGTCCGGGCGCTTCAGCCCGGTCCAGCGCCAGGTCTACGAGCTGGTGTACGAGGCCCAGGAGGCGGCGATCGCCACCCTGCGCCCCGGTGCGCGTTTCCGCGACTTCCACCGCGCGGCGATGCGCGTCATCGCGGAGGGACTGCACGACTGGGGCGTGCTGAAGATCGGCGCGGACGAGGCGATGGAGCCCGGGAGCGGCCTGTACCGCCGCTACACGCTGTGCAGCAGCGGCCACATGCTCGGCATGGACGTCCACGACTGCGCCAGGGCCCGCTCGGAGGCCTACCTGGACGGCGTGCTGGAGGAGGGACAGGTGCTGACCGTCGAGCCCGGCCTCTACCTGCAGCCGGACGACCTGACGCTGCCGCCGGAACTGCGCGGCATCGGCGTGCGCATCGAGGACGACCTCGTCGTCACCGCCGACGGCGCCCGTCTCATGTCGGCCGGGCTGCCCCGCCACCCCGACGAGGTGGAGAGGTGGATGGAGAGTTCAGGCCTCGCGGGATGAGCGTCCGGGGGTGGGGTCGAGGAAGACCTGCGCCACCGAGGGGAACCGTTCCTTGAGCACGCGTTCCACCCGGTCGGCGGCCTCTTCCAGCCTCGCCCCCGTGGTGTCGTCGACGGAGTCGACGCGGGCGGCGACCAGATCTCGCCGGGGCCCGGCATCATGGTCAGGAGTTCCACCACGCTCTCGACCTCGGGCAGGGCGGCGATCTCCTCGCGGATCCGCTCCGTCAGCCTCCCGGGCGCGGCCTGGCCGATCAGCGGGGAGGCGTTGGCGCGGATGAGGTGGAGCGCGACCCACAGGAGCAGCAGGCCGATCACCACGGAGGCGGTCCCGTCCCAGAGGGACGAGCCGGTCAGCTGGGAGGCCAGCAGTGTGGTCACCTTACGTGTGTCCCGTCCCTCGCGTCCCACCGGTGACGCGACCTGTCCTGCCCGGCCGGCGGGACGGGGTCCGCGGGCGGGGAAACCGCGGGTTTCGTCACGTTGCCACATCGCCTACCACGAGCGATCGGCATCTTCTGAGGTAAGTTCTGATCTATGACCCTGAAGCAGGCTCCGCCGGGCGGGCGGGGTGGTCGGCCGGGGGACGGATCCGCCGGAGTCGCGACCACACGCGCGGCGAACGAGAGTGGTGAGCGACCGGTGAGCGAGCAGGAGCCCCGCTGGCTGTCCTCGATCGAGCAGCGGGCGTGGCGTGCCCACCTCGCCGTGCACAAGCTCCTCGACCACCGTCTCGACCGTGAGCTCCAGCCCTTCGGGCTCTCGGTCAACGACTACGAGATCCTGGTGAACCTGTCGGAGACCCCCGGTCACCGCATGCGGATGAGCGACCTGGCGGACGCCACGATCCAGTCCCGCAGCCGCCTGTCCCACCAGATCTCCCGGATGGAGGCCGCCGGCCTGGTCGCCAGGGAGACCTGCGCCGACGACCGGCGCGGCACCTTCGCCGTCCTCACCGAACACGGCTGGGCCACCATCCAGAAGGTCGCGCCACATCACGTGGCCGGCGTGCGCCGGCATTTCATCGACCTGCTCACCGACGACCAGCTGATCGAGCTGGAAGCGGCGTACGCACCGGTGGTGGACCACCTCAAGGGCATCCGCTGACCCGTGCCGGACGGCGAACCCCGCGAAGGCCACAGAACCCTCCGCCGGCGCGAGACCGGGCGGCGCGGGCCCGCAGAACCCTCCGCCGGCGCGAGACCGGTCGGTGGGGTCCGCGAGGACGTCAGCCGACGCGAAACCGGGCGGGGAAACCGGCGAGGACGCCGGGCGGGGATACCGGCCAGGACGCCCGCCGACGCGAAACCGATACCGGTCGTTACTCCTTAGTAGACCGGAGTGTCGTTACGATCCGCCCATGTCTGCTCGCCGGATCCTCATCACCGCGGTGATCGCCGCGTTCTTCCTGGTCACCGCGTGCAGCGGCAGTGGTGCCTCCGACGGCACAGCGGCCCTTCCCGACGGGGCCGACCTGCTCAGGAAATCCGCGGACGCGACGCGCGCCGTGAAGTCGGCCGCCTTCTCGATGGAGACCGAGGGCGCGCCCCCCGTACCGGTCAAGAAGGCCTCCGGCCGTCTCAGCGGGACCGGCGACGCGGACGGCACCCTCCAGATCGACGTGATGGGCAGTCTCCAGGAGATCAACTTCGTACTGATCGGGGAGACCGTCCACTTCAAGGGCGTGACCGGCGGCTTCCAGCGGATGTCGCGGAGCCAGCTGGCGGCGATCTACGACCCCTCCGCCATCCTCGACCCGGACAAGGGCGTCGTGCAGCTGCTGGCCAACGCGCTGGACGCGAAGACCCAGGCGGCGGAGAAGCTGGACGGCGTCGACGCCTACCGGGTCTCGGCGACGCTCTCCCAGCAGGTGCTCGCCACGATGGTGCCCGGCCTCACGCAGAGCGTCGACGCCGTACTCTGGATCGACAAGGCCACCAGCCGGCTGCTCAAGGCGGACCTGCCACTGACCGGCGGCAAGGTGATCGTGGCCTTCAGCGACTACGACGTGCCGGTTCAGGTCACCGCTCCGGCGGAGTGACGAAGTGACGACGAACCGCACCGCCCCGGAAGGCGCGCTCGCGGCCCGGCGGCGGACCGCCCTCGGCGTCGGCGGCACGGCGGTCCTGCTGGCGGCCCTGGACGCGTATGTGGTGGTCACCGTCCTCGTCGACATCGCGAGGGACGTCGACGTCCCCCTCAACCACCTGGAGCGGGCCACCCCGATCGTCACCGGCTTCCTGCTCGGCTACATCGCGGCCATGCCGCTGCTCGGCCAGCTCTCCGACCGCTACGGCAGGCGCCCGCTCATCCACCTGTGCCTGGCGGGCTTCGCCGTGGGCTCGGTCGTCACCGCGCTGGGCGACACCGTGCCCTGGCTGGTCGCGGGACGGACCGTGCAGGGCGTCGCGGGCGGCGCGCTGCTGCCCATCACCATGGCCCTGATCGGGGACCTGTGGGACGAGGACGAGCGCCCGGTGGCGCTCGGCGCGGTGGGGTCGGCCCAGGAGCTCGGCAGCGTGCTGGGCCCCCTGTACGGCGCGGCCCTCGCCGCCCTGGTCCCGGCCACCCTCCAGGTCGGCGGCGTGCAGCTCGGCGGCTGGCGGTCGATCTTCTGGCTGAACGTCCCGCTGGTGGCCCTGGCGGCGATCGCCGTGCAGCGGTCGGTGCCGCCGCCCGCCCGCGACCGGGCCCGCGGGACGGCCGAGCGCGTCGACGTGGTCGGCGGGCTGCTGCTCGCGCTCGCGCTCGGCCTGCTCGTGGCCGGTCTCTACAACCCCGACCCCGACGAGTCGGTCCTTCCCCCGTGGGGCATTCCCATGATCGTCGCCGGGGTCGTGTCCGGTGCCGCGTTCGTCGCGTGGGAGTGGCGCGCCAGGACCCGGCTGATCGACATGACGGGGGTGTCGCGCGGCCCGTTCCTCGCCACGCTCGGGGTGAGCTTCCTGAGCGGCGCCGCGCTGCTGGTGACCCTGGTCGACGTGCAGCTGTCGGCGCAGACGCTGCTGGGCCTGGACAGCCTGGACGGCGCCCTGGTGCTGTCGCGCTTCCTCGTCGCGCTCTCCGTGGCCGCGCTGGTGGGCGGTGTCATGGCCCGCCGCTACGGCGAGCGCGCGGTGACGGTGATCGGGCTCGCGGTGGCCGCCGCCGGATACGTCCGCATCGGCCAGTGGCCCCTGGACCTGGCCTCGGCCGGATACCGCATGGACGCCGACCTGATCGTCGCCGGCCTGGGGCTCGGCCTGGTGATCGCCCCGATCTCCTCGGCGGTGCTGCGGGCCGTACCCGCCGCCCGGCACGGGGTGGCCTCGGCGGCGGTGGTCGTGGCCCGGATGATGGGCATGCTGCTCGGCGTCGCCGGGCTGTCGGCGTGGGGCTTCCATCGCTTCCAGTCGCTCACCGCCGACCTGGACACGCCGCTGCCCTTCGGCGTGGACCCCCTCGTGTACGCCGGGCGGCTCGCCGAGTACCAGCGCAAGGTGAAGGAGGCGCTGCACACCGAGTACAGCGAGATCTTCCTGATCACCTCCGTCCTGTGCGGGGTGGGCGTGCTGGTCGCGCTGCTGCTGCCACGCGGGTCCGGGCGGATGGAAGAGGCCTGACCCGGACGCGGGCCGGAGCCGGAGCCCGCGGGGCGGTCAGGTGAAGTAGCGCAGCCACACGTACACCCACGCCATGAGCGTGCTCAGCGCCGTCACCACGATCCCGTACTTGGTGAACTGCCAGAAGCTGATCGGATGCCCCGTCCGTGCCGCGATGCCGAGCGCGACCACGTTCGCGCTGGCCGCCACCGCCGTGCCGTTGCCCCCGAAGTCGGCGCCCAGCGCGAACGCCCACCACAGCGCCTGCCCGGTCGCCGGGTCGGGGGCCTGCGCCACGATCCCCTCGACGATCGGCGCCATCGTCGCGACGTACGGGATGTTGTCGAAGAACGCCCCCAGCACGCTGGAGCCGAACAGCAGCGACGTCGCCGCGAGGAAGTAGTCGTCGCCGACCACCTCGATCGCCCACGTGCCCACCGCCGCGATCACGCCGGTCTCGACCAGTCCCGCGACCATCACGAACAGTCCCGCGAAGAACACCAGCGTCGGCCACTCGACCTCCGCCAGCACCTCCGAGACCGGGATCCGCGACAGCAGGAGCATCACCCCCGCTCCCACGAGGGCCACGATGGACGGCTCGATGTGCAGCACCGCGTGCAGGCCGAACCCCACCACCACCACGGCGAGCACCGCCAGGCACCGTACGAGCAGGCGGGGGTCGGTGATCGCCCGCCGCTCCTGCAGGGCCATCACCGCGGAGACGCGCTCGGGGTTGTACCGGAAGGAGCCCTTGAACAGCACCCTGGTCAGCAGGACGAACACGATGAAGACGACGACCACGACGGGCGCCATGTGCACCAGGAAGTCGTTGAACGTCAGCCCCGCCCTGCTGCCGATGATGATGTTGGGCGGGTCCCCGATGAGAGTGGCCGCGCCGCCGATGTTGGAGGCCAGCACCTCCGCGATCAGGTAGGGCTGGGCCGGGATCCGCAGCCGGTCGCACACGACCACCGTGACCGGCGCGACCAGCATGATCGTGGTGACGTTGTCGAGGAAGGGCGAGGCGATGGCGGTGATCACCATCAGCATGACCATGAGCCGGTACGGGTCGCCCTTGGACCGCTTGGCCGCCCAGATCGCCAGGTAGTCGAAGACCCCCGTCTGCTTGATGATCCCTACGATGATCATCATGCCGAGCAGCAGGAAGATGACGTTCCAGTCGATGCCCTCGTGCTCGGAGAAGAAGACCTCCGAGCCCGGTATCAGTCCCAGGACCGCCATCACACCCGCGGCGATCAGGACCACCTTGACCTTGTCGGCCTTCTCGGTGGCGATGAAGGAGAACGCGACCAGAAATATCCCCAGGGCGAGCAGCGCGCTCAAGGCTCACCGAGGCCGAAGACGGCCAGGCTGGTGAGGAGGCGCTCCAGGGTGATCGCCCCGACCAGCGAGGCGTCCCGGTCCACCACGGCCACGATCGGGCTGCGGGTCCTGGCCATCAGGGCGGCCACCTCCAGCAGGTTCGCGTCCGTGGGGACGGTCACCGGCCTGGCGGGATCGCGCGGCAGGCAGTCGCCGATGGTGCGGTTGCCCAGGTCCTGCCAGAACTGGTCGGCGTAGGCCTCGTCGATGGTCCTGGCCAGGGCGGGGTCCTCCTGGTAGGAACCGGGCACGGCCAGCCGCAGCACCTGGGTGCCGGGGAGCACCAGCCGGGGCCGCGAGAGGTCGTCCACGATGATGAGTCCCGGCAGGCGGCCGATCACCATGATCCGTACCGCCTTCGCGACGGAGTCACCCGTGGTGACCGTCGGGAGGCTCACCGCGATGTCGCGCGCTTGCATGGCACCTTCCCGTCGGGTGAGGTGGCGTACCGCGGACGGTGTGCTCACGACACCCCTCCTGTGATTCCTGTGGTTCGTGCGGTTCCCGCGATGCCGGTGGCTCCGGCGACGCCCGCGGCTTTCGCGATGCCGGCCGGCCGCCGTTCGAGGGCGGCGAGCCTGTCGTCCACGGCCGCCGTCACGACGCGAGCCGTTCCGCCCAGCGGATGAGGTCCTTCCGGCGCCGCACCTTGACGCGGGTGATCGCCACCAGCGCCACCTCGACGCCCCAGTGGCGGCTCCCCTCGCCGGCTCCGCGGGCGAGGTCGACCCGCCGAGACAGCCGGGACAGGTCGTGTTTCCCGACGTAGCGCCGGATCCCCGCTTCGGCGGCGGCCAGCTTGGCGTCGCCCGGCGAGCCCGGGTAGGCGGCGTACGCCACGGGGTCGGCGACGAAGACCCGGGCGGCCGCGTTGACCGTGATCGTGGCGCCGTCACGAGTGACGGCGTCCAGCCAGAGAATGCCGACATCGCTCGTACCCATCGCCCTCTCCCGTCTGCCGGTGTTCGCCGCTCCTCCATCCCATCGGGGTCGTCTCTCCGCCGCCATCGGGGCCGGCACCCATTCGAGCGGGGGCGGAACATGTAGGAGCGGCGCGCGGGAATGGGAGGCACCCCGCATGGACAGGCTCGTCCCGCAGCGGGGAAGCTGGTCAGATGAGCGAGCGCACCCACCGGGCAGCAGGAGCGCACAGTCCGGGGCGGATCCTGTTCAGACGGCTGTTCGCGATCAACGGGCTGGTCTTCGCGGTCGGTACGCTGGTGCTCGCCCTTTCCCCCGCCACCGTGTCCTCGCCGGTGCTCCTGGCCGAGATCCCGGTGCTGACGATCGGCCTGGCGCTGATGCTGGCGGCCAACGCCCTCCTCCTGCGCACCAGTCTGGCCCCGCTCGACGCGCTCACGACCCTGATGCAGCGCGTGGACCTGCTGCACCCCCACGACCGGCTGCCCAGCGGCGGCAACCGCGACCTGGCCCACCTGATCGACACCTTCAACGCGATGCTCGACCGGCTGGAGGCCGAGCGCAGCGCCAGCAGCGCCCACGCCCTCGCCGCCCAGGAGAACGAGCGGCGCCGCATCGCCCGCGAGCTGCACGACGAGATCGGCCAGAGCCTCACGGTGGTCCTGCTGAGTCTCAAGCACGCCGCCGACCGCGCGCCCCGCGACCTGCGCGAGGAGCTGCACGGGGTGCAGGAGAGCGTCCGCGCGAGCCTGGACGAGGTGGGGCAGGTCGCCCGCCGCCTGCGTCCCGGCGTGCTGGAGGACCTCGGCCTGCAGAGCGCCCTCAACGCGCTGAGCAGCGACTTCTCCCAGAGCAGCGGCGTTCCCGTGACCCGCAGGGTCGAGGCCGACCTGCCCTCGCTGAGCGAGGAGGTCGAGCTGGTCCTCTACCGCATCGCCCAGGAGGGCCTGACCAACGCGGCCAGGCACGCCCGGGCGTCCCGCGTCGAGCTCTCGCTGACCACCGGGCCCGACGGCCTCGAGCTGCGCATCACCGACGACGGCCGCGGCGGCGTACGCCACGAGGGGGCCGGGATCCGCGGGATGCGGGAGCGCGCCCTGCTCATCGGCGCCCGGCTGGCCGTGACCTCTCCGCCGGACGGCGGCACCGACGTCCGCCTCACCGTACCGCCCGACACCGAGCGGAGAGTCCTGTGAACCCTGGGAGTCCCGTGAGTTCCGCGAGCCCCGCGCGTCCCACCAGGATCCTGCTGGCCGACGACCACGCCCTGGTCCGCCGCGGGCTGCGGCTGATCCTGGACGCCGAACCCGACCTCACGGTGGTGGCCGAGGCCGCCAACGGCGCCGAAGCGGTGGAGGCCGCCGCCCCCGAGGCGGTCGACCTGGCGATCCTGGACATCGCGATGCCCCGCATGACCGGCCTGCAGGCGGCCCGCGAGATCTCCCGGCGGGCCCCCGGCATCCGGTTGCTGATCCTGTCGATGTACGACAACGAGCAGTACTTCTTCGAGGCGCTCAAGGCCGGAGCCTCGGGCTACGTGCTGAAGTCCGTGGCCGACCGCGACCTGCTGGAGGCGTGCAGGGCGGCGATGCGCGGCGAGCCGTTCCTGTACCCGGGTGCCGTCACCGCCCTGATCCGGCACTACCTGCAGCGCGACAGGCTCGGACAGAGCATGCCGGAGAGCATCCTGACCCCGCGCGAGGAGGAGATCGTCAAGCTGATCGCCGAGGGCAACTCCGCCAAGCGGATCGCCGAGACCCTGTTCATCAGCGTGAAGACCGTCGACCGGCATCGCGCCAACATCCTGCAGAAGCTCGGCATGCGCGACCGGCTCGACCTCACCCGGTACGCCATCCGGGCGGGCCTGATCGAACCCTGAGATCCCCGGGAGAACCAGGACCCGGACGACGCGCGAACGGCCCGGCGCGGGCCGGGCCGTTCGGGGCCACCGCCCCGGACAGGGCTCCTGTCCGGGGCTCCTATCCGGGGTGGGGCCTCCGCCCCGGACGGGATTGCCGCCGCTACTTCTTCTTCTGCCCCTGGCGCTTCTCGCGGATCTTCATGGTGACCTCGATGGGCGACCCGGCGAAGCCGAACTCCTCGCGGATCCGGCGCTCGATGAAGCGGCGGTAGGTCTCCTCCAGGAAGCCCGAGGTGAACAGCACGAACTTCGGCGGCTCCGTCGACGCCTGCGTGGCGAAGAGGATCTTGGGCTGCTTGCCGCTGCGGACCGGTGGCGGGGTGGCCGCGACCAGGTCGGTCAGGAAGGCGTTCAGGCGGGCCGTGGGCACCCGGGTCGACCAGGAGTCGAGGGCCTTCTCGATCGCCGGGACGATCCGGTCGACGTGCCAGCCGTTCTTGGCGGAGATGTTGATCCGCAGCGCCCACGGCACGCGGACGAGCTGGCGGTCGATCTCCTTCTCCAGGTAGTAACGGCGGTCCTCGTCGAGCAGGTCCCACTTGTTGAACGCCACGACCATGCACCGGCCGGACTCGATCACCAGGGAGATGATCCGCAGGTCCTGCTCGGTCAGCACGTCGCTGGCGTCGATGAGCACCACCGCGATCTCCGAGCGCTCCAGGGCTCCCCGGGTGCGCATGCTCGCGTAGAAGTCGGCGCCCTTGAGTTCGCGGTCACGCCGCCTGATCCCGGCGGTGTCGACGAAGCGCCAGGTCTTGCCGCCGAGCTCGACCAGCTCGTCCACCGGGTCACGGGTGGTGCCCGCCATCGGGTCGACGAGCACGCGCTCGGAGCCCGCCAGCTTGTTCAGCAGCGAGGACTTGCCCACGTTGGGCTTGCCGACCAGGGCGACCCTGCGCGGGCCGCGCTCGGGGCCGAAACGCTGCTCGGGCGTCTCCGGCAGCTTCTCGAGGATCACGTCCAGCAGGTCGCCGCTGGAGCGGCCGTGCAGGGCCGAGACCGGCTGCGGCTCGCCCAGGCCGAGGGCCCACAGCCCGGCGGCCTCCAGCTCCATCTGCTGGTTGTCGACCTTGTTGGCGGCGAGGATGACCGGCTTGCCGGACCCGCGCAGCACGTGGCCGACGATCTCGTCCGCGTCGGTCACGCCCACGACGGCGTCGACCACGAACAGGATCACGTCGGCCAGCTCGGCCGCGACCTGGGCCTGCTCGGCGATCTTCAGCGCCATGCCGGTCGCGTCGGGGTCCCAGCCTCCGGTGTCGACCACCGTGAACCGGCGCCCCCGCCACGTGGCGTCGTACGTGACCCGGTCGCGGGTCACCCCCGGCACGTCCTCCACGACCGCCTCCCGGCGGCCGATGATCCGGTTGACCAGGGTGGACTTGCCCACGTTGGGGCGGCCCACCACGGCCACTACCGGCTGCGGGGCCGTGTCGGGCCCCACATCCCGCTGCGAGCTGTCGTCGGTCCCCGAATCGGCGAGCTCCGCGTCGATCCAGCCGTTTTCGTCCTCGTATACCCCGGTCACGCCTTTTCCTTAATCACACGCAGTATTTCGGCGATGACCTCTTCGAGGTTCAGCGCCGTGGTGTCGAGCTCGACGGCGTCGGCCGCCTTCGCCAGCGGGTCTGCCTTCCTGGTCGAGTCGAGGGTGTCGCGGCGGGCCATCGCGGCCCGCTGCGCCGCCACCGTGGTGCCGGCGAGCTCCGCCGTGCGGCGCAGCGCCCTGGCGTCCGCGCTCGCGGTCAGGTAGATCTTGACCGCGGCGCCGGGCGCCACCACCGTGCCGATGTCACGGCCCTCGACGACGATGCCGCCCGAGCCGATGATCTCACGCTGCTCGGCCACCAGGCGGTGGCGTACCTCGGGCACCGCGCTGACCGCCGAGACGGCCGCGGTGACCTCGGCGGTGCGGATCGGCGCGACGGCGTCGACGCCGTCGACCGCCACCACCGCCGTGTCCGGGTCGGTGCCCAGCGTGAGAACCGGGTCGAGCGCCCTGGCGGCGATCGCCTCGGGATCGGCGAGGTCGACGCCCTTCTGGAGCATCCACCAGGTGATCGCCCGGTACATCGCGCCGGTATCGAGGTAACGCAGCCCCAAGGCTCGCGCCACCCCTCGTGACGCGCTCGACTTGCCCGATCCCGAAGGACCGTCCATGGCGACGACCAGTCCGGTCACGACGCCTCTCCCTTGCAGCCCGCTTCAGTTGTCCGTACGAGGCTACCGGGAGCCGGGAAGGAACCACGCATCGAGCGAGAAGGCGGACGGGGTCACGGCAGGTGCCAGCCGTTCTCCCGCAGGGCCTCGGCCAGCGCCTCCACCGCCTCCGGCTGCACCCAGAGCTCGGCGGCGCCCAGCGGCAGCCCGGGGGCGTGCTCGAGCCGGACGTCCTCGATGTTGACGCCCGCCTCCTTGGCCGCCTGGAACAGCCGGGCCAGCTCGCCGGGCCGGTCGCCGACGATGACCTGGACGGCCGTGTAGGTGCGCGCGGGACCACCGTGCTTGCCGGGGATCCGGCCCGTGCCCGCGACGCCCCGGTACAGCAGCTCGGTGACGCGGGTCATGGCGCCGGGGTCGGCGGAGGCCGCCGAGGTACGGAGCGAGGCCGCCGCGGCGGCCAGGTCGGCCGCCACCGCCTCCAGCACCTCGGCCACCGGCAGCGCGTTGCCCGACAGGATCCCGGTCCACAGCCTCGGGTCGCCCGCCGCGATGCGGGTGACGTCGCGCACCCCCGGCCCGGCCAGGCCGAGCGCGGAGGCCGACGCCTCCGCGAGACGGGCGGCCACCGCGGAGGCGGTCACGTGCGGGGCGTGTGAGACGACCGCCACGGCCCTGTCGTGCTCCTCGGCACCGATCCTGACCGCCTCGCCGCCGCAGAGCTTGACGAGCCCGTACAGGGCCTCCACGGCGTCGGGCGAGGTCTCCTCGGTCGGGCACAGCGCCCACGGGCGCCCGAGGAACAGGTCGGCCCGCGCCGCGGCGGGACCGGAGCGCTCGCGTCCGGCGAGCGGGTGCCCGGCGACATAGGTCGTCAGGTCGCAGCCGAGGCTCGCGGCCTCCCTGAGCGGGAGCGCCTTCACGCTGGCCACGTCGGTGTAGAAACGGGCCGCACCGGCCTTCTGGAGGGCGGCGAGCCGCTCCGCGACCGCCTGCGGCGGGACCGCGATGATCGCGACGTCCACCGTCACGCCCTCGGCCCACTCGACGCCGGCGCCCAGTTCCCGCGCCAGCCGCAGGGATCCCGCGTCGCGGTCGTCCAGGTGGACGGCCACGCCCTGCTCGCGCAGGGCCAGCGCGATCGAGGTGCCGATCAGTCCCGTGCCGACGACCAGGACGCTTCCGAGGCCGCTCACCCGAACCCCCCGGAGGTGGTTCCGCATAAGGGGCTCACTGGGCGATGTCCACGCGAAGGGCGACCGCGCCACGCAGGTAGACGTGCTGGATGTCCTGGCGGGGCCGGTCGACCTCGACGTGGGCCATCAGCCGCACCACGCGGGGCAGCGCGCCGGGGACGTCGATCTCGGAGGCGCAGATCAGCGGGACGTCGTGGAAGCCGAGCTTGCGGGCGGCAAGGGCGGGGAACTCGGCGGTGAGATCGGGCGTGGCCGTGAAGATCACGCTGATCACGTCGTCGGTGGTGAGCCTGTTGCGCCCCATCACCTCCGCGACCAGTTCGGTGACCCCGGACAGGATGTCGTCCCGGTCGTTGGACTCGACCTGGATCGCACCGCGGATCGCCCGCACCATCGTCGTTCCTCCAGTCCCTCCGCGCCGGACCATCCTCGAGGATGATCCGGCGCGTCCTAACACACGTTCAGGGAAGGCTACAACCCGACGGCGGCGTAGAGTTCCCCGACTTCCGTGAGGGTCAGCGCACGCACGGTGCCCGGCTTGAGGCGGCCGAGCTTGACCGGGCCGAACTCGATGCGGGCCAGGTCGATGACCGGGTGCCCGACCTCCTCCAGCATGCGGCGGACGATGTGCTTGCGACCCTCGTGCAGCACGATCTCGATCAGCGCCTGCTGTCCGTGCTCCTGGACCAGGGCGAAGGAGTCGGCCTTGGCGAGGCCGTCCTCCAGCTCGACGCCCTTCTTCAGGCGGCGGCCGAGGTCGCGCTCGATCCGGCCGGGAACCTTCGCCCAGTACTTCTTCTGGACGCCGTAGCTCGGGTGGGTGAGCCTGTTGGCCAGCTCGCCGTCGTTGGTGAGCAGGATCAGGCCCTCGGTCTCGGTGTCGAGGCGTCCCACGTGGAACAGCCGCTCGGTGCGGTCGGCCACGAAGTCGGCCAGCGAGGGACGGCCGTCCGGGTCGGACATGGTGCTGACGACGCCGATCGGCTTGTTGATCGCGAGGTAGACCAGGTCGGGCATGGTCGGCAGGCGCTTGCCGTCGACGTGGATGACCTGCCTGGCGGGGTCGACCCGGGCGCCGAAGCGGCGGACCACCTGGCCGTCGACCGTCACCCGGCCCTCGCCGATCATGTCCTCGCAGGCCCGGCGGCTGGCGACGCCCGCCTGGGCGAGGACCTTCTGCAGCCGGATGCCGTCGGGAACCTCGGTGGTGTCGCGCTCGTCGACGTAGTCGCGGTCGTAGAAGTCGGAGTCGCGCTTGGGCTGGCGAGCGGTCTTGAACCGGTCGTTCGCGATCGTGCCCGGCCTGAGCGGCGCCTTCGCCGCGGGGGCCCGGCCGGTGGATCGGTCACCGGAGCGGTCCGCGGGGGCCCGGCGCTCGCCGTACGCCCCGGCGCTGCCGCCACCGATGGTCTGGACGTCGTCCCGGCGCCCGGTCCTGCCGAAGCGGCCACGGGAGCCACCGGCGGGCGCGTCGCCGCGACCGCGGTCGGAGCCGGGCCTGCCGCGCGAGCCGTCACGGTCGGCGCGGAAGCCGCCGCGGTCGTCGCGGCGCGGGCCGTCGGAGCGGTAACCGCCCTGCGAACCGCCCTGCGAACCGCCCGAGGGCCTGCCCCCGCCGTACTGGCTCCGCGAACCGTCCCGCTCCACCCGGAAACCACCGCGGTCATCACGACGCGGACCGTCGGAACGGAAACCACCGGACGACGAACCACCGCGGTCATCGCGACGCGGCCCGTCGGAGCGGAAACCACCGGACGACGAACCGCCACGGTCATCGCGACGCGGGCCGTCGGAGCGGAAGCCACCGCGGTCGTCACGACGCGGGCCGTCGGAACGGAAGCCACCGCGCGAACCGCCGAACGACGAACCTCCACGGTCGTCGCGGCGCGGGCCGTCGGAACGGTAACCGCCCTGCGAACCCCCCACG
>NZ_JBEZZK010000001.1:291015-939733 GCF_040639135.1 Streptosporangium sp. NPDC023963
CTGGGAACCGCCCGAGGGCCTGCCCCCGCCGTACTGGCTCCGCGAACCGTCCCGCTCCGCCCGGAAACCACCACGATCATCACGACGCGGACCGTCCGAGCGGAAACCACCGGACGACGAACCACCGCGGTCATCACGACGCGGGCCGTCGGAACGGAAGCCACCGCGATCATCGCGACGCGCGCCGTCGGAGCGGAAGCCGTCGCGGTCGTCGCGGCGCGGGCCGTCGGAGCGGTAACCGCCCTGCGAACCCCCCTGGGAACCGCCCGAGGGCCTGCCCCCGCCGTACTGGCTCCGCGAACCGTCCCGCTCCGCCCGGAAACCACCACGATCATCACGACGCGGACCGTCGGAACGGAAACCACCGGACGACGAACCACCGCGATCGTCACGACGCGGGCCGTCGGAGCGGAAACCGCCCCGGGACCCGCCGGAGGAGGACCCGCCTCGGGAGGAGCCGCCGCGGAATCCACCGGACTGCGAGCCCCCACGGGAATTGCCACCGCGCGGGGCTCCGCCACGGCCTTGACCGCGTCCATCACCGGACGGGGTACTACGCCTGTTGTTCACTACTTCTGCTCCTCTAGGGATTCCATGTCGTCGGGCAGGAAAGGTGCCAGCTCGGGAAGCTCGTCGAGCTCCCGCAGGCCCATCCGCTCGAGAAAATACGAACTCGTCCGGTAGAGCACGGCTTGGCTCTCCGGTTCGGTGCCGGCCTCTTCGACCAGCCCCCTCGTCATCAGCGTGCGCATGACGCCGTCGCTGTTGACACCGCGGATGGCCGCCACCCGGGCCCGGCTCACCGGCTGCCGGTAGGCGACCACGGCCAGGGTCTCCAGCGCGGCCTGGGTCAGGCGCGTCTGCTGGCCGTCGCGGACGAACCGCTCCACGAGTGGCGCGCACTCGGCCCGCGTGTAGAACCGCCAGCCGCCCGCGACCTCTCTCAGGTCGAAACCCCGTCCGGCGGCGGTGTATTCCGCCGAGAGCTCCCGGATCGCCCGCCCGATCTCGTGGACGGGCCGTTCCAGAACCTGGGCGAGCGTCACCTCGGCGACGGGCTCGTCGACCACCAGCAGGATGGCCTCCAGCCCGGCACGCAGGTCCGGCTCGGCACGCGGACCGGGCTCGGCGGACGGGCCGATCTCGGCACGCGAACCGGGCTCTGACGCCAGGTCAGTCATCGGCGGGCTCTCTCCTCGGGCTGTTCGGGGTCTCGTCGTAGTCGTCGGCCACGGCGACGTCGCCGTCGTCGCTGCCGGTCCAGGTCACGTACAGCTCTCCGAGAGGCTCCACCTGCTCGAAGGACACGGCCGCCTCCCGGTAGAGCTCCAGGACGGCCAGGAAACGCGCCACGACCTCGAAGGTTCCGGCGCAGTCGGAGGTGAGGGCCCGGAAAGTCGCCCGGTGCATCCGCCGCAGCCGCTCGACAAGGATAACCGCCTGCTCGCGGACATTGGCGAGCGGTTGGTAGATGTGGGCCGTCGAGACCGACGGGGGCACCTTGGGGGCGAAGGCCCGCTGAGCGATCTCCGCGAGGCGGTCGGGGCCGATGCCGAGGATCAGCTCGGGCAGCAGGCTCGCGAACTCGGCCTCCATCGGCACGGTGCGGGGGAAGCGCAGCGCCTCCTCGGCCATCCGGCTGGAGAAGACCTTGACGACCTCCTTGTAGGCCCGGTACTGCAGGAGACGGGCGAACAGCAGGTCACGGGCCTCCAGGAGGGCCAGGTCCTCCTCGTCGTCGACCTCGCCCGAGGGCAGCAGCCTGGCGGCCTTGAGATCGAGCAGGGTCGCCGCGACGAGCAGGAAGTGGCTCGTCTGGTCCAGGTCCCACTCCGGGCCCCTGGCCCGGATGTAGGAGATGAACTCGTCGGTCACCTGGCTGAGCGAGACCTCGGTGATGTCCAGCTTGTGCTTGGAGATCAGACCGAGCAGGAGGTCGAAAGGACCCTCGAAGACCTCCAGATGCACCTTGAAGGTGTCATCGTCGGTCCTCGGCTGCTCGGTCATCCCGCCATTGTCCCGCACCCGGGGGTGGGATCACCGCTCCAGCGCGGCCCATCTGGCCAGGACTTCCCTGGCGAGCTCGCGGTACGCGCTGGCGCCGAGCGAGGAGGAGTCGAAGCTGGTGATGGGCTCACCGGCCACGGTGGCGTCGGGGAAGCGAACCGTCCGGTTGATCACCGTGTGGTAGACCTTCTCGTCGAAGGCCTCGACGACCCGGGCCAGCACCTCGCGGCCGTGCAGGGTGCGCGCGTCGTACATGGTGGCGAGCAGGCCCTCGATGACCAGCTCGTCGTTGATGCGCTCCTGGACCTTGATGATGGTGTCCATGAGCAGCGCGACACCGCGCAGCGCGAAGAACTCGCACTCCAGCGGCACCATGACGCCGTGCGCGCAGGCCAGCGCGTTGATCGTGAGCAGTCCCAGGGAGGGCTGGCAGTCGATCAGGCACACGTCGTACTCGGGCAGGAGGGGTTTGATGACCCGGCCGAGCACCTGCTCGCGGGCGACCTCCGTGACGAGCTGGACCTCCGCGGCCGACAGGTCGATGTTGCTGGGCAGCAGGTCCATGCCCTCGACACCGGTCTCCAGCAGCACGTCCCTGGCGGTGATCTGCCGCTCCATGAGGAGGTTGTAGACCGTCAGGTCGAGCTGGAGGGGGTTGATGCCGAGGCCGACCGAGAGGGCACCCTGCGGGTCGAAGTCGACCAGCAGGACCTTGAGCCCGGCCTCCGCCAGCGCGGCGCCCAGGTTGATGGTGGTCGTCGTCTTGCCGACGCCGCCCTTCTGGTTGACCATGGCGACGACCCTCGCCGGCCCGTGCACCGTACGGGGGGGCGGGTCGGGGAAGACCGGCCGGGGACGCCCGGTCGGGCCGAGGACTCCCCCGCTGCGAGGGGTCCCGGCGGTCTTGGTGTCGCCCCAGGGATTCTCGGGGTTTGCCGGGGTCGTTCCCCGGATAGAACCGTCGGTGGTCACAGTCACCAGTCGAACCTCCCTGACGGCCTCTAACCGGACCGTCCGGACGGACACTATGGCGTCAACACGTATGCGGCAAGGCGGCACGCCCGGACATAAGCAAGGTCAATCCCGTGTGCGCGGATGCGCGGCGGCATAGACCTCGCGGAGCTTGTCGACCGTGACCTGTGTGTACACCTGGGTGGTGGTCACCGAGGCGTGGCCGAGTAGTTCCTGAACCACCCTAACGTCCACACCCCCGTCAAGGAGGTGGGTTGCGAACGAATGTCGCAACATATGTGGCGACACTCCTTCGAGCCCGCCGCGCTCGGCGGCGGCCTGGAGGACCTCCCAGGCGCCCTGGCGGGTGAGCCGCCCGCCCCTGGCGTTGAGGAAGAGCCCCGAGGTGCCCCGGCCGTGTGAGGCGATGCGCGGGCGCGCGCGGGTGAGGTAGGCGCGCAGCGCCTCCCCCGCGAAGCCGCCCAGGGGCACCAGCCGGGTGCGTCCGCCCTTGCCGCGCAGGCGCACCCGCTGGGCCTCGGCCCCCAGGTCGACGTCGTCGACGGTGAGCCCCACGGCCTCGGAGATGCGCGCCCCGGTGCCGTACAGCAGTTCGAGCAGCGCCCGGTTACGCAGCGTGAGCGGGGCTCCGTCGGGCCCCGAGGCGGCGATCAGGCGCTCCACGTCGCGGACGCTGATCGCCTTGGGGAGCCGCCTGAGCTGGCGCGGCGAGCGCACCTCGTGGGCCGGGTCGTGGCGGCAGACGCCCTGGCTCAGCGCGAAGCGGTGCAGGCCGCGCACCGCGGAGACGGCCCGCGCCGCCGAGGCGGCGACGAGGGCCTGGTGTCCCCCGTCGCCCTCCCTGAGCGCCGCCACGAAGGCGGTGACGTCACCCTCGGCGACCTCGCCGAAGGTGACGCGGCCGCGCTGCTTGAGGTGCTCCACGTACCGCAGGAGGTCACGGCGATAGGAGGCCAGGGTGTTGGCGGCCAGGCCCCGCTCCACGGCCAGGTGGGCGAGGTAACTGGACAGGACGGCCTCCGTCTCGCTCAGGGTGTCCTCCTGTCATGCCTCCGGTGCGTCGGCGGGCCGCAGTGAGGCGAATCCGTCCGCCGAAGCGGCGTATGCGGCGAGAATACCGGCCACGGCTTGGGAATTGTGGATCATTCCCGCCATGGCACGCCGAACCGCGTCGGACAGGGGAATCCAGACCACCGGCATGTCGGCCTCCTCGTGCCGGTGGACGAAGTCCAGCTCCCCCTCGGGGATGGGGCTGACGTCCCTGGCGAGGAAGATCCGGGTGCGCTCGTCGCTCATCCCGGGCGAGGTGAAGGCGTCGATCAGGGTGTGCCAGGTGCCCGCCCGGTAGCCCGCCTCCTCGGCGAGCTCGCGGGCCGCCCCCGCCTGCAGGGCCTCGCCCTCGACGTCGCGCAGTCCCGCGGGCAGCTCCCACAGCAGCCGCCGTGCCGGGTGGCGGTACTGGCGGATCAGCAGGACCCGCCCCCGCTCGTCGAGGGCGACGACGGCCACGGAGCCCGGGTGGGTCACGTAGTCACGGTCGACGACCTCGCCGTCCGGCATCACGACCGCGTCGGTGACCCCGGTGATGACGCGGGCGCGGAAGCGCTCGGTGGAGGAGGCGACCTTCCACTCCTCGGGAACGTCCACGACGTCCACGGCGTCCACGGCGTCCCGGCCCTCCCGGTTCTCCCCCGCGCCCGCTCGCGAGCCGCTCACTTTCCCCGCCCCGCCTTGGCGGCGGTGCCGCGGATGTCGGCGTACGTCAGGGCGGCGCCGATCAGGCCCTTGAACAGCGGGTGCGCCCGGGTCGGCCGGGAACGGAACTCGGGGTGCGCCTGGGTGCCGATGAAGAAGGGGTGGACGTCGGCGGGCAGCTCGGCGTACTCCACCAGGCGGCCGTCGGGCGAGAGCCCGGAGAAGACCATGCCGACCTTCTCCAGCTGCTCGCGGTAGGCGTTGTTGACCTCGTAGCGGTGGCGGTGGCGCTCGTCCACCTTCGCCATGCCGTACAGCTGGCGGGCGAGCGTGCCCTCGCCGAGCCTGGCCGGGTACAGGCCCAGCCGCATGGTGCCGCCCATGTCGCGCTCGCCGGAGACGACGTCCTCCTGGTCGGCCATGGTGGAGATGACCGGGTGGGTGGTCTCGGCGTCGAACTCGGTGCTGCCGGCGTCCTCGATGTCCGCGAGGTTGCGGGCGGCGTCGATGACCATGCACTGCATGCCCAGGCAGATGCCGAGCAGCGGGATCTTGTTCTCCCTGACGTGCCGGATCGCGCCGACCTTGCCCTCGATGCCGCGTACGCCGAAGCCGCCGGGCACCAGGACCCCGTCGACGCCGTCGAGCTCGCGGGCCGCGCCCTCGGGGGTCTCGCAGTCGTCGCTCTTGACCCAGCGGATGTTGACGCGGGCGTCGTTGGCGAAGCCGCCCGCGCGCAGCGCCTCGGTCACCGACAGGTAGGCGTCGGGCAGGTCGATGTACTTGCCGACGAGCGCGATCGTGACCTCGTTGGCCGGGCGGTGCACCCGGCGCAGGAGCTGCTCCCACTCCTTCCAGTCGACGTCCCTGAAGGGCAGGCCCAGGCGGCGCACCACGTAGGCGTCCAGGCCCTCGGAGTGCAGGACCTTGGGGATGTCGTAGATGCTGGCGGCGTCGATGGCGGAGACGACCGCGTCCTCGTCCACGTCGCACATCAGGCTGATCTTGCGCTTGAGCGAGTTGGTGATCGGCCGGTCGGAGCGGCACACGATCGCGTCGGGCTGGATGCCGATGCTGCGCAGCGCGGCGACCGAGTGCTGGGTCGGCTTGGTCTTCAGCTCGCCGCTCGGCCCGATGTACGGCAGCAGCGAGACGTGCAGGAAGAACACGTTGTCGCGGCCGACCTCGTGGCGGACCTGGCGGACGGCCTCCAGGAAGGGCAGCGACTCGATGTCGCCCACGGTGCCGCCGACCTCGGTGATGACCACGTCCACGTCGGGCCCGGCCATCGACCGGATGCGGTCCTTGATCTCGTTGGTGATGTGCGGGATGACCTGCACGGTGTCACCGAGATACTCGCCGCGGCGCTCCTTGGCGATGACGTTGGAGTAGACCTGGCCGGTGGTCACGTTGGCCGAGCCGTGCAGCTCGGTGTCGAGGAACCGCTCGTAGTGGCCGACGTCGAGGTCGGTCTCGGCGCCGTCGTCGGTGACGAACACCTCACCGTGCTGGAACGGGTTCATCGTGCCGGGGTCGACGTTGAGGTAGGGGTCGAGTTTCTGCATGGTGACCCGCAGGCCGCGCAGCTTGAGAAGGCGCCCGAGGCTGGAGGCCGTCAGTCCCTTCCCAAGACTGGAGGCGACGCCGCCGGTGACGAACAGATGCTTGGTGTGTGCGGCGCTGCGCAAGAAGGCTCCCGTGGTCGTTACAGATCGTCGGCGCACCCTGATGAATGGCCTACAGGTCCACGGGCTCTCAGAATAACAAACGGTGCAGGCGAAGTACCCGAACAACCCCCCACCCGCGTTCTCCTCAAACCCAACCAAGCGGTAATTTGATCCGTTATGTCACTTCATGGTGTGGTACGGCGTGCCTTGGGCAGCCTCGTCCACCGGCTCTGGGAGGCGGTCCGCAAGGCCGGAGACGTCACCCCCGCCAGCCCCGCCGGATACCGCTTCCGGCGCCTCGGCGAGGGCACCTGCCTGTCGTTCCCGCTGGGAGCCGTCTTCGGCGAGGCCTGGATCGAGATCGGCGACCACACCCTGATCGGCGAGCGGGTCTCCATCTCCACGGGCATGGGCCCCGGGGTGGACCTGGGCCCGGACTCGATCGTGCGGATCGGCGGAGGCTGCTCCATCGGCAGGGGCAGTCACATCGTGGGCCACCAGTCGATCGACATCGGCGACGACGTCTTCACCGGCCCGTACGTCTACATCACCGACCAGAACCACGTCTACGACGACCCCGAGGCGCCGATCGGCCGCCAGTGGCCGCGCAACAACCCGGTGTCGATCGGATCCGGCTCGTGGCTGGGCACCGGCGCGATCATCCTGCCGGGCACCCGGATCGGCAGGCAGTGCGTGGTGGCGGGCGGGGCGGTGGTGCGCGGGGAGTTCCCCGACCACAGCGTGATCGCGGGCATCCCCGCCAAGGTGGTGCGCCACTACGTACCGGGCCAGGGGTGGCTGCCGCCCCACCTGGAGGTCGCGGGGAACGCGAGGAACGCCCGGGACGCCAGGAACCCCGTGGACACCGAGACCGGAGTGATATCGCGATAGGGGACGGATCGGGATCGATCGACGGCCGGGAACCGTTGAAGGAGGAGAGAGACACTACGGAGGTGCGATGCTCGCGGCACTGACGGGCCTTGGACTCTCCACCGCGGCCGGGCTCAACGCCTACATCCCGCTGCTGGTGGTCGGCCTGCTCGCCAACTTCACCGATCACGTACGGCTGCCGCAGGAGTTCGCCTGGCTGTCCAACGGCTGGGTGCTCGGGATCATCGGCGTGCTGCTCCTGGCGGAGTTCGTGCTCGACAAGGTCCCGGTGGTCGACAGCGTCAACGACATGATCCAGACCGTCGTCCGCCCGGCCTCCGGCGGCGTGGTCTTCAGCGCCACCGAGGCCGCCGCCCGGCTGGACGGCTCGACCTGGATGACCCACAACCCCTGGCTCAGCTGGGTGCTGGGAATCGCGATCGCCCTCGCCGTGCACACCATGAAGGCGACCACCAGGCCCGTGGTCAACGCCACCACGGCCGGGGTGGGGGCGCCCGTGGTCAGCACGGTCGAGGACGCCGGGGCACTGGGCATCAGCCTGGTGGCGATCTTCCTGCCGGTCCTGGTCGTCGTGGTGGTGGCGGGGCTGGCGCTGTTCGCCTGGTGGGCGACCCGCAGGATACGGCGACGGCGGCGAGAGGCCGCCCCGAGCCTGCGATGAGCCCGCGCCCGCGCGACCGCGCCACCTCTTCCGCGGGCCACCGTGTGGTGGTCCGTGTGGTGGTGCCTGCCACGAGCCGCGCCGTGGTCCGCGCCGCGGCGTGGACCACGACCGGTGCCACTCCCCCCGCGGGGATGGTGGCACCCCCGCCCGCACCGGCCGACCCCGCGAGGCCTGACGCCCGCGCGGGGACCGCGGCGCGGGCTATGCTCGAAACACCCTGTCCAGCCCCTGTCGGGAGGTGGCTCCGATCGGCGATTTCCTCATCGTCCTGCTGGTGATCCTGCTGTTCTTCCTTCTCCTGGGAGGAGTCGGGATCTACCTTCTGGTCAAGGTCGGCAGGAAGGCCACGAAGAAGGCCAGGGCCGTCTCCACCAGGGTCGCGACCCACGTGGCGGCGATGGGCACCGGCGACGCCGCGGAGACCGAGCGGATGCGCCTCGACCTGCGGCGTGAGGTCTCCCTGACCCGTCAGGCCGTGGACAACGCGCTGCGTGCCGGCTGGGGCCTGGGCGACCTGCCCCACCTCGTGGCGGAGATCTCGGTGCACGCCGAGCAGCTCGACGCCCAGCTCGCCCACTACGCCCAGGAGCGCCGGGTCTCGCCCTACATCGACCACACGGCGCTGGGCCGCCTGCGCGAGCACCACGCCAAGCTGACCACGTCCTGCGCCAGGATCAGGGCCGACCTGCGCGACGACCAGATGGCGCACTCGGCCGGGAGCATCGACGAGATCCAGGGCCGCACCGACCTGGAGATCGAGGCGCGCCGCCGCGCTCCCGACCCGCTGGACCAGATCGACGAGCTCTACAACCGCACGATGATCAACCGCTCCCACCCCGACGACTCCCGCTGACCCTTCTCTCCCGGCGGCTCCCGCCGCGAGGGGACGGTCGCCGGGCCGGTCACCGGCGAAACCCGCCGGTGACCTCTCGTGGTCGTCGCATCCCGAACGGCCCGCGAGCCGCACACGGTGAGGCGGATGTGGGCTTCGAGGTCGACATCGATCTCGAGCTCGGTGAGTTCATCGGTTCTTGACATCCTCCCGGCAGCCGGGGGCCTCCGCGCCGGAGGCGTTCGGCGAGCCCCACATCCCGGCGAGGTCGTCGTAGGTTGCTCCGGCGTTGATGCGGGCCCGCATGGCCTGGGCCTGGGCGGTGGGCAGGAAACCGTCGAGCACGACGGGAAGGCCGAGGCGCCAGCCGAGCAGGGCGCCGTCGACGACCCGCCAGTCGTGCCGGTCGGGCTTGTCGGCGACCATCTCGGCGGTCGCCGACTCCTCCTCGGCGGGCAGCCCCACCGCCCGGAAGGCGGCCGGGTCAGGAGACCCCGGCCTCGCGCATGTCGCGCACCTCCCGCTTGAGCTCCTTGATCTCGTCGCGGAGCCGGGCGGCGACCTCGAACTGGAGGTCGGTGGCGGCCTGGTGCATCTGCTCGGTGAGCGACTCCATCAGCGCCTCCAGCTGTGCCCTGGGCATCTCTCCGGCGATCGCCTTGGCGTGCTGGCCCGCCTGCTTGATCGCGAAGCCGGGGACGGGGGCCTTGCCGCGCGACTGCTGGCGGCCGCTGCCGCCGAGGAGCTGGGCGGTGTCGGCGTCCTCGCGGTTGAGCGAGTCGAGGATGTCGGCGATCTTCTTGCGGAGCGGCTGCGGGTCGATGCCGTTGGCCTCGTTGTAGGCGATCTGCTTGGCCCGGCGGCGGTTGGTCTCGTCGATCGCTCGCTCCATGGAGGGGGTGACCCGGTCGGCGTACATGTGCACCTGGCCGGAGACGTTTCTGGCCGCGCGGCCGATGGTCTGGATCAGGGAGGTCTCCGAGCGCAGGAAGCCCTCCTTGTCGGCGTCGAGGATGGCCACCAGCGACACCTCGGGCAGGTCGAGACCCTCGCGGAGCAGGTTGATGCCGACCAGCACGTCGAACTCGCCCATCCGCAGCTCGCGCAGCAGCTCGATGCGGCGCAGGGTGTCGACCTCGCTGTGCAGGTAGCGGACCCGGATGCCGAGCTCCAGCAGGTAGTCGGTGAGGTCCTCGGACATCTTCTTGGTCAGCGTGGTGACCAGGACCCGCTCGTCCTTCTCCGTACGGGTGCGGATCTCGTGGACCAGGTCGTCGATCTGCGACTTGGTCGGCTTGACGATCACCTCGGGGTCGATCAGGCCGGTCGGCCGGATGACCTGCTCGACCACGTCGCCCTTGGAGCGGCCCAGCTCGTAGGAGCCGGGGGTGGCCGACAGGTAGACCGTCTGGCCGATCCGCTCCAGGAACTCCTCCCACTTCAGCGGGCGGTTGTCCATCGCGGACGGCAGGCGGAAGCCGTGGTCGACGAGGGTGCGCTTGCGGGAGGCGTCCCCCTCGTACATCGCGCCGATCTGCGGGACGGTCTGGTGGGACTCGTCCAGGACCAGCAGGAAGTCCTCGGGGAAGTAGTCGAGCAGGGTGTTGGGCGCGCTGCCCGGGGTGCGGCCGTCCATGTGGCGCGAGTAGTTCTCGATGCCGGAGCAGGTGCCGATCTGGCGCATCATCTCCAGGTCGTACGTGGTGCGCATGCGCAGCCGCTGGGCCTCCAGGAGCTTGCCCTGGCGCTCCATGGTCTCCAGGGTCTCGGCCAGCTCGGCCTCGATGCCCCGGACGGCGTTCTCCATCCGCTCGGCGCCCGCGACGTAGTGGGAGGCGGGGAAGATGTAGAGCTCCTCGTCCTCGGTGATCACCTCGCCGGTGAGCGGGTGCATGGTCGCGAGCTTCTCGATCTCGTCGCCGAACATCTCGATCCGCACGGCGAGCTCTTCGTACTTGGGGATGATCTCGACGGTGTCGCCGCGCACCCGGAAGGTGCCCCGGGTGAAGGCCATGTCGTTGCGGGTGTACTGCATGTCGACCAGGCGGCGCAGCAGGGTGTCGCGGTCGATCTCCTGGCCGACCTTGAGCCTGACCATGCGGTCGACGTACTCCTGCGGGGTGCCCAGGCCGTAGATGCACGACACGGAGGCCACCACGATCGTGTCGCGGCGGGTCAGCAGCGAGTTGGTCGCCGAGTGGCGCAGCCGCTCGACCTCCTCGTTGATCGAGGAGTCCTTCTCGATGTAGGTGTCGCTCTGCGGGACGTACGCCTCGGGCTGGTAGTAGTCGTAGTAGGAGACGAAGTATTCGACGGCGTTGTTGGGCATCATCTCGCGCAGCTCGTTGGCGAACTGGGCGGCGAGCGTCTTGTTGGGCTGGATGACCAGGGTCGGCCGCTGGAGGCGCTCGATCAGCCAGGCGACCGTGGCGGTCTTGCCCGTGCCCGTGGCGCCCAGCAGGACGTTGTCCCTGTCGCCGGCCTTGACGCGCCGTTCGAGCTCGGCGATCGCGGCGGGCTGGTCGCCCGATGGGGTCATGTCGGTGACGACTTCGAAGGGCGCCACCCTGCGCTGCAAATCTGTTACCGGCCTCACCTGTCCCACTGTAGGTGGCGTGACCGACAATCCTTCTTCATAGGTCCGCGCACGGGTGGACCGGCGTCAACCGCGTGGCAAGCGATCCGCAAGCGGGATCCCCTTAACTGTCTCGCGTGCCAATGATCACAAAGCGTGATATATCGAGCTTTCGATCTATCACCATCCCGGAGGTGTGATGTCCCGGCCAAGAGAAGCCGCGCAGTACGCGAGGGCCGCAGCCCAGGCCATAGGACAGGGCGGCGACGTGCGCCAGGTCGTCGGGCAGGCCGTGGGGCAGTACGCCGGCCAGTCGGCGGGACAGTACGCCGGGCAGGTGGCCGAGCAGTTCATGGGCCAGGCGGCCGGGAACACCGGCTCCGGCGGTTCCGCCGGGGAGAAGGGCTTCGCGCTCAACCCCTCCGACTTCATGGCCGCCCGCGACCAGGGCTCGTCCCTGGGCACGGTGATCGAGGCCCGCAGCGCCCCGCTCAACGAGGCCGGGGAGATCGTCAACCGGAGTTTCAGCGGCAACGGCCCGAACGGCGAGCCGGTCCACGTCATCTCCCCCGTGGTGATCCCCAAGGGCACCACCGCCAGGGTGGTCGTCCCGCTGGTCGTGCTGGCCGGGCTCGGCCTGGTCGGGCTCGTCGCCACCGGGCTGCCCGAGGGGGCCCGGGTGCTGTTCGGCCCGCACTACTGGGCCGTGCTCGTGCTGGCCGCGGCGTTCCTGTGGTGGCGCAGGAGCGTGGTCATGGTGCCCGAGGGCTGCAAGGCCCTGATCACGAAGTTCGGCAAGCTCGTGCAGATCGCCGAGCCGGGCCGGGTGACGCTGTTCAACCCGTGGAAGCGGGTCAGCTACATCGTCAACACCACCCGCGAGTACCCCTTCAACGCCCCCATCCGCGAGGCCCCCACCCAGCAGGGCGTCAAGGCGAGCGTCGACCTGTTCCTGCAGTTCCGGATCGAGGACCCGGCCGAGTTCATCTTCGTGCTCGGCTCGGTGAGCGGCTTCCAGGCCAAGCTGCAGAACGCCATCAGCGAGGTCACCCGCTCCCTCATCTACGCCCAGCGCGCCGAGGAGATCTACGACCTGGTCGGCGAGAGCACCATGGGCATGCTGGACAACCTCAACCAGCAGTTCCTGCCCGCCGTACGGCTCACCGACGTCAACATCACGCACGCCGAGCCGTCCAGCCAGGAGTACCGGATGGACCTGGCCGCCCCCGAGATGATCAGGGTCGCCAAGGAGGCGTACACCTACGAGTACGAGCTCCAGCTGCGCAAGGAGCAGAACGAGGGTGACCTGATCAAGGAGCTGGCCGGGCTGCAGGAGCAGCTGTCGGCCATCCACGCCGAGATCGCCGGGCACCAGGCCAGGATCGACACCGCGCTGGAGCGCGCCTCCCACCAGGCCAAGGCCGCCGGCGGCCAGCGGCTGGTGGAGGCGGAGTCCACCGCCAAGGCCAACGCGGCGCTGCTGGAGGCGCAGGCGCTGGACATCCGCTCGCTGAGCGCCGCCGAGGCGCCGGAGATCCTCGACTACCGCTTCCAGCAGGACCTGCTCGACAAGCTGGAGTCCGTCGCCTCGCACCTGCCCCGGCTGGTGCAGGTCGGCGACGCCGTCGACATCGACCTGCTCGCCCTGGCCAGGCAGCTGGTCGGCAACCCCGAGGCCCAGCTGTTCTCCCAGGCGGACATGGCCGCGATCAGGGCGCGGATGAGCGAGATCGGCGGCCGCGTCGAGGAGCGCGGGGCGGAGATCAGCTCCCTGCTCAACCCGCCCGCAGACACCCCCGCCCCCATCGTGGGACAGGTCGCCCAGGAAGAGGTCCGATGAGCGGCAGAGAGTTCTCCAAGATCAAGGAATCCCTGGCCTCCTGGTCGGAGATCCGCCAGCTGCTGCGCGGCGGCGAGTCGGGCCAGCTGGTCCCGGTGGTGATCCCCAAGGACCGGCGCGGCTTCGCCTGGGTGGCGCTGCTCTTCCTCGCCCTCTACCTGGCCGGCACGGCGGTGTTCGCCGGCGGGGCGCTCTCCTTCCTGGCCGCGGTAGGAGCGTTGTTCTCCCTGGTCGCGGCGCTGGTGTGGCTGTGGCGCCGGGCGATCATCGAGATCGAGGAGGGCACCACGGGCGTGCGCAGCCGGTGGGGCGCCATCGTCGGCACGCTGCCCCCGGGGCGCCACTACCTGTGGCTGCCGTGGGACCGGGTGGACGCGGTGGTCGACACCTCCACCGAGATCCCCTACTCCGCGCCGATCGTGGCCTGCCCGACGGCGGAGAACGTCCCGCTGAAGTCGATCGAGTTCTTCCTGAAGTTCCGCATCGTCGACCCGGTGGCCTTCGTCCGTACGATCGGCGCCGGTAACTTCGACCTGGTGCTCAGCAGCGCCGTACAGGACGCCATCCGCCAGCGCAGCCGCCTGGTGAACACCGAGCGCGCCTACGACCTGCGGGGGTCCGACGTCGGCGACATGCAGGAGCTCCTCACCCGCCAGCTCGGCCGGTACGGCGTGCGCATCACCGGCGCCAACATCCCCGACGTGCAGCTGCCCGACCAGTACCAGCAGCATCTGGCCACCCGCGAGAAGGTCGCCAAGGAGCTGTCGGCCTTCGAGCGCGAGTGGGAGCTCACCCGCAAGCGCAGGATCGACACCCTGTTGATGGAGATCGAACGTTCCAAAAAGACGCGTGACGCGCGTATCGTCGAGGTGAGAGCCGCCGCCAACACCGCCCGTAAGGACGTCGCCCGCATGCTGGAGGAGCACGAGACCGAGGCGCAGCGGGTGCGTTGGGAGATCGAGGCGAAGGGCCGGGCCGAGCTCACCTCCGCCGAGAACGAGGCGAAGGGGCTGCGCAGGCTGGCCGACTCCTACCGCGACAACCGCGCGGTGCTCCAGTACGAGCTGGCCCGCCGCAGGCTCGACGTGGGCGCCAGGCTCGCCGAGAGCGCCCCGCGCCCCGTCGTCGTCCGCACCTCCGGCGCCTCCGGCGACACCTCGGCCCTGTCCACCCTGCTGCTGGCCCAGATCCTGCCCCAGCTGAACGGCGGCGGCAACGGCGGCAACGGCCAGGTCACGCCGCAGAACCAAGCCCCCTGACAAGCCCCTGATGAGAACAATCTCCAACCCCTGGGAGTCCTAGATGGTGTTCCGTAAGTTGATGGCCGCGTTCGGCGCCGGTGTCGAGGTCGACACCGTGCTGCAGAACTCGCAGGTGCGGCCCGGCGAGGTCCTGCGCGGACAGGTCAACTTCCGCGGCGGCGGCTCCGACTACAAGGTGGAGGGCATCTTCATCGACTTCACCGCCGTCGTCGAGGTCGAGAGCGGCGACAACGAGTACAAGTCGACGTACAGCTTCCTGCGCCAGCAGATCACCGGACCCTTCCACCTCGCCGCGGGCGCCCCGCAGTCGGCCCCCTTCGAGATCCAGGTCCCCTGGGAGACCCCGATCAGCGCCATCGGCGGCCACCCGCTGCGCGGCATGCAGCTCGGCGTCTCCACCGAGCTCGCCCTGGCGGGCGCGCTCGACAAGGGCGACCTCGACGCGCTGTTCGTCAACCCGCTGCCCGCCCAGGACCACGTCCTCGGCGCGCTGGACAACCTCGGCTTCCGCTTCAAGAAGGCCGACCTGGAGCGGGGCACCCTGCGCGGCTCGCAGATGCCGTTCTTCCAGGAGATCGAGTACTACGCGGGCCACGAGTACCGCCGGCACTTCAACGAGCTGGAGCTGACCTTCATCGCCGGCCCCCAGGCGATGGACATCATCCTGGAGGCCGACAAGCGCGGCAGCTTCGGTTCCAGCCACGACACCTACAGCCGCTTCACCGTCCGCTACGACGACCACCCGGGCCAGGTGGAGCAGTCGCTGCGCGGCGGCCTGCAGGCCATGGCCCAGAAGCGCGGCTGGTTCTAGCCTTCCTCTCGTGAGTGACGGGTGTGCCCTGGTCGCCGGGGCACACCCGTTTCGCCGTTCACGCAGCGCGTTTCGCCGCTCGCGCGGCGCGTGAGGAGCGCCGGGCCGCACCTCCGCCATGTCTGTCGTAGGGTTCCCGGCAAAGGCCGGCCGGTGGCCGGAGTACGGGCGGAGGGCGGTCGGGTGGGCGTGGGCGACGGCGACGCGACGGTGGCGGCCGCGCGGGCGGGTGACGAACCCGCGTTCGCGGCGCTCGTCGAGCGCCATCGGGGTGAGCTGCGGGTGCACTGCTACCGGATGCTGGGCTCGTTCGACGAGGCGGAGGACCTGACGCAGGAGACGTTCCTGCGCGCGTGGAAGCACCTCGGCGGTTTCGAGGGGCGCTCGTCGTTCCGGGCCTGGCTGTACCGGATCGCGACGAACGCGTGCCTCGACGCCCTCGACGGCCGGGCGCACCGGGTGCTCCCCCGCCACCTGTCAGGGCCGTCGGATCCGGGTGCCGCGCTGCCGCCCCCCGCCGACATCGCGTGGCTGCAACCGTTCCCCGACCGGCTGTGGGAACCGGTCGCGCCGAGCGAGACCGAGCCGGACTCCCTGGCCGTCACCAGGGAGACGATCGAGCTCGCGTTCCTGGCCGCGCTCCAGCACCTGCCGCCCCGGCAGCGGGCGGCGCTGATCCTGAGCGACGTGCTCGGCTGGCCCGCCAAGCAGACCGCGTCGCTGCTGGAGGGCAGCGTGGCGTCGGTGAACAGCGCGTTGCAGCGGGCCCGTGCGACGCTGAGGGAACACCTGCCCGAACGCCGCCTGGACTGGGCGCCGTCGGCGGAGCCCACCGAGCGGGAGCGGGCGGTGCTGCGGCGCTACATGGACGCGATGGAACGCGCCGACCTCGCCGCCGTCGCCGACCTGCTGGCCGAGGACGTACGGGCGGAGATGCCGCCGTGGCCCATGTGGTTCCGGGGCCGCGACGCGGTCGTGGCGACGCTGGCGGAGAGCTGGGACGCCGGTTCGCCCGACTACGTGGGCCGGTTCCGGATGCTGCCCGTCCGGGCCAACCGGCAGCCGGCCGCGGCGGCCTACGTACGGCGCCCCGGCGAGCCCGTTCACAGCGCCTTCGGGATCGGCGTGCTGCGGATCGAGGACGACCGGATCGCGGAGGTCGTCGCCTTCCACGATCTGAGCCTGTTCCCGGCGTTCGCCCTCCCCACGACGTTGTCCTCCACAGACCGATGAGTTCTCGCGCGATCCGCCGTCTCAGAACGGGTCGACCACGATCGATCCCGACGGAGGCACCTCATGGGCAAGACGCTGTATTCGGTCACCATGTCACTGGACGGTTTCATCGCCGGTCCGGGCGGTGACATGTCCTGGCTGACCGAGCACCTCGGCCCCGACCCGGCGGTGGACGAGCTCGTCGGCGAGATCGGCGCGCTTCTCGTCGGCAACCGCACCTTCCGCGGCGACGACCCCCACCGGGGCACCGACAAGGAGGAGAAGCCGTTCGGCGGAGCGTGGACCGGGCCGCAGTTCGTGCTCACCCACCACATCCCGGACACGCCCGTACCGGGTGTCACCTTCGTCGACGACCTCGACAGCGGCGTCGCCGCGGCCAAGGCCGCCGCGGGTGAGAAGTACGTCAACATCCTCGGCGCCGACGTCGCCCGGCAGTGCCTCGAGGCGGGCGTGCTCGACGAGATCCTCGTGTTCGTCGCGCCCGTCATGCTGGGCGACGGCGTCCGGCTGTTCAGCCATCCGGGCGGGACCAACGTCAGGCTGGAACGCGTCGCCCTGAATCACGTGCCGCACGCGACGAGCATCCGGTTCCGCGTCGTCGGCTGAGCCGTCACCGGCGGCAGGACGCTCCGTGGTCGCCCGACCGGCGTCCTGCCGCCCCTGACCGAGCCGCCGCCGTGTTGCGGGGCCTCACAGATCCAGCTGGTACTGGAACGTCCTGTGGGTGGGCCGGTAGCCGAGCGAGTCGTTGACGGCCCGCATGCGGGTGTTGCCGTCGGCCGTGTCCGCCAGCAGGCCGCCCAGGTCCGGGTAGCGTTCGCGGGCCTGCCGGATGGCCTCGGCCTTCATCCACCTGGCCAGGCCGTGGCCGCGGTGTTCCGGCAGCACCCCCGTGCCGTAGTGCTGCCCGTCGCCCTTGCCGTCACCGGGGACGACCAGCTCGGTGAACCCGGCGATCGAGCCGTCGGACTCGTCGACGGCGACGACCGTGTGGAGCGACTCGCCACGGTCCTCGATGGCCCTGGCCGCCGCCCTGACCCGCTCGACGTCCCAGACCACGACCCCGTAGTCGGTGTCGTCCATCGGCATGTCGTCCATCGCCCGGCGGGAGGCGGTGAAGGTCTCGGCCAGCTCGTCCGGCACCGTCCCGTCCCAGGAACGCAGCCGGTACCCGGCGGGCGTGCTGCCCGCGACCGTGTCCACGGCGGCGTGGGCCGACGCGGCGGTGTCCACGGTGGCGTCGGCCAGCGCGAGCCTGGCGTACGTCAGGGTGAGCACCTTCCTGAACCCCCTGGCCGCCAGGAAGTGGTCACCCGGCGCACCGGCGTCGGCCTGGGCGAGCACGCAGCGCCGTCCCTCCGCCCCGGCACCCGCCACCGCCCGCGCCAGCAGCTCGGAGCCGACACCCGCGCGCCGCTCGGCCGGGTGCACGTTCAGCTCCAGCTCGGCCAGATGGTCCTGGCCCTCCCGTTCGAACAGGCGCAGGAACGCCGATCCCACCGGGACCCCGTCGCCGTCGGCGGCCAGCCACACCAGGCGGCGGCTGGACGCGCCCGGGCGGGGATCGGCCAGCGGGACAATCTGAATCGACAAGGCATCTCCATCGGGGCGACGGTGTCGTCGCGAGTAGAACAGTGATCGTCAACCGGGATCAGGGTGTCTTGCGGGCGAGGGTGAGCACGTGGCCGCTGACGCCCAGCAGGGAGGGGACCGACTCCAGGCGGCGCTGGGCGTCGAGCATGAGAGCGCGGCGCTCGGGGTCGTCGAGCCAGTCGTCGACGTCGCCGTACAGCCAGAAGGCTCCCTCCAGGCCGTAGCGGACGACATCGGGAAGTCCCGCGTCGGCGAACTCGGCCGGGACGTCGTCGGGGTCGTGCATGTAGGCGGTGAACCCGTCGCCCGGACCGAACAGGACCCCGTCTGCCAGGGCCGCGCGTGCCGCCTCCCGCGGGCCTTCCCTCAGGTAGGTCCCCTGGTAGACCATGTCGTGCACGGCCGCGTAGCGGTTGATGGTCGCGGCGGCCACCATGCCGCCGGGCCGCACCACCCGTACCGCCTCGGCCAGCGCGCGGACCCGGTCGGCGCGGTCGGCGAGGTGGTAGAGGGGGCCCAGGAGCAGCACCGCGTCCACGCTCTCGTCGGGCACCGGCAGTCGCCTGGCGTCACCCTGTCGCGCGGTGACCCCGGGCAGCCGCGCCGCTCGCTCCACGTGCGACGGCATGAGGTCGATGAGCTCGACCCGATGCCCGTCCGCGGCCAGCCACTCCGCGTGCACCCCGGTGCCGCCGCCCACGTCCAGAACCCTGGACGGAGCCGGAGGCAGCGCCCTGCGCAGCACGTCCTGCGTCCGCCAGAACTCCAGCCGCCCGCGGCCGGCACGGAGCCTGCCGTCTTCCTTGTCCTGCTCGTAGTAGGCGAGCAGTTCCGGTGTCATCGCCATGCTCGATCATTTCTTCCCCCCTGGTCCACGGGCAAATGAATTAGATGACCGAACGAACATTAGACATATGCCCTAATGTCCATGACCATGAAAATCCGCGTGATCATGGCGACGGCCGTCGCCTCCGTCCTGCTCTTCCCCGGTACGGCCGCCGCCCTCGCATATCCGGTCGAGGACGCCCCGCTCCTGACCGGCAACTCCCTCTACACCGCCGGCAAGCTCCCCGCCGCGGGGTGCGCCGACAGACCCGCCAAGGGCAAGAGCCTCGCCTCGGTCAAGAAGCACGTCAAAGCACTCGTCGACTGCATGAACGACGCCTGGCTCCCGTACCTGAAGGAGGCCGACCTGTCGTCCGTGCCGCCCAGTCTGGAGATGAAGGGGACCGCCCTGAAGAAGAACTCCGAACGCTACTGCTTCGGGGCCAAGATGGACCCCGCAAGGTCGGAGGCCGTCAACTGCTTTGGAAGGTACATCTCCGTACACATCCGTCCCGACTGGATCAAGGCATCCGACGACCTTCCGATCCTCGTGGAGCTGAGCTCCGTCTACGGCGAGTACGTGCAGCACCTGGTCGACATCAGGGAGGGCTACAACGCCCTGCACGCCGACGACGACAAGGAGATCCAGGAGCAGCTCCGCCGCTACAGCCTTCAGGCGAACTGTCTGGGCGGGATCACCGCGAAGGGCGTGTGGCACGCCCTCGGCTACCCCGCCAAGGACGCCCGGCGCCTGCTGGACCTTGCCAAGGCCGATGCCGACGCCCCCAAGGGCAAGGATCGTTACTTCGGCAAGAGCGCCAACGTCGCCTACTGGACCAAGCGGGGCTACTCCACCTCAGATCCTCGCTCCTGCAAGACCTGGACCGCTCCCTCCTCCAAGGTCTCGTAACCCGCTCCCGGACTCCCTCGCCCCGCTGCCCTGCCCACCGGCCTGGTCCCCGCTCGCAGGGACCCGGGCCGGTCAAAACCCGAACGCTCACGGTTTTGTTTTCCGGGGACCGGGTTGAATTCGCCAGACGCGCACCGGCGCACTCGGAAGCTTTGTCGGGCATTCGAAGACCGAGGATCGCAATTCGGCTCGCCTGCCGCACCGTCCGTACGCGAAGAACCGCGACCGAACTCGAAAAGAGCCTTCTCACCCCCGCCTCCAATGGCTCCATTAACCAGACGAATTGTCCTTTTAGTTCCCTCGCATCGCCCGGATAAAGTCTTGGCCCATAGAGTGCACACAGTTATGCTGCCGTTGCAGAACAGATCGGCCGACGAATTGACGACGAAAAGCCACACAAGCTGTAGGCGTTTGTCGTTCATTTGACGGCCGACGTCATCGCGACGATTGAGAGGTGAACATGGGAAACGACCTCGACCCACGCCTGACACCGGCTCAGCGCTTCGGCCGGGAGCTGGGGCGAGCCCGCAGGGAGGCGGGCCTGTCGCAGGCCCGGCTGGGAAGTCATCTGGGCGTCTCGTCGTCGTTCATCGGGCACATCGAGACCGGCAACCGGAGGCCCGGCACCAAGCTGGCCGCCGACTGCGACAGGTTCTTCAAGACGGACGACCTCTTCACCCACCTCTGCCGCAACATCACCGCCCCCACCGGGCCAGCCTGGTTCCTCAGATGGTCCGACGAGATCGAGCCCCGGGCGCGCGTGCTGCGAAGCTGGGACCCGCTGTTGATCTCCGGCCTGCTCCAGACGGAGAACTACGCGCGAGCCGTCTTCCGTGGCGACTTGGCGGGCTCGGAGGAGGATGTCCAAGAGCAGGTCGGCGCCCGCATGCGACGGCAACTCATCCTCAAGAAGGACAATCCGCCCGTGCTGTGGGCACTTCTCGACGAGTGGGTGCTCCGCCGCCCCGTCGGAGGTCCCGAGGTCATGTGCGAGCAACTCGACCAACTCGCGACCGTCGCCGGTCGCCAGAACGTGACGGTGCAGATCGTTCCGCACGACGCCGCCTGCACGGCCGGCATGATGTCCGGATTCGTGCTCGCCCAGCTGGCGGACGCGCCAACCGCCGTCTCCGTGGAGTCAGCGGGAGAAGGCGAAGTCTCAGCGGAACACAAACTGGTAGGCGTCGTCTGGGACAGATATGACAGGATCCGAGCAGAGGCGCATCGTCCCGGCCAGTCGCTAGAGATGATCAAAGAAGCGAGGGACCAATGGAAGCAGCAGACCTGACCGGCCCCGATCTCTCCAGGGCCATCTGGAAGAAGAGCTCCCTCAGCGGCGGGAGCGGCGGAAACTGCGTCGAGGTCGCCGGAAACCTCCCAGGGGCCGTCGCCATCCGCGACAGCAAGAACCCTGCGGGCCCGGCCCTCGTCCTCACCCCGGGCGAGTGGCACACCTTCCTCAGCACGGTGAGGTCAGGTCACTTCGACTGACCAGCAGACTCAGCCAGATGCAGTCATGAGTAGCACCATAGGCGCAGGGAAGCCACGGCCCGCGAGTTCAACCAGCAGTCCGCCCACGTTCTCGCCGCAGCGGAACGTGGAGAAACCAGGGTCTGCGGGCTGGAGTTCAGGGGATAAGGGCAACATCAACGATCTGCATCTGCCGGATGCCGCGGTCCTTCGACAGTTTTGCCAGCTCCTCGGGGCGCCCCGTTGCGAAGTATCCGTGCACAAGCCCCTCCTGGGCACGGGTCCGCACCTCCTGCAGATCGAGCTTTAGTTGTTTCAAGGCAGGCGCGTCGTTCTCTTCGAGCAGGGAGACCCAACGCTGGAACTGCCGTACAGGGGACCGCATCATCTCCGCGTCGCAGTCGCCGATGCCTCTCCAGGCGCACGCGGAGGGCGACCACGAGACGGGAGAGGTCTCGGCGTCCAGCGGACTCAGGAAAACGGTGTCGAATCCATTGCTCCATGACCTCCGTGCGACATCCTCACTCAGCGGACGCGCCAACCACACAAGAGCCGTCACCACAACTGGCCCCTCTATGCCGCTGAGCGTGGCCGCGGCGGACTCCACATCGCTCTGGGCCCCCTCACCAAGGGCGTCAAGAGCATTGGTGGCACCTGTTTCCAAAAGCCACGGAAAGTCCAGCTCTCCCGACGGAAGAAGCTCCAAACGCGCCCTGAACCCGTGGCCCTGAACTGTGCTGTTCACATGGGGAGATCGCGGGCTTAGGTCCATCGAAACAGAGCCTCCATCAGGCCAAATATCCACATCCCCGTCCCTGATATCCTCGAAGGAAACGTAATAGCCCGGGTGACTGACAGCGAACGCATTGACGACGACCAGACGAGCCCTATCGTTGTTTGAGTATTCCTTCCATGGCCCGAACACACGTCCGGAAAAAAGAGCAATCAAGACGGCGGCCGCCGTCCCAACAGCTATCAGAGGGATCGGCCGAAAACTCTTCACAACCGTTTACCGATCCCTTCGACGAGGATGCGGAAAGTCGACGTCAAGGGATGCTCAGGGCTTACGTTTCCCTATCGTTGATCTTCACACCACGGCCATCGGACACATGATTCAAACCTACCATGCCGTTATCACAACCCGGCCATTGAGACGTCTGCGACCTGGATAGAGCGAATCTTTTCGTCACCGACGATCGAACGTATCCTACTGGGATAGGCGTTCAGAATGAACCCGTAGTATCGACCTTCTTGGGATCTTCTTTGAAGCTCTCCGAGGCTGAGGCCAAAGGCGCCCAGGGCGACCTCATCATCGGCCTCTAGGAATGAAACCCAATGCTGAAATTCGGACATCAATGAATCCTTGACATCGGACTTGCACGTGTCGAATCCCCTGGAAGAGCAGTAACCAGACTGATCCCAGGATAGGGGATTTCCCGGTCCGGCGGGTGACAGCAGGGCCACATCTATCTGGTAAGGCCAGATCTTCTTGACGTCGGCCTCCGACATCGGCTGCACAAGCTCCACCACCGCTGAGACCCGTACAGCCGCGCCGTCCAAACCCTTTAGCAGGGAGGCGGCGTCCTCGGAATCGGTCTCGCTCCCCTCACGCCAGAACCTTCGGAGAATTTCGGTCATCCGCCATGGGTACAGTCGAGGAGTATCAAATTTACCCGATGATGTACGTGTGATCTCAAGCTGATATCGCGCGTACTGTTCACTGAACGAGGGCGACGGCCATCTGGGTTCCACCAGCATCTGAACTGCTTCGCTACTTTCCCCCTCTCCCTTCACCTGCCGTTCGTGAATAACCCTGAAGTCCGGGTTGGCGACCGCGAACGCATTCAACCAGACAAGCCGAGGCCGCATCGAAAGGTCAGGGGCACGGTCAGTCGCAACGCACCCGGGCATCACGAGGGCCAAAGCCACGGCCATTACCGCCAGCCTTCCAGAGGAACCATACCGGGAGCCCTCTTTCCGCGCCTTCGCTTCGTGGCGGCTTTCTTCCACAGATCCTCGCAAGTGTGTCTCCTGTCGATCGCCGTAACGCGGGCCAACCCTATAAGTGGCCGATCCTCACAGCTCCAAAAAGCTGGTTGCCGGAAGCCATCGCCGTCCGCGACAGTAGGAACCCCACAGGCCCGTACTACATTCGTAGGTCCGCTGGGAGTGGGTCACCGCGCCTCCGATAGTGACCGATCAGGGCACGCATCTGGTGAAGCCGTCGGAAGTCCGACCAGGCCAGGACGTGATCGATGGCATTGGCCGCGGGGATGAACAACCGGGCCAGAACACGACGGATCTCGGCCAGAGACCGTCGCAGGAGCCTCAGCGTGGTGACGCCTCCAGGAGCGGACGGTCTTTCCCCTTGTCAGCGGCCTCATCAGCGTCGGCGGGCAGGATGGCGCGCATGACGGCCAAGAACGCCGGCGCGAGCATGGCCGTGCTGACATGGCGGTACCAGCCGTCCCATTTGCGGACCTGGTACTCGGTCAGACCGAGCAGGTCTTTGCCGGTCTCGTTGTTCTCCTCGATCTTCCAGCGCATCCCGGCCGCGTCGATCACCTCGGTAACGGCGGTGCCGGCCGGGGCGTGGGCCAGGAAGAACTCCACTTCCGACGGGGCCGCGATCGAGCGGCGGATCAGCGGCGTGTGCGCGTACCCGGGCGTGGGCGCCCGCTCCGCCACGACCACGGCCACCGCGCTCCAGTCGTAGACGCGCGCGCCCTTGCTGCCGTTCCCGCACGAGCGGCGCTCGCGTGCCCGGCGTCCGAGGCATAGGTAAGCATGGGCATGACCTGGCAGTTCTCCACCTGGCAGGTCAGGCCGCAGTGTCCCATTTCGCGCGGTCCAGCAGGTGCTCGAACCGGTGGGCGTTGGCGTGCCCGATGTGGTCGGCCAGCTGCCAGGAGTTCTTGCGCGGTACGTCGGCCAGCAGGGCGCGTACCAGGTCGGCGAAAGCCTGCCGGGGTTCGGGCCGGGCGAACAGCGGGCCGGTGATCCGCGTGACCAGCGCTGTCAGTTCTGTATCCCAGGACACGACCTGATCGCAGGAAAGGAAGGAAGTCACGCGCCGACCATCGGCCCACAACCATCCGTCCGGGACGGAGATTACCCAAAATCTACACATTCAAGATCTGCGAATGTAGTACAGGGTGATCACCGAGCCCGCGGTGGCGCCGATGAACAGGGCGAACAGCAGGTTTCGGTCGCCCGGGTGGATGGCCTGCTCCACGACCGTGCAGGCAGGCAGATTGTTGATCAAGTTGGACAGCACCGCACCGACGGCCGCGACACGGTAGGCGCCGTCGCCTTCCTGGCCTCCGGAGGACTCGATGAGGGAGCTCATCCCCGAGGCCGGACCGTACCTAACGGTTCAAGGTGGACACCACCAGGAACAGGCCGACGACGAAGCCGAGCAGTTGCCAAGGAAAGAACGCGAGGATGAGCTTCGAGTGGTCGCGCCAGGCGGAGGCGGCGACCAGCAGGGCCGCTCCGCCCAGCGCGGCGAACTGGATCGGCGGCTCCGGCAGGATCGCGGCGACGAACAGCACGCACGCCGATCCCCTGAACGCCATCCCGCTCAGACGCCGGCGCGGGCGTAACCGGCCGTCGCACTCAGGCGAGCCCCGAGCCCCCCGGACGCCGTCCCGCTCAGACGCCGGCGCGGGCCGTCAGGTCGGCCCAGATGCCGTCCATCCGGGCCTCCAGCTCCTCCAGGGTCCCCTCGTTCGGGACGACGATGTCGGCGATCTCCAGCCGCTCCTCGCGGGTCGCCTGGGCGGCGAGCCTGGCCCTGGCGTCCTGCTCGCTCATGCCGCGCAGCTCGACCAGCCGGGCGACGCGCACCTCGTCGGCGGCGTCGACGACGATCACCACCTCGTACATGGGGGCGAGCTTGTTCTCCGCCAGCAGCGGCACGTCGTAGATCACGATGCTGCCGGGAGGCGCCTGTTCCTGCAGCTCGCCGACCCTCGCGCCGACGAGCGGGTGGACGATGGCGTTGAGGGAGGCGAGTTTCTCGGAGTCGGCGAAGACGATCGAGCCGAGTTTCTCCCGGTTGAGCGAGCCGTCCTCGTGCAGGACACCCGTGCCGAAGACCCCGGTCACGCGCGCCAGCCCGGGGGTTCCCGGCTCGACCACCTCTCTGGCGATCTTGTCGGCGTCGATGACCACGGCGCCACGGGCGCCCAGCCGACGGGAGACCTCGCTCTTGCCCGACCCGATGCCGCCGGTAAGCCCCACCTTCAACATGATCCGCAGCATACGCCGTACGGGCCGTGCTCCGGGGCGGCCGGCACCGGGCTCGCCCGGTGGCGCACTCCGGCAGGCCGGCGGAAGTCGCCCCCGCGGCGCCGGAGGCCACGCTGCCGCCCTTCCGGCCGCCGCCTTCACTCGGCACCGGACGACGTGTGCGAACACCCCCTGGGGCTTCTACAGCTCCCTGCGCAGGTGCACCAGGGTGAGGTGGTCGCTCATCGGCTCCCTGCGGGTCTCGCGGTAGCCGTGGCGGCGGTAGAGGCGCAGGTTGCCCTCCGACAGGTGGCCGGTGAACAGGTCGAAGGCGAGTGCCGTGGCGGCCTCGTCGTGCAGGGCCGCCAGCAGGGATCCGCCGATGCCCTCGCCCTGCCGGTCGGGGGCGACCACCAGGCGGCCGACCAGGCAGGTCGTGCCGGACATCCGGCCGCGGACCGATCCCACGATCCTCGCCCCGTCGCGGGCGACGAGCACGGTGGCCGTCTCGACGGCCTTGCGGACCTGGGCGGCCGACTCCACGAGCGGCGGGATGAACGGGTCGCCGTAGAGCTGGGCCTCGCCCACGTAGGCGGCGCGCTGCACGGTCAGGATCTCGCCCGCGTCCTCGGGCTCCGCCACCTCGATCACGATCACGGCGTCACCCTAGCGGCCGGGCGGGAGGCCGGGGGCAGAGCGGTTCCATCGGAAGCCGTCTCAGAGGTCCCGGGAACTCCACGGGTTCCGGGCCCGGAGTCCATGGAGGAGGGCCCCGGGAACGCGGAAAGGGCCCCGCCGGAGCGGGGCCCTTCCTTCGATCTTCTACCGCGTTGTCAGCTCGGCGCCGTCGGCACCGTCAGTTCTGGCCGCCCGCGAGCTTCTCGCGCAGAGCCGCGAGAGCCTCGTCGGAGGCCAGCGCGCCCGCCGCCGGAGCGGAGGAGCCGCTGCTGCTGCTGCTGGAGGCGCCGGTGGAACCCGAGGACGGGGTCTCGCCGGAGTAGGACGTGGGGGCGGCCTCGCCCGCCTCGGCCTCGGCCTTGCGGGCCTCCTCGACCTGCTTCTTGTGAGCCTCGAAGCGGGTCTGAGCCTCGGCGTACTGCCGCTCCCACTCCTCGCGCTGCTTGTCGAAGCCTTCGAGCCACTCGCCGGTCTCGGAGTCGAAGCCCTCGGGGTAGATGTAGTTGCCCGAGTCGTCGTAGGTCGCCGCCATGCCGTACAGCGTGGGGTCGAACTCGACGTCGGCGCCGATCGCACCCTCGTTCGCCTGCTTGAGCGACAGCGAGATCCGGCGGCGCTCGAGGTCGATGTCGATGATCTTCACGAAGATCTCGTCGCCGACCTGAACGACCTGCTCGGGGATCTCGACGTGGCGCTCGGCCAGCTCGGAGATGTGGACCAGGCCCTCGATGCCCTCCTCGACGCGGACGAACGCACCGAACGGCACCAGCTTGGTGACGCGACCCGGGACGACCTGACCGATCTGGTGGGTGCGGGCGAACTGCTGCCAGGGGTCTTCCTGCGTCGCCTTGAGCGACAGGGAGACGCGCTCGCGCTCCATGTCGACGTCGAGCACCTCGACGGTGACCTCCTGGCCGACCTCGACGACCTCGGAGGGGTGGTCGATGTGCTTCCAGGAGAGCTCGGAGACGTGGACCAGACCGTCGACGCCGCCGAGGTCGACGAACGCACCGAAGTTGACGATCGAGGAGACGACGCCCTTGCGGACCTGACCCTTCTGCAGGGTGTTGAGGAACGTCTGGCGAACCTCGGACTGGGTCTGCTCGAGCCAGGCGCGGCGGGACAGAACCACGTTGTTGCGGTTCTTGTCGAGCTCGATGATCTTCGCTTCGAGCTCGCGGCCCACGTACGGCTGGAGGTCGCGGACGCGCCGCATCTCGACCAGGGACGCCGGCAGGAAGCCGCGCAGGCCGATGTCGAGGATGAGTCCACCCTTGACGACCTCGATGACCGTGCCGGTGACGATGCCGTCCTCGTCCTTGATCTTCTCGATCGTGCCCCAGGCCCGCTCGTACTGAGCGCGCTTCTTGGACAGGATCAGGCGGCCTTCCTTGTCCTCCTTCTGGAGGACGAGGGCCTCGACGTGCTCGCCAACCTCGACGACATCCGCCGGGTCGACATCGTGCTTGATCGAGAGCTCGCGCGAGGGGATGACACCCTCGGTCTTGTAGCCGATGTCGAGCAAAACTTCGTCTCGATCGACCTTGACGACGGTGCCCTCGACGATGTCGCCGTCGTTGAAGTACTTGATGGTCAGGTCGATCGCTGCGAGGAACTCTTCCTCGGAGCCGATGTCGTTGACCGCTACCTGCGGGGTGCTCGAGGTGGCCTCAGTGCTGCTCGTCATGTGTGGAGTTGCTCCGAACGCGGACAGATGTCGATGTGGCGAACGCGCGGCAGGCCTCTTACCGTCAGCCGAAGAATTCATCGGCGTGATCGAGCGCGAGCCCACTCCGTCCGAGACGCGCGCGAGCCCACAACGCAGCGATCAGCATATGAGACCAGACGGGTATGGTCAATCCAACGACTCTACGCGCCCGCGTGCCGAAAGGATAACGATCTCGCTTAATAGGCGTTGATCTTCTGCCTCCGGTCCGCCCTGATATTACCTCGAAGCCCGCGAGGGATGGAGATCCGATCGGGGTCGCCGTCGGCCGTATAGCGCTCGCGGGGATGCTTGTCCAGCCATCCGAGCCAGTACTCGGAGCACCACTTGCGGCACTCCCCCTTCCTGCCGTTGCTCTGGATCCGCTGGATCGCGCGCCAGTCGTAGTCCTTGACGAACGGCGAGACCGACGGCTCGGCACCGGCCAGGAAGACGCCTTTGAACCGGTAGGACACTCCGCCCCATTTCCCCTTCTGCACGGTAGATCTTTTGCGGGGCATCGCGCCGAACGGCAGCGCCAGCGTCTCCGAGGGAGGAGCGCCGAGCCTCTTCAGCAGCCGCTCGACCTTGACGAGCTGCTCGGCGATCTTCTTCTTGGTCAGGCTCGGCAGGTGGGGGTGGCCCCAGGTGTGGTTGGCCACCTCGAAGCCCCGCGAGGCCAGCCACCGCACGGCCCGCTCCTGGTCCTTCCGCTCGCGCAGGCCGAACGGGTCCCGGTTGACCCAGAAGGTGGCGACGGGCCGGAATCCGGGGTATTTCACCGCCACCTGGTAGATGATGCCGACCGCGGTGTCCTTGGCCGGGGTGCCGTCCGCGTTGAGGGCGAAATGGCTGGGGTGGCCGTCGTCGAAGGTCAGCACGACCGGGTGCTTGCCCGCCGGGATGTCCATCCTCCCGAGGGCGAACTCCCGCGCGGTGACCGGCACGTAGCCGTCCCTGGCGAGCCGTTCCAGCTCCTTGCGCACCTGGGCGGGGGTGCGGTCGATGGAGGCCAGCCTCTTGCGGGTGATCCGGTGGTACATCAGGATCGGGACCGCTCCGGCCTCGTTGGCCTTCACCTGCCGGGCGAACTCCTCCGAGGCGGTGATCGGCGGCGGCAGCTCGGCCGAGGGCAGGTCGGGCGCCGGCGAGGGGGGCGCGGACGGCGGCGGCGACGGGCTGCTCGCCGTGCCCGGCCGGGCGGCGCCGGGTGGCGCGGAGGACGGCGGGAGCACCAGGAGCACCACCACCGCCACCACGACGACCAGCACGTTGGCCAGTAAAATGATCTTCGTCAGGGGGATTGGACTCCGCACAGAACTCCCGCGCCCGTCGAGCTTCTCGGCTTGGATCACCAGCCTAGAACAGACTCGGACAGGCCCGGCCAATCAACGAAGTCCGACATCCCGGAACCGGTCGCGGCCCTCCCGGGAACCCCTCCTGGAAGGGATCGTCAGTGCCCGGCGTCCTCCCAGGTGCGGCCGACGCCCACCGAGACGGCCAGCGGGACGCGCAGGGAGTACGCGGCGTTCATCCGGTCGGTGACCAGCTCCCGCAGGGTCTCCAGCTCGCCGGGCGCCACCTCGAACACGAGCTCGTCGTGGACCTGCAGCAGCATCCGGGAGCCGAGCGACGCCTCCTTCAGCGCGCTCTGCACGTTGAGCATGGCGACCTTGATGATGTCGGCCGCGGACCCCTGGATGGGCGCGTTGAGCGCCATCCGCTCGGCGATCTCGCGGCGCTGGCGGTTGTCGCTGTTGAGGTCGGGCAGGTAGCGGCGGCGGCCGAGGATGGTCTCGGTGTAGCCGTCGTTCCTGGCCTGCGCGACGATCGCGTTGAGGAAGTCGCGGACGCCGCCGAACTCCTCGAAGTACTCCTCCTTGAGCGCCCGCGCCTCGGAGACCGCGATATTGAGCTGCTCCGACAGCCCGAAGTCGGACAATCCGTAGGCGAGGCCGTAGTTCATCGCCTTGATCTTGGCCCGCATCTCCCCGGTGACCTTCTCCGGCTCGACGTCGAAGACCCGGGCCGCGGTGGCCATGTGGAAGTCGTGCCCGGACTCGAAGGAGGCGATCAGCGCCTCGTCCCCGGACAGGTGGGCCATGACGCGCAGCTCGATCTGGCTGTAGTCGGCGGTCAGCAGGGTCTCGAAGCCCTTGCCGACCACGAAGCCCTGCCGGATGCGGCGGCCCTCGGCGGTGCGGATCGGGATGTTCTGCAGGTTGGGCTTCTCCGAGCTGAGCCGCCCGGTGACCGCCACGATCTGGTTGAACGTGGTGTGGATGCGGCCGTCGTCGGCGATCTCCTTGATCAGGCCCTCGACCGTGACCTTCAGCTTGGCCTGGTCGCGGTGGCGCAGCATGATCGTCGGCAGCTCGTGCTCGGTCTGGGCGGCGAGCCAGGCCAGCGCGGAGGCGTCGGTGGTGTAACCCGTCTTGGTCTTCTTCGTCTTGGGCAGGTTGAGCCTGGTGAACAGGATCTCCTGGAGCTGCTTGGGCGAGCCCAGGTTGAACTGCTCGCCGCCCACGGAGGCGTGCGCCGCCTCGACGGCCTGCTTCACCGCGGCGCCGAACTCGGCCTCCAGGCCGCTGAGATGCTCCCGGTCGGCGGCGATGCCGGCCCGCTCCAGCTCGGCCAGCACGGTGACGAGCGGCAGCTCCACGTCGCGCATGAGGTGGGTGCCGCCCAGCGGCTCCAGGAACGCCTCCAGCGCGTCGGCGAGCTCGCCGACCGCCAGCGCCCGCAGGGCGAGGTCGCGGGCGCCGTCGGCGTCCTGGTCGTCGAAGAGGCTGGCCTGGCCGCCGTTGTCGGCCTCGCTGCGCAGCTCGCGCCTCAGGTAGACCCGTACGAGGTCCTCCAGCGGGAACGAGCGCTGCCCCGGCATCGCGAGGTAGGCGGCGAGCGCGGTGTCGCAGGTGAGGCCGCGCAGCTCCATGCCCTGCGCCCACAGCGCGAGCATCGGGCCCTTGGCGTCGTGCACGGCCTTGGGCTTCGAGGCGTCGGCCAGCCACTCGCGCAGGGCCGCCTCGTCGGCCTCGGTGAGCGTGGTCGGGTCGATGAACGCGGCGCCGGGGCCGCCCTTCGCCGCCCTCCCCGCCTCCGCGCCGGCTCCCGCCCCGGCCGCCGCGACGGCGATGCTGTCGACGCGGCCGGTGCCGCTGCCGTACGCGCCCTTGAAGGCCAGGCCCGCGCGGCCCTCGGGCAGCGCGCGCAGCCAGGGGCCCACCTCGTCGGGGCCCAGGGTGACGGCCTCGACGTCGAAGCCCTCCTCCGCCTCCGTCTCGGCCGAGCCGATCGTCTTGAACAGCCGGTCGCGGATCTCGCCGCGGAACTCCAGCGTGTCGAGGATCTTGTCGATCTCCTCGCGGTCGGGCGCGCCGATCTGCAGGGCGGTGACCTCGCGCTCCAGCGGCACGTCGCGGATCAGCTGGGTGAGCCGCCGGTTCATCAGCACCTGGTCGAGGTGGTCGCGGAGCTTGTCGCCGACCTTGCCCTTGACCTCGTCGACGCGGTTGACCAGCTCCTCCAGCGAGCCGAACTCGCGGATCCACTTGGCGGCGGTCTTCTCGCCCACGCCGGGGATGTTCTTCAGGTTGTCGCTGGAGTCGCCGCGGATGGCCGCGAAGTCGGGATACTGGGCCGGGGTGAGCTCGTACTTCTCCAGCACGGCCTCGGGGGTGAACCGGGTCATGTTGCTGATGCCGACCCGGGTCATCAGCACGGTGACCCGCTCGTCGACGAGCTGCAGCGCGTCGCGGTCGCCGGTGACGACCAGCACGTTCATGTCCTGCTCGGCGGCGCGGGTGGCGAGGGTGGCGATCAGGTCGTCGGCCTCGTATCCGGCCAGCGACAGGTGCGGCACGCGCAACGCGTCGAGCACCTCGTGGATCAGGCTCATCTGGCTGCGGAAACTGTCGGGGCTCGCGCTCCGGTTCGCCTTGTAGTCGGCGTACTCCTCGTGGCGGAACGTCGGCTCGGAGCGGTCGAAGCAGACCGCCACGTGGGTCGGCCGCTCGTCGCGGAGCACGTTGACCAGCATCGAGGTGAAACCGTAGACCGCGTTGGTCGTCTGGCCCGTGGTGGTGGAGAAATTCTCCTCCGGCAGGGCATAGAACGCCCGATAGGCCAGTGAATGCCCATCCAGCAGCAGGAGACACGGACGAGTGGGGGTCGCTTCGCTCTTCGGCACACCGAAAGCCTAGTCTCCTGGTGCGACAGAAAACCTGACCTCGTACTACAGGAGACGCCCCCTTGACCGTGACAGACCGCGACGAAGCCGCCCGGCGCATCGAAGAGGCGCTCGGCGCATCGCACAGGAACACGCTGGTGGACCGGATGGGCATCGAGATCACCGAGGCCACCGCCGAACGGGTGGTCGGCACGATGCCGGTCGAGGGCAACATCCAGCCGTACGGCCTGCTGCACGGCGGCGCCTCGTGCGTGCTGGCGGAGACCCTGGGCTCGACGGGCGCGGCGATCCACGCGGGCCCCGGGCGGATCGCCATGGGCGTCGAGATCAACGCCACCCACCACCGCTCGGCCACGTCCGGGCTGGTCACCGGGGTGGCCACCCGGATCCACGGCGGCCGTACGCTCGCCACCTACGACATCGAGATCGTCGACGAGCAGGGCCGCCGGGTGTGCACCTCGCGTCTCACGTGCATGCTGCGCGACGCCTGAGCACGCCGAGCGCCCCCGGTCACGCCTGGTCACACCTGGTCGCGCCTGGTGACGCATGCCGATCGTCTGATCACATCTCGTCCTCGATCATATTCGGACCGCCTTTTTGCCCACCTGGAGCAACGAGTCCGCTACGGTGGGTGACGGCGATGCCCGTGGGGAGGCCGAGTAGAAAACGTACGGGGTCGGGGAAGCTCCGTATGGCGCCAAAGGCCTCCCCCGGGCTCGCCACGTATCGCCGGGCCCCCGGGACCCGCGGGCCGGCCGGGCTCCGTTCCCGCCCCTCGCCGTTCCCACCGGCCTTCGCGCGTCGTTCCCATCGGCCTTCGCGCGTCCCGCCCCTCGCGCGGACCTCCGCGCACCTGTCCCGGCACGCGTCCCGCTCCGCCCGGACCCTCGCCGCACACCTACCCCGCCTCCCGGCCCCCCGTACCCCGGCACGCGTCCCGCCCGCCGCGACACGCCTGCCCCCGGCACGCGTACGGCCCGCGCCGGGCGGGCGCGGGCCGTACACGGCGAAACTCAGATGTCGGTGTGCGTCGGGTCGAGCACGCGGCGCAGGAAGGTCTTGGTGCGCTCGTGCTGCGGAGCGCTGATCACCTGCTCCGGGCTGCCGTCCTCCACGATCACGCCGCCGTCCATGAACACGACCCGGTCGGCCACGTCGCGGGCGAACGCCATCTCGTGGGTGACCACGAGCATGGTCATCCCCTCCTCGGCGAGCTTGCGCATGACCGTGAGCACGTCCCCGACGAGCTCGGGGTCGAGCGCCGAGGTGGGCTCGTCGAAGAGCATCAGCGCCGGGCTCATCGCCAGTGCCCTGGCTATGGCCACGCGCTGCTGCTGCCCGCCGGAGAGCTGGGCGGGGAAGGCGTCGCACTTCTCCCCGATGCCGACCTTCTCCAGGTTCTCCCTGGCGATCCGCTCGGCCTCCGCCTTGCCCCGCTTCAGCACCCGGCGCTGCGAGATCATCACGTTCTGCAGGACGGTCATGTGCGGGAACAGGTTGAACTGCTGGAAGACCATCCCGACACCGCGGCGGGCGGCGTCGATGTCGACGTCGCGGTGGGTCAGCTCCACGCCGTTGACGACGACCTTGCCCGACGTGGGCTGCTCCAGCAGGTTCACGCAGCGCAGCAGCGTGGACTTGCCCGACCCCGAGGGGCCGATGACGCAGACCACCTGGCCGGGGTCGACGGCGAAGTCGATGCCCCGCAGGACCTCGTTCTTCCCGAAGTACTTGTGCAGGTCACGGATCTCGACCGCGTGGTTCACCGGGGTCGCCGGGGTCGCTTCCGAAGTCGTCGGAGTCACTGTCACCGTCCCCTCGCCTGTCGCCTCTCCAGCCGGGACGCGAGGTAACCCAGCGGGATGGTGACCAGTAGATACGTCACACCTACGACCAGGATGGGCGTGGCGTTGGCATAGGTCGAGGCCGTGTCGTTGCCGAACTTGGTGAGCTCGACGTAGTCGCCGGAGACGCCGAGGAACAGCACCAGCGAGGAGTCCTTGAGAAGGGACACGAACTGGTTGGTCGTCGGCGGGATGACGATGCGCACGGCCTGCGGGATGACGATGCTGACCATGGCCCGCGAGTACGACATGCCCAGCGAGCGCGCCGCCTCCATCTGTCCCTTGGGCACCGCCTGGAGTCCGGCGCGGAGCGTCTCGGCCATGTAGGCCGAGCCGACGATCGTCAGGCCCAGGATGCCCTGGCCGTACGTGCCGCCGGGCACCTCGAAGCCGGTGATGGCCAGCGGCAGGAACAGGATGAGCAGGAAGACCAGCAGGGCGGGCAGGCCCCGGAAGATCTCGATGTAGGCGACCGCGATCCACCGGTAGGGCCGCACCGACGACAGCCGCATCAGCGCGAACAGCAGACCGAGCAGGAAGGCGAAGACGAAACCGCCGACCGAGTAGATGATCGTGTTCTTCAGCGCGATCGTGAACAGGTCGGGAAGCGTCTTCTCGGCGATGTCGGGCCTGGTGAAGTTCTCCCCGAGCTTGCCCCACTCGATGCGCAGGGCGAGGAAGGCGACCACGGCCCCCAGTACGAGGTACTGGACGCCCCTGCTGATCTGCTGCCTCTTGCGGGGACTGAGCCCGCTCCCGGCGGGGGCGCCCCCGCCGGGAGTGGGCTCGGTCGTCGTTGGCTGGTCGGTCATCGGTTAACCGAGCTCGCCGGGCTTCTTACCGAACCACTTGACGAAGATCTGCTCGTAGGTGCCGTCGGCCTTGGCCTCGGCGATCGAGTCGTTGATCGCCTTGAGCAGGATCGGGTCGGAGCCCTTCTTCAGGCCGACGCCGTACTGCTCGCCGGTGTCGAGGCTGGCGACCAGCTCGAACTTGTCGGCGATCTCGGGCTTCTTCAGCCAGGTCAGGACGACAGGGAGGTCCTGGACGATCACGTCGACCTGGCCGGACTGCAGGCCGAGCAGTTCCTTGGGAGAGTCGGCGAACTCCTTGGGGTCGAGCCCCTTCCCCTTGACGTAGTCGAGGCCCGTGGTGGAGGCCTGGGCGCCGAGCTTGAGGCCCTGCGCCTTCACCTCGTCGAGGGTCTTGGCGGTGGTCCCCTTCTTGGCCAGCAGAGCCTGCGTGGCGTCGAAGTAGGGCTCGGAGAAGTCGATGTTGGCCTTGCGCTCCTCGGTGATCGTCATGCCGGCGGCGGCGACGTCACACTTGTTGGTGGCCATCGCCGCGCCGCTCTTGATGACGGCGAAGTCGATGTCGACGATCTCCTGCGTCAGGCCGAGCTTCTTGGCGGCCAGGTCGACGATGTCGACGTCGAAGCCGACGACCTTGTCGCCCTCCTTGAACTGGAAGGGCTCGTAGGGGAGGTTGGTGCAGGTGGTCAGCTTGCCGGGGGTGACGAGCTTGGGGCCGCCCGCGGCCGCGGGGGCGCTTGCCGAGGCACCATCGCTCGGGCTGGCGGAGGTGGAGTCGCCACCACCGCCGCAGGCCGAAAGGCCGAGCGCACCGGCGACGACCATGGCGCCCACCGCCATCGCACGACGGGAAACAAAACTCAGGCCCACGAAGGCCTCCTTACGGTCAATGTCGCTTCTTGTATGGATACCTCAGTGCAGGTCATGCTTCATCACCTGCATAATCATGCAGATCACCAGTACGACACAATTCGGACAACAACCGCGTCCGGAGTTTTCTGTTCAATACCCTGCCCCCACGCGGATCCGGGCGCCGGCACTTGCCGGATCGAGGACCCCTGTCGGGGGGAGCCGTTGAACTTCAGGATCTACCTCGGTTACGTTGCCGGATGTGCGTGATCCCCTGATCCTGCTCACCGGTGCCGCCCTCGCCGCCGCCCTCCTGTCCGGCTGCGCCGGAGCGGAGCCGGCCGCTCCCGCCTCTCCCCCGGTCACGCCCACCCCGACCTACGAGCTCCCGCCGCGCCCGGTGCGGCCGGGCGAGATCCCCGTCAGGTCCGCGCCGGTCACCGACGGCGACACCCGATTCCAGGTGGTCGGCTTGCAGAAGGGCCTGAGCGGCTTCTTCGGCAGCCACGCCGAGTGGCAGGCCAAGGGGCAGTACGTGGTCGTGCGGATCCTGGTGGAGAACCCCGGCCGCACCAACGCCCATTTCGACGCCGAACGCCAGAAGCTCATCGCCTCCGACGGCACCGCGTACGCGATCGACAAGTTCGCGCAGGCCATCAAGCGGCAGCCCGACGAGCTCCCGCTCGGCGCCCAGGTCAGGATCGAGCTGGACCTCTGGTACGACATCCCCAAGGAGGCGAAGGTCTCCGCGATCCGGCTGTTCGGCGACCCGCCCCTCGGCGTGACCGGCGGCACCGACGGCGTGCAGGTGCCGCTGCCCTGAGCCGCTTCCGCCCGGCGCCGCTCGGGGCGGCTCCGGGACTTTCGACGCCGTCTCTGCGGAAGAGACGCCGTCTCTGCGGAAGATCCCCGCACCGGCGTGGACGGGCCCGCCGCGCGAGCGCGCGACGGGCCCGTCACCTGCCATCGGGCCCGTGAAAGGCCCCGGGGGGAGTGAAGGCCCGGTGAGGACCCCGGGGAGATCCGGGGAGACCCCGTGGGGACGGGGGTCACCGGGTCAGGGCAGCTCTTCCGGTTTCGCGGAGTCCCGCCCCTCCCGCGGAGCGGGAGCGGGGGTCGCCGGAGCGGGCGCGGGAACGGCCTGCGCCGCCTCCGCCTTCAGGTCGATCTCCGCGCCGCCGCCCAGGTAGGCGGCCTGCACGGCGGGGTCGTTGAGCAGCTCGTCCGCGGGCGCGCTCTTGACCACCTTCCCGGTCTCCAGGACGTAGGCGCGGTGGGCCAGCTTCAGCGCCTGCTGGGCGTTCTGCTCCACCAGCAGCACCGTGGTGCCGCGGCGGTTGATCTCCTCGATGATCTCGAAGATCTGCTGCACCAGCAGCGGCGCCAGGCCCATCGACGGCTCGTCCAGCAGCAGCACCTTGGGCTTGGCCATCAGCGCGCGGCCGATGGCGAGCATCTGCTGCTCGCCGCCGGACATCGTGCCGCCCATCTGGGTCCTGCGCTCCGCCAGGCGGGGGAACAGCTCGTAGACCTCGGCCAGGTCGGCGCTGAAGTCACCCGACCGGGTGTACGCGCCCATGAGCAGGTTGTCGTGCACCGTCATGCCGGGGAACACGCCCCGGCCCTCGGGCGCCTGCCCCAGGCCCGCAAGGACCCGCTTGTGGCCGGGCATCTTGCTGATGTCCTTGCCGTCGAAGATGATGCTCCCCGACGACAGGCCGCGCAGGCCCGAGATCGTCTTCAGGGTCGTGGTCTTGCCCGCCCCGTTCGCCCCGATGAGCGTGACGATCTCGCCCTCGTTCACCTCGACCGAGATGCCCTTGAGCGCCTCGATCTTGCCGTAGTGGACACGGATGTCCTTGACCTCAAGAAGCATCGGCGGGAGCTCCCAAATACGCCTCGACGACCCGGGGGTCGGTCCGCACCTCGTCCGGCAGGCCATCGGCGATCTTCTGGCCGAAGTCCAGCACCGCGATGCGGTCACTGATGCCCATGATGAGGCTCATGTCGTGCTCGATGATCAGAATCGTCCGGCCCGCGTCGCGGATGTCCCGGATCAGCTGCTGCAGGGCCACCTTCTCCGCCGGGTTCATACCGGCGGCGGGCTCGTCCAGCAGCAGCAGCTTCGGGTTGGTCGCCAGCGCGCGGGCGATCTCCAGACGACGCTGGTCACCGTAGGGCAGGTTCTTGGCGTGCTCGTGGGCGCGGTGCGAGATGCCCACGAAGTCGAGCAGCTCCATCGCGAGCTTGTGCCCGTCCTTCTCGGCCCGGCGGTGCCAGGGAAGCCCCAGCGCCACGCTGACCATGCCCGACCTGTGGTGCGCGTCCGCGCCCACCATGACGTTCTCGATGGCCGTCATGTTGTGGAACAGCCGGATGTTCTGGAACGTGCGGGCGATGCCCCGCTTGGTGATCTTGAAGCGCTTGACGCCGCTGATCTTCTCGTCCAGGAAGCGGACCTCGCCCTCGGTCGGCTGGTAGACGCCGGTGACCACGTTGAAGACCGTGGTCTTTCCGGCGCCGTTCGGGCCGATGAGAGCGAAGATCTCCCCCTCGTTGATGGTCAGGTTGACGTCACGCAGTGCCGTGACACCACCGAACCGCATGACGAGGCTCTTCAGCTCCAGCATGGCGCGACCCGCGCGCTCCGCCGGTACGGCCTTCGGATCCGTCCCTGCCGGACTCGCGTCGGCCGGGTTCACTTCGGCGCTCACTTGGAAGCCACCTCCTCACCCTGCGACTCGGGCCCGGGAACCTCGGCTCCGAGCGTACCCATCCCGCCTGACCCCTCTTTCAGCTCCGCCTTGCGTTGGCGCGATGGCAGCAGACCCTCCGGACGGAAGATCATCAGGGCCACGAGCACCGCGCCGAAGATCAGCATGCGGTACTCCTGCAGGCCGCGGAACCGCTCGGGCAGCCACGCCACCACGAAGGCGCCCAGCATGACGCCCGGCAGGTTGCCCGCGCCGCCCATGACCACCGCGGCCAGGATCGTCGCCGACAGCAGGAACTGGAAGTCGTTCGGGTTGATCGAGATGGCCTTCGCCGCCCACAGCACGCCCATCGCGCCACCGATGGAGGCACCGATGGCGAAGGCGAGCATCTTGAAGCGGAACGTCGGCACGCCCATGACCTCGGCCGCGTCCTCGTCCTCGCGGATCGCCGCCCAGGCACGCCCGACCCGGCTCTTCTCCCAGCGCTTCACCAGGATGATCACGATGACGGCCAGCGCGACCAGCAGGTAGTAATAGGGTCGCGGGTCCAGCACGCCGTACTTGAACGGATCGACCCCGAACACGTTGGGGATGCTGATCCCGAACAGGTGCAGGTCCTCGTAGCTCGGCGGGTGCGGGATGCCGCGGATGCCGTTCGGGCCGCCGATCTCGTCGGTGTTGCGGGCGGTGATGCGGATGATCTCACCGAAGCCCAGCGTGACGATCGCCAGGTAGTCGCCGCGCAACCGCAGCGTCGGAGCGCCCAGCGTGATGCCCGACAGGGCGCAGATCCCGATGCCGACCAGCAGGATGAGCCAGAAGTTCCAGCCCAGCCTGGTGCCGATCAGCGCCATCGCGTAGCCGCCGACCGCGTAGAACGCGACGAAGCCCAGGTCGAGCAGGCCCGCCTGGCCGACCACCACGTTCAGGCCGATCGCCAGGACCACGTAGGTCCCGATCGGGAAGAACAGGATGCTCGCCCAGTCGGTGTAGGGCGACATGATGGGGGCGAGGCTCTCCGACGGCAGCAGCAGAGCCCCGATGATCAGGGCCACATAGAGGATCCAGCGCTGCCAGCCGGGAGTGTCCTGCCAGCGATCGTGCATGGCGTCACCGAAGCGGCCGAGACCGGTGCGGAAGCCTGCCAGGGGATTCTTCTGGTTCATGCGCGCGCCTGCTGGAGTGATTCACCGAGAATGCCGGTGGGGCGGAACATCAGGACCAAGACGAGGATGGTGAAGGAGATCACGTGCTTCCAGTCGGAGCCGAAGAAGATGGCTCCGTAGTTCTCCACCAGCCCGAGCGTGATTCCGCCGACCAGGGCGCCGCGCAGGTTACCGATGCCACCCAGGACCGCCGCGGTGAACGCCTTGATGCCGAAGAGGAATCCGATGAGGAAATTCGTGTTCTCGTACGAGATCAGATAGAGCGCCCCCGCCACACCGGCCATGCTGCCGCCGATGAGGAAGGTCATCCGGACGATCCTGTTGATGTCGACGCCCATCAGGACGGCGGCCTCGGGGTTCTGCGAGGTGGCGCGGATACCCCGGCCGATCTTCGTGCGGTTCACCAGGGCGTCCAGCGCGACCATCATGCCGATCGCGGCGACGATGACGAAGACCTGGTCGACCCGGACCACGTGGCCGAAGATCGAGAAAAGCTCGGTCCGCTCCATGATGCGGGGCAGACCCATCTGGATCCTGCCCTGCTCGGGACGGTTGAAGACGTTCGGGATCACCAGGAGCGCGAAGAGCTCCTGCAGGAAGATCGAGGCACCGATCGCCGAGATCAGCGCCGCCAGCCGGGAAGCGCCGCGCTTGCGCAGCGGCCGGTAGGCGATTCGCTCCAGCGCCACCGCGGTGCCCGCCGAGGCGAGCATGCCGGCCAGGATCATCGCCACGATGAGGCCGACCAGCGCGATGCCGGTGAGGGGCGAGTTGATGCCGAGCACGAAAGGTACGAACATCGCACCGAAGGTGCCGATCATGAAAACTTCGGAATGCGCGAAGTTGATCAGCCGCAGCACGCCGTACACCATGGTGTAACCGAGCGCGATCAGGGCGTAGATCGAGCCGAAGGCCAGGCCGTCGATCGTCGCCGGCCAGAACTGATTGATGAAGTCATTGAGCACTAGGGATTACCACTTCTAGCGGGGGTCGCCTGCACGTCCGGGTAGCACACCGCCTCCAGCAGAACCTCGTGGACTCTCTGGAAGTACGAGGGGAGCGGGAACGCATTCGCGGCGTTCCCGCTCCCCGCGCGTCGACTACCTACTGTCCTTCAGCGCCGGACTAGCCCAGCTTGGCCTCGGCGGCCTTGCCCAGCAGGCCGATCGCACCATCCTTGACCTGATAGATGTAGATGTCCTTCGCCGCGACCTCACCGTTGGGCTCGAACTTGACCTGCTTCGAGACGCCCGCGAGGTCCACCGTGGCGATGAACTCGTTGATCTTGTCAGGGGTGACGTGGCCCGCCTTGACGGCGTCGACGAAGACCGTCGCGGCGTCGTAGCCCTCGGCCGCGTAGATGGCCGGGTCGGCGCTGTAGGCGGCCTTGTAGGCGTCGGCGAAGGCCTTCACCTTGGCGTCGGTGACGTCCGGGGTGGCGATGTAGCAGGGGCAGCCGACCAGGGCGCCCTCGGCGTTCTTGGCACCGGCGCCGTCGATCAGGCCCTTGTCCAGCGAACCGTCGCCGGACAGGAACTTCGCGGTCACGCCCTTGTCGCGGAGCTGCTTGAGCAGGTTGCCGCCCGCGGCGTAGTAACCGCCGAAGAAGATCGCGTCGGGCTTGGCCGCCGCGACCTTGTTCACCACGGAGGAGAAGTCGCTCTCGGCCGGGTCGAGCGAGTCGGTCGTCGGCTTGACGCCCTTGGTCTCGAGCTGGGCCTTGACCGCGTCGGCCAGCGGCTTGCCGTACTCGGACTTGTCGTCGATGACGAAGACGTTCTTCGCGCCGACGCCGGTCGCGATGAAGTCACCGATGCCGGGGCCCTGGACGCTGTCGCTGGGCAGCACGCGGTGCCAGAACTTCCAGCCGTTCGTCGCCAGTGCGGCGTTGGTGGCGGAGGCCGAGATGCTCGGCAGCTTCGCCTCCTCCAGCACCGGCGCCACCTGGGCGGACTCACCGGAGAAAGCGGGGCCGATCATACCGACGATCTTGTCGGTCTTGATGGCCTGCTGGGCCAGGGCGACCGCCTTTGACGGGTCCGCCTGGCTGTCGTACTCGACAAGCTCGATCTTCACGGCCGGGTTGGTCTTGTTGTACTCGTCGATGACGAGCTTCGCACCGTTCCGGGGGGGAATGACGATGCCGGCGTTGGCACCGGTCAGGTCACCCATGAAGCCGATCTTGACGGTGCTGGGGGCGGCAGCACTGGAGCCACCCTCAGCAGCCGGCGTGGCCTCCGTACCACCGCTGCTGCAGGCAGCGAGACCGAGGGTGAGCGCCACACCGGCGGCAAGCACTCCACCGAGGCGTGCAGTCTTAGGCCGCAAGGTTGCCTTCCTTTCGCCCGGCCCCTCGTCGGGACCGAGTTCACAGATGCCCTCCCTGGCGGGTGGCCAGGGGTTGTGTCGGTTAGTACAACTAGCGGATGTCACGGGTCGATACAGGACGGCCCACCGTTGCCGCTTCGTTATAACACCGATCCTTTTCGGCTATCAGATGCAAAAGCCGTGGTCACTGGCGACCTCAGGGTCTCCACGGGGATCACTCCGACCGCCCGGACGTCCGCGCCGCACCCTCTGGAGCGCGCTCTGCGGGCGCCTGGCGGGCGCGGACCCCCGAAAGAGCCCGAAAATCCCCGGTCAGGCCTCCGGGGCCTCCACCTCGGGCTCCGCCCCGTCCGCCACCACGATCTGCGCCACCTGCCGCATGCTCAACCGGCGGTCCATCGATGCCTTCTGGATCCACCGGAACGCCTGCGGCTCACTCCACCCGTGACGCTCCATCAGCAGGCCCTTGGCCCGCTCCACCAGCTTGCGCGTCTCCAGCCGCTCCGAGAGCGTCCCGACCTCCCGCTCCAGCGCGGCGATCTCCTCGTGCCTGCTGACCGCCATCTCGATCGCCGGGACCAGGTCCGACTTCGTGAACGGCTTCACCAGGTACGCCATCGCGCCGGCGTCTCTCGCCCGCTCGACCAGATCGCGCTGCGAGAAGGCCGTGAGGATGAGACACGGCGCGATCCGCTGCGACACGATCTGCTCGGCCGCCGAGATCCCGTCCAGGATGGGCATCTTCACATCCAGGATCACCAGATCCGGCCGCTGCTCCATCGCCAGCTTGACCGCGGACTCCCCGTCCCCGGCCTCCGCGACGACCGCATACCCCTCCTCCTCCAGCATCTCCTTGAGGTCGAGGCGGATCAGTGCCTCGTCTTCCGCGATCACCACTCGCCGCTGCGTACTCACGAGCAAGAGAGTACCGACGTCCGCTAGATTGGGACCACGCCGGTGCCCGAGAGTGATCTACTTCTAGGTAAGCTCTTAGCTGGCGCGCAAGATCCGGACAAATAGCGAAAAATGCCCCGATAGACCAACCGGCAGAGTCGATGGACTCAAAATCCATTCAGTGTGGGTTCGAATCCCACTCGGGGCACCACCGTGCGATTCCGCCGGTCCGGGACCGCGCGATTCCGCCGGTCCGGGATCGGCCGGTTCGGACATCTCCCGCATGACACGTAGCGGTTCGCGCATGACACGTGGCGGTTCGAAAACCGGCGCCGGCGCCTGGCACGGCGGCCTCGCGCACTCCCGCGAAACCGCCGGCCGCGCTCCCCACCTCTCGCCACCTCTCGACGATCGCCGCCGGCGCTCGGCGCTCGGTCTCATTGACCGGCGGGTGGCCGGACCTCACGATGCCCTCGCCGGAGCGGTCCGGGAACGGAGCACCGGCGACGTCGTACGCCGGACACGAATGCCGGCTCCGCGGGCGGAGTAGGTTGCTCAAAAGCGGCGTGAAGTGGTGTGACGGAAGGTGGCGGCGTGAAAGCTGCGGGGGATGGCCGGACGGAGCGGGGCGACCTCGGTGCCGGGCGGGTGTGCCTTCCCGAACGGGTGAGGCTGAGCGGGCACGGGGTGGTGCTGCGCGAATGGGAGGACGGCGACCTGGCGGCCATGGTGGAGCTGTTCGACGACCCCGAGGTGGCCTACTGGACGCCGCTGGCCTCGCCGTTCGACCCGGAGGCGGCGCGGGCCTACCTGGAGCGGGCCCGGCGGCGGCGGGCGTCCGGGGAGCGGCTGCAGCTGGCGATCACCGCGGACGGGGGCGAGCCGGCGGGTGAGGTGTTGTTGATGCTGAGCGGGCTGGGCCTGGACGTCGCGGAGATCGGTTACGGCCTGGGGGCCGCCTACCGGGGGCGGGGGCTGGCGTCGGGGGCGGTGCGGGTGATGACGGAGTTCGCCCGCAGGACGGTGGGGGTGTCCCGGCTGCTGCTGGAGATCGAGGCCGGCAACGCGGCGAGCGTGGCGGTGGCCCGCGCGGCGGGATACCGCCTGACGGACGCGCCGCCCGTCCTCTCGGAGGAGAAGGGCCGGTCGTTGGTGCTGCGGACGTGGGAGTACGAGGAGGCCGGCCCTCGCGGGTGACGGCCCATACGTGACGGCGCGTGCGTGCGTTCATGCGACGGCTCATACGTGACGGCCCGTGCGTGCGTTCATGCGACGGCTCATACGTGACGGCCCGTGCGTGCGTGAGCTCATGCGTGACGGCGTGGAAGAAGCGGGTGGGAGGGCCGCGGGCGGGAGGCCCCGCCTCGCGGCGCGAAACCGACCTCGTGAAAGGCGCCGAGCTTTGAGGGCGGGCGCTGAGCTCACCTCTGGATACGGGCCGGGAGCTTGTCCCCGGGCGTGGGCGGGAAACACGGCCGAAGCCGTCCCGCGGGCAATTGGGTTGTGTTGTTGATCTCGACTCGGTCAGACAGATATGTATGAATGTCATTAATCCTGAGGAAAGGTAAGCGGTTTAGGAGAGACCTGGCGCGTTTCCCGGCCGCGGAGCGCGTCTCAACCCCCTGCGGAAAGTGAGCCACGTGTGACGTCCTCGCCTGGCCGGTCCCCGAGCAGCACACAGCTTTCCGACGCCAAGCGAGCACTGCTGGAGAAACGGTTGCGCCGTCGCGTGCCGGATCCGGTGTTCACGATCCCCCGGCGGCCGCCGGGGCAGGACGCGCCGCTGTCGTTCGGGCAGGAGCGGCTGTGGTTCATGGACCAGTTCGCTCCCGGCACCGCCGCGTACACGATCCCGATGACGTTGCGGTTGACGGGGCCGCTGGACGTCGCGGCGCTGGAGCGGGCGATCGGGGCGGTGGTGGCCAGGCACGAGAGCCTGCGGACGCGTTTTCCCGCCGACGGGGACGGGCGCCCGACGGCGGTGGTGGAGGAGCGGGTCGAGATTCCGCTGGAGAGGGCGGAGGCGGACGGCGAGCGATCGGCGATACGGCTGGTGAGCGACGCGGCGGCGCTGCCGTTCGACCTGGCGCGGGGACCGCTGCTGCGGACGCTGCTGGTGCGGGTGGGCACCGGGGACGCCGAGGACGCCGGGGATGACGCCGGGGACGCCGAGGATCACGTGCTGCTGGTGGCGCTGCACCACATCTGCGGTGACGGCTGGTCCACCGACATCCTCGCCGAGGAGCTGCGGGCGTGTTACTCGGGGACGGAGCTTCCCGAGCCGCCGTTGCAGTACGGCGACTACGCGCTGTGGCAGCGGGACCGGCCCGTCTCCGAGGCCGGCCTGTCGTACTGGCGGTCGCAGCTGGCCGGGGTGGTTCCGCTGGAACTCCCCCTGGACGGGCGGCGGCGGGGCGAGCAGACGTTCGCGGGGGCCTCGCACGGTTTCAACATGGACCGGGAGCTGGTGGAGGGGCTGACGCGGCTGGCGCGCAGGTCCGACACGACCCTGTACATGGTGTTGCTGGCGGCGTACCAGGTGCTGCTCGGCCGGTACGCGCGCCAGGACGACTTCGCGATCGGCTCCCCGGTGGGCGGGCGTCCCCGGCGGGAGCTGGAGAGCGCGATCGGCATGTTCGTGAACGTGCTGGCGATGCGCGCGGACCTGTCGGGCGACCCGGGGTTCCTGGAGCTGCTGGAGAGGGTCAGGCGGACCACGACGGAGGCGTACGCCCACCAGGAGCTGCCGTTCGAGCAGCTGGTCGGGGAGCTGGGCATCGAGCGGGACGTGAGCAGGTCGCCGGTGTTCCAGGCGGTCTTCGCGCTGCAGAGCTACGGGCGCAGGGAGGGGACGCGCTGGCCGGGCCTGTCGGTGGAGCCGTTCGTGTTCGAGGCCAGGGCGACGCGTTTCGACCTGGAGCTGTTCCTGACCGAGCAGCCGGACGGGATGGGCGGGTTGTTCGTCTACAACCGCGACCTGTTCGACGCGGCCACCGTCGAGGGGATGGCCGCGCAGCTGGAGACGCTGCTGAGGGCGGTGGTGGCGGCTCCGTCGGCGCGGATCTCGGAGCTGGACGTCCTTCCCGCCGAGGAGCGGGAGCGGGTGCTGGCGTGCGCGACGGGTCCCGGCGAGCCGTACGCGGACGGGGCGACGCTGGGCGGGATGTTCGAGGCCCAGGTGGCCAGGACGCCCGGGGCGGTGGCGGTGGAGTTCGAGGACGAGCGCCTGACGTACGCGGAGCTGGAGGCGCGGGCCAACCGCCTGGCGCACCGGTTGCGGGGGCTGGGGGTGGGGCCGGGCACCCTGGTGGCGGTGTGCGCGGAGCGGTCGGTCGAGCTGGTGGTGGCGCTGCTCGGGGTGGTGAAGGCCGGGGGGGCGTACGTGCCGCTGGATCCGGACTATCCGCCGGAGCGGCTGGCGTTCATGCTGGCCGACGCGGCGGTGCCGGTGCTGCTGGCGCAGCGGGCGGTGCTCGACGTGCTCCCCGAAGACCCGCTGGGCGCGGCACCGCACGCCGCCTCCGAGGTGCCGGGCGCGCTCACGGATTCGGGTGCGGATTCGGGTTCGGGTTCGGGTTCGGGTTCGGGTTCGGCGAGGGAGGCGCCCCGGGGCGGCGGGGTGGTGACGGTCGTGCTGGACGATCCGCTCGACGGGCCGGACACGCCCGTGGAGCCGTCGGCGACGTCGGCGGACGCGGCGTACATGATCTACACCTCGGGGTCGACGGGACGCCCCAAGGGGGTGCCCAACACGCACGGGGGCATCCGCAACCGGCTGGGCTGGATGCAGGCTGTCTACGGGCTGACCGGCGACGACGTGGTGGTGCAGAAGACCCCGGCGGGCTTCGACGTGTCGGTGTGGGAGTTCTTCTGGCCGCTGGTGACGGGCGCGCGGCTGGTGCTGGCCCGTCCCGGCGGGCACCGGGACGCGGCGTACCTGCGGGACCTGATCGTGGACCGGGGGGTGACGACGGCGCATTTCGTCCCGTCGATGCTGGCGGCGTTCCTGGAGGAGGAGGGCGTCGAGGCGTGCGGGTCGCTGCGCCGGGTGGTGTGCAGCGGCGAGGAGCTGACCGCGCACGTGGCCGAGCGGTTCTTCGGGCGGCTGCCGGGGACGGGGCTGTACAACCTGTACGGGCCGACGGAGGCGGCGATCGACGTGAGCCTGTGGCGGTGCCGCCCGGGTGACGCGACGGTGCCGATCGGGCACCCGGTGGAGAACACCTCGCTGTACGTGCTGGACCGGCACCTGCGGCCGGCGCCCTTCGGGGTCCCCGGCGAGCTGCACATCGGCGGGGCGCAGGTGGCGATGGGCTACCACGCCCGGCCGGGCCTGACGGCGGAGCGGTTCGTACCCGACCCGTTCGGGACGGCCGGGGCGCGCCTGTACCGGACGGGCGACCTGGTGCGGCTGCGCCGCGACGGCGCGATCGAGTTCCTGGGGCGGATCGACCACCAGGTGAAGATCCGTGGGCAGCGGATCGAGCTGGGCGAGATCGAGGCGGTGCTGCGCGGGCTCGCGGGGGTGCGCGAGGCGGTGGTGACGGTGCGGGAGGACGGCGCGCCGGGCGACAGGCGGCTGGTCGCGTACGTGGTGCCCGCGGACGTTCCCTCGGGCGTTCCCGCGGGCGTGGGCGGGAGCGCGGCCGGGGCGGGACTCGACGGGGCGGAGCTGCGGCGGGCGCTGAAGGTGACGCTGCCCGACCACATGGTGCCGTCGGCGTTCGTGGTGCTGGAGGCGCTGCCGCTGAGCCCGAACGGCAAGCTGGACCGCAAGGCGCTGCCCGCGCCGGAGCGGCGGGGCGCCGAGGCGGCGGGGCCGGGGGCCGAGCCGCGGACGCCGGTGGAGCGGGCGATCGCCGACATCTGGCGGGAGCTGCTGGAGGTGGAGTCGGTCGGCGCCGACGGTGACTTCTTCGAGCTGGGCGGTCACTCGCTGGTCGCGATCCAGGCGGTGGCGCGGATGCGCAAGGCGCTGCCGGTGGTCGGGGGGCGCGCGGTCGGGGTGATGGACCTGTTCAAGCACCCCACGGTGCGCGAGCTGGCGGCCCTGGTGGAGCGGCCCGCCGGTCCCGCGGGGCCGAGGAGCCTGCTGTACGAGCTGACCAGGCCGGGACCGGCGCTGATGACGTACGTGTGCGTGCCGTACGGCGGCGGCAGCCCGCTGATCTTCCAGCCGCTGGCCGACGCGCTGCCCGACGGATGCTCGCTGCACGCGCTGGCCTTCCCCGGGCACGACCCCGGGTTGCCGGACGAGGAGACCAGGCCGATCGACGAGGTCGCGGACCTGTGCGTGACCGAGATCCTGGAGAACGTCGAGGGTCCCCTCGCCCTGTACGGGCACTGCGGCATCGGCGGCGCGCTGGTGGTGGAGGTGGCGCGCCGGCTGGAGGAGCGGGGCCGCGCGCTGGAGGCGGTGTACATCGGGGCGATCTTCCCGTTCGCCAAGCCCAGGGGCCGGATCGCCGGGCCGCTGGCGCGGCTGACGCGCTACGACCGGCTGCGCGGTGACCGGGTGTACGAGAACCGGATGAAGTCGATGGGCACCGACATCTCGGGGCTGGACGACGAGCAGGTCCGGTTCATGGTGCGCAACCAGCGGCGTGACACCCTGATCGCGGAGGAGATCTTCACGCGGGTGCTGGCCGAGCGCGTGGAGCGGCTGCGGGCGCCGGTCATCTCGGTGGTGGGCGAGCAGGATCCGACGACCGACTACTACCAGGAGCGCTACCGGGAGTGGCACTTCCTGAGCGACACGACGGCGCTGGTCATCTTGGACGAGGCAGGTCACTATTTCCTGAAGTATCGGGCCGCCGAGCTGTCGGAGATCCTCACCAACACGCACATCGCGATGGGGTACGGCGCGGCGGGCACCCTCGACCGGTCCTCGCGGGGCCCCGGGGCGGGCTGGTGGGTCGAGGAGGTCTCCGTCGACTCCCCCGCCCCGGACCTCGCGGAGGAGGCTCCCGCTCCCGAGCGACCCGCCGTACGGGAGAAACCGGTCAAGACCGAGGCGAGGGTCAAGGCGCCGCCGCCCAGCCTGCGGCGGTTCCTGGTGGTGGCGGCGTTCCAGCTGGTGTCGATGGTGGGCACCGCGATCACGGACTTCGCGATCCCGGTGTGGATCTACCTGACCACCGGGTCGCTGGTGGACTTCGCCCTGTTCGTGGCCTTGTCGATCATGCCGGGAGTGGTGATCGCGCCGCTGGCCGGGGCGATCGTGGACCGGTCGAGCCGTCGTTCGATGATGATCCTCGGCAACTGCATGGCCGGTGGCACGCAGCTCGTCCTGGGCCTTTTGTTCTGGACGGACACCCTGCAGATCTGGCACATCTACCCGCTGACCGCGTGCCTGTCGATCGCGCTGATCTTCCAGCGGCTGGGCTTCACCACCGCGCTCCCCCAGCTCGTCCCCAAGGAGTACATGGGACACGCGGCCGGGGTGGTGCAGATGGTGATCGGCACGGCGCAGTTCGCGGCGCCGCTGGTGGCCGTCGCGCTGCTGTCCACGATCGGCCTGGGCGGCATCCTCGTGGTCGACGTGGCGAGCTTCGCGCTGGTGCTGGGCGCGCTGCTGCTGATCCGCTTCCCGGACACGATGGCGCACTCGCCCAGGGAGCCCCTGTCGAAGGAGATCGCTCAGGGGCTGCGGATGTCGATCGGCAACCGGCACCTGCGGGCGGCGATGATCTACTTCGCGACGCTCAACGTGATGCTCTCGGCGCTGCTGCTGTCGATCACGCCGCTGGTGCTGTCGTTCTCCACGCTGACCGTCGCCGGGCAGATCTCCTTCGTCGGCGGCCTGGGCGGGGCGCTGGGCGGCATGGTGATCGCGCTGTGGGGCGGGCCCAGGCGCCGGCGGATGCGCGGGGTGATGCTGGCGACGCTGGGACTGTCGGTGTTCGCGGTGATCACCGGGTCGCAGCCCGTCGCGTGGGTGGTGGGGATCGGGGCGTTCGGCCTGTGGGGCTGCCTGTCGATCGTGAACGGCACCTTCCTGACGATCATCCACACGAAGGTGCCGCAGCGCTTCCACGGCCGCGTGCAGTCGCTCAACCAGATGGTGTCGTGGTCGACGCTGCCGATCGGCATGGCGGTGGTGGCGCCGCTCGGCGAGCGGCTGCTCAACCCGCTGCTGGTGCCCGGCGGCGCGCTGGCGCCGACGGTGGGCTCGGTGATCGGCGTCGGCCCTGGCCGGGGCGTGGCGCTCATGTACATCGTGCTGGGCCTGGGCATCGCGGTGCACGTGCTGATCTCGATGCGCACGCGGGTGCTGTCGCGGTTCGACGACGAGATGCCGGACGCCCCGGCGGACGACCTGGTCGGGGCCCAGATTCTGCGGGAGCGGGTCGGCAACCGGGTGAGCGTGTCCTGGACCGCCCCGGCGTTCGCCAAGGCGATCACGATGCCGCTGCCGCTGGAGCGCGCGAAGGCGGTGCTGCGCACCCCGTACCCGGACGCGGAGGTGCGGGAGGTGGTGCTGCGGACCGGCGGGGAGATCAGCGCCGTGTACGAGGTCAGGTGCGCCGACCGCGAGCTCATCGTGAAGATCTACCCGGACGTGCTGGCGGCGCGGCTGCACAAGGAGGCGCGCGTCTACGAGCTGCTGCGCGGCAGCGGCGCCTCCTGCCCCGAGATGGTGCACTGGGACGTCTCGCGGCGCGACCTGCCGCACGCGTACGCGGTGATGACGAAGGTGCCGGGCCGGCCGCTGTCGGAGGTCTCCGGCGGGCTCTCGGCCGGGGAGGTAGCGGGCCTGTACCGGGAGATGGGCCGGACGCTGCGGGCGGTGCACGGCGTGCGGGTGGAGGGGTTCGGGCCGATCGACGGACCGCAGGAGGGCTCCAACGCGGCGTACGTGGGCGGGCAGCTGGACCTGAGGCTGGCGCAGTTCACCGAGTTCGGCGGGGACCCGGAGCTGCACGCGGAGCTCTCCGCGTACGTCGCGCGCCACCGCCACCTGGTGGAGCGCTGCGACTCCCCGGTGCTGTGCCACAACGACTTCCACGAGCGCAACGTCATGGTCGCCGAGGAGGGCGGGCCGGGGGGCCCGCTGCGGATGACCGGGGTGATCGACATGGAGAACGCGCTGGGCGGCGACCCGCTGATGGACCTGGCGCGGACCGACTACTTCGCGGTCAGGGGCGATGAGGATCGGCGGAGGTACCTGCTGGAGGGGTACGGCGACCTGCCGGACGACTGGCCGGAGCGGCTCGCCTTCTACCGGCTCTGCCACGCCCTGGAGCAGTGGCACTGGCTGGCCACCCTGGGCGAGACGGCCGCCCTGCCCGTGATCGCGGAACAGCTTCGCGAGTGCCTGAAGGAGAAAGTTTAGATGGACGTCTTTCCCGCCTCGTTCGCCCAGGAGCGGATCTGGTTCCTGCACGAGCTCCTGCCCGACCTGGCCGTCTACAACACCGCGATCCGCTCGGAGGCGGCCGACCTGCGGCCGGTGGACCCCGACCTCCTGGAGCGGGCGCTGGCGGTGCTCGCGGGCAGGCACGAGTCGATGCGGACGGCGTTCGAGCTGCGCGACGAGCGGGTCGTGCAGACGATCGCGGACCGGGTGCCGGTCTCGGTGGCCAGGACCGACCTGTCGGAGCTGCCCCCCGAGGCGGCGGCGAAGGAGTTCGAGCGGGTCGCCGCGGAGGAGGCGCGCGCGCCGTTCCGGATGGACAGCGCCCCGCTCTGGCGGGTGCGGCTGGTGACGCTGGGCGGCGGGGAGTGCCGGCTGCTGCTGGTCCTGCACCACACGATCTTCGACGCCTGGTCGGCCGGCGTCCTGTGGCGGGAGCTGACCGAGGTCTACCGGGCGCTGCGCGAGGGCCGCGAGCCCAAGCTGCCCGAGCTGGCGATCCAGTACGCCGACTACGCGGTCTGGCAGCGCGACCGGCTGGGCGGCGGCGAGCTGGACGGCGACCTGGCCTACTGGCGGGAGCGGCTGCGCGGGAGCGTCCCGCTGGAGCTGCCGTCCGACCGGCCGCGCCCGGCGGAGATGAGGTACGTGGGCTCGGCGCTGGACTTCGCCGTGCCCGAGGAGCTGACCGAGCGGGTGGGCGCGCTGGCCAGGCGGCGGGGCACCACGCCGTTCACGGTGCTGCTGACGGCGTTCTCGGTGCTGCTGGCGCGCTGGAGCGGGCGGACCGACGTCGTGGTGGGCTCCCCCGTCGCCGGGCGGGAGCTGCCGGAGCTGGACGGGCTGATCGGCATGTTCGTCAACACCCTGCCGCTCCGCACCGACCTGGGCGGCGACCCGACGTTCGGCGAGGCGCTGGACCGGGTCCGCACGACCGTGCTCGAGGCGTTCGACCACCAGAACGTGCCGTTCGCGAAGCTGGTGGAGGTGCTGAGCCCGCCCCGCGACCCCGGCAGGACGCCGCTGTTCCAGGTGGGTTTCAACCAGGTCGCGGCGGACGGGCGCGGCCGGTACAACAACGGCACCTCCAAGGCCGACCTCACCATGGAGCTGCACAACCCGGACGGGCGGATGGAGGGCTGGGTCGAGTACAGCACGGACCTGTTCGACGAGGACACGATCCGCCGCCTGGTGTCGGCGTTCCTGACGCTGCTCGGCGCGGCCGTCGACGACCCGGGGGCGCCGATCTCCCGGCTGCCGCTGATGGACGGGCGGGAGCGGGCCCGGCTGCTGACCTCCTGGCACGGCCCGAAGGCCTCCTACCCCGAGCGCTGCCTGCACGAGCTGATCGCCGAGCGGGCGGAGCGGGCGCCGGACGCCCCGGCGGTCGTCTCCTCCGAGGGGACCCTCACCTACGGGCGGCTGGAGGAGCGGGCGGGCGCGCTGGCCCGGCGGCTGCGCGAGCGCGGGGTGGGCGCGGAGACACCTGTCGCGGTGTGCCTGCCGAGGAGCGCCGAGCTGATCGTGGCGCTGCTGGCGGTGCTGAAGACGGGCGGCTGCTACGTGCCGCTGGATCCGGAGTACCCGGCCGAGCGGCTGAGGTTCATGCTGGCCGACTCGGGCAGCCCGCTGCTGCTGACCCGCTCGACGCTGGTGGAGCGGCTGCCGGCCGACCATCCCCCGGCGATCCTGCTGGACGCGCTGCCGGCGAACGGGGTGTCCGGTTTCGTCCCCGGTCCGGTCTCTCCCGACTCGCCCGCCTACGTGATCTACACCTCGGGGTCGACGGGAGTGCCCAAGGGGGTGGTGGTGCCGCACCGCGGGGTGGTGAACCTCGTCACCGGGCTCGGGTTCACCGAGCAGGAGCGGATGCTGCTGCTGACCTCGCTGTCGTTCGACATCGCGGCGCTGGAGATCTTCGGCCCGCTGACGGCGGGGGGCGCGGTGGTGCTGGCTCCCCCGTACGGCAACGGCGGGCTGGGCGAGCTGGTGGCGGAGGCGGGGGTGACGACGGTGCAGGCGCCGCCGTCGGTGCTGGAGGAGATTTTGGAGCGGCTGCCCGCCGGGCTGCCGCGCGTGTTCAGCGGCGGGGAGCCGCTCCCGGTGTCGCTGGCCGGGCGGATCCACCGGGTCGCCGGCGAGCTGTGGAACCTCTACGGGCCGACGGAGACGACGATCTGGTCGCTGGCGCACCGGGTGCCGGAGGGCGCGGAGTCGATGTCGATCGGCATGCCGGTCGCGGGCACCACCGCGTACGTGCTGGACGAGGCGATGGAGCCGGTGCCCTCCGGGGTGGCCGGGGAGCTGTTCCTGGGCGGTGACGGGGTCGCCCGCGGCTACCGGGGACGGCCGGGCCTGACCGCCGAGCGGTTCCTGCCCGACCCGTTCGGCCGGGGCGGCCGTCTCTACCGGACCGGCGACCTGGTCCGGCGGCTGCCGGACGGGACCCTGGAGTTCCTCGGGCGCGCGGACGGCCAGGTGAAGGTGCGGGGGGTGCGGATCGAGCTGGGCGAGGTGGAGGCGGCGCTGGCGGCGCACCCGGGCGTGCGGCGGGCGGTCGCCGCGGTCAGGGAGGACGCCCCCGGCGGCCGGGCACTGGTCGCGTACGTGGACACGGGCACGGGCACGGGCACGAGCACGGGCGTGGACACGAGCACGAGCGCGGGTGCCGGCGCGGACCCGGGCGCCGGGACGGGCGTGGGCACGGAGGCGGGAACGGCGGCGGGAACGGCGGCCGGGGAGGTGACGGCCGGGGAGCTTCGGGCGTTTTTGGCGTCGCGGCTGCCCGCCACGATGGTGCCGAGCCTCTTCGTGCCGGTGCGGGACTTCCCCCGGCTGCCCAACGGCAAGCTCGACCGCGCCTCGCTGCCCTCCCCCGTCGCGGAGGAGGCGTCGTCGGCGCCCGCGGGACCGGTCACGGCGAGCGAGGAGCTGGTGCACGAGATCTGGTGCGAGGTGCTGGGCAGGAACGGCATCGGGATCGACGACGACTTCTTCGACGTCGGCGGGCACTCGCTGCTGGGCACCAAGGTCGTCGCCAGGATCTGCTCGGCGGTCGGCATCGACCTGCCGCTCAACGCCCTGTTCACCACGCGTTCGGTCCGCGGGCTGGCGCTGGTGGTGGAGGAGTGCCTGGCCGCGGAGATCGACGACCTCACGGACGAGGAGGCCGAGCGGATCGCCGGAGAGTACGACCGAAATGACAGCCCGATGAACTAAGACCGAAATTGGCATTTTGGACACTTGCTCTTGGTAGCCTCCCGCCACGATCGGTGTCCACAGAGTGAGACGGCTCACGACGCACGGAAGCGGCAGGTCACCTTCCGCTCCCGATATCGCCGTGAACTGCGGCGATGTCGGAGCGTGAGAACGGCAGACGATCTTCCCCTGCGGCCGAAACCGGCATTCCGACACACGTTTAATTTTCAATCCTTGACTGCCGATGGCGCAAATAATAGGAATGATCTGGCTTATCGCTTGTGAATACTTGACAGGGCATAAACCCTGTTTAGGGCTATGGGGGGTGAATGCTCGAAGCGATGCGGGGGGACTCGTCGTCCGCCTCGTTGCACGGTCCGTCGTCCACTCCACCGGCGCCGCCGACGGCCCCCGCTCCCGCCGCCTGGACGGCGGGACCATCCCACATCGCCCCGGACGCGCTGCTGTGCGACCTCGTCGCCGCCCAGGCTGCGCGGACGCCCTCCGCACCGGCGATCCGCCAGTGGGGGGCCGGCCTCACCTACCGCGAGCTGATCGACGCCGCCACCGCGCTTGCGCTGCGGCTACGCGTCCTCGGGGTGCGCCCCGAGGACCGGGTCGGGCTCTGTGCCAGGCGCACGCCGCTGATGACCGTCGCCGTCCTCGGCATCATGATGGCGGGCGGCGCGTACGTCCCTCTCGACCCGGCGCATCCACGCCGGCGGCTTGAGGAGGTGCTCGACGACGCGGGCGTCGCGGTCGTCGTGGCCGATGGCCACGGCCGCGCGCTGCTGGACGGATGCGGGCGTCCCCTGGTCGATCCGGAAACGCGCGCCGCGACCGGAACCGTGTCCGAAACCAGCTCCGGAACCGCCGCCGGAACCCCGGCCGGGAACCTGACCGAAATCGCGGCGGAGCGCGCCGCCGAGATCGTCGGCGAGATCACCGACGGTGGCCCGGCGCTGCCGGGGAACGCCGCCTACGTTCTGTACACGTCCGGATCGACCGGGCGGCCCAAGGGCGTGGTCGTGAGCCACGCCTCCGTGGTCGCGTTCGCCTCGGCCGCGGCGGCCCATTTCGGACTGGACGGCACCTGCCGGTCGATCGCGTTCTCCGCGCTCGGGTTCGACGTCTCGGTGCTCGACATGCTCGCGCCGCTCACCGTGGGCGGCTGCGTGCAGCTGGTGCCGGACGACGACAGGACCGACCCGGCCCGCCTGCAGCGGTTCCTGGAGGCGCACGACGTCACCTGGGGGTTCGTCCCGCCCGCCCTGCTGCCGCTGGTCGACCCGGCCCGGCTGCCGCACCTGCGCGACCTGGTCACGGCCGGAGAGCCGCCGGGGCCCGAGCAGGTGGCCCGCTGGTCGGCGCACACCCGCTTCCACAACTGGTACGGCCCCACGGAGACCACCGTCTGCGTGATCGGCACCGAGCTGTCGGGGACCTGGGAGCGGTCGCTGCCGATCGGGTACCCCCTGCGCGGCTGCCGGGCGCACGTCCTGGACGCGGACATGCGCGAGTGTCCCGTCGGCGTTCCCGGCGAGCTGTACATCGGCGGGCCCCAGGTGAGCCGCGGCTACCTGGGCCTGCCCGGCATGACGGCCGAAAGATTCGTGCCCGACCCGTTCGACGGCGTGCCCGGGGCGCGGCTCTACCGCACCGGTGACCACGTCGCCTGGCAGGAGGACGGCCGGATCGCGTTCATGGGCCGGCTGGACCGGCAGGTGAAGATCCAGGGGCAGCGGGTCGAGATCGGCGAGGTCGAGTCGGTGGTGCGGGCGCACCCCGGGGTGACGCAGGCCGTGGTCGACGCCCCCGGCGAGCTGGTCGCCTACGTCGCGCCGCTGGACGCGCCGGGACTGGCCGCCCTGCGGGCGCACTGCGCCGGGCGGCTGCCGGTCTACATGCTGCCCACCCGCGTGGTGCACGTCCCCTCCCTGCCGCTGAACGCCTCCGGCAAGGTCGACCTCGCCGCCCTGCGCGGCCTCGCCGGGAACACCTCCGGGGTTTCCGGGGACACCAACGGGAACGCCTCCGGGAACACGGCCGGGAACGCGGCCGGGGCCCCGGGACTGGCGGGGATCTGGGCGCGGGTGCTCGACGCCCCCGCCCCCGGCCCCGACGACGACTTCTTCGAGCGCGGCGGGCACTCGCTGCGGGCGATGCGCCTGGTGTCGGCCGTCAGGGCGGAACTCGGCCGGGACATCTCGGTCGAGGACGTCTACGCGGCCCGCACCTACGGCGCCCTCTCCTCCGGTGTCGAGAACGCCCCCCTGCGGGACGCCGAGGGGTCCTCCCCCTCGGGCGAACCCCCGTCGCTGTCGCCCGCGCAACGGCGCATGTGGTTCGTGGAGCGGCTCGCCCCCGACACCCCCGCGCACAACATCGCGATGGCCGAGCGCGTACGCGGCCCGCTGGACCACGGCACGCTGCGAAGCGCCCTGGAGTCCGTGGTGGCCGCGCACGAGACGCTGCGCTGGCGGATCACCTCCCGCGACGGCGTGCCCCGGGTGACGGTCGTCCCGCCCGGCGAGGTGCCGCTCCCGCTCGACGACCTCTCGGCGCTCCCCCACCCCGGGGACGCGCTGGAGACGGTGCTGGAGAAGGAGGCGCGGACGCGGTTCGACCTGGCGCGCGACCCGCTGGTGCGGGCCAGGCTGATCCGGCTGGCCGAGGACGACCACGTGCTCGCGGTGACCGCGCACCACATCGTCTTCGACGGCTGGTCCCAGGACGTCTTCTACCGGGACCTGAGCGCCGCCTACCGCGGCGACCCGCGGGTGCCGGCGGGCGCGTCGTTCGCCGACTACGCGCGCTGGTCGAGGGAACGCCCGGACGGCGACGGGGTCGACTGGTGGCGTGAGCACCTGAAGGACGCCCCGATGGTGCTCGACCTGCCCAGGGACACCCCCCGCCCACCTGTGCAAACTTTTTTTGGAGCGCTCCGAACAGCGGAGATTGACGGCGAGATCGGAGACCGTGTCAGGAAGCTGGCGGTCCGGCTGGGGGTCACCCCGTACCCGGTGCTGCTGGCCGCGTTCGCGCAGCTGCTCGCCAGGCTGTCGGGGCAGCGGGACCTGCTCGTCGGCACCCCGTACGCCGACCGGGGGCACGTCGCGTTCGAGTCGCTGATCGGCATGTGCGTGCGGATGCTGCCGCTGCGGCTGCGCCAGGACCCCGAGGCCTCGTTCGAGGAGCACGTGGCCCGCTGCCGCGACGAGCTCGCCGAGGTCGTCTCCCACGGCGACGTGCCGCTGGAGCGCGTCGTGGAGGCGCTGCGCGTCCCGCGCGACCTGGGGCGCAACCCGGTGACGCAGGTGCTGTTCAACATGTACAACTTCGCCGAGCCCAAGCTGGACCTGCCGGGATGCGTGACCGAGCCGCTGCCGGCGGGGCTGCCGGGCGCGCTGTTCGACCTGACGATGTACGTCAGCGAGCGTGGCGACGGATACGCCCTGCAGCTCGTCTACAACCCCGACCTGTTCTCCGCCGCCAGGATGGACGCCCTGCTGGCCGGTTACACGCACCTGCTGGGCGACCTGCTCGCCGACCCGGGCGGGGCCGCGCGCGAGGCCCGGCTGGCCCCGCAGGAACCGCCCGCCGCGCTGCCGGTCTGGGACGGTCCCGGGCCGCTGGACACCCTGCACGGCGACGTCGTGGTGGAGGGCGCGGGGCGGGTCCTCGGGCACGCCGAGCTCACCGCGCTGCGCCGTCGCACGACCTCGGCGCTGCGCGCGGCCGGGGTGGAGCCGGGCCAGGCGGTCGCGGTACTCGCCGCTCGGGTCCCCGAGCTTCCCGGGCTGCTGCTGGGCGTGCTGGCCGCGGGGGCCCGCTGGGTGATCCTCGACCCGGCGCACCCGGCGCCGGTGCTGGCCCGCCAGGCCGCCGCCGCCGGGGCCGTGGCGGCCCTGCGCTGCCCGGGCGCGCCCTCCCTGGAGGGCCTCCCGGAGATCACGCTCCCGGAGACCGGGCCGTCCGGGACCGGGCCGTCCGGCTCGTGGACGCCGGAGACGGGCGAGGCGCCGCGCGACCCGCACCCCGAGCGGGGTTACCTCTCGCTCACCTCGGGGACCACCGGCGACCCCAAGCCGGTGGTGACCGGTGAGGGGCCGCTCGCGCACTTCGTCGCCTGGTACGCGGCGACCTTCGCGGTGACCCCGGCCGACCGCTTCGCCCTGCTGTCGGGCCTGGCGCACGACCCCGCGCTGCGCGACGTGTTCGTGCCGCTCGCCACCGGCGCCCGGCTGTGCGTGCCGGAGCGGGAACTGCTCCGCGACCCCGTCCGGCTGGTCGCGTGGCTGCGCGAGCACCGCGTCACCGTCCTGCACCTGACCCCGCAGCTGGCCAGGATGCTCTGCGGGACCGGCGCGGCGCCGGCGGTGCTGCCCGAGGTCCGGCTGGTCGCGACCGGCGGCGACCGGCTCACCCACGCCGACGCCGCGCGGCTGCGCCGCCTGGTCCCGGCCGCCCGCCTGGTGGCCTTCTACGGCACCACCGAGACCCCGCAGGCCCACGCCTGGTACGAGATCCCCGCCGGGCTGCGCGAGAGCGCGGAACCCGTTCCGGCGGGGCGCGGCATCGAGGGCAGCGAGCTGGTCGTGGTCGCCGGGCACGGCGGCCGGGCCGGGGTGGGCGAGCTGGGCGAGGTGGTCGTGCGCAGCGCCAACCTGGCGACCGGCTATCTCGACGCCGGGCTCACCCGGCTCCGCTTCACCGGGGACGCCTTCGCCACCGGCGACCTCGGCCGCCTCAACCCCGACGGCACGGTGACGATCGCCGGGCGGCGCGACGACCAGGTGAAGATCCGCGGCTTCCGGGTGGAACTCGGCGAGGTGGAGGCGGCGCTGTCCGCCCACCCCGAGGTCCGCGCCGCCGCCGCGGTGGCCGACCGGGACGAGCGGCGCGAGACGGTGCTGCACGCCTACGCGGTGCCCCGCAGGCCCGGGCTGGCCGCGCCGCGGCTGCTCGACCACCTGCGCGCGGTGCTGCCCGAGCACGCGGTGCCCGCCGAGGTGATCGTGGTGCCCACGCTGCCGCTCACCCCCAACGGCAAGGTCGACCGCGCCGCGCTGCGCCCTCCCGCGTCCCGGCCGGGAGGCGAGGCGGGCGGGGAGGTGTCCGGCCCGACCGAGCGGGCCGTGGCCGAGGTGTGGCGGGCCGTGCTCGGCGTGCCGCGGGTGGGCGCGGCCGACAACTTCTTCGAGATCGGCGGCCACTCGCTGGCGATCGCCGCCGTCCAGGCCCGCCTGGGCTCGGCCCTCGGCCGGGAGATCCCGATCGTGGACCTGTTCCGCCACCCGACCATCCGCGCGCTGGCCGCGCATCTCGACGGTGGAGGCCCCACTCCCGGCCTCGACCGCGCCGCACGGCGGCTCGCCGTGCGGCGGGACCGCCTCAAGGACCGCTCAAGGAAGCCGAGCTGACAACCGCGCAATCACCCGCACCCGAATCCGAGCCCGGACGCGGCCCCGCAGCCGAATCCGGGCCAGGACCCGCACCCGGACCGACATCCGCACCCCCTTCGGCCCCCGAGGCCGGACCGACACCCGTCCACCCCCTCACGTCCGAGACCGAACCGGCTACCGCACGACCTCCCGGAGCGCGAACCCGGCCGGTGACCCACCCGACGACCGAGCCGGCGATCCCGTCGCCACCCGCACGACCTCGCGCACCGGAAACCGCACCGATCCCCGTCCAACCCCCCGCACCGGCGCCGACCGCGCCAGGCATGGAAGAAAGGGACCCCCGCATGGCCGAGGAGCCCACCGTCGAACCGATCGCGATCATCGGCCTCTCGTGCCGGGTGCCGGGAGCCGGGGACGCCAGGCAGTTCTGGCGCAACCTCGCCGACGGAGTCGAGTCGCTGACGCACTTCACCCGTGAGGAACAGCGGGCGCTCGGCGTGCCCGACCACGTCCTCGACGACCCGGACTTCGTACCGGCCGCGATGATGCTCGACGACCACCAGGGGTTCGACGCCGCGTTCTTCGGCATGTCGATCAGGGAGGCGGAGATCCGGGACCCGCAGCACCGGCTCTTCCTCGAACTGTCGCACACGGCCCTGGAGGACGCGGGGTACGACCCGTTCAGGTATCCGGGCGAGATCGGCGTCTACGCCGGTTCCGGCGGGGACTTCTACCAGTGGATCAACATCAGGAGCAACGCGCAGGCCCACGCGAACGCGGGCTGGCTCGCCGTCATGGTCGGCAACCACGTCGACTACTGCGCCACGCTGTCGTCGTACAAGCTGGACCTGCGCGGCCCGAGCTACACCCTGCACACCGCGTGCTCGACCTCGCTGGTCGCGATCCACGTCGCCGCCGAGGCCCTGCGCAACGGCGAGTGCGACATGGCCCTGGCGGGCAGCGCGATGCTCGACCTGCCTCAGGGTCAGGGCTACGTGTACGACGAGGACGGCATCGTCTCCCCCGACGGCCACTGCCGGGCCTTCGACGCCAAGGCGGCCGGAACGATCTGGGGCAGCGGCGGCGGCGTGATCGTGCTGAAGCGGCTGTCGGAGGCGATCGAGGACGGCGACAACGTCCGGGCGGTCATCCTGGGCAACGCGATCAACAACGACGGCGCGAGCAAGGTCGGGTTCTCCGCGCCCAGCATGGACGGCCAGGCCGCGGTGATCGCCCAGGCTCTCGGGGTGGGCGGGGTCGACCCGCGCACCGTCACCTACGTCGAGGCGCACGGCACGGGCACCGCGCTGGGCGACCCGATCGAGGTCGCGGCGCTGAGCAGCGTGTTCGGCCAGGACACCGACGACACCCAGTGGTGCGGCATCGGCTCGGTCAAGAGCAACATCGGCCACCTGGGCCAGTCGGCGGGCATCGCCAGCATCATCAAGGCGGTGCTGGCCCTGGAGAACGGGCTGATCCCGCCGACGCTGCACTACGAGAGCCCCAACCCGAAGATCGACTTCGTGCGGAGCCCGTTCTACGTGACGGGGGCGCCGACCAAGTGGGAGCGCAACGGCTTCCCCCGGCGGGCGGGCGTCAGCTCGTTCGGCATCGGCGGCACCAACGCGCACATCGTGCTGGAGGAGGCGCCGGTGCCCTCCCGCCAGGAGCGCGAGGGGCGCGAGCCCCGCCCGGCGCACCTGCTGCGGCTGTCGGGCAGGACCGACACCGCGCTGGCCGCCGCCGCCGAGCGCCTGGCCGCGCACCTGGAGGCCCACCCCGACGCCGACCTGGCCGACGTCGCCCACACCCTTCGGGTGGGGCGCAGGGAGCTGTCGCGCAGGAGCGCGGTGGTGGCCTCCGACGTCGCCGACGCGGTCGCCGCGCTCCGCGACCCCAAGCGCACGGTCTCCGGTGCCGCCTCGCGGCGCACCCCGCGCCCGGCGTTCCTGTTCTCCGGGCAGGGCTCGCAGTACGCGGGCATGGGCGCCGAGCTGTACCGCACCGAGGAGGTCTTCAGGGACGCGGTCGACGAGTGCGCCGAGATCCTGCGGCCGGTGCTGGGCGAGGACCTGCGCGAGCTGATCTTCGCCACCGGCGAGGAGGCCGGCGAGCGGCTGCGGCAGACGGCGCTGACCCAGCCCGCCCTGTTCACCGTGGAGTACGCCCTGGCCGCGCTCTGGCGCTCGCTGGGCGTCGAGCCCGCCGGGATGATCGGCCACAGCATCGGCGAGTACGTCGCGGCGACCGTGGCCGGGGTCTTCAGCCTGCCGGACGCGCTGCGGCTGGTGGCCGCCAGGGGCCGCCTGGTGCAGGGCATGCCCGCCGGGGCGATGCTCGCCGTGCAGCTCGCGCCGGACGAGATCGGGCCGCTGCTGCCCGACGACGTGTCGGTGGCGACCGTCAACGGACCCGGCACGTGCGTGGTGGCCGGCCCCCCGGCCTCGATCGCCGAGCTGTCGGCCCTGCTGGAGGAGGAGGGCGTCGGCAGGATGGAGCTGCGCACCTCGCACGCCTTCCACTCCTCGATGATGGACCCGATCCTGGGCGAGTTCCACGCGCTGGTCGCCGGGGTCGAGCGGTCGGCGCCGAGCCTGCCGTTTCTGTCGAACGTGACCGGCACCTGGATCACCGCGGACGAGGCGACGGACCCGTCGTACTGGGCCCGGCACATGCGCGAGCCGGTGCTGTTCGGCGACTGCGTGGCGGCCCTGCTCGCCGACGGCGACTGGATCATGATCGAGTGCGGCCCCGGCAAGCAGCTCGCCGGGCTGGCCAGGGCGCAGACGCCGCCGGGCGCGGTCGCGCCGCTGTCCTCCCTGCCCGGCCCCAAGGACGCCGGTGGCGGCACCGGAGACACTGCCGTGTTCTCGGCGGCGTACGGCACCCTGTGGGTGAACGGCGTCGCGCTGGAGGCGTTCGGCGAGGAGGGCAACCGGGTCTCGCTGCCGACCTACCCGTGGGAGCGCCAGCGCGCCTGGATCGACCCCGACCCGCAGGGCGCGTTCGTCGGCGGCGTGGCCAACCCCGCGCCGGTCGAGGACGACCTGCCGCTGGACCGCTGGTTCAGCGTGCCGGTGTGGCGGCAGGTCCCGCCGGGACCGGCGCCGCTGTCGCCGCTCACCCGGGCCCTGGTGTTCGCCGACGACGGCTCGGCCGGGCTGGTGGACGCGCTGCGCGCGACGGGGACCGAGGTGATCGAGGTGCGGCCCGGCGACGGGTTCTCCTCGGAGAACCCGGAAGGCGTTCACACCGTGCGCCCCGCCGAGCGCGCCGACTACGACGCGTTGCTGGCGGCCGTGGGCGAGGTGCCGGGACGGGTGGTCCACGCGTGGACCGTCGGCGGTGAGCCCGCCGCCGGGACCGAGGGCACCTGGAAGGCCCAGGACCGCGGCTTCTTCAGCGTGCTGGCCCTGGTGCAGGCGCTGACCGCGGCGCAGCCCGCCGACGGGGTGGAGCTGACGCTGCTCACCTCGGGGGCCCAGGACGTCACCGGCGGCGACCTGCGCCGCCCCGAGCACGCGACCCTCGCCGGGTTCCCCCGGGTGGTGCCGCTGGAGACCCCGTGGCTGCGGGTGCGCCACGTCGACGTCGAGGGACGCGACTGGGCCAGGCACGCCGCCGCGGAGCTGGGCAGGAGGCCCGAGCCGGACGAGGCCGGGCTGCTGCCCACCGTGAGCATCAGGGGCGGCCGCCGCTGGCTGCAGCACTACGAGCAGCTGGAGGTGCCCGCGGCTTCCTCGGAGACGGCCGAGGCGATCGGGGCGGGTCCCCGCGACGGGCAGGTCTACCTGATCACCGGCGGCCTGGGCGGCATCGGCATCTCGCTCGCCGAGGACCTCGCCGCGCGGGCCCGGGTACGGCTCGTCCTGCTGTCCAGGGCCGGGCTGCCCGACCGGGCGGAGTGGGACGCGCACGAGGCCGGCCGCGCGGGCCGGGCGATCGCGGCGATCCGCAGGATGGAGGAGGCCGGGGCCGAGGTCCTGGTGCTCGCCGCCGACGTCACCTCCCCCGCCGACATGCGCAGGGTGCGGGAGGAGACGATCGCCGGGTTCGGCCGGGTGGACGTGATCGTGCACGCCGCGGGACTGCCCGGCGGCGGCATGGCCGAGATCAAGGAGCGGTCCGCCGCCGAGCAGGTGCTGGCGCCCAAGGTGGTCGGCACGCTCGCGCTGCGCGAGGCCTTCGGCGACCTCGACCTGGAGGCCGTCGTGCTCTGCTCGTCGATCACCGCGGTCGCGGGCGGCTTCGGCCAGGTCGACTACTGCGCGGCCAACAACTTCCTCGACGCGCACGCCAGGGGCGAGCACGGCTGGGGCTCGGCCACGGTCGTCTCCGCCAACTGGGGCAAGTGGCTGGAGGTCGGCATGGCGGCCGAGGTCGCCGCGCCCGCCGGGTTCGTGGCGCTGCAGCGCGGCGACCGGATCAGGGCCGTCGACCACCCGGTGATCTCCGCCTGGCACGAGGCCGACGGCGAGGAGCTCGGCTGGGCCGGGGGCAGCCTCTCCCCCGAGACCCACTGGGCGCTCGGCGGGCACCGCATCTCCGGGGTGCCGGTGCTGCCGGGCACCGGCCACCTGGAGCTGGCCCGCTGCGCCAGCGAGGTGGTGCTGCCCGGCCCCGGCGCCGTCGAGCTGCGCGACGTGGTGTTCGTCGAGCCGCTGTCGGTGGCCGACGGGTCCTCCGCGGAGGTGCGGGTGACGTTCAGCACCGAGGCCGACGGCGCGGACTTCCAGGTGCGCAGCGTCATCGGCGGTGAGCAGCGCACCCACGCGCGCGGCACCGCGGCCAGGGTCGACGCCGGGACGACCGGGCACGCCGACGTGGCGGCGATCATCGAACGCTGCACCCCCGCGTCCGACGACCAGGGCGGCGTGCCGCTGTCCGGGCTGCTCACGCTCGGCCCCCACTGGGGCCACATGAGCAAGTGGTACATCGGCCAGAACGAGGCCCTGGGCCTGTTCGAGCTGCCGGAGGAGCTGTCGGAGGACCTGGGCGGCTGGGGCCTGCACCCGGCACTGCTGGACAGCGCCACCTCCTTCACCTGGATCGACGTCGTCGGCCACTACCTGCCGCTCGGCTACGGCCGCATCACCGTCAGGGACCGGCTGCCCGGCAGGTTCTGGAGCCACATGCGCTTCCGCGACAGCGGCACCGACGAGGTGCTGGCGGTCGACGTGACGCTCATCGACTCCGACGGCGTGATCGTCACCGAGATCTCCGACTACGTGCTGCGCCGCATCAACACCGACGCCGTGGTGGCCGGGGTGACGGCCGACGCCGGAGCCCAGCGGGCGGGCACGGTCGCCGTCCCCGACCAGGGCGGCCAGGTCGCGACGACCGCCGGGGGCCCCGACGCGGTCGGCATCCGCCCCGCCGAGGGCGCCGAGGCGTTCCACCGGCTGCTGGCCACCCCTCTCGGCGCGCAGGTGGTGATCGCCGCGACCCCGGTGGCCGCCTACCTGGCCGGTGTCGGGTCGGTCACCCAGGAAACGGTCGAGACGGAGCTGGACCCGGCCGCCGTGTCGGACCGCCCCCGTCCCGGCGGCGCGGCGGCCGACGACTACGTGGCGCCGCGCGGCGACGTCGAGACCGCCATCGCCCGGCTGTGGAGCGAGGTGCTCGGCGGCGAGCGCATCGGCGTCGACGACGACTTCTTCGAGCTCGGCGGCAACTCGCTGATCGCCGTGCAGCTCATCGCCCTGATCCGCAAGGAGCTGGGCGTGCGGCTGCCGATGCGCAGCCTCTTCGAGGAGCCCACGGTGGCCGGCGTCACCGCGCTGATCGAGCAGGCGCGCGCCGCCACCCCGGCGGCGGAGGCCGCCCCGGCCGCCGGCCAGACCATGATCCCCCGTCTCCCCCGCAGGAGTGAGCAGCAGTGAGCGAACCCCTTCCCGACACCAAGGTCGTCCTCAACGACGAGGAGCAGTACTCCATCTGGCCCTCGGGTCGCGACAACCCGGACGGCTGGCACGACGCGGGCTTCACCGGCACCAAGGACGAGTGCCTGGCCCACATCGAGCAGGTCTGGACCGACATGCGTCCGCGCAGCCTGCGCGAGGCGATGAAAGCGGGAGACGCGGGATGACAGAACAGGTGGTGGACGTCTTCCCGTCCTCCTCCGGGCAGGAGCGGATGTGGTTCCTCGCCCGCTTCGAACCCGAGCTCGCCGTCTACAACATCGGCATGCTCATGCCGATGAGCGCCCGCCAGCCGGTCGACCCGCGCCGGCTGGAGGCCGCCGTCGCCCACGTGGTACGCCGCCACGAGGTGCTGCGCACCGTCTTCGAGTTCAGGGACGGCCAGGTGGTGCAGATCGTCAGCGGCGCCGTCCCCCCGGTGCGGCTCACCGAGACCGACCTCACCCACCTGCCCGCCGGCGAGCGTGAGGCCGAACTCGCCAGGCTGGCCAAGTCGGACGCGGTCACGCCGTTCGTGCTGGACCAGGCGCCGCTGTGGCGGCTGCGGCAGGTGCGGATGGGCGAGAACGACCTGCGGCTGATCTGCGTGTTCGACCACACCGTGTTCGACGGCGTCTCCAGCCACGTCTTCGTCAACGAGCTGGAGGAGTGCTACGACGCCATCGGCGAGGGGCGCGAGCCCAAGCTGGCGGAGCTGCCCATCCAGTTCGCCGACTTCGCCGTCTGGCAGCGGAACCGGCTGACCGGGGACTTCGTCGAGGAGGAGCTGGCGCACTGGCGGGAGCGGCTGGCCGGGATCCCGGCCGACCTCGCCCTGCCCGCCGACCGGCCGCGCCCGCGCAGCCGCTCCTACCGGGGCGAGATGCAGCTGGGCGCGTTCTCCCCGGAGGTGTCGGCCGGGATCGAGCGCCTGGCCAAGGACCTGAACTCGACGCTGTTCACGGTCATGCTCACCGCGTTCGCGACCGTGCTGGCCCGCTGGTCGGGGCAGTACGACGTGGTGGTGGGCACCCCCATCGCGGGGCGGCTGCTGCCCGAGACCGAACCCGTCATCGGCATGTTCGTCAACGCCGTGGCGCTGCGTGCCGACCTGACCGGCGACCCGACGTTCGCCGAGGCGGCCGGGCGGGTGCGCACCACGGTCGCCGAGGCCCTGGACCACCAGGAGCTGCCGTTCGAGCGGCTGGTGGAGGCTCTGCAGCCGACCAGGGACCTGAGCGTGCCGCCGATCTACCAGGTGATGTTCAACCTGGCCGCCGACACCAACGAGGGCCAGATCGCCAACGGCACCGCCAAGGTGGACCTGCAGCTGGACCTCAACATGCGCGAGGGGCGGCTGCACACCCGCCTGGAGTACAGCACCGACCTGTTCGACCGGTCCACGATCGAGCGGTTCGGCGCCTGCCTGGAGACGCTGGTCGAGGCCGCGGTCGCCGCCCCGGGGACGCCGATCTCCCGGCTGCCGCTGCTGACCCCCGCCCAGCGGGACCACGTCGTCGCGCTCGGCGCCGGCGAGGACCCCGGGCGCGTCGTGGACGTCCTGACGGGCGCGCGGGACTCCGGGACCTCTGTGGCCTCCGTGGCCGGTACGACGCCGACCTCGCTGACCTCGCTCATCGAGGCCCAGGTGGCCAGGACGCCGGACGCGCCGGCCGTGGTCACCGGTGACGCCACGCTGACGTACGCGGAACTGGACGGGCGCGCCACCGAGCTGGCCCGCTGGCTGCGCGGGATCGGGGTGCGGCGGGGCAGCCCGGTGGCGGTGTGCGCCGAGCGCTCGGCCGAGCTGGTCGTCGGCCTGCTCGCGGTGCTCAAGGCGGGCGGGGCGTACGTCCCCCTCGACCCGGAGTACCCGCCGTCGCGGCTGGCGTTCATGCTGGCCGACAGCGGGGCCCGGGTGATGCTGACCCAGCGTCACCTGCGCGACCTGCTTCCCGAGGGCGCCGTCAAACCGGTGCTGCTGGACGCGCCCGACACCTGGGGACCGCAGCCCCCGGGAACGCCGCTCCCGGCGACCGGCCCGGACGACGCAGCGTACGTGATCTACACCTCGGGTTCGACCGGGCGCCCCAAGGGGGTCGTCAACACCCACCGGGGCATCGTCAACCGGCTCGCCTGGATGCAGGACCGGTTCGGCCTCACCCCGGCCGAGGCGGTCCTGCAGAAGACCCCGACGAGCTTCGACGTGTCGGTCTGGGAGTTCTTCTGGCCGCTGGTCACCGGGGCGTCCCTGGTGCCGGTCCGGCCGGGCGGGCACCGCGACCCCAACCACCAGCGCGACCTGATCAAGGCGCACTCGGTGAGCACCGCGCACTTCGTCCCCTCGATGCTGGCCCTGTTCCTGGAGGAGACCGGCATCGAGTCGTGCCGCTCGCTGAAGCGGGTGATCTGCAGCGGCGAGGAGCTGCCGCCGCGCCTGGCCGCCCGCTTCTTCGAGCGGCTGCCCGGGGTGGAGCTGCACAACCTGTACGGGCCGACGGAGGCGGCGGTCGACGTGACCGCCTGGCGGGTGGAGCCCGAGGGGGTGGACGCGCTGCACACGCTGCCCATCGGCCCGCCGATGCCGGGCAACCGCCTGCACGTGCTGGACGACCTGCTCCGGCCGCTGCCGGTCGGCGTGCCCGGGCACCTGCACATCGGCGGGGTCCAGGTGGCGCGCGGCTACGCGGGCCGTCCCGGCCTGACGGCCGAGCGGTTCGTGCCCGACCCGTACGGGCCGCCCGGCTCGCGGCTGTACGCGACCGGCGACCTGGCCAGGGTCCGCGCCGACGGGGACATCGAGTTCCTGGGGCGGCTGGACGACCAGGTGAAGGTGCACGGCTGGCGGGTCGAGCTCGGCGAGATCGAGGCCGTGATCGCCGAGCATCCCAAGGTGCGCCGGGCGGTCGTGGCGCTGCGCGACGACGCCCCCGGCGGGCGCGGGCTGGTCGGCTACGTCGACTGGTCGGGAGACGCCTCGGCGCTCACCGCGGAGCTGCGCAGGACGCTCGCCAAGAAGCTGCCCGCCGCGCTCATCCCGCAGGCGTTCGTCGGGATCGACCACATCCCGCTCGGCCCCAGCGGCAAGCTCGACCGGGGCGCGCTGCCCGCGCCGACCGGTTCGGGCCGGGCCGACCTCGGCACGCCGTACACGGAGCCGCGCACCCCGCTGGAGACCGAGCTGTGCGCGCTGTGGAGCGAGTTGCTCGGCCGCGAGCGCATCGGCGTCGAGGACGACTTCTTCCAGCTCGGCGGCCACTCGCTGCTGGCGGTGCTGCTGGTCACCCGCTACCGGGAGACGTACGGCGTGGAGATGCCGCTGCGGCGGTGCTTCGAGATCACCACGGTGACCGAGCACGCCCTCGCCGTGCTGGAGCTGCAGCTCGGGGACGACGACGAGGAGCTGGCGGCGCTGCTCGCCGCGCTGGAGGACCCCGCGGATGAGTGATCTGAGGGCGAAAGAGGAACGGGCGGCTCTGCTCGCCGCGCTGGAGGACCCTGCGGATGAGTGACTTGAGGGCGAAAGAGGAACGGGCGGCTCTGCTCGCCGCGCTGGAGGACCCCGCGGATGAGTGACTTGAGGGCTAAGCTGGCGCGGCTCAGCCCGGAACAGCGGGCCGCGCTGGAGGAGAGGCTGCGGCGGCAACCGCCGCCGCGGCGGCCGTCGGGCATCCCCCGGCGCGCGGACGGCGGGGGGCCGCCTCCCCTGTCGTTCGGCCAGGAGCGCCTGTGGTTCCTGCAGCAGCTGGACCCCTCCGACGCCTCGTACAACATGTTTATGGTGCAGCGGCTGCGCGGGCACGTCTCGATCGGGGCGCTCCGGTACGCGCTCGGCCGGCTGGTGGAGCGGCACGAGACCCTGCGCGCCCGCTTCACCTCGCACGAGGGCAGCCCGGTGCAGGAGATCGGGCCGCCCCTGCCGGTCGAGCCCGACCTGATCGACCTCACCCGGCTGCCCGCCACCGAGCGGGAGGCCCGCGCGACCGAGCTGGTCGCCGACCTCACCAACCGCCCGTTCGACCTGGCGGCCGGGCCGCTGCTGCGGGTCCACCTGATCACCATGTCGGAGACCGACCACGTGCTGTGCGTGGTGCTGCACCACATCGTGGCCGACGGCTGGTCGCTGAAGATCCTGCTGGGCGAGCTCGCCGCCTGCTACGGCGCGCACCTGGAGGGGCGCGAGGCGGACCTGCCGGCGCCGGTGCTGGAGTACGCCGACTACGCGGCCTGGCAGCGCGGGCTGCTGGACGAGGAGCGGGTGCGCCGCCAGCTCGACTACTGGAGCGGGCAGCTGGCCGGGGTGCCCGCGCTGGACGTCCCCGCCGACCGGCCCAGGCCGCCGGTGAAGTCGTCCAACGGCGACTACGCGGCGCGGCGGATCGGGCGGGAGCTGACCGCCCGGCTGGACCGGCTGGCCAGGGACGAGCGGTGCACCCAGTTCATGGTGCTGCTCGCCGCCTTCCAGACGCTGCTCGGCGCCCACTCCGGGCAGGACGACGTGTGCGTGGGGTCGGTGATCGCCGGGCGGGAACGCCCCGAGCTGGAGCAGATCGTCGGGTTCTTCCCCAACACGCTCGCGCTCCGCGGCGACCTGTCGGGCGACCCCGGCTTCAGGGAGCTGCTGGGCCGCGTCCGGGCGACGGTGCTCGACGCCTTCGCCCACCAGGACATCCCGTTCGAGCGGCTGCTCAACGAGCTGCGCGTCGAGCGCGACCTGAGCACCACGCCGCTGTTCCAGGCGATGTTCGTGATGCAGGACAAGGAGGCGTCCGAGCTGGTCATGCCCGGCATCGAGACCGACGTGTTCGATCCGGGAGCGCGGCAGGCCAAGTTCGACCTGATGCTCGACGTGACGCCCCGCTCGGACTCGCTGTACGCGCTGCTGTCCTACAACGCCGACCTGTTCGAACCGGACACGGTGGCCAGGATGCTGCGCAGGTACGAGCGCGTGCTGGAGGCCGTCGCCGACGACCCCGACATCCCGCTGTCCCGGCTGCGGGCCGCGATGCTGCTCCCCGAGGACCGCCTGCCCGCCGTCACCGCGTCCCTGTCCACCGCGCTGCCCGTACCCCTCGATCCCGCCGATCCCACCGGTCCCGCCGGGGTGGTCGAGCTGTTCGAGGAGCGGGTGCGGCTGGCGCCGGACGCGGTCGCGGTCAGCCACGGCGACCGGCGGCTGAGCTACGCCGAGCTGCGCGAGCGCGCCGCGCGGCTGGCGGCGCGGCTGGCCGCCGGGGGGGCCGGCCCCGAGACCGTGGTCGCGGTGTGCGCCCGGCGCGGTCCCGAGCTGGTCGTGGCGCTGCTGGCGACGGCCATGGCGGGAGGCGCCTACCTCCCGCTCGACCCCGCCTACCCGGCCGAGCGCCTGCGCTGGATGCTGCGCGACAGCGGGGCCGCGCTGCTGCTGTCCCAGGACGGCACGCCGGAGTGCGACCTGCCGACGATCCCGCTCGACGGCGTCGCGGACGGCTCCGCCACCGGAAACGGTCAGGGCGCCGGAGACGGCTCACCGTCCGGCGCCCGCACCGACGGGCCGGACGAGCAAGGCGCCCGGACGCCCGCCGGGGACGGCCGGGCGACGAGGCCCGGCGGGCCGGGGAACCTGGCGTACGTGATCTACACCTCCGGTTCGACCGGCACCCCCAAGGGAGTGCAGGTCGAGCGGCGGGCGCTGGACGCGCGGGTGGCGTGGATGCGCGCCGAGTACGGCATCCGGCCGGACGACCGGGTGCTCCAGTTCGCCTCCGTGGGCTTCGACACGCACGCCGAGGAGATCTACCCGGCGCTCACCTCGGGGGCCGAGCTGGTGCTCGCCCCCGACGAGCCGCTTCCCGACTTCCTGCGGACCCCGCGGGGCGCGTCGCTGACGGTGATGGACCTGCCCACCTCCTACTGGCAGGAGCTGGTCGCCGCCCGTACCTCCTGGCCGCCCGCGCTGCGCCTGCTGATCCTGGGCGCCGACCCGCTGCCGGGACCGGCGCTCGCCGCCTGGTACGAGGCGCACGGCGAGCGCGTCACCCTGGTCAACAGCTACGGGCCGACCGAGACGACGATCATCGCCACCGCCGGGGAGCTCGACCCCGCCGAGGCGTCCAGGCGTCCGACCGTGGGTCACCCGCTGTCCGCCACCCGCGTCCACGTGCTGGACGAGCACGGCGCCCGGGTGCCCGCCGGCGCGCCCGGCGAGCTGTGCGTCGGCGGCGACGGGCTCGCTCGCGGCTACCTGGGCTCGCCCGCCCTGACGGCGGAACGCTTCGTGCCCGACCCGTACGGCCCGGCCGGTTCGCGCCTGTACCGTACCGGCGACCGGGCCAGGTTCCGGCTCGACGGGCGCCTGGAGATCCTCGGCCGCCTCGACCGCCAGGTGAAGATCCGGGGCTACCGCGTGGAACCCGGCGAGATCGAGGCCCGCCTGCTGGCCCATCCGTGGGTGGGCCGGGCGACCGTGACGGTCAGGGAGGACACCCCCGGCGACCGCCGCCTGGTCGCCTACGTCGTACGGCACGACCGGACCGCCGGCGAGCGGACGGACGGCGGCACCGGGCGGGCGGAAGGTGCCCGCGAACAGGCCGGGCACCGGCCCGGCGACGGGGAGCTGCGGGAGTACCTCGCGGCGGAGCTGCCGCCGCACCTGGTGCCGAGCGCCGTGGTGGAGGTCGCGCGCATCCCGCTCACCCCGAGCGGGAAGGTCGACCAGGGCGCGCTGCCAGCCCCCGAGCACCGCTCGGGCGAGGGGTACCTGCCCCCGGAGACCGCCACGCAGGAGCTGGTGTGCTCGGTGTGGGCCGAGGTCCTGGGAGTGGAGCGGGTGGGGGCACTCGACGACTTCTTCCAGCTCGGCGGCCACTCGCTGCTGGCGACCAGGACGATCGCCAGGCTCTCCGCGGCGACCGGGCTGGACGTGCCGCTGAAGCTGGCCTTCAGCCACCCGTCCGCACGGAGGCTGGCGCAGGCGCTGGACGAGCTGGCGGAGGCCGGGCCCGGCGCGGGTCCCGAGGCGGGGCCCGGACCGGTACGGCGTCCGGAGGGCACGGCGCCACCGCTGTCGTTCGCGCAGGAACGGCTCTGGTTCATGGAGCAGTTCAGCCCGGGGACCGGCGCCTACGTGCTGCCCGCGGCGGCACGGCTGCGCGGGCCGCTGGACCTCGCGGCGCTGGACGCGCGGCTGGACGCCGCCGTGACGCGGCACGAGAGCCTGCGGATGCGCTTCCCCGCCTCCTCGGACGGGAGGCCCGAGGTGCGGGTCGTCCCGGCCGGGGCGCCGGAGGCGCGGATCGCGATCCGCGTCGTCGAGGCGGGTACCGCTTCGGCGGGACCGGTCCCGGCGGCCGGCTCCCGAGCGGCGGAGGCGGAGGCGGAGGCGCGGCGGGTCGTCAGCGCCGACGCGGCACGCCCCTTCGACCTCGGCGACGGCCCGCTGCTCCGGGTGACCCTGGTCAGGCTCGCCCCCGAGGACCACGTGCTGCTGGTCGCCGTCCACCACATCGTGGCCGACGGCTGGTCGGCGGAGCTCCTGCTGGACGAGCTGCTCTCCGGCCGCGACGGCCGCGACGGCCACGACGAGCGCGCCGGCCGGCCGGAGCCGCGCGTCGGGTACGGCGACTACGCGCTCTGGCAGCGCGAGCGCCTGGCCGGACCGCGCCTGGAACGGCACCTGGAGTTCTGGCGGGAGGAGCTGGCCGCGCTGCCCCCGCTCGACCTTCCCCTCGACCGGCCCCGGCCGGCCAGGCAGGGGCACCGGGGCGCCTGGCACGACCTGCGGCTGGACGCCGGGCTCACAGGGGCGCTCGGCGAACTCGCGCGGGAACGCGGCGCGACCCTCTACATGGCGCTGCTGTCCGGGTTCCAGGCCGTGCTCTCCCGCTGGTCGGGACAGCACGACTTCGCGGTGGGCTCGCCGGTCGCCGGACGCGACCTGACGGAGTTCGAGGACGTGGTCGGGTTGTTCGTGAACCTGCTGCCGCTCCGGGCCCGCCTGGCGGGCGATCCCACGTTCGCCGAGCTGCTCGGCCGCACCCGCGACGCGGCCCTGGAGGTCTACGGCCACCAGGAGCTGCCGTTCGAGAAACTGGTCGCCGAACTCGACCTGGCCAGGGACGCCACCCGCCCGCCCGTGGTGCAGGTGCTCTTCGCCCTGCAGAGCTACCTGGGCGGCACGGTCCCGGCGGGACGGCCCGTACCGGTGGCCGGGCCTGTGGCGTCCGCCCTTGGAGAGGGGACCGGGGCCGCGGCGGCGGCCGGGTGGACGACCGGGTCCACGGCCGATCGGGCCGGAGGGCCGGTGGCCGGGCCGTTCGCGCCGGACACCACCTCGACCCGGTTCGACCTGGAGCTGTACGCCTCGGAGACCGGTGACGGCCTCGCTGCGAGGTTCGTCTACGACCGCGACCTGTTCCTGCCGGAGACCGTCGAGCGGCTCGCCGCGTCCTTCGAGACGTTCCTGCGCGCGGCCGTCGCCGCTCCGGGGACCCGCGTGGGCGACCTGGAGATGCTCTCCCCCGGCGAGCGGGACCTGGTGCTGACCGGCTGGAACGACACCGGGACCGCGTACCCGCCCGAGGAGACGCTGCACGGTCTCGTCGAGGCGCAGGCCGCGCGGACCCCCGGCGCCCCGGCCGTGCTCTTCGAGGGCGAGACGCTGACCTACGCCGAGCTGAACGACCGCGCCGACCTGCTCGCCGCGCGGCTGCGCGCCGGTGCGGACACGGGCACGGAGCGGGTGTTCGCCGTGCGGGCGGAGCGCTCGCTCGACCTGCCCGTGCGGCTGCTCGCCGTGCTCAAGGCCGGGGCCGCCTACCTTCCCCTCGACCCGGGGCTGCCCGAGCGCCGTGTCGAGGCCATGCTCGCCGACGCCGGGGCCGTGGAGCTCACCGCCGCCCTCGGCTCCCCGGCGGAGCCGGCGGACGCGGGCCGCCGGACGAGGGATCTGCCCGGCTCGCTCGCGTACGTCATCTTCACCTCGGGGTCCACGGGGCGGCCCAAGGGCGTCGGGGTGCCGCACCGGGCGATCGTCAACCGGCTGCGCTGGATGCAGGAGACGTACGGCCTGGACGCGGGCGACGCCGTGCTCCAGAAGACCCCCGCCGGGTTCGACGTGTCGGTGTGGGAGTTCTTCTGGCCGCTGATCAGCGGGGCCCGCCTGGTGCTCGCCCGCCCCGACGGCCACCGGGACACCGCCTACCTGCGCGACCTCGTCGTCGAGCGGGGAATCACCACGGTGCACTTCGTCCCCTCGATGCTCGCCGCCTTCACCGCGGAGGAACGGATCGAGGAGTGCGGCTCGCTGCGCCGGGTGATCTGCAGCGGCGAGGAGCTGACGGCCGGGGCTGCGGAGCGGCTGACCGGGCGGTTGCCCGGGGTGGAGCTGCACAACCTCTACGGGCCGACCGAGGCCGCGGTCGACGTCTCCTGGCACCGCTACACGCCGGGCGAGAAGGTCGTGCCGATCGGCCGCCCGGTGGCCAACACCCGCCTGTACGTGCTGGACGGGGCGTTGCGCCCGGTACCGGCCGGGACGCCGGGCGAGCTGTTCATCGGCGGGGTCCAGCTGGCCCGCGGCTACCTGGGCCGCCCGGGCCTCACCGCCGAGCGGTTCGTCCCCGACCCCTACGGCCCGCCCGGCTCGCGCCTGTACGCCACCGGGGACCGGGCACGATGGCGGCGCGACGGCGAGATCGAGTACCTCGGCCGTCTCGACTCCCAGGTCAAGATCCGCGGCATGCGCGTCGAACCCGGCGAGATCGAGGCCGTGCTCGGCGGGCACCCGGACCTGAGCGCGGCGGCGGTCGGCGTGTGGCACGACGGCGCCGGAGCCCGGCTGGTCGGGTACGGGGTGCGGCGCGAGGGGGCGCGGGGCACAGCGAACGCAGCGGACATAGCGAACGCTGTGGACGCTGTGGACGTCGATCCCCGCGAGTGGCTCAGGGGCGAGCTGCCCGAGCACATGATCCCCACCGCGTGGGTGACGCTGGAGGCCCTCCCGCTCACCCCCAACGGCAAGCTCGACCGGGCCGCCCTGCCGCCGCCGCCCGGCCGGGGCGACCTCCCCTGGGAGCCGCCGCGCACCGACGCGGAACGCGCCGTCGCCCAGGTGTGGCAGGACGTGCTCGGCCTGGACAAGGTCGGCCGCCACGACGGGTTCTTCGGCGTCGGGGGCGACTCGATCCGCAGCCTCTCGGTGGTGGCCCGGCTGCGGGACCTGGGCTACGGGCTCGACCTGCAGCAGCTGTTCACCCACCAGACCGTGGCCGAACTGGCCTCCGTACTGGACACACCGGACACCGGGCCCGCCGCGACGGCGACCCCGGAGCCGGAGGCCGCGACCGGGGCGACCGAGGCGTTCGGCATGCTCGGCGCCGCGGATCTGGCCAAGCTCAGGAAGGGCGAGCGATGATCGAGGACGCGTACCCGCTGGCCGCGCTGCAGGCGGGGATGCTCTACCACAGCGAGCTCGAACCGGACAGTCCCACCTACCACGACCTGATGACCATCACTCTGCGCGGCGCCCTGGACGTCCCGGCGCTGACCGGGGCGCTGGCCGGGGTCGCGGCCGGGCACCCGGTGCTGCGCACCTCGTTCGACCTGACCGGGTTCAGCGAGCCGCTGCAGCTCGTCCACGACACCGCGACCATCCCGCTGGAGGTCGCCGACCTGCGATCGGACGGGGACGGTCCGGACGGGGACGGCCCCCGGGAGCGGCTGGCCGCGTGGCGGGAGGCCGAGAAGCACACCGGGTTCGACTGGTCGTCGCCGCCTCTGCTGCGGGCGTACGCGCACGTGCTGGACGACGACGAGTTCGCGCTGAGCCTCAGCTTCCACCACGCCGTCCTCGACGGCTGGAGCGTCGCGGCGCTCGTCACCGAGCTGCTGGGCCGCTACGCCGCCCGCGGCTCACGCGAACCGGCCCCGCCCCGGGCCCTGTTCAGGGATCTCGTGGCGGCCGAGCGGGCCGCGGTGGGCTCGGCGGCGGCGCGGGAGTTCTGGCGGGAGCGGGTCGAGGGCGCCCCGGAGAGCCGCCTGCCCCGGCTGCCCGGGTTCCCGTCCGGCGGGCCGCGCGCCGCCGAGGTGGTCGCCGTACCGGTGCCGCACGAGACGGTGGCGGCGCTGGAGCGGCAGAGCCGCGAGCTGCGGGTCCCGCTGCGCACCACCCTGCTGGCCGCGTACGTGACGGCGCTGGGCCTGGTCACCGGCGAGCGGGAGGTCATGACCGGCGTGCTCAGCCACGGCAGGCCGGAGACCGAGGGGGGCGGCGAGGTGCTGGGGCTGTTCCTCAACACGCTGCCGCTGCGGGTCCGCCTCGACGCCGACGACCGGGCCGACCGGGCCGGGCTGGTCAGGCGGGTCTTCGAGGCCGAGGTGGCCGCGGTGCCGTACCGGCGCTACCCGCTGTTCGAGATCCAGCGGATCGCGGGCCGCTCGCCGCTGCTGGACACGCTGTTCGACTTCCGGGACTTCCACGTGTACGGAGGACTGTCCGGTGACGGCGTGGCGATCACCGGGCAGGAGTTCTTCGAGCAGACCGACATGCCGTGCACGGTGGCCTTCGTCCGGGTGCCCGGCGGCGGCCTCACCCTCACGGTCTCCTACGACGCCTCCCAGTTCCCGGCGGAGCAGATGGAGTCCCTGGCCGGGCGGGTGATCGACGCCCTGACCGGCGATCCGGGCGTGGGCGAGGCGGAGAACGACGCGATCGACCGCTGGAACGCCACCGGGCGCGAGCACCCGGGCGGCACGCTGCACGGCCTGGTGTTCGCCCAGGCGGGGCGGACGCCCGATGCTCCGGCCGTGGGTTTCGAGGGCTCGTGGACCACCTACCGCGAGCTGGCCGGCCGGGCCCTGGCGATCGCCGGGGAACTGCGCCGCGCCGGGGTGTCACGCGATCAGCCGGTGGGGGTGCTGCTCGAACGGAGCGCGGACCTGCCCGCCGCGCTGCTGGGCGTCCTCGCCGCAGGGGGCGCCTACCTGCCGCTGGAGCCCGGCCACCCGGCCGGTCGGACGCGGGGCATGCTCGACGACGCGGGCGCCTCGATACTGCTGACCTCCGCCGACCTGGCGGGCGAGGCTCCCGAGGGTACGCGGGTCGTCCTGCTGCCCACCGTCTCGGCGGCTTCCCCGGAGGCTCCCTCCGAGATCTCCTCGCGGGAGGATCCGCCGGACTCTCTCGCGTACGTGATCTTCACGTCGGGGTCGACCGGGAGGCCCAAGGGCGTCGGGGTGTCCCACCGGGCGATCGTGAACCGGCTGCGCTGGATGCAGGCGACGTACGGGCTCACCCCGGCCGACCGGGTCCTGCACAAGACGCCGGTCTCGTTCGACGTGTCGGTGTGGGAGCTGTTCTGGCCGCTGGTCACCGGCGCGGGGCTGGTGGTGGCGAGGCCCGGCGGGCACTACGAGCCCGGCTACCTCACCGAGCTGATCGCCCGCGAGAGGGTCAGCACGGCGCACTTCGTGCCGTCCATGCTGGACCCGTTCCTCGACACTCCCGGCCTGGAGGCCCTGGGCGTCCCGGACGCGGACACCCCGGTCATGGACCGGGTGGACGGGCCGGACGTGAGCGGGCCGGCTGTGAACGGGCCGGACGTGAGCGGGTCGGCTGTGGGCGGGCCGGGCGCGGGCGGGCTGCGCAGGGTGGTGTGCTCGGGCGAGGCGCTCCCCGCCGACCTGGTGCGGCGCTTCGCCGAACGGCTTCCCGGGGTGGAGCTGCACAACCTCTACGGCCCGACCGAGGCCGCGGTCGACGTCTCCTGGCACCGGTGCGACCCCGCCGAGCAGGCGGTGCCGATCGGCCGTCCGGTCGACAACACCCGCCTGGAGGTGCTCGACGAGCGGTTCGGCCGGGCGCCCGTGGGCACCCCGGGGCAGCTGTTCATCGGCGGGGTCCAGCTGGCCCGCGGCTACCTGGGCCGGCCGGGCCTCACCGCCGAGCGCTTCGTCCCCGACCCCTACGGCCCGCCGGGCTCCCGCCTGTACGCCACCGGGGACCGGGCCCGATGGCGGCCCGACGGCGAGCTCGAATACCTCGGCCGCCTCGACACCCAGGTCAAGATCCGCGGCATGCGCGTCGAACCCGGCGAGATCGAGGCCGCGCTGCTCTCCGAGCCCGAGGTCCGCGCGGCGGCCGTCGTCGTCGACGGCGACCGCCTGATCGGCTACGTGGTGACCGGCGAGGCGGGGCCGGCGGTCGACTGGCGGGCCAGGCTGCGGGCCACGCTGCCCGACCACATGATCCCGTCGGCCTGGATGACGCTGGAGGAGCTCCCCCTCACCTCCAACGGCAAGCTGGACAGGAAGGCCCTGCCCGCGCCGGACCCGGCGGCGGGCGCGGACGGATTCCGGGTGCCGCCGAGGGACCCGGTCGAGGGGCGGGTCGCGGCGATCTGGGAGGAGCTGTTCGACGTCCCCATGGTCGGGGTGTTCGACGACTTCTTCGACCTGGGCGGGCACTCGCTGCTGGCGCTCCGGCTGGCCGTGCGGATCAGGCAGGAGTTCGGCAGGGAACTGCCCGTGGCGACCGTGCTGGCCTCGCCGACCGTGGCGGGCCTGGCGGACGTGCTGCGCCGCCCGGAGGACCTGGGCGAGCAGCGGGTGGTGACGCTCAACGCGGACGGCGACCGCGTCCCGATCGTCCTGGTGCACGCCCTGGGCGGGCAGGTCTTCCGCTACCACCCGATGGCCCGCAGGCTCGGCCCCGACCAGCCCGTCTACGCGATCGCGGCCAGCGGCCTGGCACCCGGCGAGGAACCGCACACCACCATGGCCGACATGGTCGAGGACTACGTCGACCGGTTGCGCGCCGTCCGCCCCAGCGGGCCGTACGTGCTGGGCGGGTTCTGCATCGGCGGGAACATCGCGCTGGAGATGGCCAGGCGGCTGCGCGACCTCGGCGAGGAGGTACCGCTGCTGGTGCTGTTCTACTCCGACGCGGACGAGCCGGTGATCACCAGCTCGCTGGAGGACGACGCCTCGCTCATGACCCACGCGCTGGCGGGAGGGCCGCTGGAGACGGACACCGCGGAGTTCGCCCGCCTCGACCCCGAGGAGATGCTGATGGCGGTCATCGCCGCCGCCGGGCGGGAGCGGCGGCTGGCGCCCGACACCGCCGACGTCGAGCAGGCCCGGCGTTTCCTGCGGGTGTTCCGGGCCAACGCCCACGCGGTCGGCCGCTACCGGCACGAGCCGTACGACGGTGACGTGGCGCTGTTCGCCCCCGCCGGTGACCGGCCCGATCTGGGCTGGAGCGGCGTGGTGAAGGGGAACCTCGCGATCGAGGCGATTCCCGGCGAGCGCGTGGTCATCCTGTTCGAACCCCTGGTCGCCGAGGCGGCCGCCAAGCTGAGGAGTTGGATCGACCATGGCGTCACCGGACACTGAGAGCACCCAGAGCGCCGGGAGCGCCGGAGCCCCTGAGGCTCCTCCCGAAGCCGCCGGTCCCGTGACCTCCGAAGGATCGGGAGGACCCGGAGGGCCCGGGGATTCCGGGGACCACGGCGCCCCCGGAGGCGAGAAGCGGCCCGAGGGGACCGGCGGCGACGACGGCCTCTGGCGCAACCAGGACTTCCTGCGGCTGTGGACCGGCCAGACCCTCTCCCAGTTCGGCTCGCAGATCTCGTACGTGGCGATCCCGCTGATCGCCATCGTCACCCTGGGCGCGAGCGCGACCGAGATGGGCGTCCTCGGGGCGCTGATCCGGCTGCCGATGCTCGGGTTCCTGCTGTTCGGCGTCTACATCGACCGGATGCGCAAGCGGCCCGTGCTGATCTGGTCGGACCTGGGCCGGGCCGCGGTACTCGCCCTGGTGCCGCTGCTGTACGTGATGGACGGCCTCACGCTCGGGGTGCTGTACGCGGTCGTGTTCGTCCTGAGCCTGCTGTCGGTGCTGTTCCAGGTCGCGTACCGCTCCTACTTCCCGTCGCTGGTCCCGCTGCGGCACCTGGGCGACGGCAACGGCAAGCTGCAGCTGAGCGAGTCGCTGGCGCAGACCGCCGGTCCCGGCGCGGCGGCGGCGCTGATCAAGGTGGTGGCCGCGCCACTGCTGATCATGATCGACGTGCTCTCCTACCTGTTCTCCGCGATCGCGATCCTGCTCATCCGCAAGCGCGAGGAGGTGCCCACCCCGGACGACGAGACGGCCGTGAGCGTGCACCGGGCGATCTGGGCGGGCTTCCGTTGGGTGATGGACCAGCCGATGATCCGGCCGCTGGCCATCGCCAGCGGGCTGTACTCGTTCTTCGTCATGGGCGCGATGCAGTCGATCTACGTGCTGTTCCTGCTGCGGGGCGGCCCCGACCTGCCGGTGGAGTGGGTGGGCATCGTCATGGCGACCGGCGGCGTCGGCGCCATCCTCGGCGCGACCCTGTCGGTGCGGACCATGCGCCGCATGGGGATCGGCCCGACGCTGCTGTGGAGCACGGTCGTCGGCAACTGCGCGCTGCTGCTGGTGCCGTTCGCGTCGGGACCGGTCTGGCTGGCCGCCGGGATGCTCGGCCTCTCCCAGTTCATCGTCTGGGCGAGCAACCAGGTCTTCTTCGTCAGCAACATGACGCTGGTGCAGTCGATCACCCCGCCGCACCTCCAGGCCAGGGTGATCGGCACGATCTACTCCCTCGGTCTGATCCCGGCCCCGCTCGGCGCCCTGGGCGCGGGCCTGCTCGGCGAGACCCTCGGCCTGCGCCCGGCCATCCTGCTCGCGGTGATCGCCGGAGCCATCCTGCCGATCCTGCTGCTGGTCTTCTCCCCGATCCCGAAGGTGAAGGAGATCCCCGGCACCTGACCGCTCGCGCGACGGCACCCGTCCCCGGACCCCACCGAGGACGGGTGCCGGTACGGGAGAGGATGATGGTGGGCACGGGGGCGGGCACGGCCGAGGGAACGCCCCGGGCGGCCGCCCGGCTCGATCGCGCGACCTACGGTGCCATCGTCCTTCACATCCCGCTTCCACCCGGTAGGAGAACCATGACCACACTCGCCGACAGGACCATCGCGGCTCTGCGTACCACCCACGACGAGCTGGCGGCCTTCGTCCGGGGGCTGGACGCCGCCGACCTCACCCGGCCCTCCGGCTGCTCGGAGTGGAGCGTCGCCCAGGTGCTCAGCCACCTCGGCAGCGGCGCCGAGATCGCCCTGGCGACGCTGCGCGCGGCGCAGGACGGCGAGGAGGCCCCGGGCCAGGACTTCAACCACCCGGTGTGGGACCGCTGGAACGCGAAGGAGCCCGGGGAGCAGGCCGAGGACTTCCTCGCCGCCGACGCCGACATCGTCTCGGCGTTCGAGAGCCTCGACGCCGGCGCCCGCGAGCGGCTGCAGATCAAGCTGGGATTCCTCCCCATGCCGGGCAGCGTCGCGCTGGTGGCCGGGATGCGCCTGAACGAGGCCGCCCTGCACGCCTGGGACGTCATGGTCGCCTTCGATCCCGAGGCCGCCGTCGGGCGGGACGCCGCCGGGGTGCTGACCGACCTGTACGCGGGACCGCTCGATTTCCTGATCGGCTTCATCGGCAGGCCGGACGGCCTGGACCCGCGCCTGGCCACCACCCTCCGGGTCGAGACGACCGACCCCGAGAACCTCCAGGGACTCACCCTCGGGGAGACCGTCGGCTTCAGCGAGGCCCCGGAGCCGGCCGACGTCACCCTGGCGCTTCCCAGCGAGGCCTGGGCGCGCCTGCTCAGCGGCAGGCTGGCCCCCGAGCACACCCCGCCGTCGGCGACCGTCACCGGCGACGGCGTCACCCTGGACGACCTCCGCCGGGTGTTCCCCGGCTTCTGACGACCGCCCGGCCCGGGCCCGGCCGCATCGCTCGCGGGCAGCCTCGGCCCGGCCGCGCGAACGGCGAGGATCAGTACACGTCGCGCACGTAGCGCCTGCTGGTGGCCAGGTGCTTGACGTACACGGCGGCCTCGTCGTCGCCGAGGCCGCCGTGGACGGCGGCGATCTCGCGCAGGGTCCGGTCGACGTCCTTGGCCATCCGGCTGGCGTCGCCGCAGACGTACAGGTGGGCGCCGTCCTGGAGCCAGGACCAGAGCCGGCCGCCGTGCTCGCGCATCCGGTCCTGGACGTAGACCTTGGCGCGCTGGTCGCGGGAGAAGGCGAGGTCCAGCCGGGTCAGCAGCCCGCCCTGGTACAACTCGTTGAGCTCGTCGCGGTAGTAGAAGTCGCTGGAGCGCCGCTGCTCGCCGAAGAAGAGCCAGTTGCGGCCGGAGTGGCCCAGTGCCCGGCGCTCGTCCATGAAGCCGAGGAAGGGCGCGACGCCCGTACCCGGGCCGATCATTATCATCGGGGTGGCCGGATCGGCCGGTGGGCGGAAGTGCCTGTTGCGCTGGACGAAGACGGGTACGGAGGCGTGCCCGGGGCTGTCCGCGAGGAAGGACGAGCACACCCCGTTGCGCGCCGTACCGCGCGGGTTGTCGAAGCGGACGACCGAGACCGTCAGGCGCACCCGGTGGGGGTCGACCAGCGGGCTGGAGGAGATGGAGTACAGGCGCGGCTTCAGGCGTTTGAGGACGTCCGCCCACTCCTGGGCCGTGGCCCGGACGCGGAGCTCGCCGGCCACGTCGACGGCCTGGCGGCCCCAGGTCCACTTGGCCAGCTCTCCCCCGTTGCCCGAACGCAGGAACCGGGTGAGATCGCGGTCGCGGGTACGTTCGGCGACGAACCTGAGCAGGCCGGGAGTGATCCTGGTGATCTCCAGGTGACTTCGCAGGGCCTCACCGAACGGGACGGGGCCGAGGCCGGGGATCTCGACGGTGTCGTCGGGGTCGAGACCGGTCACGGCCAGCCACTCGGCGACGAGGCCGGGGTTGTTGACCGGCAGCACCCCGAGCGCGTCACCGGTCTGGTAGGCCAGCTCGCCACCGGTGTCGAAGGTGAACTGCCGCACCTCCTTGGCCGATCCCGGCAGGCTGAGCAGCCGGTTGCCGGTCAGGGGGGCGCTGAACGGCGCGGCCCTGCCGGGCCCCGCCCCCGGCTCGGGCTCGGGGGACGTCGTCCCGGGGGCCGGGGGCGTCCGCCCGAGGCCCGAGGACGCCGGCCCGAGGCTCGGGAGTGCCGGCTTCGCGGGCTCGGGACCCGAGAACGCCGATCCGGGACCTGGGGACGCCGACCCGGGACCTGGGAGCGCCGATCTGGGACCCGAGAACGCCGATCCGGGACCTGGAAGCGCCGGCCCGGGATCCGAGGGCGCCGGCCCGCGGCCCGGCGTCGATCCGGAGCCCGCGCGCGCCGGCCCGGGCCCCGGACCCGCCGGGGCCGGCGGGGAAGACGGGGAAGGCGGGGCCGGCGGGGAAGACGGGGTCGGCAGGGAAGGCTCGGCGAGGGTGGTGAGCAACTGCTCGAGCCAGCCCAGGGCCCGCGAATGGTCGTCGGGCTCGCAGTCCACGCGGGGGGCCATGCGCTGGGCCCCCAGCTCCTCGAGGCGCTGGTCGAGCCGTCGCCCGTGGCCGCAGAAGTCGTCGTAGCTGGAGTCGCCGAAGGCGAGGACGGCATAGCGCACGCCGTCGAGCCGGGGGGCGCCGGACCCGATGAGGGCCTCCCAGAATCCGACGCCGTTGTCGGGGGCCTCGCCGTCGCCGAAGGTGCTGGAGATGACGAGCAGGTCCGCGCCGCGGGGAATGCTGTCCGGGGCGCAGTCGGCCATGCTGATCAGCCGGGGGGCTCGCCCCGCGCCGGTGAGCCGGTCGACGCTGGTGGCGGCGAACTCCTCGGCGTTCCCGGTCTGGGAGGCCCACAGGACGACGATGTCGCGCGCCGGCGGCACCGGGTCGCCGGTCTCTCGCCGAGACGGCGGCGCGAGGGTGCGGGAGAACATCCCGGCCAGCACCCCGTTGATCCACAGGGCGTGGGCGGGATCGACGGGCGCGTGCTCCGGCAGGACCGGCACGACCGTGCCGGCGGACGCCGTGCCACCGGGGGCGGATGCCGCGCCGTCGGGAACGGATGCCGTGCTGTCGAGGGCGGACAGGAAACCGGCCATGTAGCGGCGCTCGTGGTCGGCGAGCGACGGCGGCGTCAGGTCGGCCACCCCGAGCAGGTCGGCCAGCGCGGCGATCGGGGCGGGCCGGGCGGCCTCCGGCGCCGTTCCTGCGGCCTCCTGAACCGCGTACTGCGGCCCCGCGGGGAAGGCGATCGCCCGGGCCTGCTCGGAGATCGCGGGGAACCCCGCCGTCCCCGCGGGCTCCGAGGCCGCCGGGGACGCCTCGGAGGCGACCCTGGTGAGGGAGACCGCGCACGCCTTGAACTCGGGCTGGAAGGAGACGGGGTCGACGGCGTCGCTGGTGACCGCGTTGACGCTGAGGTACTCGCCGAACAGGTCGTTCCAGTGGAACGGCGCGAAGCAGTTGCCCGGCATGACGCGGTCGCTCAGCCGGGCGGGCAGCACGGCCCTGCCGCGCCGGGAGGCGATCTCCACCAGGTCGCCCTCGCCGATCCCCTGCCCGGCCGCGTCGCCCGGGTGGATCTCGACGAAGGGCCCGGGGTTGAGCTTGTTGAGCTTGGCGACCCTTCCCGTCTTGGTCAGGGTGTGCCACTGGTGCTGCAGCCTGCCGGTGTTGAGGACGAAAGGGTAGGCGTCGTCGGGCAGCTCGGCGGCGGGCAGGTGCGGGCGGGGGAAGAAGGCGGCCCGGCCGTTCGGGGTGGCGAAGGCGAGGCGCGGGCGGCTGCCGTCGGGCCGGGTCAGCGTCGCCTGGCTGGTGCCGTCGTTGAGGTAGCGGACGGGATTGCGGTCACCGCCGCCCGGCGGGCTCGGCCACTGGACGGGGGTCTCGCGCAGCCGCTCGTAGGTGACGCCCCGCAGGTCGTAGCCGGTCTTGGGGTTCCACGCCCGCTTGATCTCCTCGAACACCTCCTCCGCGCTGTCGTACGAGAAGGCGTCCTCGAAGCCCATCTCGCAGGCGACGCGGGCGATGATCCGCCAGTCGGGCAGCGCCTGCCCCGGCGGTTCCACGGCCTGCCTGAGCAGGGTGAGGTTCCGCTCGGAGTTGACCATCACGCCCTCGGTCTCGGCCCACATGGCGCCGGGCAGGACCACGTCGGCGTAGGCGTTGGTCTCGGTGGCGGCGAAGACGTCCTGGGTGACGACGAACTCGGCGGCCTCCAGGCCCGCGATGACCGTCCTGCGGTTGGCGACGCTGGCGACCGGGTTGGTGCAGATGATCCAGCATGCCTTGATCTCGCCCTCGGCCATGCGCGAGAACATCTCGACGGTCCCCTGGCCGACGTCGGTGCGCAGGGTGCCGGGCGGCAGGTTCCACAGTTCCTCGGTGAAGAGGCGGTCCTCCTCCACCAGCACCGAGCGCTGGCCGGGCAGTCCGGGACCCATGTAGCCCATCTCGCGCCCGCCCATGGCGTTGGGCTGGCCGGTCAGGGAGAACGGGCCGCTGCCGGGGCGGCAGATCGCGCCGGTGGCCAGGTGCAGGTTGCACAGCGCGTTGGTGTTCCAGGTGCCGTGCGTGCTCTGGTTGAGCCCCATCGTCCAGCAGCTCATCCACTCCCCCGCCGCGCCGATCCACTCGGCCGCCCGGCGCAGGTCGTCCTCGGGGATGCCGGTGATCTCGGCGACCGTCCCGGGCGGGTAGTCCCGCAGGAAGTCCGGCATCGCCTCCCAGCCGTCGGTGTGCTGCTCGACGAACTCGTGGTCGACGTGGCCGCCCTCGACCAGCAGGTGCAGCAGCCCGTTGAGCAGGGCCAGGTCGGTGCCGGGCCTGATCTGCAGGAACAGGTCGGCCTTGTCGGCGGTGGCGCTACGGCGGGGATCGACCACGATGAGCCTGGCCCCGGCCTTGACCCGCTCCATCATCCGCAGGAACAGGATCGGGTGGCAGTCGGCCATGTTCGCGCCGATCACGAAGAACAGGTCGGCGCGGTCGAAGTCCTCGTAGGAGCCGGGCGGGCCGTCCGACCCGAGCGACAGCTTGTAGCCGCTGCCCGCGCTGGCCATGCACAGCCGGGAGTTGGACTCGATCTGGTTGGTGCCGACGAAGCCCTTGGCGAGCTTGTTGACGAGATACTGCGCCTCCAGCGTCATCTGGCCGGACACGTAGAACGACAGCGCGTCCGGCCCGTGCTCGTCCAGGATCTGCCGCAGACGCCGGGCGGTCTCGCTGATCGCCGCGTCCACGCTCGTCGGCACGGGCTCGGCTCCCCGGTCGGGCCTGACCAGCCCGCTCTCGAGGCGGCCGGGGGCGGCGAGCATGTCCGCGGTGGTCGCTCCCTTGGTGCACAGCCGGCCGGCGTTGGCCGGGTGACTCTTGTCACCGGACGCCTTGACGACCCGGCGCCGCCCGTCCACCTCCAGGACGATCCCGCAGCCGACGCCGCAGTACGAGCAGACCGTCTTCACTTTCTCTGACGCCGCCATAGGTCCCTTCCCCTGAGCAGGGGCCCGTGACACCCTCCGCCGGACAGCGGGGACACCGAAGCCGCATCGGGCGGATCCAACGACGGAAACATAAGAAACAGGCGTTACGTGGACGTCACAGATGCCCGCGTCCGACTGTTACATCCACCTAACCGCCGATCTCCCCCGGCCATGTCCGCAGCGGATCACGCCCGCCAGCAGGGGCGGAAGACAACCGCGCCACCCCTCCCGATACATCCGATGTGTATCCGCAGCGCAGCGAACCGCCGAGGGGACGGCCACGGCCGAGGCCGCGACGTACGGCCTAAGCGGCCGGGAACGAGCGCGTACAGGCCTCCCAAGCAACCCTGACCACACCCTTGACAGATCCGATGTTTCGCGAGATCAATCAATTATCAATGTGCGGAAATCTCATCGAAACATCCCGGGCCGCTTGGAGGTGCCCGCCCATTTCGTCCGGTTCGCTGCGGCCCGCAACGGCGTGCGCGCAGTGGCGAGCTGATCGCATCCACGACAGGAGAGGACCCCATGCGATCAACACTCGTACGAGCAGCACTGTCCCTGCTGACCGCGCTGGCGATGACGGTCGTCGCGCCGTCGGCACCGGCGTCCGCCGGGCCGGGCGACAACTACGTCGCCGACGACGCCTTGACCTCGACGCGCACCCGCTGGTTCGACGAGGCACGCTTCGGGATGTTCATCCACTTCGGCCCGTACGCCATGTACAAGGGCCAGTACAACGCGTGCCGCGACGCCGAGTGGATCAAGCGGCAGTGCGACATCCCCTGGAGCGAGTACGAGGCGAAGGCCGCCACCTTCAACCCCGCCTCGTTCGACGCGAACGCAATCGTGCAGCTGGCCAAGCAGGCCGGCCAGAAGTACATCGTCATCACCTCGAAGCACCACGACGGGTTCGCCATGTGGCCCACCGCCGTCAACCGCTGGAACCTCCGCGACCATTCCGGCTTCTCCCGCGACCTCCTGCGCGAGCTCAAGACCGTCGCGACCGCCAACGGCATCAAGCTCGGCTTCTACTACTCGATCTGGGACTGGCACGACCCGGACTTCGTCGGCAACTTCCCGGCCTACGTCACCACGATGAAGGCGCAACTCCGGGAACTGGTGACCGGCTACGACCCCGCGGTGCTGTGGTTCGACGGCGAATGGACCGAGACCAACCCCGCCAACCCGTGGTCGGCCCAGGACGGCGAGGACCTGGAGCGGTTCGTCCGCGGCATCTCGCCGCAGGTCGTCATCAACAACCGGGTGGGCAAGCGCCGCGCGATCGACGGCGACTACGGCACCCCCGAACAGGCGCTCGCCGACTCCCCGCCGTCGATCCAGCTGCAGGAGTCCTGCATCACGATCAACAACACCTGGGGGTACGCGGCCTGGGACGCCAACTTCAAGTCGCCGACCACGATGGTGCGCGACCTGGCGACCCTGACGAGCAACGGCGCCAACCTGCTGCTCAACATCGGCCCCACCGACACCGGCGCGGTCACCGCCGGGCAGGCCGACGGCCTGCGCGGCATCGGGACGTGGATGGCCGTCAACGGGGCGGCCATCACCGGCGCGGGCCACACGGGCCTGGTCACCCAGCCGTCCTGGGGCCGCGTCACGCGCAAGGGTGACAAGCTCTACCTGATCGTCAACAGCTGGTCCGGCACCCTGCACCTCAGCCGGCGCTCGCCGTTCACGGTCACCGGCGCGCGGGTGCTCGGCAGCACGTCACCGGTGACCGTACGGGCCGCCGGGGACGGCTACGACTTCCTGCCCGCCGGCGGCACCACCAACGCCATCGCCACCGTCATCGAGGCCGACATCACCACCCCCGCGCCGACGGCGGCGGGCACCGGCACCGGGCTCAGGGCGGAGTTCTGGAACAACGCCACGTTCACCGGCACACCGGCGGTCACCCGCACGGACTCCACCGTCAACTACGCCTGGCGTTTCGGCGGCTCCCCGGCGCCGTCGATCGGCGTCGACGACTTCTCCGGCCGCTGGACCGGATCGATCGAACCGCGATACTCCGAGCGCTACACCTTCACCACCGCCTCCGACGACACCGTGCGACTGTGGATCGACGGACAGCTCGTCATCGACAACACCACCCCGCACGGGGCAGCGGTCGACCAGGGCAGCGTGACCCTCGTCGCCGGCCGCCGCCACGACATCCGCCTGGAACACACCGAACGCGGCGGCGAGGCGTTCATGAAGCTCGCCTGGGCCGGCCCAAGTACACCGGCCCAGATCGTGCCGCGGTCGCAGCTGTATCCCGCCGTGAGCACGACCCAGCGGTTCAACGACGACGCGGCCACCTACGGCACCGGCTGGTCGACCAGCGGCGGCCGGGGTTTCGGTGACTACAACGACGACGTGCGGTACACGACCACCAACGGCGCGTCGTTCACCTTCACCTTCACCGGCACCGGAGTCGACTTCCTGACGGAACGCAACTCCGACCAGGGCCTCGTGGACATCTACCTCGACAGCGTCCTCCGGGCCACCGTCGACACCACCAACGGCACCCGCCTGGCCCAGCAGGTCGTCTACAGCGTCCGCGGGCTCTCGCAGGGGACACACACCCTGCGCGGCGTCAAACGATCGGGCACCTACATGCTCGTCGACCGCTTCGACGTCATCCCCTAGTCACCCGCCCGGCCGGCGGGGCTCTCCCCCGCTGGCCACCGGATCCCGAACTCGACATGGTGAACGTGGAAGCAAGGACCTAGAAGGTCGCCGATCCATCACGTGGGAGCCGGAACCAGACCACCCCGCCCGCCTCGTCGTCACGATCGGCGCCCCAAATGACGGCCAGCCGGTCCACCCAGCTCAGACCGCGTCCGCTGAGACTGTCGTCGTCGGTGGTCCGGATCGCAGGGACGCTGGTGACCGAGCCGTCGTCGACCACCTCGATGTGAACGAGGTCGCCGCTCAGCCCCACCCGGACCATGATGAGCCCGCCAGACCCGCCCGAGTCGCTGTGCAGGATCGCGTTGGTGACCACCTCACTGACGAGAAGTTCGGCCGTTTCCAGCGTCTCGGCGGCCATCTGACCGCATAGAAGTTCCACCACCCACTTGCGAGCGGCCCCCGCCGACCGCGCGACACCGGGAAAGTCCCGCCGACCGGCGACGCGCAGGCCGTCCCAGCGCTTGGTCATCGTGCCCTGGCCGACCCGCCCGTGTGCGTTCATACGCGCACCGCCGACACGATCATGTCGGCCGCGTTGTCCGCCTCGGCCCAGACCCAATCGCTCCGCCGCCACAGCACCGACCACCACGGCCGCCAAGTGAAGGCCCAGCCCCACGCGCGGTGAACTACCCAGACCCGGAGCCGCACCCCGGACGCGGACATGATCTCCAGCACCGGCGGCCCGGCGGCGGGGACGACCACCGAGGCGGAGATCCCGAGAGCCCGCAGATCCCAGCCCAGCCGTACGAGATGGATGTACTGCTCCTGCTGCGGATCGCGCTTTCGCGCCGGTGTCGCCATCTTCGCACCTCTCTGTAGTTGACCAACTACAATTTCGGAAGCTACCGCAGGTTGTATGGCTTTGGTAGTTACCTTTGGAAGTTTCCAAAAGAAGTTTCAGTACGCGATCCTCGAAGGAAGGGGTGGCCATGGCCGCCGACACGAGTCCCACCGTGCGCAGACGTCGCCTGGCGTCCGAGCTGCGACGGCTGCGCATCGAACACGGGCTCTCCATGCAGGAGGTGGCGGAACGCATGGAGCTCACGGCGGCCTCCGTCAGCCGGATCGAGACGGGCCGCAGGGGCATCCGGCCGAGGGATCTCCGCGCCTTCCTCGACATGTACGGGGTTCCCGAAGCCGACCGGGAACCGCTGCTCGCCCTGTCCAGGGAGGCACGGCAGCGGGGATGGTGGCAGAACTACGGGGACGTGCTCCCCGGCGAGTACGCGACGCTCATCGGTCTCGAAGCCGAGGCGACGTCTCTCAGGACCTACCAGCAGACACTGGTGCCCGGACTGTTGCAGACCGCGGACTACGCACGATCAGTCATCGCGGCCACACGTCCCGGCGACACGCCGGAAGAGGTCGAGCGCAGGGTCTCGGTACGGATGGAACGCCAGAAACGGCTCACCGACGACAACCCGCTGGAGCTCTCCGTCATTCTCGGCGAGGGCGTGGTGCGCCAGCACGTGGGAACGGCCCAGATCACCGCCGACCAGTTCAAGCACCTCATCGAGGTCGGCCGGCGGCCCAACGTGATGCTCCAGATCCTCCCCTACCGGGCCGGAGCGCATCCGGCGATGACCGGTTCGTTCACCGTCGTGGGCTTTCCGGCTTCGAGCGACCTGGACGTCATCTACCTGGAGAACATGTCCAGCGGCCTGTACCTGGAGGACGCAACGGACGTCCGCCGGTACGTCTCGGTGTTCGACTACCTCAGGGCAGCGGCCCTCAGCCCCGCCGACACCACGACTATGCTGATGGACACGCAGAACAACCTGGCGTGAGTGTCCAGCCGAAGGGGCGCGCGATGTCCGACCCGGTAGACCTGACCAAGGCCACATGGCGCAAGAGCTCGCTCAGCGGAGGTAACGGCGACTGCGTGGAGGTCGCGGACCTGGGCGACGTCGTGGCCGTCCGCGACTCCAAGGACCCCGGTGGCCCCCAGCTCGTCTTCGCCCGCGGCACCTGGTCGGCCTTCGTCACAGACCTAAAAAGCGACGTGTGAATCTCCTGCGGGGCCGGTTCCGAATCGGAGCCCGGCCCCGCGCCACCGAGCGATGAGCCCGCTCCTCGATCAGGCCGTCGCCCGCCTGCCGAACACGGTCAGGCGGCTTCGGCTCGTTCTCACGATCATTGAGAGTCCTTCTCCGGCGGCCAGAAGCGCAGTTTGACGAGATCGACGCGGTAGATATTGTTTCCCTCCTGCCGGTACTGCCGACGTGAAGCCACCGCGCCGGTGACATTTACCAATGAGCAACGGCTCCGGTTGACGGTCGGCTGGAGCGCCGGTCCTCCGATCGGGAAAGCGATGTCACTCGGTTTCGGCGTCGGCACGCCGGCCATGTCACCCGTGTAGGTGCGTGAGGGCTTGAGGAGTCAGGTGTCGCGCGAGTTCCTCCAGAAGAGAGACGACGTCGGCGACTCGGTGCGGGTCGGTGGTGTCCATGGCCTTGGCCAGGACCGTGTCGACGGAGGTGGAGCGGACCTCTTTCACGCGGGCGGAAGTCTCGGGGACGGGCTGGACGATCAGGCGGCGGCGATCGCGGGCATCGGGTTCGGTGACGATCGCACCCGCCTCGCGGAGCCGCGCCACGGCCGCCGAGACGGCGCTTTGGGGCAGGCCGGTGCGGGTGACGATTTCACCGATCGCGCTGCCCGGGTGGGTGCGGACGTCACTGACGACGATCAGCACGGTTCGTACGCTGCCCGGCTGATCACCCAACCCCTCGGTGGGCAACGCCTCCTCGCCGATCTTCATCAGGGTGCGTCCGAGGAGGAACAGGTCGACTCCGTTCATGCGCTTCACAATACATCTTTCCTGATGCATCTGTATTGATGTATCAGGAAAGATGGAATACGGTCGATCGCGAACTCCTGAGCGAGAGGACCCGCGATGGCCACCACGACGACGACCGGTTACCTGCCCGTTCCCGGAGCCACCCTCTACTACGAGGTGCGCGGCACCGGCCCCCGCTGCTGATCTCCCAGAGCGGCGAAGGCGATGCCGGCCGCAGCGTCGACCTGGTCGACCACCTCACCGACGCCTACACCGTGATCACGTACGATCGGCGCGGCCTTTCCCGCAGCACGCTGGATGGGCCGGGCCGCCGGGTGACCATGGAAGAACACGCCGACGACGTCCACCGGCTGCTGGCCGAGGTGACCGGCGAGCCGGCGGCGATGCTCGGCTGCAGCATGGGCGCCGCCGTCGGCCCGCACCTGGCACTCCACCACCCCGGACAGCTCAGCACGCTCATCGCGCACGAGCCGGTGGCTCCCCGCCTGCTGCCCCCGGCCGACCGCGCCCGCCATGAGGCCGAGCTGGCCGATGTCCAGCGGCTCTACCGCCGTGAAGGGCTGGCCCCGGCGCTCAAGGTCGTCGTCGAGGTGCTGGGCATCGACCCGGCCGCCCCCGACGCCGAGCCGGACCTGACCCCGCAACCGATGACCCCCGACCGGATCGCCAATTTCGACTTCTTCCTCGAACACGACTTCACCGCCGTCATCGGCGACACCCTCCCGGTCACCGGCCTGGCGTCCACCGGCACCCGGATCGTGCCCGCCATCGGTCGAACCACCCCGCGCACCGTCTTCGACCACCACTGCGCCCGGGAGCTGGCCGGCCTGCTCGGCACCGGCCTCACCGAGTTCCCCGGCGGGCACAACGGCAACACCACTCACCCTCGCGCGTATGCCGCGCGCTTGAGGGAGGTCCTGCGCACTCCGGCCGTTCCCCGAGAGTTCGTGAATTCTGAAGGGGGCACCGTGCGGAACCCAAGGTAAGCCCCTCCTCATGGGGGCATGTCAGGCCGTGGGTTTGCGAACAACGGCGGTTCCTCCGTGGCCTTCGATGTCATGAAAGTCTGTCCTCTTAGTGGGTGTTGAATAACCGCTGATCTTGAAATGGGTGCGGGGATGGTGTCGTTGTCGAGGATGGGTTGGACGTCTTTGATCGCGTTCCAGAGGGTGCTGCGGTAGATGTCGAACAGTTCGGCGAGGTTGTTAAAAGACTCGTGTCACCACGTACACGCGTTCGCAGAGCCACGGGTTAGGTCCACCCTGCGGTCCCCTGTGAGCGAAAAGCTGGCCCGGCGCGTCTGACCAACATGAGTGACCTCCCTCCGGACGAGCCCTCCCCCGGCACGCCTTCCGCAGACGCCCCGGCCGACACCGCGCCCGGCCCCGCCCCTTCCGTCGGCGAGGCCGCTCCCAACACCAGAGCTGCGGACGCCGTCCCGCCTGTGGGACGGCAACGCCGGTTCCGGCGCAGGCCCCGACCCGCCCTGCCGACCCAGACCGAACTCGACGCACTGCCCGCCGACCGGCGGCTGGAGCTGATCGACCTAGACCGCCAGAACCGGCACCGGCAGGTCAACACCTGGATCCTGGCCGCAGGCGTGGCCGCCACGGTAGGGACTCTGCTGGTAACTGGGCTGACCCTGCGCAGCGGCCAGGATCAGCTCAACATCGCCCGCGAAGGCCAGGTCACCGACCGGTACGCCAGAGCCGTCGAGCAGCTCGGCTCCAACAAGCGAGAAGTCCGCACCGCCGCCATCTACGCCCTGGAACGCATCGCCCGCGACTCCGAACGCGACCGCCTCGCCATCCGCGACGTCCTGGCCGCCTACGTCCGCGAACACGACCCCGATCCCTCCAAGGTCAAGGACGACAAGCTCCCCCAAGAGCCCGACACCGATGTCCACGCCGCCCTCACCACCCTGGCCCGCCGACCCAATGAACCCACCGAAGCGGCTGATCTCGATCTGCACGGCATCCGGACACCTGCCATGGTCTTCACCGTCACCCTCCTCAAGCACGACGGGATCCTGACCAGTATCGAGGGGCCGAACCTGATCAACGCGAACCTGACAAACGCGAACCTGACCCGCGCGACCCTGACCCGAGCGGACCTGCGCGACGCGAACCTGACAAACGCGAACCTGACAAACGCGCGCCTGATCAACGCGAAACTGGGTGGCGCGGACCTGACCGACGCGAACCTTGCTGGCGCGAACCTGGCTAGCGCGAACCTGACAAACGCGCGCCTGATCAACACGCACCTGATCAACGCGAAACTGGGTGGCGCGGACCTGACCGACGCGCGCCTGATCAGCGCGGACCTGACCGACGCGGACCTGAACGACGCGAACCTGACTCGCGCGAACCTGACAAACGCGGACCTGACCGACGCGAACCTTGCTGGTGCGAACCTTGCTGGCGCGGACCTGCGCGGGGTGCGGGGGGTGTCGGAAGCGATGGTGCGGAAGGCGGCGAAGACGAACGCGGAGACCCTGTTCGGCCCGCTCCCGAACCCATGACCACGATCTTAGGAAGCCAGCTTTCCGTGTACCAGCGAGAATCGACCGGCTGGCTCGAAAATCCAACGGAAATAGGCCCGGCGCTCGGGTCCGTGTCACCAGGGGCAGAGTAGAACGTCTGCGCTGGGCAGAAGCCCGCGCAAAACTGTCTCGCAGAACGTCATGGTTGTGACAGGACTTCCGCGAAGGACGACCTGGGAGAACTCGCCCCGCCGGGCACCGCGCGGGGCTGTACGGTTTTCGGCTCTGGCATGAATGCGGTGGTGACAGAGCGTTGCTGGGAAAGCAGAATCCGCTGTCGGAGTAGGGCGAAGCCGGCTCGGCCGTACATTTGGCGTTTCAGGAGCTTGACCTTGGTGTTGGTGCCTTCCATGGGGCCGTTGCTGTAGGGCAGGGTCAGCCCGGCGATGACGGCTTGTTTGTCCTTCTCCACGCCAAGGGCAAAGCTGTGCAGGACGGGCAGGTCATCGGCGCGTGCTGTGCTGATCCAGTCGTCAAGGTCGTGACCGCGACGCTGGGTGAGGATAACGGCGAACTCGCGCACCCGCGTTGCCAAAGCCGTCAGATGCGGGCAGGCGGGGATCAGCTCCTCCAGGTGCCGACGGCGATGCGGTGGCAGGTCCTCGGGGCGGCTCAGGAGCCAGGAGACCAGTCGGCGGGGTGCGGTCGGGGTCGGTGCGCCCTTGGTTGAGGTAGCGCACCAGCAGGTTGGCGCTGCCGGTGTAGCCGCGCTCGCGGATCTCGGCCAGCAGATGAGTGACCGGCACGCCGGGCTCTTCGGCCGGGCGGCGTCGCAGATGCTCGCGGTAGGGGTCGACCAGGGTGGCTGCGTACTTGGGCGGACGCAGGAGATCCTCGGCCGAGGCCGCGCGGGCGTAGCGTTTGACCGTGTTGAACCCCCAGCCCAGATGTCGAGCGCACTCGCCCAGGCAGAGCCCTTGATCGAGGAGAGTGTGGACCTGTGCATGCTTGCGGCGGGTCCGTTCGGCGAGCGCACCGGTGCGGCGGGGCCCTGCGGCATGCCAGCAGCGGCTGTGGGCGACCACGGTCTTCTCCACCGCGGCGGCCAGGCCGTGCCACAGATGCCAGCGGTCGCTGACCTGCACCGCGTCCGGTGCACCTGGGCGGATGGCTTCGGCGTAGGCGGCTGAGCCGTCACGGCACACGACCTGGACGCCGGGATGCTCGCGCAGCCATGCGATCAATGTGGCGGCCCTGCGGTCGGGCAGCACATCGATGCGGCGGTGGGTGACCGCGTCGATGAGCAAGGTCGCGTAACGGTTGCCGCGCCGCAGCGCGAAGTCGTCCACGCTCAGCACCGCGGGCACCGGCCCGGCGGGGGCGGGAACGCTCATCAACAAGCGCAGCACCGTGGTCCGCGAGACCTTCACCGCCAGCCGGGACAGCACAGCCACGCCCGCGCGACCGGCCAGCACCACCGCCAGGTCCACAATCAGCGCGGCCAGCCCCGCGGTGCGGCGAGCATAACGGGCTGCCACCTGCGGGACCTGCTCACGAAACGTCTGCCGCACACAGCCGCGGGCCTCGCACACCAGTCGGCGTACGCGCAGGTCGAGGACCACCGTATGGCTACCGACCGGCACATCCGCCAGACGCCGGGTGGGGTAGGCGTGCACCCGGCGGGTCAAGACCCCACACGCAGGGCACGGTGTCAGCACTGATCGTGTCCGAGCTTGCACCCGCACAACCTGCTGTTCCGCGATGACCTGCTCAAGGACCACATCGGCTAACTGCGGGAACAGCACTCTCAAGATCTTCGAAGCACACCAAGATCACCCTGCCAGCCCACACGCTCCGCCACCACCGCATTCGTGCCAGAGCCGTTAACTGGACAGACCCTCAGAAGGAACCCACGGGAGTTCCTACAGGTTGAGCTCCCCTCGGCGGCCGGGGAACCACGGAACGACCTGCCGGGATCGCACGGACCACGGGCCGCACGATCCCGGCAGGATCAAGCCACCAGGTCCGCGACCAGTTCCAGTTGTTCCATCCGGAGCCTGAGGGTCGGGGTGACCAGGCCGACGACGAGGGAGGTCGCGCCCGCCTCGCGGTAGGCGGCGACCCGTTCGCGGAGCTTGCCGGGCGGCCCGCACATGGTCATCGCGTCGACCAGGCCGTCCGGGAGCAGCGACATCGCCTCGCCCTGGCGCCCGCCCAGGAACGCCTCCTGGATCGCCTCCGCCTCCTTCTCGAAGCCCAGGGAGCGGGCCAGGCGGTTGTAGAAGTTGGTACGGCGCGAGCCCATGCCGCCCAGGTAGAGGGCGAGCATGGGCCGCATCATGTCGTAGGCCAGTTCCTCGTCGTCGTCGACGAGGGTGAGGATCATCGGGGCGACGTCGAAGCCGTCCAGGCTGCGGCCGGCCCGTGCCGCGCCCGCGCGCAGGTGGGCCGTGCGCTCGGCCAGGTGCTCGGGCGGGAAGTGGATCGCGAGCCAGCCGTCGGCCAGTTCCCCGGCGAGCGCGGTCGTCTCCGGGCCCATCGCGCCGAGATAGACGGGAAGGTGCTTCTGGACCGGGGAGACGCCCAGGGACAGCTCCTTGCCCTGCCCGCCGGGGAGCGGCAGCGTCATGGTCGGGCCCGAGTAGCTCACCGGGCGGCCTTCCAGGGCCAGCCGCAGCACCGAGAGGTAGTCGCGGGCGCGGGCCAGCGGCCGGTCGAAGCGCTCCCCGTGCCAGCCCTCCACGACCTGCGGCCCCGACACGCCCACGCCCAGCCGGGCCCGGCCGCCGGAGACCTGGTCGATGGTGGCGGCCGTCATCGCCGCCACCACGGGCTTGCGGCCCGACATCTGCAGCACGCCGGTGCCGAGCGCGATCCGCTCGGTCTGACCGGCGATCCACGCCATCAGGCTCGCCGGGTCGGTGCCGTATGTCTCGGCGGCCCACACCGACTCGTAGCCCAGCCGCTCGGCCTCGCGGACCAGGGCGAGGTGGTCGGCGGGACCGAGCCCGGCGCCGCCCCAGTAGCTCATGCTGTAACCGAGACGCATCCGATCTCCTCTGCGATGACGGCGGCGAGCAGGTCGGGGGTCTCCTCGGCCAGCCAGTGGGAGGCGTCGAGCTCGCGCATCGACGGCCGTGAAACGCTCTGCCTGCGCCAGCCGAGCAGCCCGCCGCGCGACATGGAGCCGTCGCGGCTGCCGTACAGGACGGTGACGGGCACGGGCAGCGGCGGCCCCTGCCGGTGCCGGTACCGGGCGAGCATCCCGAAGTCGGCGCGCAGGGCGGGTTCGAGGATCGGCCTGAGTGCCTCGCGCTCGGCCACCTCCGCCGGGACCCCGCCCAGCTCGATCAGCTGGTCCCAGAACAGCCACGACGGCAGGGACGGCAGCCTGCGCAGCAGGAGCGTGACGTCCGGCGCGGCGAAGGACCCCACCAGGAGCCGTTCGGGCCACCGCTCCCCGGACCCGGCCGAAGGCTCGGGCCCGCCGGGGGCGAGTTCGACCAGGCGGCGGCAGACCAGGTAGGCCAGGAGCGCGCCGCTGCAGTAGCCGAACAGCGCGTACGGCTCGCGGGCGGTCGCCAGCAGGTCGCGGGCCAGGTCGTCGACCAGCTTGTCGAGGTCCTCGACCGGCGGCTCGGCCAGCCTGGCCTGGCGGCCGGGGAGGTTCACCGACCACACGTCGACCTCGTCGGGGAACCGCTCGGCCAGGCCGGTGAGCGAGGCGGGGCCGCTGCCCGCGTTGGGGAAGGTGTACAGGCGGATCCGGCCCCCCGGCCGCTCCCCCACCGGTACGAACCACGGGGCGGTCATCTGGGTCCTTCCAGCGTGAAGACGTCGGGGGTGGGCTCCGGGGGGCCGGGCACGCGGGCCCGGCCTCCCTGCCGTGGGGAGGGGGTCAAGAGCCCGCCCCTTCCTGGATGAACGCGGCCAGCTCGGCCGGGGTGGGATGGTCGAAGACCGCGCGCACGTTGATCGCCCGTCCCGCGAGCTCCTCCAGCGGGGCGATCAGCCGTACGGCGAGCACCGAGTGCCCCCCGTTGAGGAAGAAGTTGTCGTGCTCACCGAGCCCCGGGCGGCGCAGCGCCTCCCGCCAGAGCCGCAGCACCCCCTCGGCGAGTTCCGAGCTCGCCGGGGCGCGGGAGGCGGACGACGACTCGTCCTCGGGAACGGTCAGCCCCCGGTAGTCGATCTTGCCGTTGGCGGTCGTCGGGAATTCGTCGGCCAGGACGATCCCCGAGGGGACCGCGTAGTCCGGCAGCCGCGTCCCCGCGTACCGCCACAGCTCCTCGCGCAGGGCGGCCCCGGTCTCCCCGTCGGGCAGGTCCGTGGGCTGCACGAACGCCACCAGCCGGTCGTCGTGGACGATGACGGCCGCGACCTTGACGGCGTCGTGGTGGTGCAGCACCGCCTCGATCTCTCCCAGCTCGATGCGGTGCCCGCGCAGCTTGATCTGGCGGTCGTCGCGGCCCAGCAGTTCCAGGGCCCCGTCGTGCCTGAGCCTGGCCATGTCCCCGGTCCGGTAGAAGCGCCCGTGGCGGGGGTGCTCGCCGAACCGCTCGGCGGTCAGCTCGGGCCGGTTGACGTACCCGGCGCTCACCCCGTCGCCCGCCACGCACAGCTCGCCGGGCACGCCCGGCGGGGCCTCGCGCCCGTCGGCGTCCCTGACGAAGATCCGGGTGTTGGCGAGCGGCACCCCGATCGGCACCGGGTCGGCCGGAGGGCCGAGGATCTCGGCGGCGGTGGACCAGATGGTCGTCTCGGTCGGCCCGTAGACGTTGAACAACCGGCAGCCCAGGCCCAGCAGGTCCGTGGCGAGCGCGGCCGGCATGGGCTCCCCGCCGCAGAGCACGATCCGCCCGGCCAGCTCGTCGCGCGCCTCGGGGGCGATGAGCCGCCAGGCCGTCGGGGTGGCCTGCACGACGCGTACGTCCCGCGCCGCGATGAGTTCCAGGAACCTGCGCGGCTGGAGCTGGTCGTCGTCGGAGGCGACGACCAGGGTGCCGCCGGCGGTGAGCGGGAGCATCAGCTCCAGTGCCGAGATGTCGAAGGAGGTCGTGGTGGACCACAGCACCGCGTCGGCCGCGCCCGCCCCGAGCCGGTCGGCGAAGTCGAGGACGAGGTTGGCCAGGTTGCCGTGGGTGACGGCCACCCCCTTGGGCCTCCCGGTGGATCCCGAGGTGTAGATCACGTAGGCGATCGACTCCCCGGAGACCGCCGCGGCGACCTCGGCCGGATCCAGCCGGCGCGCGGGCGCGCCGTCGTGGTCCGCCGCACCGGCCCCGGGGGCCTGCGGCATGGAGAGCACGGGGACCTCCCCCGCCCAGGGAGCCTCGGAGTCGGCGATGACCAGGCGGGCCCCGCAGTCCTCCACCTGGTAGGCCAGGCGCAGTTCGGGCTGGCGCGGGTCCAGCGGCAGGTAGGCGGCCCCGGCCGCCCAGACGCCGAGCACCGCGGCGACCGTCTCCGCCGAACGGCTCAGGCCGAGCGCCACGATGTCGCCGGGGCCCGCGCCGTGCGAGACGAGGGTGTCCCTGACGGCGGCCGCCCAGGTGAGCAGCTCGTCGTAGGTGACCTCCCGGTCGCCGTCGCGGATCGCCGTGCCGGCGCGGGCCTCCCGGTCGCCCTCACGGATCCCCGTGCCGCTACCGGGCTCGTGGACGCCTCCGGTGCGGGCGACGATCCGCTCCAGCAGGGTGGCCGGTCCTTCCCAGGTCCGCGCGGTGTCGTTGAGCCGGTCGAGCAGCCGCCGGTCGGCCGCGGAGAGGGAGTCCAGCTCCCGCTGCGGGCGCCGCGCGTCCTCGGCGGCCCGCCGCAGCAGCGCGGTCATCCGCGCGACGAACGCGGCGATCTCGGCCTCGTCGTGGACCTCCGTGCTGTGCCAGACCCTGAGCGTGAGCCTGCCGGGCTCCTGCACCGCGATGCACTGCAGGTCCAGGCGGCTGCGGTCGAACAGGTCCTCGACGTACTCGGGGACGGAGCCCAGGATGCTGACCTGGTCGTCGGTCCACGGCCGGTAGTTGAACATGTGCCGGAACAGCGGCACCCTCCAGTCGCCGGTGCCGTGCCCGCGCTCGACCAGCACCGCCTCCACCGAGGCGTCCGCGTGCTCGACCCCCTCGAAGAAGACGTCCTCGACCCGCCTGACCAGGGCGGCGAAACCCTCGTCCGGGTCGGCGCGCACCCGCATCGGCAGGGTGCTGACGCCGTAGCCGACATGGCCGCGCATCGCGGCCGTCCTGGTGGTGACCGGCATCGCGGCCACCAGCTCGGGACCCGCGCCGTGGGCGCGCAGGGTGAGCATGAACGCGGCGGCCAGCACGATGTTGTCGGTAGTGCGCAGGCCGGTCCGCAGCGTGTCGAGCGCCCGGCGCGTGTCCGCGTCCACCTCCCAGGAGCAGGTGTGCCCGGCGAAGGTGGGCCGGGCGGGCGACGGCCTGCTGCCGGGGAGCACCATCGCGGCCGGATCGACGTCCCCGAGCCGGTCGAGCCAGTAGTCCAGCGACTTCCGGGACGCCTCCCCCGGCTCCAGCATGGGCGCGACGCCGGAGAGCGCGGCGGGGAGCGGCTCCTGGCTCGTCTGCGCGTCGTAGAAGCCGCCCAGCTCCTCGACGAGGAACTGCATCGAGGTGGCGTCGATGACGATGTGGTGGGCCACCAGGCAGACCACGCTCCCGCCGCCGTCGGGCAGCGCGAAGTGCCCGGCCCGGAAGAGCAGGTCGCGTCCCAGGTCGAAGGGCTCGTCCAGGAACCCCTGGAGGTCGGAGACGAGCGTCTCCTCGGTGGTCTCCCCGTTCACCAGCTTGATCTGCGCGTCCTGCGGGGCGGTGAGGTGCCGCACGGGCGCGCCGTCCACCACGGGGAACCGCAGGCGCAGCGCCGGATGCCGCTTGAGCAGCCGGTTCACCGCGATCTGCAGCGGGAACCTGCGCAGCGGCTCGCGGGTCCTGAACGCCACCGCCAGGTTGGACACCCCGCTCGACCCGGCGAGCTGCTCCAGCACCCAGAACGAGTACGGGACCGCCCCGGGCCTGCGGAGCGGCTCGGCGGGCTCGGGCAGGCCCTCCGGGACCCGCGACGCGCCCTCGCGTTCCCGCGACACGGAAGCCGACGCGAAAGCCGGTGCGGAAGCCGGCGCGGAGGGACGCGGCGAGGGACCGGGAAAGATCGACGCCGGGGCGTAGCGGTGCCCCCCGGGAACGGGCAGGCGCTGCAGGGGATGGTCGGGGTCGAGGGCGGCCCAGTCCACCGGGCAGCCGAGTGTCCACAGCCGGGCGAGCGCCGCGAGCAGGCCCCGGCGGTCGTCCCCGCAGTCGATCGTCCCCTCGTCCGAGGGCGCCTCCGCCGTCCCGACCAGGAGGGACAGCGTGTCTCCCGCGCCGGTGGTCCCCGGTCCGGTTCCCGCCCAGGGCGAGGTTCCCTGCGCCGTGACCGTCTCGCGACGGGTCTCCGTTTCGTGGAACGTTTCATGCCCGGCCACCGGCTCGGGCGCCGCGATGTCGGCCGGTACCGATTCGGGCACCGTCAGGTCGTCCGGCACCGGCTCGGACACCGCCATCGCGTCGTCCGCCACCGGTTCGGGCAGCTGCCCGGGCGCCCGCTCGGCCACCGGCTCCGGCGCCTGCTCGGGCGCCTGCTCGGGCACCGCGACGGAGACGGCGACGACGGAGGCCGCGACGCGGGCGATCGCCTCGTCCAGTTCCAGCGTTCCCGAGAAGGCGGCGGCGGCGAGCTCGCCCACGCCGTCTCCCGTGCATTCCAGGGGTGTGACACCCCAGCCGGCCAGAGTCGCCGCCAGGGAGTAGGTCACCGCGAACGTCACCGGGTCGTCGTCACGCTCCCCGGCGAGCCAGGCGTCGCAGAGATCGACGCCGTGCCGCTCGAAACCTTCCAGGCAGACGTCCATCGCCTCGCTGAACAGCCGCTCGGCCCCGTACAGCGAGGCCCCCAGCCGCCCGGCGCCTCCGGCGGGGAAGACGAACCTCACCTCCCCCGCCGCATCCTTGAAAAGCGGCTCATGCCTGAGCGCCGTTCCCTCGGGTGAGGCCGCCGGAGTCACGGCGACGGCCGCCGGAGTCGCAGCGAGGGCCGCGGACGCCTCGGCGGGGGTGGCGGCCACGACCGCGCCCCGTACGGGATGCTGGGTGCGGCCCAGCTGGAGGACGGCCACGGCGTCGGCGAACCGGTCGGAGCCGAGGGTGGCGAAGAACCCCGCCAGGCTTTTCCTCACGGCGTCGGCCTCCGCCGGCGTGCGTCCCGACCAGGCGACGACGCGGGGCCGGGAGTCCCCCGGGAGGTGGACCGGCGGGAAACCCTCCTTCACCCTCAGCGGTTCCCGCAGGCGCGCGGCCGAGCCTCCTCCGCGCCAGCCACCGCGCCCACTGCGGGTGGGAACGGTGCGGGCGGGAACGGTCCTGGTGGAAACGATGCGGGCGGGAGCGAGGCCGGGCGGGGATTCGATCACCGCCTCGATCACGGCGCTCACGAGGTCGCCGTCGAGGAGAGCGTCGTCCAGGCGCTTGAGCACGATCGTGGTGCCCCGTTCCGCGAGGGCGTCGAGGCTCGGTCCCGAGACCGAGAGCACGAGGTCGCAGTCACCGACCGCGAGGGCCAGGCAGGCCTCCTCGGCCGGCTCGTAGGTGGCGAACACTCCCGGGGAGCGCGCGGGGTCGTGTCCGGCGTTCTCCAGCGCACCCTCCTGGGTCTCCGCCAGGACGACACCGGGAGGGGGGAGCGGGGCGCGCGGGCCCATGCCGATCACGGCGATCGACGCGGTATTCGTCACCGAGGCGCCCCGCCGTCCCGGCGGATGCGGGCGCGCACGTCCCTGCGGCTGCCCCCGACGGGGCGCAGGCGCGCGGGTTCGCTCCTGACAGGTTCCTGCGCGCCCTCGACGAGGCGGCTGAGCGCCCGCACGTTCGGCCGGGTGAACATCGAGGTGACCGGGATGTCGATGCCGAGCACCCCCGTGATGTCCGCGTGCAGCTCGACCAGTGCCATCGAGTTGAGCCCGGCCTCGAAGAAGTTCTCGTCGGGGTCGACCGTCCGGCCCAGGCGGGCCTCGATCATCTCCGCGACCGTGTCGGCGGCCGACACGCGCTGCCCCGGTGGACCCGGAGGCCGTCCCTCGGCCTCCTCGCGTTGCCGCTCCGCTCCCACCGGCCGACTGCCCTGGATCATCCGGCGCCTTTCGTTGAGTTTGTCCGGTTCATCGGGCGAGCCCCGTCCGGGCACGCCGTGCACCGATCCTCTGACACCTATTCGGACACGACAAGAGCGTATTTTTCGGCATTTTTGAATCCGCGGCCGCGCGGGAGGCCCCGGAAACGCGAACGGCCACCGCCGCAGCGGTGGCCGTACGCGATCGCGCAGATCAGCCGGGGTTGGAGACCGCCGCGCCGATGGTGTGCACGCGCAGGGCGTTGGTGGAACCCGCGGTGCCGGGAGGCGAACCGGCCACGATGACGACCTTGTCGCCCTTCTCCAGACGGGAGTTGGCGAGCAGCGAGGCCTCCACCTGGCGGACCATGTCGTCGGTGTGGTGGACGAACGGCACCTCGAAGGTCTCCACGCCCCAGGTCAGCGCGAGCTGGTTGCGGACGTGGCTGGCGGAGGTGAACGCCAGCAGCGGGATCGGCGAGCGGTAGCGGGCCAGGCGGCGGGCCGTCTCACCGGACATGGTGAACGCCACCAGCGCCTTGGCGCCGACGATGGCGCCGACCTCGGCCGCGGCGCGGGCGATGGCGCCGCCGGTGGTCTCCGGCAGCCGGTCGAGGCTGTGGGTGGCCTGCAGGGAGCTCTTCTCCGCGGTCGTGGCGATGCGGCTCATCGTCTCGACGACCTCGACGGGGTAGTTGCCGACCGACGTCTCGCCGGAGAGCATGACCGCGTCGGCGCCGTCCATGACGGCGTAGGCGACGTCGGAGGCCTCGGCGCGGGTGGGCCGCGGGGCGGTGATCATCGACTCCAGCATCTGGGTGGCGACGATGACCGGGCGGGCCTTCTCGCGGCAGAGCTCGATGGCGCGCTTCTGCACGATGGGCACCTCCTCCAGCGGCAGCTCGACCCCGAGGTCACCGCGGGCGACCATGATGCCGTCGAAGGCCTCGATGATCTCCGGAAGCCGCTCCACGGCCTGCGGCTTCTCGATCTTGGCGAGCAGCGGGAGGCGGATGCCCTCCTGCTCCATGATGTTGCGCACCACGTCGGCGTCGGAGGGACGCCTGACGAAGGAGAGGGCGACCAGGTCGAAGCCGGTGCGCAGGGCCCAGCGAAGGTCGGTCTCGTCCTTGTCGGTCAGGACGGGGGCGCTGACGTTGACGCCGGGCAGGTTGAGGCCCTTGTTGTCGGAGATCATGCCACCGATGATCACGCGGGTGGTGACGCGCTGGCCGTCGACCCGGGTCACCTCCAGCCGGACGCGACCGTCGTCGACCAGGATGCTGTCCCCGGGACTGACGTCCTTGGGAAGCCCCAGATAGGACGTGGAGACCTGGTCACGGTCGCCGGGAACCTCCTCAGTGGTGATCGTGAAGACATCACCGAAGCCGAGGCGGACGGGGCCCTCACCGAACTTGCCGACCCGGATCTTGGGGCCTTGGAGGTCAGCCAGCAGACCCACGCCACGCCCGAGCTCGGCGGCGGCCTCCCTCACCCTGTCGTAAACCTCCTTGTGCAGCTCATGGCTGCCATGGCTGAGGTTGAAACGGGCCACGTCCATCCCGGCCGCGATCAGTTCGCGGAGGCGTTCGGGAGAGGAGGTGGCAGGGCCGAGAGTGCAGACGATTTTCGCGCGACGAGTCACGGATCCCACCCTAATTGGTACAGACCACTTGGTCGTGACGTTGGTCATAGCGCCGATGAAAAATTCGGTGACACAAAGCTACCCTGGATGAACGGCAGGTTGCGAATCGCCCCATATGCCCAGATGAGGGGGCGTATGTCATAAGATGTCCGGCCACTCGGGTGCGCGCGTCACACGCGGGGAGAGACGCGTCACAGGCCGGGAGCGACGCGCCCTCGCATCTCATCTCATCTCAGGCCATGAGAGACGCATCTCATATCAGGCCGTGTTCAGGACGTGTTCAGGACATGTCAAGGACATGTTCAGGACATGGGAGACACGGCCCCGTGTCTCGTCACAGGCGTGGAGAGGAACGCCTCCGCGTGACCACAACGGTCCTGGATCGGTCGCGGACGACCTCCTCCACGACCAGCCCGGCGCCGATGCCCAGCAGCCAGACGTCCTTGGCGATGGCGACGCCCTGCTGGGTGGGGCGCAGGCTCCCCTCCTCCCGCAGGCCCGGGGTCCTGAGGTAGAGGCCGACCAGCCCTCCGGCGAAGGCGGTCAGCGCGGCGCCCGCCAGCAGCGGCGGCACCACCGGGACCAGCAGGGCCGTACCGAGGGTGATCTCCGCCGCGGAGAGCAGCCTCACGAACCTCACCGGATCGACGTCCTTCAGGAACGGGTAGGTCCCGGCCGCCATCCCGTGCAATCCCTGGGCGGCCTCCTCCCCCGCGGACCGCTTGGTCAGCCCCGAATTCAGAATGATCAGACCGGCGGCGACCCGGGGCGGAAGCTGGTGCGGACGCGTCAGGAACCTCATTGATCCTCACAGGGGCGAGAGCGACGGGATGGAACCGCAACCGTCCTCCTTCCCCGGCCGGCCCCGTCCCCCTCCTGCCCGCTGTCTCTTTTGACCGATCCATGAACGTCGCCGGTTCCCGGAGGAAGGCCCGGCGCCGCCGGCCGGACGTGCTCCGGTCGGCGGCGGCAGCCGTATCGGCGTCGTCGGCGGCGGCGCTAGGGAGTGGAGGCGGTGGCCTTGGCGGCGTTGGCGGCGCTGATGACGCCTCGGCCGTAGAAGCCGTTGCGCGACTTGGGACCCTCGCACTTGTGGACCTCGTCCACCACGAGGTCGATCTTGTAGGCGTACTCGCGCGGCGAGGGGCAGGCCTTCTCGGTGGCGGTGGAGTACAGCAGGCGCTGGACGTCCTCGGCGGGCAGCGCGAGACCGCCCTTGCCCGGCTTGCCGAAGCGGCTGATCAGGATGGCGGCGACGCCGGTGGCGTGCGGAGCGGCCATGGAGGTGCCGACGAGGTACTGGTAGTAGGCGCAGGTGCCGCCCTCGCACTCCCGGATGATCGACGGGGACTTCGGCGTCCCGTCGGCGGCGATCTGCCCCTTGGCCTTGAGCGCGTTCTCCGGCGCGGCGGCCAGGATGCCCCTGGTGGTGTCGTACTTGCCGCCGCCGTCGAACTCGTCCCCGCCGGGGGCCGCCAGGTCGGCCTGCTCGACGCCGTAGTCGGAGTAGTAGGCCTTGCGCCCGCTCTGGCCCACCGAGGTGACCGAGATGACGCCCCTGGACTCGGCCGGGACGTTGAGGCAGGAGTTGTCGACCTTGCGGGTGCGCTCGGTGTCCTTGGGGTAGTCGGGGCTGGTCGCGTCCTTGCTGGGCCTGCCGAGGTCGGTGGCGCCGTTGCCGATGGCGCTGATGAGGGTGACGCCGCGCTTGCGGGCGTAGTCGAGGGCGCGCTGCATGCCGGTGATGATGCCGCGCTGCTCCAGCTGCTCGGCCTTGGAGTCGGCGGGGTTGGCCTTGCAGTTGAACAGCCACGGGTCGACGTAGAAGCTCATGTTGACCACGTCGATGCCGGCGTCGGCGGCGTAGGTGAGCGCCTCGATGCTGGGCTTGAGGAAGAACAGGCCGGAGTCCTGGCCCGCGCGCAGGTTCACCAGGGACACCTGGGGGGCGACCCCGGCGATGCCCACGCCGTTGAGCGGCGAGGCGATGGTGCTGGCCACGTGGGTGCCGTGGCCGTCGTCGTCCCAGTCGACCGGGTCCTTGCAGCTCTTGAACTCGCAGGGCCCGTCGAGGGTCTTGCCGTTGGGGTCCTTGGGCCGGTCGGTCACGAAGTTGCGGCTCAGGGCGCGGTTGAAGTTGGGGGCGATGTCGGGGTGCTTGCCGTCGACGCCGGTGTCGATGACGCCGACCAGCACCCGCTTGTCACCGGGCTCGGTGGCGTAGGAGCCGTCCACGGTGGCGCCGATCATCTTCATGTCCCACTGCCGTCCGGCCAGCGGCTCGGGCGTGCCGGTGGAGGGCGTGGAGGCGCCGGGGGTGCCCGCCCGCCCGAGGGCGTCCGCGGAGGGGAAGGCGAGCGGGGTCCTGACCTGGGAGGCGGTCTCGGTGCCGGGAACCCCGGCCGCGGGGGCGGCGGTCGCGGTGCCCGGCGTCCTGGCCGCGGGGGCGGCGGTCACGGGGGCGATCGCGGTGGCGGAGCCGATCCTGCGGTCGGAGGAGACCCCCTCGACGGCGTCGCTGCCGGCCAGGCTCTCCACGAAGCGGGGACCGGGACCGTCGGCGAGGACGTAGCCGATCCTGGTGTCGGTCGACAGGGCGGTGCCGCCGCTCGCGGTGATCGCCTCGATCGCCCGGTCGCGGGCTCCGTCCGCGTAGAAGACCAGGTACTCGCGGGTCTGACCCGCCGCGCCTGTCGTGGCCCCGCCGCCCAGGGCTCCCGCCGTGAGGGTCGCCGCCAGGGCGAGCACCGTCGCCGTGCCCGTCAGGCTTCTGATCCCGCGATTCATCGATCCTCCGCACCTGGCCTGATCAAGAAGAATTATTTTTCAGGCATATGTACGCCAAAGCAATCTGAACCTACGCTCTGCGCATTTTTACCTGAAGCAGCCGGTAAGACACCCGCCACGCCGGACGGTTCCCGGACGCGGCGGGCGGCACCGCCCCCGGTTGGACCGTGACGTGCCTGCACCCGCCGCGTTCCCGCCGGACCGCCCCGGCCTGACCGGGGCGGCCATGACATCCACGAACCGGCCATGACATGCATGAACCGGTCCGGGGATGCAACAACCAACCATGACACACCCGGACCGGCCATGACATGTCAGCAGGCGGCCATCCAAGACCGACGATCACCCGGACGTGGGCCACGGCCGGCCGCCTGGGCGGTCCGCCGACGGCCGAACACGCCCCGGCGTCGGTGATGGAGCGGCTCGACGAGGCGCGGTGAGCCCGGCGGGAGGAACCCGGCGCCGGTCGGCCGGGGTGGGATGTCGAGGTGCCGATGCGCTCCACCGCGCGGGGGGCCGGTCCGCCCGGCGGACCGGCCCCCCGCGCGCTCAGACCAGTGGCCGTGCCGTCGGCGGGATCGCCACCGGCAGGGCCGTCCGGCCCGTGAGATAGCGGTCGGCGGCCGAGGCGGCCGAGCGGCCCTCGGCGATCGCCCACACGATCAGCGACTGGCCGCGGCCCATGTCCCCGGCGACGAAGACGCCGTCGACCGAGGACATGTAGCCCCTGTCCCTGGCGACGTTGCCCCTGGCGTCGAAGAACTCGCCTCCGGCGACCTCGGCGAGCTCCTCCAGCAGGCCCTTCTTCTCCGGGCCCACGAAGCCCATCGACAGCGTGACCAGCTCGGCCGGGATCTCCCGCTCGGAGCCGGGCACCGGCTTGAACCCGGCCGCGGGACCCTCCACCTCGACCAGGCGCAGCGCCCGGACATTGCCGTCGGCGTCGCCGACGAACTCGGTGGTGGAGACCGCGTAGACCCGGTCGCCGCCGCCGTCGGCCAGCTCCTCGTGGGCGCTCTCCATCTTGAACAGGATGGGGAACGTGGGCCACGGCTGGCTGCCGGGGCGGTCCGCCGGGGGCTGGGGCATGATCTCCAGCTGGGTGACCGAGGCGGCCCCCTGGCGGATCGCGGTGCCGATGCAGTCGGCGCCGGTGTCGCCGCCGCCGATCACGACGACGTGCTTGCCCTCGGCACTGATCGGCGAGACCGGGAAGTCGCCCTCCTGGACCTTGTTGGAGGGCGGCAGGTACTCCATCGCCTGGTAGATGCCCGCCAGGTCGCGTCCGGCGACGGGCAGGTCCCGCCACTGGGTCGCGCCGCCGGCCAGGACGACCGCGTCGAACTCCTCGCGCAACCGCGCCGCCGTGATGTCCACCCCGACGTTGACGCCGGTACGGAACTCGGTGCCCTCGGCCCGCATCTGGTCGAGACGGCGGTCGATGTGCCGCTTCTCCATCTTGAACTCGGGGATGCCGTAGCGGAGCAGGCCGCCGATCCTGTCGGCCCGCTCGAACACGACCACGTCGTGCCCGGCCCTGGTGAGCTGCTGCGCGGCGGCCAGGCCCGTGGGGCCCGAGCCGACGACCGCGACCCGCTTGCCGGTCCTCGACGCGGGGATCTGGGGGGTGACCCAGCCCTCGTCGAAGGCGCGGTCGATGATCTCGACCTCGACCCGCTTGATCGCGACCGGGTCGGAGTTGATGCCGAGCACGCACGCCGCCTCGCACGGAGCCGGGCAGAGCCTGCCGGTGAACTCCGGGAAGTTGTTGGTGGCGTGCAGGCGCTCGATGGCCTCCTGCCAGTCGTCCCGGTAGACCAGGTCGTTCCACTCGGGGATCAGGTTGCCCAGCGGGCAGCCGTTGTGACAGAACGGGATGCCGCAGTCCATGCACCGCGCGGCCTGCTTGGTCAGCGCGGGCTTGGGGAAGTCCTCGTAGACCTCCCGCCAGTCGCGGATGCGCACGTCCACCGGGCGGCGCGCCGGCAGCTCGCGTCCGTGAGCGAGGAAACCCTTGGGGTCAGCCATCGGTCGTACCTCCCTTATCCGTGAAAAGCCTGGAGAGCCCGGGAAACATGGGCGACATGAACGGTCTTCGACGTGGAAACGGACATCGGCCTCACCCCTGGACCGCGGCGGTCATGACGGCCTCGTCGATGTCGCGGCCCTCCAGCCGGGCGGACTCGGCGGCCCGCAGGACCCGCTTGTAGTCCGTCGGCATGATCTTGCCGAACCGGGACGGGTCCCAGTCGGCGAGGATCGCCTTGGCCACCGTGGAGCCGGTCTCGGCCAGGTGGGACTCGACGATCTCGCGCAGCGCCTCGGACTCGGCCTCGTCCAGCTCCTCGATCTCGACCATCTCCCGGTTGACCCGCTCGGCGTCGAGGTCGAGCAGGTAGGCGACGCCGCCGGACATGCCCGCCGCGAAGTTGCGGCCGGTCGGGCCGAGCACGACCACCTTGCCGCCGGTCATGTACTCGCAGCCGTGGTCGCCGACGCCCTCGACCACCGCGGTGGCGCCGGAGTTGCGGACGCAGAACCGCTCCCCCACGACGCCGCGGATGAAGGCCTCGCCGGAGGTCGCGCCGTACAGGCCGACGTTCCCGGCGATGATGTGCCCGTCGAGCGGGGCCGCGTCGTGCGGCTGGACCGTGATCCGGCCGCCGGACAGGCCCTTGCCCACGTAGTCGTTGGCGTCGCCGGTGAGCCGCAGGGTGATCCCCCTGGGCAGGAAGGCGCCCAGGGAGTTGCCCGCGGAACCGGTGAAGCGCACGTCGATGGTGTTGTCGGGCAGCCCGGCGCCGCCGTACCGCTTGGTCACCTCGTGGCCGAGCATGGTGCCGACCGTGCGGTTGACGTTGCGGATGGGCAGGTCGAGCGTGACCCTGGAACCGCCCTTGAGCGCGCCCTCGGCGAGCTGGATCAGCGTGTTGTCCAGCGCCTTGGCCAGCCCGTGGTCCTGCTCCACGGTACGGCGCAGCGAGGCGCCCTCGGGCAGCTCGGGCTGGTGCAGGATCGGCGCCAGGTCCAGCCCCGAGGCCTTCCAGTGGTTCTCGGCCGGGGTGGTGTCCAGCAGCTCGGCGTGGCCGACGGCCTCCTCGATGCTGCGGAAGCCCAGCGCGGCGAGATACTCGCGGATCTCCTCGGCGACGAACTCGAAGAAGTTGACCACGAACTCGGGCTTGCCGGTGAACCGCTTGCGCAGCTCGGGGTTCTGGGTGGCGACGCCGACCGGGCAGGTGTCCAGGTGGCAGACGCGCATCATCACGCAGCCGGAGACGACCAGCGGGGCCGTGGCGAAGCCGTACTCCTCGGCGCCGAGCAGCGCGGCGATGACCACGTCGCGGCCGGTCTTGAGCTGGCCGTCCACCTGCACGACGATCCGGTCGCGCAGGCCGTTGAGCAGCAGCGTCTGCTGGGTCTCGGCCAGGCCGAGCTCCCAGGGGGCGCCCGCGTGCTTGAGCGAGGTCAGCGGGGACGCGCCGGTGCCGCCGTCGTGGCCGGAGATGAGCACGACGTCCGCGTGGGCCTTGGACACGCCCGCCGCGACCGTGCCGACCCCGACCTCGGCCACGAGCTTGACGTGCACCCGGGCGGCCGGGTTCGCGTTCTTCAGGTCGTGGATGAGCTGGGCGAGGTCCTCGATCGAATAGATGTCGTGGTGCGGCGGCGGCGAGATGAGGCCGACGCCCGGGGTGGAGTGCCGGGTCTTGGCGATCCACGGGTAGACCTTGTGGCCGGGCAGCTGGCCGCCCTCGCCTGGCTTGGCGCCCTGGGCCATCTTGATCTGCACGTCGTCGGCGTTGACCAGATACTCCGAGGTCACGCCGAACCGGCCGGAGGCCACCTGCTTGATCGCCGAGCGGCGGGCCGGGTCGTGCAGCCGCTCGGGGTCCTCGCCGCCCTCGCCGGTGTTGGACTTGCCGCCCAGCCGGTTCATCGCGATGGCGAGCGTCTCGTGCGCCTCCATCGAGATGGAGCCGTACGACATCGCGCCGGTCGAGAAGCGCTTGACGATCTCGCTGACCGGCTCGACCTCGTCGATCGGCACCGGCTCGCGGACGCCCTCGCGCAGCTTGAACATGCCGCGCAGCGTCATCAGCTTCTCCGCCTGGGAGTCCACCAGGCCGGTGTACTCCTTGAAGATCTCGTAGCGGCGCGAGCGGGTGGCGTGCTGCAGCTTGAAGACGGTCTCGGGGTTGAACAGGTGCGGCTCGCCCTCGCGGCGCCACTGGTACTCGCCGCCGACCTCCAGGCGGCGGTGGGCGTTCTCCGCCCGGGGGTAGGCGCGCAGGTGACGCTGCGCCGCCTCCTCGGCCAGGACGTCGAAGCCGACGCCGCCCAGGCGGGACGTGGTCCCGGTGAAGCAGGCGTCGACGACCTCCTGGCTCAGGCCGAGCGCCTCGAAGATCTGCGCGCCGGTGTAGGAGGCGACCGTGGACACGCCCATCTTGGACATGACCTTCAGCACGCCCTTGCCGTACGCCTTGATGAGGTTGCGCACGGCCTTGTGCCGGTCGACCTTCAGGACGCCGGAGTCGACCATGTCCTCGACGGTCTCGATGGCGAGGTACGGGTTGACCGCGCCCGCCCCGTAGCCGACCAGGAGCGCCATGTGGTGCGCCTCGCGCGCCTCGCCGGTCTCGACGACCAGACCGATCTTGGTGCGGGTCTTCTCGGCGATCAGGTGGTGGTGGACGGCGCCGGTGAGCAGCAGCGAGGGGATCGGCGCCAGGGCGGCGGAGGAGCCGCGGTCGGACAGCACGATGATCCGCGCCCCGCCCTCGATCACCGAGGAGACCTCGGCGCGGATCTCCTCGATGCGGCGCAGCAGCGCCTCGCCGCCGCCCGCGACCTCGTACAGGCCGGAGACCACGTGCGGGTGGAAGCCCGGCAGCGCGCCCTCGTCGTTGATGTGGATGATCTTCGCGAGCTCGTCGTTGTCGAGCACCGGGTAGGGCAGCACGAGCTGGCGGCAGGAGGCCGGGCCCGGGTCGAGCAGGTTGCCCTCGGGGCCGATGGTGCTGGCCAGGGAGGTGACGAGCTCCTCGCGGATCGCGTCCAGCGGCGGGTTCGTGACCTGCGCGAACAGCTGGCTGAAGTAGTCGAACAGCAGCCGGGGCTTCTCGCTGAGCACCGCGACCGGGGTGTCGGTGCCCATCGAGCCGATCGGCTCGATGCCCGCCCTGGCCATCGGCGCCAGGATGATCCGCAGCTCCTCCTCGGTGTAGCCGAAGGTCTGCTGCCGCTTGATCAGCGCCTCGTGCGAGGGGATCTCGTGCGAGCGGGCGGGCAGCTCCTCGAAGCGGACCAGCCCGGCGTGCAGCCAGTCCGCGTACGGCAGCTCGGCCGCCAGCTCGGCCTTGATCTCGTCATCTTCGATGATCTTGCCGAGCTCGGTGTCGATCAGGAACATCTTGCCGGGCTGCAGGCGGCCCTTGCGGACCACGTCCTCGGGGGCGATGTCCAGCACGCCCGCCTCGGAGGCCAGCACGACCAGGCCGTCCGCGGTCACCCAGAATCGTCCGGGCCGCAGGCCGTTGCGGTCGAGCACCGCGCCGACGAGGGTGCCGTCGGAGAAGGTGATCGAGGCCGGGCCGTCCCAGGCCTCCATCATCGTGGAGTGGAACTCGTAGAACGCCCGCCGCGCGGGGTCCATCTCGGTGTGGCTCTCCCACGCCTCGGGGATCATCATCAGCACCGCGTGCGGCAGGCTGCGGCCCGCGAGGTGGATGAGCTCCAGCGTCTCGTCGAAGGAGGCGGTGTCGGAACCGGCCGGGTCACAGATCGGGAAGAGCCTCGACAGGTCGCCCGGCAGGTTCGCCGTCTTCAGCATCGCCTCACGGGCGCGCATCCAGTTGCGGTTGCCCTTGACCGTGTTGATCTCGCCGTTGTGGGCGACGTAGCGGTACGGGTGCGCCAGCGGCCACGAGGGGAAGGTGTTGGTGGAGAAACGCGAGTGGACCAGCGCGATCGCGGTCTCGTAGCGCTCGTCGCTCAGGTCGGGGAAGAACTGCTCGACCTGCAGCGGGGTGAGCATGCCCTTGTAGACGATGGTCCGGGAGCTCAGCGAGGGGAAGTAGACGTCCGCCTCGTGCTCGGCCCGCTTGCGCAGGCAGAAGGCCATCCGGTCCAGCTCCAGGCCGGTCTCGCCGTCCGGGGAGGCCACGAACAGCTGGCCGAAGAACGGCATCACCGCGCGGGCGCTCGGCCCGGGAAGGTCGGGGGTGGTCGGAACGTCGCGCCAGCCGAGGACCGTCAGGCCCTCCTCGGCGGCGATCTCCTCGATCAGCCGCACGGCGGTCTCGCGGGCCTGCGCCTCGGCGGGCAGGAAGGCCATGCCGGCGGCGTAGGCACCGGCCGCGGGCAGGGGGAAGTCCGCCACCACGCGGAAGAAGGTGTCGGGGATCTGCGTCAGGATCCCGGCCCCGTCGCCGGTGTCCGGTTCGCTACCCTGGGCTCCCCGATGGTCGAGATTGCACAGCGCGGTCAATGCCTTCGCGACGATGTCGTGGCTCCGGCGACCGGCGACGTCCGCGACCATGGCGACACCGCAGGCGTCGTGCTCGTGCGAGGGGTGGTACAGGCCCTGGGGCTCGGGAAAGCCGAGGTGGGCAGCAGGCATTGAATCCCTCCCGTCGTCTTGCTTCTTTCGAACAAGCAAGGGACGACGTTGGCCCTGCTGCGTGGTGGGTAGAGATTACCGTACCCTGCCGGATACCTACCTACCCGGTGAGATCGCGCCGAATTAGTGCCGGTTCGCCCGGTTCGTTTAACACATAACGGTGGCGCAACATTCCAGGTCCGGGCTCTATGGTGGCCCAATGGAACCGAGCGACCCCGTCGGCCCGGGTGGCCCCACCGATCTGACAGACACCAGCACTCCGAACATCCCGGGCGTGTCGAGGCGGTCCGGCGCACCGGACTCCCCCGGCGCTCCCGGCGAGACCGGTGACCCGGCCGGAGCCGGGACCGGGATCGAGGCGCTCGTCGCGCGGGCGGGCGTCGACGGCAGGCGGCTGCGGAACGCGCTCGCCGCCCTGGGCGACGGCCGCTGGTGGACGCTCGCCGACCTGGTCAGGGAGACCGCGACGTCGCGGCGGACCGTCGAGGCGCTGCTGCGCGAGGTGGACGGGGAGCTGGAGCGGTCCGGCGACCGCTTCAGGCTCCCGGCCCCGCCGGCCTGGCTGAGTCCCGCCCCGCCGAGTCCCGCCGGGCCAGGTCCCGCCGGGCCGGGTCCGGTCCCGGCGAACCGGGACCGGCCGGGTCCGGCCCGGCGAGAGAGCGCCTTCCCGCCCGCCGGACCGGGAGGGAGCGCCCCGGGACCGGCGGATCCCGTGGCCCACCTGCTTGCCGGCCACGCGGACCTGGTCGCGCGCATGGACGAGCTGATCGCCAAGGCCCCCCGGGGCCGCCACACGCTGGACCACGTCGCCGCGACCGGCGAGACCGTGGTCAGGCGGGCGCTGCTGCTGGACGCCCGGTTCTGGCTGGACGGCGCCAGGCTGCTGTGCGTGGGCGACCACGACCTGACCTCGCTGGCCACCGCGATGCTGCACCCGGGCGTCGAGGTGACCGTCGTCGACGTCGACGAGCGCATCCTCGCCTACATCGCCGGGCACGCCGACCGGCTCGGCCTGGCCGTGCGGACCCGGTGGGCCGACCTGCGCCTGGGACTGCCCGCCTCCGCGCAGTCCTGGGCCGATCTGGCGATCACCGACCCTCCCTACACCCCCGAGGGCGTCGGGCTGTTCGTCGCCCGCTGCGCGGAGGGGCTGCGCGACCGCGAGCAGGGCCGGATCATGCTGGCGTACGGCGCCAGCGAGCGCACCCCCGCGCTCGCCCTCAAGGTGCAGCAGGCCCTGTCGCAGCTCAACCTCGTCAACGAGGCGATCTACCCCGACTTCAACCGCTACCTCGGCGCCGAGGCCATCGGTTCGGCCGCCGACCTGTACGTCCTGCGTCCCACGACGAGAACCTGGCCCGCCGCGGCCGCCAGGACCGAGGCGTCCGGCACCGCCATCTACACGCAGGGCCCGCAGTCCGTGGAGTCGGCGCCCCCCTCCGCAGCACCCTCGGCGGCCCTGGCCGCGGACTCCGGCGACGGGTTCGTCCCGGAGGTGCTGGTGGGCGAATGGCCCCGTGACGTGCTGCCCAGGGCGCCCAGAGCACGTCTGGCGACCTGGCTGGCCAAGCCCTACGCCAGCGACCCGGCCAGGGTGGCGATCTCCGTACCCGCCGGCCTGGAGGCCGCGCTGCCCCGGCTGCTGCTCGCCACCCGCGCCGCGGAGGTCCGGGTCACGCTGGCCACGGCCCCGAAGGACCTCCCCGCCGACCTGCTCGCCCCCGTCTACGAGCTCACCGCCGAGGGCGCGTCCGTGCGCGCCGTACGGGTGGCGCCGCCCGCCGGGGACGCCGGGAACGGTGAGACCGGAGACGACGCGGCCAGGATCCTGCGCCGCGTCCTGGACAACGCGCACGGCAAGCTCGCCAACACCTGGCGCGAGGCCCTGATCAGGGTCAGGGGTGACCTGACGAAGAGGCAGGCCAGGGCGGTCGTCGCCGCCGTGGCCCCGTGGGCGGGCGACGTCACCGTCCTCGAACTGCCCGCCCACCGGCTGCTGGAGCTGCGGGCCGCGGTGGAGAGCTCCCTCAGCTCACCAGCCGGCGCTGGATGACCAGGCCGAGGCCGTCCACCGCGACCTGCGGGTAGGTGAGATCCACCTTGCTCCCCGGCACGACGGGGGCGACCCAGCTCACCGTGACGTAGTGCCCGAGGCCACGGACCTGGGCCCAGCTGCGCGAGCCGTCGAAGCCGTCGGGGGTGTCGGGGGCGGGCCGGACGAATCCGCCGGTCTTGAGCGCCGCCACGAGCCTGTCGGCGGCGGCGGAGTCGGCGAGATTGAAGATCAGGAACTGGCCGGAGACCGCTCCGTCCCCGGTCTCGTAGCGGGCCCGCAGCACCTGCGTGCATCCGCCGAGCGCGTCCCCGGCGCTCCCCCAGACCGCTTCGGCGCAGTCGGCGAGGGTCTCGGTGTTCCTGAGCGCGAGCCTGGTCGTGCCCGCCGACACCGAGGGGCCGGGGAACATCTCGGCGACGGTGAGCGGCCGGGGATCGAGGACACGGGTCGCGATGGGCGCGTAGTGGGCCGTACCGGACTCCGCCCGCAGGACCGCGGCGCGCGGGGCGGGCTCGTTGCCCAGCCACAGGAAGGCTCCCGACCCGGCGACCCCGGCCAGCACGACAATGATGATCCACTTGCGCATGAGGAAAAAGCTTACTTCGAGATCTCCCCGGTCCTCGAAGAACCGGGATTCCCGAACGGAATCAGAGGCTCACGGTCGGTGACCCCGCCCGGCGGCCGGCGGGCTCCCCCGCGCCGCCGCCCCGGCCTCCGGAGCGGCCAGGCACCGCCGGAGAGGCCAGGCACCGCCGGAGAGGCCGGGCACCGCCAGGACGGCCGGACACCGCCAGGACGGCCGGACACCGCCGGCTCGGCCGGTGCGGCGGCACCGGCCGGAAAATCCGGGGAACGACCCGGCGTGCGGGAACTACTGGGCCGGGGCGGGCGCCGGGGAGGCGGCGACGATGCGACGGAAGATCGCCTTCTCTGTCGCGCGGACCGTCAGGGACAGCGAGACGAAGTCGTCCCTCGGGCCCGGCTCCGCTCCGTCGGCCCTGCCGATCCAGACCAGGCCCGCGTAGTGCCCCATGGCGTGACCGCTGGCCTCGGTGTGGCCACCGGCGGGGAAGGCGACCCTGGGCGTCTGGAGCGGCCGGACCCAGCCGCCCCGGTGCAGGGTGGTCAGCGTGTTCGCCAGCGCGTCGGCGGCGGCGGTGTCGCGCAGGTTGAACATGGTGTACTGGGCGACGTAACGGCCGTCGGCACTGGCGTACAGGCCCCTCGCCACCTGGGTGCACCCTCCCTGGGTGAGCAGGTCGGCGAACCCCTGGCCCCAGGTCGCCGCCACGCAGTCGGTCTCCAGCTTGGGGCTGCCCGCCAGTCTCAGCGTGGTCCTGCCCTCCTTGAGGGTCTTGGCGAAGAGGTCCTTGACCGTCAGCGGCTTGGGGTCGGCCCTGCTCTCCGCGATCGGCGCGAACACCTTGGAGGAGGGCCATCCCCGGTAGACGTCCGGCCGGGGTTCGGTGCCGATGACCGAGGCGGTGGCCCGCTCGGGCTCGAAGTCGTTGCCGATCGCGGAGATGGCCAGGGTGAGGGCGAGCGCGGCGACCAGCACTCCCGCCAGCGATCCGAACACCAGCACCAGCCGCTGCTGGGTCCGGGTCAGCCCCCACTCCTCCAGCAGGGGGACGCTCCAGGTCTGCGCCTTGCCGGAGGTACGGCGACGCTTGCGCCCGGGGGTCGGGGTGGGGGCCGGAGGTGGAGGGGTCAAAGTGCGGTTCCTCCCAGGAAGGTGCCCAGGGCGAAGGTCAGGCCGGCGGCGACCGCGCCGACGACGAGCTGGCGCAGCCCGCTGTACCACCAGCTGCGCGCGGTGACCCGGGAGACCAGCGCGCCCGCGCCGAACAGCGCCAGGCAGGAGATCACCGCCGAGGCCACCAGGCTGGTGACGCCGAACAGGTACGGCAGGAGGGGCAGGAGCGCGCCCACGCCGAACGACAGGAAGGAGGAGACCGCGGCGATCCTGGGCGAGGGCAGGTCACGGAGGGTGACGCCGAGCTCGGCCTCGGTGTGCACCTCCAGGGCCCTTTCGGGGTCCATCGAGATCTGCCTGGCCACCTCGGCCGCCACCGCGGGGTCGACGCCCCGCTCCTCGTAGAGCTTGGCGAGCTCCTCCAGCTCGGCCTCGGGGTGGCGTTCCAGCTCGCGCCGCTCGACGTCGATCTCGGCCAGGGCGAGTTCCCGCTGGCTGGCCACCGAGACGTACTCGCCGCCGGCCATGGAGAACGCGCCCGCGGCCAGTCCGGCGATGCCGGCCAGCAGGATGACCCTGGTGCCGGCATCGCCGCCGGCGACACCGGCGATCAGGGCGAAGTTGGAGACGAGGCCGTCCATCGCGCCGAACACCGACGGCCGCAGCCAGCCGCCGTTGACGTCGCGATGCCGGTGGTGCATCTCGGCGCGCCCCCCGGAGGCGTCCGGGCTCACTCCGATCCCTCGGAGGACGGCCCCGGGGACTCAGCGCCCGGGGGAGGCGGCGAGCCGCCGGTCTCGGCCCCGGAGGGGGAGTACGCCGGCGTGCCGGACGATCCGGCGGCGCGTCCGGGGCCCCGGGGCCTCGACCGTGAAAGGAACGTCAACGTCGTTCTTTCTCGCCTTCGGGAACACCCTTCGTCGTGGCCTCCCCGCGGAGATCGCCTCTCTCCGCGCCGGAGGCGGCCCCGTCCGGGACGGTGCTGTCCGGGACGGTGCTGTCCGAGGCGGCGCCGGCCGGAGTGGCACTGTCCGGGGCGGCGGCCGGAACCGCTCTGCCCGGCTCGTCGCCGGCCGGGTCGCTCCCGTCCCGGTCGCTCTCGACCGGCTCGGCCTGGTCAGCCGGGTGGGCGGGATCGGCCGAACCTCCGGCCGTGCCCGGGTCCGCGGTCGCGAGCGTCGCCGAGGCGGGTCGCGCCCCGCTGCCCTGCCCGCTCTCGCCGTCGTTCTCGGCCGGGTCGGCCTGGTCGGACGGGTGGGCCGGGTCGACGGGATCCCCCGCGCCGTCTCCCACGTCCGACGCGGCCAGGGTGCCGGCCGGTACGGCGGCGTCCTCGCCCTTCGCCGGACCCGCGCTCTCGTCCTCGCCCGGGACGACGACCCCGCCCTTGAGGCCGTCGGGATCGGTCACCGGGATGACCCGCTCCTCGCCGGTCTTGTTCCTGGCGTACCAGAAGTAGGCCATCGCCCCGATGAACAGGATGATCGAGGTCCACTGGTTGAGCCGCAGGCCGAGGATGTGGTGGGCGGTGTCGACCCGCAGGCCCTCGATCCAGAAGCGGCCCACGGTGTAACCGGCGACGTAGAGCGCGAACAGGCGGCCGTGCCGGAGCACGAACTTGCGGCCGAGCCAGATGAGGACCAGCGCCAGGCCCAGGTCCCAGATCGACTCGTACAGGAACGCGGGGTGGTAGGTGTCCTCACCGGGCACCGTGCCGGGCCGGTCGGGGTCGATCTCCAGGCCCCACGGCAGGTCGGTGGGCCTGCCGAACAGCTCCTGGTTGAAGTAGTTGCCCCAGCGGCCGATGGCCTGGGCCACCACGATCCCGGGGGCCACGGTGTCGGCCACCGCGGTCAGGGAGATGCCCCGGCCGCGGCAGCCCAGCCAGACGCCCACGCCGCCGAGCGCGACGGCGCCCCAGATGCCCAGGCCGCCGTTCCAGATGAACAGCGCCTCGATCGGCTCGTTGGGCGCGTCCGGCCCGAAGTAGAGCTGCCAGTCGGTGATGACGTGGTAGAGGCGGCCACCGACCAGGCCGAACGGCACGGCCCAGACGGCGAGGTCCACGATCGTTCCGGGAACACCGCCGCGGGCGCGCCAGCGGCGCTCGCCGATGGCGACCGCGACGACGACGCCGAGCACGATGCACAGTGCGTAGGCCCGGATGGGGACCACGCCGAAAAGGTGCCAGACCCCCTGGGAGGGGCTGGGAATCGAGGCGAGGGGCATGTCAGGTGACGTTACCGTGTCGCGCGCTACTTGGCGGCATCGAGAACGGCCTGGCGTAGCTCGGCCGGCTTGAAAGCCACCGCGGTGTCCACCTCGGTGCCGTTGAGCTTCAGCGTCGGGGTGCCCGTGAGCTTCTGGCTCTTCAGAACCTCGGCGCTGTAGGCGAGGTGCGCGGACGCCTTCTCCTGGCTGGTCACGCACTTCTCGAAGCCGGCGTCGGTCACCCCGGCGTCCTTGCCCCAGGCGATCAGGTCGGGGATCGTGAAGCCCTCCGCGCTCTCCGACGGCTGCTCCTCGAACAACCTGTCGTGGAACCTGCTCCAGGGCGCGCCCCCGGGAATGCAGCGGGAGGCCGCCCCGGCGCGCAGGGAGTTGCCCCGGGTGATGCCCTTGTTGGTCTGCTCCGAGAAGATCGTGATCGGGTGGTAGACCACCTTGGCCTTGCCCTCGGCCGCCAGGTTCTTGATCGTGGCGCCGCTGGTCCTCTCCAGCGCCTCGCAGGCGGGGCACTGGAAGTCCTCGAAGACGTCCAGGACCGGCTTCTCCACGCCCGCCTTGGCCATGACCACCGAGCCGTCCGCGGCGACGGTGACCGGCGCGAGCGCGGCACCGACCTCCTCGGACCTGCTGCTCTGGGCGGCGAACCACCAGCCCGCCCCGACGGCGGCGATCGCGACGACGGCGGCCGTTCCGATGGTCGCCATACGCTTGCGCCTCTCCTTCACCATCTGCTCTTCGCGCTGTGCCTTGATCCGATCACGCGCCGACTGCTCCCGCGCGGCCTTGCCCATCAGTCAGTCTCCTTTTCCTGGTGCTCCTCCTCGTCGTCGCCGTCAGGGTCGTCGTACGGCTCCCGTCCCGGGGTGAGTCCCAGGGCGGAGTCCAGCGCGAAGCGGCCCGGAGGAAACCAGGCGACGAGCACACCGAGCCCGAAGAGACCGAAATCACGCAGGATGTCGATGAGGTAGTCGGGCTCCACCCCGGCCGCCAGCTGACCGCCGCCGCCGAAGCAGCCGCAGTCGATGCGCAACCCGCGCGCCCACGCCGAGGCGATCCCGATGACGAACGCCAGCATGAGCAGTGCCGAGATGACACCCGCCGCCCGGGTGAGCAGCCCGACGACCAGCAACACCCCCACGACGATCTCCAGGATCGGCAGGCCGTAGCCGACCGCCGTGGCGAGCGATTCAGGGAGCAGTTCATATGCCTCGACCGCCTGAACCGAGAGCACCGGGGTGCCGATCTTGCCCCAACCCGCGACGATCAGCACGCCCGCCAGCACCAGCCGTGAGACGGTCGTTACCCAGGGTAGCGCCGAAATCACGATACGCGACCTATTGGGCGCGGGGTTATCAGAGGTCACGTGCATCATTCTCCTATTCCAGGCCCCGGGCGCGGACGTCTCCGGCGAACGCAAGGTATCCGAAGGAAACCTCATCACGGGCTGGATAAGCGTCGAATAAGCCTGCCTGACAGGCAGTGACCGGGGTGCGACCCCTCCGGCGGAGGGATCGCACCCGGGCGGGTCCTCAGCCTCGGACGCCCGCCGCCAGCTCGGCGCCCAGCTCGCGGACCGCCGCCAGACCCGAGGTCTCGTCGGGGGCGTCCAGGACGCGGCGGATGAACGCCGACCCCACGATGACGCCGTCGGCGTAGCCGGCGACCTCGGCGGCCTGCCGCCCGGTGCCGACGCCCAGGCCGACGCACACCGGCAGGGAGGTGTGCGGGCGGGTGCGCTCGACCAGGCCCTGCGCGGCCTCGCCGACCGATTCGCGGGCACCGGTGACGCCCATCAGCGACGCCGCGTAGACGAAGCCGGTGCAGCTGTCGACGACGGCCTTGATGCGGGCCTCGGTAGAGCTCGGGGCGACCAGGAAGACCGTGTCGATCCCGGCCGCGGCGCTGGCCTCGCGCCAGGGACCGGCCTCCTCGGGGGTCAGGTCGGGCGTGATGGTGCCCACCCCGCCCGCGTTCGCCAGGTCCCGGGCGAAGCGGTCGGCGCCGTAGCGGTCGATCGGGTTCCAGTACGTCATGACCAGGGTGGCGGCACCGGTGGCGGCCACGCCCTCGACCGTGCGCAGCACGTCGGCGATGCGGGTGCCGTTGGTCAGCGCCCGGTGGACGGCGTCCTGGATCGTCGGGCCGTCCATGAGGGGGTCCGAGTAGGGCAGGCCGATCTCGATCACGTCGCAGCCCGCCTCCACCATGGCGGTGGCGACGGCGATCGCACCGTCCTTGCTGGGGAACCCGGCGGGCAGGTATCCGATGAGGGCGGCGCGGTCGTCCGCCTTAGCCTTGGCGAACACCGTCTGGAGAGTCGTCATCGTTGCTTCCGTTGCGGTCCGTCCCCTCCGGGCCGCCGGAGAGAAGCAAGTCGGTCGTCAGAGGGTCAGAGGTTGAAGTACTTCATCGCGGTGCCCATGTCCTTGTCGCCCCGGCCCGAGAGGTTGACCAGGATCGTCGCCTCGGGACCCATCTCGCGACCGAGCTTGAGGGCTCCGGCGAGCGCGTGCGAGGACTCGATCGCGGGGATGATGCCCTCGGTGCGGGCGAGCAGTGCGAAGGCGTCCATCGCCTCGGCGTCGGTGATGCCGTGGTAGGTGGCGCGGCCGCTGTCCTTGAGCCAGGCGTGCTCGGGGCCGACGCCGGGGTAGTCGAGCCCGGCCGAGATCGAGTGCGACTCGATCGTCTGGCCCTCGTCGTCCTGCAGCACGTAGGTGCGCGAGCCGTGCAGCACGCCGATGGAGCCCTCGGTGAGGGTGAGGGCGTGCTCGCCGCTCTCCCGGCCCCGGCCGCCCGCCTCGTAGCCGTGCAGCTGGACGTCCTTGTCGTCGAGGAAGGCGTGGAAGACGCCGATGGCGTTCGATCCCCCGCCGACGGCGGCGGCGACCGCGTCGGGCAGCCCGCCGGTGAGCTCCAGCATCTGGCGGCGGGCCTCGACGCCGATGATGCGGGCGAAGTCGCGGACGATCTCCGGGAACGGGTGCGGGCCCGCGATGGTGCCGAAGAGGTAGTGAGTGCGGTCGACGTTGGCGACCCAGTCGCGGAACGCCTCGTTGATGGCGTCCTTGAGGGTCTGGCTGCCGTTGGTGACCGGGACGACGGTGGCGCCGAGCAGCTTCATGCGGGCGACGTTGAGCGCCTGGCGCTCGCAGTCGACGGCCCCCATGTAGATGACGCACTCCAGGCCCATCAGGGCGGCGGCGGTCGCGGTGGCGACGCCGTGCTGGCCGGCGCCGGTCTCGGCGATCACCCGCGTCTTGCCCAGCCGCTTGGTCAGCAGGGCCTGGCCGAGCACGTTGTTGATCTTGTGGGCGCCGGTGTGGGTCAGGTCCTCGCGCTTGAGGATGATCCGGGCGCCGCCCGCCTGCTCGGCGAAGCGGGGGATCTCGGTCAGCGTGGTCGGCCGCCCGGCGTAGGTGCGCAGCAGGTGGTCGAACTCGCGCAGGAACGCCTCGTCGTTCTTCGCCTTGTCGTACTCCGCCGCGACCTCGTCCAGCGCCGGGATGAGCGCCTCGGGCACGTAGCGCCCGCCGAAGACGCCGAACTTGCCGTTGATGTCGGGGTCGTCGCCGTGGGCGGCGTTGCCCGCGAGGTCGGCGGTGGTGATGACGGTTCCGTCGTGCGTTGTCACTGCTTACTGCCCCTCGGGTCGGGATGCGGGATGGGCACCGGCGGTGACCAGGTCGACCACGGCGGCCCGCGGGTCCTTGCCGGTCACCAGGCTCTCGCCGACCAGGACGGCGTCGGCTCCCGCCCTGGCGTAGGCGAGCAGGTCGTGGGGGCCGCGCACGCCCGACTCGGCGATCTTGATGACGCCGTCGGGGATCTTGGGAGCCAGCTTGGCGAACACCTCGCGGTCGACCTCGAGGGTCTTGAGGTTCCGCGCGTTGACACCGATGATCTTCGCTCCGGCGGCGAGCGCCCGGTCGAGCTCCTCCTCGGTGTGCACCTCGACCAGCGGGGCCAGCCCGATCGACTCGGCCCGCTCGATCAGCGAGACCAGCGCGTTCTGGTCGAGTGCCGCGACGATCAGCAACGCCAGGTCGGCGCCGTAGGCACGGGCCTCCCAGAGCTGGTACGAGGTGACGATGAAGTCCTTGCGCAGCACCGGGATGTCGACGACGGCGCGCACGGCGGCCAGGTCGTCGAGGCTGCCGCCGAAGCGGCGCCGCTCGGTGAGCACGCTGATGACGTGGGCGCCGCCCGACTCGTAGTCGCCCGCCAGCGCGGCGGGGTCGGCGATCGCGGCCAGGGCGCCCTTGGACGGGCTGGAGCGCTTGACCTCGGCGATGACCGCCACCTGGTCGCCGCCCAGCGCCGCGTACGCGTCACGGGGGGCGGGTGCCCGTCCGGCCCGCTCCTTGAGCTCGGCCAGCGTCACCTTCTCCTGCCGCTCGGCCAGATCGGCGCGGACTCCTTCGAGGATCTCCTCGAGCACGCTCACTTGCCCTCCTCGCGAAGCTCCGGGGCCAGGTTCGCGAACGCTGCCGTATCCGTGGTTCGCTCGCTCCGCTCGCTCACGAGTAAGGCCCCTCCCGAATCGACTGCCCTTGTTCCGCCGATGCTATCGGCCCTGCCGGGGTCGCTCCGCCACGGGGTGAGACCTATCGGTGACTATGGGGCCAGGAATTCCCCAAAAGGAAGATTTCGCACTATCCAAAACACGACCATCAAAGCGAGCAATGACCACACGTATGCCGGGTGCACGGATCTCCCGGCGGGCGCGCCCCTGGACGTACCGCCCGACCAGGCACGCAGCGTCCACCGGCCCCAGAGCACGACCAGCACCGGGATCATGAGCGCGACGAACGGGTTGAGCCCCAGAGCCGCCACGGGATCCCCGTGGACGAGCGCGTACACCGTTCGCAGGCCGCCGCAGCCGGGGCAGTAGAGGCCTGTGAGCATGAGGAACGGGCAGATCGGGTAGTGGCCCGGCTCGCCGGGGTCCACCGCCCCCACGAACGCCACCGCCGCGCCCGCCGCCAGCGCGACGCCGAGCGGCGCCAGCAGGGCCGTCGCGCGCGCCCCGCGCGGACCCTCGGTCCTCCCCGTCACCATGCCGTCATCATGCCGTCATCGCGGTCCGTCAGCACCCTTCACCGGTGGCCGTCCCTCACCGGTCACCCTACTCACGCCGCCGGTGCGCCGCCGGGCGCGAACCCCCGCGGGAACCCGGGCGCGAACCCCCGCGCGAACCGGGACCGGCCGCGAGCCCCGCGTCAGTAGCTCACCCCGCTGCCGATGAGGGCGCCGGCCCCGATCAGCCAGAACAGCAACACCACGCCGAGCCAGCACAGGATGCCGAAATAGGACAGGACCAGGCCCGCGACGGCCATGCCCCGGCCCTCCTCGCCCGTCCGGTTGATCTGTCCCAGCGAGATGTGGCCGAGCACCGCACCCACGATCGAGGGGAGCCCGCAGCTGAACAACCCCACGATGCCCATGATCAGCGCGGCGATGGCCATGCCGTTGTTGCCCTTGGGCGGCTTGCCGTACCCCCCGTAGGGGTCGTAGCCGCCGGGCTGGCCGTAGGGGTCGTAACCGCCACCGGGCTGGCCGTACCCTCCGTACCCTCCGGCGCCGTGACCGCCGGACGAGTCGTGGCCACCCGGGGGGCCGTAACCGCCGCCGCCCCCTGGGGTCTGGCCATAGCCATCCGAGTGATTGCCATAGCTCATGAATGACCCCCAATTATCCGAGTTGCGGGCAAAATCCTAGCGAAAATGCTCCCGGAAGGAGAGGATCCGTTCGCGCTTGTGAGCGCGTTGTGAGCAAGTCGTAGCCGAAAGCGCGGACCGAGGCTCAGTGCTCGCCGGAGGTCAGCGCTCGCGGGGGTCCGGGTCGGCCGTGGGGTCGACGCCCTCGTCGAGGGCGTCCCACAGTGCCCGCTCGCCGAGGGCGCTCTCGGCGGGAGCGGGACGGTTCGCGGCGCCGCCGGGACCGGCCCCCTGCCGGTCGTAGCGGCCGGACATGCCCGGCCAGCGCCCGCCGCGCAGGATCACCGCCACTCCTCCGGCCAGCAGCAGGAGCCCCCCGGCGGAGGCGAGGATCGGCCAGACGACGGCCGACGCGACCTGCGGGGCGGCGCCCGCGGACGTCGGCGCCCGCTCGGCGGAGATCCGCAGCGCGGCACTCGCGCCGTTTCCCCACCAGGAACCGGCGATCATCCCGGCCCCGCCGAGCGCCATCACCGCTCCGACGAGCCCGCGCCACACGCCTCCCGTGGCGAGGACGGCGACGACCGCGGCGAGCGCCGCCCAGGCGGCCGGGCCAAGCGCGGGGACCAGTTCGGCGGCGGAGACCGCCACCTCGCGGGTGTCGTACGTCACGGTGAACCAGTCGCGCCCGGCGGCGAGGAGCACGAGCGCGGCGCCCGCCACGCACGCGGCCAGCCAGATCCACAGCTCCCGCCTGCCCGTCACGCCCGGGTCACCGCCAGCTCGTCGGCGTCGAAGCAGGTCCGGTCGCCGGTGTGGCAGGCGGCGCCCACCTGGTCGACCTTGAGCAGGACGGTGTCGCCGTCGCAGTCGAGCGCGGCGGACTTGACGTGCTGGACGTGGCCGGAGGTGTCGCCCTTCACCCAGTAGGCTCCGCGGCTGCGCGACCAGTAGGTGGCCCTTCCCGTGGTGAGCGTGCGGTGCAGCGCCTCGTCGTCCATCCAGGCGAGCATGAGCACCTCGCCGGTGTCGTACTGCTGGACGACGACGGGAACCAGCCCGTCGGCGGTGCGCTTCAGCCGGGCCGCGATGGCGAGGTCAAGGGACATGCGGCAATTGTGCCGCAACCGGGAGGAGGGGTCGTGTCCGGCCCGGCCGGGCCGGACGCCCGCCGCCGCAGGCCGGAACGGAGACGGCGGGGGCGGCGGGAGCGGCGGGAGCGGCGGGAGCGGCGGGAGCGGCGGGAGCGGCGGGAGCGGAAGCCGGGACGGGGACGGCGGAGACAGCGGGGGCGGCAGGGGCGGCGGGAGCAGAAGCCGGGACGGGGACGGCGGGGCGGCTCAGCGGCTGCGGTCGTCGTCGAGCACGTCGGCGGCGTTGACGACGATCTTGGGGTCGGGGACGCCGACGACCTCGTGGTCCTTGTTCTCGTACTCGAACAGGCTCAGGACGTGCCGCATCGCCTCGATCCGGGCCCGCTTCTTGTCATTGCTCTTGATCACCGTCCACGGAGCCTCCTCCGTGTCGGTGTTGACGAACATGTCCTCCTTGGCGGCGGTGTAGTCCTCCCACTTGTCGAGCGACTCCAGGTCCATCGGCGACAGCTTCCACTGCCGCACCGGGTCGACCTGGCGGATCACGAACCGGGTGCGCTGCTCGGACCGCGAGACCGAGAACCAGAACTTCACCAGGTGGATGCCGTCGCGGACGAGCATCCGCTCGAACTCGGGGGCCTGCTCCAGGAACTCCAGGTATTCCTCGGGGGTGCAGAAGCGCATCACCCGCTCGACCCCGGCGCGGTTGTACCAGGAGCGGTCGAAGAAGACCATCTCGCCGGCGGCGGGCAGGTGGGAGACGTAGCGCTGGAAGTACCACTGGGTGCTCTCGCGCTCGCTCGGTTTCTCCAGCGCCACCACGTTCGCGCCCCGGGGGTTGAGGTGCTCCATGAACCGCTTGATCGTGCCGCCCTTGCCCGCGGCGTCGCGCCCCTCGAAGAGGACGACCATGCGTCCCCCGGTGTCCTTGATCCAGTACTGGAGCTTGAGCAGCTCGATCTGGAGCAGCCGCTTGAACCGCTCGTACTCCGCCCGCCCCATCCGCTCGCCGTAGGGATACTTCTCCCGCCAGGTGTCGACCGGGCTGCCGTCCTTGCGGACCAGGACGGGGTCGTCGTCGTCATCGTCGTTGACCCGCAGATCGGTCAGCTCGTCGAGCAGATCGCTGCGGTCTATCGCCGCGTGGACGTCCACGACGGGGAACTGGCCGTCCGACGGCTCCCCGCCAACCAACTCTGCCATCGGTCCCTTCCCTCGGGCGGGCGTGGGGCCCGCCTCGCCCTGCCCCTACCACGCCCTGAGCAGGCTAATCCTCCCCGGGCACCCCTTTCTTCGCGGGCGATCCGCCCCTTCCGCGCCGGACGATCCACTCCGCCAAAAAACCTACTAAACCAGTAGGTCTTGACGGGATTGTGAACGTGTGTTGGAGTGATGCCGTGCGCCCAGAGTTCCCGCCGGCGGCGGGCGGGCGCGTCGCCCCGTGCCGCGCCCGATCCGTTCCCTGTCGCCGCCGACCCGCGTCGCCGCCGACCGCCCGGCGCTCCGCCCGCGGAGCGCGCCCCGCACCCGTCCGGTACGACCAGCCAGACCCGCACCCGTCCGGTACGACCAGCCAGAAAGGCCTCAACCATGCCCGTCGAATTCCCAGGCGCCGACGGTGGTGACACGCACGATCCCGCGGCCCTCGCGTCCCCCGCGAAGGCACCGCCCCCGGTGACGGGCGGCCGGGGGCGCGCACACCACGGGTACACGTGGAGCCGGGCCCGGCTCGTCTCCGCGTCCGCCCCCGGCGGGTCCGGCGGGTCCGCCGGGTCCGCCGGGCCCCGCGTGATCCTGGCCGCCACTCCCCCCTCGGGCGAAACCCCCGGCGGCCCGGAAGGCGCGGAGGCCGGCGGGCCCCCGCCGAAGGTGGTCACCACCCGCCACCCGGGGCGGTGGGTGGCGGCCCTGGGCGTCGCGGTGCTGCTGGCCATGGCGGTCAGCGCGCTGGTCACCAACCCGGCCTGGGAGTGGGAGGTGGTCGGAGAGTACCTGTTCGCGCCCTCCGTGCTGCGGGCGGTCGTGTTCACGCTGGAGCTGACCGCGCTGGGAATCGTCTTCGGCTTCCTGCTCGGCACGGTCCTGGCGCTCATGCGGCTGTCGGGGAATCCGCTGCTCAACTCGGTCGCCTGGGGCTACATCGCCCTGTTCCGGTCGGTACCGCTGATCCTGCAGCTGCTGTTCTGGTACAACCTGGCCCTGCTGTATCCGAGGATCTCCTTCGGCGTGCCGTTCGGCCCGGCGTTCTTCGACATCGGGACGATGGACCTGATCGGACCGGTCACCGCCGCCGCGCTGGGCCTGGCCCTGCACCAGGCCGCCTACGCCGCGGAGATCGTCCGGGCCGGGCTGCTCTCGGTGGACCACGGCCAGCGGGAGGCGGCCGCGGCACTGGGCATCCCCAAGGCCAGGCAGCTGTTCCGGATCGTCCTGCCGCAGGCCATGCGATCGATCGTGCCGACCGCCGGCAACGAGATCATCGGCCTGGTCAAGGGCACCTCGGTCGTCTACATCATGGCCCTGCCCGAGCTCTTCTACCAGGTCCAGGTGATCTACAACCGCAACGGCAGGGTCATCGCCCTGCTGCTGGTGGCGACCATCTGGTATCTCGTGATGACCTCCGTGATGTCCGTCGCGCAGCACTACGTCGAGCGGCACTACGGAAAGGGCCGGGCATGAGCGCCGCGATGGTCGAGCTGCGGGGCGTGCACAAGAGCTTCGGGTCGCTGGAGGTGCTGCGCGGGGTGGACCTGCGGGTCGCCGCGGGCGAGGTCACGGTGATCCTGGGCCCGTCGGGGTCGGGGAAGTCCACGCTTCTCCGTACCGTCAACCACCTGGAGAAGGTGGACAGCGGTTCGGTCAGCGTCGACGGCGAGCTGGTCGGCTACCGCAGGTCCGGCGACAGGCTGTACGAGCTGCCCGAGCGCGAGATCCTCCGGCAGCGGACCAGGATCGGATTCGTCTTCCAGAACTTCAACCTCTTCCCGCACCTGACCGTGCACCAGAACGTCACCGAGGCGCCCCGGTCGGCCCAGCGCAGGCCGAAGGCGGAGGTGGACGCGCTGGCGACCCGGCTGCTGGAGCGGGTCGGGCTCTCCGACAAGGCGCACTCCTACCCCCGCAAGCTCTCCGGCGGGCAGCAGCAGCGGGTGGCCATCGCCCGCGCCCTGGCGCTGGAGCCCAAGGTCATCCTCTTCGACGAGCCGACGTCCGCGCTGGATCCGGAACTCGTCGGCGAGGTGCTCGACGTGGTCAAGGGCCTCGCAGGGAGCGGCACCACCATGATCGTCGTCACCCACGAGATCGGTTTCGCCCGCGAGGCCGCCGACACCGTGGTCTTCATGGACGAGGGCCGGATCGTCGAGCGGGGCACCCCCGCCGAGGTGCTGGACGCCCCCCGGCACGAGCGCACCCGCCTCTTCCTCAGCAAGGTCCTCTGACCCCTCACTCCTCGGCAAGGTCCTCCGACCCCTCACGAAGCCCCTTCAGAAAAGACCTTCCACGAAGCCCTCTCCCGGATTTCCCGGCACCACCCGCACCCGCCACCCGACCCCAGCAAGGACCGACATGTCGTTCATATCGAGGCTCGCCCCCGCCGTCGCCGCCCTGCCTCTCCTCCTCGCCGCCGCCTGCGGCGGCGCCGGAACCCCGGCCGCCACCACGGACAGGGCGCAGGCCGCCCCGGCCGCGGCCCCGTCGGGAACCGGCGGGGTGAAGATCAACACCTCGCCCGAGCAGAACCGCGTCCGCGCCGACAAGGTGGAGGCGATCGCCGCCAAGGTCCCCGAGGCGATCCGGTCCAAGGGCGCGCTCACCGCCGGTTTCAACGGCGAGGGCGCGCCGCCCCTGGTGTTCCTGGCCGACGACGACACCACCCTGGTCGGCGTGGAGACCGACCTCGCCCATCTGATCGCCGACGTGCTGGGCCTGCCCCTGAAGGAGGAGAACACCTCCTGGGAGAACCTGTTCCTCGCGGTCAAGTCCGGCAAGTACGACCTGGTGCTCAACAACGTCACGGTGACGGAGGAGCGCAAGGACATCTACGACTTCGCCACATACCGGGTGGACCAGCTCGCCTGGCAGGTGAGCAAGGGGAGCCCGATCACCAAGATCGAGAAGGCCGCCGACATCGCCGGGCTGAACGTCTCCGTCGGATCCGGTACCAACCAGGAGAAGATCCTGCTGGAGTGGGACGCGCAGAACCAGAAGGCCGGGCTCGAGGCCGCGAACATCCAGTACTACCAGAAGTACGGCGACGTCCTGCTGGCGCTGAAGTCCGGCCGCGTCCAGGCCTACCTGGGCCCGAACCCTCCCATCGCCTACCAGGTCGCGGTGGGCAGTGACAGCAGGATCGTCGGGACGCTCTCGGGCGGAGGGTCGGTCGAGGGCCTGATCGCGGTCATGACCCTGAAGGGCAACGGCCTGGTCCAGCCGGTCAACGAGGCGATCAACACGCTCATCGAGAACGGCAAGTACGCCGAGGTGCTCAAGCGCTGGGGCCTGGACAACGAGGCACTGCCCACGTCGAGGATCAACCCGCCCGGCCTGCCGAGGCAGCCCAAGTGACGATCGACTCCGCGAGGCCCGCCGCGCCCGCCGCGCCCGCCGCCCCGGGCACCGAACGCCCCCCGCCCTCCTACACGAAGCACGCGCCACCGGCACCGGCACCGGCACCGGCACCGGGCGGGTGTTCCCCGCAGGCCCCGGCCGTCCCCCTCAAGGTGCGGCACGTGGCCGTTCCCGACCCCGAGGTCGAACCGCTCCTGGAGGGCCTGCACGCCGAGTACACCAGCCGGTACGGTCCCAACGACGAGATCAACCGCTATCCCGGCGAGCGGTTCACCCCGGAGCACGGGGGCGCGTTCCTCGTCCTCGTCGAGCACGGGCGGACCGTCGCCGGGGGCGCGTTCTTCCGGCACGACGGGGAGACCGCCGAGCTCAAGCGGATCTGGACCCATCCGGACCACCGCCGGCGCGGCCTGGGCGTCGCCGTCGTACGGGAGCTGGAGCGGGAGGCCGCGCGGCAGGGCTACCGCAGGATCTACCTGACCACGGGCCCCCGGCAGCCCGAGGCGGCCGGGCTCTACCTCTCGACCGGATACACCCCGCTCTACGACCTGGGGGCTGACCCCGAGACGGTCGGCCCCCACCCCTTCGAGAAGATCATCCGAGGTTCGGCGTGAACCGCTAGGAGCGGGCGGCCGAGACCCAGGAGGCGTGCAGGTCCGCGTAGACGCCGGGCCGGCGTACCAGCTCGGCGTGCGGGCCGCGCTGCACGATCCGGCCCTTGTCGAAGACGAACACCTCGTCCGCCGCCTCGGCGGTGGAGAGCCGGTGGGCGATGGAGACGGCGGTGCGGCCCCGCGTGACACCCTCCAGGGCACGGGCCAGCCGCACCTCCGTCGCCGGGTCCACCGCGGAGGTGGCCTCGTCCAGCAGCAGCAGGTCGGGGTCGGCCAGGTAGGCGCGGGCGAGCGCGACGAGCTGGCGCTCGCCCGCCGACAGCGACTCGCCGCGCTGGCCGACCCTGGTCGACAGGTCGGCGGGCAGCCCCTCCAGCCAGTCGGTGAGCCCCAGCTCGGTCATGGCGAGCCGGATCTCCGCCTCGGTCGCCGAGGGACGGCCGAAGGCGATGTTCTCCGCCAGGGTGCCGTCGAACAGGAAGCCGTCCTGCGGCACCATGACGATGCGGCTGCGCAGCGAGGAGAACCGGACGGTCCGCAGGTCGTGGCCGTCGACCGTGATCCGCCCCGAGACGGGGTCCATCAGGCGGGTGAGCAGCTTGGCGAAGGTCGTCTTGCCGGAACCGGTCTCCCCCACCACGGCGATCCGCGAGCGCGGCGGGATGTCCGCCGAGACCCCGTGCAGCACCGGGACCCCGCCGGGATAGGAGAACTCCACGTCCTCGAAGGAGACCGAGATGGGACCGCGCGGCAGCTCGACGCCCTCGGGGCCCGGGTCGGCGACGTCAGCGGGGGTGTCGAGCACGCCGAGGATGCGCCGCCACCCGGCGACGGCGTTCTGCGCCTCGTTGAGCACCTCGGTGGCGATCTGCATCGGCGAGACGAACAGCGTGATGAGGAACAGGAAGGCGACCAGGCGTCCCTCGGTGATGTCCTGCGCCAGCCCGAGCCGCACCCCGACCAGCACCACGGCCGCCAGGGTCACGGCGGCGACGATCTCGGTCAGCGGGAACACGGTCGCGACGATCCGCTGGGTGCGGGCCTGCGCCGCCATGTTGGCGTCGATCGCGACGTCGAGCCGCTCGGCCGTACGGGCCTCGGAGCCGTGGGCCCTGATCACGGCCGCGCCCACGACCGACTCGCTGACGGCCGAGAGCATGTCGCCGGTGCGCTCGCGGACCCGCGTGTAGGCGCCCGACAGCCACCGCTGGAAGCGCGGCAGGACGACCATGAGCGGCAGGAAGCACAGCCACACCAGCAGGGCGAGCTGCCAGGAGTAGACGAACATCAGCCCGGTGGCGACCAGGAGCTGGCCCAGGGCGATGATGATCATCAGCCCGCCCCACTGCATGAAAACGCTGATCTGGTCGACGTCGCCGGTGACCCGGGAGACGAGGGCGCCGCGCCGCTCGGAGTTCTGGGTGAGCACCGACAGGTCGTGCACGTGCCGGAAGCCGCGCACCCTGAGCGTGGCGAGCGAGGACTCGGTGGCCCGGTAGAGGCGGACGTTCATCAGGTACGCGCACAGCGCGGTGAACACCACGGCGGCGGCGCACAGCAGCACGGCGGTGCGGACGTAGGCCACGTCCGGGGCGCCCTTCGCGAGCCCCGTGTCGATGGTCTGCTGGACGGCGATCGGCACGATGATCTTGCCGACCGTGGCCACCACGGCCAGCGCGAGCGTACCGGCCAGCCCCTTGCGGAACTCCGGCGTGAGCGACAGGCCGTGCCTGACGGTGGCCAGCCCCGAGCGCTCGACCCCCTGGAACGAGCTCACCGGCACCGTCCTCCCAGTCCCGGTCCCAGCTCCGGCCCCAGCGGGCCGCGGCCCCGCTCGCCCCGCGTCGTCCCGGCGGGGTGCTCCCCCGGCCGGTGGTGCTTCCTCACGCGCTGACCTCTTCCTCTTGCTCGGCGTCGAGCGCCTCGCGCTCGGCGCCCTGGCGTTCGTAGGCGGTGACCAGGTTGCGGTAGCCCTCGCAGCGGGCGAGCAGCTCCGCGTGGCCGCCCCGGTCGACGACCCGGCCGTGGTCGAGGTAGACGACCTCGTCGGCCAGGGCGATGGTGGCCATCCGGTAGGCGATGACGACCACGGTGGAGACCTGGGCCGCGTCCCGCAGCCCGTACAGGATCCTCGCCTCGACCTGCGGGTCGACGCTGGAGGTGGCGTCGTCCAGGACGAGCAGCCGCGGGCGGCGCACCAGCGCGCGGGCCAGGGCGATCCGCTGGCGCTGGCCGCCCGACAGGGTGGTGCCGCGCTCGCCGACCCGGGTGTCCAGCCCCGAGGGCAGGGCGCTGACGAATCCCTCGGCCTGCGCCAGGCGCAGCGCCGCCCAGACGTCCTCGTCCCCGACCGGCCGGCCGAGGGTGACGTTGCCGCGTACGGTGTCGTCGAACAGGAACGTCTGCTGCGGCACCAGCGCCACCGCGTCGCTGACCCCGTTCCTGGCGACGTCGCGCAGGTCCGTGCCGTCCACCAGCACGACGCCCTCCGCCGGGTCGACCAGGCGGACGAGGGCCTGGGCGAGCGTCGACTTGCCCGAGCCGGTGGGTCCGACCAGGGCGACGGTACGGCCGGGCCCGACCTCCAGGCTCACCTCGCGCAGGACGGGAAACTCGCCGTCGCCGTAGGCGTAGCCGAGGTCGCGGACCTCCAGCCTGGCGGGTTCGGTGCCGGGCAGCTCGACGGCGCCGTGCTCCATGGAGCCGGTGGCCTCGAGCACGGCCTGGATCCGCTCGTAGCCGACGACGGACCTGGGCAGCTCGGCGAGCACCCAGCCGAGCGCGCGGATCGGGAAGGCCAGCAGGGTGAACAGGTAGGCGACCTGGACGAGCACGCCGGAGCCGATCGCGCCGCTCTCCAGCCGCATCACGCCGATCAGCAGCACGGCGAGCACGCCCAGGGTGGGCAGCGCCTCCAGCATCGGGTCGAACAGGCCGCGGACCCGGCCCACGGCGATGTTGGCGTCGCGCAGCTCGCCCGCCTTGACCTGGAACCTGGCGGTCTCCTCGTCCTCGCGGCCGAGGGTCTTGACGACCAGGGCGCCGTCGAAGCTCTCGTGGGCGATCTCGCTGACCTCGGCCCGCAACTGCTGGGCGCGGGTGGCCAGCGGGTTGAGCTTGCGCTGGTAGACCAGGTTGAGCACGGCGATCGCGGGAAAGACGAGGAACCCGACGAGAGCGAGGATCGGATCGGTGATCACCATCGCGACGGCGGCGGTCACCAGCATCACGACCACGCCGACGGCCATCGGCAGCGGGGCGAGCGGCGCCCAGGCGGCCTCCACGTCGGACCCGGCGTTCGACAGCAGCTGCCCGGTCGGGTGCCTGTGGTGCCAGGCGAGCGGAAGTTTCAGATACTGGCGGGTGACGTCGCGGCGGGAGCGGGCCTGCATCCGATACTGCATGACCCCGGCGAAATACCGGCGCCCTGCCACGCCCAGTGCCTTGAGCAGGGAGACCCCGAGGATGAGGAGCGCGCCGAGGGTGAGGGTGCCCGTCGTGATCCGCCCGTCCCTGAAGGCCGGGAGCACGACGTGCTCGGTGGCCCAGCCCAGCGCCCACGCCGCGGCGACGGTCATCACGCCGTACAGGGCGCTGGACAGCACCGCGGCGGAGAAGATCGACTTCTCCGCCCGGATGGCGACCCCGAGGACCCCGAGTCCCCTGCGCATGACTGCGGTGGTCATCTTGCTCGCCACGCGGGGGGTGTCCTTTCGACGGGGAACGTTGCTACCTAAGTCCCTATCACTGTGGATCATCCGGTTATTCCCGAACCACCTTCGGTTAGTGTCACGTTCACACCTCCGGTTGCTCGTACAACGGCTCGTTAGGATCTGAAATGAACTACGCCCGCGCCGAACGATCCGCGCTCAGCGACCTGTTCGCCCAGCTCGGCCCGGACGCTCCCACGCTCTGCGAGGGCTGGACCACCTTCGACCTCGCCGCCCACCTCGTCGTCCGCGAGAGCCGCCCCGACGCCGCCGGAGGCATCCTCCTCAAGCCGCTGGCCGGATACACCGCCAGGGTGCAGGAGTCCACGAAGACCAGGAAGGGGTACGCGGGCCTCGTCGAGCTCGTACGTTCCGGGCCTTCGGGGGTCTACCGCCTGCCCGGCCTGGACCAGGCGGTCAACACGACGGAGCTCTTCATCCACCACGAGGACGTGCGGCGGGCGCAGCGGGTCTGGGAGCCGCGGGAGCTGCCCGCAGAGCTGGAGGAGAGGTTCTGGAAGCAGGTCCACAGCGGCGCCCGGCTGTTCCTGCGCCGCTCTCCCGTCCGGGTGGTCCTGCACCGCATCGGCGGGGGTGTCGCGATCGGCGGCCGCAAGGAGGGGCCTCAGGTCGAGGTGACGGGCACGGCCGGGGAGCTGCTGCTGTTCTGCTTCGGCCGCCAGTCCCACGCCAAGGTCGACGTGAGCGGCGACGACGAGGCCGTGGCCAGGCTGATGGACGCCTCCCTGGGCGTCTGAGCGGGACCGCTCCCCGGGGAGCGGGAAGAGGTCGTGGGCGACGACCCGGACCATCCCGGTCCGGGCGTCGACGGTTCGCGACCGCGGCGGCCGGCTGGCGACCGGCTGGCGGCCGACGGCCTGTCGCCGGACGACCGGCGATCAGCCGCCGGTCGGCGGCGGGGAACCGGGCGGGCTAGCGGACGCCGTCGCCCCGGTCCCGGCTTCCGGCCTTCGCCAGACCTCGGGCGATCATGTAACCGACCGTGAGGAGGGTGATGTACTTGATGGCGTGCTCCGCGCCGAAGGGGTCACCGTAACCGCGCGAGTCACCGCCGACCGCGAAGGCCGTGATCACGATCGCGACCAGGATGACGACGTACGCGATGAACTCGGTGGTCTGGAACGCCGGCTTGGTCTCACCGGACAACCCGCGAGAGCCGGCGCTCCGCGGCCGATCACCTGGCTGGCCTCCGACGGGTGATGTCATCGCACTCACTCCTTGCTTATGAATAATTACCTATAGTTACTATACATCGACCAATTCCCCTCTTTTTGTAGCCACAAACGCCGCACCAGCCGCCTACGCGCCGTCCGTCCCGCGCGGTGACCTGGGCGGGAGCGGGAAGAACCCCCTGCCGCCCGTCCCCCTCCCCCGGCGTCACTGAGACGGGGCCGCGACTGCCGTCTCCCCCGGCGGCCCGCCGGTCCTGCCCGCCGGGAGGCCGGGAGGTACGTCATGAGCTCCGGCGGCGACCCGGCCGGAGGCGGCGCTCCCCGGCCCGCCCGGCGGCAGGCCGAATACTTCCTGACATCTGCCGGAACACCGGACTCACATTTCCCGACATCTGCCGGTAACACCGGACTCCCGGCGCGGACGACCGACCGCCTGATCGGCGGTGACCAGCAAAAACAATCCCCGTGATCGGCGTACGCCCGGCGCCGGGCTAGCCCTACCGGTATACCTGGCAATGAAGATTGGACAGGAGCGTCTCGCGACCGCACGATGGCGGGTGTGACCTATGCCAAACTCGCGACCGGACCGCGGCTCGCCCCCGCGAGACGGGTATGATCATCAAAATCCGGGAGCCACCCGGGCCGCAGATGCCAAAGATCGATAAAATTCGGGTATATACGGCTGGGATTGGAACTGCCAGGAGGCCCCCATGCAGGTCAAGAAGATCCTCACCTACCTCGCGGTAGCTTTCGTGGTCTTCTATCTGTTCACCAAACCCGCCGAAGCGGCGAATGCGGTCAACGGAGTCTTCGACGGGATCATAAGGGGAGCAGACCAGTTGGCTCTGTTCTTCACCCGAGTGCTCACCTAACCACCCGGCGGGGTCCTCCCGCCCGAATCGCGTCACCCGCGTTCCCGGCTGACCCACAGGGGAGCGCGCCCCGCTCCGAACGCCATGCCGTCGGCCCCGCCGATCCCGGAAACGTATCGCGGCGATCACCGGAAGCCGCCGCAGCACCCCCGTACCCGCGAACCAGCCACGAGGTCACACCCGCGCCCCGCCGCCCGAAGTCGCGCGGCCCCGCCGTACAGCGTGGTACGGAATGCCGTACAGAGTGGTACGGAACCAGGGCGGTACGGACGACACCCAGGTGACATGACACGGAGACCACCCGTACGGCGAACGTCCTGACCCGATCATGGATGACCGCGGAAGACATCACGGCACTCCCTTGATGATCTTTCCGGCACCCTGGGGGAAGTCCGTTTCTCGTACGGGGGGATCGTTCATGCGTGGCAAGCGGGGTTTCCCCGGAATCGGGGCCGTCGTCGCCGGAGCCGTCGTGTGCGGCGTGCTGGCGACCCCACGGGTCGCCCTCGCGATCCCGGTACCGGACCCGCCTCCGGCTCCGTCCCCCGTCCAGATCCCGGCACCGGCACCGCCCCAGACCTCGGCACCGGCACCGGCACCGGTCCAGGCCCCCGTCCAGGCCCCCGTTCAGGCACCCGTTCAGGCCTCCGTCCGGACATCGATCGGCGGCGGGACCGGACGGCCTCTCGCGGGAGGCTCCTCGCCCCTCTCGGCCCACCCCTCCCTCGGCCACTTCGGCGCTCCCGTCGACCGGCCGCTGCGGGGAAGGATCACCCTGGCCGGCCCGACCGGCGAGACGGTCGCCTTCAGGCTGGTCAACCCCGCCCTCCTGCCCGCCGGGATCACGCTCGACGCCGACGGCCTGCTCGGCGGCGCCTCCCGGGTGCCCGGCACCTGGACGGTCCCGATCGAGGCGTGCGTCTCCTCCGGCGGCTGCGCCACCGGCACGGTGACGATCACCGTCACCTGCGAGTGCGCCCGCTCGCTCCCCCCGGCTCCCTCCCTCGCCGGTGCGCCCTGCTCCGACGGCGACTCCGACGGCGACGTGCCCACCGAATAGCCGCGGGCGAATTCCCGCGACCGGTAACCGCGGGAATTCCCGCGACCGCCCCGGCTCGCCCCGGGGCGAGCGTCCCGGGTGCTTCCCCTCCCCCCGAGGACGTGTTACGCAGGAGGCATGGGAGATCAGCAGGCCATGACCGGCCCCCACCCGCTCGACACCGCCGCGGCGCGTCGCGTCGTCGAACGCGCCGACACCGAGGGCGCCGAGCTGGTCCGCTTCCTGTACGCCGACCACGGCGGCGTGATCAGGGGCAAGGCCACCTCCCGCTCCCGGCTGGCGGAGCGGCTCCACACCGGCATCGGGCACACCGTGGCGATGATGGCGATGAACATGCTCGACGAACTCCAGGACGTCGAGAGCCTCGGCCCGGTGGGAGAGGTCCGCCTCGTCCCCGATCCGGCCACGTTCGTCCACCTGCCCTACGCTCCCGGCGCCGCGGCCATGCTGGCGGACCTGCGCCAGGTCGACGGCTCCGCCTGGCCCGTCTGCCCGCGCACCTTCCTGCGCGAGGCCGTCGCCGACCTGGCCGCCGAGGGTCACGCCCTCGTCGCCGCCTACGAGCCCGAGTTCACCCTGGGCCGCCGCGAACCCGACCCCGCCGGCGGCCTGGACCGGCTGGTCCCCGCCGACGACAGCCTGTGTTACTCCACCACCGGCTTCAACCAGCTCCACGACTACACGATGACCCTGCTGCACGCCCTGGAGAGCCAGGGCCTGCGGCCCGAGCACTACCATCCCGAACTCGGCCACGGCCAGCACGAGCTGTCGATCCACCACGCCCCCGCCCTCCAGGCCGCCGACAACCACGTGATCTACCGCGAGACGGTCAGGGGCGTCGCCGCGCGCATGTCGATGTGGGCCTCCCTCGCTCCCAAGCCCCTCGCCGGCCAGCCGGGCAACGGCGCCCACCTCCACGTCTCGCTCTGGGACCCCGGACTCCGGGCCAACGCCTTCGGCGACCCCTCCGACCGCTACGGCATGTCGGCCGTCGCCTATCGCTTCATCGGCGGCCTGGTCGCCCACCTCCCGGCACTCACCGCGCTGACCTGCGGATCGGTGAACAGCTTCCGGCGCCTGACACCGAGGTCGTGGTCGAGCGCGTACGCCTGCTACGGCATGGACAACCGCGAGGCGGCGGTGCGGATCTGCTCCCCCACGGGACGCGACGCCGCGGCGTCCGCCAACCTGGAACTCAAGCCCTCCGACTCCTCGGCCAACCCCTACCTGTCGCTGGGCGCCGTCATCCACGCGGGCCTGGACGGCATCCGCCGCGGCCTCGACCCCGGCGACCCCGTCAACGTCGACCCCGCCACCCTCCCCGCCGGACGCGTCCGCCGCCTCCCGGCCTCCCTGGACGAGGCCCTGGACGCCCTGGAGGCCGACGACGTCCTCATGAACGCCCTCGGCCCCCTGCGCGCCTCCGCCTACCTGGCCGTCAAACGCTCCGAGGCCAGGTCCTTCGCCGCCCAGGACGCCGCCTACGAGCTGTTCCACCACTCCCGGGTCTTCTAGATCCCCTAAGCCCTAATATCGCCGTACATCCCCACATATGCGGGAGGACGCGATGAAGAGCGGAACCGGAACGGCCCTGGCACTCGTCCTCCTGCTCGGCGGATGCGACCTCGGAGGCGAGCGGGACGCGTCTCCGGTCCCGTACGTGACGCCGTCGGCGCTGCTTCCCGAACCGCCGCCACCGTCGCCGCCGCCGTCGCCGTCACTGTCCCCCCGGCCCGCGTCACTGAGGTCACAGGGATCACCGCCCGCCGAGGGAAAGGGCGGCCGCGACCCCGGCGACGTCAACGGCGACGGCTTCGCGGACCTGACCTTCGTCATGTTCCACGGTCCCTGGTCGCCCGACCTCGTGATCGTGTACGGCTCGAAGAACGGCCTGGATCCCCTGACCAGGACGGTGGTACCCGGCGCCCACCTCGTGTTCGGCTGGTCCACGAACACGGCCGACCTCGACGGCGACGGCTTCGCCGACGTCCTCGTCCACGGCCACGTGGCGAGGGCGGGCGGTCACCCGGACATCCCCTACGTCCTGTGGGGCGGCCCGAAGGGGGTGGATCCGGAGGCGAGGCCGACCGCCGTCCGAACGCCCCTGCCCCCCGACCACTTCTCCGCGGAAACGGTGCCGGGCGACTTCGACGGCGACGGCGCGGCCGATCTGGCGCTGTGGACGCCGACGACGAAGGGGGCGAGCGGGAACGAGTCGACCATGAAGAGCCTGGCCGTGCTGTACGGGCCGTTCACCCGGGAGGGCGTCCCCCGCCGTCGCACCGTCCAGCCCTCGGAGGTCACCCTGGACTCCGGTGGCCTGGTCGCGGGCAGGATCGGCGAAGGGCGCGCCACCGACCTGCTCGTGCGCGAGCCGAACGACGGCGGGCAGTCGGCGTCGTGGCTCGTCAGGGGCGGCCCGGGCGGGCTGTCCCGCCGGAGTCACCGGCTGAACGAGGGCAACGCCGTCGCGCTGGGGGACTTCGACGGGGACGGCAGGGGCGACGTCGTGGTCGCCGACAGCGGCGGCCGCAACAACGAGCCGGGGTACGAGACCGAGCCGTCCCACGTCGACGGCGTGATGACCGTCCACTTCGGCGGGGCCGGGCGCGCGCCACAGGTGTTCAGGAACTTCAAAGCCGCGCGGACGATGGTGGCGGGAGACTTCGACGGCGACGGGACCGACGACCTCGCGATCGCCCGCCGCCCCGGCGGCGTCGAGCTGCTGCGCGGCGGGGGAAACGGGCTGCGGCGCGGCGGGAGGACGATCCGCCGGCTCGGACCGGCCACGGACCCGTCCGGCCACAAGCTGCGCCCCGACGAGCGCCCGGCGTTTCCCCGGGCATCGGCCGACTACGACGGCGACGGACGGGACGAACTGGTGCTGAGCTGGTCCTCCGTCAACCACGTCCCGGAATGGGGCTCGGCGCTGTCCCTGTGGTGGGTGACGGACGGCGACCGCGACGAGAACGCCTTCGGCACCGGCGGCTGGTGAGGCACCGGGTCCCGACGAGATCACCGCCGCTACAGAGCGGCCGGATAACCTTCCGTGCTGATCGTCAGCAGCACCGGCTCCGGCATCGTGAACGGTTTGCCGAAGGAGCTCACGTTCTCGCGGGTGTAACGGTTGACGTCAGGCTCGCTGAACACCCTGATGGTCTCGCACTTACGATCGATGATCACGTAGACGGGGATCCCCATCGAGGCGTACGCCTCCGGCTTGTCGCCGTAGTCCTCGGAGCGGGTGTTCTTCGACACGACCTCGATGACAGCCGCCACGATCTCCTTGCGCACCGGGTTCTCGTCGTCGCTGAGGCTTCCGGCAGGGATGATCACGATGTCGGGCTGCGGCCCCCGATGGTCACCCGGGGTCCCGACCCCCATATCCGGCAGGGCCCACCACGCGTCGGAGGGAATCTGGCGGATCGTCTCGCTGACGATCAGATTGTGAAAGGCCGACGCGGACGGCCGCATCACGATCTTCCCTGCGTACCACTCGACCTTGTAGCCGTCACGCTCCGCCGCCGGCGCGAGGAGTTCACTGAACGTCCTCGCATCATCTGGCATCTCGGCCCTCCTCGCTCATATCCAATGGAGTCGACGGACCAGGCAACCCGCCGCCTTTAGGTCATCAACCATGAAATCTCAGCGTGACGGTGTGCTCGAACCCGAATCAGACGCGTTGTCCGCGGGGAGACCAGGCGCTACCTCAATCAGGCCCGAGGCCCGCCGTCGTCACACAGAACGAGCCCCCTCTCGTGATAGCGATGGCGTCGTACAAGGCGGTCAAACGGGAGAGAGTTCGGCCCAGACAGCGTGCCCCTTCGTTTGGGTGCCGCGGAAGCCGGCCCTGGAGGCCAGGGCGGCGACCACGGCCAGACCTCGGCCGCCCTCGGCGAGCGGATCGGCGTCGCGGCGCGAGCTGAACCTGGGAGTGGCTCCCCAGCCGCAGTCGTAGACGGTGATGCGGATGACCGTGGTTCTGCGTGTCAACTCGACGATGAACGTCCCCTGCGGGCTCCCGCTGCTCGTGTGGGCGACGGCGTTCGCCGCGAGCTCGGTGACGATCTGCTCGGCGTCGTTCCGGCACGGTGAGTCCTCCAGCAGGAACCGGATGAACCGTCGAGCGACCGGAACCTGATCCATCCGACCCGGAAAGACCCGCCGGTAGGTCATCCCACCGGACCGCAGCCCCACCATCGCCTCGATCAGCGCGGGGGCCACATCGTTCCAGACAACGGCCATGTCATCTCCTGCGGAGTGTCGGGAAATTCACCTCCAGCGGGGTGACCCACCCCGCCCCGCTCGGTAACCCCCGTCCTCGAAACACCGCACCACCCCACCCTCCACCTCACTGACCTGCACAAATACTGACCTCACCTCTTCGGCATCCCCTTTTCGTCGCATGTCCGTCGCTCTGAGTAATCATTCGGATACCATTCGCTCACGTTCGATTCAAGGCGGGGTCATGCCAGGTGAGGGATACCGCACCCTGCTCGACTGCCGTCGCCGCAGCAGGGCACTGCGCGCCCGCTCGTTCACCTTCGACCAGATCGCCTACATCCTGGCCCTCGATCACGACGTCAGTCCCCTGCGCCTGTACCGCTACGCCCACGGCCGCACCGCCGGCGACATCGTCGCCGCTCACAACGACCTCGACCCCGCGGGCACCGCCTCTCTCCGCGAGGCCCGCCTCTACGACTACGAGGCCTGGCCCGCCACCGGCCGCCGCATCCCCGCCCGCACCGTCGTCATCCTCTCCCGCATCTACCAGACCACCGCCCGCAGCCTGCTCACCGACGAGATCTACGCCCGCTACAACGCCGCCCACCGTGACCTCCTCGACCAGGCCGATTACCGCCACCTCGACCCCCACCAGCAGCTCTCCCCGCCCCCACCCACCCCGAGCGACGCGATCCTCCCAAAGGGCCGAACGCCCGCCCCGGCCAACCGCCACGAAGGGCTGGCCACCTGGACTCTGGCGCTCGCCCCAGACGCCCGTGACAACATCGAACGGCACCTCTCATGGGCTCAACCCCCCACCCCCGCCCACTGCACCGAACTTCTATGCGCCCTGCGCGCCGAGGAGACGGACGTGAAACGACGCGAACTGCTCTTCGAACTCGCCCTCCTCTTCGGGGGCACCCCCGGCCGCTCCGGATCGCCGTCCGCCAGGAGAGCGGCCACGCGGGTCACCCCCTCGCGGTGAAGACGATCTCCACTCTCCGGTTCTTGGCCCGGTTCTCCTCCAGCGGCCGTCCCTGGACGACGTTGGGCACCCGGGGCCGCCTCTCGCCGAAGCCCGCGACCTGGAAGACCGCCCCCGTCAACGTTTCCTGGAGGGACCGCCGCACGGCCTGTGCCCGCCTGAGCGACAGCGCGGTGTTGTAGGCGTCGTCGCCCTGGTCGTCGGTGTGCCCCTCGATCCTGACCGTCCCGCCCGCGGAGTCCGCCCGGACCCTCGCGGCGACCCGCCCCAGCCGCTGCCGCGCCCGCGGCGTCAGCACGGCTTTGTCGAGCGCGAACAGCACGTCGCCGGCGATCGCCACGGTGACCTGCTCGCCCTGCCGCGCCTCGCTCTCGGCGCCGTCGAGCGACTCCACCTCGGCGACGACGTCCTCGACGGGAGCGACGACGTCCTCCACCCCGGCCGTGACGTCGCCCCCCGGATCCGCCCACGCGGCCGTCGCGGGGCCCGCGGCCAGGGAGAGCCCGAGTGCCAGGATCGCGAGGCGCTCAGGAGATCGGGACATCGGTGAACACACCCAGCACCTTGAGGTCCACATTGATCTTCGTGACGTCCGGCGGCGGAGCGGCGAACGTGGCATGCAGGGACAGCACCTCACCGGCCTCGGTGAACACGTCGTACTCGGAGCACAGGCACTTGGCCCTCGGATACTTCCCGGTGCGCGCGACGACGTACCGCTTGCCGTTGACCGGGTCGACCAGGCTGACCCCGGCCACGGTCAGGCCGAGACCGCCCGGGGTGTCGCCCATGTCGCTGTTCATCTGCCACCGCTCGTCACCGTCGTTGGTGACCGTCCAGGTCAGCGTGGAGAGCCGGCCCTGGCGCCGGATGCCGGTGATCCCCACGGTCAGGTCGGCGCCACTCGCCTTGACCTTCCTGCGGGCGATCACCCGCTCGCTCTCGGCGGGCGCGTCCACCTGCCCGGAAGGCTCGGAAGGCTCGGCGGTCTCCGTCGTCTCCGTGGCCTCCGTGGCCTTTGTCGCCTTCGCGGTGGCCACGGGGTCCGCGACCTCCAGCGTCGTCGTCACCCGCTCCTCCCCGCCGCCCCCCTGCTGCCCGGGAAGCATCCCGCAGCCGCTCAACGCGGCCGCCAGCACCACCGCGACCGCCCCCGGTGTGAGCCCTCTTCGCATCCGTCCCCCTCCGCCCGTCGTGGATCGCATCGAGCCCGACCGTACGCGGGCCACCTTCAGAACCCGCATAGAACCGCACAGACCCGTACAGCGCGCTATATGCGCAGGCCACGGCGCCGCGCCGCCTCACGGGCGAGCTCTTCGGCCTCGGTGAGGCCGTGCCGGTCACCGAGAGCGTCAAACTCTCCCACAGCGCCCGATACGGCATCAACCGCCTCAGCCACCTCGTCGAGATCCAGCAGGGCCGCCGCCAGGGTCAGCAGCGCCCGCGCGACGCCCCGGCGGTCCGCGTACTCGCGGAACGTCCCGAGCGCCTCCTCAGCGGCCCCGCGGGCGGCGTCGGGCCGTCCTTCGGCCAGGGCGACCCTGGCGACGAGCACCAGTCCCGCGGCCTCGGGGAGCCGGTCCCCCAGACGCCTGACCAGACCGAGACCGCGTTCGGCCCGCTCACGCGCCTCCGCGGGGCGTTTGCGGTCCAGGTAGAGCCCGGCGAGGTCGAGCGAGACGGCCGCCTCGCCGCGCGGATCGCCCAGCTCGCGGTAGGCCGCGAGGCTCCCGTGCAGCAGGTCCTCGGCCTGCCGCGCCCCGCCGAGCGCGCGCAGCGCGTCGGCCCTGCCGCGCCGGTCCCCCGCCGCCGAGAACGCGGCCAGGCAGGCCACGAAACAGGCCTCCGCCTCCGGCCGCCGCCCCTGGGCGAGGCGTACCAGGCCGAGCCGGTGGCGGGTACGGGGCACCTCGTGCGCCTCCGTCAGCGGAAGCGCCCGCCGCAGGACGTCGGCGGCCTCCTCCAGGCGGCCCTCCGCACGGTGCAGGTCGGCCGAAGAGCGCAGCAGCAGCGCCTCGCCGTGGCGGTGGCCCGCGCGCCGCGCGGCCCGCAGGCCGAGTTCCACGACCGCGTGCCAGTCCTCGCGGTACGCGCCCAGCTCGAGGAACGGGGTCAGGTAGAACGCCAGCCGCCAGGTCGCCTCGTCCAGTCCGGCCCGCCGGAGGTCGGCGACGGTCGCGACCAGGAAGTCCCGCTCGGCGGCGAGCCAGCGGGCCGACTCCCGCAGCCGCGCGGTGTCCAGGTCCGCGGCCTGCTCCGCCGTACGGGCCACGGTCCGGCCGGAGCCCGGTTCGGCGGGCAGGAGCAGTGCCCTGGCCCGCCGGGCGCGGTCGAGGATCTCCCCCGCGGCCGCGGCGAGGACCCCGGCGGGCGGCCCCTCCTCGGCGGCCAGCCGCTCGGCGGCGTAGAGCCTGGTCAGGTCGTGCCAGTCGTACCTCTCCTGGCCGCTCGCGTCGAGCCCGCGCGCCCGCAGCAGGCCCGCCTCGGCCAGCGCCTCCAGCAACCGGCCGGAGGGCTCCCCGAGAACGGCGGTGGCCGCCCACGAGGCGACGTGCGGCGCGGACAGCGCGCCGAGACGGCGCAGCAGCAGGCGTTCCCGCTCCGAGAGCGCGTGGTAGCCGAGCGCCAGGCTGCCGCGCACGGCCAGGTCCCCCGCGCTGAGCTCGTCGAGGCGGCCACGCTCGTCCTCCAGACGTCCCGCCAGGTGCTCCAGCGTCCAGCTCTGCCGCCGCGCGAGCCTGGAACCGGCGATCCTCAGCGCCAGCGGCAGCCCTCCGCACAGCACCGCGATCCGCGTGGCCGCCCGCGGCTCGGCCCGCACCCGCCGCTCCCCCGCCACCCGCGCCAGCATCTCCACGGACTCGTCCGCGTCGAACACGCCGAGCTCGAAGGCTCGCGCCGCCTCCAGGCCGGACAGCGGCGAGCGGCTGGTCACCAGCGTCATGCAGCCGGGCCCCGGGGGCAGCAGCGGGCGTACCTGGGCCTCTTCGGCCGCGTCGTCCAGCACCACCAGCAGCCGCCGGCCGCTCACCATGCTGCGGTAGAGGCGCGTCCGCTCGGCCAGGTCGGCGGGTACCGCCCCCTGCGGGCAGCCGAGCGAGCGCAGCAGGTCCTCCAGCACCGCGCCTGGCGTCCTGGCCCCGAGCGAGGCGTGCAGCCGCCCGCCGGGGAAGTCGAGCCCGGCGGCCGCGTGAACCGCCAGCGCGGACTTGCCCGTCCCCGCGGGACCGTGCAGCACCAGGTGGACGGGCGCGCTCCCGGCGACGGGAACGGACCGGCGGATCCACTCCAGCGCGTGCTCGCGCCCGGTGAAGTCGGCGACGTCGGGCGGCGTCTCGTTCGGCACGGCCCGCGCGGGAGCGCCGCCCGCCGTCTCGTTCGGCACGGCCCGCGCGGGAGCGCCGCCCGCCGTCTCGTTCGGCACGGCCCGCGCGGGAGCGCCGCCCGCCAGCACGCGCTCGTGCGCCTCCCGCAGCTCGGGACCCGGCTCGAGGCCGAGCTCCCCGACGAGCAGCCGCCGCGCCTCCCGGTAGGCGCCCAGCGCCTCCGACCTGCGCCCCGCCTGGCCGAGCGCGAGGACGAGCTGCGCCCACGCCCGCTCCCGCAGGGGGTGCGAGGCCACGAGCGCGCGCAGTTCCCCCGTCACCTCGGCGCCACGGCCGAGCGCCACGTCCAGCTCGACGCGCTCCTCCAGGGCGGTCAGCCGCAGCTCCTCCAGCGGCAGGGCGTACGCCCGCCGCAGTTCGGCCGAGTCGACACCGGCCAGCGCGGGCCCCCGCCACAGCGCCAGGGCGGCACGCAGGCCGTCGGCCGCCTCGGCGGTCCTGCCCGCGTCCCTGGCCCGCCGGCCCGCGCTCACCAGGCGCTCGAACCTGTGCGCGTCCACCTCGTCGGGATCGACGTCGAGGAGGTAGCCGCCGGGTACGGTGCGGATCCCGCCGACCACCTTGCGCAGCGCGCTGACGTACACCCGCAGCACCGGTTCCGCCGAGGCGGGCGGCTCCTCGCCCCACACCTCGGCGATCAGCCGGTCGACGGTCAGCGTGCGTCCCGGCCTCAGCGACAGGGCGGCCAGGAGCGTGCGGTGCTTGGCGGGGCCGGGCGTCAGGTCACGCTCCCCCTCGACGACCCGCAGCGTTCCCAGCACGCCGAACCGCACGTTCATCCCTCCGCCGGGCGGACCTCGAACGTGCGGAACCCGACCCGGACGGGCGTGGCCGCGTCCGGCGCCGCGTAGACGCCGGTGGCCCCCGGGCCGTAGGGGTCCTCCGCGTCGGCGACCTCCCCCACCGGCTCCTCGTTCAGCCACATGCCGAGGACGACCCGCTCGCCCCGCTGCGCGCACCGGGCGACCACACGGTTGTCGTCCGCCTTCCCCATCCGCACCGGTCCGTGCAGGACGACGCCCCGCCCGCCGCGCCGCTTGACGATCGAGGCCTCGCCCGAGGCGGTCACCGCGAACTCGTAGCGGTCACCGGTGCCCACGTCGCCTCGGCACCACACGCCGAAATCCCCCGAGCCCTCCTCCAGCCGCATTCTGGAGCTGACCACGACGCCCCCGGCGGACCCCTCGGAGAAGGGGGCCGACTTCCACAGCCGCCATCCGGAGTTGGCGGTCAGCCGGTAGACCCCGCCGTCCAGCCTGGCACTGCCGCCGTCGGACGCGCCGACGGCCCAGGAGCCGGCGAAGCCGGCCCGGTAGGACGACGCGGACGTACCGAGACCGGCGTAGAACGTCCACCCGCCCGCCAGAACCGCGACGAGCGCGGCGGTACCCGCGATCCACGGCCACCGCCGCCCCCTCGCGGTCGCCGCGCCGGCCCCGGCGGGCACGCCCGGCTCGCCGGGCAGGACCGGTTCCCCGGGCAGGACCGGTTCCCCGGGCAGGACCGGCCCGCCGGGCAGGACCGGCCCGCCGGACAGAGCGGGTCCTCCAGGCAGGGCCGGTCCGCCGGGCAGGGCCGGTCCGCCGCCCCCGCCCTCGTCTCCGCCACCGGTCCAGGCGCGCTCGACGGCCTGGCTGGCCGTCGCCGGGGTCGGCCGGCCGCCGACCAGCTCGTCCAGCAGCCGCTGCGCGCTCGGCCGTCGCGCGGGGTCCTTGGCCATGGCCCCCTCGACGACGGCACGCACGCGCTCGTCGAGACCGTCGAGGTTCGGCCCCTCGTTGACGATCCGGTAGAGGACCTCGGACGGCGCGCCGCCGCCGAACGGCAACCGTCCCGTGCCGGCGAACGCGATCACCCCGCCCCACGCGTAGACGTCGGCCGCGGGCGTCAGCGGCTCGCCGCGCACCTGCTCGGGCGCCATGAACGCCGGCGTGCCCAGGATCGTCTGGCTGGCCAGGCTCTGGGTGTCGACGAGTTGCGCGATGCCGAAGTCGATCACGCGCGGGCCGAGCGGCGACAGCAGCACGTTCGACGGTTTCAGGTCGCGGTGGATCACTCCGGCCCCGTGGATCGCGTGGAGCGCGGTGGCGATCCCGACCGCGAGCGCCTCCAGGTTGGCACCGGTCAGCGGTCCCTGCTCGCGTACGGCCTGCGCCAGGTCGGGTCCCTTGACGTACTCGGTGACGAGGTAGGCGACGCCGTCCTCGACCCCGGCGTCGAGCACGGGAGCGGTGCAGAACCTGGCCACCCTGCGCGCCGCCGCGACCTCGCGGTCGAAACGCCGCCGGAAGGCCGGGTCACAGGCCAGCTGCGGGTGGATCACCTTCACCGCGGCCAGGCCCCCCGTCGGGGTCGTGGCGAGGTGCACCACGCCCATGCCGCCCTGGCCCAGCTCACGCCTGAGCACGTAGCCGCCGATCATGTTCACCGGAGTCACCTTATGCCGTCAAATCCGCGCACACCGGCATTTTGTACGCCAAAGAGCTCAGCCCTGAGCCCCTTCCCGCGGGGACGCCCCGGCTGCGGCGACCGGTCCTCGAACCGCCCCGCACGGAGGCTTCAGCACGGGAACGCGTCCTGGGCGGCCGGAAACGGGGCGACCACGGCCCGCACCCCCGTACGACGGAACCGGACGAGGAAAAGGTCAGCGAACCGGATGCCCCGCCCCCCGCAGCGCGTCCTTGACGTCACCGATCTTGAGCTGCCCGAAGTGGAACACCGACGCCGCCAGCACCGCGTCCGCCCCCGCCTCGACCGCCGGAGGGAAGTCCTCGACGGAACCGGCCCCGCCGCTGGCGATGACCGGAACCGACACCGCGGCACGCACGGCCCGGATCATCTCCAGGTCGTAGCCGTCGCGGGTGCCGTCACCGTCCATGGAGTTGAGCAGGATCTCACCGACCCCGAGCTCCTCGCCCCGGCGGGCCCACTCCACCGCGTCGATGCCGGTGCCCCGGCGGCCGCCGTGCGTGGTCACCTCGAACCCGGACGGCGTCGGCGGTCCGTCGACGACCCGGCGGGCGTCCACCGACAGCACGATGCACTGCGCCCCGTACCGCCGCGACGCCTCGGTCAGCAACTCGGGCCGGGCGATCGCCGCCGTGTTCAGGCCCACCTTGTCGGCACCGGCCCGCAGCAGCCTGTCGACGTCCTCGACCGAACGCACCCCCCCGCCCACAGTCAGCGGGATGAACACCTGCTCGGCCGTCCGGCTGACCACGTCGTACATCGTCGACCGGTCGGAGCTGGAGGCCGTGATGTCCAGGAACGTCAGCTCGTCGGCCCCCTCCGCGTCGTAGCGGCGGGCCAGCTCGACCGGGTCGCCCGCGTCACGGAGGTTCTCGAAGTTGACGCCCTTGACCACCCGCCCGGCGTCCACGTCCAGGCAGGGAATCACTCGTACCGCGACAGTCATCTGCAACCTCTCAGGAACTCACGGCGGCGAGGGCGTCCTCGAGGGTGAAGGCCTGCGCGTACAGGGCCTTACCCACGATGGCCCCCTCGACGCCGATCGGGACCAGCGAGGCCAGGGCGCGCAGGTCGTCCAGGGACGAGACGCCGCCGCTGGCGACCACCGGCTTGTCGGTGCGGGAGCAGACCTCGCGCAGCAGGTCGAGGTTGGGGCCGCGCAGCGTGCCGTCCTTGGTGACGTCGGTGACGACGTAGCGGGGACAGCCGTCGCCCTCCAGGCGGGCGAGGACCTCCCACAGGTCGCCGCCCTCCTGGGTCCAGCCACGGGCGGCCAGGGTCGTCCCCCGCACGTCCAGCCCGATCGCGATCCGGTCACCGTACTCAGCGATGATCTTGGAGCACCAGGCGGGGTTCTCCAGCGCCGCGGTGCCGATGTTCACCCGGCGGCAGCCGGTGGCCAGCGCGATCTCCAGGGAGGCGTCGTCACGGATGCCGCCGGACATCTCCACGTTGACGTCGAGCGCGCCGACCACGGTGGCGAGCAGCTCGCGGTTGCTGCCCCGGCCGAAGGCCGCGTCGAGGTCGACCAGATGGATCCACTCGGCACCGGCCTCCTGCCAGGCGAGCGCCGCGGACAGGGGGTCGCCGTACGACGTCTCGGTGCCGGCCGCGCCCTGGACCAGGCGGACCGCCTGACCGTCGGCGACGTCCACGGCGGGGAGCAGCTCAAGCGACATCGGTTCACGACCTCCGGTCGAAGACAAGGGTGAGAAAAAGCGGTACGAACAGCAAAGAGATGACAAGCGCCCCGAACCGGGCTGCCCACGAGGACCACAGCAGCCAGACGATCACCTGGACGATCAGGAACAGCACCACCGCGACACCGTTCTGCGCCCGGCGGCGGCGGGCCATGATCCCGCCCTGGGACACGATGCGGACGGGCCTGCCCGGCAGCAGCGCGACCATCCGGCCGACCCGCTCGCGCCGCCGCGCCAGCCGCGCCTCCCGCTCGGCGCGCAGGGCCGTCTGGCGCGCCTGCTCGGCCTCCCGCTCGGCCCTGCGCCTGGCCCGCTCCTTACTCATCGGGAACTCACCGGGCGCTCACCGGAAACCCGGCCGGTACCGCGGCCGAGAAACCGGACGGGAAACCGAACGAGACCCCGGCCGGAAACCCGAACGGAATCCCGGCCGAACCCCCGGCCGGAAACCCGCCCGCGGCCCGCGAGATCACGTGAGGGTCCCGAGCCAGTTGGTGAGCAGCTGCGCTCCGGCGTCGCCCGACTTCTCCGGGTGGAACTGGGTGGCCGTCAGCGGGCCGTTCTCCACCGCGGCGACGAACGGCACCCCGTGCTCGGACCAGGTGACCAGCGGATCGTCGAAACCCGGGCCCGCCTGGAGCTCCCAGGAGCGCACGCCGTACGAGTGCACGAAGTAGAAACGCGTGCCGGCGTCGAGCCCGGCGAACAACACGGTCTCGGCGGGCGCCTTGACCGTGTTCCAGCCCATGTGAGGCAGGACCGGAGCCTCCAGGCGCTCCACCGTGCCCGGCCACTCCCCGCAGCCCTCGGTCGTGACGCCGTGCTCGACGCCCGTCTCGAAGAGGATCTGCATGCCGACGCAGATGCCGAGGACCGGCCGCCCGGCCGACAGGCGCCGCGCGATGATCCGCTCGCCGCGCACGGCGCGCAGCCCCGCCATGCACGCGGCGAACGCCCCCACGCCCGGCACGACGAGGCCGTCGGCCTCCATCGCCGCCTCGTAGTCGGCCGTCACCGTGACCTCCGCGCCGACCCGGGCCAGCGCGCGCTCCGCCGAGCGGAGGTTGCCCGAGCCGTAGTCGAGAACGGTTACCTTCTTCACCACCAGAGCACCGCCGCCGTGGTCGCCAGGGCCGCGAGGGCGGCGAGCAGCACCGCGCCCTTCTTCAGACCCTGTTTGAGGAATGAGACGATCCCGCCGACGAGGAAGAGGGCCACGAAGGCCATCGCGACGGCCGTCCAGTTGTCGCTCACCGGCGCCGCCCCCTCCCCGTACGAGAAACGGTCACAGCACGCCCTTCGTGCTGGGCACCCCGGTGGCGCGCGGGTCGCGCTCCGAGGCCGCCCGCAGCGCCCTGGCCAGCGCCTTGAACTGCGCCTCCACGATGTGGTGGGCGTTGCGGCCGTACGGGACGCGCACGTGCAGGCAGATCGCGGCCTGCGCGACGAACGACTCCAGGATGTGCCTGGTCATCGTCGTGTCGTAGTCAGGCCCGATCATGGGAGCCATGCCCTCGGGCTCGCTGTGCACCAGGTAGGGGCGCCCCGACAGGTCGACCGTGACCTCCGCGAGCGACTCGTCCAGCGGGCAGGACGCGTTGCCGAACCTCCGCAGGCCCGACTTGTCGCCCAGGGCCTCGCGGAACGCCGCACCCAGCGCGAGCGAGGTGTCCTCGATCGTGTGGTGGGCGTCGATGTGCAGGTCGCCCTCGGTCTTCACGGTCAGGTCGAACAGGCCGTGCTTGCCGAGCTGGTTCAGCATGTGGTCGAAGAACCCGACACCGGTGGCCACCTCGACGTTCCCGGTGCCGTCGAGGTCGACCTCGACCAGCACCGAGGTCTCCTTGGTGACACGCTCGACGCGACCGCGACGCGGCGCGGCCACGACGTCGGTGTCGTAGGTGCCACCGATGCCGCCGGTGCCGCCGGTGATGCTGCTCACAGAATCTCCTCCAGGGCGGCGCGGAACGCCGCCATCTCCTCAGGCGTACCGATCGAAACTCTCAGCCACTCGGGCGGCCCCACCTCGCGGATCAGCACCCCGCGCTCCAGCATGCCCCGCCACACCGCGTGCCTGTCCTCGAAGAGCCCGAACAGCACGAAGTTGGCGTCCGAGTCGGCGACCGTCAGCCCCCGGCCGCGCAGCCACTCCACCGTGGCGTCCCGCTCGGCCCGCAGCGCGTCGACGGCACCGAGCAGCTCGGCGCCGTGGGCGAGCGCGACCCGCGCCGCCGTCTGGGTGAGCGTGGACAGGTGGTACGGCAGCCGGACCAGCAGCAGCGCCTCGATCACCGCCGGGTGGGCGGCCAGGTAGCCGAGCCGGGTCCCGGCCATCGCGAACGCCTTGGACATCGTCCGCGTGACGATCAGCCGGGGATTGTCCGGCAGCAGGGTCAGCGCCGACGGGGTGCCGGTGCGGGCGAACTCGAAGTAGGCCTCGTCCACCACCACCATGCCCGGCGCCGCCTCGACGATCCCGGCGATCACCTCCGGGTCCAGGGCGGTGCCGGTCGGGTTGTTGGGCGACGTCAGGAAGACGACGTCGGGCCGGTGCTCCTCGATCGCGGCGACGGCCTTGTCCGGGTCGATCCCGAAGTCGTCCTCGCGCATCCCGGAGATCCACTCGGTCGAGGCGCCGGTGGTGATGATCGGGTGCATCGAGTAGGAGGGTTCGAAGCCCATCGCGACGCGGCCGTGGCCGCCGAAGGCCTGCAGGATCTGCTGGAGGATCTCGTTGGAGCCGTTGGCCGCCCAGACCTGCTCCACGGCCAGCCCGTGTCCCAGGTACGCGGCCAGCTCCCCGCGCAGGGCGAGAGCGTCGCGGTCGGGGTAGCGGTTGAGCTCGCCCGCCCGGGCCCGTACGGCCTCGGCCAGGTCGGCGACCAGGGACGCGGAGGGCCCGTAGGGGTTCTCGTTGGTGTTGAGCCTGACCGGGACGTCGATCTGGGGGGCGCCGTACGGCGTGCGCCCCCGGAGGTCGTCGCGGATCGGCAGGTCTTCGAGCCTCACGCCGGGATCCCCCCGTCGAATCGGGCACGGACATCCCCGGTGGGCCCGGGGAGAGGGTTCCCCATCGAGGCGCGGACCGCCGCACGCCCGGTGGGCGCCGTCGGGAAGGTCCTCACGAGGGCACCTCCCCGTCGAACCGCGCGGATCGCCGCACGCCTGGTGAGCACGAGCCGGGAGGTCCTCACGAGGGCACCTCCCAGTCGAACCGCGCGCGGATCGCCGCACCGTGCGCAGGGAGGTCCTCGGTGTCGGCCAGCACGCACACGTGGGCGGCGGCACCGGCGAGGGCCTCGCGGCTGTAGTCGACGACGTGGATGCCGCGCAGGAACGTCTGCACCGACAATCCCGAGGAGTGGCAGGCGCAGCCGCCGGTGGGCAGCACGTGGTTGGAGCCGGCCATGTAGTCGCCGAGCGAGACCGGCGCGTAGGAGCCGACGAAGATCGCTCCGGCGTTGCGCACCCGGGCGGCCAGCGCGTGCGCCCCGGCGGCGTGGATCTCCAGGTGCTCGGCGGCGTACGCGTCGACGACCCGCAGCCCGGCCTCCATGTCGTCGACCAGCAGGATGCCCGACTGGCGCCCCGACAGGGCCTCGGTGATCCGCTCGGCGTGCTTGGTCGCGGCGACCTGGCGGGGCAGCTCCCGCTCGACGGCCTCGGCCAGCTCCACCGAGTCGGTGACGAGCACGGCGGCGGCGATCGTGTCGTGCTCGGCCTGGCTGATCAGGTCGGCGGCGACGTGCACCGGGTCGGCCGTGGAGTCGGCGAGGATCGCGATCTCGGTGGGACCGGCCTCGGAGTCGATGCCGATGCGCCCCTTGAGCAGGCGCTTGGCGGCGGCGACCCAGATGCTGCCGGGGCCGGTGACCATGGTGACCGGCGGGCACTCCTCGGTGCCGTACGCGAACATCGCCACCGCCTGGGCGCCGCCGACCGCGTAGACCTCGTCCACGCCGAGCAGCGCGCACGCCGCCAGGATGGCCGGGTGCGGCAGCCCGCCGAACTCGCGCTGCGCGGGCGAGGAGACCGCCAGGGAGGGCACCCCCGCCTCCTGGGCGGGGACGACGTTCATGACCACGCTGGAGGGGTAGACCGCCCGGCCGCCGGGGACGTACAGCCCCACGCGGTCGACGGGCACCCAGCGCTCGGTGACGGTGCCGCCGGGCACGACCTGGGTGGTGACGTCGGCGCGCCGCTGGTCGCGGTGGACGAGGCGGGCGCGGCGGATCGACTCCTCCAGCGCCGCCCTCACCTTCGGGTCGAGCGTCTCCAGCGCCCCGGTGATCGCCTCGGCGGGCACCCGGGTGGACTCCAGCTCGACCCCCTCGAACCTGGCGGTCAGCTCGCGCACGGCGGCGACCCCGCGATGATGCACGTCCTCGCAGATGGGCCGCACCTTCTCCAGGGCGGCTTCGACGTCGAGGTCGGCACGGGGCAGCACGTCGCGAAGGTCCTCGGGCAGAGGCCCTCGCAGGTCGGTACGCGAAATCACCCGTTCAGTCTACGGAGGTCCGCCACCCGATATCGTCCCGTCCATCATCCGGACGATGCCTTTACTATGTAGATTTTAACCAGCCGCTACGCTTCCCCCGTGAGCAAGAGCAAGAACAAGGGCGGCCAGGGAACCCCCGCGACGGTGGCCCTGGCCCAGGCCAAGGTCGATTTCACCCTGCACCCCTACGAGCACGACGCGAACGCGCAGGCCTACGGCGAGGAGGCGGCCGACGCCCTCGGGGTGCCGTACGGGCAGATCTTCAAAACCCTGGTGGCCGAGGTGGAGAGCGGGCTCGCCGTCGCGGTGGTCCCGGTGGCCGGCAAGCTCGACCTCAAGGCCTTCGCGGCGGCGCTGGGGAGTAAGCGGGCGGCGATGGCCGACGCGGCCAAGGTCGAGCGGGTCACCGGCTACGTGGTCGGCGGCATCAGCCCCCTCGGGCAGCGCAAGCGGCTGCCGACCGTGGTCGACGCCTCCGCGCTCGACTTCGCGACGATCTACTTCTCCGCCGGGCGGCGCGGGCTGCAGATCGAGACCGCCCCCGCGGAGCTGGTCCGGCTCACCCAGGCCGTCACCGCCCCCATCGGCAAAACCGGCTGACCACCTCGCGGGTCTCATCAGGACCCGCCTCGCGGATCCCGCAGAACCCACCTCACGAGGTCCACAAGACGGACCCGCTCCCCCCGCCAGGTCCTGTCGAAGGTTGCCGACGCGGCGCGCGGCGGCATTCGGTCAGACTCGGTTACGACAGGACACACCTGACCAGGGACATCGGGGGGAAGATGCACTACTTGACCGCCACCGAGATGATCGAACTGCTGCGTACCAGGCAGGTCGGTGCGGTCGAGCTGCTCGACGCGCACCTGCGGCGGATCGAGGAGGTCAACCCGCAGGTCAACGCGATCGTCACGCTGGTGGCCGGGCGCGCCAGGCGGGAGGCCGAGGAGGCCGACCGGGACCTGGCCCGCGGCCGGTGGCGGGGGCCGCTGCACGGCCTGCCGGTCGCGCACAAGGACCTGGCCGACACCGCGGGGATCCGCACCACGTACGGCTCCCCGATCTTCGCCGGCCACGTCCCCGACACCGACGCGCCGATCGTGCGGCGGATGCGCGAGGCCGGGGCGATCACGGTCGGCAAGACCAACACCCCGGAGTTCGGCACCGGCTCGCACACCGTGAACGAGATCTTCGGCGCCACCCGCAACCCCTACGACCTGTCGAGGTCGGCCGGGGGCAGCAGCGGCGGGGCCGCGGCGGCGCTGGCGACCGGCATGGTGGCGCTGGCCGACGGCTCCGACATGGGCGGCTCGCTGCGCAACCCGGCCTCCTTCTGCAACGTGGCGGGGCTGCGGCCCACCCCGGGGCGGGTCCCCTCCCCGTCGCCCGTCGCGGCCTGGTTCACCCTCGGCGTGCCGGGTCCCATGGCCCGTACCGCGGAGGACCTGGCGCTGCTGATGAGCGCGGTGGCGGGGTTCGACGCCGCCTCCCCCCTGTCGATCATCGGGAGCGGCTCCGCCTTCGCCGGGCCGCTGGACCTCGACCTGACCGGGCTGCGCGTGGCCTGGAGCCCCGACCTGGGCGGGCTGCCGGTCGACGCGGAGACGGCCGAGGTCACCGCGGACGCGCCGGCCGCGCTCGCGGGGCTGGGCGCGCGGGTGGAGCGTGTGGAGCTGGACCTGTCCGCCGCCGAGGACGCCTTCCGGATCTACCGGGCGTGGTACTACGCGCTGTCCTTCGGCGACCTGCCGCAGGAGAGCCTGGGGGCGAACGTGCGCTGGAACGTCGAGCGGGGGCGCGAGGTGACCGGCGCCGACCTGGCCCGCGCGGAGCGGCTGCGCAGCGGGCTCTACCAGCGGATGAACTCCTTCTTCGACACCTACGACTTCCTGATCGCGCCGGTCAGCCAGGTGCCGCCGTTCCCGGTGGACGACCCGTACGTCTCGGAGATCAACGGGGAGGCGCTGCCCGACTACCTGGCGTGGATGCGCTCGGCCTACTGGGTCAGCGTGCTGCACGCCCCGGCGGCGTCGGTGCCGTGCGGGTTCACCCCCGGCGGGCTGCCGGTGGGCGTGCAGATCATCGGGCGCCCCTTCGCCGACATGGCGGTGCTGCGGCTGGCCCACGCGTTCGAGCGCGCCACCGGCCACGGCTCGCGCAGGCCGCCCCTCTGACCCCGGCCCCCGGGCTCAGGCCCCTCGGACCCCGGCGCCTACCGGCCGCTGATGTCGTACGACGACAGCGGCCCGTAGGGATCGTTCCCGCCGAACGGGCGGCGCAGCGGGGAGTCGCGGTAACCCGCGATGCCCTCCAGGGCGAAGAAGAGACCGGCGGCCAGCGTCGGCCACGCGAACAGCACCCCGCCGGCGGTCAGCGCCAGCGGCCCCGCGATCAGCGGGCTGGACGTTCCCGAGGCGGTGACGCTCACGGCCCCGAGGTTGACCGCCGCCCCGACCACCAGCGCCAGGTACGCGCCGAGCAGGCCGCCCGCGGCCAGGCCCACCACCACCGGCAGCGGCCGGCCCCCGCGCGACACGCGGTAACCGACGGCTCCGCAGACGAGCCCGAGCGCACCGGTGATCACGGCGAACCAGCCGTCGGCGGCGATCAGCGCCTGCGTCGAGGGGTCGGCCAGCAGCGGTCCCCGGCTCGTCGCGACGTACGGGGCGCGCGGCGCCACCAGCGACCACAGGATCCCGGCGACGACTCCGGCCGGCGCGAGCACCAGCACGGTGATCACGAAGTCACGTACGCCGCGCACCATGGTTCCCTCACCCTCTGTGCAGATGTGCCCGATGTTACATAGCCCTCGGCCCGGCGCCATCCGAGGCTTCGACCGAATCCCGTTACTCTGGCGGTGTGAATGAAGAGGTATGGCTGATCGAACCCTCCGGGCCGCTACGCGGTGATGTCGAGGTCCGCGGCTCCAAGAACGGCGTCTCCAAGCACATGGTCGCCGCGATGCTGGGCACCGGTGAGAGCACGATCCAGAACGCCCCGGACGTGGGCGAGGTGGGGATCACCGCGCAGATGCTGCGGGCGCTCGGCATCGACGTGGAGATCAGCGCCGGGGAGATCTCCGTCGCCCCGGGAAAGCAGATCAACCCGCACGTCCCCGCGGCGTTCACCGGTCTCAACAGGATCCCGATCCTGATGCTCGGCCCGCTGCTGCACCTGGCGGGCGAGGCGTTCGTGCCGCTGGTGGGCGGCGACCCGATCGGCCGCCGGCCCGTCGACTTCCACGTCGAGGCGCTGCGCGCGATGGGCGCCGAGGTCGAGGTGAGCGACACGGGGGTGTACGCCAAGGCCAAGCGGCTGCGCGGCACCCGGATCGAGCTGCCCTACCCCAGCGTCGGGGCCACCGAGACGATCCTGATGTCGGCGGTGCTGGCCGAGGGCAAGACCGTGCTGAAGGGCGCGGCGATGGAGCCCGAGGTGGTGGAGCTCGCCCTGTTCCTGCAACGCATGGGCGCCCGCATCGAGCTGAGCCCCGACCGGCGCATCGTGATCGAGGGCGTGGAGCGCCTGCACGGCGCCTCCACCTGGCTCAACGGCGACCGCATCGAGGCGTTCTCCTACCTGGCAGCCGGTCTGATCACCGGCGGGCAGGTGCGGGTGCACGGCTGCCCGCAGGACCGGCTGGTGACCGCGATCACCACCCTGGCCAGGATGGGCGCCGAGGTCGACATCACCGACGACTACCTGTCGGCGTCCGCGCCGCACGGGCTGCGGGCCGCGGCGGTGCAGACCGACACGCACCCGGGGTTCATGACCGACTGGCAGACGCCCCTGATGGTGCTGTTCACGCAGGCCCAGGGCATGTCGGTGCTGCACGAGACGGTCTTCGAGAACCGCCTGGTCTACGTGCCCGCGCTGCAGAAGATGGGCTGCGAGATCGAGGTGTTCGACGTCTGCCTCGGCGGCCCCGCCTGCCGTTACCACGACACCAACGCCAAGCACTCGGCGGTCGTGCGCGGCGTGTCCAGGCTGAGCGGCGCCGACGTGACGCTGCCCGACATCCGGGCCGGGTTCTCGGCCGTGCTGGCCGCCGCCGCAGCCGAGGGCACCTCCACGCTGCGCGGGGTGCACCACATCGAACGGGGCTACCACCGGCCGTTCGAGCAGTTCGCCTCGCTCGGGCTGAAGATCAGTCGAGAAAAGGTGCAGGACGGGTAAGGATTGGCAATCGGGCGTTTGTGGGTGATCACCCGGTCGCACGTTACTATGCGTGACATCGCGCCCAGAGGTGAGACGTGGTCCCGGCGCGTGCCTGCGCCGGCTGGTGGCCTGCGGGGTGTTCGGCGGGCTGCTGGCCGCCCTGGCCGCGCTGCCACTGGTCGGCACGGCCGGGCTCACCGTCAACAACGTCGCGAGGACCCTCACCGACCTGCCCCCGAGCCCCCGGGAGAACCCGCTCCCCCAGCGCACCGTGCTGCTGGACAGGAACGGCAAGCGGTTCGCCCAGTTCTACACGGAGAACCGGACGGTGGTGACGCTCGCCCAGGTCGCCCCCGTCATGCGTGACGCGATCGTGGCGATCGAGGACTCGCGTTTCTACGAGCACGCGGGCCTGGACGTCAAGGGCACCCTGCGTGCCCTGGTCACCAACACCAAGGCGGGCGAGGTGCGGCAGGGCGGGTCCTCGCTCACCCAGCAGCTCGTGAAGAACATCCTGGTCGAGAACTCCGAGAGCGACACCGAGCGCGCCCAGGCCCGCGCGCCCAGCATCCAGCGCAAGATCAACGAGCTGCGGTACGCGCTGGCGATGGAGCGCAAGTACAGCAAGGCCGAGATCCTGGAGCGCTACCTCAACATCGCCTACTTCGGCGCGGGCGCCTTCGGGGTCGAGGCCGCCGCCCAGCGGTTCTTCTCGGTCCCCGCCGCCCGGCTGACCCTGCCCCAGGCGGCGACGCTGGCCGGCGCGGTCCGCACGCCGTACGCCACCGACCCGTCGCTGGACGTCAAGCGCAGGGAGCGGCTGCGCGAGCGCAGGGACATCGTCCTGGACCGGATGGCCCAGCTGTCGTACGTCACCCCGGCGCGGGCCGAGGCCGCCAAAAGGCGCCCGCTGGCCATCCGCCTCAAGCCCGAACCCGGCGGCTGCCAGGGGAGCGACTACCCCTACTTCTGCCTCTACGTGCACCGGGAGCTGCTGACCGACACGGCCTTCGGCCACACCCGCGCGGAGCGGGAGCGCCGCCTGGCCAGGGGCGGCATCGTGCTGCGCACCACCCTGGCGCCGAAGGCGCAGCGGGCCGCGCAACGCGCCATCGCCGCGCGGGTCGGCAGGAAGGACACCGAGGTGGCGGCCGAGGCCATGATCCAGCCGGGCACCGGGCGGATCCGGGCCATGGCGGCGAGCAAGAGGTACGGCAGCAACAGCGGAAACCGCAACACCGGCAACACCGGCAACACCGCCGGCACCAGGAACGGCCCCGACACCACCTACAACCTGGCCGCCGACATGGCGCACGGCGGTGGACAGGGTTTCCAGGCGGGCTCGACGTTCAAGGTGTTCACCCTGGCGACCGCGCTGGCCCAGGGCTGGCGGTTCGACCAGGGCTTCATGACGCCCGGCAGTTTCGTGCCCGACAGCGGTTTCACCGACTGCCGGGGCCGCAAGGTCAACGACCCCCGCGCGGAGATCTTCAATGCGAGCGGCGAGGGCAAGGGCGGCCCGCAGAGCCTGTCCACCGGCACCTGGAAGTCGGTGAACATCTTCTACATGATGCTGGAGCAGCGGGTGGGCCTGTGCCCGGTCGTCACGACCGCCAGGGCGCTGGGCATCGCCCGCGCCGACGGCACCCCGCTGCGGGAGGTGCCGACCTTCACCCTGGGCGTGAACGAGATGGACCCGGTGACCGTGGCGGCCGCGTTCGCCGCGTTCGGGGCGCGGGGCCGCTACTGCCGCCCGATGGCCATCGTCGAGATCGTCGAGCGGGACGGCAGGCGCTTCAAGGTGCCGCCCAGCTGCTCGCGGGCGATCGAGCGCGACGTGGCCGACGCGGTCAACCACCTCCTGGCCGGGGTGTTCACCAAGGGCACCATGACCGGCCAGAGCATCGGCCGCCCGGCCGCGGGCAAGACGGGCACCAACAACGGCTACACGTCGGCCTGGTTCGCCGGCTACACCCCGGACCTGGCGGCGGCGGTCAGCGTGGGCGACATCCGGGGCTCCTACCGCTATCCGCTGACCGACGTCGAGATCGGCGACGAGTACTTCGGCGCGGTCCAGGGGGCCTCCCTGCCGGGGCCGATCTGGGTCTCGTCGATGTCGGCGGCTCTCGACGGTACGCGCGAGAGCCGCTTCCACCACCCCGACATGGGCCGGTTCGGCGGCGGGTTCACCCCCGGCATGGAGGAGGAACTGGCCAGGGAACGCGAGGAGGAGGGCGAGGACGGCGAGGGCCGCGAGGGCGACAGGCGTCGCGGCGCCCGGGGGGACCGCGAGGACCGCGGCGTCCGGGGGGACCGCGGCACCCGGGGGGACCGCGGACGCCGCTTCCGCGAGGAGCGCACCTACCGGGAGGAGCGACGGTATCGGGGGGAGCGCCGGTATCGCGACAACGGCGCGCACCGCCGGTACCGCGGCCGCCCGCGCTGACCGCCGTCCTGCCCCGTCCCGGCGATGGGGCGGGGCAGGACGGCGGACCGGTGCCCGGCCGTCGGGTGAGCGTCTCGATCGGCGGACCGGCCGGCCGGCGGGTCAGCGCTTGACCAGCACCTGCTGGGTCGGGAGGAGCACCGGGGGCCGGGCGCTCTTCGCCGCCGCGGCAGACGGGCCGCACAGCGCCTGCACGAAATGGCTCCCCATCGCGTAGTCGATCGCGTGCGGCTGCGGGTAGCCGTTCGCGTCGAGCTGCTGGTACTTCATGAGGTTGAACCCCAGGGAGAGCTGGCGCCGGCCGTCCTCGCCGGACATGGAGATCGTGCCCATGCCGAACACGCCCCCGTCGTGGCCCCAGAACCGGCCGCAGGGCAGGTCCTGGGAGTAGATGCCGAGACCGTAGTTCATGATGACGTCGCCCTGGGCGTCGGTGACCGGCACCGTCGTCCGCATCTGGGCGAGCTGCGCGGGCGCGAGCAGCCCGCCGCCCAGCAGTTCCCGGTAGAACCGGTTGAGGTCCTCCATGGTCGCGACGACGGCGCCCGCCGTGCCCGCCCACGACATGTCGTAGACGCTGTAGTCGCGCGGCGGGTCGATGTAGCCGTACAGCGCCTCGTACGCCTTGGAATGCGGCCCGGGGACGACCGGCGTGCGCGGGAAGGACGTGTCGCGCAGCCCGGCCGCACGGATCACGTGGCGGGTGATGTACTCCTCCGCCCCGGTGCCGGTCACCTTCTCCAGGAGCAGGCCGGCGATCACGTAGTTGGTGTTGGAGTACGACCACAGCTGCCCCGGCTCGCCCGTGCGCGGCGCCTGCAGCCCGAACCTCACCAGCTCCAGCGGGGCGATCCTGCGGAACCGGTGCTCGTCGATGCTCTGCGGGGACGCCTGGACGAGGGAGGGGAAGGCGCCCGCGACGTAGTCGCCGATGCCGCTGGTGTGGTTGAGCAGCATCCGGACCGTGATATTCTGGCCGAGCTCGTCCGGCAGCAGGCCGGGGAGATAGCGGGCGACGGGCGCGTCCAGCTCGACGCGGCCCCGCCCGACCTGCTGGAGGATCGCCACGGCCGTGAAGGTCTTGGTGATGCTGCCCACCCGGTGGACCATCCGGGGGTGGACGGGCCGCCGGGTCCGCACGTCGGCGACCCCCGCCGCGCCGAGCCATCGCGCGCCGCCGTCGCGGACGGCGGAGTAGGTGCCGTACATGCCGGCCTCGTGGACCGCGTCGAGGCTCCGCCGCAGCGCCTCGCGGTCGATCCCTGCCTCCCGACCGGCCGGCGCCGCGGGCCCGGGGACGGGTTCGGCGGACGCGGAAGGCGCGACGGCCCAGGTCACGAGTATCGCGCTCAGCCCGAGGCCGGCGATCGTCCGTCCACGGTGGGGAGATCGCGCGAGAGTCATCGGCTGTCAGCTCCTCAGATCCGGAATATACGACAAGACGATCATCGCAATTCCGGCCCGGTTCCCCCTCCTCACCGCGGACGACCTGTCTCTGGTCCGCCAGGACGAAATCCGGGAGCGCGCCCCGATGCAAAATGTCATGACGGGCGACCCGGGCCGCCCCGCCCCCGCCCCCGGCCCTCGCCCCCGGCCCCCGGCCCCCGGCCCCGAGCTCGAGCGGTGGCGAGCGATCACCACCCGTTTCGGCAGGCTCGCCGGCGCCCTGACGCTCCAGATCCGCCTCGAACCGTCGGACACGCTCTAGCGGACCAGCGGAATGCGCAGCACGAAGCAGGCGCCACCCTCGGTCACGTCCTCGACGTGCAGGCTGCCCCGGTGGGCCTGGGCGATGTCGCGGGCGATGGCCAGGCCCAGGCCGGTGCCTCCGCGGCCGCGGCTGCGGGCGGTGTCCAGGCGGACGAATCGCTGGAACACGCGTTCGCGGTCGGCGGCGGCGATTCCTTTCCCGTCGTCGGTCACCGCCAGCTCCGCGTGGCCGCCGACGCGGCGCAGGTCGACCTTCAGCCTGCGGATGGCGTGACGCCGGGCGTTGTCCAGCAGGTTGGCGAGCAGGCGGGCGAGCTGCCAGGGCGCGGCCTCCACGATCACCTCCGGATCGACGTCGAGCCGGAGGTCATGACCGTCGGTCCACCGGGCCGCCGCCGTCTCGACCAGGGCGGTCAGATCCACTTCTTCCCGCGTTCTGTCGAGGTCGGACTCGATCGTGGACAGCAGGAGCAGGTCGTCGACGATGCTCTCCAGCCGGTCGAGGTCGTTCGTCACGTGGTCCAGCAGGTCGGGCAGGTGGATGTCGTCCGGGTGCAGCTGCGCCGACTCGACCTGCACGCGCAGCGCGGCGAGCGGCGTACGCAGCTCGTGTGAGGCGTCGGCGGCGAATTGACGTTGCCGGTCCAGCACGTGCTCCGAGTGTGTTCGGGCCTCCCTGACCTGTTCGTTCAGCTTCCGCAGCTTCGTGGAGCGTGCGCAGAGCCGCGCCTCCATCGCCTCCATCGCCTCCATCGCCCCCGCCGCCCCCGTCGCCTTCTCGCCCGTGCCCGGCCCGAGCATGGGCGGACTTGTCCGCGGAGGGTGCTGGCCGAGCTCGGTCACTTCCTGCGTGCGGGGGACGAACAGCATCACCGCTCCGCCCGGACCGAGGACGGAAGAGTCGATCATGTTCCCGTACCGGTTCCGGATCGCGCCGCCGGAGGGCACCGCGTCGTGCTTCTGCGGCGTCACCGCCTTGGCGGCCACACGGACCCGGCCCAGTGACGATTCGAAGTACCGCAGCGCGCACTGGTCATCGGGATCGGCGCGGTCCCGGGGAAACGGGTCGGACACGTGCCGGCCCAGCACGTCCTCCCGCCGGCGTCCGCAGAGGTCAAGATAGGTCTGGTTGACGGCCACGATGATCATATCCAGTGTCATGACCAGGCAAGGACCGGAAACGGCCGTGACCAGGGCGGCGACGTCGATGTTGTATGCCATCAGAGTCCTCTTCCAACGCTCGGTGAGCTCATGGGTCCAGCGATGTGCCCACCGGGGCGGCCGAACCCGCCAGGGGCAGTCTCAGCACGAAGCACGCGCCGCCGGTCTCGGCCTCCCGGACATGCAGGCTGCCGATGTGGGCCTGGGCGATGTCGCGGGCGATGGCCAGCCCCAGTCCGGTGCCGGTGTGGTCGAGCCGGCGCGCGGCTTGCAGGCGGGTGAAGCGCTGGAAGATGCGTTCTCGTTCGGATTCCGCGATTCCTTCGCCGTCGTCGGTGACCGTCAGCTCGGCGCTGTCGCCGTCGCGGCTCACCCGGACCTCGATCATCTGCTGGGCGTGCCGCTGGGCGTTGTCCAGCAGGTTGGTGAGCACCCGGCTGATCCGGATAGGGATGGCCACAACGGTCACCCCGGTCTCCAGCCGGTGCCGGACCGCGATGCAGTCGGCCCTGCGGCCGATCTCGTCATGGACGAGTTCGGCGAGATCGACCCGCTGCGGCTCGTTGGGCGGGCCGGCCTCCATCTCGGCGAGGATGCGCATGTCGGTGATGATCGCGTTCAGCCGCTCGACGTTCCTCAGCGCGTTGGCGAGCAGGTCGCAGAGGTCGGTCTCATCGGGATGCAGGCGGGCCTCCTCCAACTCCATGCGCAGCCCCGCGACCGCCGTGCGGAGCTCGTGCGAGGCGTCGGACGCGAAACGCTGCTTTTTCTGCAGTTCGCGCTGGAGCTCGCGCACCATGTCGGAAGAGATCCGGATCGTCTGCGCAATCTGGCCTTCACCAGCCTGGAGGGAAACCCCACGGTCGAAACGGGGTCCTGAGTGTGCTGTCAAGACACAGACTTCCTTTCATGCGATTTCGTGGGGGATATCGTCCGAGGGTCGTCACGGGACAGATGCGGCACACCCTTGGTCGTCGCGGGGAAGATGCGGCACACCCTTGATGGCGATGTTCGGTGCGGCGCCCACCACCCGGGATCCCGCACGGCGAGCGTCGTCACGGCCCTGACCCGATCACGCCGATCTGCGGACCACAGATGTTCATGGCGGACCTTCGTCGCCGGACATACGTCGCCGTCCGGTCGTCAGCTATGACAGGGCAGGTCATCGTCCTGTGACAGGTGCGCGAACAATCGTGGTGGCGTGTGGCACCGTCAGACGGTGATCGGCCCCGGCCGGTCCCGGGCGCTGAAGATTTTCCGCAGGATCTGTCACAGGCCGGGGGGCCGTCCTGTCCTAGCTGGAGACCGAGGGCGAGCCAGTGCCCCGCGGACGCCGCAGGGGCCTTCAGGGAGTTCCGCCGTGACCGCGTCGGCGTTGATCGCCGAGTTCGATGACGTCGCCGGCCGGACCGCCCGGCTCCTCCCACGGGGCGCGCTCTACGCGATCAAGGCGCTGGAGGGCGGCCTCCGGCCCGGCGATCACGTCGCGTGACGCGCCCAAGCGCCCTCGGGCCCCTCGGGGCCCCTTACAGGACGGCGCGATCCACCCCTTCCGACAAACCGAGGTATGACGTCAATGAGAAACGCACCATCGCAAAAGCCCGCCGCTGCCGCCTCATCGGCACGGATCGACACGCTCGACAGCCTTCGTGAGCATCTGCAGTGGGCGATCGAGCTGGAACACGCGACCTTGCCGCCGTACCTGTGCGCGCTGTACTCGCTCGACCCGGAGCGCAACCCGGAAGCCGTCGAGGTGGTGGGCAGCGTCTTCGCCGAGGAGATGCTGCACCTCGTGCTGGCCGCCAACCTGCTCAACGCCGTCGGTGGCCGGCCGCGGCTGGACACTCCGGAGATGCTGCCGCCGCACCCCCGGCCCCTGCCGCACGGCGACCGGTCCCTGGTGTTGTCGCTGCTTCCCTTCGGTGCCGAGGCGCTGGAGATGTTCCTGCGTCTCGAACGGCCCGCACCGCCCGGCGCCGCGGCCGAGGGCGACGACTACGAGACGATCGGGCAGTTCTACACCGCCATCGAACAAGGATTGCGTCACCTGTGCGACCGGCTCGGCGAGCGGGCGGTCTTCGGCGGCGATCCGGCCCGCCAGGTGAGCGCCGGCCACTTCCGGCACACCGCCGGGCGGCTGGTCGCCGTCGACGGTCTGGACTCCGCGCTGGCGGCCCTGCAGGAGATCGTCGAGCAGGGCGAGGGCACCTCCCGCGGCGAGGTCTGGGACGGCGATCAGGACGTCTTCCACCCCGAGCGGGACGAGGTCGGGCACTACTACCGGTTCCAGGAGCTCAAGATCGGGCGGCGTTACCTGCGCGGCGACACCTCGCGGTCCGGGCCCACCGGCGAGACGATCTCCGTGGACTGGGCCGGAGTACGGCCGATGCGGCACAACCCGCGACTGGCCGACCACGCCCCGGGCAGCGCGATCCGCACGGCGCAGGAGGAGTTCGACCACACCTACTGCGACCTCCTGCACCTGCTGCACCATGCGTTCAACGGCAGCCCGAAGCTGCTCGTGGACGCGACGCACGCCATGTACGCGCTCAAGGCCCAGGTCCAGGCCCTGATGCAGATGCCCGACGAGGACGGCGCCACGGCCGGGCCGACCTTCGAGTACGTGCCACCCGAGTCACGTTGACGAGGCGCCGGCGACCGGCGCCCGCACGGCCGCCGGCTGCCCGCCTTCCGCGTGAGGGCGCGGACCCGCCGGCTCTCAGGCCCCGAGGCAGGCGGGGCCGAGGAGCTGCTTCAGGTCGCCCATCAGGGCCGGGGACGGCGACACCCGCAGGCGGTCGTCGAGGCGCACGATCGTGGTCTTCGGACCGTTGTGGACCTGCAGGTGCACCTCGGTGGTGCCGGGGTGCGCGGTCAGCACCTCCTTGAGGCGGCCGACCACCGGCGGGGTGCAGCGGGCCAGGGCGAGGCTGACGGCCAGCGGGCCACCGGCCTCGCGGGTCAGGTCGGGGGCCGTCACCTCCATCGCGATGATCTTCCCGACGTCCTCGCGCTTGTCCAGGCGCCCCTTGACGAACACGATCGCGTCCTCGGCGAGCACCGTCGCGCAGAGCTGGTACGCGGACGGGAAGATCATCACCTCGATCGCGCCCTCCAGGTCCTCCAGCTGGGTCAGGACCCAGGTGTCGCCCTTCTTGGTGACCTTGCGCTGCAGGCCGCTCAGGATGCCGCCGACGGTGACGACCTGGCCGTCGGTACGGTGCTCGTCCTGCAGCGAGGCGATCGAGCAGTCGGCGCCGGAGGCGAGGATGTGCTCCACGCCGAAGAGCGGGTGGTCGGAGACGTACAGGCCGAGCATCTCCCGCTCGAACTGCAGCAGGGTGTTCTTGTCCCACTCGCCCAGCGGGATCTGCACGTCGAAGGTCTCGTCCTCGGCGCCCTCGACGGCGCCGAACAGGGAGTCCTGTCCCTGGGCCTCGTTCTTCTTGATCCCGATGATGCTGTCGACGGCCTGCTCGTGGATCATCACCAGGCCCTTGCGCACGTGCCCGAAGGAGTCGAAGGCACCGGCCTTGACCAGCGACTCGATGACCCGCTTGTTGCAGACCACCATGGGAACCTTGCGCAGGAAGTCCTTGAAGTCGGCGAAGCGGGTCTTCTCCTTGCGCGCGGCGATGATCCCGTCGACCACGTTGCCGCCGACGTTGCGGATCGCCGACAGGCCGAACCGGACGTCGGTGCCGCGCGGGGTGAAGTCGAAGTCGGAGTCGTTGACGTCCGGCGGGAGCACCTTGATGCCCATGCGGCGGCACTCGTTGAGGTAGAGGGCCGACTTGTCCTTGTCGTCCTTGACCGAGGTCAGCAGGGCGGCCATGTACTCGGCCGGGTAGTTGGCCTTGAGATAGCCGGTCCAGTAGCAGACCAGGCCGTAGGCGGCGGTGTGCGCCTTGTTGAAGGCGTAGTCGGAGAAGGGCAGCAGGATGTCCCACAGGGCCTTGATCGCGGCGGCCGAGTAGCCGTTGTCCTTCATGCCCTGCTCGAAGAACTCGTACTGCTTGTCCAGCTCCGACTTCTTCTTCTTGCCCATCGCGCGGCGCAGCAGGTCGGCCTTGCCGAGCGAGAACCCGGCGACCTTCTGCGCGATGGCCATGACCTGCTCCTGGTAGACGATCAGGCCGTAGGTCGTGTCGAGGATCTCCCTGAGCGGTTCCTCCAGCTCGGGGTGGATCGGGGTGATCTCCTGCTGGCCGTTCTTGCGCATCGCGTAGTTGGTGTGGGAGTTGGCGCCCATCGGACCCGGCCGGTACAGCGCGAGCGCCGCCGAGATGTCCTCGAAGTTGTCGGGACGCATCAGCCGCAGCAGCGAGCGCATGCCGCCGCCGTCGACCTGGAACACGCCGAGCGTGTCGCCCCGGGACAGCAGCTCGTAGGTCTTGACGTCGTCGAGGGGCAGGTCGAGCAGATCGATCATGGTGCCGGTGTTGACCTCGATGGCCTTCAGGCAGTCGTCGATGATCGTGAGGTTGCGCAGGCCCAGGAAGTCCATCTTGAGCAGGCCGAGCGTCTCGCAGGTCGGATAGTCGAACTGCGTGATGATCACACCGTCGGAGTCGCGGCGCATGATCGGGATGTAGTCGGTCAGCACCTCCGAGGACATGATCACGCCGGCGGCGTGCACGCCGGTCTGCCGGATCAGGCCCTCCAGGCCCCTGCCGAGGTCGATGGCCGACTTGACGTCGACGTCCTCCTCGTACAGCCTGCGCAGCTCGCCCGCCTCGTTGTAGCGCGGGTGGTCCTTGTCGAAGATGCCCGACAGCGGGATGTCCTTGCCCATCACCGCGGGCGGGAACGCCTTGGAGACCTTGTCGCCCAGCGCGTACGGGTGCCCGAGGACGCGGGCCGCGTCCTTGATGGCCGCCTTCGCCTTGATGGTGCCGAAGGTGGCGATCATCGCGACCTTGTCGGCGCCGTACTTCTCGGTCACGTAGCGGATCACGTCGCCGCGCCGGCGCTCGTCGAAGTCGATGTCGACGTCGGGCATGGAGACGCGGTCGGGGTTGAGGAACCGCTCGAAGATCAGGCCGTGCGGCAGCGGGTCGAGGTCGGTGATGCCCAGCGCGTACGCGGCCAGCGAGCCCGCCGCCGAACCACGGCCCGGTCCGACCCGGATGCCGTTGTTCTTGGCCCACATGATGAAGTCGGCGACCACGAGGAAGTAGGAGGGGAACCCCATCTGCAGGATGACGTTCATCTCGAACTCGATCTGGGCGCGGTGCTCCTCGTCGACGCCCTCGGGGAAGCGCCGCTCCATGCCCCGCCAGATCTCCTTCCGGAACCAGCTCTCCTCGGTGTCCCCCTCGGGGATCGGGAAGGTGGGCATCAGGTTCTTGAAGCCGAACATGCCGGTCGGGTCGACCTTCTCGGCGACCAGCAGCGTGTTGCGGCAGCCCTCGGCCCACAGGTCCGAGGAGTCGACGGCGCGCATCTCGTCGGCGTTCTTGATGTAGTAACCGCTGCCGTCGAAGCGGAAGCGGTCGGGGTCGGACAGCTGCTTGCCGGTCTGGATGCACAGGAGCGCGTCGTGCGAGGTCGCGTCCGACTCGTAGGTGTAGTGGGAGTCGTTGGTGACCAGCGGCGGGATGTCCAGCTCGCGCGAGATGCGGGTCAGGCCGTCGCGGACCCGGCGCTCGATGTCGAGCCCGTGGTCCATGATCTCCAGGTAGTAGTTGTCCTTGCCGAACAGGTCCTGGAACCTGGCCGCCGCCGCGACCGCCTCGTCGTACTGGCCCAGGCGCAGGCGGGTCTGCACCTCGCCCGACGGGCAGCCGGTGGTGGCCATCAGGCCCTCGGAGTGCTCGGCGAGGATCTCGGCGTCCATCCGGGCCCACTTGCGGACGAAGCCCTCGGTGTAGGCGCGCGAGGAGAGCTTCATCAGGTTGCCCAGGCCCGTGGCGTTCTTCGCCCAGATGGTCATGTGGGTGTAGTAGCCACCCGCCGAGACGTCGTCGCGCCTCTGGTGCGGCTCGCCCCACAGCACCGGCTTCTTCTGGTGCCGGGAGGCGGGTGCGACGTAGGCCTCGATGCCGATGATCGGCTTGATCCCGGCACCGGTCGCCTGCTTGTAGAAGTCGTAGGCGCCGTGCATGTTGCCGTGGTCGGTGATCGCGATGGCCGGCATGCCCAGGTCACCGACCTGTTTGAACATCTGCTTCAAACGGGCGGCTCCATCCAGCATGGAGTATTCCGTGTGAACGTGCAGATGCACAAACGAGTCTGACATGCGGCCCCGTCCTCCCCCTAGTCGCACCGTCGGCGGGGAAAGCGTATCCAAATCTGAGTTTCGAAAGTGACTCATGCGCTCCGGGTCGCCTCTCCCCCCGGCGGCGCCACGGACCACTCCCGGCGCGAGGCCTACCCTTGACCCATAGTACGGGTAACGATATATGTCGATCATGGCGCTACGCGAGCAGAGCTACCTGATCCTGCTGGCCCTGTCCGAAGGCCCGCTGCACGGATACGGCGTGATCAAGACGGTGCGCGAGCTGTCGGAGGACCGCGTGCGGCTCGGCGCGGGCACCCTCTACGGCGCCCTGGAGCGCCTGTCGGGAGAGGGCCTGATCGGCATGGTCAAGGAGGAGGTCGTCGGCGGCCGCCACCGGCGCTACTACGGCCTCAGGGGAGAGGGCCGCACGGTCCTGGCCGAGGAGACCGCCCGGCTGACCCGCCTCGCCGCCACCGCCCGTCGCCGGCTCGACCTCCTGCCGGGCGCCCTGTGACCCACGACGGCCTCGACGACCCGTTCCGGCTCCGGCCGGTCACTGGTTCGACACTGGTTCGACACTGTCACGATCAGCCCTCCTGACCCGGCCCGTTGAACGTAAAGTGGCAGGTCACGCGGCCAACCCTCGATCATTTTCCCGGCATCCGCCACGTACTGGACATCAGATCTCAGGATGTGGACTTTTCTGCGGCGGGTGAGTCGATCACTTTACCGGGCTATGAGAGTATTCGGGGGTTCAGAAGGAGGTAAGCCGGTTGATGGCCGAAGCACAGCCCGAGGGGCGCCGTGTCGCCTCCCGCTACCAGCTGCTCGAAGCCATCGGCCGGGGTGGCATGGGCATCGTGTGGCGGGCCCATGACGAGCTCCTCGACCGCGAGGTCGCGATCAAGGAGGTCCGTTACGCCGACATGCTCGGCGAGGACAACCAGGAGGACTTCAACCGGCGCACCAAGCGCGAGGCGCGTGCCGCCGGGCGCCTGACGCACCCGAACGTGGTGGTCGTCCACGACGTCGTCGAGGAGGACGGGCGTCCCTGGATCGTCATGCAGCTGGTGGAGTCGCGCTCCCTCGGCAAGGTGCTGCGCCAGGACGGGCCGCTGCCGCCGCAGCGGGTCGCGGAGATCGGCCTCAAGCTGCTGGAGGCGCTGCGCGCCGCCCACGCCCAGGGAGTGCTGCACCGCGACGTCAAGCCGGAGAACGTGCTGCTGGCGGACGACGGCCGGGTGGTGCTGACCGACTTCGGCATCGCGACCCTCGAGGCCGAGACCGCGCTGACCATGACCGGCATCGCGGGCACCCCCGCGTTCATCCCGCCGGAACGCATCAAGGGCGGCAGCGCGCAGCGCGAGTCCGACCTGTGGTCGCTCGGCGCGACCCTGTACGCCGCCGTCGAGGGCAAGCCCCCGCACGACCGGGGCGGGGCGCTGCCGACCATGCACGCCATCCTGAACGACGAGCCCGAGCCCCCGCTCCACGCCGGGCCGCTGGCCCCGGTCCTCGAGGGGCTGCTCCGCAAGGATCCCGCGCTGCGCATGCCCTACAAGGAGGCCGAGCGGCTGCTGCGCAGGGTGGCCGAGGGCGACCGGGACCGGCCCGCCAGGACCGCCGTCATGCCGGCCGTGAACCCGGGGGACGAGACCGACCCCGGGATCGGTCCCCGGCCCGGCGCCGTCCCCGAGACGGGCGCGAAGTTGGACGCCGCGCGCCCGGGCGCCAAGAAGGACGCCCCTCCCCCGCCCGCGCGCCGCGAGGAGCAGCGGAAGGCCGCCGCGAAGGCGCCCGCCGCGAACGCACGGCAGGAGTCCGCCCCCGCGGCGGCCGGTTCCGCGGCCGCCGGTTCCGTGGAGAAGGCCGGGCCGGCACCGGCGAAGGACGCACCCGGCGCGAAGGGCGGCCAGGCTTCCAAAGCCGCAGCCGCAGCCGCGGCCGGCTCCCCCGTCTCGGATGCCGGAGCGGGTTCACCGGGCTCCGAGGCGGGAGCGGGTTCGAAGGCCGGCCGTCCCGCCGGCAAGGGCGCGCCCGTCCCCCCGGCGACCCCCGCCGAGGCCGCACCGCCGGTCCTGTCCAGGTTCGCCCCCAAGCCGAGGCCCGCCGCCGACTCGAAGCCCGAGCCCACCCCGGAACCCGGTCCCAGGGCCGGGGCTGCGGCGGCGTCCCCGGCGTCCCCCGTCCTGCCCAGGTTCGCCCCCAAGCCGAGGCCCGCCGCCGACCCGAAGCCCGAACCCGCCGCCGGCGTCGCACCGGCCCGCGAGGCGAAGCCGGGCACGGCGCCCTCCGCGTCCCCCGGCGCGGCGGCTTCCGGCTCCGCGGCCGGGAGGAAGCCCGCGCCCCGGGCGAGCCGCGAGGACGCCCCGCCGGCCGGCGAGCCGGAAGCCGCGCGGCAGAAGCCCGCCGCGCGCCCCAACCCCTTCCCGCCCGTGGGGCGCGAGCCCGCGCCGAGGCCCGAGCCCGCCGCGGAGCCCGTCTCCGCCTCCAGGGCCGAGCCCGCTCCGTGGGAGGAGCCCTCGCCCGCCTACGCCGGGAACCACGACACGCTCGCCTCGCGAAGGTCGGGCGGCTCCCCGGTGAGGCGGGGGCTGATGGTGCTCCTGCCCGCGCTGCTCGTCGTCGGCGGGATCGCCGGCTGGCTCGGCCTGCGCAGCGGCGACGGCGACGAGACCCCGCAGGCCGGGCCGGGCGATCCGGGCGCGTCCAGCGCGTCGAACGCCCCGAGCGGCACCACCGAGACGGCACCGGAGGGCTCGCCGGACCCGGAGACGTCGCCGCCGTCCGCCTCCGCGTCCCCGTCGGGGTCGCCCTCGGCGTCCCCCTCGTCCAGCCCGAGCCCCACCAAGACGGAGGAGAAGTCCCCCCTTCCCTCCGGCTGGAAGATGCACAAGGACGGCAACGGCTTCTCGATCGGCCTGCCCAAGGGGTGGGGCGTGGATCGGCGGCCGGGACAGCAGGTGTGGTTCCGCGGGCCCGACCGGGTGAGCTACGTGATGGTCGAGTACGTCGACAAGGCGGGCCCCGATCCCAAGCAGGACTGGCTCGACTACGAACCGTCCGTGCGAAGCCGGTTCAACGGCTACGACCGGATCCGGATCGCGAACGTCAAGTACATGGTGAAGGCCGCCGACTGGGAGTTCACCTGGAACACCAGCTCGGGCAAGGCCCGCGTGATCAACCGGGGATTCGTCACCAAGGGCGGCCGGGGGTATGCGATTTACTGGCATACCCTGGCCAAGGACTGGAAGAAGAACATGCACCTCTTCGAGGGGTTCACCGCGACCTTCTCCTCGAAGAAGTGAGCGGGAGCCCTACCGCCCGCGGTCGGTGAGCTTGGGAGGGCGGGGATGGCGGAGAGAAAGGTGGCGGGCCGCTACCGGCTGCTCGAACACATCGGCGAGGGCGGCATGGGCATCGTCTGGCGCGCCCACGACGAGCTCCTCGACCGGGTGGTGGCCGTCAAGGAGGTCCGTTACCGGGGGGTCGACGAGGCCGCGCGCACCGACCTGAACCGGCGCACCATCCGCGAGGCCAGGACCGCCGGGCGCCTCGACCACCCCTCCGTGGTCATCGTGCACGACGTGGTCGAGGAGGACGGGCGGCCCTGGATCGTCATGCAGCTGGTCCGGTCCCGGTCGCTGGGGGAGATCGTCCGCTCGGGCGGGCCGCTCCCTCCCGAGCGGGTCGCCTCGGTGGGGCTGCACGTGCTGGGCGCGCTGCGGGCCGCGCACGCCGCGGGGGTGCTGCACCGCGACGTCAAGCCGGAGAACGTGCTGCTGGCCGACGACGGCCGGGTGGTGCTGACCGACTTCGGCATCGCCTCCATGACGCAGGAGACCGGCATCACCCGTACGGGCGCGATGGTCGGCACCCCGGCGTTCCTGCCGCCCGAGCGGCTGCACGGGCTGCCCGCCACCCCCGAGTCGGACCTGTGGTCGCTCGGCGCGACGCTGTACGCGGCGCTGGAGGGCCGGCCTCCGTTCGAGCGGGCCACGGCCGCCGCCACCATGATGGCCGTCCTGCACGGCGAGCCCAGCCCCATGGCCCATTCCGGGCCGCTGCCGACGGCGATCCTCGGCCTGATGGCCAGGGACCCCGCCGCCCGGATGGTCCCCGACCAGGTCGAGGCCCTGCTCGGCCGCGCCTCCTCCCCCTCCCCCTCCCCCTCCCCCTCCCCCTCCGCCGGGCCGGTCTCCGGGCGGGCGGCGCATCCCGGGCAGCAGGCGTATCCCGGGCAGCAGGCGTACGCCTCCTCCGGGTTCCACACCGACCCGCCGCGCGCCGACCCGCCACCGCGTCAGGACCCGGCGCGGGGCGCGTGGCGGCAGGGGTACGGGGAGTACGGGGACTTCCCTGGCGGTCCGGGACGACCGCCGCACCCGGCCGCGCCCACGCACCCGGGGCAGCCGCCGTACGCGGCCGGGCACACCCAGCCCGAGGGGTCCCGCCCCCCGGCCTCGCGCACCCGGCCCGAGCAGTCCCCGTACGCGCCCTCCGAGCCGTACGCGCACCCCGAGCAGCCTCCGTACACGCGCCCCGAGCCGTACGCGCACCCCGAGCAGCCTCCGCGCCACGAACAGTTCCCGTACCCGCATCCCGGGCAACAGCCCTACGGTTACGAGCCCCCGCCTCCCGGTTCCCGGCCGGGGCGGGAGCAGCCTACGGAAACAGGGGCCGAGCCCGCGCGGCGGGCGAGGGCGGGGCGGCTGGCGCTCCTGGCCGGGGTGCCCGCGCTCGCGGTGGCGATCGGGGTCGGCGGGTGGCTGTTCCTCAAGGAGATGGACACCACGGTGGACACCGGTGACGGCCGGGCCGAGGCCACGGGCCCGATCACCGGCCCCACCCCCACCGCGCCGGAGACGACCCCCGCCCCGGAGCCGACCCCGACGGTGACGCCGCGCCCGGCCAGGACCGTCCCCGCGGGCTGGCGGCTGCACCGCGACCCGATGGGCTTCTCCGTCGCGGTGCCCGGGAACTGGCGGGTCAAGCGGTTCGCCGGCCGTGACAGGGTGGAGTTCCGCGCCCCCGGCGCGAGCGCCTTCCTGTGGATCGAGTCGACCGACGACCCGGAGAAGAACCCGGTCAGGCACTGGCAGAAGGTGGAGAAGGCCGGGACGGCCGACAACGTCTGGCCCGGCTACCGGCGGATCGGCATCACCGCGCTGGTGTACCGGGGGGTGCCGGCCGCCGACTGGGAGTTCACCTACCTCAAGAACGGGGTCCGCACCCGCGTCCTGGACCGGGGCTTCCGCACCCTCGCCGACAAGCCGTACGCGATCTACTGGGAGAGCCCGGCGTCCAGGTGGGACCGCTCGTTCTTCGACGTGTTCACCAGGACCTTCCGGCCGTGAGCGGCCTGGAGAGGGCGCGTTTCTGGCGTACCCCGGCCCTGCCGGGGGTGGATCTTCTCAAGGCCAGATACGTGACCCACCGCTTCCCGCCGCACGCGCACGAGGGCTACGCGATCGCGATGGTCCTGTCGGGGGTGGAGGAGTTCGCCTACCGGGGCACCCTGCACCGCGCGGGACCGGGTAGCCTCAGCACGCTCAACCCCGAGGAGGCGCACGACGGCTACGCGGGCGTTCCGGGCGGGTGGTCCTACCGGGTGCTGTACCCCTCGGTCGAGTTCGTCTCCGGGATCGCCGCCGAGCTGATGGCCGGGCACGGCACGCCCTGCTTCCCCGAGACCGTCACCTACCACCGGCCCACCGTCGCGCTGCTGCGGGCCGCGCACGACGCCGCGGAGGGAGGCGACGACCTCGCCTCCTCGACGCTGGCCCGCACGGCCTTCGCCGCCCTGCTCAGCCGGCACGCCGCCCGCCGCCCCGCGGACGCGCCTCGCCGGGACGACGACCCGGCGGTGCGGCGTGCCCGGGAGATCCTGCACGAGCGGCTCGTCGACCCGCCCACGATCGAGGACCTGGCGCGGGCGGTGGACGCGAGGCCCTTCACCCTGATCCGGGCCTTCAAGGCGGCCACCGGGCTTCCCCCGCACGCCTACCTGAACACGCTGCGGATCATCCGGGCCCGGCGGCTGCTCCAGTCCGGCACACCTCCCGCGCAGGTCGCCGGGGATGTGGGGTTCACCGACCAGGCCCACCTGAGCAGGCATTTCACCCGGACGGTGGGCGTGCCGCCGGCCGCGTACCAGCGCGCAGGAACGTACAAGACCGGCGGTTGATACCGGACATAGGCTCACCTGCCATGGAAACAACCACTCGTTCCTCCGCGATCAGGGACGGACTGGGCGTGGGGATCGCCGTCGGCCTGGCGGGGGTGGCCTTCGGCGCCGCGGCCGTCACCGCGGGGCTCAGCGTGGCGCAGGCGTGCGTGCTGAGCCTGTTCGCCTTCACCGGCGCCTCGCAGTTCGCCCTGGTCGGCGTCGTCGCGGGCGGCGGCAACCTGGTCGCGGGCACGGCCGGCGCGATGCTGCTGGGCGCCCGCAACAGCCTGTACGGCCTCCGCATGGCCGGGGTGCTCGACATCCGGGGCTGGCGCCGGCCGCTGGCGGCCCAGGGGGTGATCGACGAGACGACGGCGGTCGCCCTGGCCCAGCCGGACGAGGAGTCGGCCAGGACGGCGTTCCTGTTCACCTTCGTCAGCCTCTATCTGACCTGGAACGCCACCACCCTGGTCGGCGCGCTGGGCACCTCCTGGGTGGCCGACCCCGCGGTGTTCGGCCTGGACGCGGTCGGTCCCGCGACGTTCCTGGCCATCCTGTGGCCCCGGCTCACCGGGAGCGGCGCCGAGGCCCGCGCGCTGCGCCTGATCGCGGGCTGCGGCGCGGCGGTCGCGCTGGCCGCCACCCCGTTCACCCCGCCGGGCGTGCCCGTGCTGCTCGCGTCCGTGGCCGTGCTCGCGGTGATCCTGAGGAGGCCCAAGTGACCGTCTGGTGGGCCGTCGTCGCCACCTGCGCCGCCTGTTACGCGCTGAAGCTCGCCGGGCTGTCGGCCCCGCGCCGGATCCTCGACCACCCCGGGGTGCAGCGCTTCGCGACACTGGTCCCGGTGGCCCTGCTGGCGGCGCTGATCGCGGTGCAGACCTTCGGCGACGGGCAGGCTCTGCACCTCGACTGGCCGCGCACCGCGGGGATGGGCGCCGCCGTCGTGGCACTGCTGCTGCGCGCCCCGTTCCTGGTCGTCCTCGCGGCGGCGGCCGTCGTCACCGCCGCGCTGCGCCACCTGCTGAGCTGAGATCGTCACGTCCCGGACCGGGACCGGGGCCGCCCGTGCCGAGCGGGAACCGTACGCGGAAGGTGGCGCCGGCGCCGGGGCGTGAGGTCACCGTGGCGTCGCCGCCGTGCGCGGCGGCGACCGCGGCGACGATGGACAGCCCGAGGCCCGCGCCCCCCTGGCGGGTGCCGTCGCGGGGATGACCGGCCCGGTGGAAACGCTCGAAGACCAGGGCGCCCTGCTCCTCGGTGAGACCGGGTCCCTCGTCGGCCACCTCGACCACGGCGTGCTCGTCGTCCACCCGGATCCTGACGACCGCCGGGGTCCCCTCGGGGGTGTGGCTGAGCACGTTGGCCAGCAGGTTGCCGACGATCTGGCGGATCCTGGCGGCGTCGCCGGGCACCTCGACGGGTCCCTCGCACTCCAGCGACAGCGGCCTGAGCGGCTCGATGGCCAGGGTGTCGGCCACCGCGTCGGCGGCGAGCGAGGTCAGCTCCACCGGGGAGCGCTCCAGGGGACGGCCCTGGTCGAGGCGGGCCAGCAGCAGCATCTCGTCGACCAGGGAGCCCATCCGGGTGGCCTCGGCCTCGATCCTGCGCATGGCCTTGGCCAGGTCCTCCGGCCGGGTGGCCGCGCCGCGCCTGAACAGCTCGGCGTAGCCGCGGATGGAGGCGATCGGGGTGCGCAGCTCGTGGGAGGCGTCGGCGACGAAACGGCGCAGCCGGTCCTCCGACGCCTCCCGTTCGCGGAACGCCTCCTCGATCTGGGCGAGCATCTGGTTGAGCGCGTGGCCCAGACGGCCCACCTCCCCGGCGGCCGGCGCCGCCTCGATGCGGCGCTCCAGGTTGCCGTCGCCGATGGCCGCCGCGGTCTCGACGATGCGGTCCAGCGGGCGCAGTCCCCGCCGGATCAGGTGGGTGGCGAGCAGGGTCAGGCAGGCGAGCGCGAACACCGAGGAGCCGATCATCACCAGGGCGACGCGTTCGGTCAGCTCGTCGGAGGCGGCCACCAGCGCCTCGGGGGTGGTCAGGGCGAGCAGCCGCGCGCTGTTGTGGCCGCGCCAGTCCTGCAGCGCGCCGAACGTCGCCCCCGCCGCCGTCCCGAGAGCCAGGGCGACCAGGCCCACGACGGTCAGCACGAGGCGGGTCCGCAGCGACATCAGTCCTCCCTGGGCAGGCGCACGACGTATCCCACCCTGGGCACGGTGTGGATGAGCGGCGGGTGTGAGGCGTCGACCTTGCGGCGCAGGTAGCTGATGTAGGTCTGCACCACCCCGTCGTTGCCGCCGAAGTCGTACTCCCACACGTGGTCCAGGATCTGCCTCTTGGAGACGACCTTGCCCGCGTTGGCCACCAGGAAGCGCAGCAGCTTGAACTCCGTCGGGGTGAGGTCGACGCGGCGGCCGTCGCGCCACACCTCGTGGGCGTCCTCCTCGATGACCAGGTCGGCGAAGGTCACCCTGCCGCCCTCGGCGCCGGCCCGCTGGGTGCGGCGCAGCACGGCGCGGATCCTGGCGATCAGCTCCTCCAGGCTGAACGGCTTGGTGACGTAGTCGTCACCCCCCACGGTCAGTCCGCCGATCTTGTCCTCGGTGGCGTCGAGCGCGGTGAGGAAGACCACCGGCACCTGCGAACCCGTCATCCTGATCCGGTGACAGACCTCCGTGCCGAGCACGTCGGGCAACATCACGTCCAGGACGATCAGGTCGGGATCGAAGGTCTCGGCCAGCGACACCGCCGCGGCACCGGTTCCGGCGATCGCCGTCTCGAACCCCTCGTAGCGAAGGGCGGTTGCGACCAGATCGGCGAGATATGGCTCGTCATCTACGACCAGTATGCGGCTCACCTGACAAGTCTCACCCAGAAGATCTTGGAAAGACCATAGAAAACTCTGTGAAGAGCGATTCACATGCCGCTCTAAGGACGGGCACACGGGCATCGAAGATCGTTTTGTTGCACTGGGTGGCATGGAGAGAATCTCGGTTTTCGTACTGCGACGCAAAGGGCTGGTCGCCCTGCTGGCCGTGCTGGGATTCCTGGTGGGTATGGGCGCGACGCCGATCGCGATTCAGCGGCTCTCCGAGGAATACTCACATCCGGGAATGCCCGCTTTCGAGGCCAATCAGGAAATTGTCAGAATTTACGGGAACGGCGGCTACCAGCGGCCGTTCGTCCCGGTGGTCGTGCTCCCCGAGGGAATGCGCGCCGACGAGCGGAGGGAGACCCTCGGCCGCGCCTTCGCCGCCGTCTCCGCCAGGCTTCCCGAGGCCCGTGTGGTCTCGTACGCGAGCACCGGCGACCCCCGACTGGTCGGCGCCGACGGCCGGACCACGTTCGGGCTGGTCTTCCCCGGCACCTACTCCGACGGCAGCCCGCCGGGCGGCGGCCTCGGCGAGACGCCGGACGAGAGCCCGGTCATCGTCGAGGCGATGACCCCGGCGCTGCCGCCGGGCGCGAGCGTCCACGTCACGGGGCTGGACACCCTCGCGCCGAGCGTGGACGCGGGCGGCGTGGACGTCCCCGCCAAGATCGGCATCGGGGTGATCGCCGCGGTGCTCGTCCTGCTGCTGGTGTTCCGCTCGGCGCTGGCCTTCGTACCGCTCCTCATCGCGGTGCTGTCCATCTTCGTGTCGTTCATCGTGATCCTGGCGCTGACGCTGGTGACGACCGTGCACGACGTGGCCCTCACCACCATGCCCCTGCTGGGCCTGGGCATCGCGGTCGACTACTCGCTGCTGCTGGTGGCCCGCTGGCGGGAGGAGCAGGCGGGCGGGCACCGCGGCGACGAGGCCGTGCACCGGGCCATGGCGGGCGCGGGGCGGGCGGTGCTGTTCAGCGGCGTCGCGGTCGCGATCGGCCTGGTGACCATGGTGGTGCTGCCGGTGCCGTTCCTGCGCAGCCTCGGCCTCGCCGGGATGATCATCGCGGCGGTGAGCGTGGCCACGACGCTGACCGTGCTGCCGGTGCTGCTCGCCCTCACCGGGCAGCGGCTCGACCGCAGGCGCGCCCGCGACGGCCGGGACGAGCCTCCCTTCCGGCGCGAGGCGCGGGCCGGGCGGGCCTGGTCGGCGTGGGCGCGCGGCGTGGTGCGGCTGCGATGGCCCGCCGCCCTGCTCACCGGCGGGGTGCTGGTCGCGCTGACGGTGACCGCCCTGGGCGTCAACCTCGGCCTGCCGGAGAGCAGGAACCTGCTGACCTCGGGGCCCGGCCACGAGGGGCTGTCCGCGCTGCGCCAGGCGGGCGTGCCCTCCGGCTCGATCACCCCGTTCGACGTCCTGGTGACCGGCGACCCCGCGCGGACCGCCGAGAGGCTGCGGGGCGTGGAGGGCGTGTCGGCCGTGCTCGCCCCCGACGGCCCGTCCTGGCGCCGCGACGGCACCGCCGTCGTCACCGTGCTCCCGGCCGCGGAGAACGGCACCGAGGAGGGCGAGGCGACCATCACCCGGGTGCGCGAGGCGGCCCCGGCCGGCGCGCGGGTCGGCGGCAACGCGGCGCAGAGCATGGACTTCCAGGAGCGCACCTACGGGGCGTTCCCCTGGATGCTCGGCCTGATCGCGCTGGTCACGTTCGTCATGCTGGCGCGGGCGTTCCGCTCGCTGCTGCTGCCGTTGAAGGCGATCGTCCTGAACCTGCTCTCGCTGGGCGCGGTGATCGGCGCGATGGTGGTGCTGTGGCAGTTCGGCTGGGGGACCAGGGAACTGCTGGACATCCAGCCCACCGGCTCGATCGGCGAGTTCGTGCCGCTCACCATCTTCGCCTTCCTGTACGGCCTGAGCATGGACTACGAGGTGTTCATCCTGGCCAGGATGCGCGAGGAGTACGACAGGTCGGGCAGCACGGAGCACGCGGTGATCGAGGGCGTGGGCCGCACCGGGCGGCTGGTCACCTCGGCGGCGCTGATCCTGTTCATCTCCTTCACCGCGCTGGCCATGACCCCCGAGCTGGACGTGAAGGTGTTCGCCAGCGGCCTCGCCCTGGGCATCTTCCTGGACGCCACCCTGATCCGCGGCATCCTGGTCCCGGCGGTGGTCGCGATGATGGGCCGTTGGAACTGGTGGCTGCCCGTCTGGGCGGCGCGGCTCCTGCGGGTGGAGCCCTCGCCGCTGAGGGGGGAGAACCCCGAACCGGTCCGGATCCCGGAACCGGTCTAGGGTCCGAACCGGTCCAGGATCCGAACCGGTCCAGGGTCCGGGGCCGTCGGTCCGCCGGACGTCGAGCGGAACGGCCGTCGCCCGCGAGAGGCGGCGGCCGTTCCAGCGTTTCCGAGTTCCCGCGTTCCCCGGATCTCCCCCGGCCCGCCGGCGGGACGACGCCGCCGCGGAAGGCGCCCGCCGCCGGACAGCGGAACGGCCACCGCCCCGGGGAGCGGTGGCCGTTCACGAGTCCCTCAGGTACCCGGCCCGTCAGACGGCGGTCAGCACCGCCGCGGAGTTGAAGCCGCCGGAGCCGCGGGCCACGACCAGCGCGGCCGACAGCCCGTTCACGACCCTGGCCTCGGTGACCAGGTCCACGCCCTCGACAACGGCGCTGCCGGCGGTGCCGGAGGTGACGACGGTCGGCGGGATCACCCCGCCGGTCAGGGACAGGGCCGCCCACGCGACGTCGAGGGCCGCGCCGCCGGAACACAGGCGGCCGGTCATCGTCTTGGGCACCGTCACCGGCACGCGGCGGCCGCCGAACACCTCCCGCAGCGCCGCCAGCTCCTGGGCGTCCCTGACCGGATCACCGGCGCCGTCGGCGAAGACCACCCCGACGTCGTCAGGGCCGAGCCCGGCGCGGGCGATCGCCTCGCGCATGGCCCTGGCGTACTGGCGGTGGCCGGGTGCCGGGTCGGCCACGTGGTGGGCGTCGTGGGTGGAGGCGGTCCCGGCGATCTCGGCGTAGACCGTGGGGGCGCCCCGGCCGAGGGCGCTGTGCCGGTCCTCCACGATGAGCATCGCGCCTCCCTCGCCGGGGACGTGGCCGCCGGCGTCGGGGGCGAAGGGCCGGTAGGCCGGTGAGGCGACGGCCGGGTCGCTCCCGCGGCCGGCCTTCGCCTCACCGGCCTGGCAGGCCAGCGCGTACGGCGACAGCGGCGCCTCGGTGCCCCCGGTCACGACGACCTCGGTGCCCCGGCGGATCAGCCGGGCCGCCTCGGCCAGCGCGTCGATCGCCCCGGCCGCGTCCGCGACCAGCACCCCGCAGGCGCCCTTGAGCTGGTGCTTGATGGACAGCTGGCCGCTGCTGGCGGCGTAGAACCAGCCGATGGACTGGTAGGCGCTCACCGCCCGCGGGCCCTTGCTCCACAGCGCCTGGATCTCCCGCTGCCCGAAGGCGTTCCCTCCCGAGGCCCCGGCGGTCACCACCGACAGGTCGAACGGGTCCTCCCTCGCGGGGTCGAGGGCGGCGTCGGCCAGGGCGAGCTCGGTGGCGGCGAGGGCGAACCAGGTCCACCGGTCGGTCTGCACCAGCAGCTTGCTGTCGACGAACTCGCGCTCGTCGAAGCCGGTGACCTCCCCCGCCAGCCCGATCGGCGCCCCGGTGGCGTCGAACGACGTCACCGGGCCGATCCGGCTCCGCCCCGTCAGGGACCCCTCCCAGTGCTCGACCACGCCGATCCCCGTGGGGGCGACCACACCGATCCCGGTGATCACGGCTCTGCGGTCGCTCATCGGCCCGCCCCCGGCTCAGAGAAGATCATCGCGGACTGGAAGCCGCCGAAGCCGCTGCCGGCGGAGAGCGCGTGCCTGGCGGTCACCTCGCGTGCGACCAGGGGGGTGTAGTCCAGGTCGCATTCGGGGTCGGGAACGGTCAGGTTGGCGGTGGGCGGGACCACGCCCCGCTGCAGCACCAGGGCGCAGGCGGCCATCTCGATCGAGCCGATCGCGCCGAGCGAGTGGCCGATCACCGACTTGATCGAGCTGATCGGCACCCGCCGGGCGTGGTCGCCGAGGCTCCGCTTGTAGGCGGACGTCTCGTGCCGGTCGTTCTGCTTGGTCCCCGACCCGTGGGCGCTGATGTAGCCGATGTCCTCGGGGTTGAGCCCGGCCTGGCCGAGCGCGTCGCCGATGGCCTCGCCCAGTTCGAGACCGTCGGGCCGCAGCCCGGTCATGTGGAAACCGTTGGCCCGCGCGGCGTAGCCGGTGACCTCGCAGTAGACGCGGGCGCCGCGCCTGCGGGCGTGCTCCAGCTCCTCCACCACCAGCACCGCCGCGCCCTCGCCGAGGACGAAGCCCTTGCGCCCGGCGTCGAAGGGCCGCGAGGCCGTCTCGGGCTCGCCGTTGCTCGGGCTGGTGGCGCGGATGGCGTCGAAGCACGCCACGGTGATCGGGGAGATCGGCGCGTCCGACGCCCCCGTGATCATCATGTCCGCCTCGCCGTCCTGGATGAGCCGGTAGGCCCGGCCGATCGCGTCGATGCCGGAGGTGCAGCCGGTCGAGACGACGGCGGCCGGACCGTTCACGCCGAACCGGACCGCGAGCTCGGCCGCCGCGCTGGAGGGCACCAGCGACTGGTAGAGGAACGGCTTGAGGTGGCGGTGGTCCACCTCCCAGTCCCTGCCGCGGTCGCTGGCGACCACGTACTCCTCCTCCAGGGTGATGGTGGCCCCCACCGCCGAGCCGAGGCTGATTCCGGCCCGCTCGGGGTCGGCCGCGCCGAGGTCGAGACCGGAGTCGGCCAGTGCCTCGTCGGCGCAGGCGACGGCGAGCTGGGTGAAACGGTCCATCCGCCGGGTCTCGCGCGGGGTGAGCCCGTGGGCGGCCGGGTCGAAGTCGACCTCGGCCGCGATCTGGGAGCGGAACGGGGACGGGTCGAAGGCGGTGACCCGGCGGACGGCCGGTTTGCCGTCCACGATCCGGTTCCAGAACTCCTCCCGGCCCACCCCGCCCGGGGCGATCACCCCGATGCCGGTGACGACGACCCGTCTCACGTTCCCACCTTCTCGGGATAGGGCTCGGTGTCCACGTGCCCGAGTTCGGGCCTCGGGGCGAGCGGGCTGAGCTGGAAGACCACGAGCACGTCGTCCTCGCCGACGTTGGTGAGGCGGTGCCTGACCTGGCGGGGGACGAGCAGCGCCTGCTCGGCGCCGACGGTGAGCGGCTCGCCGTCGAGGTCCACCCTGAGCGTGCCGGTCGCGACGAACACGTACTCCTCGGAGTAGGGGTGGTAGTGCTCGGAGACCCCCTCCCCCGGCGCCAGCCGCACGGCCCCGCAGAAGCCCGACGAGGAACCGCAGGTCGCCGGGGAGACCAGGGTGCGCAGGTCGCCGCCGCGTTTGGTGTTGGACGGCACGTCGTGGAAGCCCACGACGCGGCGGCGGCGCCGCTCCACCTTCTCCTTGATCAGCGACATCTGGACCGCGGAGCCGGCGTTGATCCGGTCGGTCATCCCCCGGGTGTCGACCGGTGCGTCGGGCCTCATGTGGAAGTCCTGCACCCAGCGCATGCGGGTACGGTCGGGGCCGAGCTCCTCGTAGACCCAGGTGATGTTCATGAACTCGAACGGCCCGGTCTCCACCCGGCGCGCCCGGACCGTCCAGGTGTCGCGGTCCCAGGTGCGCTCCGACACCCAGGACCAGACGCGGTCCTGCTCGTCGGGGTGCATGGTGAGCCGGAAGGTCACCGAGTCGTCCGACTCGGCGAGCACCTCCACCTTGGCGTACTCGGAGAAGAGCTCCGGCCAGGTCTGGACGTCGTTCGTCTGGTCCCAGACGAATCCGATGGGCGCGTCGATCTCGATCGCGTTGTCGGTGTGCCCGATCATGATGTGCGTTCTCCCCTCAGGCGCCGGCCGCCGCCAGCCGCTCGGTCACGAGTTCTCTCATCAGGGACGGCGTGGCCTCGGCCGTCAGCTGTTCCTCCACGTCCACCCCGAACCGGTCCTGGATCCGGGTGGCGATCTCCACCCGGGCCAGCGAGTCGAGGTCCAGCTCGTCGAAGCTGCGCTCCAGGGCGTCGTCCCCGGTGGCGGGGTCCAGGCCCACGGCGAGCAGCAGTTCGCGCACGTTCTCGTCGGTGAATGGCATCGTCGTTTCCTGTCGTCGGTCGGTGTCACAAAAGTGCGGGTCGGTGTCCCCGAGGCGCGGGACGCTGTCTCCGAGGCGCCTGCCGGTCGTCTCGGGAGGCTCAGGACGCTGTCTCCGAGGCGCCTGCCGGTCGTCTCGGAAGGCTCAGGCCGGTGTCCCCGGGTGCCGGCCGTCGTCGCGCACGGCGTCGACGAGCCAGATCCGGGCCGCGCCGACCGCCCGCGGGTCCGCCATCGCGGGAACGGGACGGCCCAGCTCTCGCGCGAGGTCGGCCTGGTGGGTCACCGAGGCGCGCCAGCCGTACCCGGCGAGCCACGCCCGCGGGTCCTCCACGGCCGACCGCCAGGCGGCCTGGGTGGAGGCGAGCCTGCTCACGGCGGGCCGCATCTGCGGCAGCTCGACGTACGCCCGGTTGACGTGCTCGACGGCGAGCCTGCTGCCGGGGGACGACAGCTCGGAGACCCGGCCGAGGACGCGCGCGCCGTCTCCCGGCGTGAGATACATCAGCACGCCCTCGATCAGCCAGGCGATCGGCTCGTCCGGGTCGAGGCCCGCGGCCAGCAGCGGCGCCGGCCAGTCCTCGCGCAGGTCGGCGGGGACGACCGTACGGTCGCAGGCGGGCTGGGCCCCCTGGTCGGCCAGCGCCTTCTCCTTGAAGGAGATCAGGTCCGGCAGGTCGACCTCGAACAGGCGGGTGCCCTCGGGCCATTCCAGCCGGAACGCGCGGGTGTCCAGGCCCGCGGCGAGCAGGACCACCTGCCGCGCTCCCGCCGACACGGCCTCGCGCAACCGGTCGTCGAAGAAGCGGGTGCGCAGGACGAAGTGCTCCCCTGCGCGGCGGCCCGCCTCGCTGATCCCGGCGATCCGCCCCGCGGCGTCGGCGAGCGGACCCGCCAGCGGGTCGCCGAAGAGCCGGTCGGTCCGCGCGCTCTCGGCCTCCCTGGCCTGGGCGATCACCACCGCGGTGCGGCTCACGCCGGTGGGCAGGCCGGGTTCTCCGGTGGGTCGGGTCATTCCTCGCTCCTGTCGCCGATGAAGTCGATGGCCATGGTGAGCTCGTAGGTCTTGCGGTAGACCAGCCGGTCGAAGGTCAGGCGCATGAACGCGTCGCGCGCCGCGCAGGCGACCGGGTGCCGCCAGCGGGTGAGCTCGCCGTTGACCCGTGACCGCCGGACCATCCGGGTGGTGCGGTCCACCCGCCGGGCCTCGTAGGCGGCCAGTGCCCGCGGCACGTCACCGCCGGCGAGCTCGCCGGCCAGCACGAGGGCGTCCTCGATCGCCTGGCCCGCGCCCTGGCCGAGGTTGAACGTCATGGGGTGTGCCGCGTCCCCCAGCAGCGTCACCGGGCCGTGGCTCCAGCGCCGCAGCGGGGGCCGGTCGAAGATGTGCACCGGGGTGACGTCGTCCGCCCCGGTGGCCGCGATCAGGCCGGGGATCGGGTCGGGCCAGCCGGCGAACTCCGCGGCCAGCATGTCGAGGGCGCCCACTCCGAGCCTCGGGGCGACCCGGTCGCCGAGCACCCCGTCCCAGTAGACGTGGTCGTCGGCGAGCCGGTAGCAGACGAACCACCGGCCGCGGCCCCACGTGCTGAGGAAGGTGTTCGCGGGCACCCCCGAACCCGGCAGCCGGATCACTCCCTGGAAGGCGGTGAACCCGGCGTAGCGGGGCGGCGGGTCTCCGGGGAGCAGCGCGGCGCGTACGGCCGAGCGCAGCCCGTCCGCGCCGACGAGCAGGTCCGCCCGCTCCTCGCGGCCGTCGCCGAACCGGGCCACGACGCGGTCGCCCGTCACGGTGAGGCCGGTGAACCGGGAGCCCGTCACGAGGTCGCCCCCCACCTGACCGGCGAGGAGGGCGTGCAGCTCGGGGCGGCTGACGCTGTAGACGGGTGCGCCGAGGGGGCCGGCCATGCGCGCCATGGACCACTCCGCGATCCGGCGGCCGCGCGCGTCCCTGAACAGGTGCCGGTGCAACTCGTGCCCGGCCTTGCGGACCCCGGGCTCCAGCCCGAGCTCGCGCAGTGCCAGCACGGCGTTGTGCCAGAGCACCAGCCCGTGTCCGGCCTGTGCCGCGCGCAGCCCTGGAGCGCGTTCGTGCACGCTGACCTCGGCTCCCGCGGCCCGCAGCGCCAGCGCCGCGGCCAGCCCGCCGATGCCGCCCCCGACGACGACCACCCTCACGCGGGGCCCCGCACGACGGCCTCCGCGGAGGGCTGCCCGGAAAGCTCCGCGGAGGGCTCCGCTCCGGGCGGGGTGTCCGCCTCCTCGCTCTCCGGGGTCTCATCGCCCACCGGCGCGCCCGCCGCCGTCTCCGCCCGGACCAGGAAGCGCAGGGAGCGGGCCTCGGTCATGCACTCCCGCATCGGCCGGACGAGCTCGCGGTGCTCCTCGGTGGCCTCCCAGGCGAGGAAGTCCGCCGGCCGGCGCCACTCGCTGGTGATCAGCCACTGCTCGGGGTCGGTGAGCGACTGGCAGACCTGGTCCTTGAGGTGCCCGGGTACGCCGCCGGACACCCGGTACCGGATCTTCTCGTAGGCGGCCAGGAAGTCCTCCTGCCGCTCGGCGGGCACCCTGACCAGGAAGACGATCCGGGCCCTCACCGGGGGCCTCCCACACCGGGCGGTGGTCCGCCGAGTTCGGATTTGAACTCGAACCTGCCCAGCACCGGCACGCTGCTTCCGTACAGGCCGTCCGCGGCCTCGCTGGTCAGGAAGGCCACGACGTTGGCGACCAGGTCCGGGGTGACGGTGTGGTCGAAGTTCATCCCCGGGCGTTCCCGGCGCTTGTCCGGGGTGTCCGCCATGGTCATCACGACCGTGTTGGCGTGGATGCCGCTTCGCTTCACCTCGTGCGCGATGGAGCGCACCCAGGCGACCAGGGCCGCCTTCGCGGCGGCGTACGCCGACAGCGCGGGCAGCGGCTCGTCCGCGAGCGGGGTGCTGAAGTAGACCAGCCGCGCCCCCTCGGTCAGGTGCGGCAGGACCGCCTGGGTGGCGGTGACGGCCGACAGGAAGTTGTCGCGCAGCATCTGCTCGTAGACGCCGGTGTCCATCAGGAACAGCGGCCCGGCCCGGAAGCCGCCGACCATGTGGACCAGGCCGTCGAGCCGGCCGAAGCGCCTGACCGCCTCCTCGGCGGCCAGCCGGGCGCCCTCGGGGTCGGAGACGTCCGCGGCCAGCGTCTCGATCCGCCCCGCGACGCCGTGCCGCCGCTCCAGCAGGGCGAGGCGGTCCTTGTCGCGGCCGGTGAGCAGCAGCCGGTCCCCCCGGGCGCCGAGCAGTTCGATCACGGCCTCGGCGAGCTGCCCGGTCGCCCCGGTGATCAGGAAGACGGGGGCGGTCATCGGACCGGCTCCGCGACCCGGGTGGTCACGTGGTCCATCAGCGCCGACAGGAAGAAGGATCGCGCGCCCTCGGGGCTGCTCATGTCGCGCGGGACCGCGAGGTAGGCGTCCAGCTCGCGTTCCAGCCTCTGGATGCCCGGCTGCCGGGACAGGTGGGCCATCACGCTCGGCAGGTTGCCGTCGATCTCGATGACACGGATGACCGTGGTGTCCTTCATGAAGATCGAGGTGCTCAGCAGCCGGGTTCCGTCGGGGGTCTCCCACTCGGGGGGAGCGTAACTCGACAGCAGTTCCCGCACCGCCGCCTCCGCACCGGGCCTGATCTGGAAGGTGATCGCGTAGCGCTGCATCGGGCTTCCTTGGGTCGGGGGCGGCCGTCCGCCGCCTTCTGGGATCAGCCTGTTCGCGAGGGGCCGGGCTGTCTTCCGCCACGTGGCCGAACCTGCGCTCCCCCGGCGGTGGGGTCCTCTCCGCCACGGGCGGGAGCCCGCCGCTCCTCACCGGCGGTCCCCGGCCTCCGCCCGGGCGAAACAGAATCACATTCGCCCAAGCAGCCGGTTGCCTTACGCCTGATTAATTGAATTGCGGACATCGCAATTCACAAATATTTCACTCGTGTATCAAGCGTCCACAGATAACATGATTTATCCTGTTGGACCTTAGGAATCCCTGAGCCGCTTCTGTGAGAACCCATAGAACGGTCGGGCGACACAGGCGCTGGTGGTAAGCGCTGACGGGAGGCTGTTAAGTCCTTCGACGTGCCATCCCAAGGGCTCCGGCGGGCGTCCGGCAGGCGTCCTCAATAGCCAAAGAATAGAATCTTAATGAAGTCTGTGACAGCCCATATGATTTGCTTGATATAGTCACTTTTTCTGACTACGCTCACCTTTCATGGGGGAACGACGGGGCAAAACAACCCAAGAATGCAAGCACCTCTCATGTCTAGCGAGTAGCCGATCTCAGCGGATCCCAACGGGGTGGGTTCGATGAGCACCTTCCTCGGCTATCTCGTCTCAGAGCTGAGCTGGACCGACCTGCTGTGCTCGACGGTGGCGGCGCTCCTGGCCGTCGTGTCGTTCACACTCGGCACCCGCCGGCACACCAAGTCCATGCTGGCCAGGAGCGAGAGCGCCGCCACACTGCGCGAACGGCGCCGGATCGCCCGCAACCTGCACGACGGGGTGGGACACGGCCTGACCGTCATCGCCCTCCAGGCCCGGCGGCTGACCGGCTCACCGGCGACGGCCCACCACGTGGCCCAGATCATCGAGGAGACGGTCCAGGCGACCCTGGCCGACCTGCGAGGGACCCTGACCGACCTGCGGCACGAGCCGCCTCCCCCGAGGGGGCGGCGCGACCTCCCCCCGGGGGACCCGGTGGACCCGGGGGACCCGGGGGAGGAGCCGCGGCGCCACGACGACGGCGCGCTCCTGTCGGCCAGGCTGACCGAGCTCGCCGGGCGCTTTCCCTTTCCCGACCTGGCCGTACGGCTGCGCAACGTCGCCGCCGAACGCCACGTACCGCCCGAGGTCGCCCGGACGGCGTTCCGCGTCGCCCAGGAGGCGCTGACGAACGCGCTCAAGCACAACGCCGGCCCGGTCCACCTGGAGGTCTGCTTCGGCGAGAAGCTGAGCGTCTCGGTGGTCAACGAGACGCACGCCCTCGGGGTGATGGCGGTGGCCATGCCCCTTCCCCGCAGGCAGGGCGGCGGCACGGGACTGCGGGGCCTGTCGGAACGCGTCGCCGAGCAGGGAGGTCACCTGGAGTCAGGACCGCTGACCGGGGGCGGATTCGTCACCCGGGCCGTCATTCCGGTGACTCCCGCCATCTTCAGAGAGGACGAGCCATGCGGAAGATCCGCGTCCTGATCGCCGACGACCAGCCGCTGATCCGCAGCGGCCTGCACGCCATCTTCGACGGGGTGCCGGACATCGTGGTGGTCGGGGAGGCGCGGCACGGGGTACAGGCGGTGCAGTCGGTCAAGACCCTCCGCCCGGACGTCGTGCTGATGGACATCAACATGCCGCGCATGGACGGCATCACCGCCACCAGGGAGATCTGCAAGCTGGGTGCCGCCTACCCCGCGAAGGTCGTCATCCTGACCATCTACGACCAGGACGAGCACGTCTTCGAGGCGCTGCGCAGCGGTGCCAGCGGCTTCATCCTCAAGCACACGCCCACCGACCGGCTGGTGGACGCCGTGCGCGAGGTCGCCGAGGGCGACGCCCTGCTGTCGCCCTCGGTGACGCGCAAGCTCATCGACGAGTTCGCCAGGCGCCCGGTGCTCTCGGCCGCGCCGACCGCCGTGCTCGACCAGCTCACCGAGCGGGAGCGCGAGGTGTTCCAGCTGCTCGTACGGGGATACGGCAACGACGAGATCGCACGCGCGCTCGTACTCGGCGACAGCACGATCAAGTCGCACGTCCAGCATCTCTACCAGAAGCTCGGCGTGCGCGACCGGGTGCAGATCGTGATCTTCGCGTACGAGAACGGCCTGGTCGCGGCCACTCCCCGGGGCTGACGCGGCTCCGGTGCGCGAAGGCGGCCCCGTCTCCCCCGCGGGACGGCGGCCACCTCGCGTCCGGCCCGCCTCCACGAACACGGGCCGGCTCCCCTCGGGGAAGGAGACGGTCCCCTCCCCGGAGGAGCCCCGGGTTCACGCCGGCGGCGGGCGACACCGGCCGGGCCGGGTTCCTACGGTGAGACGGACCCGATCGACCGGCCACCGAGGAGTGCCCGTGCCCGACCAGATCCTGATCGTCGCCCGCCTCAGTCCCGGCGGTTCCGGCGAGGTCTCCCGCCTCTTCGGCGAGTCCGACGCCGGCGAGCTCCCCCGCGCGCTCGGGGTGACGCGCCGCGACCTGTTCCTCTACCGGGACCTCTACTTCCACCACGTCGAGTTCGAGGGCTCCGCCGCCGAGGCGATGGCGCTCGCCCGCGGGCGGGAGGACTTCCGGCGGCTGAGCGAGGACCTCGACCCGCACGTCAGGCCGTACGACCCGGACACCTGGCGCGGCCCCGCCGACGCGATGGCGCGGCGGTTCTACCACTGGACTCCCGAGGAGCGCGCCCTGTGACGATCTCACCCGCCGCGCCGGCCACCGCGCCCGGAACGTGGGCGCGCTGCCCCGGCTGCGCCGCCATCGTGTACGCCCCCCGCCTGGCCCGTAGCCAGAGTGTCTGCCCCGAGTGCGGTCACCATCACCGGCTGAACGCCGTCGAGCGGCTGCGCACCCTGGTGGACGACGGCTCCTTCCGCGCCGCCCCGCAGGTGCGCGGCGGCGACCCGCTGGGCTTCACCGACTCCCGGCCCTACACCGAGCGCCTGGCCCGGGCGCGCGGGCGCACCGGCCTGGACGACGCCGTCCTCCACGGCACCGCCACCGTCGGCGGCCACCGCGTGGTCGTCGCCGTCATGGACTTCTCCTTTCTCGGCGGCAGCATGGGTTCGGCGGTCGGCGAGGCCGTCACCCGCGCCTGCGAGCAGGCGCTGGACGAGCGCGTCCCGCTGGTCCTGGCCATCGCCTCCGGCGGCGCCCGCATGCAGGAGGGCGTCCTGTCCCTGATGCAGATGGGCAAGACCGCCCAGGCGATGCGGCGCCTGCGGCGAGCGGGCGTGTTCAGCGTCTGCGTGCTGACCGACCCCACCTTCGGCGGGGTCACCGCCTCGTTCGCCACCCTCGGGGACGTGCTGATCGCCGAGCGCGGCGCGCTCGTCGGCTTCGCCGGGCCGCGCGTCATCGCCTCGGCGACCCGGGAGAAGCTCCCCCGGGGCTTCCAGAGCGCCGAGTACCTCGCCGGGCGCGGCATGCTCGACCGGGTCGAGCCCCGCGACGGCCTGCGTCCCCTGCTCGCCCGGCTGCTGTCCACGACCTGCCGGACCGGGGACGGACACGCCCAGGATCCGCCCCCCGGCGGGCCCGCGGCGGTGATCCGCGACCCGGGTGAGCTGTCCGGCGTGCTGACCGCCCAGGAGACCGTGCGGCTGGCCCGCGACACCCGGCGCCCGACCGCCCTCGACTACATCTGGCACCTGTTCTCGGACTTCGTGGAGCTGCACGGGGACCGCACGCACGGCGACGATCCGGCGATCGTCGGCGGCACCGGCCTGATCGACGGGACGCCCGTGATGGTCGTCGGCCACCAGAAGGGCCACGACACCTCGGAGCTGGTCGCCAGGAACTTCGGCCTCGCCCACCCCGAGGGGTACCGCAAGGCGCTGCGGCTGATGTCGCTGGCCGACCGGCTCGGCCTGCCGGTGGTGACCCTCGTCGACACCCAGGGCGCCGCCCCGGGCGTCGGAGCCGAGGAACGCGGACAGTCCTGGGCGATCGCCGAGTGCCTCGCCGGCATGTCGGAGCTGTCGGTCCCGGTGGTCGCGACCGTGGTCGGCGAGGGCGGCAGCGGCGGGGCGCTGGCCCTGGCGGTCGCCAACCGGGTGCTGATGCTGCGCCACGCCGTCTACTCGGTGATCAGCCCGGAGAGCTGCTCGACGATCCTGTACGGCGACCCCTCGCACGCTCCCGAGCTGGCCGAGTCCCTGCGGATCACCGCGCCGGAGCTGCTGCGGCTCGGCGTCGTCGACGGGGTCGTGCCCGAACCGCGCGGCGGCGCGCAGGAGGATCCGGCGGCGGCGATGGACGCGCTCAAGGCGGCCGTCCTGGAGTCGCTGCGCGAGCTGTCCGGGCTGAGCGGCGACGAGCTGCGCAAGCATCGCCACGAGCGGTTCCGCGGGCTGGGAGTGATCGAAGGTGGATGAGCGGACCGCCGGCAGACCGGCCCCCAAGGCCACCGGGAGACCGGCCCCCGACGCCACCGGGAGACCGGCTCCCGATACCCCGGGGAGATCCGCCCCCGAGGAGGACGCGCACGCGGCGATGCGGCTGCTGCGCGAGGAGGTCGGCAACCTCGTCAAGACCGTTCCCGGCCCGGTGGCGGCCATCTCCCTGCGCCTGGGCGAGTGCGCCCTGGAGGTGACCTGGGCCTTCCCGCAGCCCGCCGCGCCGGACCTGCGGCCCGTCGCCGTGGCCGCCGCCGATCAGGCCGCGCGACCGGCGGAGACCGGCCCCCTCGACGAGGCGCGGGAGCACTCCTCCTCGCACGCGGTGACCGCCCCCCTGGTCGGCACCTTCTACGTCGCCGCCGAGCCGGGGGCCCCGCCCTTCGTACAGCCGGGCGACCGGGTGGACGCCGGCCAGACGATCGGCATCGTCGAGGCCATGAAGCTGATGAACCCGGTCGCCGCCGGGCACGCGGGCGAGGTCGTCGAGGTGGTCGCGGGCAACGGCGAGCCGGTGGAGTACGGGCAGGTCCTGGTACGGCTGCGGACGGACGACGCATGAGTTTCGCGAGGATACTCATCGCCAACCGGGGCGAGATCGCGCTGCGCGTGGCCAGGACCTGCCGCGAGATGGGCATCGAGACCGTCGCCGTGTACTCCACCGCCGACCGCGACGCCCGGTTCACGGCCTACGCCGACAGGGCCGTCCACATCGGCCCGCCCCCGGCCCGGCGCAGCTACCTCTCCGTGCCCGCCGTCATCGAGGCGGCCCTGCAGACCGGGGCGGAGGCGATCCACCCGGGCTACGGCTTCCTGTCGGAGGACGCCGACTTCGCCAGGATCTGCGCGGACAACGGGATCACCTTCATCGGTCCCACTCCCGAGGTCATGGAGTGCGTCGGCGACAAGGCGCGGGTGCGCTCCCTGATGGCCGAGGCCGGGCTGCCCGTCCTGCCCGGCAGCGAGGGCTCCGTACCCTCGGCGGCCGAGGCCGAGCGGATCGGCGCCGAGATCGGCTATCCGGTCATCGTGAAGGCCGCCGCGGGCGGCGGCGGGCGGGGCATCGAGGTGGCGCGCGACCGGGCCGAACTGCGCGACGTCTACCGGCGCACCACCGCGTTCGCCCGGCAGATGTTCGGCAACGGCGACGTCTACCTCGAGCGGTTCGTGCCGGTGGCCCGCCACGTGGAGGTGCAACTGCTGGGAGACTCCGCCGGGACCGTCGTCCACCTGGGAGAGCGCGACTGCTCGCTGCAGCGGCGCAACCAGAAACTCGTCGAGGAGGCGCCCTCCCCCGGGCTGTCCGAGGAGGTGCGCGGGCGGCTCGGCGAGTACGCGGTGGCCGGGGCGCGGCACGTCGGCTACACCGGCGCGGGGACGATGGAGTTCCTGGTCGGCCCGGGCGGGGAAGCGACCTTCATGGAGATCAACGCCCGCATCCAGGTCGAGCACCCGGTCACCGAGATGCTCACCGGCGTCGACCTGGTCAGGGAGCAGATCCGGGTGGCCGCGGGAGAGCGCCTGCCCTTCACCCAGGAGCAGGTCCGCTTCACCGGCGCGGCCATCGAGTGCCGGGTGAACGCCGAGGACCCCGCCGCGGGGTTCCGCCCCGCCCCCGGCCGCCTGGCGGTCTTCCGCCCGCCCGGCGGGCCCGGTGTGCGGGTCGACTCCGGATTCACCCAGGGCGACGCGATACCGCCGGACTACGACTCGATGATCGCGAAACTGGTCGTCTGGGCGCCCACCCGGCAGGAGGCCGTCGCCAGGGCCGATCGCGCGCTCGCCGAGTTCGCCGTGGAGGGGCCGGGGGTGGCGACCACCATCCCGCTGCTGCGCGAGCTGCTCGCCCAGCCGCGGTTCGCCGCGGGCGAGCACAGCACCGGATTTGTGGACACGTTCATGAGCGAGCAGGGACATATACGCTGGTCTGCGTAAACTTTTCTGAATGCTGACGTAAATCCGGGGTACTCGCCACCACATGACCGATTCTCAGGGGATCATCGGAGCCCGCTACCGCCTGCTCGAACGCATCGGCCGAGGAGGCATGGGAACGGTCTGGCGAGCGCGCGACGAGGTCCTGGGCCGCGAGGTGGCGGTCAAGGAGGTCATCCCCTCCCCCGACCTCACCGATCCCGAACGCGAGGTCTTCACCGTACGGACCCTCAGGGAGGCCCGTGCCGCCGGGCGGATCGGCCACCCCGGGGTGGCGACGGTCTACGACGTGATCGAGGAGCAGGGGCGTCCCTGGATCGTCATGCAGCTGGTCGACTCCCGCACGCTCGGAGCGATGATCAGGGAGGACGGGCCGCTGCCGCCGATGCGGGTGGCGCGGATCGGGCTGGAGGTGCTGGGCGCGCTGCTCGCCGCCCACCACGCGGGCGTCCTGCACCGCGACGTGAAGCCGGACAACGTGCTGATCGCCGCGGACGGGCGGGCCGTGCTCACCGACTTCGGCATCGCCGTCCTGGAGGGCGACTCGTCGATCACCAGGACCGGTTCGCTCATCGGCACCCCGGCGTTCATCGCGCCGGAGCGGGCGAGCGGCGGGCCGGCCGAGTTCGCCTCCGACCTGTGGTCGCTCGGCGTGACGCTCTACGTGGCCGTCGAGGGACGCTCCCCCTTCGAGCGGGCTCACCCGCTGGCGACGCTCAGCGCCGTCATGCACCAGGAGCCGTCACCGATGCGGTTCGCCGGACCGCTCGCCCCGGTGATCCACGGCCTGCTTCACAAGGATCCGGCGCGGCGTATGGCCGCCCGCGAGGTGCAGATCCAGCTGACCTCGCTGGTGAACGGGACCGCGCCGCAGCCGACCATGCCCATCGAGATGCCCGTCGAGATGCCCGTCGAACCGCCGGTCGAGACGCGGGCCGCCGGATGGTCGACCGGGCCGTCCCCGGTGATCCCCGCGGTCGTCGCGGCCCCGGAGGGCGCTCCCACCACTCCGGCCGGGGTCGTGCCGCCTGTGCCGCCCATGCCGGCCGTGCCGCCGTCCGCACCGGCCTGGTCCGGGCCGGAGCCCGGGCCGGACACGGACCTCGCCTCCCCGAGGCGGCGGCGCCCGGCGATGGCCGCCCTGGTCGCGGCGGCCATCGCCGTCGCCGCGACCGCGGGCGGGATGGCGTGGGTCGCCGCCAACTCCCCGTCCCAGGGCCCCAAGGACCCCCCGGCCTCGTCGAGCGTGGCCCCCGACAAGAAGAAGCCCTCGGACGAGCCCGAGCAGGCGAAGGTGCCCGCGCGCAACGAGCCCGCGCGCAACGACGAGGGCGGGATCTCGGACCGCCCGGCCCCGGAGAGGCAGGGGAACGGCGACCCCGCCCCGCAGGACAGGCCGTCGGACGAACCGACGGACAAGCCGACGAGGAAACCGACCGACAAGCCGACGCAGGCGCCCCCGGACGAGCCCGAGGAGGACCCCGCCGACGAGGGGGAGAACGGCGAGCAGGACCAGGGCGGGGGGACCGGCGAGGGTCCGGGGCAGAACGACACGCCGGGCGAGAACCAGCAGGGTGACTCACCCGACCAGGTCGACCCCAACGCCGGGGCGGCCTCGCTCGAGACGGACACCGGAGGCGAGGGCGAGGCCGGGAGGGCCGGGGCGACCCGCTAGGACTCGGCGGCGACGATCGTCAGGGCGTTGGCCAGATCGTCGGGGTAGGCGGTGCTGAAGGAGACCCACTCGCCGGTGGAGGGGTGCTCGAAGGCCAGGGAGACCGCGTGCAGCCACTGCCGGCTCACCCCCAGGCGCGCGGCCAGGGTGGGGTCGGCCCCGTACAGCATGTCGCCGACGCACGGGTGGCGCAGCGCCGACATGTGGACCCGGATCTGGTGGGTGCGGCCCGTCTCCAGCTTGATGTCCAGCAGCGACGCCGCGCGGAACGCCTCGATCGTGTCGTAGTGGGTGACCGAGTCCTTGCCCCCGGACACGACCGCCCAGCGGCCGTCCCCGACGGGATGGCGGTCGATCGGCGCGTCCACGGTGCCGCGGTGCGGGTCGGGGTGGCCCTGGACCAGCGCGTGGTAGCGCTTGTCGACCGTGCGCTCCTTGAAGGCCCGCTTCAGGTGGGAGTAGGCGTGCTCGCTCTTGGCGACGACCATCGCGCCGGTGGTGTTGGCGTCCAGCCGGTGCACGATGCCCTGGCGCTCGGCCGCGCCGCTGGTGGCCACCCGGTGGCCGGTGCCCAGCAGGCCGCCGATCACGGTGGGCCCGGTCCAGCCGGTGGTCGGGTGGGCGGCCACGCCGATGGGCTTGTTGACGACGACGATGTCGTCGTCCTCGTACACGATGTGCATGCCCGGCACCGGCTCGGCCACCGGCATCGGCGTGGTGGGCGGCGGCGGGAGGGTGACCTCCAGCCACGCGCCGCCGTGGACCCGGTCGGACTTGATCGCGGTCGAACCGTCCACCAGCACGTCGCCGGCGACGATCAGCTCGGCCGCGCGCGTGCGGGAGAGGCCGAACAGGCGTGACAGGGCGGCGTCGAGGCGCTCGCCCTCCAGCCCGTCGGGGACGGGGAGGCTTCGCCGGTCAGCCATCGTTGTTCTCCTTGCTTTCCTTCGTGTCCTTCGTGGTCTTCGCGGCTCCCGTGTCGCGCGTGCCGTCGATCTGGTAACCCCGCCAGGCGAGGAGGACCGCCAGGATGCCGCCGCAGACGATCGCCGAGTCGGCGATGTTCCAGACCGGGAAGCGACCGGGGAAGGTCTCGATGAAGTCGACCACGTGCCCCTGGAGCGGCGAGGGCCTGCCGGGGCCGAAGCCCGAGGGCCAGCGGAAGATCCGGTCGGTGAGGTTGCCGAGCGCCCCGCCGAGCAGCAGGCTCAGCGTGATCGCCCAGGGCAGGCTGCGCAGGTTGCGCGCGGTGCGCAGGATCGCCACCACGACGGCGGCCGCGACACAGGTGAAGATGATCGTCATCCCGGTGCCGAGACTGAAGGCGGCCCCCGAGTTGAAGATCACCCGGAACTGGAGGAGGTCCGGGATGACCACGAACGGTTCCCTGCCCTCCAGGGTCCTCAGCACGAGGGTCTTCGTGGCGAGGTCGAGGGCGTAGACGATGGGGACGATCGTCGCGAGCACGGCGATCCGCCGTCCGGGGAGCGGGGCGGCCGGAACCGCCCCCTCCTCGGTGTCGCCGGTCAGCGGCGCTCCTCCCGCTGCTTGCAGGCCACGCACAGCGTCGCCCTCGGAAACGCCTGAAGGCGCTCCTTTCCGATCGGCTGATGGCACGATTCGCACACTCCGTAGGTCCCCGCGTCGATCCGGGCGATCGCTCGCTCGTTCTGCGCGACCAGGTCGCGCGAGTTCAGGGTAAGGGCGATTTCGCGCTCGCGTTCATACGTCCGGGCTCCGGCGTCGGCCTGATCGTCTCCCGCACCGTCGGTGACGTCGCTCGACGCGATCTCCGTCTCGGCCTTGGCGATCTCCTCGGTGAGCTCGTGGATCTCCGTGGCCAGTTGCCCGCGGACCTCCTTGAGTTCCTCGGCCGACCAGGTGACGACGGCACCGTCCTGGGACGGCGCCACCGCGCTGTTGTCTGCGCGCACGGTCGCGGCCATGGCGGCCTCCTTGTTCGATGGACCGTCTCCGATGTGGTAAACGGTGCGGGCAGCTTAGGTCTCCCATAACAGAACGGCAAACGACCCGCCGCATTCTTTACCACTCACGTAACATCCGGTCGCTTCCCTCTGATTCCGCCCAGCGGACCTCAATACGGGGAAGCTTCCAGGGGGCGGGTGCGTTATCGTGTGAGCCTGCAAGGCGTTGATGGGGACAGCAACCTCCGCATCACCTCGCACGAGCGACCCGGGGACGGTGCGAGCCCGGGGCGAGGCGCGAAGGCACGATCACCCCGGAGCCGCCGGAAGAACGGCCGCGACGACCCGACCTCAGGCCCGCGGCGGCCCAGTAGACCCGGCAGCAGACCGAAGGAAGAGGGCCTTGCGTGCGCGCGAGGTCAAGGAGGGTGGTACCGCGGGGCCCCAACAGCCTCGTCCCTCCACGCCACAGCCGGTTCCAGCGTGGAGGTCCAGCCCATCATGTCCGCCTATTTCCGTTCCCTTCCTGCGCAGGTCGATCTTCCCGCGCTCGAGCACGAGGTGCTCGACCGGTGGCGGGACGGCAAGATCTTCGAGCGTTCGGTCGAGCAGAACGCCGGCGGCCCCAACTGGGTCTTCTACGAGGGTCCGCCCACCGCCAACGGCATGCCCGGCGTCCACCACGTCGAGGCCCGCGTCTTCAAGGACCTCTTCCCCCGCTACAAGTCGATGCGCGGCTTCAACGTGCCCCGCAAGGCGGGCTGGGACTGCCACGGCCTGCCCGTCGAGGTCGCCGTCGAGAAGGAACTCGGCCTCTCCGGCAAGAAGGAGATCGAGGCGTACGGCATCGCCGAGTTCAACGACAGGTGTCGCGAGTCCGTGCTGAAGCACGTGGACGCCTTCGAGGAGATGACCGAGCGGATGGGGTACTGGATCGACCTGTCCCAGGCCTACCGCACGATGGACCCGGCCTACGTGGAGTCCGTCTGGTGGTCGCTCAAGGTCATCTTCGACAAGGACCTGCTGTCCCGCGACTTCCGCATCACCCCGTACTGCCCCCGCTGCGGCACCGGCCTGTCCGACCACGAGCTGGGCCAGCCGGGCGGCTACGAGACCGTCACCAGCCCGTCGGTCTACGTCCGCATGCCCGCGACCTCGGGACCGCTCGCCGACCTCGGCGCCTCGCTGCTGATCTGGACCACCACGCCGTGGACCCTGGTCTCCAACACCGCCGTGGCCGTGCACCCCGACGTGACCTACGTCGCGGCCCGCCCCGCCGGGTCCGACGAGGTCCTGGTGGTGGCCGAGCCGCTGCTGGCCGCCGCGCTGGGCGAGGGCGCCGAGGTGCTGGCCGCATTCCAGGGCGCCGACCTGGAGCACACCACCTACACGCGGCCGTTCGAGCTGGTCGACATCCCCGGCGCGCACTACGTGGTGCTCGGCTACTACGTCACCACCGAGGACGGCACCGGCCTGGTCCACCAGGCGCCCGCCTTCGGCGCCGACGACATGACGACCTGTAAGCGGTACGGGCTGCCCGTGGTCAACCCGATCGGCCCCGACGGCCGGTTCCTCGACAGCGTGCCCCAGGTCGGCGGGCAGTTCTTCAAGGACGCCGACGAGGGGCTCACCGCCGACCTGCGCGAGCGCGGCCTGCTCTACCGGGGCAGCCACTTCGAGCACAGCTACCCGCACTGCTGGCGCTGCCACACCGCGCTGCTCTACTACGCCCTCCCCGCCTGGTACATCCGCACCACCGCGATCAAGGACCAGCTCCTCGCCGAGAACGAGAAGACCAGCTGGTACCCCGAGACGATCAAGTGGGGCCGGTTCGGCGAGTGGCTGCGCAACAACGTCGACTGGTCGCTGTCGCGCTCGCGCTACTGGGGCACCCCGCTGCCGCTGTGGATCTGCACGGCCGACGAGTCGCACGTCACCTGCGTGGGCTCGCTGGACGAGCTGGGCCGCCTGTCCGGCCAGGACGTCTCCGCGCTCGACCCGCACCGCCCCTACGTGGACGACGTCACGCTGCCCTGCCCCACCTGCGGCAACGAGGCGCGCCGGGTGCCCGACGTGATCGACGCCTGGTACGACTCCGGCTCGATGCCGTTCGCCCAGTGGGGCGCCCCGTACATGAACGAGGAGATGCTGGAGAAGGCCTACCCGGCGCAGTTCATCTGCGAGGCCACCGACCAGACCCGCGGCTGGTTCTACTCGCTGATGGCGGTCGGCACGCTCGTCTTCGGCAGGTCATCGTACGAGAACGTGCTCTGCCTCGGCCTCATCCTGGCCGAGGACGGCCGCAAGATGAGCAAGCACCTGGGCAACGTGCTCAAGCCGATGCCGCTGATGGACCAGCACGGCGCCGACGCGCTGCGCTGGTACATGGCCTGCTCGGGCTCGCCGTGGGCGGCCCGCAGGGTGGGACACGGCGCCCTGGAGGAGATCGTCCGCAAGGTCCTGCTCACCTACTGGAACACCACGTCGTTCTTCACCCTGTACGCCAACACCGAGTCCTGGTCGCCGTCCCGGCTCGCCGAGGCGCCCGCGTACGACGAGCGCCCGCTGATCGACCGGTGGGCCCTCGCCGAGCTGCACCGGACCGTGGCCGAGGTCACCGCGTCGCTGGACGTCTTCGACACCGCCCGCGTCGGGCGGCGCCTCGCCGAGTTCCTCGACGACCTGTCCAACTGGTACGTGCGGCGCTCCCGGCGCCGCTTCTGGACCGGTGACCCCGCGGCGTTCGCCACGCTGTACGAGTGCCTGGAGACCGTCACCCGGCTGATGGCACCGGTGGTGCCGTTCACCACCGACTACGTCTGGGACGTGCTCCGCGACGCGGACGCCCCCTCCTCGGTCCACCTGGCCACCTGGCCCGAGGTCGACGGCGAGCTGCTGGACCCGGAGCTGTCCGAGCGGATGGCGCTGGTCCGCCGCCTGGTGGAGCTGGGCCGTTCGGCCCGCGCCTCCAGCGGGGTCAAGACCCGCCAGCCGCTCGGCCGCGCCCTGGTCGGCGCCCCCGGCTGGGCCTCGCTCCCCCCGGAGCTGCGCGAGCTCATCGCCGACGAGCTCAACGTGAAGGACCTGGAGGACCTGTCCGGGATCGGGGCGGACCTGGTGTCCTTCACCGTGAAGCCCAACTTCCGGGCGCTGGGCAAGCGGTTCGGCTCGCAGACCAAGCTGGTCGCCTCGGCCGTCACCGCCGCCGACCCCGCCGAGCTCGCCCGCGCGCTCCGTACCGGCTCGCCGGTCTCGGTGGACGCGGCAGAGCTCGGCACCGTGGAGCTCGGCGCCGACGACGTGATCGTCACCGAGCAGCCCAGGTCCGGCTGGGCGGTGGAGGCCGGCGCCGGTGAGACCGTCGCCCTCGACCTGACCATCACCGACGAGCTGCGCCGCTCGGGCCTGATCCGCGACGTCATCCGCCTGCTCCAGGACACCCGCAAGTCCACCGGCCTGTCGATCACCGACCGGATCGACGTGTGGTGGTCCACCGGTGACGCCGACCTGGCCGAGGCTCTGCGGACCCAGGGCCAGGCGGTGGCCGACGAGGTCCTCGCCGTCTCCCTCACCGAGGGCGGCGCCGACGACCTCCCCGCCCACAGCGACGCCGAGCTGGGCCTGACCTTCCAGCTCCGCCGCACGACGACGACGGTCTGAACCGGTTCGAACGGGCCTGACCGTCAAGTCTGGTCAGGCCCGTTCAGGCGGGCCGGGGAAGGCCGATCAGACCCGTTCCAGCGGGCCGGGGAAGGCCGATGAGATCGAAAACGGCCGGGGTCGCGGGGATGTCTCCCCGCGACCCCGGCCGTCCTGGTTCACCACGATCCTGGTTCACCACGATGACGGGCCCGGTGCCCGGGTGGCTCGGAGGTGAGCGGCCCGAGGCCCGGCCGGTTCACGTCCGGCGGTCCTGCCGGCAGATCGGGCAGTTGCTCAGGCCGGCCTTCTCGGCCTCGGCCCGGGACATGGTCTCGACGCCGCTGCCGCCGATGCCGGCGCCCTTGACGAGGGGGCAGTCGGAATCGTGGAAGCGGCGGGTGCCGACGATGACCGTGACCGTCTCGCCGTCCGCCTCCCGCTCCCGGGGCGCGGGACGCGGCCGGTCCTTGACGGCGGGGACACCGCCGGGGGAGGTGTCGTCGCCCCGGTCATCGCCCTGGTCATGGGAGGCGTCACGGTCGGGGACGTCATAGTCGTCGTGGGAGGAGCCGGTGGCGGGTGCCCCGGCCACGGTGGCCTCGGGCGTCGCGCCGGCCGGGGCCGCCCCGGGGGACGGAGCGGGTTCCGCGGAGGTGGAGTCGGCCGCTACCTGCCGCCCGGCGCGCCCGGGTGCGGTCTCGGCCGGCTCCACCGGTTCGGGGGCGCCGCCCTCGGCGGTCGTCTCTCTCCCGGAACCCGAGGGCTCCGGGGAGGCGTCCCGCCCGGCGGCGGTCGTGGTCTCCGCTTCCGCCTCCGTGGAGGCCTCGCCTCCGGAGACGGCCCCGGCGCGGGCCTTCCCGCCTGCGGGACCGGGCTTCGCGGGCTCGGTCTTCGCGGACTCGGGCTTGGCCGAATCGCTTTCGGCGGCCTCGGCCTTCGCGGGCCTGGTCCTGGCGGGCCTGGTCGGCTCGGCCTCGGCATGCTCGGGCTCGGTGGACCCGGGCCTCGCGGACGCGACCCCGGGGGTGCCCGGCTCGGACTCGGGCGCCTCGGCCCGGCTCGCGGAGGCGGGCGTCCCGGAGGAGCCGGAGACGGCGGGCTCGCTCTCGGCGGGCCGGTCCGGACCGGAGGTGGCGGCCTTGGACCCGGCCTTCGCGGGCTCGGCCTGCGCGGAGTCGGTCTTCGCGGAGGTCTCCGTGCTCTCCTGCCCGGAGGCCTGCGCGACCACGTCGCGGCTGAACCAGCTGGTGGCCTCGGACGCGGCGTGCGGGATCTCGGGAACCCTCGGCAGCTGGATCGCCGGGCGGGTCGGCTGCTCCGCCGGGCGGGCCGGGGAGCTCGCGGCCTCCTGAGGCCGCCCCTGCGGCTCGGGAGACTGGACGTAGGGCCGGGCTACCGGGACGACGGGCTCCTGCGGGGAGCGCTGGGTCTCCTGGCGGGACGCGGCCTCCTGGCGGGACGCGGTGCTCTCGCGCCCGGTCGCGGAGGTTGCCGGCCCTGCGGGTGCGGCGTCGCGTCCGGCGGCCGGAGGCGCCGAGGACACCGAGGACGCCGGGGAGACCCGGGACGCCGGAGCCACTGGAGACTCAGCCCTGGTCTGCGAAGCCTCGAAGCGGGCCTGCGTGGCCTCGCCTCCGGGCCTCTGCGACTCGGACCGCTGAGCTTCGGACCGCTGAGCTTCGGGCCGCTGAGCTTCGGGCCGCTGGGACTCGGGCCGCGCTCCGGGAGCCTGCTGCCCGCCGGACGGGGCCGCGGATTGCACGGGGGGTTGCACGGGACGGTACGGGGAGGCGAAGCGGGCTGTGGCCTCCTGAGGGCCCGGCTCGCGAGCGTCGCCGGGGGAGCCGGACTCGTGGGAGACGCTCAGCGGCGCTTCGGGCTTGCGCGCCCCGGGAGAGGTCTCCCGCGGCTGGGGCCCGGAGCCGGCGTCGGCGGGCAGGCACGTGGTGCAGGGCGTGAAGCCCTCCTCCCGCGCCTCCTCGTAGGTGAGCTCCTCATGATCCCTGCCGGCCAGCTGGCGGCATCCCGCGACGTGGTAGCGCTTGCGGCCGGGGATGACCAGCACGATCGCCTCGGGGTCCAGGGCGCCCCGCCTCGCCGCGGCGGCGGTGGCCGGCCCGGCCACCGGACCGCGTCGCGGCTGGGTCGGGACGGCGGGCACCTGCGGCATCCCGTGCCGCACCATCATCTGCTGCGGCGCGGAGGGCTGGTTCGGCAGCTGGGCCTGCATGCCGTGCGGCCGGACCGGCATACCGTGCGGCGCGGGGAGTGGCCCGGCCGGCATCGGTCCCTTCGGGGGAAGGGGCTGAGAGGCCCCGGCGTCCCCGCCGGGGAACAACTCGTGGCGGCGCAACAACGCCCCGATCACCAGGAAGACTGCGGACAGCATGCTGACCGCGATCGACCATATGACCAGGAACGGCTTGGCCAGCACGAACCCCGCGATGAGCAGGACGATGGCCGTGAGTACCAAACCGGCGCTGATGAGGATCACAGAAAGACTCCCGGATGCGGGCCAAAGGGATGACCCGACACCTTAGCGGCGGTCGTTGTGAGGACCGTCAACGCCCTGGAAGGCGCCAGAATGCTGCGAGGGGTCGCCGCCGAACGGGTTGGGCGCGCTCTGGAGGGTCGGCTGACCGCCCTGAGCCACCGCGTGGGACATGGCCGGAGGCCCGCTCACGATCGGGAACCCGCCGCTGCCCTCGGCAGCCACGTTCAGCTCGGCAAGCTGGTTCTCCAGGTACAGCTTCAGACGGCTGCGATACTCGCGCTCGAAGCTGCGAAGCTCCTCGACCTTGCGCTCGAGCTCGTCGCGGGTCTGCACCAGGGAGCCCATGGCCTGACGGTGCCGCTCCTGCGCGTCGCGCTCCAGCGTCTCCGCTCGGGCACGCGCGTCACCGATGACCTGCTCGGCCTGGCGACGTGCCTTGCCGAGGATGTCGTCGGCCTCGCGGCGCGCCCGGGTCACCGTCTCGTCCGCCTCCCGGCGGGCGTCGGCGATGGCCTGGTCGGCGGTCTGCTGCGCGAGGGCGAGCACCCGGGCCGCGGTGTCCATGTTGTCCTCGGCCGGAGGCATTCCCATTCCGACGGGAACGGGCTGCTGATGCTGCACCGGCTCGGGAGCGCGCATCGGCTCCGGCTGCTGCATCATCATCTCGGGCTTGGGCTCGGCGATGGGGGCGGGCGCCATGGCCATGCCCATACCGCCGGGGACCTTGCCCCGCAGGCACTCCGCCAGCTTGGCGCGGAGCTCCTCGTTCTCCTGAATGAGACGGTCCAACTCGGACTCGACCTCATCGAGGAAGGCGTCTACCTCTTCCTCGTCGTAACCCGGCCTGAGTCGGGTCGTACTGAATTGCTTGTTCCGCACGTCGGCGGGCGTCAGCGGCATTTCGGTCTCCTTGGCGCGCTTGGAGTCTGTCCGGGGGGACGGTACCCGATCAACGAAGCGCGGACACGAGTTGGATCAAGACCAAGACCACAATGAACAGCACTGTGAAGCTTAGGTCAAAGGCCACCGTACCCAACCGGAGTGGTGGAATGAAACGGCGGAGGAACTTGAGAGGCGGATCGGTCACCGTGTACACGGCTTCCGCCAGCACCAGGACGATGCCGGTGGGGCGCCACTGACGTGCGAACGCCTGCACCGTCTCGAAGATCATTCTGCCGATCAGCAGGATGAGATAGATGGACAGGATGAAGACCAAGATCCCGCTAACGATCCCCACGGTCCGTACCCGCCTCCACTCCGCTCTGCCGTCCTCTGTCCTGTCGGGACCTGTCGGGCCGGTCACTGTTCATGGTGGAACTCTAGCTCTGGTTGAAGAATCCGCGTTCCGCGATTCGGGCCTTGTCCTCGGCGGTCACCTCAACATTGGCTGGGGACAACAGGAACACCTTGTTGGTAACACGTTCGATGCTGCCGTGTAGGCCAAAGACCAGACCTGCCGCGAAATCGACGAGCCGCTTGGCGTCGCTGTCAACCATCTCGGTCAGGTTCATGATGACGGGGGTGCCGTCACGGAAGTGCTCACCGATGGTCCGCGCCTCGTTGTACGTGCGAGGGTGGAGCGTGGTGATGCGCGCCAGATCGGTCGTACGGCGCTCCAGGAGGGCCGTCGCGGGCCTCGGAGCGGGCACACCGGGATCGGTGTCGTCCTGGAGGTCGTGGACCGTGCCAGGGCGTTCGTCACCCTCGCGGCGCGCGTCGTCGAACTCCTCGTACTCGTCGTCGGGGTAGCTGTCGTATCTCTCGTAGCGGTCGTCCTCAACAAGACCGAGGTAGACCGCCATCTTGCGCATCGCGCCGGCCATCGCTACTTCTTCCTCCGTCTTACTTCAGATGTGCCCGAGGGGCCAGCCCGACCGCCTTGAGCTCACCACCGTTCGACCGCTGTCCGGATACGCGGACGCCAAGGCCCACTTGAAGGGACATTACCTGACGAAGGGCTTCCTGCGACCGAGCAACGCCGTACCAACACGCAGGTGTGTCGCGCCGTTGGCGATAGCCTGGGATATGTCCCCGCTCATTCCCGCCGATATGACACCGGCGCCCGGGTGGGTCTTCTGGACCGACCGCGCGATCTCCCTCAGCCTCGCGAACGCCCCGCCCGCCTCCTCGCCCAGCGGCGCGACCGCCATCACCCCGCCCAGCTCCAGCCCCTCCGCCGCGGCGACGGCGTCGGCCAGGGCCTCCACCTCCCCGGGTCTCGCCCCGCCCCTGCCGGGATCGCCGTCGAGCGCGACCTGCACCAGGCAGGTGACCGGGCGTCCCGCCGCGAGCGCCTCCCTGCTGAGCGCGGTGACCAGGCGCGGGCGGTCGACCGAGTGGACGACGTCCGCGTAGCCGACCACCGAGCGGACCTTGTTGGTCTGCAGCTGGCCGACGAAGTGCCAGCGGAGACCGAGCCCGGCGCATTCGCGCGCCTTGGCGGCGGCCTCCTGGTCGCGGTTCTCCCCGACGTCGGTGATCCCGAGTTCGGCCAGGAACCGCACGTCGGAGGCGGGGTAGGTCTTGCTCACCGCGATGAGGGTCAGTTCCTCACGGCGACGGCCGGCGGCCCGGCAGGCTTCGGCGATCTCCGCCTCGACCCGGGCCAGCCCGGCCGCGATCTCGTCACGTCGTGTTGTTTCCGTCACATCTCCGCCGCTCGGACACTGGCAAACCGGCGGAGCCCATTCTTCCCGGCACGGCCGGGCGGTCCGGCACCGCCCCCACCGTGAGAGATGTCACTTCAGGAAGTCGGGGACGTCCAGCTCCTCTTCCTGCTCCTCGAAGATCACCGGCCGGCGCCGGGCGGGGTCGGCGGCCCTGGCGGAGATCGGCGTCGGCTGCGAGGGCTCGGGAGCCGGGCGCGGGATCGACAACGGCGGAGAGTGCGGCTCCTCCACGCGGTGCGGCTCGGCGTGCTCCGCCGAGGACTGCGCCTGCTGGACCGGGTAGATCTGCTGCGGCTGGGGCGCCGGCTCGGCCGGGGCGGGCTGCGGGCTGGAGACCGGCCGCATCGGCGGGGGCGGCGCGTGCTCGACCCTGGGCTCGGGGCGCGGTTCGGGGCGGGGCTCCGGACGGGGCTCGGCCTTGACCGTGGGCGCCAGCGGGCGGACCGGAGGGGTCGCCGAGGGCGGCTGGGCCGGCCGCGAGACGGACTGCGGGCGCGCGGCCGGCTGCGCGAGCGGCTTGGGCTCGGGAGCCGGCTCGTCGAACCCGGCCGCGATCACGGTGACGCGCACCTCGTCGCCGAGGGCGTCGTCGATGACCGTACCGAAGATGATGTTGGCGTCCGGCGCCGCGGCGGTGGAGACGAGCTGGGCCGCCTCGTTGATCTCGAACAGACCGAGGTCGGAGCCGCCGGCGATCGACAGCAGCACGCCGTGCGCGCCGTCGATGCTGGCCTCCAGCAGCGGGCTGGAGACGGCCATCTCGGCCGCCGCGACCGAGCGGTCGTCGCCGCGGGCGTGGCCGATGCCCATCAGGGCGGAGCCGGCCCCGGACATGACCGACTTCACGTCGGCGAAGTCGAGGTTGATCAGGCCGGGCGTGGTGATCAGGTCGGTGATGCCCTGGACACCGGAGAGCAGCACCTGGTCGGCCGCCTTGAAGGCGTCCAGCACGCTCACCTGCCGGTCGGAGATCGACAGCAGCCGGTCGTTCGGGATCACGATGAGGGTGTCGACCTCCTCGCGGAGGGTCTCGATGCCGGCGTCGGCCTGCATCGCCCTGCGCCGTCCCTCGAAGCTGAAGGGCCGGGTCACCACGCCGATGGTCAGCGCGCCCAGCGTGCGGGCGATGTTGGCCACCACCGGGGCGCCGCCGGTGCCCGTGCCGCCGCCCTCACCGGCCGTGACGAAAACCATGTCGGCCCCCTTGAGGACCTCCTCGATCTCCTCGCGGTGGTCCTCGGCCGCCTTGCGCCCGACTTCGGGGTTGGCTCCCGCGCCGAGGCCGCGGGTGAGTTCGCGCCCGACGTCGAGCTTGACGTCGGCGTCACTCATCAGCAGCGCCTGGGCGTCGGTATTGATGGCGATGAACTCGACGCCCTTGAGTCCCTCCTCGATCATCCGGTTGACGGCGTTGACTCCGCCTCCGCCGATTCCTACAACCTTGATGACCGCGAGGTAGTTCTGCGGTGCTGCCACGACGAGGGGCCTTTCCGCTCGTTGACTTGCAATTTCATGCGGCACGGGGCCCGTGCCGTCGTTTCCAAAACCCTCACCCTCAAGTTGAGATTTAGCTTTATGTCAACCTGAGGAGTGATACGGACAGTAGGAGTTGCGCTCCTGGCGGGTCAACTAACCGCGCCGCAGCGCGTCCAGCGTGTCGCGGGCCGCCCTTTTCCGGGAACGCTCCGGGAACGCCCGCCATCCGATGAGATCACCTGACCGTCACGACGTCAGGCGAACTGACGTCATAGGTGTCGGCCGGGCGCTTGAGCAGCGTAACAAGGATCCGCGCCTTGTCGGCGGGACGGTCACCGCCGCCCCACACGATCGCGCGGCCGTCCTTGAGGCGCAGCGAGACCGTCTCCGCCGACGGCGCGAGCACCTCCGCGACCTTGCGGGCGAGATTCTCCGGCAGCGCGGTGATGACGGTGAGCGCCGCCGCGGTCGCCGGATCCGCCGGGCCGGGGCGCGACACCCGCAGCACCGGCAGCGCCGGGGGCGCGACGTCCTTGACCTCGGTGACCATCCCGTGGCGGTCCATCAGCGCGGACCTCTCACCGACCGGCACCACCGCGACCGGCTCGCGCTCCACGACCTCGACGCGCAGGGTGGCCGGCCAGCCGCGGCTGACCGTCACCGACTCGACCTGCGGGATCCTGCCGACCCTGCCCTCGACCTCGGCCACGTCGACGGTGGCCAAAGGCGTGTCCGCGGCCACCTGCGCCGCCCGCCGGATCTGCTCGGCGGACAGGCCCGCGTTGCCGACCACCTGGATGTCCCGCACCCCGAGCACCGGGGAGAAGAACACCAGCCACGCGGCGATGCCCACCACCCCCACGGTGAGCAGGGCCAGGAAGGCCGACCGCCAGACCCCGTTCATCGCCACTCCCCCTCCGGCGACCCGCGCCCGCCGACGTGGGTCACCGCGCGGCCAGCTCCGCCACGATCCTGGGGCCCAGCTCCGTCACGTCGCCCGCGCCCATGGTCAGGACGATGTCGCCGGGCCTGGCCCGGCCCGCCACCAGGGCCGGCACGCCGTCGCGGTGGGGGGCGTAGGCCACCCGCTCCGCGGGCAGCGGCACCTTGCCCGCCACCAGCGCGCCCGACACGCCGGGCTCGGGGTCCTCGCGGGCTCCGTAGACGTCCAGGACGATGGCCTCGTCGGCCAGCCCGAGCGCGGCGCCGAACTCGTCGGCGAAGAACCTCGTGCGCGAGTACAGGTGCGGCTGGAAGACCGCGATGACCCTGCCGTCGCCCGAGAAGGACGCCACCACGTCCCGTGCCGCGCGCAGGTCGGCGGCGAGTTCGGTCGGGTGGTGGGCGTAGCTGTCGAAGACCGCCACCCCGCCCGCCTCCCCCTTCGCCTCGAAGCGGCGCTTGGCACCGGTGAAGGCCGCCAGGCCGTCGCGGATCTCGTCGAAGGAGACGCCCAGCTCCCCGGCCACCGCGATGGCGGAGGCGGCGTTGAGCGCGTTGTGGCGGCCGGGCACCGCGAGCCTGACCTCCCCGCGTCCCACGATCGTGAAGGTGATGCCCAGCCCTTCGGGGACGATCCCGCTCACCCGCAGGTCGGCGTCCTCCGCCTCACCGTACGTGATCACCTTCAGGCCGCGGGCGCGGGCGATCGGGATCAGCGCGGCGGAGCCGGGGTCGTCCGCGCAGAGGACCATGGTGCCGGTGACGCGCTCGACGAACCTGGCGAAGCTGTCGTGGACCGCGCGCGGGTCGCCGTAGTTGTCCAGGTGGTCGGGTTCGACGTTGGTCACCACGGCGATGTCGGGGGCGAGCATCAGGAAGGAGCCGTCGCTCTCGTCGGCCTCGGCGACGAACACCTCGCCCGAGCCCTCGTCGGCGCCCAGGCCCGTCGTCACCAGCTGCCCGCCCACGCAGTACGAGGGGTCGGTGCCGCACTTCTGCAGCGCCACGGTGAGCATCGAGGTCGTGGTGGTCTTGCCGTGGGTGCCGGCCAGCGCGACGCCGGTCTTGCCCGCCATCACGGAGGCGAGCGCCGCGGCCCTGGGGATGACCCGCAGGCCCTGGCGGAGCGCCTCGCCCAGCTCGGGGTTGGAGTCGCGGATCGCGGTGGACACCACGACGGTGTCGACGTGCTTGATGTGCGAGGCGGCGTGGCCGATGTGGACCCTCGCCCCCAGGTCACGCAGCTCCGTCACCATGTCCGAGCCTCGCGCGTCGCTGCCGGAGACCGGCACGCCCCGCTTGAGCAGGATGCGCGCGATCCCGGACATCCCGGAACCGCCGATCCCGATGAAATGGACCCGTCCCAGGTCACCGGCCGCGACCGGATCCACCAGCTTGACCAGGCTCATCGGCCGCTCACTTCTCCTCGTTCGCCGTGCGGGCGCGTCCGCGCCGCGTCCGGCCGTCTTCCGTCTTCCCCGGCCTCGCGCCCGGCGCGCCGGACCCGCCCCGTGATCCCTCCGTGCCCACTCAGCCCCTCCCCCGCGCCGCGATCTGCAGCACCCTGCGCGCCAGCGTCACGTCGGCGTCCTTCCGGCCCATCCTGGAGGCCGCCTCCGACATGGTGCCCACGCGATCGGGGTCGGACAGGATGGGCAGCACGTTCCGGACGATCCACTCCGCCGACAGCTCCGCGTCGTCGATCATCAGGCCGCCGCCGCCCTGCACGATCGGGGTGGCGTTGAGCCGCTGCTCGCCGTTGCCGTGCGGCAGCGGGATGTACGCGGCCGGCAGGCCCACGGCCGTCATCTCGGCGCAGGTCATCGCGCCGCCGCGGCACAGGGCGAAGTCGGCCGCCGCGTAGGCCAGGTCCATCCGGTCGACGTACTGCAGCACGACGTACTGCGGGTCACCCGGTGGCGGCTCCTCCTCCAGGGTGTTCTTCGGGCCGATGACGTGCAGCACCTGCACCCCGGCCCCGCGCAGCGCGGGGGCGGCGGCCAGGGCCGCCCGGTTGAGCGAGCGGGCCCCCTGGGAGCCGCCGGTGACCAGCAGCGTGGGCAGGTCGGCCTCCAGGCCGAACCAGGACCGGGCCTTGTCGCCCATGGACAGCCGGTCCAGGTTGACGATCTCCCTGCGGAGCGGGATCCCGATGTGCTCGGCGCGGTTCAGCGGGGTGTCGGGGTGGCCGGTGAACACGTGCTCGGTGAGGCGCGCGCCCAGCCGGTTGGCCAGGCCGGGGCGCGGGTTGGCCTCGTGCACCACGATCGGCACGTTGCGCCGGCGCGCCGCGAGGTAGGCGGGGGTCGCCACGTAGCCGCCGAAGCCGACCAGGACGTCGGCCCGGACCTGGTCCATGATGCCGGCGGCCGCGTTGATGGCGCCGGCCAGGCGTCCGGGCACGCTCAGCAGCTGGGGCGTCAGGGCGCGGGGCAGCGGCACCGCGGGCACCAGCTGCAGGTCGTATCCCCGGGCGGGCACCAGCCTGGTCTCCAGACCGCGCTCGGTGCCGAGGCAGGTGATCCCGATGTTCGGGTCGAGTTGGCGCAACGCGTCGGCCAGAGCCAGCGCCGGTTCGATATGACCGGCCGTCCCGCCACCGGCGAGGACCACCCTCATGTCGGTCCTTTCGCTTATCGTCTTCCGCGGCCCGGCCGTCGTTTTCCGGCCGGACCACCCAGGCCAAGCCAGCTTAGGCCCCGCGCCACCGGTCCGGGGCCATGGGCCGCGAGAGCCTCGCGTGCGCCGGGCTCGTGCTTGGCGAACGACAGGAGCATGCCGAGGGCGGCGAGGGTGGGCAGCAGGGCCGATCCACCGTAGGAGACCAGCGGCAACGGGATGCCGGTGATGGGCAGCACGCCGATGACCGCGCCGATGTTGACGATCGCCTGGCCCGCGATCCAGGCGACCGCGGCGGCGGAGGCGAGCCTGACGAACGGGTCCTTGACCCTGGTCGCCACCCGCAGCCCCGCGTAGCCGAGCAGCCCGAACAGGGCCACCACGACGAGCGTGCCCATCAGGCCGAGCTCCTCGCCGAGGATGGAGAAGATGAAGTCGCTCTCGGCGTGCGGGATCCAGCTCCACTTCTGCCTGCTGGAGCCCAGGCCCAGCCCGAACCAGCCGCCGCTGCCGATGGCGATCTGTCCCTGCACGGCCTGGAAGCCCGAGCCCTGGGCGTTGCCCCACGGGTCGAGCCACCCGGTGATCCGCTCCGAGCGGTACCCCTCCGTACTGATCATGACGATGGTCGCGAGCACGGCCACCGCGAGGATCCCGCCGAACAGCTTCAGCGGCGCCCCCACCACCCACAGCAGCGACAGGAAGATCATCATCAGCACCAGCGTGGTGCCGAGGTCACTGCCCAGCATGACCATGACGGCCAGGATGGCGGTGCCCGGCATCAGCGGGATGAACAGGCTGCGCCACTCGATCATGCCGTTGCGCGCCTTGCGGGCCAGCAGGTCGGCGCCCCAGAGCATCAGCCCGAGCTTGGCGGGCTCGGACGGCTGCAGGTAGATGGGTCCGAGGTCGATCCACCGCTGGGCGCCGAGCTGGGAGGTGCCGACGAACAGCACCAGCACCAGCCCGAGGATCGCCAGCGCCATCAGCGGGTATCCGGCGAGCCTGAAGAACCTCGGCGGCAGCTGCGCGCAGATCCACATCAGCGGGAGGCCGAGCGCGGCCGAGATCGACTGCTTGAAGAACCAGTAGAAGGGGTCGCCCATCTCCTGCAGCGCCTCGATGCTGGAGGCCGACAGCACCATCATCAGGCCGAGGGTGAGCAGCAGGGCGCTGCACCCCAGGATCAGGTAGTACGAGGTCAGCGGCCGGTTGAGCAGCTCGCGGAAGGCGAGCAGGTGCTCGCGGAACCCGTCGGGCCGCGCGGGCGCCCCCTTGTGGGCGGGCGCTCCCTCTTGGGTGGTCGCGCTCACGCCGCTCCCCCGTCGTGCCCCTCGGCGAGACGGTGCACGGCCCGGGCGAACGCCTCCCCTCGGGCGGGGTAACCGGCGAACATGTCCAGAGAGGCGCCGGCCGGGGCCAGCAGCACGGTGTCTCCGGGGGCGGCGAGCCTGGCGGCTTCGGTGACGACACGGTCCATGACCCCAGTGTCTTGCCCCGCGACCTCCACCACCGGAACATTCCCGGCGTGTCGCGCCAGAGCCTCGCGAATTCGCTCGCGGTCGGCGCCCAGAAGCACCGCGCCGCGCAGGCGGGGCGCGGCGCGGCGCACCAGCTCGCCGACGTCGGCGCCCTTGAGCTGTCCTCCGGCGACCCAGACGATCGACGGGTAGGCGGCCAGCGAGGCGGAGGCGGCGTGCGGGTTGGTGGCCTTGGAGTCGTCCACGTAGTCGACCTCGGCGACCCTGGCCACGTGCGCGATCCGGTGGGGGTCGGGCACGAAGTCCAGCAGCCCCCGGCGTACGGCGGCGGCGGGCACCCCGTAGGCCCTGGCCAGGGCCGCGGCGGCGAGCGCGTTGGCCACGTTGTGCGGGGCGAACGGGCGCACGTCGGCGAGCGAGGCGAGCTCCTCGGCGTTGCTCTCCGGCTCGGCCACGAACGCCCGGTCCACCAGCAGGTCCTCGACCACGCCCAGCTGGCCGGGCCGGGGCACCCCGAGGGTGAAGCCCACGCTCCGCACCGCGCCGCCGCGCCCGGCCGCGTCCTCGTACGGCGCGGCGAGGCGGGCCGCCCACTCGTCGTCGGCGTTGTGCACGACCGTCCCGGCCCTGGCGAAGATCTCCCCCTTGACGCGGGCGTACTCCTCCATGGAGCCGTGCCAGTCGAGGTGGTCGGGCGCCACGTTGAGCACCGCGGCCGCGTACGGGGCGATGCCCGGTGCGCGGTGCAGCTGGAAGCTGGACAGCTCCACCGCCAGCACGTCCGAGGGCCCGGTGACGGCCTCCACCACCGGGGTGCCGACGTTGCCGACGGCGAGCGCCCGGCGGCCCGCGGCCAGCAGCATCGAGGTGAGCATGCGCACTGCGGTGGTCTTGCCGTTGGTGCCGGTCAGCGCCAGCCAGGGGGCGGCGCCCTCGGGGCGGATCCGCCAGGCCAGCTCGACCTCGCCGATCACCTCGATCCCGGCCGCCGCGGCGGCGGCGAGCAGCGGGTGGTGCGGCGGCCAGCCCGTGGTGACGATCAGGGAGGTGCCCGCGGGAGGTTCGGCGGGCTCGCCGAAGCGGACCTCGACGCCGAGCGCGGCCAGCTCCGCGGCGACCGCCCTGGCCCGCTCGCCGTCCCGGCCCTCCAGGACGACGACCTTCTCGCCGCGCCCGGCCATCGTGCGGGCGACGGCGACGCCCGAGACCCCCAGCCCCGCGACGCAGATCACGCGCCCTCCCCCGCCGCGCTCGCCCGCCTCGTCCGCTCGTTCACAGCCTGGGCATCCATTCCACGTAGAAGATCCCCAGCCCGCCGGCGGCGCACAGGGCGGCGATCAGCCAGAAGCGGACCACGATGGTCGTCTCGGCCCAGCCCTTCAGCTCGAAGTGGTGCTGGAGCGGGGCCATCCTGAAGACCCGTTTACCGGTCAGCTTGAAGGACCCGACCTGGATGATCACTGACATGGTGATCAGCACGCACATCCCGGCGAGGATGATCAGCAGGAGCTGGGTCCTGGTGGTGATGGCCAGCCCGGCCAGCACGCCGCCCAGGGCCAGCGAGCCGGTGTCGCCCATGAAGATCTTCGCCGGCGGGGCGTTCCACCACAGGAACCCGACCAGCGCGCCGAGCACCGCGGCGGCGACCACGGCCAGGTCCAGCGGGTCGCGGACCCAGTAGCAGTTGGGGCCGAGCTGGGTGGTGCAGCTGTTGCGCAGCTGCCAGTTGCCGATCAGCACGTACGAGGTCAGCACCACGCCGGTGGCGCCGCTGGCCAGGCCGTCGAGGCCGTCGGTGAGGTTCACCGCGTTGGAGAAGCCGACGATCATGATCAGCACCCAGATGATGAACCCGATGAGGCCGATGGAGGGGCCGAAGTCCCGCAGGAACGACAGGCGCGTCTCGGCCGGGGTGATCAGGTAGGCGTTGGGGAAACGGGTCACCAGGACCGCGAAGACCGCGCCGACGATGAGCTGGCCCAGCGCCTTGGCACCGCTACGCAGACCGAGGCTGCGCTGCTTGTAGATCTTGATGAAGTCGTCGAGGAAGCCGACCGCGCCCAGTCCCGTCATCAGGAACAGCACGAGGACGGCGGAGACCGTGGGGGGCGTGAAGCTGTACAGGTGGGCACAGGCGAAGCCGACCAGCGCGGCGATCACGATCACGGTGCCGCCCATGGTGGGGGTGCCGCGCTTGTCGTGGTGGCCGGAGGGTCCCTCCTCCCGGATGCTCTGCCCGTAGCCGCGCCGGGAGAACAGGCGGATCGCCAGCGGCGTGCCCAGCATGGACAGCAGCAGGCTGACCACGGCCGCGACAAGGATCTCCCTCATCGGCCGTCACCTCCGAGCAGCGCCGCGGCCACGCGTTCGAGGCCCGCGGCGCGCGGTCCCTTGACCAGCACGACGTCTCCCGGTGCCAGCATCGCCGACAGCTCCGCGCCCGCCTGGGCCGCGTCGGCGGCGTGCGAGACCCGGGTGACGGCCGGAACCCCGCCGCCGGTCGCAGCGTCCTCGGCGTCCTCGGCGTCCGCAGCGTCTTCGGTGGCCTCGCCGAACGCGGCCACGGGCGAGAGACGGCCGGCCGCGCCGTTGCCGGGCGGCTCGCCCGCGCCGCCCGGCGGCTCCCCCGTCCCGTAGGGCGCCCCGTGCGAGGCGGCCGCGTGTGAGACCGCTCCGGCGTGCGCGACGGCGGGGACACCGGCCGGTACGGGACCCGCGGCCTCCCGCGCGGCCCGTACGGCGGCCCTGGCCCCGGCCAGGACCGGATCGGCGTCGGGGCCGACGACGAACAGGCCCGTGAGGCCCGCGCCCCCGGCCAGGCGCCCCAGGCCCTCGTTGAGCGCGACGCTCTCGTCACCCAGCTCGCGCAGGGCGGCGACGACCGCGAAGCGGCGGCGGTCGCCCGCGAGCGCGTCCAGGGCGCCGAAGGCGGCCCGCATGGAGTCGGGGTTGGCGTTGTAGGCGTCGTTGATCACGGTCACGCCGTCCGCGCGGTCGGTGACCTCCATCCGCCAGCGGCTGCGGGGCTCGGCCTCCGACAACTCCTCGGCGATGGTGGCGACCGGCAGGCCGAGCTCGTAGGCGGCCGCGGCGGCGGCCAGCGCGTTCTCCACCGCGTGCTCGCCGTACAGGCGCAAGGCCACCGGGGCGGCGCCCGAGGGGGTGCGCAGCGTGAAGGAGGCGCGTCCGCGCTCGTCGACGGTCACGTTCTCGGCCCGCACGGTCGCGCCCTCGGCCCGGCCGTACCAGGTGACGCGGGCGCCGGTGCGGCCGGCCATCGCGGCCACCAGCGGGTCGTCGGCGTTGAGCACGGCCACGCCCTCGGCGGGCAGCGCCTCGACCAGCTCGCCCTTGGCCCTGGCGATCTCGTCCTTGCCGCCGAAGACGCCCAGGTGGGCGGTGCCGACGTTGAGGACCACGCCGATCCTCGGCGGGGCGACGCGGGTCAGGTGGGTGATGTGCCCCGCGCTCCGCGCGCCGAGTTCCAGCACCAGGTAGCGGGTGTCCTCGCCGGACTTCAGCACGGTCAGCGGGTGGCCGATCTCGTTGTTGAACGAGCCGGACGTGGCGACCGTCGGGCCGATCCTGGCGGTGAGCCTGGCCAGCAGGTCCTTGGTGGTGGTCTTGCCCGCGGAGCCGGTGAGGCCGATGACCGTGGTCGCCGGCAGGGCCGCGCAGACCGCGGTGGCCAGGGCCGTCATGGCGGCCACGGTGTCGCCGACGATGACGGCGGGAGCGTCGACGGGCCGGGAGGCCAGCACGGCGACCGCCCCGGCCGCGACGGCCTGGGCGGCGAAGTCGTGCCCGTCGACCCGTTCGCCCTTGATCGCGACGAACAGCGACCCCGGTTCGACGGCGCGGGAGTCGGTGACGACCGGGCCGCGCACCACCGCGCGTGGGTCGGCCATGCCCGCGAGGGCCCCCGAGGTGATCTCGGCGATCCTGGCCAGCGGCAACGGGATCATGATGCGTCTTCCCTACTCTCCATACGTGCTTCGGCGCCCGGTGCGGTTCCTGCGCCTGACGATCGCGTCGGCCACGACCTGCCTGTCGTCGAAAGGAAGCACCTGGTCGCCGACGTACTGGCCCTGCTCGTGGCCCTTGCCGGCCACGACGACGACGTCACCGAGACCCGCCCGGCCGATGGCCAGGTCGATGGCCGCGGCGCGGTCCGGCTCAATGATCACATGTGCGCGCCCGTCCTGGGACACGCCGAGAACTCCGTCCATCATCTCCGCGAGGATCCGCAGGGGGTCCTCGGAGCGGGGGTTGTCGCTGGTGAGAATAACCACATCTGCCAACCTTGCGGCGGCTTCTCCCATCATTGGGCGTTTACCACGGTCACGGTCACCTCCGCAGCCGAGCACGACGATGAGCCTGCCCTCGGTGACCTCGCGCAGCGAGCGCAGGACCGACTCGACCGCGCCGGGCTTGTGCGAGTAGTCGACGATGGCCTGGAAGTCCTCGCCGCCGGGGACCCGCTCCATCCGGCCGGGAACCCCCGCCAGCGTACCGACGCCCGCCACCGCGGCCCGCAGCGGCACACCCGCCTCCACCAGCGCGACGATCGCGCCCAGGGCGTTGGCCACGTTGAAGGGCCCGGGCAGCGCGACCGACGCGGCCTCCTCGACGCCTCCGGGGCCCACGACCGTGAAGGTGCTGCCCTCGGGGCCCAGGCGCACGTCCACCGCCCGCCAGTCGGCCTCGAGGGCGCCCTCGGCGGAGAAGGTGGTCATCGGGATCTTCGCGATGCCCAGGAGCTCCCGCCCGTGGGCGTCGTCGATGTTGACGACCCCCACGCGGCTCATCTCGGGGGTGAACAGCCGGGCCTTCGTCGCGAAGTAGTCGTCGAGGTCACGGTGGAAGTCGAGGTGGTCCTGGGACAGGTTGGTGAACAGCGCCACGTCGTAGGACACCGCGTCGACCCGGCCGAGCGCCAGCGCGTGGCTGGAGACCTCCATGGCCGCGGCGGTGACGCCCCGCTCGCGCATCAGGGCGAACAGGGCCTGCAGGTCACTGGCCTCCGGCGTGGTGAGCTTCGGGGTGAAGCGCAGATCACCGACGTGGATCTCCACGCCCCCGACGAGCCCGGGGGTGTGCCCCGCGGCCCGCAGGCCCGCCTCCAGCAGGAAGGTGACGGTGGACTTGCCGCTGGTCCCGGTGACCCCGATGACCATCACGTCCGCCACCGGGTTGCCGTACACCCAGGCGGAGACCTGCCCGAGCAGGCCGCGCGGATTCGGCACGACGAGGACCGGCAGGCCGGTCGCGACCGCGGCCCGCCTGCCCGCCTCGTCGGTCAGGATCGCGCTGGCACCCGCGGCGAGGGCCTGGGCGGAGAAGTCGGCCCCGTGGGCCGTGGCCCCCGGCAGCGCGACGTAGAGATCTCCCCGGCACACCTGGCGCGAGTCGATGGTGATCCCGGACACCGCGGCCAGCGGAGCGCGCGACGTGCCCGAGGGCGCGCCGATGAGGCTCGCCAGCCCCGAGAGCGGACGGGGTGAACTGGTTGAGGGTCGCATTGACGACGGGGGATGCACGGCGAGAGCGTACCTTCACTCGTCACTCTCCGGCGCGTATCCGCACCGGGGACGGCCTGGTTCCGGTCGGCGGGATCTTCCCGCTCTTCAACGCGAACGTCATCACCTTCTTGAAGACCGGGGCGGCGATCTCCCCACCGTAGTGGCCCTCCTGGGGGTCCTGGAGGACCGCCAGGACGACCAGCCGAGGCTTGTCCGCGGGGGCGAAACCAACAAATGTCGCGGTGTACCCGCAGTAGCCCTGACATCTGGTGTCGTAGCGCATCGCGGTCCCCGTCTTGCCCGCCACCCGGTAGCCGTCGATCGCGGCGAGGTTCCCAGTGCCCTCCTCGCTCACGGCGGCCTCCAGCATGGTGGCGACCTCCCGCGCCGTGCGCTCGCCGACCACCCGGGTCTGCCTGCCCGGCGGGGACGGCGTGAACACGCCGTTCTCCCCGGTGGTGCCGGCCACGATCTGCGGGGTGACGCGCACCCCGCCGTTGGCGATGGTCTGGTAGACGCTGGCCGTCTGCAGCGCCGTCACCGAGACCCCCTGGCCGTACGCGATCGTGCAGCGCTGGCTGCCCGACCAGTTCTTCCAGTCGGGCAGGAGCCCGGCCTCCTCCCCCGGCAGCCCGGTGCCGGGCTTCGTGCCGAACCCGAAGCGCTGGAGCATCGAGTGGAGCTTCTCGTCGCCGATCTTCTGGGTGGCGAGGATCGTGCCCACGTTGCTGGAGGTCGCCACGATGCCGGAGAAGGTCAGGCGCTCGGTGGGGTGCGGGTGGGAGTCCTTCAGCACCCGGTCGGCGCACCTGATCTCGTCGTCGACCGTGAACAGGCTGTCCGGCCGCACGGCTCCCGACTCCAGGGCCGCCGCGGCGGTGATGACCTTGTTGGTGCTGCCCGGCTCGAACACGTCCGTGACGGACCGGTTGACCCGGTCGGCGCCGGGAGAGTTCATCCAGTTCCTCAGGTCGAGCTCGGGCGCGTTGGCCATGGCGACCACCCGGCCGGTCCGGGTGTCCATCACGATGGCGCTGCCGGTGCGCGCCCCGGTCGCCTTGACCTGCTCGCTGATCGCCTTCTGCGCGGCCCACTGGACGTCGCGGTCGATGGTGAGCCGCACGTCCCTGCCCTCGACGGGCGCCCGCACGGTGCTGCGGGTCATCGGGATGCGCTGCCCCCTGGCGCCCGTCTCGATGATCTGCTCGCCGTCGCGGCCCGCGAGCAGCTTGTCGTAGGTGCTCTCCAGCCCGGCCAGCCCGGTGCCGTCGGTGCCGACGAAACCCAGCAGGGTGCCCGCCAGGTCGCCGCCCGGGTAGTCGCGCCGGTAGCGGTGCTTGCTGCCGACCCCCTTGAGGTCGTACGCCATGATCCGCTGCGCGAGCGCCGGGTCGACGGCCGCGGCGAGCTGCTGGTAGTGGCTGGTGCTCTGGGCCAGCTTGGCGGCGATCGGCTCCTTGGGCGTGCCCAGCTCCTTGGCCAGGATCGTGGCCACCCGGTCGCGCTGCGCGGCGGAGACCTCGGACGGGTCCACGAAGATCTCGCGGGCCTCCAGGGTCAGCGCGAGCTCGTGGCCGTTGACGTCGGTGATCGAGCCTCGCCTGGCGGGCAGCTTCTCACCCTGCACGCGCTGCTTGGCCGCCTCCGCCGTGTAGACCTTCGAGTCGAGGCCCTGGAGCTGGATGAGCCGCCCCGCGAAGATGGACAGCACGAAGGTCATCGCCATCAGGCCGATGCCGATGCGCCTGCGGGGGTTGCCCAGGCGCAGCACCGCGGACGGGCGCGCCGGGGGTCGCGGCGGCCTGCCACCGCCACCGCGCGTCGTCGTGCGGGTGTGCTCGTGATCCCCGGGCCGCCCGGCCGCGCGCCTCGGCACGGACCGCACCCAGCCCAGCGGGTCCGGCGGCTCCTCCGACCGCGAGGAACGCACCGGCCCTCGCGGCTCCCCGGAACCCGGCGGGCCACCCGGCCGGGAGCCTGAGGTCCTGCCCGGCGCCTCGGGGCGGGCGGGCCTGCCTGGAGCCCCGGAGGAGCCGGGAACACCGCTCCTGCCGTCGGGCCGCGCGGTCCTGCCCGGCCCGTCGGAGGCGGACGGTCGCGCGCCGGGGCCGGACCTGCCCGCGGGGCCCGGCCTGCCCGGGGCGCCGGACCTGCCGGACGGGCCCGCGGCCGGCGGCCTCGCCGAGGAGCCCGGCCTAGCCGATTTATCGTATTTGTCAGATCTGTCGGACCTGCCGGTCCCGCCCGGCGCCGGGGGCCTGCCCGACGAGCCGGACCTGCCGGAACCACCGGAGCCGGACGCCCTGCCGGAACCGCCCTGGGCGGGTGGTCTCCCGGCCGGACCGGGCCTGCCGGTCCCCTTGCCGGGACCGTCGGCGGGGGACGGCCGCCCCCTGTCGGCCCCCTGCCCCCTGGCGGGAGAGCCTCCCCTGCCGGAGGCGGCGGACGGCCTGCCCGGGGAGCCCGGCCCATCGGGGGAACCCCCGCGGCCGGAGCCGGACGGCCCGCCCGGCGCACCGGACCTGCCCGTCCCGTCGGCCTTGCGCGCCGCGCCGGAGGAACCCGCGCGGCCGGAACCGCCGGAGGAGCCCGAACCGGCCGGCCTGCCCGGCGAACCGGGGGCCGGAGACCTGCGCGGGGAGGCGGGCCCCTGGGGGCCGCCGGGCACGCCGGGAGCACCGGCGTCCCCGGACGCTCCCGGTCTCCCCTGCCTGCCCGGAACGTCCGGTGAACCCTCCGGCCTGGCCGCGCGGCCGGGGCCGCCGGGAGAGCGGCGGCCCGAACCTCCGGCCGACCCCCCGGTGGAACCACCGCGACCCTGCCCGGGGCCCTGTCCGGGGCCGGGGCCGCCGGTCTGGCCGCCGCTCTCCCTCACTGGCCCGTGCCCGGCACTCGCTCCTGCCCCGCGGGCGTCCGGACGTCACCGGCGACCCCGACGGAGGGCTTGTCGGGGTCGATGACGTGCATCCTGTCCCAGTCGGACCCCAGCCCCTGGAGCTCGTTCCTCCTCGCGACCGCCTCGGGCATCTCCTGCCGCATGATGGCGCTCTCCTTGCTCTCCTTCGCGATGCGCAGGCCGTTGATCTCGTTGCGCAGCCCGTTGGCCCTGAAGGAGTCCTTGGCGAGCACGGCGTTCAGCAGCAGCAGGCTGACCAGGCCGCCGCAGAGCAGGCCGACCACGAGCAGCAGGAAGGGAGCCCTCGGCGGCCGGGCGCGACGGGGCGCGGGGCCCCCGGATGCCACAGCCTTGACCTGCGCGGCCGGGGCGGCGGCGGGCGCCGGCCTGGCCGGCCTGGTCCCGTATCCCTGCGGCACCGCGCGGGGGACGCGCACAGGGCGCGCGCCGCGGCTGGGCGCGGCGCGACGGACGTCTGTCTCACTCCTCGTCAACTGCCTCACGGATCCTCTCTGCCGCCCGACACCGGGCGGAGGCCGCCCGCGGGTTGCGGGCCACCTCCTCTTCGCTCGGAAGCTCGGCTCCCCTTGTCAGGAGCGCGAACCGCGGCTGGTGAGCCGGCAGCGGGACCGGCAGGCCGGGAGGGCCGGTGTCCCTGGTCCGCGCGGTGATGACCTGCTTCGTCAGCCGGTCCTCAAGGGAGTGGTAGGCGAGCACGACGACGCGCCCGCCCAGCGTCAATGCGTCGAGCGCGGCTGGGAGCGCGCGTTCCAGCGCCGTCAACTCCGCGTTCACCTCGATCCGCAACGCCTGAAAAGTCCTTTTGGCGGGGTTTCCCCCGGTCCTGCGCGTAGCGGCCGGGATCGCCGTCCTGACGATCTCCGCAAGCCGCTTGGTAGACGTTATGGCCTCTCTGGCCCTTTCCTTGATGATTAAGTGCGCGACACGCGGGGCGAATCGTTCTTCTCCGTAATCCCGCAGGATCCGGATCAGCTCGGCGGCCGGGTAGGTGTTGACCACGACCTCGGCCGTCAGCTCCTCGTCGCGGTCCATCCGCATGTCCAGCGGCGCGTCGTAGGAGTAGGCGAAACCCCGCTCGGCCTCGTCCAGCTGCGGGGAGGAGACGCCCAGGTCGAACAGCGCCGCGTCGACGCGCGGGCGACCCACCTCGGCCAGCACCTCGGGGAGCTCGTCGGAGACCGCGCGGACCAGCGTGATCCGGTCGGCGTACGGGGCGAGCCTGGCGGTGGAGCGCTCGATGGCGGTGGGGTCGCGGTCGATCCCGATCAGGTGGAGCGAGGGATGCGCGGCGAGCAGCGCCTCGGCGTGACCGCCGAGGCCCAGGTTGGCGTCGACGAGGACGGGCGCGGGGCGGGCCAGCGCCGGAGCGAGCAACTCCAGCACCCGGTCGAGCATGACGGGGACGTGACCCCCAGGCGTTTGGAGATCATGGTTGTGGTTCTCGGCGCGCATGAAGCGCAACCCCCCTCTTTCCCGCCCCGTCCCGTGGACGCGCGGCGGACGCTCACCGGTGTCTTGAAAACTGGCCCCCACCCCCGGGGCCGTCCGGCCAGGTCCCCATCCGCACCCGCGTGTCCGCCCGTCACCTGACACCGGGGAAGGTGCATCAGCTGACGGGCAGGTGGTTGCGGGTGGAGACCTCGCCGAACGACGTTTTACCGATGAGTCGACCGTGGAGTCACAGAATCCCTGGCAGCACCTCCTCCGACAGATCGGCAAAAGCCTGCTCTTGGTCGGCCAGATAGGCGCTCCAGGCGTGCGCGTCCCAGATTTCCAGCCGGGTGTTGGCCCCGATGACGACGCAGTCGCGGCGCAGGCTGGCGTATTCGCGCAGAGCATGTGGAACGGTGATCCGGCCCTGCTTGTCGGCGACCTCGTCGGACGCGCTGGCGAAGAGGACACGGCTGTAGTCACGGACCGCCTTGGCGGTGACCGGCGCGGTGCGCAGAGCCTCGGTTATGCGCTGGAACTCCTCTACGGGAAAGACGTAGAGGCAGCGCTCCTGGCCTTTGGTGATCACCAGACCCTCCGCCAGCTCCTCGCGGTACTTCGCCGGCAGGAACAGCCGTCCCTTGTCATCGAGACGCGGGTGGTGGGTGCCGAGGAACACCGGCCTCACCTCCCGTGCCCAGCGGAGCGCCAGGCGTCACAGCCCTGCCCTCCACTGCGCACCACCATACTCCACTTCTCTCCACCGTCAACTGATTCCACGCCTCTTCACGACGGGTTTCGCCGCCATTTCCCCAGTTCAAATGGGGTGGTGCGGAGTGGAGGGGGTAAGCGGCCCCTCGTACGCCCTGGGCGTGTCGGGTAAGGCCGCCGAATAGACTAAAGATCATGAAATAAACCGGAGCGCGGTGAAGAATGGTGGAAGGCGGATCCCCGTCCCGTCACCGGATCGGCACGCCTTCCGTACAGGACCGCGACGGTGGCGACACACACTATGGACGTTTACCCGGAATCAGCCCTGATGACCGCATAAAGTCGCCGAGGGAACGCACGGCGCCGTAGTGTCGGTAAGCAGAATGAGTTACGGGATCGCAAAGATTCCGCAACGGCAACCCCCCGGCGCGCAACCGCCGCACCCTCATGGAGGCCTGGTGGCAGTAACCCATGACGTCTCACCACAGCTCGATGATCTTGTCGTCACCGCGCACCGGATCCGCCAGTCGATCGAATCGGTGATCGAGGGCAAGAGCGACGTCGTCCGCCTGACCTTGACCGTACTGCTCGCCGAGGGGCACCTCCTCATCGAGGACGTGCCCGGAGTCGGCAAGACCATGCTCGCCAAGGCGCTGGCGCGATCCATCGACTGCCCGGTGCGCCGCGTGCAGTTCACCCCCGACCTGCTGCCGAGCGACATCACCGGAGTGAGCGCCTACAACCAGCAGACCAGGGAGTTCGAGTTCAAGCCCGGCCCGGTCTTCGCCAACATCGTGGTGGGCGACGAGATCAACCGCGCGTCGCCGAAGACCCAGTCGGCGCTGCTGGAGTGCATGGAGGAGCATCAGGTCACCGTCGACGGCGCGACCTACCGGCTGGACTCCCCCTTCATGGTGATCGCGACGCAGAACCCGATCGAGATGGAGGGCACCTATCCCCTTCCCGAGGCACAGCGCGACCGGTTCACCGCACGGATCGCGATGGGCTACCCCGCGCCCTCCGCGGAGCTGGAGATGCTCGACGTGCACGGCGCCGCCTCCCCGCTGGACAAGCTGGAGCCGGTGGCCACCACCGAGCAGGTGAAGGCGCTGATCGAGGCGGTGCGCGGGGTCTACGTCTCCCAGCCGATCAAGAAGTACGCGATCGACCTGGTGACCGCCACCCGCCAGTCCCCCGACCTGCGACTGGGCGCCTCCCCCCGTTCGACCCTGCAGCTGGTCAGGGCCGCGCGGGCGCACGCCGCGCTCGCGGGCCGCGACTACGTCATCCCGGACGACCTGCAGGAACTGTGCGTCCCCGTCCTGGCGCACCGGCTGCTGCCCAGCATCGAGGCCCAGGGGCAGCGCCGCCCGCCCGAGCAGGTGATCGCCGACCTGGTCCGCCGGGTGCCCGTGCCCGAGGCTCAGACCCGGTGACCTCCGGCCTCAAGGCGCTCACCGCCCGCGGCCGGTCCTTCCTCGCGTCCGGCGTCGCGGCGCTGCTGTGCGCCTTCATCCTCGGCGAGCACGACCTGCTCAGGATCGGCGTGCTGGTCATCTCGCTGCCGCTGCTGGCGGCCATGGTCGTCGCCCGCACCCGTTACCGGCTGAGCTGCGCCCGGCGCCTGGACCCGCCCAGGGCCGAGGTGGGCAGCGAGGCCACCGTGACGCTGCGGCTGGAGAACGTCACCCGGCTGCCGACCGGCCTGCTGATGATCGAGGACACCGTTCCCTACGCCCTCGGCGCCCGCCCCAGGTTCGTCCTGGACCGGGTGGAGGCGCAGGGCATCCGGGAGATCGACTACCGGGTCCGCTCCGACCTGCGCGGGCGTTTCGGCATCGGACCGCTCTCCATCCGGATCAGCGATCCCTTCGGCCTGGTCGAGCTGACCAGGTCGTTCACCATCAGCGACACCCTGATGGTGACGCCCCAGGTGGTGGCCCTGCCCCACGTCCGCCTGGCCGGCGAGTGGACGGGCGGCGGCGACAGCCGTACGAGAAGCGTGGCGGCGGCCGGGGACGACGACGTCGCGCCGCGCGAGTACCGCCAGGGCGACGACCTGCGGCGGGTGCACTGGCGCTCGACCGCCAGGCACGGCGAGCTGATGGTGCGGCGCGAGGAACAGCAGTGGCAGAGCAGGGGGGCTCTGCTGCTGGACACCCGGCGCTACGCCCACCGGGGCGAGGGCCCGCGCTCGTCGTTCGAGGCGGCGGTCTCGGCCGCGGCCTCCATCGGCGTGCACCTCGCCCACGAGGGTCTCGGCCTGCGCCTGGTCACCGACCAGGGGGCCGAGCACCTCACCGACAGCGGGCTGAGCCTGTCGCTGCTGGACACCCTGGCCGTCGTACGGGCCAGCACCGCGCGGTCGCTGGAGTACGGCGTCGGCGCGCTGCGGCAGGGCGGCGGCGACGGCCTGATCGTGGCCGTGCTCGGCAAGATGGACCTCGACCAGGCTCAGGAGCTGTCCAGGGCCAGGCACGGCAACGTGACCGGCGTGGCCGTGATGCTGGACGTGGAGGCGTGGGAGCATCCCGAGCTGGGCGAGGACGAGGAGTTCCAGGCGGCGCGGTCGGTGCTCACCGGAACGGGCTGGCGCGTCGTGCGGCTGCCCGCCGGAGCCTCCGTCGCGAGCGTGTGGCAGGACGTCGCGCAGCGCGGCCGATTCGCGGCGAGCAGGGGTGGCTCATGAGACTTTCCATCGCGTCGGGCGTGGCCACCGGAGCGGTCGCGATCGCGCTCTACCCGCTCTTCCAGGGCGGCGCCTGGTTCTGGTCGAGCCTGGGCGTCATCCTGGTCGTGGCCGGGATCGGCGTGCTGGCCGGCCACTACACGCTGCCCGGCTGGCTGGCGCCGCCCGCGCAGGTGCTGGGCGTGTGGATCTACCTGACGGCGGTGTTCGCCGGGGACGAGGCGTGGGCGAGGGTGGTCCCCACCTGGGACTCGGTCGCCAGGCTGGACAGGCTGCTGACGACGGGCTTCGCCGACATCCAGCGGTTCGCCGCCCCGGTGCCGGACAGCACCGGCATCGTCCTGCTCACCTGCGGCGGCGTCGGCCTGATCGCCGTCCTGGTGGACCTGCTGGCCGCGCGGCTGCGCAAGGCGGCCCTCACCGGGCTGCCGCTGCTGGCGCTGTTCGTGGTCCCGGCGGCGGTGATCGCCGAGCCGATCAGCTGGCCGGCGTTCATCATCGGAGCCCTGGGCTACCTGGGAATCCTCGTCGCCGACGGGCGGGAGCGGGTCAGCCACTGGGGCCGCGCGGTGCTGGTGCGCCGCACGTCGTCCTTCACCGTCACCCGGCCCGCGCCCTCCGACAGCGGGGCACTGCGGCTCTCCGGCAAGCGCATCGGCTTCACCGCGATCGTGCTGGCCGTCCTGCTGCCCGCGCTGCTGCCCACCATGGAGCCCAACCCGCTGTTCGGCTTCGGCGTGGGCAACGGCAGGGGCGGCGGCAACTCGATCAGCATCCCGAACCCCATGGTCAACCTGCGCGGCCAGCTGTCGCTGCCGGAGAACTCCACCGTCCTGACCTACAAGGCCAGCGACAGCACGCCCCGCTACCTGAGGATGTACTCGCTCGACATCTTCGACGGCGAGCAGTGGACGATGTCGGAGCCCAGGGGCCGCCCCGAGGACCGGACGTCCGACGCGCCGATGCCGCTGCCCCCCGGCCAGGGCGCGGGCGTGCCCGTCACCCCGGCGAACCTCACCGTCACGGTGAGCGACCAGGTCAGGAGGCTGAGCTTCCTCCCCCTGCCCTACCCGGTGTCCAAGGTCACGGTGGCGGGCGACTGGCGGCCCGACCGCGACACGCTCATGGTCTTCTCCACGCGGAACACCGCCGGGGGCCTGACGTACCAGGCCGTCACCGCCGAGCCCGAGCCCACGGCCGACCGGCTCAAGGCGGCGGCCCCGCCCGCGACGGCGATCAGGGAACGGTACCTGACGCTGCCGGAGGACCTGCCGGACGAGATCAGGCGGCTCGCCCTCCAGGAGACCGAGCGGGGGTCCAGCCCGTACGAGCAGGCGATCCAGCTGCAGGAGTTCTTCACCGAGAGCGGCGGGTTCACCTACAGCCTGGCCACCCAGGGGCACGACGGCCCGGCGCTGACGGACTTCCTGATCCGCAACAGGACCGGCTACTGCGAGCAGTTCGCCGCCTCCATGGCGGTGCTGGCGCGCGTCCTGGGCATCCCCTCCCGGGTCGCCATCGGCTACACCGGGGGCAGCGTCACCTCCGGAGGGTGGCAGGTTCGCACCCACGACTCGCACGCCTGGCCCGAGCTGTACTTCGAGGGGACCGGGTGGCTCCGCTTCGAGCCCACCCCGGCGGGCGGAGCGGGCCAGGGCAGCGCGACGGTGCCGTCGTACACCCTCCCCGAGGTGGCGCCGGACACCCCCGACGAGCCGAGCGCAGCACCGTCGTCGGACCCCACCGGCTCCGACTCGCCGATCGGGCCGGCGAACGACCGCCGTAACGAGATGCTCGACAGGGAGTTCGGCGGAGCGCTGACCCCGGTGGACGAGGGAATGCCGCCGGCCGGCCGGATCGGCATCGGGGTCGCGATCGCGCTGCTGGTCGCGCTGATCCCCGCGCTGATCCGCTGGCAGCTGCGGGTTCGCCGCAGCAGGTCCTACTCACGGCGGGCCGGGAACCCGGCCGGCGGGGATCCGGCCGCTCCGGATCCCGGCGGTACCGCCTCCCCCACGGGGGTCAGGGCGGGGACCCGGGAGCCGGCGGTGACAGTCGCGTGGACCGAGCTCGACGACGCCCTGTGCGACTACGGGATGTCCCGGCAGGCGAGTGAGAGCCCGCGCGCGCTGGCCGGGCGGCTGGCGGAGCAGTACGTGTTCGAGCCGGAGACCGCCGCCGCGCTGGCGAGAATCGCCGCGGCGGTGGAGCGGACGCTCTACGCCAGGACCCCGGGCGAGATCGCTACCCTGCGCGAGGACATGCGGAGCGTGCGCCGGGCGCTGGCGGCGACCACGACCCGCGGCAGGCGGATCAGAGCGGTGCTGCTGCCGCCCTCCACGCTCCTGCGGATGCGGGCGTTGGGCGGGCGGGTGCTGGACGGTTTCGACCGTCTGGAGAACATCCGGCTCCGCAGGCCCGCCAGGAAGGGCGCCTAGCGCCCTCGGTGATCGGGACGCACGACCGCGTCCCGATCACCGGGGGACCGATCACCGAAGGACCGATCACCGGAAGACGACGATCCGATCACCGGGGGACGACGATCGGGGCCCTGGGCCGGGATCCTCGACCGCCGGGAGGGTACGGAACAGTAACCCTCAGGACGGGGTGGCGAACGGCGAATCCGGGTCACCGGGACACGCGGGGGGTGGACCCGGTGGACGAGGGGCGACCTCGGTGAACGGAGGCAGGTGGACGGCACGGGCCCTCACACGCTGCGAGTGAACCTCGCGGGCACAGGGGGATCCGTCAGGGAGGGAGCCCGCCGCGGACGGCGGGCCCTGCCGGGCTAGCGCTGCCGGGCTAGCGCTCGTCGTGTCGACGGCGCCAGCGCTCCTCCATTCGCTCCATGAAGCTCTGGCGGGAGCCCGCACGGCGCCCCCCCTTGCCTCGCGGCTGATCGGCGGGCGTGGCCGCGTTGGCCTCGCCGAAACCGTTCATCCGCTTCCAGCTGGACAGGCCCCACAGACATGCGGCGAGCATGACCACGAAACCGCCGACGCCGAGCGGGATGCCGAGCGGGACGTTGTTGATCACGACGCCGACCATCAGCAGGACGACGCCCAGGATGAAGCCGATGAAGGCCTTTACCAGGCGGCGCCTGTAGTGGCTGCGAGGATCACTGATCCTGACGGTATTGGCCCACTTCGGGTCCTCGGCGTAGAGGGCCTGCTCGATCTGGTCGAGCAAGCGCTGCTCGTGCTCAGAGAGCGGCACGGCGCCTCCCAAGGACAGCCCCAGGACGGGGAAGACGGTGACGGACGACACGGGGTGTCCGAACCTCGCGGTCGGTTATCCCCAGAATACGAGGCTGTAGACGTAGACGAAAGAAAACGTCCAACGTAGTCCAAACCGGAGGCGGATTCATGGATCTATTCCATCAAACGGAGGGCGAACAAGGGAGGCCGGGAGGACGGCGTCCTTACCGAATCTGCGGGCCGCCCTGTCCATCGCCTGCTCGGCCTCCCGCCAGCCCGTCTCGCGCTCTCCGAGACCGAGTTGCCGGGTCGCCCCGGCGGCCGGGCTGAGGTTCTCCACCCGTACGCCGACCAGCCTCAGGCGGACGTTTTCCAGGCCGGAGGCGGCGTAGAGGGCGCAGGAGACGTCGTACAGGATCTTGGCGACGTCGGTGGGCTCGCGCAGGCTCCGCGACCGGGAGAGGGTGGTGAAGTCGGCGCGGCGGAGCTTGACGCTCACCGTGCGGCCGACGCTGCCGCCCTTCCTGAGCCGGGCGGCGACCCGCTCCGAGAGCCGGAGCAGCTCCCTGCGGATCTCCGCGGGATCGGCGATGTCTGTGGCGAAAGTCTCTTCCGCGCCGATGCTCTTGTCGGGGACGTCCGGGGTCACCGGGCGCTCGTCGCGCCCCCAGGCGAGCGCCGACAGGTGCGCGCCCGCCGCCTGGCCCAGCTCCCGCTGGAGCGTGTCCACCGGGACCCGGGCGAGGTCGCCGACGGTCTTGATGCCCAGGCGGGCCAGTGACTGCTCGGTGCGCTCCCCGACGCCCCACAGCGCCGCCACGGGGAGCGGGTGCAGGAAGTCGACCACCCTGTCGGCGGGCACCACGAGCAGGCCGTCGGGCTTGCAGTGCTGGGAGGCGAGCTTCGCCACGAACTTGCTGTTGGCGACCCCGACGGAGCAGGTGATGCCCTGCTCGCGCTCGACCTGCTCACGGATCATCCGGGCGATCGCCGTCGGCGGTCCGAGGCGCTTGCGGGCCCCGCCGACGTCGAGGAACGCCTCGTCGGAGGCGATCGGCTCGACCTCGGGGGTGAAGGTCTGGAAGATCTCCATGACGCGCCGGGAGACCTCCGAGTATTTGCCCCGGCTGGGCGGGATGATCACCGCCTGGGGGCAGAGCCGTCGGGCCCGGGTCATGGGCATGGCCGAGTGCACCCCGAACCTCCGGGCCTCGTAGGTGGCGCTGAGCACCACCCCGCGCGCCCCGGGCGCGCCGATGATGACGGGGGTGCCCCGGAGCTCGGGACGGTCGCGCAGCTCGACGCCCGCGTAGAAGGCGTCCATGTCGACGTGGAGGATCGGACAGCCGGTGTCGTCCGCCCCCAGGTCGGAACCCGGGCGCGGTATCTGCTGCTTTCTCGACACGACGCCATCCTACGGGAACAGGCGTTCGACGCGGCGTTCACCGGTGGCCAAGCACGTGCAGTTGGGTCGCGATGTCGCGGAGCACCGGGTGCGCCGCCGCCGCCTGCTCCAGGGCGACCAGGGCGCGGGCGGCTCCGGGCTCGCCGTCGAGCAGCCTGCTGGGCACCAGATCGGCGAAGACCCGCACACCGTGCACCTCGCCGGGCGCGAAGCCCGTCTCTGCGAGGAGCCGCTCCAGGGCCTCGCGGGTGAAACGCCTGGGCGTGGGGTCGCGGTCGCCCCACCGGCCCTCGGGGTCGTCCAGCACCTGGCGGGCCTCGTCGAACCTGCCGGCGATGGAGCGGTGGAGCGCGGCGGCCAGCGGGTTGGCGGCGAGGACGCTGATCACGCCGCCCTCGCGCAGCAGGCCGGCCATGGCCTTCACCGCGCCGGCCGGATCCTCCACGTACTCCAGCACGCTGTGGCAGAGCACCAGGTCGGTGCCGCCGGTCGGGAGCAGCTCCTCCAGGTCCGCGGCGTCGCCCTGCAGTGCCCGGACCTCAACCCCCGCCTCGGCCGCGCGGCGCTCCAGCGCGGCGAGCGAGTCGGGACTGGGGTCGACGACCGTCACGGCGTGCCCGAGGTCGGCCAGGGGAACGGCGAAACCCCCCGTGCCACCTCCGGCGTCGACGATGTCGAGCCGCTCACGGCCCGTCGCGGCCACCCGCTCGGCCAGCACGGCACTCAGGACGTCCCACACGACCGCTGTGCGGACCGCGGGAGTGCCCGGCTGCCGTGAGATGCCTACGGCGTGCAACTTCAGATCGCCTCCTCGTACGTTGACGCCCTCCACGGCCCGAGAGCCCCGGATTCCAGCACCCGACCGCCGGTCGAGTCTGTCGGTTCGCGGTTCACCGGCCCGGGCAACCCCGAAGCCTCCCCGCGCAGACACGGCACGCCCTGCCGCGTTTGAGACCACAAGTCCCACCTGGCTGGCGCGGGACACCCCAACCCTAACGGGTTGAACCGACAGGGCGAGAAGGGTTTCCTTCTTGCCCGAAGGACAGGGTGTTCACCCCGAATGTCCAACGACAAGCCCAGCCTACGTCGCGCGCCCCCCGGCGCGGCCCAAGGACTTATCCATACTCGCGCTTGATCGAGTCTTTTTCCGGGCGCGGACCGCTCCCGCGGGCAAGCACGGAGGAAAGGGGACACCTCCGGCGGAGGTGCGCCGGCGCGGGGAGACCGGGGCTCCGGGCTCCCCGTGGCGGCGGCTAGAGCGCCAGGGACGGCTTGAGCTGCTTGAAACGGGCCATCAGGCCGTTGACGAACTGCGGCGACTCGTCGGTCGACAGCTCGGAGGCCAGGCTGACCCACTCGCTGATGACGACGCCCTCGGGGACGTCGGGCATCCACAGCAGCTCGTAGGTGCCGCCGCGCAGGAGGTTGCGGTCGACCGCAGGCATGCGGTCGAGCGTCCAGCCCTCGGAGTAGGTGGTGATCAGTTCGTCGATGCGCGCCCGGTGCCTGCACACGCCCTCGACGATCGTCGTGGTGTACTCGTTCACGGGCGGCTCGGCCCGCGCGAGGCGCTCGGCGAGAACGCCGAGCGGGTCCTCTCCGCGCGCCTCGGCCTCGAAGAGGATGTCCAGCGCGCGCCTGCGCGCCTTACCCCGTGCCGACATCAGGCGCGGCCGAGATAATCGCCGGTGCGGGTGTCGACCTTGACCTTCTCGCCGGTGGTGATGAAGAGCGGCACCTTGATCTCGGCGCCGGTCTCCAGCTTGGCGGGCTTGGTGCCGCCGGTGGAGCGGTCGCCCTGGAGGCCGGGCTCGGTCTCGGCGACGATCAGCTCGACGGCCGCGGGCAGGTCGACGTACAGGACGTTGCCCTCGTTGATCGCCACGGTGGCCAGCATGTTCTCCAGCAGGTAGTTGGCCGAGTCGCCGACCGCCACCCGGGTGACGTGGAGCATGTCGTAGTTCTCGGTGTCCATGAAGACGTAGTCGTCGCCGTCCATGTAGGAGAACTGCATCTCGCGCTTGTCGACGTTGGCCACCTCGACCTTGACGCCCGCGTTGAAGGTCTTGTCGACGACCTTGCCCGATAGCACGTTCTTGAGCTTGGTGCGGACGAACGCGCCGCCCTTGCCGGGCTTGACGTGCTGGAACTCCACGACGGCCCAGAGCTCACCGCCGTCGAGCTTGAGCACCAGGCCGTTCTTGAGGTCGTTCGTCGTCGCCACTAGTCTCTCCTGCGTACGGCCGCTCTTAAAGGACGAGCAGCTCTTTGGTCGTCCGTGTGAGAAGTTCCGGCCCGCCGTCGCGCACCACGAGCGTGTCCTCGATGCGGACGCCGCCCCTGCCGGGAAGGTAAACCCCGGGTTCAACGGTTACCGGAACTCGATCCTCAAGTCTAGCGTGCCCATGGTCGCGCTCCGGCTCCTGTGAAGATCGTTCCGGCTGCGGGGAGTCCGCCGGCTCCCCGGGGCGGTCCTCCGGCCTTCCCCGGCGGTCCTCCGGCTTTCTCCGGGACAGGAACGGCGCCTCGTGGATCTGCAGCCCGACGCCGTGGCCGAGGCCGTGCTTGAAGAACTCCCCGTACCCCGCCTCCCCGATCAGGTCCCGGGCGGCGGCGTCCACCTCGTGGAGCGCCGCGCCGGCCCTCGCGGCCAGGCGGCCGGCCCGCTGGGAGGCCTGGACCAGGTCGTACAGCTCGCGCTGCCACCCCGCGGGCTCGCCGATCGCCACGGTCCTGGTCATGTCGGCGTGGTAGCCCCGGTACAGCGCCCCGAAGTCCATGGTGACCAGGTCCCCGCGCTCCAGCGGCCGGTCCGCGGGCGAGTGGTGCGGGATCGCGCCGTTGGGCCCGCTCGCGACGATCGAGTCGAAGGCGAGCCCGTCCGCGCCCAGCTCGATCATGCGGCGCTCCAGCGCCCTGGCGACCTCCTTCTCGGTCAGCCCGGGGCGCAGTTCGGGCAGGACCTCGACGAAGGCGCGGTCGGTGATCTCGCACGCGGTGCGGATCAGGTCGAGCTCGGCGTCGTCCTTGACCACGCGCACCGACTCCACCACCCCGGACAGGCGCGGGGACTCCCCGCCCAGCCGGAAGTAGCCGGCGACGGACATGTGGTCGGCCTCGATGCCCGTACGGCCGCTCGCCGGCAGCAGGGCCCCGGCGACGTCGGACTCCTCGACCACCTCGATGTCGTCGCAGACGCGCCGGGCGGCCCCGATGTAGCGGGAGTCGGTGGCCAGCGTGGCGGTGGCGTCCGCCCGCACCAGGACGGCCGCGTTGGAGCTGGCCAGGCCGGTCAGGTAGCGCACGTTCACGCCGCCGGTGACCAGGATCGCGTCCGCCTCGTGAGCGGGCAGCAGGGCCGCGAGGTTCGCACGGCGACGGGCATGGGTGGCGGTCATGACACGCATGCTATTAACCGCTTTGACCGGATGTCGCCACCGTGATCGCGCCCGGTCCCGCCGCCTCCGCCTGGTGGCGCACCTGTCCTGGCCGCGCGCCCGCCCTGGCCGCGTACCCGTCCGCCGGCGAGGCGGGTCAGGAGGCGAGTTCCCTGACCTTCTCGATGAGCCGGACGCGCTCCTCGTGCGTGCCGGCCAGCGGGGCGACGTTCACGGTCGTGACGCCCGACTCGCGCATGGCCTGCAGGCGTTCGCGGACGTGCCCCTCGGGGCCGATCAGGGACATCTTCTCCAGCAGCTCGTACGGCACGAGCGCGGCGGCCTCGTCCTTCCTGCCCTCCAGGTAGAGGTTCTGGATCTGCTCGGCCTCCTTCTCGTAGCCGTACCTGCGGGCGAGGTCGTTGTAGAAGTTCTTGCCCTTGGCGCCCATCCCGCCGATGTAGAGGGCCGCCATCGGGCGGCCCAGCTCCAGCCAGCCCGAGACGTCGTCGCCGATGGCCAGCGAGGCCTGCGCGATCACGTCCAGCTCGCCCAGCGCCGGGTCCCGCTTCGCCTTGCCCGCCGCCAGGGAGGCGCCCCACACGTCGGCGGCCTTCTCCGGCACGTAGAAGATCGGCTCCCAGCCCTCGGCGAGCTCGGCGGACAGCTCGACGTTCTTGGGCCCGATGGCGGCGATCACGACGGGGATGCGGTCGCGGACCGGGTGGTTGATGAGCTTCAGCGGCTTGCCCAGGCCGGTCCCCTGGCCGGCGGGGAGCGGGACGGTGTAGTGCCTGCCCTCGTAGGTCAGGCGCTCGCGCCGCCAGACCTGGCGGCAGATCTCGATGACCTCGCGGGTGCGGCCGAGCGGCGCGGTGTACGGGACGCCGTGGAAGCCCTCGATGACCTGCGGGCCCGAGGCGCCCAGGCCGAGGGTGAAGCGGCCGTCGGAGACGTAGTCCAGGCCGGCGGCGGTCATGGCCAGCAGGGCGGGGGTGCGGGAGTAGATCGGCAGGATGCCGGAGGCGATCTGCAGCCTCTCGGTCCTGGCGGCGATGTAGCCCAGCTGGCTGACCGCGTCGAAGCTGTATGCCTCGGCGACGAAGACGATGTCGAGACCGGCCTTCTCGTAGTCGGCCAGCTCGGCCACCGTCTCCTTGAAGCCCCCCGAGTAGTTCAGGGCCATACCGATGCGCATCGTGAGATCGTCCTTCCGCGGTGCCGACGAAACCGAATGTTGTTCCGTTGTCTCGGCAACAAAGGTTATCGACTCACCGCCGAAGCACCAAGCCCCGCGCCGTCGCCGCCGGGCCGGTAGCCTACGCATTCCGGGGTAGGGGACCCCGGAAGGGCTGACGTTCCGGGGGCAGGTGACCGCCGGAGGGTGGACGAGGAGCGATGTGCTGAGGCGGTCGATCATCGTGACGGCGGGAGCGCTCGCCCTGATCCTCGGGGGGCATCGGCTCCTGCCGGAGCTGGGCGGTTTCACACCCGTGCTGGAGAGCCTCCTCCCCTGGCTCGGGGTCGCCGTACCGGTCCTGCTGGTCTGCGCGCTGGCCACCCGCTCGTGGCAGGTGATCCTCGCCGCGATGGTCCCGGCGACCGTGTGGGGCCTGATGTTCGGCCCGACACTGCTGCGCAGCCCGCCGGGCGGGCCCAGCGACCTGTCGGTCGCCACGCTCAACGTCGGCGCGACCAACGCCGACTCCGCCGACGCCATACGGTCCGTCTCCAGGGACCGCGACCTGGTCGCGGTGCAGGAGCTGACCGCCGGCGGCCCGGCGGCGAAGGTCCTCAACGACCGCTTCCCCCACCGCTACCGGATCGCCACGGTGGGCCTGTGGAGCCGGTTCCCGATCGCCGAGGCCCGCAAGGCCGACATCGGCCTCGACTGGGCGCGGGCGCTGCGCGCGGTGGTCGTCACCCCCAAGGGCAGGCTGACCGTGTACGTCATGCACCTCGCCTCCGCCCGGCCCGGCCAGACCGCCCAGCGCGACGAGACCCTCTCCTACGCCCGCAGGATGATCGACAGGGACGACAGCGAGCACCTGCTGCTGCTCGGCGACCTCAACACCGCCACCACCGACCGCAAGCGCTCCGGCCTGGTGCCGCCGCTGTCGGACGCCCAGCAGGAGGCCGGCACGGGATTCGGCTTCACCTGGCCCGCGTCCTTCCCCGTCACCCGGCCCGACCACATCCTCTACCGCGGCATGGTCGCCACCAGGGCGGGCGTCGAGCGGGCCGCGGGCAGCGACCACCGCGCGGCCGTCGCCTCACTGCGCCTGGCCGCCTAGCCTCCCGGCCGCCTGACCGCCTGACCGCCTAGCCTCCCGGCTGCCCGGCCGCCGGGCCGTCCGGAAACCCGGGAGCCCGGGCGGCCCGGAGCGCGGACAGGTCGGCCGGGGTGTCGATGTCGGCGGGGTCGGCGACGTCGTCGCAGGGGACCGCGACCACCAGTTCGGGATGGGCCCTCAGGAACGGGCGGGCGCCGGCGTCGCCGGTCGCGAGCCGGGCGACCTCCCCGAAGTGCTCCCTGGCGATCAGCACCGGATTGCGCCGCGCGCCGCCGTAGGTGGCGACGGCGACCGAGGCGCCCTCCGCCGCCGCGTCGATGAGCCGCCGCACCGCCCGCGGGCCGACGAACGGCTGGTCCACCAGGGCGATCACCACGTGCTCGGCGGTCTCGGGGATCGCGTCCAGGCCGGCTCTGAGCGATGAGCCCATGCCCGAGTCCCACCGCGGGTTGTGGACGGTCACCGCTCCCCGCACCCGTACGGCGGCCGCGCCGAGCACCACGACCACGGGACGGCAGCCGCCGTCGTGGAGCGTCCTGATCCCCCGGTCCACCAGCCGCTCCCCGCGGAACTCCACCAGCGCCTTGGGAGTGCCGAGCCGCGAGCCCGATCCGGCGGCCAGCAGCAGCCCGGCGCTCGACGGGCGCCCGCCCGCCGATCCCGCCGGGATCTCCTCCGCGGGGCTCCCGGCGCCCCCTCCCCCGTCCCCGGCCGGTGTCTCCGCCTCCTCGCTCACGCGCCCGGCCCCTCGCCGTGGATCCTGCCGGAACCGTCGGTCAGCGGCCGGCCGGAGCCGCCCCAGCGCAGCTGGATCAGTTCGGCGGCGATGGAGATCGCCGTCTCCTCGGGCGTACGCGCGCCCAGGTCCAGCCCGATCGGTGAGCGGAGCCTCTTCAGCTCGGCCTCCCCCAGGCCCGCCTGGGCGAGCCTGGCCAGCCGGTCCTCGTGCGTGCGGCGCGAGCCCATCGCGCCGACGTAACCCGCCGGGGTGCGCAGGGCTACCTCGAGCAGGGGGACGTCGAACTTGGGGTCGTGGGTGAGCACGCAGATCGCGGTCCGCTCGTCCACGACGGTCGAGGTGAGATAGTCGTGCGGCCACTTGACGATCACCTCGTCGGCCTCGGGGAAGCGCTTGGCCGTGGTGAAGACCGGCCGGGCGTCGCACACGACCACGTGGTAGCCGAGGAACTTGCCGACCCTGGCGACCGCGGCGGCGAAGTCGATCGCGCCGAAGACCAGCATCCGGGGCGGCGGCGCGAAGGACTGCACGAAGACCGGCAGCTCGTCGAGCCGCCGCTGTCCCCGCGCCCCGTACCTGCGCACGCCCGTCAGCCCCTGCGCCAGCATGCCCCGGACGTCGTCGTCCACCGCGTCGTCCAGCCGGGTCACGCCCAGCGAGCCGGAGGAGCGGTCCGGCCAGATGACCCGGCGGGTGCCGATCACGCCCGGCCCCGACAGGACGGTCGCCACCGCCACCGGCTCGCGCCGCAGCACCGAGGCGGCGACCGCCCCCAGTTCGGGGAAGGTCTCCTTCGAGACGGGCTCGACGAGGATGTCCAGGATGCCGCCGCAGGTCAGGCCGACGGAGTAGGCCTCGTCGTCGCTCACGCCGTACCGCTGCAGGACGGGCACGCCCGAGGAGACCACCTCCCGGGCCAGCTCGTAGACGGCGCCCTCGACGCAGCCTCCGGAGACGCTGCCCTCGGCCTCCTCGCCGAGCACCGCCATGGACGCCCCCGGCGGGCGGGGCGCGCTGCGGAAGGTGTCGACCACGGTGGCCAGGCCGAACGTCTCTCCCGCCTCCCACCACCTCAGGATCTGTGACAACACGTCACGCATGCGCGCCTCCCAGCAGCTTCGCCAGTTCCTCGAACGCGGCCAGGCTGTGCCCGGCCACGAAGTCGTCGATGTGGGGAAGGGCGGCCCGCATCCCGGCGGTGAGCGGCTCGTAGCCCTCCCTGCCCTTGTGCGGGTTCACCCAGATCACCCGGTGGGCCGTCCTGGACAGCCGGGCCATCTCCGCCCCCAGCAGCGAGACGTCGCCGCGCTCCCACCCGTCGGAGGCGATCACCACCACCGCTCCCGCCGCGTCGTTCAGCGCCAGGAACCGCCGGAGCTCCTCACCCAGGCGGGTGCCGCCGCTCCAGTCGGGGACGGCCCGGGAGACGGCGGCCATCGCGGCAGCCGGGTCGCGGTGGCGCAGCTCGGAGGTGAGCCGGGTCAGCCGGGTGCCCGCGCTGAACACCTCGGTGGCCCTCGGCTCCGACCTGACCAGCGCGTGGGCGAGCCGGAGCAGCGTGTCCGCGTACGGGGTCATGGAACCGCTGACGTCGATCAGCAGCACGACCCTGCGGGGCCTGGTCCGGTGCGCGCGGTAGCGCAGCCCGGCCGTCTCCCCGCCCCTGCGCAGGGTCTCGCGGATGGTCGCCCTGCCGTCCAGCCGCCCCCTGCGGGCGGGCCGGAAACGCCGCGACGCGCGCCGCTGCCTGCCCGTCCGCAGCAGGGCGAGCAGCCGGTGCGCCTCGGCGAGCTCCGCCGCCGTCATCGCGGCCACGTCCCTGGTGCGCAGCACCTCCGTCGCGCTCGCGGTCGCCGCGAGGGCCGGGGGCCCGCCGCTCTCCCCCCGGTCGGGGCGTACCCCCGGCGGCGCCGCGGTGTGCCGGGTGACGGTGACCGCCGCCGCTCTCGCGCGGCCCGCGCGCAGCCCCCCGAAGTAGGCCCGGAAGACCCGGTCGTAGCGGGGCAGGTCGTCGGCCGAGGCGCACAGCGTGACGCGGCCCGCCCAGTAGACGTCGTCGGGTCTGGAGGCGTCCAGGTGGGACAGCGCGCGCAGCAGGTTCTGGGTCCGCTCGTGGTCGGCGGGCACCCCCGCGGCGCGCAGGGTCCTGGCGAAACCGGTCATGACCGCCACCAGGTCCTCCCCTGCCCCGGCCCGGGAAGCCCGGGCCGGGGCAGGGGAGGTCGGGGAAGCCTGGGAGGCCTGGGCGGCCGGGGCGGGAACCCCCGTGGCGGAGGGGATCCCCGTCGCGGGGGAACCCTCCGCGGCGGCGGAGGGCACTCCGGCGGGGGGAGGGCCGTCAGCGCCGGGACGCACCGAAGAATCCGTTCCCGAGCACCGTCTCGTGGTCCTCCCTGTGCTTGAGCAGGGCGCCCAGCGAGGCGGCCGCCACGTCGGGGTCGAGCTCGCGGGCGCCGAGGGCCAGGAGCGCCTCGGTCCAGTCGAGGGTCTCGGCGATCCCCGGCGGCTTGATCAGATCGGCCTCGCGGAGCCGTCCCGTCGCCGTGGCCACCTGCTCGGCCAGGCTGCCCGAGCACTCGGGGAGCCGCCTGCGCAGGATCGCCACCTCCCGCTCGAAGGAGGGGTGCTCCAGCCAGTGGTAGAGGCAGCGCCGCTTCAGCGCGTCGTGCACCTCGCGGGTGCGGTTGGAGGTCAGCACGACCACCGGCGGCCGCGCGGCGCGGATCGTGCCGAGTTCGGGGACGGAGATCGCGAAGTCCGAGAGCACCTCCAGCAGGATCGCCTCGAACTCCACGTCGGCCCGGTCGACCTCGTCGATGAGCAGCACCGCGGGCTGGGTCTCGATCGCCTTCAGCAGCGGCCTGGCGATCAGGAACCGCCGGTCGTAGACCTCGCCCTCCAGCCGGGCGGCGTCGGTGACACCGCCCGCCTCCGCCGCCTTCAGGTGCAGGAGCTGGCGGGCGAAGTCCCAGTCGTAGAGCGCCTGGGAGGCGTCGAGCCCCTCGTAGCACTGCAGGCGGATCAGCGGCGCCCCGAGCACCTCCGCCAGGGTCCTGGCCAGCTCGGTCTTGCCGACTCCGGCCTCGCCCTCGAGCAGCAGCGGGCGGCCCATCCGCAGCGCGAGGAAGGCCGCCGTGGCGAGCCCCGCACCGGCCAGGTACGACCGCTCGTCGAGCAGTTCCGCCAGCTGCGCGGGCGATTCCACATCGGATGCCTCGATTGTCCGCCTCACCACCATCTCAGGCTACGCCCGGCGGCCGGGTCCTCGCGTGATCACACCGTCCCCGGATCCGGCGTTCCCAGGAAACCCCGCGGCACGCCGGTGCCGGTCTCGCGGCGGGTGGCCCACGAGGTCCCGGAAACCGGTGGGCCGGCGGGAGCGGGGCGGGAATCCGGCGGGAACGCCACCTCTCTCCCGCGAAGAAGTATTGTCACCCCCTGTGAAGAACCTGATCGACCAGATCAACACCCCGTCCAGAGTCGTCGTGGTGGCGTTCCTGGCCGTGGTCCTCACCGGTACGGGGCTGCTGTCGCTGCCGGTCGCGGTCGAGGGGGGCCAGAGCGCCTCGTGGACGTCCGCCCTGTTCACCGCCACCTCCGCGGTGTGCGTGACCGGGCTCGCCGTGCACGACACGGCGGCGCACTGGTCGTTCTTCGGTGAGATCGTGCTCCTGGTGCTGATGCAGATCGGCGGCTTCGGGATCATGACTCTCTCCTCGATCCTCGCGGTGATCGTCTCAGGAAAGCTCGGCCTGCGCGCCCGCCTCAACACCCAGGCCGAGACCAAGACCCTCGGTCCCGGCGACGTACGACGGGTGATCGTGGGGGTCGCCAAGGTCACGCTGGTCGCCGAGGCGCTGACCGCCACGGTGCTCGCCGCCCGCTTCGTGATCGGGTACGGGGAACCGGTCGGCCGCGCCGCCTATTACGGGATTTTTCATGCGATCTCGGCATTCACCAACGCCGGGTTCGCGCTCTGGCCGGACAGCATGATGAGGTTCGTCGCCGACCCGTGGATCTGCCTCCCGCTCATCACGGCGGTGGTCGCCGGAGGTCTCGGCTTCCCCGTCTACGCCGTGCTGCGGCAGAACTGGCGCCGCCCGTCCCGCTGGACGCTGCACGCCAAGATCACCCTGGGGATGACCGCCGTGCTGCTGTTCGGCGGGGCGGTGGCCATCACCGCCACCGAGTGGAACAACCCCGGCACGATGGGCGGCCTCTCCCCCGGGCTGCGGGTCATGGCCGGGTTCTTCCACAGCGCGATGACCCGGAGCGGCGGCCTGAACTCCGTGGACACCTCCCAGATGAGCGAGAACTCCTGGCTGATCAGCGACGTGCTGATGTTCATCGGAGCGGGCAGCGCGAGCACCGGGGGCGGCATCAAGGTGACGACGTTCGCGCTCCTCGGGTTCGTGATCCTGGCCGAGCTGCGCGGCGAGCCCGACGTCTCGGCGGGCCGCCGCCGCATTCCCGAGCAGCTGCAGCGGCAGGCGCTGACGATCGCCCTGCTGAGTGTGGCGTCGGTCGCCGTGGGCACGTTCGCGATGATGACGGTGACCCCGTTCAAGCTGGACCGCGTACTGTTCGAGGTGATTTCGGCCTTCGGCACGGTCGGGCTGTCGACCGGGATCACCGCCGACGTCGGCACCTTGGGACACCTGATCCTGACCCTCCTGATGTTCGTCGGGAGGCTCGGCCCGGTGACCCTGGGCGCCGCGCTGGCGCTGCACGTACAGACCCGTCGGTTCCGATATCCGGAGGAGCGTCCCCTCGTTGGTTGACAAGAGGAACCGCGGCGACGCGGTCGTGGTGATCGGTCTCGGCCGGTTCGGCGGCGCGCTGGCGGTGGAGCTGGTGGGCCGCGACGTCGAGGTGCTCGGCGTCGACAGCGACCCCAAGAACGTGCAGCACTTCTCCGGGCGGCTCACCCACGTGGTGTGCGCCGACTCCACCGATCCCGACGCGCTCGAACAGCTGGGCATCGGGGAGTTCGGGCGGGCCGTCGTGGGCATCGGCACCGACATCGAGGCGAGCATCCTGACCACCTCGATCCTGGCCGACCTGGAGGTGACCGACATCTGGGCCAAGTCGATCAGCCTGCAGCACAGCCGGATCCTGCAGCGGGTCGGCGCGCACCACGTGGTGCAGCCCGAGCACGACATGGGCGAGCGGGTAGCGCACCTCGTCACCGGGCGGATGCTCGACTACGTGGAGGTCGACGAGGACTACGCCATGATCAAGACCATGGCGCCCCGCTGGGCGGACGGCAAGAGCCTGGGCAGCCTGGGAATCCGCAGCGAGTACGGGGTCACCGTGGTCGGGATCAAGAAACCCGGCGGCAGGTTCACGTACGCCACCTCCGACACGGTGATCCACGGCGGCGACACCCTGCTCGTGGCGGGCGAGACCGACAAGGCCGAGCGGTTCGCCGAGGAGACCTGAGCGCGGGAACGCGCCGGTGCGGACCGGAACTCGGTTCCGTCGCGCACCGGCGGGTTCCCGCCGCGCCGCCTACCGGGCGGTGCAGGTCACCCCGGCGGGGGCGGTGTTGGCCCCGGACCAGGCGCCGTTGAAGCCGAAGGAGGTGGTGCCTCCCGAAGGCAGCGCGCCGTTCCAGGACAGGTTGGCCACGGTGACGGCCGAGCCGCTCGCGGTGTGCGAGCCGCTCCACAGCTGGGTGATGGTCTGGCCGCTGGGGAAGGTCCACGCGACGGTCCAGCCGGTGAGCGCGGCGGTGCCGGTGTTCTTCACCTCGACGCTCGCTCCGAAGCCGTCGTGCCACTGGTTGGTGACGGTGTAGGTCGCGGCGCAGGCCTTCCCGCCCGGCGTCGGGGTCGGAGTCGGGGTCGGGGTGGGAGTCGGCGTCGGCGTCGGCGTCGGCGTCGGGGTGGGGGTGGGGGTGGGGGTGGGGCCGTCGGTGCCGGACTTTTCGGCCGTCCAGGCGGCGACCCAGGCCAGGACCGCGTTCCAGTTGACGGCGACCTCGTTCACCGACCAGGCGTCGATGTCGTCCAGGTAGCACTTCTGCGGCCGGCAGCCGCTGAGGCGCTGCTGGGCGACCGGGTCCTCCAGGCCGCTGTTGGGGCCGCCGGCCAGGGCGCCGGGCGGGGCGATGGGCAGGGAGGAGTTGAGCTGGTTGGCCCAGAACCGGTGGTGGACGTTGCGGGAGGGCTTGTCGCCGTAGCCGGTGACGTAGGAGTAGCCCGTCGGGTTGCGGCCGAGCTCGTACGCCATCGTCTCGAACACCCCGGCGCGGAACCGCTCGGCGCCGGAGAAGTCGTGGGCCAGGGCCAGCACGACGGCGTTGTTGAGGATCAGGTTGTTGGACCCCCAGATGTAGCCGCCGCCGGCCGACCGGAAGGGCACCGGGTAGCCCTGGCCGCGCATCACGTTCAGCAGGCCGTCGGCGGCCGAGACGAAGGAGGCCCGCAGCTGCTGGCCGATGGAGGAGGTCAGGCCGTTGGGCACCAGCGCCAGGGTGATGTCGCCCAGGCTGCCGACCTCCGCCCACAGGGCGCCCTCGTTGGTGAAACTGCGCCCGTAGTACAGCGAGGAGGAGGTCAGGTCGGTGCGGTAGGCCTGCTTGCCGGTGGTGGCGTACAGCTCGGCGGCGGCCCAGTAGAACTCGTCGGTCACCTTGCCGTCGGCGTAGGAGCCGCCGCCGGTGCCGTCGGAGGCCGGGGCGAACCGAGAGGGGTTGGCCTTGGCCGCGGCGTAGGCCTTCTCGGCCGCGGTCAGGCAGCGGGCGGAGAACGCGGAGTCGATGGAGGCCCACACCCGGGCGCACTGGGCGGCCGCGGCGGCCAGGTTCAGGGTGGCGGCGGTGCTGGGCGGCGACAGCACCCGGGCCTGCGGGTCCTGGGCGGGCAGCAGCGGCAGCCCGGTCCACTCGGCGTCGTGGATCTTGTGGTGGGCCATGCCGGCCAGCGGGCGGCCGTCCGGGACCTGCATCTTCAGCAGGAAGTCGATCTCCCAGCGGGCCTCGTCCAGGATGTCGGGCACGCCGTTGCCGCGCTCGGGGATGGACATGGTGCCGTCGGCGAAGGCGCCGGTGTCGGCTCCGGGGACGTTCCTGGCCCGCTCGTAGGTGTTGACCAGCTGCCAGGCGGACATGCCGCCGTTGATCACGTACTTGCCGTGGTCGCCGGCGTCGTACCAGCCGCCGCGCACGTCCAGCCGGTAGCCGCAGTCGCTGCGGCACGGCACGTTGTTGTCGCCCTGGTTAGGAGAGACGTTCAGGTGGCCGGCGGCGCGGGCGTACTGGTTGCCGCCGGCGTGCTGGGAGGTGATCGCGATGCCGCTGCGCTGGTGGTAGAAGAACGCCAGCGCGTCGTAGGGCAGCTTCTTCCAGGCCGTGGTGCCGATGTCGAAGGGGTGGCTGGACTCGCTGTTCACGGTGAGCACGTAGTTGGTGCCGGTCCCGGTGTAGGACGAGAAATCGATCTTGTGGACGGAGTCGCCGGAGGCGGAGTCGGCACCGAAGACGGTCGTGGTGCCGCCGGCCACCACCTGGTCGGAACCGTCCAGCAGGCTCCAGGCCAGCGGCGAGTTCGAGTTGCTGATCACGGTCGCCTGCTTGGCCGCGCCGGGCGCGTAGGCGACCTGGTTGACCTTGATGTTCTGGCCGAGCGCCGGTCGGACAAGGGCGTTGGCGGTTCCTGTGGTGACGACCGCGGTGATCGATGCCGCGGCCAGGGCTGCGGCCAGCGCCGCCGCCGACAGCCGAATCCGGCCTGACGTGTTCACGTGGAGTCCTCTCGGCCTGTGCTGCTTGGGCTTCGCATCTTGGAACCCTCAGGCCGGAAAAAGACAGCCGCCGTCATCGAGGAAGGCGTTTCGTGCAGCTCGAAGCGATACTTACGGCGAACGACCGTGTAACTTTCACGGATTTCGGCGATTCGCAGGATCTTGGCGTGACCGCTTTTCCCGCGACCCGCACGCATCCCCGCGTCCTCGCCCAGAGGTCACGCTCGCGCCCGTCGCCAAGCCGGCCGGCGCCGGGACTCCCGAGAAGGCCCGGCCCGGCAGGCCCGGCGGTTCAAGGGCACCGAGCCCCCGTACGGCGGCTCAGCGGGTCTCCGACGCCTCGCCGCGCTCCCTGATGAGGGCGGCGAGCTCGCGGACCTGACGGACCGTGCGCTCCTTCTCCGACCCCTGCAGGCCCATCGCGCCGACCGTGGCCCCGTCGGTGAAGTCGATCTTCGCCCAGGGCTCGTGGTCGACCAGGGTGACCCCGAGCACCTCGGGCCACTCGTAGCGATGCACCCGCAGCGGGTTGACGACGGTGACCCCCTCCTCGTCGGCCTCCACCCGGACCCGCCCCAGCAGGTGCAGGACCCAGGCGACCACCCCGCCCAGCCCGACCATCGCGAGCCTGTCGGCCAGGGTGAACGGCTCGGACAGGAAGACCGCCATCAGCACCGCGCCGAGCATGATCAGGCCCGCGAAGCCGTATGCCGCGATCCGGCCCTTCCTGGGCCGCCACACGACGGGCAACGGGGGCGGGGAGACGCTCTCCGGGCTCACTCTCAGATCACGATCCTTCGGGAAACCACCGGTCGGAACGGCTGCGACCGCTGGTCACGGTGCCGAGGGAAACCTACCGCACGGCCCCGCCGGGCCGATCACAAGGCACGGCGGGGCGGGCCCGTACGGCGGCGCTAGGCGCGGAGCTCCCGCAGCAGCAGCGCCGTCCCGAGGGCGGCGACGGTGGCCTCGTAGCCCTTGTCCTCGTGGCTGCCGGGCAGCCCCGCCCTGTCGAGGGCCTGGTCGAGGGACTCGCAGGTCAGCACGCCGTTGCCGACCGGGACCTCCTCGTCGAGGGAGATCCGGGTCAGGCCCGAGGTGACGGAGTCGCACACGTAGTCGAAGTGGGGGGTCTCCCCGCGGATCACGACCCCGAGGGCGACGACCGCGTCGTACTTCCTGGCCAGGACCTGCGCCACGACCGGGATCTCCAGCGATCCGGCCACCCGCACCACGGTCACCTCCGCGCCGCTGTCCCGGCCGGCCTGCTCGGCCCGCGCCACGAGCTGATCGGTGATCTTCTCGTGCCAGCGGGCGGCGACGACGCCGACGGTCAGCCCCCCGGCCTCGACGGCCTCGGCCACCGGCCTCCCGTCCCCGCTCACGCGATCACCCCGTACCCGCTCGTGCGGCCGTCCCGCTCCGACTGGCCCGCTCGCTCACTCATGCTTCTTCTTCCCTGGGAATCTCGTGGCCGAGGCGGTCGCGCTTGGCCGACAGGTATTTCTCGTTGTAGGGGTTCATCGCCACCGGCATGGGCTCGCGGCCGAGCACCTTGATGCCGTAGCCGTCCATGCCGCGCAGCTTGGCCGGGTTGTTGGTCAGCAGCCGGACCGACTTCACGCCCAGGTCGGCGAGGATCTGCCCGGCGTTGGAGAACTCCCGGGCGTCCACCGGCAGCCCGAGCTCCAGGTTGGCGTCGACGGTGTCGCTGCCGTTGTCCTGGAGGCTGTACGCCTTGAGCTTGGCCAGCAGGCCGATCCCGCGTCCCTCGTGCCCGCGCAGGTAGACGACCACGCCCCGTCCCTCTTCCGCGATCCGCGACATGGCGTGGTCGAGCTGCACCCCGCAGTCGCACCGCAGCGACCCGAGCACGTCGCCGGTCAGGCATTCGGAGTGCGCCCGGACCATGACGTTCTCGCCGTCCTCGATGTCGCCGAGGACCAGGGCCAGGTGCTCGCCGCCGTCCAGCGAGCTCGCGAAGCCGTAGGCCCGCCACTCGCCGTACCGGTTCGGCAGCCGCGTCTCGGCGACCCTGGTCACCATCCGCTCGCTCCGGCGCCTGAACTCCACCAGCTGCTCGATCGAGACGAGCGCCAGGTCGTGCTCGTCGCAGAAGTCGCGCAGCTCCGGCAGCCGCATCATGGTGCCGTCGTCGTTGACGACCTCGGCGAGCACGCCCGCCTCGCTCAGCCCGGCGAGCCTGGCCAGGTCCACGGACGCCTCGGTGTGGCCGCGCCGGGCCAGCACGCCGCCCTCGCGGTAGCGGAGCGGGAAGACGTGCCCCGGCCGTACCAGCTCGGACGGCTCGGTCGCCGAGTCGGCCAGGGTACGGATCGTGCGGGCCCTGTCGGCGGCGGAGATGCCGGTGCTCACCCCGTCCCTGGCGTCCACGCTGATCGTGTACGCGGTGCGCAGGCGCTCCTTGTTGTCGTACACCATCAGCGGCAGGCCGAGCCTGTCGAGGTCCTCGCCGCGCATCGGCACGCAGACCACGCCGCTGCTGTGCCGGATGGTGAAGGCCAGCAGTTCGGGGGTGGCCTTGGAGGCGGCGAAGATGATGTCGCCCTCGTTCTCGCGGTTCTCGTCGTCGACGACCACGATGGCCCTGCCCTCGCGGATGTCGGCGATCGCCCGCTCGATCGGGTCCAGCTTGATCACAAGGTCTCCTCGATGACGAGCACGGCCCTCGACCGGTACTCCTCGGGCCGGTTGACTCGTCCGGCCGGCGCTTCCGGTGCTCACGGTCCTGTCTCTCCGAAGGCTCCCGGCCTCGGCGGCCTCGGACTCCGTTGCGAGGTGGTTCACAGCCTTCCCCCCTGATCCGTCGCGGCGTCCCGGGCGGGCCCACCGGCCGGGGCGTACGCGCCGACGAGTTTCTCCACGTGCTTGGCGATCACGTCGACCTCGAGGTTCACCGGGTCGCCCGGCCGCTTCGCGCCGAGGGTGGTCAGGCTCAGGGTGGTGGGGATCAGGCTGACCTCGAAGCCGCCGGAGCCCACGCTCATGACGGTCAGGCTGATGCCGTCGACCGCGATCGAGCCCTTCTCGACCACGTAGCGGTCGAGGTCCGGCGGGAGGGAGATCCGGACGACCTCCCAGTGCTCGGCGGGCTCCCGCGCCAGCAGGACGCCCGTCCCGTCCACGTGGCCCTGCACGATGTGGCCGCCCAGCCGCTGGTCGGCGCGGACCGCGCGCTCCAGGTTGACCGGGGAGCCGGGGCCCAGCGCGCCGAGGGAGCTGCGGTCGAGGGTCTCCTTCATCACGTCGGCGGTGAACACCTCACCCGCGACGTCCACCACGGTCAGGCAGACGCCGTTGACGGCGATCGAGTCACCGTGCCCGGCGTCCGCGGTGACCGTCCTGCCGCGGATCGACAGCCGGGCCGCGTCGCTCAGCGGCTCGATCCCGGCGATCTCTCCCAGTTCTTCGATGATTCCGGTGAACATTCACAGCTCCTTCTGGGGGATCGCCCGGACGGCCGGGCACGGGGAGGTCGTCCGGGACCCGGGAACACGGGGCCCGGAAACACGGGGCCCGGGAACACGGGGTCCTGAAGGGCGTGCGCCGGGAAGGCGGGGCACGCCGGAAAAGAGGGATGTGCCGCTGCGCCCGGACCGGGTGCGGCCGGACGGGGAATGCGGGGAATGCGGGGAATGGTGGGGGTCGACGGCGCCGCGCCCGTGAGGGGCGCGCCCGACCGCTTGGCGCGTCCGCGCCGGATCAGTCACCCGAGGTCTCCTACTCGCCAGTAGCTTTTTGCCATGGCGGGCCCCGGGGGATCAACGGGTGCATACACCCGATCAGCGGAGGGTGCCCGAAGACACTCTCCGCTCGCGCGCTTCCTCCCATCCGGACTTTAACCGTCGGTCCTGGAGTTTCACCAGGTCAACCGGTCGATGGCTTCGACCGGGTCGCGGACTGTAACCGCCGGCTCGGAATTTCACCGACCCCGGAGCACGCTGCTCTGTCTCTTGTTCTCGCGGAGGGCGCACCGAGGACGGTTCACCCTCCACTACCACTACCAGTGTGCCATGTCCGGAAAACCGGACGGTACGCCTTCCATGATGTGGACAAGCGGGCACTTGGTGTGATCACGCCGCGTGCTCGGCGACCGCCTTCCGCGCCCTTCGCGCGTCCGGGGAGTAGCGCACCGGCGCGGGCACCAGGCCGATCCCGGTCTGCAGGGCCCGCAGGGAGGCCGTCGCCCACAGGTCGCCCAGCGGGGTCGCGGGCAGGCCGTACAGCCTGCGGGCCCAGCGCGGCAGGGTCGCGAAGGCGAGCACGGTGAGCATGGGGAACATCGGCTTGAGCGGGGTCAGGCGGGCCGGCAGCGGCGCGTTGAGCGACCGCCGGAGCGGGTGGGGCACCTCGGGGGCGAAGTAGAGGCCGGGCCGGCAGGCCCGGATGTAGTCGTCCATCTCGCCGACCGAGCCGGGCACGTCCTCGGGGCACAGGCCGACCACCTCGGCGGCGCGGCGCCACTCGGCGACGAACCTGTCGGCCTCCTCGTCCGTCAGGCGCACCCCCGCGCGCCGGGCCACCGACAGGTAGGAGTCGACCTCGCCGACGTGGACCCAGAGCAGCGCGTCGGGGTCGTCGAGGCGGAACCGCTCGCCGGTGTCGAGGTCGAGGGCGGTGAGACTCGCGTGGATCTTCCTGACCCTGGCCCCGGCGCGGGCCACCTCCTCGGTCGTGCCGTAGGTGCGCACCCGGACGAACTCGGTGGTGCGCACGAAGCGGGACCACGCCTCGGCCGGGTCCATGAGCGAGGAGTTCTGGGCGACCCCGCGCATCGCCCGGGGGTGCAGGCCCTGCATGAGCAGCGCGCGGAAGCCCCCGACGAGCAGGATCGGCTCGCCCATCACCTTCCAGGTCACCGAATCGGGTCCGAACAGGCCGTGATCCATGCTCCACCTCCCGGCAAGTGGAGGGTTACCCCGCGAGGCGGCCCGACACACCCCGCGTATTAAGCCTGTAACACTGTATCGGGCTTGTGACATAAGCAGGGCCATACCCGGACAAAGCCGTCACGGACACGTCATGGATGTGTCACAAATCCGTGAATACCGGCCTTCGGGAGCCCTATCATCCCACGTCACCCCCTGTCCACGTCAACGGAATTGCAGCCACAAACAGGTGGACGTTATACAACAAAAAAATGAGTAATGACCAGGCCATTGATTGTCATGGACTGTTTTGCAATGGTTCCAGGGATCCCGCTCAGTCATGCTCGTTGGGAGCCTCCGCACGATGACCATCCCTGCACCAGCCACGACCACGACCGGGGAGGTATTGGCGGCGAAGACACCGGAGACGGTGGGCCGCTCCCCCGGGCAGCTGATGTGGCTGCGCTTCCGACGCGACCGGACCGGCATCGTCTCGGCCGTGGTGGTGATCTTCTTCTTCCTGGTCGCGCTCCTCGCGCCGGTCATCGCCTGGCTGTACGGCAAGGACCCCTACGCCCTGTACGGCCAGGACATGCCGGGCCTGCTGAACGACTACGGCTACCCGGTCCTGCCCAACGGCGGCATCAGCTCGGAGTTCTGGTTCGGTATCGAGCCCGGCCTGGGCCGCGACGTGTTCACCCAGCTCGTCTACGGGATCAGGACCTCCCTGTCGATCGCGGTGACCGCGACCATCATCGCAACGGCGATGGGCATCGTGATGGGCATCGTCGCCGGGTACGCCGGAGGCAAGACCGACTACTTCATCGGCCGCCTGATCGACATCGTCCTGTCGTTCCCCTCGGTGCTCTTCATCATCGCGTTCATGCCGGTCGTGGAGAACCTGTTCGTCAAGCCGGACGAGGAGACGCCGATCTGGCTGCGGGCGGTCACCCTCGTGATCGCGCTGACCGTGTTCCAGTGGGCCGGCCTCGCGCGCCTGCTGCGCGGCCAGGTGCTCTCCCTGCGCGAGCGGGAGTTCGTCGAGGCCGCGAAGGTCACCGGGGCCTCCCCCGCCAGGATCGTCTTCAAGGAACTCCTGCCGAACCTCTGGACCCCGATCCTGATCCAGTCGACGCTGCTGCTGCCCGCGCTGGTGACGGCCGAGGCCGCGCTGTCCTTCCTGGGCGTGGGCATGATCGAGCCCACCCCCGACTGGGGCCGCATGTTCCGTCGCGGCACCGAGATCTATCAGAACGACATCACCTATCTGATATTCCCCGGTGTCGCCCTCCTGATCTTCGTGATCGCGTTCAACCTCCTGGGTGACTCGGTCCGCGATGCCTTCGACCCCAAGCTCAAGCGCTAGATCGGAAATAGGAGAAAGATGAAAGTCCGTACGCGGTCAGCGATGGCCGTACTCGCCATAGGCGCGCTCGCACTCACCGGTGCCTGCGCCCAGGGCAACCAGGGCGCGCCCGCTGCCCCCAGCGGCGCGGCGTCCGGTGAGCCCGGCGCGGCGGCCCCCGCGGCGACCTACAAGCCGCCGACGATCACCGTGGGCACGGCCGACGACTCCAAGGGCCCGGCCGTCGAGCCCGAGGGCGTCGTCAAGGGCGGCACCGTCACGCTGATCGACCGTGACGACATCGGTCACCTCGACCCCGCCCAGGTCTACGTCAACGTCATGTCGAACTTCGGCCTGCTCATCGGCCGTACCCTGACCGGCTACAAGCGCGTCGGCCCCGGCGACTACAAGCTGGTCGGCGACCTGGCCACCGACTCCGGCACCTCGTCCGAGGGCGGCAAGACCTGGACCTTCACCCTCAAGGACGGCGTGAAGTGGGAGGACGGCACGCCGATCACGTCCGAGGACGTGAAGTGGAGCATGGAGCGGACCTTCGCCCCGTTCGTCACCCAGGGCCCGACCTACATCCAGCAGTGGCTGACCGAGGTCGACCACAAGAAGGCCTACCAGGGCCCGTACGACGGCAAGCGCCTTGACAGCATCGAGACGCCGGACGACAAGACGATCGTCTACAAGTTCAAGTCGCCGCACGCCGACGCCAACTACGCCTTCGCCATGGGCGGCTACGGCATCGTGCCCAAGGAGAAGGACACCAAGGAGGCGTACGACAAGAAGCCCGTCTCCAGCGGCCCGTACATCATCAAGAGCCACGTGGTCGACAAGTCGATGGAACTGGAGCGCAACCCGCACTGGGACCCGGCCACCGACCCGATCCGCGGCGCCTACCCCGACAAGTGGCGCCTGGAGTTCGGCCAGGAGAACCTGCAGATCAACGACCGCCTGATCGCGGACACCGGCCCCGACCAGACCGCGTTCACCCCCTACGCGACCACCCAGCCGGAGCGGCTGCAGCAGGTGCTCGGCGACGCCAACCTGGCCTCCCGCCTGATGAAGAGCCCCTCGCCGTACGGCAACTACTACTACTTCAACCTTGACCGGGTGAAGGACATCAAGATCCGCCAGGCCATCAACCACGCGTGGCCGTCCAAGCAGATCCAGCAGGTCTACGGCGGCCCGGCCGCGGCGGCGCTGCCCACCACGATCCTGAACGAGAACACCACGGTCGGCTACGAGTCCTACGACCTGTTCGGCAAGGAGGCCAAGCCCGAGGGTGACATCGAGAAGGCCAAGCAGCTGCTCGCCGAGTCGACCAACCCGACGCCGACCATCGTCTACGCCTACAACCAGACGCCGCTCCAGGAGCAGATCACCGTCGTGATCAAGAACGCCCTGGAGAAGACCGGCATCAAGGTCGTGCTCAAGCCCCTGGACCGTAAGACCTACTACGACTCCATCGGCAAGGTGAAGAACGAGTTCGACCTCTACTGGGGTGGCTGGGGCGCCGACTGGCCGTCCGGCACGACGGTCCTGCCCGTCATCTTCGGCCCGGTCGCCGACGGTGCGCCGAACTACTCGCACCTGAAGGACGAGGCCATCACCAAGGAGATGGAGGAGATCACCGCGATGACCGACATCGACGCCCAGAACAAGGCGTGGATGGCGCTGGACAAGAAGATCCAGGAGACGATCACCCCGCTGGTCGTCGCCGAGAACCGGATCGCCAACACCCTCCACGGCTCCAAGGTCGGTGGCGCCGAGATCGACCCGCAGTCGTGGGTCGTCTCGCCCAACACCATCTTCGTGAAGCCGTAGCGGCTCACGAAACCGTAGGAGAACCGGCGGCCGTGGCCTCGCGGGGATGACGACATCCCCGCGAGGCCACGGCCAGGGGCCTCCCCGGCCCCAACGGTCCCAGCCACCTCGGGAAAACAGGCAATGCTTCCATTCATCACTCGCCGCATGCTCGGCGCCGCGGTCACTCTCGTGATCATTGCCGCGGTCACGTTCTTCCTCTTCTTCGCCGTGCCCGCCGACCCGGCGAGACTCGCCTGCGGCAAGGTCTGCCCGCCGGAGCTGCTGGAGCAGGCGCGGCACAACCTGGGACTGGATCAGCCCCTGTTCGCCCAGTTCGTGGCCTGGCTGGCCGGAATCTTCGTCGGCCGCGACTACGGGGGCCTGGGCGCCTGCCCCGCCCCCTGCCTCGGCTTCTCCTTCGTCAACCGCGCGCCGGTGTTCGAGACGATCCTGGACCGGCTCCCGCTGACCATCTCGCTCACCATCGGCGCGGCGGTCGTCTTCCTCACCTTCGGCGTGGCCACCGGCATCATCGCGGCGCTCAAGCAGGGCAAGCCGCTGGACAAGATCGCCAGTGTGTCGTCCCTCATCGGCGCCTCCGTGCAGATCTACTTCATCGGCACCCTCGCCCTGTACTTCCTCGTCTACCAGAACCAGATCTTCTGGCGTCCCAAGTACGTGGAGTTCACCCAGGACCCCGTCGGCTGGGCCACCGGCCTGCTGCTGCCGTGGCTGGTGCTGGCGATCATCTTCACCGCCAACTACACCCGCATGACCCGCTCGACGATGGTGGAGCAGCTCAGCGAGGACTACGTCCGCACCGCGCGGGCCAAGGGCATGTCCGGCCGCAGCGTGGTGATGCGTTTCGCGATGCGCGGCACGCTGACCCCCATCATCACGATCTTCGGCGTGGATCTCGGCGCGCTGATCGGCGGCGCCATCATCACCGAGCAGACCTTCGGCCTCCAGGGGCTCGGCCAGCTGTCGGTCAAGGCGGTCACCAACTCCGACCTGCCCATGCTGATGGCGACGGTGCTCGTCGCGGCCGCCGCGATCGTCGTCTTCAACATCGTCGTCGACATCATGTACGCCTTCATCGACCCCCGCGTGCGGCTGAGCTAGGAGCCTTGAAGAAAGTGTCAACTCCGTTCCTCTCGGTCCGTGACCTGACCGTCGACTTCCACACCGAGGACGGCGTCGTCCACGCGGTGGACGGGCTCTCCTTCGACGTGGAGAAGGGCACCACGCTGGGCATCGTCGGCGAGTCCGGCTCGGGCAAGTCGGTGACCAACCTGACCGTGCTCGGCCTGCACAACCCGGAGACCACCAAGATCGGCGGGGAGATCCGGCTGGACGGCGAGGAGCTGATCGGCGCCTCCCGGTCCACCATGGAGAAGCTGCGCGGCAACAAGGTCGCGATGATCTTCCAGGACCCGCTGACCTCGCTCTCCCCGTACCACACCATCGGCAAGCAGATCTCCGAGGTCTACCGCAAGCACACCGGCGCGAGCCGCGCCGAGGCCAGGGACCGCGCGATCGAGATGCTGACGCGGGTCGGCATCCCCCAGCCGAAGACCAGGGTGGACGACTACCCCCACCAGTTCTCCGGCGGCATGCGGCAGCGCGCGATGATCGCGATGGCGCTGGTGTGCGACCCGGACCTGCTGATCGCCGACGAGCCCACCACCGCCCTGGACGTGACCGTGCAGGCCCAGATCCTGGACCTGCTCAAGGAGCTCCAGGACCAGACGGGGGCCTCGATCATCCTGATCACCCACGACCTCGGCGTGGTCGCCAACACCGCGCACGACGTGCTGGTGATGTACGCCGGGCGGGCGGTGGAGCGCGGGACCGTCAGGGAGGTCCTGCACGAGCCCCGCCACCCCTACACCTGGGGCCTGCTGGCCTCCATGCCACGCCTGAACGCCTCGGTGGACATACCGCTCCGGCCGGTCCGCGGCACCCCGCCAAGCCTGATCAACGTCCCGCCCGGCTGCCCCTTCCACCCCCGGTGCGACTTCATGGAGCTGGCCGGTCCCGGGCTGTGCCGCTCCGAGCGGCCCGAACTGTCCCCGCACCGCGGCCACGGCGACGCGTGCTACCTGACCCTCGCCCAGAAGAGGGAGATCCAAAAGTGAGCGAGACAACCGGTGAACCCCGCGGCGAGGCGCTGCTGGAGCTGTCCGGCCTGAAGAAGCACTTCCCGGTGATGGGCGGTGCCATCTTCAAGCGTCAGGTCGGCAAGGTCCACGCGGTGGACGGCATCGACCTGACCGTGCACGCCGGCGAGACGCTCGGCCTGGTCGGCGAGTCCGGCTGCGGCAAGTCCACCGCCGGGCGGCTGGCGTCCCGGCTGCTGGAGCCCACCGCGGGCAGCATCAGGTACGCCGGACGGGAGATCGGCCACGCCAGGCGCAGGGAGCTGAAGCCGATCCGGGCCGAGATCCAGATGATCTTCCAGGACCCGTACTCGTCGCTGAACCCCCGGCACACGGTGGGCACCATCGTCGGCGGCCCGATGGAGATCAACGGCATCAACCCCCCGGGCGGCAGGGACAACCGGGTCCGGGAGCTCCTGGAGATCGTCGGGCTCAACCCCGAGCACTTCAACCGCTTCCCGCACGAGTTCTCCGGCGGCCAGCGGCAGCGCATCGGGGTGGCCCGCGCGCTCTCCCTGAACCCCAAGCTGATCATCGCGGACGAGCCGGTCTCCGCCCTCGACGTCTCCATCCAGGCGCAGGTCGTCAACCTGCTCCAGCAGCTCCAGCGGGACATGGGCATCGCGTTCCTGTTCATCGCGCACGACCTGGCTATCGTGCGGCACTTCTCCCAGCGGGTCGCGGTCATGTATCTCGGCAAGATCGTCGAGGTCGCCGACCGCGCCTCCCTGTACGAGCGCCCCCGCCACCCCTACACCCACGCGCTGCTGTCGGCGGTGCCCGAGGTGATGGAGGACGAGGAGCCGCGCGAGCGCATCCGCCTGGCCGGGGACGTCCCCTCCCCGATCAACCCGCCGTCCGGCTGCCGCTTCCGCACCCGCTGCTGGAAGGCCCAGGACAAGTGCGCGACCGAGGAGCCCCCGCTGGTCAGGCTGGAGGGCAACAAGGAGGGTCACCTGACCGCCTGTCACTTCCCCGAGCAGCCGACCGTGCACGGCCGGGACGTGGTGCTGGACCCGGCGCTCCAGGGCTGACCGCGCCGCCTCTCCCCCGCCCGCGTCTCCGGTCGTCCCGGTCCGCCGTGCCCGATCGCGGCCTCCCGGGGTCGCGAGGAGGGCGGCGGGTTCCAGAAGGCCGCGAAGTTAGTAGAAGTCAGTAGAAGGTCGCCGCGAGTTCCAGCGGGTTCCGGAAGCCAGAAGACCGCGGCGGGTTTCGGACGACGAAGGGCGGGCCCGTACGGGCCCGCCCTTCGCGGTCATGCGACCGGTTCTCCCGATCGGCCGGTTCTCCCGGTCAGCCCGGTTGTCCCGGTCAGCGCCCGGTGGCCAGGGCGCGCAGGCTGTCGACCGCGCGGGCCGGGTCCTCGGCGCCGTAGACGGCGTTGCCCGCCACGAAGACGTCGGCGCCCGCCTCCGCGCAGCGCTCGATCGTCGCGTCGGAGACGCCGCCGTCCACCTGGAGCCACACCTGGCCGCCGTGCCGGTCGACGAGCTCGCGGGTCCTGCGGATCTTGGGCAGCACCATGTCGAGGAACCTCTGCCCGCCGAAACCGGGGTCGACGGTCATCAGCAGCAGCATGTCGAGCTCGCCGAGCAGGTCCTCGTACGGCTCGACGGGGGTGGCGGGGTTCAGCGCCAGGCCCGCGCGGGCGCCCGCCCGGCGGATCTGGCGCAGCGTGCGGACCGGTGCCTTGGCCGCCTCCACGTGGATGGTGACGCTCCCGGCCCCGGCCTCGGCGTACGAGGGGGCCCAGCGATCCGGGTCTTCGATCATGAGGTGGCAGTCGAGTGGCGTCGAGGTCGCCTTGAGCAGGGACTCGACGACCGGCAGCCCGAGGGTCAGGTTGGGCACGAAGTGGTTGTCCATGACGTCCACGTGCAGCCAGTCGGCGTTGGGCACCGCCGCGGCCGCCTCGGCGAGGCGGGCGAAGTCGGCGGACAGGATGCTGGGCGAGATCTGTACGGCCATGATTCGCCGATTCTAGCGGCGAGGGCCCGCCACCCGTCCTCCCCGTGGGTCGGAGCCGGGCCGAGGCGCGAAGACCTCGCGGGCCGGTCGGCGCGGCGGACGAACGACCGCGCCCACCAATCCCCTATTTACCTAAAAACACCATAAAAAAGACATTTTAATTATCGAATCCACGCGCGGCCGGAAATTCCACCGGTGCGATTTCGCAACTCTCCCGGCGGACCGCGAACCGCTGGGGTAATTTCCCTTCCGGATTATCCGAAAGTCATCGAAAGAGACGGGCGCGAGGTCCAGCGACCTCCGCCCCCGTCCCGCCCACCGGAACCGGACGGCAATGTCCCCTCCCCGCCACCGTCACCACCTGCGCTCGGCCCTCGCCCTCGCGGTCATCGCCGCCGCCCTCCTCGCCGTGCCCACCGGGGCTCCGGCGTCCCGGCCACGCACCGTCGAACCGTCACCGATCGCCGGAATCCGCGTCTCCAAGAAGGACGGGATCGTCAGCGCGAGGGTTTCCGGCACCGGCCGGGTCCTATGGAAAAGCGCATGGGAAGGCGATTCCCCGGACGCGTTCGACGTGCTGGTGGAGAAGTTCGGGAAGTCCATGAACGTGGGGGAGGACCGCGAGGAGGGAGAACCGAATACCGCCTCCACCGGCCGCCACCTCGTGATCGAGACCACGTCCGGGTCAGGCAACCCGCACCGCCCCGACGACCGGCGGCGCATCACCGTGATCGATGCCCTGACCGGCCTGCGGACCTGGAGCGTCCTGTCGGGCTACGCCGGGGACGGCCCGGCACGGCCGTTCTTCCACCTCGTAGGCGCGGCGGCGGGGAAGGTCCTCGTCGAGGTTCCCGCCCTCCGGACGATCCGCGCGCTGGACCCGCGCGACGGGACGGTCGTGTGGGAGACGGCCCTGCCCGGCGACTGCGTGAGCGCCTCCCTGCCCAGGGCCGGAGAGAACGTCGTCCGTTCGTACTCGCTCGCGGACGAGAGGCTGGCGGTCGCGATGGGCCGGTGCGAGGACCGCCACACCTCGCTCACCGGCCTCGACCCCGCCACCGGACGCGTCCGCTGGCGACACCGGCTCCCCCCGCCCGGCGACCCGGAGCTGGCCTTGGACGAGGGCGTCTCCTTCGTGACGTTCCCCGGCGCGATCACGGTCGTGGACGGGAGCGGCCTGGTCCTCGCCGACGCCCTCGTCCACTACCCCCCCTCCCGAGTCGTCACCGACGAGGCGGTGATCCTCTCGGGCGACGGGCAGGGCGATCTCGCGGGGGTCAGGTCGATCAGCCGGTCGTCGGGACGGGTCGTGTGGTCCCGGCCCGAGGTGTCGGGCGAGGTCGGCGTCGCCGCGGGGAAGATCTACGTGCGGAGCGACGGGGTGAACCCCTGGCTCGGCGACGGGCTGACCGTTCTCGAACCCGCGGACGGGCGCACACTCGTGACGCTCTCCGCGCCGCTGACCGAGGAGGACATCGAGGCCGCCCTGGCCGCCCCGCCCGGCTGGGGCGAGCGCGGCGGAGTGCCCGCGACCGCCTGGCCGGATCCCTGCGCGCTGCTGCCTCCCGCCGAACTCGCCTCGCGCGCCGGCACCGGCCGGTACGCCGCCACCCCGATCCCCGCGCCCCCCGAGATGAGACTGACCACCCCCCTGTCCTGCGAGCTCACCCCGGCGCGAGGGGGAACACCGGTCACCGTCACCGTCGTGTGCGCGTACGCGTCGGCCGGGAAGGCGGCGAAGGGGATGGAGGAGCTTCCGAGCGAGGGAGAGGCCCCGGGCGTGGCGGAGCACGCCGGCTACTTCGACGCGGCCGAGGACGCGGTCATCCTCAGGGAGGGCCGCGTCATCGTCACGGTGGAGGCCTTCGGCGACCGCGCCCTGCTCCGGCAGGCCGGGCGGATCGTGAGCGGGCGCCTGCGCGAGCCGGAGCCGGTGGGGAAGGGGAATCCGTGACGACGCGGACGTCCTCCGGGCAACCGGCCAGGGACGAGCGACCGGCAGGGGACGCCGCCGAGGAGACCCCGCTGGCGAAGGCCGCCCGGCCGTTCAAGTGGCTCGGGCTCACCGTCGCCGGAGGACTCGCGACGATCATCGCGGGTGCCGTGGTGACCGGCTGGTCGTGGGCGCAGGACCAGTGGCGCGAGTTCCACCGGGAGCCTCGGATCAGCGCGATCGTCTACTCCCCGGAGAATGAGGGGATATCGTTCGCCCTCCCCCGCGCCGTCACCTCCGGCCCCGACCGCCGCCGCCTGCTCGCCGGCGACTACGAGGAGGTGCTCCGGTCCGGCCGGGGAGCGCGCATCGGCGAGATGAAGATCCTCCTGGTGCTGCGGGGACGGCGCAACGACCCGATCCGCGTGCTGGACGTCCGTCCCCGGATCCTGTCCTCGGGACCCGTCGCGGCCGGCACCTGTCTGTCCCTGTCCAACGCCGGCGAATCGCCCGTGTTCCCGGTGAAGGCCGACCTCGACCGGCTGGCCGGCGCCGGGAGCGGCTCCTCCGGGCGGCTCCTGGAGAAGAACCTCGACCTCGTCTACGGGGAACGGGCGTCGGTGGAGCTGACCGTGACGGCGCGAAAGCGCAGCTACGAATGGGACATCGAGGTCTCCTACGTCTACGGCGACTCGCCCGGGGTCCAGCGCGATCACTTCACAGCCGAGGGCGGGCCCTTCCGGCTCACCGGTCCCGCCCGCAGATACGCCATGGCCTACGGAAATCCCATGATCTCCCGTTTTCGCGAGATCGGCAGGAACGTCAAGAGATGCTGACGGGGCCATGGAGAGGTGGCGGGCGGGCGGCGATCCTCACCGTCCTCGTCCTGCTCGTCGCCGTGCCACGCTCCGCCCTCCCCTCCGGCGACCCGGCCAGGACCGGGTTCTCCGAGGTGTGGAGCCTGGAGGCGCCCGGCCCGCTGGACGGCTCCGCGGTGAGGTTGTCCGGCGGGGACCTCCTCGTGCCCACCCGTACGGCGCTGCGGGTCCACGATCCCGCCACCGGTGCCGAGAGGTGGCGGTACGCCCCCGCCGGAGCCGCCGTGCGGGAGTGGGCACCGGCGGGACCCGCGGTGGTCGCGGAAACCCGCCGCCCGACGCCGTCCGGGGACGTCACCGCCCTGACCGGCCTCTCCCGCCGGACCGGCGCCGTGCTCTGGCACCGGGAGGGACTCGGCCTCGGCGCGCCGATGTCCGCCCGGGCGGGGGCGGAGGAGACCCCGCCCGTCGGGCTCGCCCGGGACCCCGTCTCCCGGGCCCTGCTCGGCCTGGACCCCGCGACCGGACGGACCCGGTGGACCCTTCCGCTCCCCCCGTCGTGCGATCGGATGATCGCGGCGGGCTCCGGTGCGCGGACCGCGGCGATCGCGACGCGCTGCGGGAACGGGATCCGGGTCAGCGCGCTCGACCCGGCCGGTGGCGCCGAACGGTGGAGCATGAGGATCACGAGTTTCTCCGCCCTGTACGTCGGGGGCGGCACGGTGGTCGTCTCCCGCCCCGAGAGGCTGACGGTCTACGACGCCGCGACGGGGCGGGTGATCACCGAACGCGGGGACTGCTGGGACGGGTGCGTACCGGTGCACGCCGGTGGACGGATCGTGGTGGCCCGCGACCAGGACGGCGCCTCGGCCGTCGAGGGGATCGACCTCACCCGCGGCTCGGCCGCGTGGAGGTGGGCCCAGCCGAACGGGCCGCGCTACGACCGGCTCGTCCCCCTCGGCGCGGCGGTCTACGCGACACCGTACGGCGACGACCTGGGCAGGGTCCTGGACGTGATCCAGGCGCCGACGGGGCTGCTGCGGCGGACGATGATCCCGGCGGCGGGCCCGCTGTTCGGCGCCGACGGCGACCGGCTCTACTTCGTCCGGACGGTGCGACCGGCCGCCCTGCCCGCGCGGCTGCGGGTCACCGCGCTGCGCGTCCCGGACCGGTTCACCGGTTCCTCCCTCGCGGCCGAACCCGCCACAGTGCCCGCCACAGTGCCCGCCGCACTGCCCGCCGCGGCGCCCGGGGCCGACCTGTGCGGCCCGCTCCGCGCGGCCGGGTTCACCGTGCTCGGCAGGGCCCGGTACCGGCGGGCGGTCCCGCCGTTCACCGCCTGCGAGTTCGGCGAGGCGCGCGGGGAGCCGATGACGGCCGAGTTCTGGCGCCTGGCCACGGAGGCGGAGGCCGCCCGCGTCCTGACGGAACTCGGCGCGGAGAGCGGAGGGATGTCCGTCCCCGGAGTGGGGGACGAGGCCCGCCTGCTGGACGACCGGGGGCGGGCGGTCGTCGTACGCACCGGCCGTGATCTGCTCCGGATCCGATCACCGTACCTCACCGCACGCGACAGGCTGGTCCCTGTCGCCCGCGCGCTGGCCGGGCGGCTCGGCGCGCTGAGATGGGCGGTGCCAGCGAGCTGGTCGCCCCCGGTGGAGTACGGCGTGACACCGGCCGGCCGGATCCGCAGGCTGCCGGGGACCCGGTTCCAGGTGCGCGACGCCCCTGGCTCGCCGCTCTCGCTCACCGCCTACCAGCTCGGGAAGGACGGTCCCGCCTACCTTGGGAACGGCGACGGATTCACCGTGAGGCGGGAGCGCGTGAAGGCCGTCTCTCAGGACGGCCGGTGGGCGGTGAGCGATTTCAGGGACTACGTCGACGGCCGTGACGGCGTCGTCCTCCTCGACCGGCGCGGTGGCGGGGTCCGGCGCATCGCCACGGTGAGGCGCCCCTGGTCGAACACCGCCCCCGTCTGGTCCCCCGACGGCCGCGTGCTGCTGACCCTGTGGCACACCGACGAAAGGGACTACTCGGCCGCGCGCGGGTTCGTCGTCGTCGACCCGGCGTGGGGAACGGTCAAGGTCACCCTCATCGGGGACGACCAGCCCCACAACCCCCCGTACCGGTGGAGCGCCGACGGGACCGGGGTGAGCGGTCACTTCGGCCTCGGCGACCTCTACACCGACCTGGGTGAGGGGTACGACTCCTACGAGCTGCGCACGTTCGGCACCGACGGCGCCCCGCTGTCCGCCGTGCGCGGGCTGGGAAGGCCGGACGGGGAGATCCTCGACCCGTACTCCCCCAGTGGACGGCGGCTGGCCGGGTGGTGCCCGGACCGTCCCCGGAATCTCTGCGTGCACGATGCCGCCACCGGGGCCACGCTCGTCCGAATCGAGACGAGCATGCGGTATCCGATCCGCTGGTACGACGAGGACCATCTGCTGGTGTGGCGCCGCCACGGCGAGGGCCACGCGGCGAGCGTGATGGATCTCCACGGCCGGATCCTCACCGACCTGGCCCGGGACGACTTCGCCGGCCGGAGCGAGATGAAGCTCTTCTACACGCCCCTGCCGCGCTGACGATCCGGGGTCAACCGGGGTGACCCTGGATCATCCGGGGGAAGCGGGCGGAACGAGCGGCGGCTCGTCCCGTCCGCCGGTCTCTCCGGTCTCTCCGGGAGGCGGTGGAGCGTCGTCCGGCCTGTTCACCTCGGTCTTGAAGACGCGCAGGGAGCGGCCCACCGACCTGGCGGCGTCGGGCAGCCTCGCGGAACCGAACAGCAGAATGAACACCGCCACGATGATGAGCAGCTCGGGCAGTCCCAGGTCGGCCATGAGGCGACCTCCTTCCGGTGGTGCGTTCCCGCCCCGGGGGCCGGAGCCGACCGGGGCGGGGGGTTCGGCGCGGTGCCGCCGCGGGCGGGCGGCACAGGGGGCACAGGGGGCACAGGGGGCACGGAGGCGCGGGTCAGATGTCGATCCGGACGCGGTACCTCTCCAGCCAGGCGTTGAACTGAAGGAGCCCCTCCAGCGACGCCCGGCTGCCCGCAGGGCCACCGGCCGCCTCGGGCCGGTCGATCACGGCCCGTACCTTGTCCGGGTCGATCAGCGGCGCGGCGGCCAGGTTCCCGTCGGCGAGCAGCCGGGAGGCCTCCGCGCGGACGGCCTCCTCGTAGGAGGGGTCCTGCGTCGAGGGGTAGGGACTCTTGCGGCGCCCGACGACCGAGGGCGGCAGGACGTCCGCGGCGGCGGCGCGCAGCAGGCTCTTCTCCTGCCCGTCGAAGGTCTTCATCGCCCAGGGGGCGTTGAAGACGTACTCCACCAGCCGGTGGTCGCAGAACGGCACCCGGACCTCCAGCCCGACGGCCATGCTCATGCGGTCCTTGCGGTCCAGCAGGATCTGCACGAACCGGGTGAGGTGCAGGTAGGAGATCTCCCGCATGCGCCGCTCCAGGCCCTCCTCGCCCGGCAGCCGGGGCACCTCGTCGAGCGCCTGCCGGTAGCTGTCCGCGCGGTAGCCGGGAATGTCCAGCTTGTGGGTCAGGCCCTCGTCGAGGAGCGCCCCCACCCCGGCGAACCGCCCGAATCCGGGGGACACCAGCCACGGGAAGGTGTCGGCGGAGACCGCCTCGGGGTCGAAGAACCACCGGTAGCCGCCGAAGACCTCGTCGGCGGACTCGCCGGACAGCGCCACCGTGGAATGGCCCCGGATGGCGCGGAACAGCAGGTAGAGAGAGGTGTCCATGTCGCCGATGCCGATCGGCAGGTCACGCGCCCTCAGGACCGCGGCGCGCACCGCGGGATCCATGAGATCGGAGGAGTCCAGGACGATGTCGGTGTGGTCGGCGCCGATGTGCCGCACGACGTCGTGCACATACGGCGTGTCGGGGGTGTCGCGCATCTCGTCGGGCTTGAAGTTCTCGCTGTACCCGGTGAAGTCGACGGAGAACGACCGGACCTTCCCGGCTCCCTGCCCCTCCAGGCCGAGCGCGGCGAGCGCGGTGACGGTGCTGGAGTCGAGGCCGCCGGAGAGCAGCGTGCACAGCGGAACGTCGGAGATGAGCTGGCGGGTGACGATGTCGTCCAGCAGCTCGCGCACCGTCCCGACGGTGGTGGTGAGGTCGTCGGTGTGATCGTGGGCCTCCAGGTGCCAGTAGGGGCGGCGGCACAGGAAGTCGCGGGTCACCCGGACGGTATGGCCGGGACGGACCTCGTACATGCCCTGGTAGACGGCTCGTTCCGGGGTCTTGACGAAGGCGATCAGCTCGCGCAGGCCGTCCGCGTCGACCGTGGGCGTCCCGACGAGGGGGTTGGCCAGGATCGCCTTGGGCTCGGAGCCGAACAGCACGCCGTTCGGGAGCGGGTGGTAGTACAGCGGCTTGATGCCCATCCGGTCCCGGACGAGCAGCAGCTCCTCCCGGCGGGTGTCCCAGATCCCGAAGGCGAACATGCCGTTCAGCCGTTCGGCGAGGCCCTCACCCCATTCGAGGTAGGCCCGCAGGAGGACCTCGGTGTCGCTCTGCGTCCGGAAGCGGTGGCCGTGGGCGGTCAGCTCCGCGCGTAACTCGACGTAGTTGTAGATCTCGCCGCTGTAGGTGAGGACGACGAGCGGTCGCCCGTCCTCATCGGCGATCATCGGCTGGCGTCCGCCCTCGATGTCGATGATCGCCAGACGCCGGTGGCCCATCGCGGCGTGCGGGGCGAGCCACAGCCCCTCGTCGTCGGGTCCGCGGCAGGCCATGGTGTCGGTCATGGCCTGCGCGACGGCCGCTGATTGCCGGAGATCGCCCTCGAAGTCCACCCATCCACAGATTCCGCACACCTGGACACCCCCGCGTCCCGTTCGGAAGCAGTTATATCCAGTCGAACGGTGTACAGCGCCCATATATGCCCAGATAGGACGCCCTGAGCTGCGACGACGCCCCCGGCGGCCCTCTCCGGGGAGCGCGGGATCCGGAAGCCGGCGCCCCGCTCAGCGGCGGCGCAGCAGGGCCAGGAACATGGCGTCGGTGCCGTGCCGGTGCGGCCAGAACCGCGCGTACGGCCCCTCCCCCAGCCCCTCCACCTCGGGGAGGTGGTCGCGGGCGTCCAGCGCCTCGACGTCGTCACGGCGGCGCAGGACGTCGCCGACCACGATGACGGTCTCGGCCAGGTGCGGCGAGCAGGTCACGTACGCGACCACGCCGCCGGGCCGGACCGCGTCGATCGCCGAGTCGAGCAGGGCGCGCTGGAGCCTGCCCAGCTCGGGGAGGCTCCGGGGGTCGCGGCGCCAGCGGGCCTCGGGGCGGCGGCGCAGCGCGCCCAGGCCCGTGCAGGGGGCGTCGAGCATGACCCGGTCGAAGGCCCCGGGCCGCCAGGCGGGCGCGGTGCCGTCCGCGGTGATCACCGCGGCCTGCCGGGTCGTCTGCCACACCAGCCGCGCCCGGTGGTACTGCAGTTCGGCGGCGAGCAGCCGCGCCCCGCCGGGGAAGGCCACCGGCCCGGCGCCCGGGCCGGGACCCGCGGCGGGGACCGCTCCGGAACCCGTGACCGGGGTCGTACCCGCGACCGGGGCGGGCGCCGCGGCCGGCACGGGCACCCCGGCGCCGGGGCCGCCCAGGCCCGCCTCGTCGCCGCGGGTCGCGATGGCGTCGAGCAGGCCCGCCTTGCCGCCGGGACCCGCGCACAGGTCGAGCCAGCGGGAGTCGGACCCCTCCACCGGGACCCGCGTCAGGGCGAGCGCGACGAGCTGGCTGGCCTCGTCCTGGACGGCCGCGCGCGACTCGGCCACGGCGAGGACCGCGCCGGGGTCGCCCTCGGGCAGGTAGGCCGCGTACGGGGAGTATCTGGCGGGCTCGGCGCCCGCGTCGAGGAGCTCCTTCACCGACGAGCGGCCGGGACGGGCGACCAGGGTCACCTTGGGACGCTCGTTGTCGGCCGCGAGCAGGGCGGCCGTCTCGTCGAAGTCGCCGCCCACCGCGTCGCGCAGGGCGTCGACGATCCACCTCGGGTGGCTGTGCGCCACCGCCAGGTGCCCCACCGGGTCGTCGGCCGGGTCGGGCGCCACGATCGGGATCCACTGCTCCAGGGAACGGGTGGAGACCTTGCGCAGCACGGCGTTGGCGTACTTCGAGGCGCCGATGCCCACCCGCAGCCGCACCAGGTCGACCGTGGTGCCGACGGCGGCGTGCGGGGGGACGCGCGTCTTGAGCAGCTGATGCACGCCCAGGCGGACGGCGTCGAGCAGCGGCGGGTCGACGTCCTCCGGCGCCCGGTCGCTGCAGGCCGCGATGATCTCGTCGTAGGTGCCGAGGCCGCGCAGGGTGCCGTAGGCCAGCTCGGTGGCCAGGCCCGCGTCGCGCCCGGAGAGGCGGCGCTCGCGCAGCAGCGCGGGCATCAGCAGGTTGGCGTAGGCGTCGCGCTCGTCGACGGCGCGCATCAGGTCGTACGCGGCGTTGCGCGCCTCGTCGCGGACCGGCTTGGACGGGCGCCCGCCTCTGCCGCCACCCCTGCCCCCGGCGCCCCTGCCCCCGGCGCCGCGCGAGCGGCCCGCCGGGCCGTGATCCCCGCCGCGCGGGACGTTACGGCCGTTACCACTGCTCATGATCTTCAGGCCAGCCGATCCTCGTCGGTGGGCCGCACGCCGCGGGCCCACTCCCCCGCGCCCATCAGGCGCTTGCCCTGCGGCTGCACCTCGCCCAGCTCGACCGGGTAGGTGGCGGTGCCCACCAGGACGGAGTTCTTGGACGCCGCGATCTGGCCGGGGGCCAGGCCGGAGGCGTCGGGAGCCGGTCGCACCGGACCGATCTTGACGCGCCCGCCGCGGAACTCGGTCCACGCCCCCGGGGCGGGGGTGCAGGCACGGACCAGGCGGTCGACCCGCATGGCGGGCGCGGCCCAGTCGATCCTGGCGTCGTCGACGCCGATCTTCGGGGCGAGGCTCACCCCCTCCGCGGGCTGCGGCACGGCCTCCAGCTTGCCGTCCTCGATCCCGTCGAGGGTGGCGGCCAGCAGCCCCGCGCCCGATTCGGCGAGCCGGGCGAGCAGCCCCCCGCTGGTGTCGGCGGGGCGGATCTCCTCGGTGACCACACCGTAGACCGGGCCCGCGTCCAGCTCCTTGACGATCTGGAAGGTGGCCGCGCCGGTGATCGCGTCACCGTGGAGCACGGCGTGCTGCACCGGTGCCGCGCCGCGCCAGGCCGGCAACAGCGAGAAGTGGAGGTTGACCCAGCCGTACCGAGGGATGTCCAGGGCGGCCTGCGGCAGGAGCGCGCCGTAGGCGACCACCGGGCAGCAGTCGGGGCCGAGCTCCCTGAGCCGGTCGAGAAACTCCGGGTCACCCGCCTTGGGCGGCCTGAGCACCTCGATGCCCGCCTCCTCGGCGAGTTCGGCGACGGGGCTCGGATGGACCTTGCGGCCCCGGCCCGACTGGGCGTCCGGGCGCGTGACGACGGCGACGACGTCGTGGCGAGGCGAGTCGATCAGGGCCCGCAGCGAGGGCAGGGCGGTGTCCGGGGTTCCGGCGAAGACCAGGCGCAAGGTCCTACAGAGCCTTCCCTTGGGTGGGGTGCGGGGAGAGCTTGAACGCGGGGGCCGACCCCCCGTTCCAGTCGGCCTCGCGGATCGCCTTCATGGCGAGCTTGCGCTGCTTGAGATCCAGCCGGTCGATGAACAGCACGCCGTCCAGATGGTCGGTCTCGTGCTGGAAGCAGCGGGCCATCAGGTCGGTGCCCTCGAGGGTCACCGGCTCGCCGTACATGGTGAAACCGGTCGCCACGGCCCGGATCGACCTGGGCGTGGGAAAGGACAGGCCGGGGAACGACAGGCAGCCCTCCTCCCCCTCCTCGTCCTTGTCGTCCGACAGGTCGAGACTGGGGTTGATCAGGTGCCCGAGCTGGTCGTCCACGTAGTAGGTGAAGACCCGCAGCCCGACTCCGATCTGCGGCGCCGCCAGACCGGCTCCCGGCGCGTCCATCATCGTGTCGGTGAGGTCTTTGACGAGCTTGCGCAGCTCCTTGTCGAAGTCCTTGACCGGCTCGGCCGGAGTGCGCAGCACCGGGTCGCCGAAAAGGCGGATCGGCTGAATGGCCAACAGGGATCTCCTCACGCTTCAGGGGATTGCCCCAGTCTAAGGGCGACGGCCACCTCCCCCGGGCCTTCTCCCGGACCGGGCGCGGGCTCTCTCCCCGATCGGCCCCGGGCCTTCTTCCGGACCGGGCACGGGTCTTCTCCCGGACCGGGCACGGGGCCGGCCCGGCGGGCCGCCGGACGCGCGGACGCGAGGGGAAGGTCAGGTCAGCGGGAGCGGGCCTTCATGGCGGCCTTGCGGGCGGACTTGGCCACCGCCGCGTCGCCGTGGCGGGAACCCAGCAGGTCCAGGACGGCGAAGGTGTCGGGATGGTCCACCAGGGCCATCTCCTCGATCACGCGGACGAGGTCCTCGCCGGGTTCGAGGGCGTCGAACTCGCAGATCGCCTCGGAGGCGTCGCCGCGCTCCAGGAGCGAGGCGAGCGAGTCGACCGCCAGCCAGGTGTTGTCGGCGGGCGTGAGGGCGGGCGCGGGCAGGTCGCGGATGTGCAGCCAGGAGGCGGCGTAGCGCCACATGGCGGGCTCGGAGAGCGCCTCCCTGAGCGGGGCCTCGGCCTCGGGGCCGAGCTCCTCCAGGATCGTGCCCGCGGCGCCGCGGCGGCCGGCCGTGCCCGAGGCGGCGACCTTGACCAGTTCGCGGGCGGCGGCCTCGGGATGGCGGGACTCCAGCCACACGGTGACGGCACTGGGCGCGGCGGAGCCCTTCATGATCGCCTCGACAAGCTCGGCCGCGCCGATGTCGGTGAAGACGGCGACCTCGGCGCCCGTCGGCGCGTCGTGGCCCTCGCGCATCAGGTCCTGGCGGACGGCCCACATGCCGAGCGGGGTCAGCCGGGGCCGGCCCTCCGGCGAGGTCTCGACCAGCCCGCAGTAGCCCAGGAGCGACAGGGCCGACTCCAGCTGGGCCGGGAGCGCGCGGGCCAGCACCCGCATCTCCGCCTGGCGGGCCCCGCAGGCCACCTGGTGCGACTGCAGGATGCCCTTCACCAGGGTCGCGGTGGACAGCCCCTCGCGCACGGCGTACAGCGTGGCGAGCATCTCGGCGAGGTGGTCGTCGATCACCGGGGACCCGGTGAGGTCGTCGTCGGCGCGGTCGAGGACGTCCATGACCACCCCGTCCCAGAATCCCAGCAGCGCCCGGGGCGGCAGGTCGGGAGAGAGCGCGAGCGGGCCGGGCGTCACCCGGCCCCGGGAGATGCGGAGCATGCCGGTGTTGACGGCGACCACCCAGAGCAGGTGCAGCCGGGCGGGGCCCGGCAGACCGAGCTCTGCGCACGGCGCGAACGGGTCGGGCAGCAGGCCCTCGGGGGTCACCTGGCGGGCGCCGGTCCAGGCGGCCAGGCGCTGGGCGTCGATCACCAGCGGCACGTGCGGCACCAGCGCGGCCAGCTCCGTGTCGGCGGCGAGGTCGACAGGGGGGAAGCTCAGCGCGTCGCCGCGCGGGGGGCACTCGCGGCCCGTGGCGGTGACGGACTCCTCCAGGACGGCCGCCCGCAGCTCGCGGGGTGCCGTTCCCAGCTCGTCGACCAGCCTGCGCAGTTCGCCGATGTCGAAGACGTTCCCACTGTTCCCGCTCTTTGCCACCCGTGAAACTTACTGCACTCGCGCCTCACGCATACACGGCTCAGCCGATGGCGCGGGAACGTGCCTTGAAAGCCGCCTTGCGGGCCGCCTTGGCCGCTCCGTGATCTCTCAGAGAGCGTCCGAGCAGCTCAAGGACGTCGACGACCTCGGGATGGTCGACCCGCCACATCTCCTCGATCACGTGTGGCGGGGGGCCGGAGGCGGACATGTTCTCGGCGAACGTCTCCGGATCCTCCTCGGCGGCGGGCATAGCCAGGGCGAGCATGTCCACGCTCATCCAGAGCACCTCCTCCTGGGTGAGGACGGGGGCCGCCAGGCCCCGCGTGCTCAGCCAGTGGATGGCGTGCGGGCGCAGCTCCGGCTCCTCCAGGAAGGCGCGCACCGCCTCCTCGGCGTCGGGGCCGAGGCGGTCGACGATCGTCACCGCGACGCCCCTGGCGACCGCGGGCGCGCCGGAGACGGAGCCGAGCAGCTCGGTGACCGCCTGCGCCGGGGTCCTGTTCTCCAGCCAGCCCCCGATGTCGGCCTCGGCCATCTCGGCGGGCATGCCGGAGAGCAGTCCCTCGATGAGCTCGGGCGCGTCGGCGGTGGTCAGGTCGGGCGCCTCGGGCGCCTCCATGCCCAGGTCGGTGTAGAGCTCGTGCAGTCCCCACAGGGCCAGCGGGGTGAGCTCGAGCAGCTCCTCGCCCGGCTCGGCCATCCCGCAGTAGGCGAGCCGCCTGACGGCCTCGGGAATGTCGATCTCGCCTTCCTCGACCAGGCCGATCTCCTGCATGTACTCCCTGACGAGGGGGATCGGCACGGGCGCCTGGAGGCGGTAGAGCATGTCGCACAGGCCGTAGAGCTCCTCGTCGAGGGAGACGTCGCCCGTCACGGCGCCGCCCGTCTCCTTCTCGACGACGAACTCGACCGTCGCGGCCCAGATGTCGAGCGGGTCGAAGTCCTCGCCGTCGAAGATGGCGGTGCCCTCGACCGTGACCAGGCCGGTGTGCACCGCGAGCTCCCACAGCAGTCCGGGATCGGTCACCGAGAGCTGGGCGGTCGCCTCGGCGGCGTCGCGGACCCTGAGCCGGCCCTTGACGGTCGGGGTGCGGCCCCCGGCGAGCATCCACTGGACCAGCCTGCGCGCGTCGGTGATCAGCGGCACCCGCAGGGCGCTCCGGGTGAGCGCCTCGCGGGGGGCCAGGCGCACGGCGGGAAGGGGCGAGCAGCCGGGGCAGTCGCAGTGCTCGACGGCGGGTTCCTCCTGCACCGCGGAGACGGAGAGGATCGCGCTGCCGGCGTCCTGCTCCAGCGAGTCGGCGCCCATCGCGCTGAAGAGGCTCTTGGCCATGCCGAACCGGGAGGTGTCGGCGAGGGCGATGGGCATCTCGGGTTCGATCCGGTCGAGGACGCTCCTCATCCGGACCGCCATCTTGCCGCCGATCTCCTCGGTGGCGAGCAGGAAGTCGACCAGGGTACGGGCGGCGGCGACGGTCTCCGGGGCGCTCTCCGGGGGGGCGATGACCTTGCGCGGATAGATGTTGAGCAGCAGCTCCTCGAAGGCGACAGGGGTGAAGTCACCCAGCTCGTTCACGTCCAGATAGTCACTCGCGTAGTCGCAGAGCAGCCGTACCTCGTCCACGTCAACGTCCAGGCCGTGCGCACGCCCCCACGCGCGCAGGTCGTCTACGGCCCGATTCACCCATTCGATCGACACAGGGGAAAATTAACGGCTTACTGCCAGCACCGCGAATCGGGGAAACAACTCAAATCACATCTAGAGGGTCAATGCATACCTTGACCACCTCCGGAGCCTTGCGCGCGGAGCGCACTCCGGCGGCCCCTTTCAGCGCCGCGGCCAGTGCCGCTCCGGAGCCCCGCGCGATCCGCACCATGGCGCGTTCCCGCACTTGATCCCCCTTGGGGGAGGCCACCGGGACGGGACCGAGCACCTGTGCCTCGGGGGGCAGCGTCATCTCGCCGAGCATTTCCCTGACCGCTGCCGGGGATCCGGTGAGCGTCGCCATTTTCACCGCAGGGGGGAAACCGAGTTCTGTCCTGTCAGCTAGTTCCCTCTCGGCATGGGTGACCGGGTCCCAGCGCAGCAGAGCCTGTACGGCGGCGAGCGAGGAGTCGGCCAGCACGACCAGTTCCGCCGAGGGCCGCAGCAGGGCCGCCGCGTTCATCCACCGGCGCAGCGTCTCCTCGGCGGCGCGCAGGTCGGGCCGGCCGAGCAGCGCCCAGCCGTCCAGCAGCACCGCCGCCGCGTACCCTCCCTCGGGCACCGGCTCGGCCCCCGGGGTGGCCACCACCAGGGCGCGGCCCGCGCCGACCGTGGCGAGCACCCCGTCCCGGCCCGACGTCCTGACCGGCACCGAGGGGAAGGCCCGCCCCAGCTCCTCGGCGGTGCGCCGGGCGCCGACCACCTGGGCCCGCACCCGGGCGCCGCCGCAGGACGGGCAGCGCCACTCACCGGCGATCCGGCCGCACCAGCGGCAGTACGGGGCCACGTGGCCGGCGCGCAGCGCGAACGGGCCGCCGCAGTGCCCGCAGCGGGCGGTCGCCCGGCAGCTCTGGCAGGCCAGCGAGGGCAGGTAGCCCCGCCGGGGGACCTGCACCAGCACGGGACCGCTCTCCAGCCCGGCGCGCAGGGTCCGCCAGGCGAGGCTGGGCAGCCGGGCGGCCCTGGCGGCCTCGTCCCTGGCCAGCTCCGAGTCCTCCCCCGCCGGGCGGACCCTCGGCGCCCTGGTCCTGACCGTCCCGCGAGCCGCGACGACGGGCCCGGCCCAGCCCGCCGCGATGAGCCGGGTGGCCTCCGCCGTGCGGGCGTACCCCCCGATGAGCATGCCCGCCCGCGCGCGGTGGGCGCGCAGGGCGAGGACCTCCCTGGCGTGGGGGTAGGGGGCGAGCCGCTCGGAGTGCAGGTCGTCGCCGTCGTCCCAGATGACCGCCAGCCCGAGATCCCTGACCGGGGCGAACGCCGTGCCCCTGGTCCCCGCCGCGACCCGCACCTGTCCCCTGGCCACCCGCAGCCATCGCCGGTAGCGCTCGGCGGGCCCGAGGTCGGCCGTGAGCGCCACGTGCGCGCCGGGCTCCAGGACGGCGCTGAGGGCCGCGTCGAGCAGGGCCACGTCCTTGCCGTCGGGAAGCACCACGAGGGCGCCCCTGCCCCCACGCAGCGTCTCCCGTACGGCGACCGCGACCGCCTCCGGCCATCCCGGCCCGCTCTCCCCGGTTCCCGGCAGGGCGGTCCACACCGCGCGGGGGGAGCCTCCCTTCGCCAGGGCGGCCAGGAACGCCTCCCCTTCCGGATAGTCCGCCCACGGCCCCGGCCCCGCCGGTCCCGCCTCCCGCGCCGGGTCGGGGGCGGCCGGGGCCGGTGGGACCGGAACCGGGTCGGGAGCGGGAGCGGGCGGGGCCGGTGGGACCGAGGCCGGAGTGACCGGAACCGGGGCGGGAGCGGGAACGGGCGGGCTCGAGGCGGCCGGGGCGGCGGCCTCGGCCTCGACCCTGGCGTGGCGGGGCGGGACGGCCAGGCGCAGGACGTCGGCCATGGTCCCGGCGTAGTGGTCGGCCACGGCGCGGGCCAGCGCGGCGATCTCCGGGGTGAGCACGGGCTCGGCGGAGACGACCCTCTCCAGGCGGGTCAGCCTGCCCTCGTGCTCGGTGCTCTCCGCCCGTTCCAGCAGGAAGCCGTCGACGAGCTTGCCCGCGAACCGGACGCGGACCCGGACCCCGGGCACGGCGGCGGCGTCCAGGGGCGCGGGGACGAGATAGTCGAACAACCGGTCGAGGTGCGGCAGCGGCGTGTCGACGACGACCCGGGCGACCGGCAGCTCGGCGGCCGGCTCCGGCACCCCCCTGACCGGCTCGGCCACCCCGGCCGCCCTGGCCGTCCCGGCGGCCCTGACGACCCTGGAGGTCCTGAAGGTCCTGGAGGCGCCGCCCCGAGCCCTCGCCGGACCGCCGGGCGCGGGCCGCTCGCGGACGGCGTCGAGCGGCAGCAGGGCGTCGTCGTCCGGCGAGGGGCTGTGGGTCACCCACCTGTCCTACCAGACCCGGGCACCCGCCCAGACGACGGCGGGCGAGGTGGCCGGCTCCCGCGCAGGGAAGACGGGAGGCCGCTCCGGCGGGATCGCCGCCGGAGCCGGTCGGATGGATCAGACGGAACCAGAGGACGCGTTCGCGGCGACGCTCGGCGACGACGAGATCGCCGCCGGGGGCCGGCCGGACGGATCAGATGGAGCGGCGGTGGGTCCAGCGGCCGCCGAGCAGGGTGCCGAGGATCGGCATGCGGCGCAGGCCGTCCCCGTCCAGCCCGGCCGGGTCGTACTCGGTGATCACCAGGTCGGCGGGGTCGCCGGGACGCACGCCGGCGCGTCCCCTGGCCGCCGCCGCGAGCGCGACAGGCAGCGGGATCGCCTGCTCCGGGTGCCACGGCGGCCGCTCGTCGTCGGTCCTGGCCACCGCCGAGGCGATCCCGTCCCACGGGTCGAGGGGGGCCACCGGGGCGTCGGAGCCCAGCTCGATGACGGCTCCGGCCGCCAGCAGGTCGGCGTAGGCGAAGGCCCTGCCGGTCCGCCCGGACCAGTGCAGGTCGGCCACGTCGCGGTCGTCGGGCGCGTGGGCGGGCTGCACGCCCGCGACCAGGCCAGGCCTGGCGAACCTCCCGAAGTCCTCCGGGCGGACCAGCTGCGCGTGCTCGATCCTCCCCGGGCAGCCGGTCCGCTCGAAGGCGTCCAGCGCGATGTCCACCGCCAGGTCGCCGATCGCGTGCACCGCCGGGTCGATCCCGTGCCCTGCGGCCAGGGCCATGACGCCGTACAGCTCCTCGGGCGCCGTCTCCAGCAACCCGCGCGCGTCGCCGCCGGGGTACGGGTCCTCGCAGTAGGCGGTCCTGGTGTTCAGCGACCCGTCCACGAACGTCTTGACCGGCCCGACCTCCAGCAGGCCCCCCGAACCGGCGACGGGCTCGCCGGTGCGCAGCCCTCGGCCGATCGCCTCCTCCAGCCGATTCACCGGGATCGAGCAGCCGACCCGGACGTCGATCCGCTCCGACCGGACCCGCCGGGTCCAGTCGGTGACGTTGTCGGCGAACTCGAAGTCCAGCACGCCGACGACGCCCCTGGCCGCGGCGGCGGTGGTGGCCTCGGCCACCCAGCGATCCAGCTCCTCCCGGGGTGGCGGGGGCATCTCCGCCATCGCGTCGTAGCAGTCGCGCTCGCGCAGCACCCCCGTCGGGTGCTCGCCCCTGCCGATCGCCGCCAGCGCGGCCGGGCTGAACCAGGCGGTGTGCAGATCATTGCTGACCAGGACGATCGGGCGGCCGGGCGCCGCCGCCTGGAGGAGCGACTTGTGCGGCGTGTCCGGCCACAGGGCGTCGCGGAAGCCGTACCCGACCGTGAACCCGGCGGCGCCGGGCGCGCCGGCGCGCGGCGCGACGAGGTCGATCGCCTCCCGCGCCGACCGCGCCGAGGTCAGGTCGATCCTGCGCCGGGCCTGCGCCCACTGCGCGGAGTGCACGTGCGCGTCCCACAGGCCCGGCAGGAGGGTGGCGCCCCCGGCGTCGACGGACTCGTCGCAGGGAGGCGGCTCCGCGGCCACCTCCGCGACCCGGCCTCCGGCGATCAGGACGTAGCGGAGCGGGCCGCCGGGACCCAGCCGCGCGTCGCGCAGCAGAAGGCGAGGGGACGGTGAGGGCATAAGCAGAGATTAGGCGCAAAGCCGACGTGTGCTCCCCCGGGTGCCGGATTCTTCTCGGCCGTCGTTCTTCTCCCATACCGGCCACTGTTCTTCCCCGTGTCGTGACGCACCGCGCCCGTCACCCGTACGAGAGGCCAGAACCGGTGGTCCGCGTTTCCAGGCGGTCGAACTCCTATCCGGCCGCGATCCGGGTGCTTAAGGTAAACGTGGATCGCCTTCGGCAGGAGAATTTCAATATGGGGCCGACACCGCCCGTGCCATCGGAAAAGGGGTCATCTCCGGATGAATACTCGGGAATCAATCCAGAGTTAATGGAAAGATTCATCGCGTCGCTGGAGCAGGCGCGGAAAGTGGTGGGCGAGGAGCTCTCGGGAATCCTCAAGGCGCTTTCCTCGGTGGACGCCGACCGGTCCGCGGCCCTGCGGATCCGCGAGATCGAAGGCTGGCTGGACCAGGAGATCCCGCGACTGCGCAGGCGCAACCAGCTGATCCAGGAGCCCGACCTCCTGAAGGAGTGGGCCTCGGGCCCGGTAGGGCTCGGTCCGCTGGGACTCACACCGGGGCCCGGGAGCGGAGGGCTCACGGCCTTCGACGAGAAAGCCCTCACGACGCGTACTCTCGCCACCGACGAGGGCGAGAGGCTCGCGGAGACCCTCACCGCTCTGGGACACCCGACTCCCTACTCCTCGGAAAGCGTCTACGACGGCATCTTCGACCGGCTCGCCGACAGGCGGGAGGACGCCGACTTCACCGCGGGATTCTTCGCCGCCCTCGGCCCGAAGGGCGCGGCGGCGGCGCTTCGGAAGCTGAATCACTATCACGGAGAATCCGCTCGAAAACACTGGGAGACCATGGGAGAGGCTCTCGCCACGGCGGTGACCCGGCGGCCGAGAACGCTCGGCCCGGCCTGGGAACCGGAGAGCCTCGGGAAGACGCAGGGGGCCGATCTGGGCCTGGTGCTCGGCCACGGCAGGTTCCCTTCCGGGTGGTTCACCGAGGTGATACGTCCCCGCGTCCAGAAAGCCGCCGAGGGCGGGGGTCCGGCACGCTGGACCGCCGACCTGAGCCATTTCCTGCCCGCTCTGGCCAACAATCCGGAAACGGCCAGAGCCCTGTTCAACGACCTGTCCCCCGGAGATCTGAGGAAACTGTTCTCCGAACTCAACGAGCAGGTCTCGCTCTATCCCGACGAGCATGACGTGATCGCCTTCGACCTGGAGAAGGAGTTCGGCCGGATGCTCGCCGCCGGAGCCGGTGTCTTCGAGAAGCGCTCCCCCGGCCCCGAGGCGGTGCGATTCGCCTTCAACACCATGACGACCATGGGCGACCTCCGGACCGAAGCGGACTTCCACCACCCGGAGGGGCAGCCGATGGAGGTGACGAAGGGCGCGAGAATCTTCATGTCGATGCTCGCGGGCGCCTACGCCGCCGAGATCATCGAGGGCGCCGACGCCGGGGACGCCAACCGGACGAAGGACAGCGCGTTCGAGAAAACCGCCACGCTCACCGCCGGCCTGCATCCGAAGTTCCGTCTCAGTCCCGGTGACACCTACCGTTTCATCAAGACCTTCGCCGACTCGGCGGAGCGGATGAAACCGTTCGACGCGGGAATGGGCAGGTTCTCCAGGCACCTCATGGACGAGGCGGGCGCCAAGGACCGCGGGGCGGGCATCAAACATCTCGGAAGAACCTTCGCGAGCCTGGGTTACGTCTCCGGCATGCAGTTCGCCGCGGCGAACGAGGTCCAGGGAAAAATGGATGAGTATGACCAGGAGGTGAGGGATCGGCTCTTCCTCCTCCTGGGATTGGGAGTCGACCTCGCGGGATTCGGTGTCTCGCAGTGGGCCGCCGCGACGCTGGACGCCTCGGGCGCGAGCATGGCGTTCGACCCGGCCGGAGAGCTGATCTGGTTGCTGATCGGCAAGTCCGCGAGCGAGACCGTCGACTCGTACAAGGACATCGACAAAACCCGCCTGGACACTCTCAAGGAGCGTAATCGCCTGGCCACCCTTGGGCGCGAATACTGGATCTTTCACGAGTTGAAGCGCTACGGGTTCTCCTACCCGGTGCCCCCGAACGATCCGGCCTTCAGCCGGCCTCCCATCACCGGGAAGGACGGCAACCTGCTCCCCTTCGACAAGCTGGCCAAGGACCCGAAGGCATTGAAGAACCTCGCCGACTGGATGATTCGCAACGGATCCGGGAGCGGTGACCTGAGCACCGCTGGAGAAGCGGCGACGCTGCTCGACATTTCCTTCGGAGGCGCCAAGGACAAGACTCAGAACACACCCGTCCCGTTCGGATGAGACCAGCATCAACTCATCCTCAGGCATTCCGTTTCCCCTGAAAGCACGAAATTATTTTCGCTGGAAGATGTAGCCACTATTTTTACGTATGCCTCCTTCTTCACCAGCTCATCTCTCGGCACGCTCCAGTCAACCGAAGAAACCTTGTAGCCCCGTCTGCCCAGACCACCGGCCAGCATGTTGAGCGTGTTGACCGATCCGTCTATCCCAGAAGTATCGACACCGGTAACGGCGTAGGTCCTCTTCGCCTTCCCTTCTCCGCAGGGGATGTCCCTTCCCCCCTCATCCGTCACTTTGACGTCTTTCGCATGGAGCAGCTTCATCAGCCAGTCGAGGTCGGTCTTCAACGTCGCCTCCGCCTGGGCCGCCGTCGGCCCCGGAGGATCAGAGGAACACGCGCCCAGAGTCAGCATCCCCAAGACGGCGATCACGGCTGATCCGACACGGGCGGAAGCAAGATGCATCGTGGAACTCTCCGTTCACGTCGGCCAACCTCGCCCAGGTTCAATGATGTCCGATAATCAAGCGACCACCGGGAAGAGTGTCGGAGTATGTCAAACAGGGATGGACAACAACCGCAACCGTTCATCCAGATCCCGGACATGCTTGTTGGACTCCCAAGGCTGAAGCCGAGCACGAGTCTGCCGTACGGAGTGGACCAGACGGGCGGAACTGTGCCCCACGACAAACTGTGCGGCCTCGTCGATCATGGCGGTGGCTGCCGGAATCTCCTGTTTTTTGATCAGCGCGGTCGCGCATTCGAGCTGAAGCATGCTTTTCCCCAGAACAAAACCGGACTTCGTCTTCGCGAGCCTTTGCTCCACTTCGGCTATCGCCCGATCGAACTGCCCGGCTTTGATGAGACAGAACACGGCGTGGCGAGCGATGCGATCCGGTTCGAGCCAGAAAAGGTGCCGGAGTTCCGCTCCGCTCCGGCTTCCATCCGCCAGCCTGACGGCACGATCGAGCATCCGAAGCCCTTCCCCGTCACGTCGCGTGTTCGAGAGCACCCGGGCGACGATGGAGAAGGTCGCCGCCTGCTGCAGGCTGTTTCCACTGTTCCTGGCCCACCCCTCGGCTGCGAAAGCATGATCCATTGCCATGGTCGGCTTGACTCGATAAATCGCCATATCAGCCATCAGCCCATGAAGATGGGCTAAGAGTGCGGGATCACCCAGTTCATGACCCGCCGCCAGCCCCTCTCCGTAGCGACGGGCAGCATTCGTGTAGTCCATCAGGTCGTAGTGACACCAGCCCGTCATGTGGCTCAGGCTCCAGTAGACGCGGAGCAGGCGCTCGCGCAGGGCCGGGGTGAGGGAGCCCCGTTTGAGGAGGTCGTCGACCATGGCGCGCTTGGCCTCGGCGACCGGCAGGACCCGCTGAGGGCCGGACGCCTCGTCCATGCCCCACAGCTGGGCGGTGAGCCGTTCCAGCACGTCGACGGTGGCCGCGTCGATCGGGCCCTGGTGCCGGGCGGCCGCTGCCAGGCGCTCCCGCTCCGGCGGGGTGAGGTGGCGCAGCAGGCCCAGGGCCGGTGTCCCGCCCAGGAGCAGGGCCAGTTCGAAGAGCAGTTCGCGGCGTTTCACGTCGGCCTCCTCTGCGCCGACCGCGCGCAGCAGGTCGGCACAGCGGGCGGGCGCGGGCGCGGGAACGAGTGGGGAAAGTACCTTCGTTCCCTTGGTGCCCGGGACGGCCGGTGCGGACACCTGGCGGCAGTGGTGCGCGTCGAGGTGACGGTGATCCGTCTGGTCGATCAGGTCGCGGTCGCGCACCCCGTAGGAGGCGTAGACCTCGTCGGTGACCAGGCGGCGGGCGGTGGTCTGGTAAATACGGGCGAAGATGGCGACCGCCCCGGCGCCGGGACGCCGCCCGGCCTGCGGCCATGCCTCGTAGTCGTAGAAGCGCGCGGCACGCAGGGTGGCGGTGCCCGCCGGGTCGAGGTCGTTGTAGGCGGCCACCACCTCACCCGCCGTGCGACCGTGGGCGTAGCGATACAGGCGCAACGGGCTGACCTGGTGGTCGAGGGCGAACACGCCGGCGATCTGGTCGAACGTGAGGCGGCAGGCCCGCAGCGCCTCGCTGCGCCGTCTGCATCCCAGCAGGATCCGGTATCCCTCTCCGGGCATCCTCAACTCCCTTCCCCGAACACACACGGATCGTATTACCGCGGTCACGGAGAATGACAGTGCGTGAGGGAAGTGGGGATCCTCGGCCACTGGATGCGATGTTCTCGCAGGTCAGCGGCGCTGTGTGCGGAGTATCTCGCTGACGCCGTCCCGGAGGGCTACCGCACGGGAGTGCCGGGCCACTGTTCTGCTGACGATTTTCCCCTGACCAGGAGACCAGGAGAACGCACATGACCGCTACCCACGACGGCGTGGCCCCGGAGTTGATCGAGGCGATGGTCCGGCTCCGCCCCGGCGGCATGACCTGGCGGCGGACCTTCCCCGGCCGTCCCGGCCAGGTTCCCGAGGCTCGACGCTTCGTCCGGTTCCTCCTGGCCGACTCCCCCCTCGGCCAGGACGCGGAGCAGGTCGTCGCCGAACTCGCCGCCAACGCGGTCCGCCACACCGCCAGCGGACGGCCGTACGGCACGTTCGTCGTCGAGGTCGTCCGCAAACCCGAGACCACCCGCGTGACGGTCTACGACTCCGGCCAGGGGCCCGTACCCACGCTCCCCCACCCCGCCCTCCTCGGCGAGAGCGGCCGGGGCCTCCTCCTCGTCACCGCCCTGGCCTCCCAGGTCGGCTGCCAGGGCACCCAATCCCACGGCCACGCCGTCTGGGCCCAGTTCACCAGCGAGAGGCCCTCATCCTCGCAATCGTGATGGAAGCCCGGCATCCCGCGGGGCGGGACGGGACCGGGAATGCGGACGGCCCCCGTGAAGGAGTTCGCGGGGGCCGTACGGGAAAGGCGGTGCGGGTCAGAGACCGGCGGCGCTGCGCAGGGCGCCGGAACGGTCGGTGGACTCCCAGGAGAAGCCCTCGCGGCCGAAGTGACCGTACGCGGAGGTGCCCGAGTAGATCGGGCGGAGCAGGTCGAGGTCGCGGATGATCGCGGCCGGGCGCAGGTCGAAGACCTCCAGCACGGCCTGCTGGATCTTCTCGACGTCGGTCTTCTCGGTGCCGAAGGTCTCGACGAACACGCCGACCGGGTGGGCCTTGCCGATGGCGTAGGCGACCTGGACCTCGGCGCGGTCGGCCAGACCGGCGGCCACGATGTTCTTGGCGACCCAGCGCATGGCGTAGGCGGCCGAGCGGTCGACCTTGGACGGGTCCTTGCCGGAGAAGGCGCCGCCACCGTGGCGGGACATGCCGCCGTAGGTGTCAACGATGATCTTGCGACCGGTCAGGCCGGCGTCGCCCATGGGGCCGCCGATCTCGAAGCGGCCGGTCGGGTTGACCAGGAGGCGGTAGCCCTCGGTGGCGATCTCCAGGCCGGCCAGGACCGGGTCGACCACGTGCTCCTTGATGTCGGGAGCGAGCATCTCCTTGAGGTCGATCTCGGCCGCGTGCTGGGTGGAGACCACCACGGTGTCGAGCCGGACGGGCCTGTCGCCGTCGTACTCGACGGTGACCTGGGTCTTGCCGTCGGGACGCAGGTAGGGCACCGTGCCGTCCTTGCGGACCTGCGACAGGCGCTCGGCGAGGCGGTGCGCCAGCTGGATCGGCAGCGGCATCAGCTCGGGGGTCTCGCGGCAGGCGTAGCCGAACATCAGGCCCTGGTCGCCGGCGCCCTGGCGGTCGAGCTCGTCGCCGGCCTCGCCCTCGCGGTTCTCGTAGGCGTCGTCGACGCCCTGGGCGATGTCGGGCGACTGCGCCCCGATGGACACCGACACGCCACAGGAGGCGCCGTCGAAGCCCTTGTGCGAGGCGTCGTAACCGATCTCGAGGATCTTCTCCCGGATGAGACCGGGGATGTCGACGTAGGTCTCCGTCGTCACCTCTCCGGCGACGTGGACCTGACCGGTGGTGATCAGCGTCTCGACCGCGACGCGGCTCTTGGGGTCACCCTTGAGCATGGCGTCGAGAATCGCGTCACTGATCTGGTCGGCGATCTTGTCCGGGTGGCCCTCTGTGACCGACTCGGAGGTGAAAAGGCGACGGGACAAGTCAGTGGCTCCTCATGCAGCGGCTGCTGGCGTCTGGGGGCTCTGGCGTCGGCGGACACCAGTAGCGCTCCGGCGAATTCTAGCCCCACCTGATGTGGAGCCGCGAAATCGTCTCAGATCATGTCACCCTAAAGTCTCAGATCGCGTACGGGAAAGACCGCCGGCTCACCGGAATCCGGGCCGAAATCGCGCACGACCGCGACGCCCGGAGGCTCGATCGCGGCACGAGCAGAAGCCCGCCAAAAAGGTATTTAGCTCACAAATCGGGCAGCGGGTCGGGGGGAAGCGTCTCGGGGGCGAAGACCTCGGCGTCGGCGGCGGCGACCACCGCGGCGTACTCCTCGTCGATCTCGAACACCATGCCGCCGAGCTCGATGGCCGCGCCCGCGGAGAACTCCAGCGGGCCGAGCCGGGTGCGCCGGGAGTGGGTGGCATACACCGAGGTCGGCGCGTCGCGGTCGAAGAACTTGGTGGACATCACGCAGATGGTGCGGTCGGTGACCACGATGAGGAAGGTCGCCATGACCGGGGTGCCCACCGACAACGCGGGCATGACGTAGTGGATCTCCTCCCCCGGAGGGAGCAGCGCCCGGCATCGAGCCCTGACGGCGGCGGCGACCGGCATGATCGGAACCCCTCCCAGCCGCGACAACGCAGGTCATCTCGGAGGCAGTATCCGCCGGGAGGTGGCCGACGGCAAGTGGTCGGGATCCACCGGGAGGCAGGCTACGGCGAGCGGCCGGATCCACCGGGAGGCAGGCTACGGCGAGCGGTCAGGCCAGGCGCGCGGCGACGAGGTCCCAGACCGTGTCGGCGAGGGCCTCCTTGGGGCCTCGGGGGATCTCGACCTGCTCCCCGCCGGCGACCAGGACCACGGCCGCGTTGTCGGGCGTGCCGAAGGCGAGGCCGTCGCCGACCTGGTTGACGACGAGCAGATCACAGCCCTTGCGGGCGAGCTTGGCCCGCCCGTTGGCGAGCACGTCGTCGGTCTCGGCCGCGAATCCCGCGATCACCCGCGGGTACGGCTTGAGCCCCTCGCGACGCCGCTCACCCAGCTCAGCCAAAATGTCAGGATTTTTCACGAGATGAATGGCGTCGGGCTCGTCGGCGGTCTTCTTGATCTTCGATCCGCTCCGCGCCGAGGGCCGGAAGTCGGCGACGGCGGCGGCCATGACCACGGCGTCGGCGCCCTCCACCGCGTCGAGCACGGCGGCGCGCAGCTCCAGGGCCGACTCGACCCGGACGACCCTGGCGCCCGCCGGATCGGGCAGCCCGACGTTGGCGGCCACCAGGGTGACCTCCGCCCCGCGGGCGACGGCCGTGCGGGCCAGCGCGTAGCCCTGCAGGCCCGAGGAGCGGTTGCCGATGAAGCGGACCGGGTCGATGGCCTCGCGGGTGCCTCCGGCGGAGATCACCAGGCGGCGCCCCGCCAGGTCGGCGGAGCGTCCGGCGAGAACCGCGCGGCAGACCTCGAAGATCTCCTTCGGGTCCGGCAGCCGGCCGGGACCGGTGTCGGCGCCGGTCAGGCGGCCCACGGCGGGGTCGACGACGATCGAGCCGCGCTCGCGGAGCGTGGCCACGTTGGCGCGGGTCGCGGGGTGCTCCCACATCTCGGTGTGCATCGCCGGGGCGAACAGCACCGGGCAGCGCGCGGTGAGCAGGGTGTTGGTCAGCAGGTCGCCCGCCAGCCCGTGGGCGGCCTTGGCGAGCACGTCGGCGGTGGCCGGCGCGACGACCACCAGGTCGGCGCCCTGCCCGATGCGGACGTGCGGCACCTCGTGCACGGACTCCCAGACGTCGGTCGTGACCGGGTTGCCGGACAGCGCGGCCCAGGTCGGCTCACCGACGAAGCGGAGCGCCTCCCTGGTCGGGACCACGCGCACGTCGTGGCCCGACTCGGTGAACAGGCGCAGCAGCTCGCACGCCTTGTAGGCGGCGATGCCCGCGCTCACACCGAGGACGACCCTGGGTCTGCCGGGAGACCCGGCTTCTTCTGGGGTCCGCATCGAGGTGGTTCAGCCCTCGATCGGCTCGGAGGTCAGCAGGCCCTCGCTGACCTCGCGCAGCGCGATGGACAGCGGCTTCTCCTGCGCGTGGGTCTCGACGAGCGGGCCGACGTACTCGAGCAGGCCCTCGCCGAGCTGGGAGTAGTAGGCGTTGATCTGACGCGCCCGCTTGGAGCCGAAGATCACAAGACTGTACTTGCTGTCGACGATGTCGAGCAGGGCGTCGATCGACGGGTTGGTGATGCCTTCGGAGTAGGCGGCGCTGGTTGCCACGTGTGATTTCCCCTAGCTAGGTGAACGTCCGAGGCGCGAATCCTCGGGAGCATCAGCCAACAAGGCTATCAGCCGATGGCATACGTCCTGGACGGACGTGTTGACGAGTGTCAGGTCGAACTCCTGCTCGGCCGCCATCTCGATCCGGCCGGCCGCCAGGCGGCGGGCGATGACGTCCTCGGGCTCGGTGCCCCGGCCGCGCAGCCGCTTCTCCAGCTCTCCCCAGGTCGGGGGGGCCAGGAAGACCAGCAGCGCCTCGGGCATGGTCGCGCGGACCTGCCTGGCGCCCTGGAGGTCGATCTCCAGCAGCGTGGGCACCCCGGCGTCGAGCTTCTCGAGCACGGGGCCGCGCGGGGTTCCGTACCGGTTGCCGGCGAACTCGGCCCACTCCAGCAGCTCGCCCGAGGCGGCGAGGCGGTCGAACTCCTCGTCGTCGGCGAAGAAGTACTCGACCCCGTGGGTCTCCCCCGGACGGGGTTTCCTGGTGGTCACCGAGACCGACAGCCACACCTCCGGGTGTGCCCGCCGAAGCTCGGCGACGACCGTGGACTTGCCGACGCCCGACGGCCCGGACAGGACCGTCAGGCGCTTACCGGCCGAGAGGCCGGGGAAGGCTGGCGCCCCCTCCGGACCTCCGGCTGGGGATGTGAAGCGACCGGCCCCGCCCTCGGCGGTTGCCTCCGGAGTCCGACTCTCGTCGGACCACGACGTTCCGGTCACTCCAAACCCCCCGTGATGCCGTCCCCCATGCGGGGCGAGCGTGGTCGTATGAACCGAGACTAGCCCTCGGCCCCGCCGAACTCACGCTCGAGCGAAGCTCGCTGGTTCGTACCCAGGCCCCGCACGCGGCGGGACTCTGCGATTCCAAGCCGCTCCATGAGCTGCTTGGCGCGGACCTTGCCCACGCCGGGAAGCGACTCGAGAAGGGCCGAAACCTTCATCTTGCCGATGACGTCGTCGGCCTGCCCGTCTTTGAGCACCTCAGCCAGAGAGACCGCACCGTGCTTCAGGCGGTTCTTCACCTCGGCACGCTCTCGGCGGGCCTTGGCAGCCTTCTCTAGGGCTGCGGCGCGCTGCTCAGGGGTAAGGGGAGGAAGAGCCACGCCGGGTCACCTCGAATTTCCTGTCGATGTACTCGGACGGGAAGGGAAACTAGCTGGTCATGGCGCTTCAAGCAACGTCAAGGCCACTTTATCCCCCTAGAAAATCTACTTCGTGACTTTCCGTGCTCGCCGTGTTGCTCTACGTCGACGAAACTGCTCTCAACGCCGAGTTTTCAGGGGTTGTCCCACCCGCGACGCACAGCGGTCTCCGACGTCCCCTCACACGCGAAACCGGGTGGTTCCCGGCGTTACCCCACCCGCGACGCCCGGCGGTCTCCGGACCCCGTCACGCACCCTGCCCCGAGGCGGCGGAGACGCGCCGGAGGGCGGCGGCGATGCCCGCGGCCGTCGCGCCGGGATCGGCGGAGCCGGTGATCGGGCGGCCGATCACGAGAAGGTCGGCCCCGTCGGCCAGCGCCTGCTCGGGAGTCGCTACTCTTGCCTGGTCCTGGCTCGCGGCGCCGACGGGACGGACGCCGGGGGTGATGAGGGTGATGTCGGGCCCGACCTCGGCGCGCACCGCGGCGACCTCGCGCGGCGAGCAGACGAGGGCCTGGGCACCCGCGGCGACGGCCAGCGCCGACAGGCGGCGCACCGCGTCCTGCGAGGGGCCGTTGACGCCCATCTGGTCCAGGTCGGCCTCCGAGAGCGAGGTGAGCAACGTCACCGCCGCGATCTGGGTGTTGGGCATGGCCTCCACGGCCGCGCGGATCATCGCGGGGCCGCCGGCGGCGTGCACGGTCAGGATGGCGGGCTTGAGGCGGGCCACGGCCCTGGCGGCGCCCGCGACGGTGTTGGGGATGTCGTGGAGCTTCAGGTCCAGGAAGATCCGCACCCCGCTCGCCCCGCGGACGGAGGCGATCACGTCGGGGCCGTAGCGGAGATAGAGTTCCAGCCCGACCTTGACGGTGGTGACGTGCGGGGTCACCAGGCTCGCCCAGTGGGCCGCGGTCTCGAGGTCTGGCGCGTCCAGGGCGACGGCGATGGGTGCGGGCCTCACAGGGAACTCTCCTCAAGATCTATCCGATGCCGGGAGGACGCCCCCGGCGGGCGGTGGGCCAGTCCGACGGCGTCGGCCAGCCGGTGGAACCCCCGGGCCGCCAGAAGCTCCTCCAGCTCGCGGAGGATGCGCAGGCAGGCGTAGGGGTCGTGGAACAGCGCCGTCCCCACGGCGACGACGCAGGCGCCGGCGAGGATGAGCTCGAAGGCGTCCCTGCCGGTCAGCACGCCGCCCATGCCGATGATGGGCACGCTGGGCAGGGCCGCGTGGACCTGCCACACGCAGCGTACGGCCAGCGGCCGGATGGCCGGTCCCGACAGGCCGCCGGTGACGGCCGCGAGCGCGGGGCGCATGGCCTCGGTGTCGATGCTCATGCCGAGCGGGTTGTTGATCATCGAGAGCGCGTCGGCGCCGCCGTCCACGCACGCGCGGGCGACGCTCACGATGTCCACGACGTCCGGGGAGAGCTTGGCCACCACGGGCACGTCGTAGCGCATGACCGAGCGCACCGAGGCGATCACCTCGGCGGAGGCCGCGCCGTCGCGGGCGAAGACCCGGCCCCGGTCCTCGATGTTGGGGCAGGACAGGTTGACCTCCACCGCGGTGACCCCGGGCGCGTCGGTGAGCCTGCGGGCCAGCGCGGTGTACTCGGCCACGGTGCCGCCGCCGATGGACACCACGGTCCGCACGCCCCGCTGGGCCAGCCAGGGCAGCTCGCGCTCCAGGAAGGCGTCCACGCCCGGCCCCTGGAGCCCGACGGCGTTGAGCATGCCCGAGGGCGTCTCGGCCATCCTGGGGGTCGGCCGGCCCGCCCTGGGGGCCATCGTGATCGACCGGGTGGTCAGCGCGCCGATCCTGGCGAGGTCGAAGAACTGGGCCAGCTCCGAGCCCGAGGCCGCGCACCCGGCGGCCGTGGTGACGGGGTTGACCAGCTCCACGTGCCCCAGGTACGTCCGCATGTCAACCGGCATTCCGCGTTCCCCCACCGGGCGCTCCCAGCGCGTCGAACGGGATCGTCCCGACGTCGTCGAAGCGGACGCGCTCGCCCCTGAAGACCGGTCCTTCGACGCACGAGCGCACCATCCGGGTTACACCGTCGTCGCCGATGACCGGGAGCACGCACGTCATGCACACGCCGATCCCGCACGCCATCCCCTCCTCGACGGCCACCTGGACGGGGATGTCGAACTCGACCGCCACCGCGGTGACGCCGCGCAGCGTCGGCATCGGGCCGCAGGCGTAGACGGCGTCGGCCCGCACGTCGGCGATCACCCCGGGCAGCACGTCGGTCACCTTGCCGCGCATGCCCAGGGAACCGTCCTCGGTGGTCAGCGTGGTGGTCTCCCCCATCCTCCTGGCGCGCAGGGCGCCGAACACCCGGTCGGCGGAGACCGCGCCGAGGACGAAGTCGACACGGCAGCCGCGCCCCTGGAGGGCGTCGGCCACGGTGAACAGCGTCGCCGAGCCGTGCTCGGCGCCGACCAGGACGCAGGTCACCGGGTCCCTGGGCAGCGGGAACGGGCGGCCGAGCGGGCCCACCAGGTCGAGGGTGTCGCGGGCGCGGCGTTCGGCCAGCCAGGCCGTGCCGGGACCCCGTACGGAGAAGACGAACTCGACCGTGCCTCCGTAGTCGGGCTTGACGTCGTGGACGAAGAAGGCGCGGCGCGTCAGCATCGACGTCCGCGCCCCGCCGACGGCCACCCCGACGAAGTGGCCGGGGCGGAAGCGCTCGGCGATGCCGGGCGCCACCACGGTCAGCGCATGGTAGGCGTCGACGCGGCGCGTCGTCAGCACCGTGCCGGTCACCTGTACCGGAGTAACAGGCGTCTCCCTCACCTCCGCTAAGGCACCGGCCCCGCTCCTCAGCCGCTCCGCAAACGCTTCGCGTGCTCCTGGAGGGACCGTACGCCGATGTCGCCGCGGACGATCGCCTGGATGCCCTGTACGGCCGCGGCGAGTCCCTGGACGGTGGTGATGCAGGGGATGGCGCGCAGCACGGCGGCGGTGCGGATCTCGTAGCCGTCCAGGCGCGGCCCCGACTGGCCGGGACTGCCGAAGGGGGTGTTGACGATGAGGTCCACCTCCCCGTCCAGGATGCGCCGGACGATGGTCTGCTCGCCCTCGGGGCCGGTCCCCTCGCTGTGCTTGCGCACGATCTTGGCATGGACGCCGTTGCGGCGCAGTACTTCGGCGGTGCCCTCGGTGGCGAGGATCTCGAACCCGAGGTCGGCGAGGGCCTTCACCGGGAAGATCATCGCGCGTTTGTCGCGGTTGGCCACCGAGACGAACGCCCGCCCCTTGGTGGGCAGCGAGCCGTACGCGGCGGCCTGCGACTTGGCGTAGGCGGTGCCGAAGAACTCGTCGATCCCCATGACCTCGCCGGTGGAGCGCATCTCGGGGCTGAGCACGATGTCCACGCCGCGGAAGCGGTTGAACGGCAGCACGGCCTCCTTGACCGCGATGGGCGCGTCCAGCGGCATGGTGCCGCCGTCGCCGGTGGCGGGCAGCAGGCCCTCGGCGCGCAGCCCGGCCACCGTGGCGCCCATCATCACCCTGGCCGCCGCCTTGGCCAGCGGCACCGCCGTGGCCTTGGAGACGAACGGGACCGTACGGCTGGCGCGCGGGTTGGCCTCCAGCACGTACAGGATGTTGGCCGACATGGCGTACTGCACGTTGAGCAGGCCGCGCACGCCCACTCCCCTGGCGATGGCCTCGGTGGCGGCGCGGATGCGCTTGATGTCGTAGCCGCCCAGCGTCATCGGGGGCAGCGAGCACGCCGAGTCGCCGGAGTGGATGCCGGCCTCCTCGATGTGCTCCATCACGCCGCCGAGGTAGAGCTCCTCGCCGTCGAACAGGGCGTCGACGTCGATCTCCACGGCCTCGTCGAGGAACTTGTCCACCAGCACCGGGTGGTCGCTGGCCGCGCCCGCCTTGGCCATGTAGGCGGCCAGGGTGTCGTCGTCGTAGACGATGGCCATCCCGGCGCCGCCCAGCACGTAGGAGGGCCGCACCAGCACCGGGTAGCCGATCTCGGCGGCGATGGCCAGCGCCTCGTCCTCCGTCACCGCGACGCCGTGCTTGGGCGCCGGCAGGCCCGCCTCGGCGAGGACCCTGCCGAACGCGCCGCGCTCCTCGGCGAGGTGGATCGACTCGGGCGAGGTGCCGACGATCGGGACCCCGGCGTCCTTGAGCGACTGGGCCAGGCCGAGCGGGGTCTGGCCGCCGAGCTGGACGATCACGCCCACCACGGGACCGGTCTGCTGCTCGGCGTGGACGACCTCCAGGACGTCCTCCAGGGTGAGCGGCTCGAAGTAGAGGCGGTCGGAGGTGTCGTAGTCGGTGGAGACCGTCTCGGGGTTGCAGTTGACCATGACGGTCTCGTACCCGGCGGCCGACAACTCGAAGGAGGCGTGCACGCACGCGTAGTCGAACTCGATGCCCTGGCCGATCCTGTTGGGCCCCGAGCCGAGGATGAGGACCTTGGGGCGCTCCCCGTAGGGGACCTCGGTCTCCTCGTCGTAGGTGGAGTACAGGTAGGGGGTCTGGGCGGCGAACTCGGCGGCGCAGGTGTCGACCGTGTTGTAGACCGGGCGGACGCCGAGCGCGTGGCGCAGGTCGCGCACCCGCGGCTCGGTCATGTCGCGCAGCTCGGCGATCTGCGCGTCGCTGAAGCCGTACCGCTTGACCCGGGTCAGCACCTCGGCGGTCAGCTGCGGCGCGTCGCGCAGCTCGGCGGCCACCTCGTCGATCTCGATGAGCTGGTCGAGGAACCAGGGGTCGACGGAGGTGGCCTCGGACAGCTCCTCGATCGTGGCCCCGGCGCGGATCGCCTGCTGCATGGTGAACAGGCGCCCGTCGTGCGGGACCCGGCAGGCGGCCAGGAGCTCGTCCTTGGCGCCCGGCTCCCCCGCCCAGGTGAAGGAGGCGCCCTTCTTCTCCAGCGAGCGCAGCGCCTTCTGCAGGGCCTCGGGGAAGGACCTGCCGATCGCCATCGCCTCGCCCACGGACTTCATGTGGGTGGTGAGGGTCTGGTCGGCCCCGGCGAACTTCTCGAACGCGAACCTCGGCACCTTGACCACGATGTAGTCGAGCGAGGGCTCGAACGACGCCGGGGTCTCCTTGGTGATGTCGTTGGGGATCTCGTCCAGGGTGTAGCCGATGGCCAGCTTGGCGGCGATCTTCGCGATCGGGAAGCCGGTGGCCTTCGAGGCGAGCGCCGAGGAGCGTGAGACGCGGGGGTTCATCTCGATGACGACCATGCGGCCGGTGCGCGGGTCGACGGCGAACTGGATGTTGCAGCCGCCGGTGTCGACGCCGACCTCGCGGATGACCGCGATGGCCACGTCGCGCATGTTCTGGTACTCGCGGTCGGTGAGCGTCAGGGCGGGGGCCACGGTGACGCTGTCGCCGGTGTGCACGCCCATCGGGTCGATGTTCTCGATCGAGCAGACGATCACCACGTTGTCGGCCCGGTCGCGCATGACCTCCAGCTCGTACTCCTTCCAGCCGAGGATGGACTCCTCCAGGAGCACCTCGGTGGTCGGCGAGGCGTCGAGGCCCGCCCCGGCGATGCGGCGCAGCCCCTCCTCGTCGTGCGCGAAGCCCGAGCCGACCCCGCCCATGGTGAAGGAGGGCCGCACCACCAGCGGGTAGCCCAGCTCGCCGGCGGCGGCCAGGCACTCGTCCATGGTGTGGCAGACGAACGAGCGCGCCGACTCGGCGTTGAGGCCGCGCTCGGCGGCGACCTTGGCCACGATGCCCTTGAACAGCTCGCGGTTCTCGCCCGCCTGGATGGCGTCGACGTCGGCGCCGATCAGCTCGACGTCGTAGCGCTCCAGGACCCCGGCCTCGTACAGGGAGATCGCGGTGTTCAGCGCGGTCTGCCCGCCCAGGGTGGGCAGCAGCGCGTCGGGCCGCTCCTTGGCGATGATCTTCTCGACGATGTCGGGGGTGATGGGCTCGACGTAGGTGGCGTCGGCGAACTCGGGGTCGGTCATGATCGTCGCCGGGTTGCTGTTGACGAGGATCACGCGGAAGCCCTCGGCGCGCAGCACGCGGCAGGCCTGGGTGCCCGAGTAGTCGAACTCGCAGGCCTGGCCGATCACGATCGGCCCTGAGCCGATCACCATGATCGACTGGATGTCCGTGCGCTTAGGCACCCTTGCTTCCCTCCGTGCTCATGGTCGCGCCGGTGTTAGCGCTCACCTCGCTGACCGTTCCCCGCTCGCCCGCCATCAACGCGCAGAAGTCGTCGAACAGGCCGGCCGAGTCGTGCGGGCCCGCCGCGGCCTCGGGGTGGTACTGGACGCTGAAGGCCGGGCGGTCCAGCAGCCGCAGCCCCTCGACGCAGTCGTCGTTGAGGTTGACGTGGCTGACCTCCGCCGGTCCGTACGGCGTGTCGAACGCGCCCTCCAGCGGCGCCCGTACGGCGAAGCCGTGGTTGTGCGCGGAGATCTCCACCTTGCCGGTGCCCCGGTGCTGAACCGGCTGGTTGACGCCCCGGTGGCCGTAGCGCAGCTTGTAGGTGCCCAGCCCCAGCGCCCGCCCGAAGAGCTGGTTGCCGAAGCAGATGCCGAAGAACGGGACGCCCGCGTCGAGGACGCCGCGAAGCGCCTCGACCGGGCCGTCGGCGGTGGCGGGGTCGCCGGGACCGTTGGAGAAGAACACCCCGTCGGGACCGAGCGCGAGGATCTCCTCGGCGGTCACGGACGCGGGCAGCACGTGCACCTCGCAGCCGCGCTCGGCCATCCGGTGCGGCGTCATCGCCTTGATGCCGAGGTCGACGGCGGCCACGGTGAACCGCCTGGGACCGATCGCGGGCACGACGTACGGCTTGGGGGTGGAGACCGCCCCGGCCAGGTCGGCGCCCTCCATCGCGGGGCTGCCCAGCACCCGCTCCAGCAGCTCCTCGACCGGCGCCAGAGCCTTGCCGGAGAAGACCCCGGCCCGCATCGCCCCCCGCTCCCGCAGGTGGCGGGTGAGGGCGCGGGTGCCGGTGATGGCGATGCCGACGACGCCCTGCTCCTTGAGGTAGTCGTCCAGGGAACGGTTGGAACGCCAGCTGGAGGCCGTCCGGGCGGGCTCGCGGACCACGTATCCGGCCACCCACACCCGCGACGACTCCGGATCCTCGTCGTTGACCCCGGTGTTCCCGATGTGGGGCGCGGTCATCGCGACGATCTGGCGGTGGTACGACGGGTCGGTCAGCGTCTCCTGGTAGCCGGTCATCCCGGTGTTGAAGACCATCTCGCCGAAGGTCTCGCCCTCGGCGCCGTAAGGGGTCCCGCGGAAGACGCGGCCGTCTTCCAGCACTAGCACTGCGGTCACTCACACACCCCGATCATCTCGGTTACAGCTCCGCAAAGTATGAAATATCCGGCATAGTGGGTCGCCATTCCCCCGCCGAGCGGGGCACCTCGGCGCCCCGGGGTGGAAGGGAGGCCCCCGTGTCCCGGGGAGGGAGGGCGGAAGGCGCTCGCCACGAAGGTCGCGGCGGTCGCCCGGGCAGGGCGGACGGGAGCCCTCACGTGAGCTTTCCGTCCAGGACGGTCGGCCTGCCGCGCAGGAAGGTCGCCACGACGCGGCCGGGCAGGGTCAGGCCCTCGTAGGGCGTGTTGCGGCTCTTGGAAGCGTAGCCCGCCGGGTCGACCGCGGCACGCACCGACGGGTCGTAGAGGGTGATGTTGGCCGGGGCCCCGGCCTCGATGGCCCGCCCGTGCCCCTGGAGCCTGCCGATCCTGGCCGGGGCGACGGACATGCGCTCGGCGACGCCGGCCCAGTCGAGCAGCCCCGTGTCGACCATCGCCTCCTGGACCACGGCCAGCGCCGTCTCCAGGCCGATCATGCCCATGGCCGCGGCGGCCCACTCGGTCTCCTTGTCCTCGACCGGGTGCGGGGCGTGGTCGGTGGCCACGCAGTCGATCGTGCCGTCGGCCAGGGCCTCGCGCAGCGCCTCGACGTCCGCGCGGGTGCGCAGCGGCGGGTTCACCTTGTAGATCGGGTTGTAGGAGCCGACCGGGGAGTCCTCGACCAGGTCGTCGGTGAGGAGCAGGTGGTGCGGGGTCACCTCGGCGGTGACGTCCCAGCCCTTGGACTTGGCCCAGCGGATGATCTCCACGGAACCGGCCGTGGAGACGTGGCAGATGTGCAGGCGCGAGCCGACGTGGGCGGCGAGCAGGCAGTCGCGGGCGATGATCGCCTCCTCGGCGACCGCCGGCCATCCGGTCAGGCCCAGCCTGCCGGAGACCGCGCCCTCGTTCATCTGCGCGCCCGCGGTCAGGCGCGGCTCCTGGGCGTGCTGGGCGACGACGCCGTCGAACGCCTTGACGTACTCCAGGGCGCGGCGCATGAGCACCGCGTCGGAGACGCACTTGCCGTCGTCGGAGAAGACCCGGACCCGCGCGGCGGAGTCGGCCATCGCGCCGAGCTCGGCCAGGCGCTCGCCGCCCAGGCCGACGGTGACGGCGCCGACGGGCTGCACGTCGCAGTGGCCCGCCTCCTGGCCCAGGCGCCAGACCTGCTCGACGACGCCCGCGGTGTCGGCGACCGGCTCGGTGTTGGCCATGGCGTGCACGGCGGTGTAGCCGCCGAGGGCGGCGGCGCGGGTGCCGGTGTCGACGGTCTCGGCGTCCTCGCGGCCCGGCTCGCGCAGGTGGGTGTGCAGGTCGACCAGGCCCGGCAGGGCGATCAGCCCCTCGGCCTCGACGACCTCGCCGCCGGTCAGCCCCTGGCCGATCTCCACCAGGAGGCCGTCGCGGATCAGGATGTCGGCCGGCTCACCGCCGAGGATCCTGGCGCCCCTGATGACGATGCCGTCACGCGTGGCCCCGATGCGGTCGTTCATCAGATCTCTCCCCCGAGGTCGGCGCCGCCGAGCAGCAGATAAAGGACGGCCATGCGTGCGGTCACACCGTTGGCGACCTGCTCGACGATCGTCGAGCGCGGCGAGTCGGCCACCTCGGCTGCGATCTCCATGCCCCGGTTCATCGGGCCGGGGTGCATCACGATGGCGTGGTCGGGCATCTTGGCGACGCGGTCGCGGTCGAGCCCGTAACGGCGGCTGTACTCCCGCTCGGTGGGGAAGAACGCCGCGTTCATGCGCTCGCGCTGCACGCGCAGCATCATCACCACGTCGGACTTGGGCAGCACCGCGTCGAGGTCGTACGAGACCTCGCACGGCCAGGAGTCGACCTGGACCGGGAACAGGGTCGGCGGGGCGACCAGGGTCACCTCGGCGCCGAGCGTGGCCAGCAGCAGCACGTTGGAGCGGGCCACCCGGCTGTGCAGCACGTCACCGACGATGGTGATCTTCCTGCCGTCCAGCGGGCCCAGGCGGCGGCGCATGGTGAAGGCGTCGAGCAGGGCCTGGGTGGGGTGCTCGTGGGTGCCGTCGCCGGCGTTGACGACGCTGCCGCGCACCCAGCCGGCCAGCCGGTGCGGCGCGCCCGAGGCGCCGTGGCGGATCACGACGGCGTCGGCGCCCATCGCCTCCAGGGTGAGCGCGGTGTCCTTGAGCGACTCGCCCTTGGAGACGCTGGAGCCCTTGGCGGAGAAGTTGATGACGTCGGCCGAAAGGCGCTTGGCGGCGGCCTCGAAGGAGATCCTGGTCCGGGTGGAGTCCTCGAAGAAGAGGTTCACCACCGTGCGGCCCCGCAGGGTGGGCAGCTTCTTGATGGAACGTTCCGAGATCTTCGCCAGCTCGTCGGCGGTGTCCAGGATGAGCAGGGCGTCGTCGCGGGTCAGGTCGGCCGCGGAGATCAGGTGCCGCTTCACCGGTCCTCCTCCTTCAGCAGCAGGACCGCGTCGCGGCCGTCGTTCTCCTCCAGGTAGACCTTGACGCTCTCGGACTTCGACGTCGGCAGGTTCTTGCCCACGTAGTCGGGGCGGATGGGCAGCTCGCGGTGCCCCCGGTCGACCAGGGTGGCGAGCTGCACGGCCTGCGGGCGGCCCAGGTCGTTGAGCGCGTCGAGGGCGGCGCGGACGGTGCGGCCCGAGTAGAGGACGTCGTCGACGAGGACGACCACCCTGCCGTCGATGCCGTCGGCGGGCAGCTCGGTGCGGCCCAGCGCGCGGGCGGGACGCAGCCGGAGGTCGTCGCGGTACATCGTGACGTCGAGGGAGCCGACGGGCACCGTGCGGTCCTCGAACTGCTTGATGTGGGCGGCCAGGCGGCGGGCCAGGTGGACGCCGCGGGTGGGGATGCCCAGGAGAAGGACGTTCTCGCCGCCCTTGGTGCGCTCGAGGATCTCGTGGGAGATGCGGATGAGGGCCCGGTTGATGTCGGGCCCCTCAAGCACGGCGCGGGCGTTGCCCTGCGCATGCGGGAGCGAACGCGAAATGGCCTCGGCCAAGGAGAAACACCGCCTTTCCCGCCTCACGGGACGGGTCTTAAAGGAAGTCAACGCCTTCACGGTACCAGCCGGGTGAAGACTCGCCCGAACAGGGGGTCCGCTCCGCGAACACCGAAGATCCGGCCCAGCAATCTTCTCAAAAGAGAATAAATATCCCGATCTTCGCTGACTTCCCGTTGGTTCTTCCGGGTATGCGCTTTACATCCGCACCGAGGCGGAGCACGACGATCACACCCCGGGCACAGCCGGTCCGGCGGCCTCCGAGGGCCCCGTCACCGGCCGATCCCGCCACCAGCCGCGAAGGAAGAGAAATGGCCTTTCACGTCGACTCCGAGGTCGGCCGGCTCCACCAGGTCCTGCTGCACCGGCCGGAACTCGCCCTGAAACGGCTCACGCCGTCGAACAAGGACGACTTCCTCTTCGACGACGTGCTGTGGGTGCAGCGCGCCGTGGAGGAGCACGAGGAGTGGCAGAAGCTCCTGGTCGACCAGGGCGTCACCGTCTACATGCTCTCCGACCTGCTCCGCGAGACGGTCGAGATCCCCGAGGCGCGCAAGCACATCCTGGACGGCGTCGCCGACGAGCGCTACTTCGGCCCGATGGCCGTCGACGCCATCCGCAACGCGCTGGACTCGATGGACTCCATCGTGCTCCAGCGCTATCTCACCGGCGGCATCACCAAGCGCGAGATGGTGGAGATGGGCACCGACCCCAAGAGCCTCGCCTTCCACACGCTCGAGCCGGACGACTTCGTCCTGCCCCCGCTGCCCAACCACCTGTTCACCCGCGACACCTCCTGCTGGATCTACGACGGCGTCTCGATCAACGCGATGAGGAAGAAGGCCCGCCGCCGCGAGACCGTCAACATGGAGGCGATCTACCGCTACCACCCGGCCTTCGCGCCCGGCTACGACCGGCCGGACGAGGGCGGCTACAACGTCTGGCTGCCGGGCATCCCCATGGCGCCCGCCACCATCGAGGGCGGCGACGTGCTCGTCATCGGCCGCGGCGCGGTGCTGGTGGGGATCAGCGAGCGCACGCAGCCCCAGGCCGTCGAGATGCTCGCGCGCAGCCTGTTCAAGCGGGGGGCGGCGACGAAAATCGTCGCGCTGGACATGCCGAAGGCGCGGGCCTTCATGCACCTGGACACGGTCATGACCAACGTGGACGTCGGCGTCTTCACCAAGTTCGCGGGGCTGGGCATGCTGCCCTCCTACACCGTCGAGCCCGGCGACAACGAGAAGGAGCTCAAGATCACCGACCATCCCCCCGAGGACATGCACCGGGCCATCGCGCGGGCGATCGGGCTGGACGACATCAAGGTCCTCAGCGCGACGCAGGACGTGTACGCCTCCGAGCGGGAGCAGTGGGACGACGGCTGCAACGTGCTGGCCCTGCGTCCCGGCGTGGTGGTGGCCTACGAGCGCAACACCACCACCAACAACCACCTGCGTGAGAACGGGATCGAGGTCATCACGATCCGGGGCAGCGAGCTCGGCCGCGGCCGGGGCGGCCCGCGCTGCATGAGCTGCCCGCTCGAACGCGACGGCATCTGACCTCGGCGGAGGGGAGGAACGGATGGCCTCACCGGCTCGCCGGCTTCTCCGTACCAAGCCCGCCGAGGAGATCGTCGCCGAGGGCGGCCACGGCGAGGGCGGCGAGCTGCGCAGGAGCATGACCCTGTGGCAGCTGACCCTGTTCAGCGTCGGCGCCACCCTCGGCACCGGCATCTTCGTGATCCTCGGCCAGGCCGTGCCCGAGGCGGGCCCCGCGGTGCCCGTCGCCTTCCTGCTGGCCGCGGTCACCGCCCTGTTCTCCGCGCTGTCGTACGCGGAGCTGGCCGGCACGATCCCCGTCTCCGGGTCGTCGTACTCGTACGCGTACGCCACCCTGGGCGAACTGGTGGCGTGGGTGTGCGGCTGGTGCCTGATGCTGGAGTACGCCGTCTCCGTGGCGGCCGTGGCGGTCGGCTGGGGCGAGTACCTCAACGCCTTCCTCCGGGACCTGTTCGGCTGGACGTTCCCGGCGGCCGTCGTCCACTCCCCCGGCGACCGGGGCGGCGTGGTCAACCTGACCGCGATCCTGATCGTCCTGCTCGCCACCTGGCTGCTGCTGCGCGGCGCCTCGGAGAGCGCGGGCGCCAACGCGGCCTTCGTGCTCGTCAAGATCGCGGTGCTGGCGTTCTTCTGCGTCGTGGCGTTCACCGCGTTCGACGCGGGCAACCTGGCGCCGTTCGCCCCGATGGGGATCGCCGGCATCACCGCCGCCGCCTCGCAGGTGTTCTTCTCCTACATCGGCTTCGACGCGGCCTCCACCGCCGGAGAGGAGGCCAGGAACCCCAGGCGCGACCTCCCTCTGGCGATCATGCTGTCCCTCGGCGTCGTCACACTCGTCTACGTCCTGGTGGCGCTGGCCGCCGTCGGCGCCATGCCGTGGCAGGACTTCGACCCGGAGAGCACCGAGGCGGGCCTGGCCCTGATCGCGAAGCGGGCCGTGGGCGCCACCTGGCCCGGTGTCGTCATCTCCTTCGGCGCGGCCATCGCCATCGCCAGCGTGGTCCTGACCGTGCTGTACGGCCAGACCCGCATCCTGTTCGCCATGGCGCGCGACGGCCTGATTCCGAAGATCTTCGAGAGGGTGAGCCCGCGCCGCCGGGTACCGGTCGCCAACACCCTCATCGTGGCCGCCTTCGTCTCCGTGCTCGCCGGGTTCGTCCCGCTGGGCCGGCTCGCCGAGGCCACCAGCATCGGCACCCTGTTCGCCTTCGCGATCGTCAACACCGGTGTGCTCGTCCTGCGCCGCACCCGCCCCGACCTGCCCCGCGGCTTCAGGACACCGTTCTTCCCGGTCACGCCGATCCTCGGCGTGATCCTGTGCCTCGTCGTGATGGCCGGCCTGGCCGGCGTCACCTGGCTGGCCTTCGGGATCTGGATGGCGGCCGGCCTGCTCGCCTACTTCCTCTACGGGTACCGCCACTCGCGTCTCGACCGGGGCGCCCGGTGACCGGGACCGTCGCACCGGGTATCGCCCGCCGCCGCGTCTTTCAAGATCATACGCCCGTCGCCACGCCCGGGGACGACGTCGCCCCGAATCCCGGAGAAGAGCCGGGAATCATGCGAAAGTGCCGGAAAAATCGAAGGTTTCGTGATGTGAGGTAGGACAAGTGCGGCGTTTGAGGCGGACCCCACCGGACCGGATTCGACATCTTTTTTCCAATCAGCTTGACCTTAGGCGCCCACAGCTTTACCGTCACTGTCCGTAACCACACCTCGTGGCGTTATCGGGTGAACCCTGACGCATCGGTCACCGAAGGTGCCTACCCCGGGCACCAACCCGGTGAACGGGGCATAAGTTGCGAGGTAGCACAATCATGTTGAGAGCACTACATAACAGAGCCGGGGGGCCACACCATGCCGTCTGAGTACGCCAAGTCGCTGGGTGCACGACTCCGCGCCATCCGCACCCAGCAGGGCCTGTCCCTGCACGGAGTGGAAGAGAAGTCCCGCGGGCGCTGGAAGGCGGTCGTCGTCGGCTCCTACGAGCGTGGCGACCGTGCCGTCACCGTGCAGAAGCTTGCCGAACTGGCTGATTTCTACGGAGTGCCGGTCTCGGAGTTGCTGCCGGGAGGGGCCGCTCCGAGCCCCCTGGGCCCGACACCGAAGCTTGTGATCGACCTTGAGCGTCTCGCCCAGCTCCCCAAGGAGAAGGCGGGCGCGCTCGCCCGTTACGCGGCCACCATCCAGAGCCAGCGTGGCGACTACAACGGCAAGGTGCTGTCCATCCGCCAGGAGGACCTCCGCTCCCTCGCCGTGATCTACGACAAGTCCCCCAGCGAACTCACCGAGGAGCTCATCAGCTGGGGTGTCCTGGACCCGGAGGCGCGCCGAGCCGTCGAGTCCTTCTGACGACCCCTGACCGGTCGTGGGTGCGCCGGAACCGGCGTGCCCACCCCGCAGAGATTCCTGCTCTCAGCAGAACGTGCCCTTCGTCCCGCCCCGGGCTGACCGCCACTGTGGTAGGAAAAGGCAAACATGCGTTTAGCGAGATGTGGTGGACATGGCCTCGGGAGATGATCGGCTCGATCACTCTCGATCAAGCCGGAAAAACCGTCTCCGCGCCGTCATGACGTCGCTGGGGTCGACCAAGACGCGTGCGTTCCTGCGGCTGCTGACCTCGATAGGCACCACCAAGACCCAGGACACCCTGAAACTCCTGCCGTTCGTCGTCATGGCCGTGGTGGCCCTGATCGACTTCGGCTCGGGCCCCACGTCCGGCCTCCTGCCGCTGCTCGCCCTCGGCCCGGCCTTCGCCAGCGTGGCGTGCGGCCTGGCCCGCACCACGGTGGTCGGCGTCGTCGCCCTGGTGCTGTGCTTCGCGCTCGGCGCCTACAACGACATCCTCTGGATGCCCCGCACCGACATCACCCTCCTCGCCATCCTCGGCGTCACCATGGCCAGCGTGCTGGCCAGCGCCGGGCGGCTGCGCCACGAACACCAGCTCGCCGACGTGCGCTCGGTGGCCGAGGCCGCCCAGCGGGTGCTGCTGCGCCCGGTGCCCCGCCGCGCGGGACCGGGCATCGGCGTGGCCGTCTCGTACACCTCCGCCACGGCGGAGGCCAGGATCGGCGGCGACCTGTACGAGGTCGTCACCACCCCGCACGGGGTGCGGATCATCGTGGGGGACGTCCAGGGCAAGGGCCTGGAGGCCGTGGAGACGGCCGCCGTGGTGCTCGGGGCCTTCCGGGAGGCGGCCCACGACGAGAGGACGCTCCAGGGCGTCGTGGCGCGTCTGGAGAACGCCCTGACCCGCGAGCTGTCCGGCGAGCAGTTCGTGACCGCCGTGCTGGCCGAGATCAGCGGCGGTTCCACCATCACCGTCATCAACTGCGGCCATCCGGCGCCCATGGTGCTCGACGCCGAGGGCGGGATCTGGTTCGCCGACCCGCCGGACGAGGCGCTCCCGCTGGGCATGAGCGCCCTCAAGGCCAGCGAGCCGCAGCCGCACCACATCCCGTTCGAGCCGGGCGACCAGGTGCTCTTCTACACCGACGGGGTCATCGAGGCGCGCGACGGGGTCGGCGAGTTCTACCCCCTGCTGGAGCGGGCGCACCTGCTGGACGGCGACGACCCCCAGGGCTCGCTGGACGCCCTCCGCGCCGACCTGCTCGACCACGTGGGCAGGCCGCTGAGCGACGACGCCGCCATGCTCCTGCTACGTCACCGCGCCGCCCGCCAGAACTCCACGACGGCGGCGTGAGAACGGACGGAGCGAGGACGGCCCGGGGGCGGCCCGGGGGCGGCCCGGGACGGGCGGCGCCACGGGACGAGCGGCACGACAGGCGAGCGGCACGACGGACAGGCAGCACGACAGGCGAGCGGCACGACGGGACGGGGGCACGAAAAACGTCCCCGTACGTCCTCGTGCCGTCCGGGGGGACCGGCGGGCACGGAGACGTACGGGGACGGCGCCGGTGAGCCCGGGCGGCGACCCCTGGTGGGAGGCCGCTCCGGCTCCAACCGGCTAGGGGGATCCGGTGCTCTAACCGGCCAGGGGGACCCGGCCGGGGAGCATGGGCTGGCTCGGCACGCCGAGCAGCTTCTCCACGGCGGTGACGAAACGCTCCGCCTCGGAGATGAGCTCCTCGGCGTCCCGCGAGGACACCGTGCGGGTCAGGCCCGCCTCGGCGGCGGCCCGCTTGGCCGCGCTCGTCTCGAAGTAGGGTGCCCACTCGGCCAGGCGGGGCTCGGCCTCGGGCAGCATCTCCCAGGCGCTGCGCAGCCTGCGCCTCCTGCGGCCCTCCATGGGACGGGGACGGGCCGCCAGGACGGCAGCGGCCGCCCTGAGCGCGGCGAGATGGGCCGCGACGTAACGCGCGGCGGAAGTCCGGGCGGCGGCGGCCTCTTCGAGGCAGTCGCGCGCGTCTGAAAGGTGTGCCCGCACCGTGGGGGACAACCGGGGCCCACCGGAATCGCCGAGCCGAGGGGTCATAGTGCTTCAGCCTCCTTGGTCGCGAGCGGCTCCGGCGTTTTCGCCGGCGGTATCACACTCGCAGACCCCACCGACAAATCCACCGGACGGCCGGACGAGGAGCTTCCCCTCTCCCCGCCCGTCCTGACCTGGCCCGATCGTCTCCGCCGACGACGTGGACCGGATCGGCCGCCCTTGGACACGAGCCGCGAGCCCCGTGTCATCACATCGAACATAAATTCGATCACTAACACTGTCAAGTAAAACGGCGAACAAAAGTTCGATCTTCGGGTGTGTGAGGGCACCTGCGGACCCGGGAGATCGGTGCGCGCGGGCACGCGAAAGGGCCCCGGGAGATCACCATCTCCCGGGGCCCCGGTTCACGACCGGCGGGGTCACGCCCGCCGGACCGCCCGTTCCGCCGCCCTACCGGACGAACCTGCCCCGGACGTGCACCGGCACTCCCGTACCGAGCAGGCCGGGAAGGACCTCCGCCACGTGCATCGGCAGCCGTACGCAGCCGTGGGAGGCGGGCGCCAGCGGCACCGACAGCGCGCCGTGGAAGGCGATGCCCCCGTTGAAGAAGATCGGGTTGTAGAGCTGGCCCAGGTAGGACTTGTGCCAGCCGTCCCTGCGCCAGGTGGTCTTGTAGTCGCCCGTCGGCGTGCGGGCGTCGCCGCAGAACCGCTGGGCCCTGCCCTCCCAGGTGGCCGTCTCGCAGTAGGCGATCCCGCTGCCGGAGGAGATGTGGCTGACCAGTTTCGCCACACCGCCGACGTAGAGGACCATCACCTGCTTGGCGAGGTTGACCTCCACCCGGGTCGGCTTCCCGCTGGGCACGAGCACCTTCGGCGCCCGCGGGGCCTCCAGGGCGGCCCAGGTCCTGCGCGCCACGGTGCTGGTCGGCGTGACGCCGTTGACCTTCTGGAAGGCCCAGACCGCCGCCAGGGTCGCCCCGCCGTAGCGGCCGTCGATCCTGCCCGGGGCGTAGCCGAGCTCGGCCAGCCGGGTCTGGAGCACCTTCACCGTGGCGCCCTTCGCGCCGAGCTTGAGCGTCTTGCCCGGCGCGACGAACGGGCTCGCCCCCGTCGCCGCCACGGCCGAGACCGCCGGGGAAGCCGAGGTCTGGGCCGCGGCGGCGCCCGCGAAAAGGGTGACGCCCGCGGAAGAGAGGAGCACGGCCCCCGCCGTCATCAGCGCGGCCACTCCCTGCCGCTGTCCAACCCCCACTTTCAATCAACTCCTCATATCACTATGGATCAGGTCAAGGGACCATAGCGCACGGGTTCCCCGTGCAGGCCGCCGGTTATAAAGCGGCAATCAACGGTCAATCTGTTTAGAGTGGCCGCGTGCCAGAAAAGTTGCATCCGAACATCGAGAAGGTCGCCGCCGTCCTGCGCGAGCACGGCGTCCCCGGCGAGATCGTCGTCTTCGCGGAGGCCACCCCGACCGCCGCCACCGCGGCCGCGCAGCTCGGCTGCGAGGTCGGCGCCATCGCCAACAGCCTGATATTCGACGCCGACGGCGAGCCGCTCCTGGTGCTGACCAGCGGAGCCCACCGGGTCGACACCGACCTGATCGCCAGGACGGCGGGCGCGGCGAAGGTGCGGCGTGCCGACCCCGCCTTCGTGCGGGCGGCCACCGGTCAGGTCATCGGCGGCGTCGCCCCGATCGGCCACCCCGCGCCGGTCAGGACCCTGGTCGACACCTGGCTCGGCAAGCACGAGGTCGTCTGGGCCGCCGCCGGCCATCCGCACACCGTTTTCCCGACCTCCTTCGAGGAGCTCGTCCGCATCACCGGCGGGGTCCCCGTCGAGGTCGAATGACGACCTTCCACGGCGCCTGAGGCCGCACCCACCAGGCGCGCACCCGCGTCTCGTGCCGACCCGCGCCACGTCCGCACTGCTAGGGTGCGACGCGTGATCGGACTGCGACGGATCGGACCCGACGAGTTCAGGCTCCGGCTGGACGCGGTCCTCCACGTCTACACCGAGGCGATGAACCCGCCCGCCGACCAGATCGCCGGCCGCAGGCTCATCATGGGAAACCACGCCACCCATCCCGCCTTCACCTGCCTGTTCGCCGAGCTGGCCGACGGCACACCGGTGGGCATCGCCTACGGCTTCCACGGGGTTCCCGGCCAGTGGTGGCACGACGTGGTCAGGCGGGCCCTCGTGGAGAAACACGGCGAGGGCGGCGCCCGCGGCTGGCTGGGCGACGCGCTGGAGCTCGCCGAGATCCACGTCCACCCCGACTACCAGGGGAAGGGCATCGGCCGGGCGATGATCACGGGCATGTGCGCGGGCCGCCTGGAGCGCACCGCCGTGCTGTCGACCCGCGACCGGCCCACCCCGGCCCGGCACCTCTACCGGAACATCGGCTTCGTGGACCTGCTCACGCAGTTCGTCTTCCCCGGCGGGCACGAGCGCTACGCGATCCTCGGGACCACCCTGCCGCTGGGCGGCTGAGCCACCGGCCGGAGCTACGGGTCCCCGCCGGGACGCCGCCCCTGGGTGGGCTGAAGTCCGAGCAAGTCAAGATCGACGCTACGGGTCCCCGCCGGGACGCCGCCCTCCCGGGACGCCCCGCACCGGCGTACCCCTCCCGGGGAACCGGGCCGCCCGGCCCGGCCGGGCCGGGCGCGCCGGGCGGCTCCGCGGCGGTCCCCGGTGACCGGGGCCCGGCCGGACGGGGACCGCCCACCGGCTGCCGTGCCCCCGGCGGGAGCGGGGGGCGGCGGGGGCGCGACGGCGTCAGACCGGCAGCGGGGCGGCCTTCGGCGTGTGGTCGAGGGCCTGGAAGACCTCGCGGGTCGCGCTGGAGCGGTTGAAGGTGATGAAGTGGATGCCGGGCGCCCCCTCGTCGAGCAGGGTCTGGCAGAGCTCGGCCGCGTGCTCGATGCCGAGGCTGCGCACGGCGGCCGGATCGTCGGCGACGGCCGCGAACCTCTCGGCCACCTCCGGCGGGAACGGCGCGCCGGAGAGCTGCTCGGACCTGGCGATGGTGCTCATCTGCGTGACGGGCATGATCCCGGGGATGATCGGCGTGTCACAGCCGCTGGCCGCCACCCGGTCGCGCAACCGCAGGTAGTCCTCGGCGCGGAAGAACATCTGGGTGATCGCGTAGTCGGCGCCCGCGCGGCACTTGCGCACGAAGTACTCGGTGTCGGACTCGATCGAACTCGACCTGGGGTGCTTGTACGGGAAGGCGGCCACGCCCACGCAGAAGTCGCCGGACTGGCGGATGAGCCGGACGAGCTCCTCGGCGTACTGGACGCCCTCGGGGTGGCGCACCCACTCGCCCGTCACGTCGCCGGGCGGGTCGCCCCGCACGGCGAGGATGTTGCGCACGCCCGCCCCCGCGAAGCGGCCGATCAGGTGGCGCAGCTCGCGGACGGAGTGGTTGACGGCGGTGAAGTGGGCCACCGGGGTGAGCGTGGTCTCGTGGGCGAGCCGCTCGACGATGTCGACGGTGCGGTCGCGGGTGCTGCCGCCCGCGCCGTAGGTGACGGACACGAAGGTGGGGTGCAGCGACTCCAGCTCGCGGACGGCGCGCCAGAGCTGCCGCTCTCCCTCGTCGGTCTTCGGGGGGGAGAACTCGAAGGAGAACGAGCGGGCACCGGCGGCGAGGAGCTCGCGGACGGTGGCGACACGATCGGGGAGGACAGATGCGCGACCCAGAGCCATGGGGCAAGGATACTTGCCCGGCCGCTCGGGTGCCCGATCAGATCATCTCCGCCACCCGCAGAACAGCCTTGTGTCAATTATCGCGCAAATCAACCGCCCCTCTAGATCGAAATGTCCTCTTGGACCGTTAATCTCATTACCTGACCTCCTCCCGCCGTCGAAGGCGGGGGATTCCGATTTTCATAGATTGGGTTTCCTGCCTCATCGCCAGTCGCAAGGAACCCGGAGGTGTCGTGCCTTACATCGGCTCCACAGGCGCTCCACCTCTCCGCCGGACCGGCGGAGAGGATCTTGTCGATCATGCGTACGGTGGTCGGTGCGTCATCACCGCTGGTCACGCTGCCGCTACGCACGGCAACGTACCGCGTTTCCCCCCCAGAGCTGAAGCCCAGGGTCTCCACACTGGAGGTATTCGATGATCACTTCTGCAGCCGCGCTGGACACGATCCGGTCCGAGGTGGACCGCTCCCTTCGGCGATTCGTCGAACGGCAGCGCCCGCAGGTCAGCGCTCCGGAGCTGGCCCCGCTCATCTCGGCGGCCGAGGACTTCCTCGCGGGCGGCAAACGGCTGCGACCCGCCTTCTGCTACTGGGGCTGGCGTGGCGCGGGCGGAGGTGACGATCCCGCGCTCTTCGCCGCCGCGGCCTCGCTGGAGCTGCTCCAGGCCAGCGCCCTGGTGCACGACGACGTGATGGACGCCAGCGACCTGCGCCGGGGCATGCCCTCGGCGCACCGCAGGTTCGAGGAGCTGCACAGGAAGGCGGGCTGGCACGGCTCGGCCGAGCAGTTCGGCGAGGGGGCGGCCATCCTGCTGGGCAACCTGATGCTCATCTGGTCCGGTGAGATGTGGCGCAACAGCGGCCTGCCGGCCGCCTCGCTGGCGGCGGCGCAGAAGGTCCACGACGACATGCGCACCGAGCTGATGTGCGGGCAGTACTTCGATCTGCTGGAGCAGGCGCACGGCGAGGGCACCTTCGACAGCGCGCTGCGGGTCGCCCTCTTCAAGAGCGGCAAGTACTCCGTGGAGCAGCCGCTCCGGCTCGGCCTGGTGCTGGCCGCCCGGGGCAGGGAGCCGTGGATCGACCGGCTCTGCGAGGAGTACGGGCAGTCCGTGGGCATCGCCTTCCAGCTGCGCGACGACATCCTCGGCGTGTTCGGCGACCCCGACGAGACCGGCAAACCGGCCGGCGACGATCTCCGCGAGGGCAAGCGGACCATGCTCATCGCCCGCACGCTGGCCGCGGCCTCGGAGTCGCAGGCCCAGGTGGTGCGCACCACGCTGGGCGACCCCGGCCTGGACGAGGCAGGGGTCGACCGGCTGCGCCGGATCATCGAGGAGACGGGGGCCCTCGTGGCGTGCGAGGACCTGATCAAGGGGTATCTGGAGAACGCCCTCGGCTCGCTGGAGGGCGCCCCGATCCTTCCCGAGGCCCGCGCGGCCCTGGCCGACCTCGCGGTGGCCGCCACCTCCCGGCGGACCTGACCGCGCGCCGGACGCATACCCGGCCGGACGCGCACCCGGCCGGCCTGCGGCGGGTTCGCGGGCAGGCCGGCCCGCGAAGAGGTTCGCGGGCAGGCCGGTCCACGAAGACGCTCGCGGGCAGGCCGGTCCGCCCGGCGGGGGACGTGGTCCTCGCCGGGCGAAGGGACCTCAGGCGGGGGCGGCCAGCCTCCGCTTGAACTCCTCGGCCGCCGCCTTGGGGTCGTCGGCCTCGGTGATCGCACGCACGACCACGACCCGGCGCACGCCGTACGACATCACCTCGTCGAGGTTGGCGAGGTCGATGCCGCCGATGCCGAACCAGGGCCGGTCGGTCTCCAGGGCCGCGGCGTGCCTGAGCAGGCCGGGGCCCGGGGCGAACCTGCCGGGCTTGGTGGGCGTCGGCCAGATCGGGCCGCAGCAGAAGTAGTCGACACCGGGCTCGACGGCCGCGGCGGACGCCTCCTCGGGGGCGTGAGTGGAACGCCCGATGAGGATGTCGTCGCCGAGCATGTCGCGCGCGACCCGCACCGGCAGATCGTCCTGGCCGAGGTGGAGCACGTCGGGACGGATCGCGTAGGCGATGTCGGCCCTGTCGTTCACGGCCAGGAGAGTGCCGTGCCGGTCGCAGGCCTCGCGGAAGACGGCGAGGAGGTCGAGCTCCTCGCGCGCCTCAAGGCCCTTCTCGCGCAGTTGCACGATGTCGACCCCGCCCGCGAGGGCGGCGTCGAGGAAGTCCGCGAGGTCTCCCCGGTCCCGGCGTCCGTCCGTACAGAGATACAGGCGGGCGTCAGAAACCGAGGGCCTGGGCACGTCTCTTCACCTCGGTGTGGCGGCCCGCCAGGATCGCGTCGACCGGCGATCCCGGAAGCGTGTCGTCGGGGGTGAAGAGCCAGCGAAGGGACTCGACGTCGTCGTATCCGGCGTCCAGGAGCACCGTGAGGGTGCCGGGGAGGCCCTTGACGACGTCTCCGTCGGCGAGGAACGCGGCGGGGACCTGTGGCTCGCCACCGCCCCTGCGCACTCCGATGAGCTTGCGGTCCTTGAGAAGTTGCTTGGCGCGACCGGCGCTCAGGTTGAGCCTTCTGGCCACCTCGGTCAGGGTGAGCCACTCGCCCACCAGCTGGTCGGTTTCCCGGTCGATCTGCGCAACAGAAAGCGTCACGAATCCACCACTACCACATCGAGCCCTTCGCCAAACACCTGGCGGCGAGGTTACGCCACCGTACAATCGCGCAACGCTACCGCAGGGTCGGTGAGGCGATCGACGTCGAGGCGCTGCCCGCCCTCGATGAGGCGGCGTCCCTGGACGAGGTCGCGGGGGCGGTTGACGGAGAGCACCGCGGTGAGCCGGTCGTCCTCGGTCACCCAGCAGATCGCCCACCTGGGTTTTCCCTCGGCCGCCGGGTCGCCGCGCAGGACGAGGCGGGCGCCGTCGTGGTGGCCCGCGTACTGGACCATGTGGCCGAACTGCTCGGACCAGAAGTAGGGGACCGGGTCGTAGACCGCGGCGTCGCCGACGAGGGTGGCCGCCGCGACGTCCGGGGCGCCCAGGGCGGTGTCCCAGTGCTCGACGCGGAGGCGGAGGCCGTAGCGGCGCGACCACCAGGCCGCGCAGTCGCCCACCGCGACCACGCCGGGCAGCGAGGTGCGCAGGTGCTCGTCGGTGACCACGCCGTTGTCGAGCCTGATGCCGGACCCGGCCAGCCACTCGGTCGCGGGCCGCACGCCCACTCCGGTGACGACCACGTCGGCCTCGACCGCCGAGCCGTCGGCCAGGGTGAGCCCTCCGTGGTCGACGGAGGCGACCATCGTGCCCAGGCGCAGGTCGACGCCCGCCTCGGCGTACCAGGGGGCGGTGTACGCGCCGGCCTGGCCGAGCGCGGTGGCCAGCGGGGTGCCGGCGGCCTCGACGACGGTCACGGCGCAGCCGGCCCTGCGGGCGGCGGTGGCCACCTCGGCGCCGATCCAGCCCGCGCCGATGACGGCGACCCTGGTTCCCTCGCCGAGCAGTGAACGCAGCCGGAGCGCGTCGTCGATGGTGCGCACCACGTGCTGGGGGCCGTCCCCGCGCAGCCTGATCGGGCGGGCGCCGGTGGCGACGACCAGGCCGTCGTAGGCCAGCTCGCCCTCGGTGGTCTCGACCACGCCGGGGTGGAGCCCCTTGGCGGAGACGCCCGCGCGGAAGTCGACCTCGAGCGCGTCGAGGTCGGAGTCGACGACCGTGGAGTCGGTCTCGCCGAGCAGCACCCCCTTGGACAGGGGCGGGCGGTCGTAGGGCCGGTGCCGTTCCTCTCCGATCAGGGTGATCTCGCCGCCGAACCCACGGGCCCGTAACGCCTCGACGCTGCGCACACCGGCGAGGCCGGCCCCAACCACCACGACATGATTCACACTTCCCGACCATAAGCGGGAACCCCGTACTCCTACCAACGGTCGTTGATAACGAAAACGGGATTTACCTCACATCTGACGCGCTAAGTGTGTTGCCCGAACCCTTAGGGTGGGGGTGAAGACGCGCGGGAGCCCGGAACGCACCGGGCTGAGAGGAGGGCTGCGGGCGAAGAAGGACCCTGTGAGCCGGTGATGTGCGAGGAGACGCGCCCTGGGGCGCGATCGGGCACGGCACGGGCGAGCGAGGTCCGGACAGCGGCCGCGAGCGAGCCCTCGACCGCCACGAACCTGATCCGGGTCATGCCGGCGAAGGGAGCGGAGCACGTATGGCGGACCATTTCGATCTTCTCGTCGCCGGCGGGGGCGTGATCGGCCTGTCGGTGGCGTGGCGCGCCGCCCGCCGGGGCCTGAGGGTGGCGGTGGCCGACCCCGCACCGGCCTCCGGCGCCTCGCACGCGGCGGCGGGCATGCTGGCCCCGGTCAGCGAGGTCACCTACACCGAGGAGCCGCTGCTGCGGCTGGGCCTGGCCTCCCTGGAGCGCTGGCCCGCCTTCGCCGCCGAGCTGGCGGACGCGAGCGGGCACGATCCCGACTACCGCACCGACGGCACGCTCGACGTCGCCTTCGGCTCCGACGACCTGGCCGCGCTGGACGACCTCGCCGCCTTCACCGCCAGGCTGGGACTGCCCGCCGAGCGGCTCACCGGCCGCGAGTGCCGCCGCCTGGAGCCCATGCTGGCCCCCGCCGTCCGGGGCGGCCTGCTGGCGGGCGGCGACGCCTGGGTGGACCCCAGGAGGGTCACCACGGCGCTCCTGGCGGCCCTGGATCGTGCGGGCGGCGCCCTGGTACGCGCCCGCGTGGCCGAGCTGCTCACGTCCTCGGGAACGGTCACCGGGGTACGCCTGGAGGGTGGCGAGACCGTGGGCGCCGGCCTGGTCGTCCTCGCCACCGGAGCCTGGTCGGGCACCATGGAGGGGGTGCCCCCGGAGGCGCTGCCCCCGGTGCGGCCCGTGAAGGGCCAGATCATGCGGCTGCGCTCCCCCGAGCCGATCCTGCGGCGGTGCGTGCGCGGGGTCGTCCACGGCTCGCACGTCTACCTGGTGCCGCGCGGCGACGGCGAGACGGTCCTCGGCGCCACCCAGGAGGAGATGGGCTTCGACACCCGCGTCACCGCCGGGGGGCTGTGGGAGCTGCTGCGCGACGCGCGGGAGCTCGTCCCCGGGGTGACCGAGCTGGACGTGGCCGAGGTGGCCGCGGGACTGCGCCCCGGTACCCCGGACAACCTGCCGCTGATCGGCCCCACGATCGTGCCCGGTCTCCACCTGGCCACCGGCCACCACCGGGGCGGGGTCCTGCTCGCGCCGCTCACCGCCGACCTCTGCGCGGGCGGAACGGGCGAGGTGGACGGGACAGGTGAGCCGGACCCGGGACTCTCCGCGGTCTGCTCCCCCCTCCGCTTCCAGGAGCCCGGCTCCCGGGAACTCCGTTTACGGGAGCGCACCCCGCAGGAGCACACCTACCGGGGGCACGATCCCCAGGAGCGCACCCCACAGGAGCGCACCCCATGGGAGCACGATCCCCAGGAGCGCACCCCGCAGGAGCGCACCCCATGGGAGCACGGCTCCCGGGAAAACCCGCGGCGGGAACACCGCCTCCGGGAGCACACACAGCAGGAGTACCGATGAACGTGACCATCAACGGCGCCGCGCACGAGTTGCCCCCGGGGGCGACCGTCGCGCAGGCTGTACAGCGGCTGACCGGCGTGCGGAGCGGGGTGGCCGTCGCGGTGAACGACGAGGTCGTCTCGCGCGGCGCCTGGGAGTCCACGGCGCTCGCGGAGGCCGACCGCGTCGAGGTGCTCACCGCGGTCCAGGGAGGGTGACGGGCGATGACGAACACGGCGGACATGGTCGGCACAGCCGACACAGCCGGCACAGTCGGCACGGCTGACATGACGGGTGCGGCTGACATGACGGGTGCGGCGGACGAGCTGATCATCGGCGGCGAGAAGTTCTCCTCCCGTCTCATCATGGGCACCGGGGGCGCCCCGTCCCTGGAGATCCTCGACCGGGCGCTCGCCGCCTCGGGGACCGAGCTGACCACGGTCGCGATGCGGCGGCTCGACCCGGCCGCGCGGGGCTCGGTGCTCGACGTGCTGCGCCGGCGCGACATCAAGGTGCTGCCGAACACCGCGGGCTGCTTCACCGCCGGCGAGGCCGTGCTGACCGCCAGGCTGGCCAGGGAGGCGCTGGAGACGAACTGGGTCAAGCTGGAGGTCATCGCCGACGAGCGCACCCTGCTGCCCGACCCCATCGAGACCTTCGACGCGGCGGAGCGGCTGGTCGCCGACGGGTTCACGGTGCTGCCCTACATCGGCGACGACCCCGTGCTGGCGCGCAGGCTGGAGCAGGCGGGCTGCGCGGCGGTGATGCCGCTGGGCGCGCCGATCGGCTCGGGGCTGGGCATCCGCAACCCGCACAACATCGAGCTGATCGTCGAGTTCGCGAGCGTGCCGGTGATCCTGGACGCCGGGATCGGCACGGCCAGCGACGCGGCGCTCGCCATGGAGCTGGGCTGCGACGCGGTCCTGCTGGCCACGGCGGTCACCCGGGCACAGCGTCCGGACCTGATGGCCCGGGCGATGCGCTCGGCCGTCTCCGCGGGCCGGGCGGCCCGTATGGCCGGGCGGATACCCCGGCGTCGCTACGCGGAAGCCTCCTCTCCCTCGATCGACAGCACGCCGGTGGTTCATCGATAGAAAACCACCACGTCTCGGCATCGGTTTGGGATTCGGGGATCCTGTCGGCGCCAAATCGCCCGTAAACTCGGCCACGTGGACACGACGCTTACGGACCCCCTGGTCGGGAAACTCCTCGACGGGCGTTACCGCGTTGAGTCCCGGATCGCCCGGGGCGGAATGGCGACCGTCTATCTGGCCCTGGACGTCCGGCTCGACCGCACGGTCGCCGTCAAGGTGATGCACCGCTCGCTCGCCGAGGACCCCGCCTTCGTGCGGCGCTTCATCGGCGAGGCCAAGTCGGTGGCCAGCCTGTCGCACCCCAACGTGGTGCACGTGTTCGACCAGGGCACGGACGGCGACAACGTCTACCTCTCGATGGAGTACGTACCGGGGCGGACCCTGCGCGACGTGCTCCGCGCCCGGGGCAGGCTGCCCGCCCGCGAGGCGCTGGAAGTCATGATCCCCGTCCTCGCCGCGCTGGGCGCCGCCCACCAGTCCGGTCTGATCCACCGCGACGTCAAGCCGGAGAACGTGCTGCTCGCCGACGACGGCCGGGTCAAGGTCGTCGACTTCGGCCTGGCCCGCGCGATCGAGGCGAGCAACCAGACGCGCACGGGCGTCATGATCGGCACCATCGGCTACATGTCGCCCGAGCAGGTGACCTCCGGGGGCGCCGACGCCCGCAGCGACGTCTACGCGGCCGGCATCATGCTGTTCGAGCTCCTGACCGGCCGCCAGCCGTACGAGGGCGAGACCCCGATGTCGGTGGCCTACCGGCACGTGCACGACACGGTGCCCGTGCCCTCGGCGCTGCTGCCGGGCTCTTCCCCGCTGCTCGACACCCTGGTGGCCAGGGCGACGGCCCGCGACCCCGCGAACCGTCCGGCGGACGCCACCGCGCTGCTGGTCGCCGCCGTCGAGGCGCACCGGATGCTGCCCAGGGAGAGCGGACCGGTGCCGTCCGTCCCCGTCGGCCCGCCGCACGGCCAGGAGATGGTGGCGCCCGCGCCTCCCGCCCCGGCCAACCACACGCTGATCCAGCCCCGCGCCGACCTGCTCACCGGCCCGGCCGGCGACCGTCACGAGGCCGCCCCCAGGCCGCGCAGGGGGTCGGGGGCCCGCTGGTTCCTGATCGGGCTGGCCGTGGTCATGGTGATCGCGGTGGGGGTGACCGGCTGGCTGTTCTCGCAGAACACCTCCATCGTGGTGCCCGCCACCCTGGTGGGCAAGAACGTCATGGCCGCCACCGGCGAGGCCAAGCGGAGCGGCTTCACGGTCGAGACGGGCAAGGCCGAGCACGACGAGAAGGTTCCCAAGGGAATCGTGCTGCGCACCGAGCCCACGGCGGGCACCGAGGCCGAGCCGAAGAGCAAGCTGATCCTCATCGCCTCGGCCGGCCCCAAGCGGGTGGCGGTGCCCAACGTGGTGGGGATGACCGAGCCGCAGGCCAGGAGCAAGCTGGCGGAGTCCTCCCTCCTCGTCGACGACGTCAGGAAGCAGGCCAGCGAGACCGTGCCGCGCGGCCAGGTGATGCGGACCATCCCCGCGGTGGGAAACCCGGTCAAGGAGAACAGCAGGCTCGACCTGATCGTGAGCGCGGGCCTGGTCATGCCGGACATCAGGGGCATGCCCCGCGACCAGGCCGACGCGGTGCTGCGCGGGGGCGGGTTCGTTCCCGAGTTCGTCGAGCAGACCGACTCCGCCCAGCCGTGCACCGTCATCGCCCAGGACCCGCTGCCGAAGGCCGAGGTCGACAGGGGTGCCGTGGTCCGGCTGACCCTGTCGCAGTGCAACGGCGAGTGGCACTGGCCCTGGGAGCGCGAGGGCGAGCCGCCGCCCGGCGACCAGAAGATCGTGGTGATCCCGAACATCGTGTTCAAGGACTACCGGGCGGCGAGGGACGAGCTGCGCGCCGCGGGAGTCACGGTGAAGCTGAGGCGCACCCTGGGCAAGGGCAGGGTGCTGGCCCAGGTCCCGTCGGGCGGCCAGGCGGTCCCGCCCGGCACCGAGGTCACCATCTGGTACTGATCCCTCTCTTCCGGACCGTGCCGGGGCGGATCAGCCCTCGGTTCAGCCCCCGGTGAGGAAACCGTGCAGCCGGATCCGCGCCAGGCCGCCGTCGGGGTGGATGTCCACCCTGGCGTACGTGGCCGCGGGCGCGTCCCGGATGCGGAAGCGGTGCCGGGTGTCGGGCAGCAGTCGGGTCCTGGGCAGCAGCGGGAACCAGGTGGTGCCGTCCGCGCTGCCCGTGACGGAGACCTCGGCGGGGGCGTTGAACACCAGGTTGGTGGTGTCGATCTCGGCGAGGCCGACGACGCCGGAGCCCGCCAGGCGGATCACCAGCCAGTCGTTGCCGTCGTCGCGGCGGCGGGCGGTCTCCCAGCCCTCGGCCTGGTGGCGGGCGAGGCCGGGTGAGATGGCGTTGTTGGGCGAGGAGTAGAACTCGTTGGAGCACGCGGTGACGAGCGCGCCGTTCTCCAGGGCGGCCAGGTCCAGGCCGAGTCCCTCGTACAGGGACAGGTCGGGTCTGACCTCGCCGTGCACCCGCAGGCGGGCGATGCCCCCGTCGGGGAACATGTTCAGCCGTACGTGCGTGTGGCGGCGCTCGCCGGACACCGCGAAGAGGTGCTCGGCGTCCCCCTTCAGCTCGCTTTTGGGAACGATCTCCGCCCAGTCGGCGGTCTCCAGTTCGGCGACCGTGGGGTAGCCCTCGACCTCGGCGGCCTCGACGGAGGCGTACGGCGGGTAGTTGCCCTTGAACCAGGCGGTGTCGATCACGACGCCCCTGATCACCCCGGGCATGCCGAGCCTGACCAGGGCCCAGTCGTGGCCGGGCTCGCGGCGCCGGCGGGTCTCCCAGCCGTCGTAGACCTGGCCCTTGGCCCCGAAGGTGTGCGGCATGAAGCCGGGGCGGCCCGGCCTGATGAGGCTCTCCCTCTCGGCGAAGGACTCGTCGTTGGCCGCGATGACCGAGCCGCCGAGGGTGCGCAGGGCGAGGTCGGGCAGTGCGGTGAATCCGGTCGTGAACTCGGTCAAGGAGAGAACCTTTCTCGCGGGGAGCCGGCCCGGCCACCGGGGCGTTCCACGGCCCTTCGGATCCGGCGGCCCTACAGGAGGGCGCCCCGGGGTTCCCTACCCACGGCCCGGCCGCGCAGCCACGTCGTGCGGACCTCCCCCATGAGCGTCCTGCCGTGGTAGGGCGTGACCGGGTTCCTGTGGTGCAGGGCGGAGACGTCCACGGTGTGGACGGCGCCGGGGTCGAAGGCGACCAGGTCGGCGTCCGCGCCCACCGCGATCGCGCCCTTGCCGCGCAGTCCGGCCAGCCCGACCAGCTCGGCCGGGTTTCCCGCCATCCAGCGCACGACGTCGCCCAGGTCGTGCCCGCGCCGCGCCGCCTCGGTCCAGACGGCGGTCAGGCCGAGCTGGAGGGAGGAGATCCCGCCCCAGGCGGCGGCGAAGTCGGGCACCTTCAGGTCGGGGGTGGACGGCGAGTGGTCGGAGACGACGCAGCCGAGCACCCCGTCGGCGAGACCGCGCCAGAGCTCGTCGCGGTTGGCCGAGGAGCGGATCGGCGGGCAGCACTTGAACTGGGTGGCGCCCTCGGGCACCTCCTCGGCCGTCAGCGTGAGGTAGTGCGGGCAGGTCTCCGCGGTGAGCCTCACCCCCTCCCGCCGGGCCTTCGCCAGCGGTTCCAGGCACAATGCGGACGACACGTGCAGGATGTGCGCCCGCACCCCGGTCTCCCCCGCCAGCGCGGCGACCTGTTCGACGGCGCGGCGCTCGGCCTCTCCCGGCCGGGAGCCGAGGAACTCCGGATATCCCGGCCCCCCGGGGTCGGCGAGCAGCGCGGGGTCCTCGGCGTGGACGACCAGCAGGCCGTCGAAGGAGGCGATCTCCACCATGGCGGCCCGCAGCCCGTCCGCGTCCAGCGGCGGGAACTCGTCCACGCCCGACGGGGACAGGAAGCACTTGAACCCGCGCACACCCGCCTCGTGCAGCGCCCGCAGGTCCCCGGCGTTGCCGGGGACCGCCCCGCCCCAGAAGGCGACGTCCACCGCGCACTGCCCGTCCGCGGCCCGCCTCTTCACGGCCAGGGCGTCCGCGTTCACGGTCGGCGGCAGCGAGTTGAGCGGCATGTCCACGATGGTGGTCACCCCGCCCGCCGCGGCCGCCCGGGTGGCGGAGGCGAAACCCTCCCAGTGGGTACGGCCGGGCTCGTTGACGTGCACGTGGGTGTCGACGAGGCCGGGCAGCAGCGCGACGTCGCCGAGGTCGACCCGCTCGACGGCGTCCGGCTCGGCGTCGTGGGCGTGCACCCCGACGATCCTCCCGTCCCGTACGGCGACCACCGCCGGTCCCTCTCCCCCGGGCAGCACGACCCTGCGGGACCGGATGGCCAGATCCGGTACGTCCTCGGTCCCTGCGCTCATCGGATACCTCCAGCCTGGAGACCCCGGGCTTCGGCCCTGGGGAGGATGTCGGCCGCTCTTCGTCCCTCGCCTGTCAAAGGTGCCTTTCCGCGACCCTGCGGGCGAGCCGCTCCAGCAGCGGGCCCGCCTGGGACATGCACACGGCCGGGTCGGGCTCGATGTCGGTGAGCGCGTAGGCGGCCGTGATGCCCGCCGCGTTCAGCTCCTCGTCGCCGAGACCGCGGCGCCCGCAGACCGCGACGACCGGGACCCCCGCCTTGGCCGCGGCGCTCGCGACCCCGGCGGGTGCCTTGCCGCGCAGCGTCTGCTCGTCGAGCGAGCCCTCGCCGGTGATGACGAGGCGCGCGCCCTCGAGCCGGTCGCGGAAGCCGAGCAGCTCCAGGAGGTAGTCGATGCCCGGGCGGAAGTCGGCGGCCAGGAAGGCCAGCGCGGCGAAGCCCACTCCCCCCGCGGCGCCCGCGCCCGGCTGCCCGGCCACGCCCATCGAGCGGACGACGCCGTCGTGCTCGATGGCCCCGACCAGGCCGTGGGTGTGCGCGGCGACGGCGGCGAGCCGGGCGAGGGCCCGGTCGAGCAGCTTCACGTCGTCGGGGCTCGCGCCCTTCTGCGGGCCGTACACGGCGGCGGCGCCGTGCGGGCCCAGCAGCGGGTTGTCCACGTCGCCCGCGACCACGAACTCGACCCCATCAATGGGGATAAGTCCGGATATATCAATTCTTTCCAGGTCGCGTAGGGCCGCTCCCCCGAAGGGGAGTTCCCGCCCCTCGGCGTCCAGGAAGCGGACGCCGAGCGCCCGCATCATGCCCGTGCCGCCGTCGGTGCAGGCACTGCCGCCGAGGCCGAGCACGACCCGCCGGGCCCCGCGCCGTACGGCGTGGGCGATCAGCTCGCCGGTGCCGTGGCTGGTCGCGGTGAGCGGGGCCAGCTCGACGCCCTCGTGCGCGGGGGATCCCGCCGGGGCGGCGGGCCCGGAGGCGACCGGCAGCCGCCGCAGGCCGGACGCCTCGGCCAGCTCGACGACCGCCGTCGCCACGTCCCCTCCCGAAGAGGCGTCCCCCGGCGAGGAGGCGTCGCGCCAGGCGTAGGAGGCGAGGACCGGTGCGCCGACGGGACCGGTGACCTCGGCCTCGACGCGGGTGAACCCGCAGGCCACGACGGCGTCCACGGTGCCGTCACCGCCGTCGGCCACCGGCAGCGCGACCGTGGCGACGCCGGGCCCGAGGCCCGCCGCGACCCGCGCGGCGACCTCGGCGCCGGTCAGCGAACCCTTGAACTTGTCCGGGGCGATCACGACGTGTCCCGACGACTCAGACAACCCTGCTCCCTGGTGACGGATGGGGGGCACGCGTCCCCGGCCGGTACGAGCGGACGGGAGGCGGATGCCGGACCCCGGTGAGACGGAGCACCATCTTGACATCCGCCCCCGGACGCCCCGGACGCCCGGCCCCTACTCCCCGGACGCCCCCGACATCCTGGAGGTCCCGGACGTCCCGGACGTCCCGGACGTCCCGGCCACCCGGACTCCTGGTCCTGCCCGGCGACGCCTCCGGGCCACCGGCGGGAAAAGTCACGAGATCCCGAAGCCCTGCTCCGCCGCCAGGCGCATGAGGCGGCGGTGCGCCTCACCTCCCGCACGGCCGAGCCCGTCCTGGGCGACGTTACGCAACTCGTCGTCCTCGACGACGGTCCGGCCGCCGACCAGCAGCCGGGCCAGCGGAGGCTGCCGGGTGCCGAAGACCAGGGCGCAGACCGGGTCGGCGACCGCGGAGGCGAAGGCCCCGGTGGCCCCGGTGCGCCAGAGGGCGATGTCGGCGAGCTTCCCGGCCTCCAGGGAGCCGAGCTCCTCCTGCCTGCCCAGGTTCCTCGCCCCGCCGAGGGTGGCGATCTCCAGGGCCTGGCGGGCGGTGAGCGCGGTGGGCCCGTACCTGGCCCGCTGGAACAGCAGGGCCTGCCGCATCTCGCCGGACAGGGAGGTCAGCTCGGCGGAGGCGCTGCCGTCCACCCCCAGGCCGACGTTCGCGCCCCGGTGGAGCATCTCGGAGACGCGGGCGATCCCGGCGCCGAGACGGCCGTTGGAGCTGGGACAGTGCGCCGAACCGGTACCGGTCTGGGCGAAGACGTCGATGTCGCCGTCACTCAGGTGGACGGCGTGGGCGAACCACACGTCCGGGCCGAGCCAGCCGAGTTTCTCCATGTAGTCGACCGGGCGCTGCCCGACCTGCCGCAGGCAGTGCTCCTCCTCGTCGAGGGTCTCGGCGAGATGGGTGTGCAGGCGCACGCCCTTGGACCTGGCCAGCGCGGCGGCCTCGGTCATCAGGTCGGCGCTGACGGAGAACGGCGAGCAGGGGGCGACCGCGACGCGGAGCATGGAGGAGAAGGACGGGTCGTGGTAGGTGTCGACGGCCTCGGCCGTCGCGTCGAGGATCTCGTCGAGCCGTTCGACCACGACGTCCGGCGGCAGGCCGCCCTGCGACTTGCCCCGGTCCATCGAACCCCGGGCGGGGTGGAAGCGCAGGCCGACCTCCCTCGCCGCCTCGATCTCCGCGGCGAACAGGTCACCGCGTCCCTTTGGGAAGATGTAGTGGTGGTCGCTGGAGGTGGTGCAGCCGGACAGCGCCAGGTGACCCAGCCCCGCGCCCGCCGCGCCCCTGACGACCTCGGCGTCCATCGCGGCCCACACCTGGTAGAGCGCCGTCAGCCACTCGAACAGGGTGGCGTCCTGGGCGAGCCCCTGGGAGGCCCACTGGTAGAGGTGGTGGTGGGTGTTGACCAGGCCGGGGGTGGCCAGGCAGCCGGTGCCGTCGATCCTGGCCGCTCCCGGGACGTCCGGCGCCGGACCGGCGCCCACGGCCGCGATCCTGTCGCCCTCGACGTGGATGTGCCCCGAGGGGATCTCCGGGCCCACGACCGGGGCGATGTGGACGTTCTCGATCAGGATGGAGCTCACCGGCCACCACCTTCCACGCGGACGCTCTCGATCAGGATGGAGCTCACCGGGCCGCCGCCTTCCGCGCCGCGGCGAGGCGTACGGCGTCGAGGATCTTCTCGTAGCCGGTACACCGGCACAGGTTGCCCGCCAGGGCCTCGCGGATCTCCGCGTCGGACGGCTGCCCGACCCGTTCGATCAGGTCGTGGGCCTGGACGAGGAGGCCGGGGGTGCAGAAGCCGCACTGGACGGCGCCGCACTCGACGAAGGCCTCCTGGATCGGGTCGAGCCGGTCGCCGTCGGCGAGCCCCTCGACGGTGCGGATCCGGCGCCCCTCGGCCTGCCCGGCCGCGACCAGGCACGCGCAGACGGGGATCCCGTCGAGATAGACCGTGCAGGAGCCGCACTCGCCCTGCTCGCACGCGTTCTTGGAACCCGGCAGGCCGACCCGCTCGCGCAGGACGTACAGGAGGCTCTCGCCCTCCCAGACGTCGTCGGCGGTCTCGGTGCGGCCGTTGACGGTGAAGGTGACACGCATCATCCGGCCCTCCTCTCGAAGTGTCCGGAGCGGAACTCGTTCCACGCCCAGGTGAGGGTGCGCCGCGCCATCACCGCGATGGCGTGGCGCCGGTAGTCGGCGGTGCCGCGCACGTCGTCGATCGGCGAGGCGGCCTCGGCGGCCAGCTCCCCGAAACGGCCGAGCACCGCGGGGTCGAGCCGGGCCTCCCAGTCGAGTTCGGCGGCGAGGAACTCCTCGGCGGCGACGGCGCGGCGGGGGGTCGGTGCGGCCGAGCCGATCCCGGTGCCGACCCGGCGCTCGCCGGGGCGCAGCGCGATCGCGAACGAGCAGACCGCGATCACCATGGCGTTGCGGGTGCCGACCTTGGAGAAGTACTGGGGGCCGCTCGCGGGGCTCATCCAGAACGCCCGGATCAGCTCGCCGGCCTCCAGCGCGCTGCGCTTGACCCCGAGGTAGAAGCCGTCGGCCGGGATCATCCGCACGCCCCCGGCGGCGGACTCGACCTCGACGACCGCGTCCCCGGCCAGCAGCGGCGGGTGGCTGTCCCCGGCGGGCGAGGCCGCGCCGAGGTTGCCTCCCACGGTGCCCCGGTTGCGGATCTGCGGCGAGCCGACCGTGCGGGAGGCCTGGGCCAGGCCGGGCAGCCGGTCGCCCAGCTCGGCGATCAGCCGGGCGTACGTCACCCCCGCGCCGACCCTGAGCCTGCCGTCCGGCTCCTCGCTCCACTCCGCGAGCTCGGCGACCCGGTTCAGGTCGAGCAGCGCGCCGGGCCGCCGCACGTCGAAGTTGAGCTCGACCATCATGTCGGTGCCGCCCTGGATGGGCACCGCGTCCGGCCGGTCGGCCCTGGCGGCGAGTGCCTCCGCCCACGTGGCGGGTCGTAGGAAGTCCATCGTCGTCACTCCCAGTCATTCCCAGGCGAAGCGGGCGTCGGGGGCGTCGTCGCGGAGCACGCTGCCCTCGATCAGCCCGTAGGGACGGTCGGCCGCGTGGAACACCTCGTTGGGGTTGTCCAGCCCGAACGGGGTGAGGTCGACCAGGAAGTGGTGCTTGTTCGGCATCGCCAGGCGCACCTCGCAAACCTCCTCCCGGGCGTTCAGGACCCGCTCGCCCATCGCGTAGAGCGTCTGCTGCAGCGACAGGCTGTAGGTCTCGGCGAACGCCCCGAGCAGGTGGCGGCGCACCTCGTCGTACGACTCCCCGTACGCCGCCGGCGAGGTCGCCGCGCCGGGCAGGTGCCGCCAGCGGGCCGAGACGGCGGTGGCCAGGACGCGGTCCTTGGTGGGCGGGAGGGTGGTGTACTCGTCCTCGACGAAGCCGGAGAACTCCGAGTCGGTCGAGTTGAGCACCACCAGGTCCCTCAGGCCGGAGACCACGGTGGTGGTGCCGTCCCGGTCGTGGTGGACGGCGCAGGTGCGCGTCTCCCGGCCGGAGCGGACGAAGGAGTGCCGCCCGCGCTCCCCGGCGATGTCGTCGGACACCGGGATGCGGTCCCAGAAGTGTTCCTCGATCTCCACGCGGGCGTGGTGCACGGTGGGCTGCGACTCCACGTAGTGGCGGGCCAGCAGGACCGCGAAGTCCTCGATCTCCGTAACGCCGTACTTCCTGGCGAAGGCGTACACGGTGTTCTTCTGCGTGTCGGTCGGCAGGACCGCGGCGTTGTCGCCGGTGAGGTGGACCGCCTCCATGTCCCCGGACAGCGCCGAGCCTACGGTGACGTCCTTGACGTGGTGGACGGCGCCGTCCCTGACGACGCGGACCAGGCGGGTCTCCGCCTTGCCGTAGCGGTTGGGGCCGAGAACGACGGGCATGCTAGCTCCCTCGATACGTCGAGTAGGCGAACGGGCTGAGCAGCAGGGGCACGTGGTGGTGCTCCCCCGGGTCCGCCACCGTGAAGTCGATCGAGACCCGGGGGTAGAAGGCCTCCACCGCGCGGGCGGCGAAGTAGCCGCCGGTCTCGAAGACCAGCCGGTGGTCACCGGCCCCGCAGGTCCATCCCGCGATCCGCCCGTCGGCGTCGGTGACGCCCTCGGCGAGCACCTCGCCGTCCCTCTCCAGGCGTACGGCGACCCCCGCCGCGGGCCTGCCCAGGGCGGCGTCCAGCACGTGGGTGGACAGGCTCATGCGGGACCCTTCCCCGGCGCGCGGTCTTCGAGGGGTACGGAGGCCGTGACGGCTCCCGGAGGAACGGGGTTCACGTGGCGGCTCCCAGGAGTTTCGCCAGCCGCAGACGGGTGATCTTCGCGAGTTCGGCCCTGACGACCTCCCGCTCGGTGTCCTCGTCGTTGCCGAGCCGCTCCGTGAGACGGGCCAGCATCTCCCCGGCCGACAGGCCGGTGGCGCAGATCAGGTAGACGTGGCCGAACCGCCGCTCGTAGGCGCGGTTTCCCTCCGCGAGCCGGTCGAGGACCTCCCGCCCGGCCGTGCCGACCCCCGCCTGCTCCCCCCGCGACCAGGCGGCCTCCGTCGCCGAGCGCCCTTCCTCGTGTTCTCCCGGGTGGCCGGGCGGCTCGGAACCGGCCGCAGGACCACCCTCCCGGGGCGGCTCGCCGATCCGGGGGTGGGCGGCCAGCGCCTCGCGGACGCCGGACCAGTCCAGCCCCCGCACGGCGGCCTCCGCCGCCTCGGCCAGCCGGTCGAGGTCGCGGTAGGGGCGCAGCGCGGCCACCCCCCGGGCGAAGGCCCGGCAGGCGCAGCAGGCCAGCAGCCCGGCCTCGGCCTCCTCGGCGCCCAGCGCGTTGAACGCGGCCAGTCCCGGGACCGGCGGCGCGGAGTTCACGTTAGGCATGGGAGCAGTACACACACCGCCGGTGTGCGCGGTCCAGCGTCACGAACCGCAAAGTGAGCCATGATTTGCCCCAGATTTTCGTAACATGCTCCAAACTCGCTTGAACGACGGGTGCCGGCGGGCGACGGCGGCGACGAGGAGCACCGACCGCCGGGACAGGCCGACCACCCGGCCGGCGTCTAAAATGGGGTCACTATGACTTCACTCTCCCCCATCGGCGGGCACGTCACCGTCACCGGCGGTCTCGCCAAGGGCGGGCTGCGGTACGCCGCGGACATCGGCGCCGAGATGATCCAGGTGTTCGTCAGCAACCCCCGCGGCTGGGCTCTCGCCGCGGGCGACCCCGCCCAGGACGCCAAGCTGCGCGAATCGGGCGTGCTGTCCTTCGTGCACGCCTCCTACCTCGTCAACGTGGGATCTCCCACTCCCGAGACGCTGGAGAAGTCGCTGGCCACCGTGCGGCACAACCTGCTGCGCGGCCACGCGATCGGCGCGAAGGGAGTGGTCATCCACACCGGGTCGGCGGTGAGCCAGCCCCGTGACGCCGCTCTGCGCCAGCTGCGCGAGCACCTCCTGCCGCTCCTGGAGGAGATCCCCGACGACGGGCCCGACCTGCTGCTGGAGTCGATGGCCGGGCAGGGCGGGGTGCTCTGCGCGACCGTCCAGGACCTGGAGCCCTACCTGGAGGCCCTCGACTGGCACCCGAAGGCGGGCATCTGCTTCGACACCTGCCACGTCTTCTCCGCCGGGCACGACCTGTCGACCTCCGAGGGCATCAAGGAGACCCTGGACACCCTGCACGCGATCGCCCCGGGGCGGCTCAAGCTGGTCCACGCCAACGACTCCAAGGACCCGTGCGCCTCCAGGAGGGACCGGCACGAGAACATCGGCGCCGGCCACATCGGCGCCGCCTCCTTCGCCGAGATGATGCGCCACCCCGCGGTGGCGGGGGTGCCGTTCTGCATCGAGACGCCGGGCGGCGCCGAGAAGCACCGCGAGGACATCGACACGCTCAAGAAGCTGCGCGACACCTGATCCGGCGACCGGCCGCCTGCCGGTGATCACCGGCAGGGAGGGCCCGCGTCCCCGGGGTCCGCGAGGTCAGACGGGACGCCCGTCCTCGTGATCCGACCGCCCCCGTGTGGCCGGATCACGGTCCGGCCCGCTGGCTAGCGCGGGCGTCCCGTCATATCGGAGATCGGCGGCCCCTCCCCTTCCGGCCGAGGACCCGGCGGCCGAGTGACCGGATGTCGCCGGCTCTCGACGGTCACCCGATGTCCGCACGTCAGGTCTTGTGCGAGCCTTCCGGCTCTGTCCCCCCTGACGCGGCGGGTCTCGCTCTCCGATGAGGGAACACTAGAGGCGCGTCCAGACGAGTGAGCGGCGCTTTCCCTCCAGCGCGATTAACGGTTCGTAGTTGTCGATGTACGGAGAGTACCGGCACGACGAGCGGCCGCCGGCGGACGACGAACGGTCGATCGGGGGCTTCTGGGGCCCGTGAGACCACCGGTGGGGGGAACGCCGTCGGGGCGCGCGAAACGCGTGCCGGCGAACGGGATCAGGGACCGGGAACCCGGTGACGGCAGGCAGGCGTCCCGGGCGAGGGTGCCCGCGGCGAGCGCGGGCCGCCGTCCGGGTCGCGGCCGGGACGGCGATCGGGAGACACCTCCGGCGGCCCTGCGGCCCGGGAGCGGGCGCGCCGGGGTCCACCCGGGCGTGAATCGCCGCACGGGGGCGTGAGAGCGCCGAGGCAGGGCCCCGGGCGAAGACGTGGTCGCACGGCGGCCGTACGACCCGGAGAGGGGCGAGAACCCCCGGAAGCACCCCCGGGGGCCCCGCGCGGCTAGCGCAGGGCGGCGGAGGGCAGGGACCTGCCCCGGGCCACCCCGGGGACGGCCGGGCGGTCGCGGAACTGGCGGATGAGCCGCTCGCGGACCTGGCGGGTGTGGCGGCGGCTTACCGGGAGCGTCTCGGTGCCGACCCTGAGCATCACCCGGCCGCCGTCGAAGCGCAGCTCGCTCACGTGCCGCACCGAGACGAGCGTGCTGCGGTGCACCCTGATGAACCCCGAACCGGCCCAGCGCCGCTCCAGGGCGGCCAGCGGCATGCGGACCAGATAGCTGCCCTCGTCGGTGTGCAGCCGGACGTAGTCGCCCTGCGCCTCGGCGAACCAGACGGCCTGCTGCGGCACGAACCTCGTCCGCCCGGCGAGCTCGACCGGGATGACGTCCTCGGCCACGGGGTCGGCCGCCGCGGGGGTCGCGGGGATCAGCGCCTCCAGGCGCCGCACCGCCTCGGCCAGCCGGTCGGCCCTGATCGGCTTGAGCAGGTAGTCGACCGCCTCCAGCTCGAAGGCCTGCACCGCGCACTCCTCGTGGGCGGTGACGAAGACCAGCCGGGGCGGGTTGGGGAAGCCCGCGATGAGCCTGGCCAGGTCGAGGCCGTCGAGGCCGGGCATCCGGATGTCGAGGAAGACCCCGTCCAGCCGCTCGCCCGTACCGATCATCTGGACCATGTCCTGGAGCGCGGTGACGCCGCCCACGGCGGTGGAGACGTGCTCGATCCGGGGGTCCTGGCGGAGGAGATAGGCGATCTCCTCAAGGGCGGGGACCTCGTCGTCAACGGCCAGGACTCGCAACATGACCCTACGCTGCCCCCTGAACCACATCCGCCGCAAGCCGCATGGCGACTTCAGGTAATAGTTTGACTACATCTAGCTATTGGCGGGGGAGCTTGGGAACGCGGAGCCTCACCGTGGTACCCGCGTTCGGGGCACTCTCCACGACCAGGCCGTAGTCCTCGCCGTAGATCTGGCGGAACCGCACGTCCACGCCGGCCAGCCCGATCCCGCCCTCCTCGTCCCCGTGCGGGTCCTCGTGCGGGGAGCCGCCGCCGAGGAACGGCCGGGTCCGCCCGGGAGGCGTGCCCGGGCCGTCGTCCTCCACGCTGATGTGCGCCTCGGGGCCGGCGTCGCTGACCACCACCCGGACCTCGCCACGACGTCCCGCCGCGGCCACCCCGCGCTTGACGGCGTTCTCCACCAGGGGTTGCAGGCAGAGGAACGGGACGGGGAGTGACAGCACCTCCGGCGCGACCCTGAGGGTGACGCGGAGCCGGTCGCCGAACCTGGCACGTTCCAGAAGCAGGTAGCGGTCCACGCAGTGCACCTCCTCGGCAAGGGTGGCGAAGTCGCGGGCCCGGCGCAGCGCGTACCGGTTGAAGTCGGCGAACTCCACCAGCAGCTCCCGCGCCCGGTCGGGGTCGGTACGGACGAAGGAGGCGATGGTGGTCAGCGCGTTGTAGACGAAGTGCGGGGACATCTGGGCGCGCAGCACCCGCATCTCGGCCGCCATCGTCCGCCGCCGCGAGGAGGCGGCCTCGGCCAGCTCCAGTTGCCCCGAGACCCACCGGCCGACCTCGGTGACGGTCCGCACCAGCGCCGCGCTCACCACGGTGTCGTACGCGGCGAGCGCCCCGACCACCCGTCCGTCGACGGTGAGCGGCACGACGACCCCGCCCCGGATGGCGCAGCCCGGCGTGTCGCAGGCCAGCTCGTCCTCGGCCACCACGCGCGGGCGGGCGGAGGCGAGGACCGTACGGGCGTGCTCGGGCGCGTGGTCGCGGTGGCAGCCCGCCTCGCCGTCCCAGGCGAGCAGGCCGCCGGAGTCGACGACCGCGATGGCGCTGGTGCCCAGCAGGGCACGGAGGTGGCGGACCGCCTTGCGGGCGGAGTCGCGGGTGAGCCCGGCCCGCAGCGAGGGCGCCGCCATCGCCGCGATGTGCAGGGTGAGGAAGGTGGCCTCGTCCGTCGGGCCGCCCGGACGGTCCGGGTGTTGCCGGCGCGGGCGGGGAAGGAGGAATCCGAGGAGGGCGCTGAAGGCGCACAGCAGCACCCAGCCGGTGGTCGACATGCGGAAAACCGTAGTCAACCTGCCCCGCTGATCAGGGGCGAACGCCGATCACGGCGGGCCTTCGCCCGCTTCCTCCTGATAGGAGTAGCGCTGCTCGCGCCAGGGGTCGGCGATGTTGTGGTAACCGCGCTCCTCCCAGAAGCCGCGCTTGTCCTCCACCAGGTACTCCACGGCGCGGACCCACTTGACGCTCTTCCAGGCATACAGGTGCGGGACGACCATCCGCACCGGGAACCCGCGTTCCGGGGAGATGGGCTTCTCGTCGAGCTCCAGCGCGAACATCGTCTGGGAGCGGGCGAAGTCGCCGATCCGGACGTTGGCGCTGTAGCCGTACTCACCCCAGATCATCACGTGCTTCACGTCGGGCGCGGGCGGGGCGATCTTCATCAGCGTCTCCGTGGACACCCCGCTCCACTCGTTGCCCATGATCGAGAACTTGGTGACGCAGTGGAAGTCGGCCACGATCGTGGTGCGCGGCAGCTCGGAGAACTGGGGCCAGGTGAAGCGGTGCTGCTCGCCCGAGGCGGTCGCCCCCATGACGTGCAACTGCCAGGTCGCCGGGCGGAAGGTGGGCACCCGGCCGTAGTGGATCACCGGCCTGCCCCGGGGGACGTACTGGCCGGGGGGCAGTCGAGGCTCCTCCGGCGATTCGGCCTGCTCCACCGTCACTCCCCTCGCCGTTTCCCCGCTGGCACGGGGTAATCCTGCCATCGTCGGTTTCCCACCTCCTCGGTGGCCACCGCATTGCACCCTTCCCCCTCCGGGCCCCGGGTCACGGGAGAGCGTGTTCTCGTCGTGCGCTATCATTTGCGGCTATGCGCACCGCGTTCTGGTTTTGGTATGGCGACGGACCCTCAGGTCGGACCGTTCGCCTCCAGATGCTGCGCTGACAGCCTGGCGAACAGAAGGCCCCGGGTCCGGTTTTCGGACCCGGGGCCTTCTGCTTTTCCCGGCCTGCGTCGAGAACGTCACAACCACGAAAACCATCGGGGCCCGCCGGGATCGGCCGGCACCGGCGGAGCGATCGAGAGGGAGAGAAATGGTCATCGTCATGGGCCCCGGCGCCACCCTGGAGGACGTCGAGGCGATCGTGGAGATCATCGGCGCGGCGGGCGGCGAGGCGTTCGTCAGCCGGGGCGTGAGCCGCACGATCATCGGCCTGGTCGGCGACATCGCCCAGTTCGCCACCCTGGACCTGCGCGGGATGCCGGGGGTGGCCGACGTGATGCGGGTGAGCGCGCCGTACAAGCTGGTGAGCCGCGACAACCACCCCGAGCGGTCCACCGTGCGCGTCGGCGGCGTGCCGATCGGCCCCGACACGGTCACCCTGATCGCCGGGCCGTGCGCGGTGGAGACCCCGCAGCAGACCCTGGAGGCCGCCCTGATGGCGAAGGCGGCCGGGGCCACCCTGCTGCGCGGCGGCGCCTACAAGCCCCGCACCTCCCCGTACGCCTTCCAGGGGCTGGGCGAGGCGGGGCTGCGCATCCTCGCCGACGTGCGCGAGCAGACCGGGCTTCCCGTCGTCACCGAGGTCGTCGACGCCGACGACGTGGAGCTGGTGGCCTCCTACGCCGACATGCTCCAGGTCGGCACCCGCAACGCGCAGAACTTCGCGCTGCTGCAGGCCGTCGGCGCCGCCGGCAAGCCGGTGATGCTCAAGCGCGGGATGAGCGCCACCATCGAGGAGTGGCTGATGGCCGCCGAGTACGTCGCCCAGCGCGGCAACCTCGACATCGTGCTGTGCGAGCGCGGCATCCGCACCTTCGAGACCGCCACCCGCAACACCCTGGACGTCTCGGCGGTGCCGCTCGCCCAGCGGCTGTCGCACCTGCCGGTGATCGTCGACCCGTCCCACTCCGGCGGCCACCGCGACCTGGTCCTGCCGCTCACCCGCGCGGCCATCGCGGCCGGCGCCGACGGCGTGATCATCGATGTCCACCCGCACCCCGAGCAGGCCCTCTGCGACGGCCCGCAGGCGCTGGTCGACGGCGACCTGGACGAGCTCGCCCGGGTGATGGAGCGGTTCCCGCCGCTGCTGGGCAAGGTCGCCGCCGGTGACCTCCTGGCGCCCGCCTGACCTCTCGGCCCTCCCCCGGGCGCGCCCGGGGGTCAGGCGTCGATCTTGTACTCCTGCAGGGACCCGGCCAGCTGGACGGCGAGCTCCTCGGCGTCGAGGCGGCGCTCGATCTTCTTCAGGTCGGCGACCTTCGCGGCGGTCTCGGCCCTGCGGGGGGCCAGGAGCGTGCAGCAGTCCTCGTCCGGCAGCTCGGAGATCGCCAGGGTGCCGATGCGGCGGGCCTCGGCCATGATCTCGGTCTTGTCGAGGCCGATGAGGGGACGCAGGATCGGCATGTCGACGGCGTCGTCCTGGGCGGTGATGTTCTGCAGGGTCTGCGAGGAGACCTGCCCCAGGGAGTCGCCGGTGACCAGGGCCCCGGCGCGCAGGCGGCGGGCGACCTCCTCGCCGGTCTTCAGCATCAGGCGCCGCTGGGTGATGATCGCCAGGCGGTCCTGCCCGGAGGCCTTGATCGACTGCTGGGCCTTGCCGAACGGGACGACCCACAGCCGGGACCCGCCCTGGAACTTGTCGAGCGCCCTGACCAGCGCGTACGCCTTGTAGATGGACTCCGAGGTGGTGAAGGGGATGCCGGAGAAGTGCAGGAAGTCGACCCGCAGGCCACGGCGCATCATCCGGTAGGCGGCCACCGGGGAGTCGATGCCGCCGGACATCAGCACCAGGCCCCTGCCGCTGGTGCCGACCGGCAGCCCGCCCTGGCCCGGCTGCCCGCCGGTGAAGACGAACGCCTCGTCGCGGTCGACCTCGATGGAGACCACCAGCTCGGGGCGCTTCAGGTCGACCGGCAGGCCGTAGATGTCGTTGAGCTCGCCGCCGACCGAGCGGTCCAGCTGCATCGAGGTGAGCGGGAAGCGCTTGTCGCGGCGGCGGGAGCGGACCGCGAAGGAGACGCCGCGCCTGACGTCGTCACGGTCGGCCAGCAACTCGATGGCGGCCTTGGTGATCGCCGAGGGGTCCTTCTCCACCCGCCAGGCACGGTGCACCCAGACCAGGCCGGGGACGTACGAGACACGCTCGGCGACCGCGTCGGCGATCTCCGCGTCGCTGCCGTCCGGCAGGAAGAGCGCGATGACACCGTGGCGCTGCCGTACGTCGACCTTGACGCCGACGTCCTTCAGGGCGGCCTTGATGTTGGCCTGCAACCTGCGCTCGAAGAGCTCGCGGTTGTTGCCCTTGAGGACGACCTCGCCCAGTTTGAGCAGAACGCAGGGCTCGCCCAAGGCGGACATGGTCATGGTGCGACCTCCGGTGGAACGTCGAGGGGAACGGGGAGTCGGGGGACGTCAGGGAGACCCGGAGAACCCGGGGGTCCGGGTACCACGGTCAAGTCTCTCGCGTACTCACGCAAAGACAACGTCTCGACCTTGTCACTTTAGTCGCGCTTACGACTCGTCGAGGCCCTGCTCGATCGCGTAGCGGACCAGCTCCACCCGATTGTGGAGCTGGAGCTTGTTCAAGGTGTTCTGGACGTGGTTCTGCACCGTCCGGTGGGAGAGCACGAGACGCTCGGCGATCTGCTTGTACGACAGGCCCTTGGCGACCAGGCGGAGCACCTCGGTCTCCCGCTCGGTCAGGCGAGGAGTCGCCTCGGGCGCGGGCCGGGCGGCCAGCCTGCGGTACTCCCCCAGGACGAGTCCCGCCAGGCCGGGGGTGAACACCGCGTCGCCCTCGGCGGTGCGCCTGACCGCGTCGAGGAACTCCTCCTTGCTCGCGGATTTCAGGAGATATCCGGACGCGCCCGCCTTGACGGCCTCCAGCACGTCCTCCTGCTCGCCGCTGGCCGACAGCATCAGCACCCGGGGCGGCGGCTCCGACGCGGCCAGCCTCCTGGCCACCTCGACCCCCGGCAGGTCGGGCAGCTGCAGGTCGAGCACGACCAGCTCGGGCCGGACCGCCGCGGCCACCCGGACCGCCTGCCGCCCCTCCCCGACCGTCGCCACGACCTCGTACCCGGCCTCGGCCAGATCCCTGGCCACCCCGTCCCTCCACATCGGGTGGTCGTCCACCACCATCACGCGCATTGGCCCACCTTAGGGCTGTTCTGTCCCGACAGGCCGGTCTTCCTCACCCGGCCGGAACCGACATCTCGATCTCGGTGCCCCGGCCCGGGTCCGAGATCACGGTGACCGTGCCGCCGAGGTCGGCGATGCGGCCCCGGATGGACTGCGCGACGCCCAGCCGCCCGGCGGCGGCGGCCTCCTCCAGGCGTCCGGGCGGGATGCCCGGCCCCTCGTCCCTGACGGTCACGGTGACCAGCCCGCCGTCGCCCTCGGCGAAGACCCACGCGGGCGCCCGCGCCCCGCAGTGGCGGGCGACGTTGTCCAGGGCGGCCCCGACCGCGGCGGCCATCTCGGCCGCGGTGGCCGCGGGCAGGGTCAGCGGGGTCGCCGGGGCCGAGACGGTCACCGTGGCCGAGCCGTACCTGTGCAGCAGGGCGCACAGGTCGGCGGTGCCGAGGGCGGACGCCTCGGGCCTGAGCCTGACCAGCTCGCGCAGCGCAACCTCCTGCTCGCCCGCGAGCCTGCCCAGCTCGGCCGCCTCGCCGCCGATCTCCTGCCCGCGCCGCTGGACCAGCGCGAGCACCTGGAGCACCGAGTCGTGGATCCCCCGGGCGAGCCGCTCCCGCTCCCGCCCGGCGGCCTCCAGCTCGATCGCCTGCTGCATGCGCTCCTCGGCCTTCTTGGCCAGCCGGGCCACGTGCCCGACGACCACTCCGGCGAGGAAGAGCAGGACGGTGCCGTTGATCGGCAGCACCTCGAAGCCGCCCCCGGGGACGCCGTGCAGCCACAGGTCGGCCAGCGAGACGATCAGCGCGGCCGCCGCCCCCAGCCGCCGCCCGCCGTACACCGCCCAGGCGAGCACCGCCCCGCCCATCCAGGTACCGGTGATCGGCAGGCTACCCTGCTGGTAGGCGCCCTGCACGGCCGGAGTGGCGAGCAGGCAGCCCACGGTCACGAGCATGTCGGCGGCGAGCAGGGGCCGGCCGCGCAGCTCCCTGACGGAGTAGGCGAAGATCGTCGCCACGGTCCACAGTGCCATGACGCCGATCACCAGCCAGCCGGTCACCGGGTGGGCGTATCCTCCGGCGCGGATGAGCAGGACCGCCGCGTATCCGAGGGATGCGACGCGGAAAACCGCGACCGCTCGCCAGAACGGATCCTCGATTCCCGTCATCGGGCGCCCGCGCCTTTCTCCGGAAAGGCCGCGAGCTGCAATAATCCCCTGATTTCCCTCTCACTAGAAACTGGAACATGTCCCACGTAGATCACTTCTCCTATGGCCTGCTCACCCCCGTGCTGGCCTACGTCATGTCGAGCGTCGGATGCATGCTCGGTCTTCTGCTCACCGCCAGGGCCCGTGCGGCGACGGGCTCGGCCCGCGTCCGCTGGCTGGCGGGCGGGGCACTGTCCATCGGCGGCACCGGCATCTGGGTCATGCACTTCGTCGCCATGATGGGCTTCGCCGTCGGCGGTGGCCAGATCCGTTACGACGTGCCGTTGACGGTCGGCTCGGCGGCCCTGGCGGTCGTCATCGTGGGCGCGGGCCTGTTCCTGGTCTCCTACCAGGGCGAGAGGCCGCTCTCCCTGCTGTCCGGCGGCGTGCTCACCGGCCTCGGCGTGGCGGGCATGCACTACATCGGGATGTTCGCGATGAACATGTCGGCGCAGGTCTCCTACGACCCGCTGCTGGTCGGGCTCTCGGTGCTGATCGCGATCGCCGCCTCCACGGTGGCGCTCTGGTTCACCCTGCGGGTCAGCGGCGCGCTCGCCACCGGCGGCGCCGCGCTGATCATGGCTCTGGCCGTCTGCGGCATGCACTACACCGGCATGTTCGCGCTCGAGGTGCGGCCCCTGATCTCGCTGACGCCGGTCGAGGGGGCCAGGGGCGTCGACTTCATGCTGCCCACGCTGGCCCTGGTGAGCCTGCTCACCCTCGGCCTGCTGCTGGCCGTCATCCTGGCGCCGTCGCCGCGGGAGATGGAGAACGACGCCGCCCTGCTGGCCAAACTGGAGAGCCTCCGCGACGAGGACCGGCTCCGGGAGCCGGTCGCCCCGCCGCCGGCCCCCGCGCGGAAGGGCCCGTCGCTGTTCGACTCCCAGGGGCGATGATGTACGGCTTGCGCCCCCGCTGGTGCCTGGTCAAGGCGCAAGCCGTACATGGAGGGGAATCGCGGGCGGCCGCCCTGTCGGGAGGCTAGGGGAGGCCGCTTGCAGAACACTTGCCGGCGCCCCCGGGCAGACACCTCGGGGGCGGGCTCCGGGGGCGTCCCGGCTCAGCCGAAGAAGACCTCGGCCTCCTCGTAGCGGCCGGCCGGCACGGTCTTCAGCTCCTTGGTGGCCTCGTCGAGGCCGACCCTGACGATGTCGGTGCCCTGCAGGGCGACCATCTTGCCGAAGTCGCCCTCCTGCACCGCGTCGATGGCCTGCAGGCCGAACCGGGTGGCCAGCACCCGGTCGAAGGCCGTGGGGGTGCCGCCGCGCTGGATGTGGCCGAGCACGGTGGTGCGGGCCTCCTTGCCGGTGCGCTTCTCGATCTCCTTGGCGAGGTTCTCGCCGATGCCGCCGAGCCGCACGTGGCCGAAGGCGTCGAGCTCGCCCGCCTGCAGCGCCATCTGGCCCTCGACCGGGTGCGCCCCCTCGGCCACGACGATGATCGGCGCGTACCGCGTCTCGAAGCGGGACTCGACGTAGGCGCAGACCTTGTCGATGTCGAAGGGCTTCTCCGGGATGAGGATGACGTTGGCGCCGCCCGCCATTCCGGCGTGCAGGGCGATCCAGCCCGCGTGGCGGCCCATGACCTCGCAGATCAGCGCGCGGTGGTGGGACTCGGCGGTGGTGTGCAGGCGGTCGATCGCCTCGACGGCGATGTTGACGGCCGTGTCGAAACCGAAGGTGTAGTCGGTCGCGTTGAGGTCGTTGTCGATCGTCTTGGGCACGCCGACGACCTTCACGCCCTTGTCGAAGAGCTGCTTGGCCACACCGAGGGTGTCCTCGCCGCCGATCGCGATCAGCGCGTCGACCCCGCCCTTCGCGAGGTTTTCCTTGATCTTCTCAACGCCACCCTCGATCTTGATCGGGTTGGTCCTGGAAGAGCCAAGGATCGTTCCGCCACGCGGCAGGATCCCGCGTACGGCCTCGATGTCAAGCGGCATGGTGTCGCCCTCGAGGGGACCGCGCCAGCCGTCGCGGAACCCGACGAACTCATGCCCGTGAACGCCCACTCCCTTGCGCACGACGGCGCGGATAACGGCGTTCAGGCCAGGGCAGTCGCCGCCCCCGGTGAGCACTCCGATACGCATGGCATCCTCCGGTAGTGAGTTCGATACAAGATGGCCAGACTAAGTGGCACGGTCGGTCCGGCGACGGGTTTTCGCCACCGACGCAACGCATTCTGCCCGCAGATGCGCCCAGTGGTCTAGACCAAGCGGAGTAGTCCTCACATGTCCTTTCCCATGATCGACAGGTGAGCCGCCCGGCGGACCAGGGTCCCCACGCCCGGCCGGGCGCGCGCATAAGAGGCACGTCAGGGGCACGGCAGAGGCACGCCAGAGGCATGCCAGGGCACCTCGGAAGCGGGCCGGAGGTCCCGGGAGGCTCCTCGGGAAAATGCTACGGCAGCGGCAGCACGCAGGAGGGGGTGCCGACGGCGAAGACCTCCTCCGAGGGCTGCGGCACGCCTCCCTTGAGCGGGAGCACGGCGACGCCGTCCGAGCGCTGGTTGGCCACGTACACGCGGTCGTCGGCGATGGCGAAGTGCCGCGGCCAGACGCCGCCGCAGGGGACCTCCGCCACCGGCTCCAGCCCGGGACCCGCGAAGACCGAGATCGTGTCGGGTCCCCGGTTGGCGACGTAGACGAGCCCGCCGGAGACCTCCAGGTGCGAGGGCTGGTTGTGCCCGTCGACCCCGCTGGCCGGGACGGCGGCGACCTCGCGCCACTCCCCGCCGGAGACCTCGGAGCCGTCGGAGCCGTCGAGGCCGTCGAGGCCGTCGGAGACCTCGTAGACGCGCACGGTGCCGTCCAGTTCCCCCGCCACGTACCAGTGGCCGTCCGACCAGGCCATGTGCCGGGGGCCCATGCCGGACGCGAGCCGCACCGGACCCGCGGGGTGCGGGACCACCTCGTCCCCGACCAGGTAGCGGCGGACCTCGTCGGAGCCCAGGTCGCTCACGTACAGCACCCCGTCGGGGCCGAAGACCGCCTGATGGGCGTGGGCGCCCTCGCGGTAGGGGAAGATCCACACGTCGGTCAGGAGGCCGGAGCCGTCGATGCCGTGCACGCTGACCGTGCCGTCGCCGTAGTTGGCCACCGCGAGGCGCGTGCCGGTGGGGTCCACCGCCAGGTGGCAGGGGGCCGACCCCTCGCTGGGCCGCTGTGCGAGCGGGCTCAGCGTGCCGTCCCCGGCACGGGCGAAGACGCAGACCGTGCCGCGCTCGCTCTCCCCCACCGCGTAGAGGACCGGGAGGGTGGGGTGGACGGCGAGGAAGGAGGGGCCGGAGGCCGCCGTCTCCCCGAGCCGCGCGAGGCTCCCCAGCTCGACCAGGGTGATCCCCGGCCCGGACCCGTCGGTGTCCGGGGTGTATCCGCCGATGTACGCGACCTCAGCCATCATGCTCCCGCCGTGGGCGCGGCACGCGCCGCCCCCGCTCATCATCCGTTCTCGGGCAAAGTGCGAAGTTAGCGCAGTTGACCGCCGACCTCACAGGAACCCACGTCGGCCAATTCGTTGACTCCGTCAATGAATTGGTTGATTCTGTCAAGCATGGAGAGACACGTGGAGGACGTCCGCGCCTTCAACCGCTTCTACACGAGGCTGATCGGCCTGCTCCACCAGGGCCTTCTGGACAGCCCCTACTCGCTGACCGAGATGAGGGTGCTGTTCGAGCTGGACCGGGCGGGCCGGATGGAGGTGAGCGACCTGCGGCGGCTGCTCGGGCTCGACGCCGGATACCTGAGCCGGATGCTCGGCAGGTTCGAGGGCGACGGCCTGGTGGTGCGCGAGCGGTCCGCCGCCGACGCGCGGCGGCAGGTGGTCGAGCTGACCGCCGAGGGCCGGACCAGGTTCGCGGGCTTCGACGAGCGCGCGGCGCAGGAGGTACGCGACCTGATGGCCGGGGTGACCGACGAGGACGGCGACCGGCTGGTCGCGAGCATGGCGACGATCAAAGAGATCTTCGGCCGGACGCCGAAGGCGGACCTGCCGTACGTCATCCGCCCGCCGCGTTCCGGCGACCTCGGCTGGGTGGTCTACCGGCACGGAACGCTCTACAGCCAGGAGCGGGGCTGGGGGATGGACTTCGAGGCGTTGGTGGCCAGGGTCGTGGCCGACTACGTGGACGGCCACGACCCCCGGAGGGAGGCGGCCTGGATCGCCGAGGTGGACGGCGAGCGCGCCGGATGCGTCTTCTGCGTGCGCAAGGACGACGAGACCGCGCAGCTGCGGATGCTGCTGGTCGAGCCGTCCACGCGCGGCATGGGGATCGGCACCCGGCTCGTGGACGAGTGCGTGCGCTTCGCCAGGGCCGCCGGCTACCGGCGGATGGTGCTGTGGACCAGGGACGTGCTGGTGGGCGCCAGGCGCATCTACCAGGCGGCGGGCTTCGAGCTGGTCGAGAAGGAGCGGGGCGGGGGCGGGCCGGGCGGCGGGGACTTCGTCGAGGAGATCTGGGCCCGCGACCTCTGAGAGCGCCTTCTCACCTCTGAGATCTGAGACCGCTGCACCCCCTCCGCCTTCTCACCCCTGAGACCGCCTCCTCGCGCTCACCCCTGAGACCGCCTCCTCGCGGAACCCGGCCGGTCGGTCCCGAGCCCAAGGGCCCTGCTCGGGGGCCGTCTCCAACCTCGCCCTAATTCCCTATTTATAGATAGGTATTATGTGGTTAATATCAGGGGCACCACCCGTTCCGTATGAGCCCTATGAGGCGAAGATGCGCTTGCACTGGTTCCTGCCGACCACCGGCGACGGCCATCACGTCAGGCCCGCCACGACCACCGTCGCGGCGGGAGGCGCCGCGGCCAGGCCCGCGACGCTCGACTACCTGTCCCAGGTGGCCCGCGCCGCCGAGGCGGCCGGTTTCGAGGCGGCGCTGACCCCGGTCGGAGCGGGCTGCCCCGACCCGCTGGTGGCGTGCAGCGCCCTCGCGGCGCGGACCGAGCGGCTCAAGCTGCTGGTGGCCTTCCGGCCCGGCTTCACCCTTCCCACGCTGCTCGCCCAGCAGGCGCAGACCCTCCAGGAGATCAGCGGAGGGCGGCTCCTGCTCAACGTGGTCACCGGCGGCGACCCCCGGGAGCAGCGCGCCTACGGCGACTTCCTCGACCACGACGCCCGCTACGAGCGCACCGGCGAGTTCATCGAGGTGCTCAGGCGCACCTGGGCGGGCGAGCCGTTCGACCACCTGGGCGCCCACTACCGGGTGTCGGGGGGCGGGCTCGCCACACCGCTCCTCGACACCCCCGACATCTACTTCGGCGGGGCCTCCCCCGCCGCGGAGCGGGTGGCCGCCGCCGGGGCGGACGTCTACCTGATGTGGGGCGAACCCCCGGCGATGATCGCAGAACGGGTCGCCAGGATGCGCGCGCTCGCCGCCGAGGCGGGCCGCGAGTTGCGATTCGGCATCCGGCTGCACGTCATCGCCCGCGACACCTCCGAGGAGGCCTGGGCGCACGCCCGGCGCCTGCTCGACGGCATGGACCCGGACAGGATCGCCGCCGCCCAGGCGCGGTTCGCCCGGATGGACTCCGTGGGACAGCGGCGCATGGCCGGCCTCCACGGGGGTTCCGCGGACGCGCTCGAGATCTCGCCCAACCTCTGGGCCGGGGTCGGGCTGGTCAGGGAGGGTGCCGGTACCGCGCTGGTCGGCAGCTACGCGGAGGTCGCCGAGCGCATCCGCGAATACTCCGAGCTCGGCCTGTCGGAGTTCGTCCTGTCCGGCTGGCCGCACCTGGAGGAGGCCTGGCGGGTGGGCGACTTCGTCCTCCCCCGGCTGGCCGCTCCCGCGCTCGTCGCGTGAGCGTTCTCACCTCCCCGCCCCGTCTCCGTCCCCGCCGCGCGAACGTCCCCGGCGCCGAGCCCGGCCGGGGGCTCTGGCGGGCCCTGGCGCTGCGGGCCGGGGCGATCGTCGCGCTGGTCGCGATCTGGCAGGCCGTGGCGATGGCCGGGATCTGGCCGCCGGTCTTCGTACCGGAGCCCGTCGCGGTCTGGGACCGGTTCCTGCGCACCACCGTCGAGGGGGTGAGCGGCCACACGCTCCAGGAGCACCTGCTCACCAGCCTGCGCCGCATCCTGCTCGGCTGCCTGTACGGGGTGACGGGCGGCATCGCGCTGGGACTGCTGATCGGCATGGTCCCCACGCTGCGCGCGCTGCTGGGACCGCTGGTCACGTTCGTCCGCACCCTGCCACCGCTGGCGTACCTCAGCCTGCTGGTGATCTGGTTCGGCATCGACGAGGAGCCCAAGATCTGGCTCCTGCTGCTGGCCGCGCTGCCGCCGGTCGCGGTGGCCACCGCCGACGCCGTGCGCGGGGTGCACGAGGACTACCTGAACGCGGCCCGCTCGCTGGGCGCCCGCCGGCACGAGCTGCCGCTGCGGGTGGTGCTGCCGAGCGCGCTGCCCGAGATCATCACGGGGGTGCGGGTGGCCGTGGGCGTCGCCTACACCACCGTGGTCGCCGCCGAGACCGTGAACGGCGTGCCCGGCATCGGCGGCATGGTCCGCGACGCCCAGCGCTACAACCAGACGGACGTGGTGGTGCTCGGGATCATCGTCATCGGCCTGTCCGGCCTGCTCATCGACTTCCTCCTGCAAACGCTGGACCGCCGCCTGGTGCCCTGGCGCGGCCGTACCTAGGAAAGACCCCCAATGAAACGCATGATCCTCGCCCTCACCGCCGCCGCCCTCGCCCTGACCGCCTGCGGGTCCGGTACGCAGGAGGCCAGGCCCGCCGCCGACGGCTCCCCGGCGACCCTGCGCATCGGCTACCAGCTCATCCCCAACGGGGATCTGATCGTCAAGGACCAGCAGTGGCTGGAGAAGGCGCTGCCGAACACCAAGATCACCTGGAGCAGGTTCGACTCGGGCGGTGACGTGAACACCGCGATGATCGCCGGGTCGCTCGACATCGGGCTGGCGGGCAGCAGCCCGGTCACCCGTGGCCTGTCGGCGCCGCTCGACATCCCGTACCGGGTGCCGTGGATCTTCGACGTGATCGGGGACAACGAGGCGCTCGTCGCCCGGGGCGGCGTGACCGACGTCAAGGGGCTCGCGGGCAAGCGGGTCGCCGCCCCCTTCGCCTCGACCACCCACTACAGCCTGCTCGCCGCGCTCGCCGAGGCCGGGCTGTCGGAGGCCGACGTGAAGATCCTCGACATGGAGCCGCCGGACATCCAGGCCGCCTGGCAGCGCGGTGACATCGACGCCGCCTACGTCTGGACGCCCACCCTGGCCGAGCTGCAGAAGAACGGCGGCACGACGCTGGTCACCAGCCGCGAGCTGGCCCAGCGGGGCAAGCTCACCGCCGACCTCGCGGTGGTCAGCGACGCCTTCGCGAAGAAGTACCCGAAGGCGCTGCACGTCTGGCTCCAGCAGCAGGACCGCGCGGTCAAACTGGCCAGGAGCGACAAGGACGCCGCCGCCGCGGCCATCGGCCGCCAGCTCAACCTCGACCCGGCGGAGGCCGGGCGCCAGCTCGGCCAGCTCGTGCTCCTCGACGCCACGGAGCAGCGTTCCGCCGAATATCTCGGCACCCCCTCGGCCCCCGGCAGGTTCGCCGAGAACCTGCACAGCTCCGCCGAGTTCCTCAAGGGCCAGAAGAAGGTGGACGCCGTACCGGAGCTGAGCGTCTTCCAGAAGGGCCTGGCCACGCAGGAGCTCGCGGATGCCTTCGCCGGAAGCTGAGACCGCCCGCACGGGCGCGGGCCCCGAGACGGCCGGCACGGTTCACGAGGCGGCGGCCCGCGCGAACGCGGCCCCCGAGGCCGCGGGCGAGGTGAGCACGGAGGTGACCGGCGGGAACGCGGGACCTCGGGGCGCGGCTCTCCGGGACACGGCGCTCGCGCTCGCCGGGGTGGCGCACTCCTACCGGGGGCGCGCCGGGACGGTCGACGCGCTCGGCCCGATCGACCTGGAGATCGCCGCCGGGGAGTTCGTGACGGTCGTGGGCCCCTCGGGGTGCGGCAAGAGCACGCTGCTGCGGCTGGTGGCGGGCTTCGCCGCGCCGTCGGCGGGAGCCATCACGGCCTCCGGCGAGCCGGTGACGGGGCCCGACCCGGCCAGGGGGTACGTGTTCCAGCAGCACCGGCTCTTCCCCTGGCTCTCCGTCGAGGGGAACGTCGGTTTCGGGTTGCGCGGCCTGCCGAGGGCGGCACGGCGCGAGCGGGTGGCCGAGCTGCTGGAGCTGACCGGGCTGGCCGACGTCGCCAGGGCCAGGCCGTACGAGCTCTCGGGTGGCATGCAGCAGCGCGCGGCGATCGCCCGCGCCCTCGCCCCGGGACCCGCGCTGCTGCTGATGGACGAGCCGTTCGCCGCCCTGGACGCCTTCACGAGGGAACGCATGCAGGAGGAGGTCCGCGAGCTGTGGCGGCGGGCGGGCACGACGGTGGTGTTCATCACCCACAGCGTGGACGAGGCCGTCTACCTCGGCACCCGCGTGCTCGCGCTGAGCGGCAGGCCGGGCCGGGTGGTCCTCGACCGCGGCTCGGACCTGCCGTACGGCGACCATCCCCGCACCGACCCGCTCTTCGCCGGGCTGCGCGAGGAGCTGACGGAGGTCGTCAGGGAGGCCGCGTCGCCCGGCGGCGGAAGGGGCCGGTGATCTCGCGGGCGCCGTCGTGGGCGACACCGCCGCGAACGACACCGCAGGTGACGTCGTGGGCGACACCGCCGTGAACGGCACCGCGGGTGACACCGCCGCGAACGACACCGCAGGTGACGTCGTGGGTGACGCCGCCCCGGCCCCCGCCGCAAACTTTGCGGAAACCGGCGAGCAAACATCCGTCAAAACAGGTCGACCTATCGCCAAGATCGCCATCTGTCCCGTCTGACGCGTCCACAGTGGAATGACCGCCGTCAGATCGGGAGGACCGTTGAGCGAGGGACTCGCGTTCGCGAATCCAGTTTCCGAGACCACGCCCCACGTGGGCACCCGCCGAGCTCTCGTCTTCCTCGACTCCCTCACGGCCGCGACCCCACCACCGTCACCTGTCCCGTCCTCGTCCCCGCCCCCGTCCTCGCCGAGCGCGGGCGCCCCCGCCACCGGGCCGCACGCCGCCCCGCCGGACGCGCGGCTGGCGAGCGCGCTGCGCGCCGAGGGGTTCACCGTCGACGCCGGGATCAGCGAGGGGGCGGGCGCGGACGGCGAGCGCGTGTGGAACCTGCTGCGCTCGGCGCGGGAGGGCGACCTGCTGGTGATCCGGCTGCCCGCCGACGGCGGCTGGACCTCGGGACAGCTGGGATCGATGATCGGCGCGTTCGGGCGGCAGGTCGGCGAGTCGCTGGCGGCCGCCGTGCTGATGATCGTCGACTTCGGCTGGAGCGCCCTGGACGGCTCCGCCGAACCGGTCAGGCAGCTCGCCGTGGCCGGGGAGCCGAGGGTGGCCGCGGCGGCCCTCACCCTCACGCTGAGGCTCGACGAGACGGTACCCGGCCCGGTGCGCACGCTGACCGACGTCATCGCGGAGGGCCTCACGACGCGGGCCGCCGACCTCGACGGGGACGGGACGATCAGCGTCGGGGACCTGCACGCCTACGCGCTCGCCCGCTACGCGGCGGTCTCGGCCGCCCGCACGCCCATCCTGATCTCGTACGGGGCCGTCGCGGGGGTCGCCATCACCCCGGCGAGGGACACCGCCGCCGTGCCGCACGCCGCCTTCGCCCGCGTCCTGGCGCGGCTCGGCGACCACGCCCCGCCCGCCTGCGGGGTCGAGATCGTCCGGCGGGTCTACGAGCTCCATCTGAGCGAGCCCGCCAGGGAGATCCTGCGCAGGGCGGCCCTGCTCGACGAGGGCGAGCCGATCGACGAGATCCTCGGCGACGCCGCCGAGCTGAGGCAGTGGGGCCTGCTGGGCGAGACGACCACGTTCGTCCACCCGGACGTGCGGACCTTCGGCCACTCGCGGCTGTCGGCGGCCGAGCGGGCGCAGACCTCGGCGCTGCTGCGCCGCCGCCGGGCCGGGCTGCGGACGGTACGGCCCAGGGCCAGGCTCACCGCCGACCGGTGGACCACCGAGGACCAGCTCGGGCACCGGGTCTACGCCGAGGCCATCGCCGCGTTCGTCCGCCACCCCGAGACCCGGCCCCCGCTCACGATCGGCGTCAAGGGCCCCTGGGGCGCGGGCAAGACCTCGCTGATGCGGATGATCCAGGACCTGCTGGATCCCGGGGCCGCCGGGGACGACCCCGCCCCGATCCACCTGCCCGGTTCCCGCGCGGAGCGGACGCTGACCAACGCCGAGGTGCTCGCCAGGACGGGACGGCGCCCCCGGGAGAGCGCCGGGCGGGCCGAACCGGGCCCGCTCCCGCTGCGGCGGGCGGACTGGCGGCCCACGGTCTGGTTCAACCCGTGGATGTACCAGAGCGGCGAGCAGGTCTGGGCCGGGCTGGCCCACGAGATCATCACCCAGGTCACCCGGCGGCTGCCCCGCGCCGAGCGGGAACGGTTCTGGCTGGAGCTGAACCTGTCCAGGATCGACCGGGAGGCGGTCCGCAGGCGCGCCTACCACCTGGCGATGACCCGCCTGGCGCCGGTGGCCCTCGGCCTGGTCGCCACCGTCGTCCTCACCGGGGCGCTCCTGGCCGCCGCCGCGCTGCTGCCCGCACTCGGCGCCTTCCTGGGGAACGCCGCCGCGGCCGTCGGCTCCGCCGGGTCGGCGCTGGTGGTGGGGGCGGGCGCCGTACGGCTGGCGCGGTTCTTCGGGGAGTCGGCGGACAACGCGTTCCGCGGCCTGGTCACCCAACCCGACCTGCTCGGCCCCGGCGCGGCCGACGGGTTCGTCAACGAGGTCGCGACCGCCCCCGGGTACCGGTCCAGGACCGGCTTCCTGCACCTGGTGCAGACCGACATGCGGCAGGTCCTCGACCTCGTCGCCACCGGGGAGCGCCCGCTGGTGGTGTTCGTGGACGACCTGGACCGCTGCTCGCCGGGAACGGTGGCGCAGGTCATCGAGGCGATCAACCTCTTCCTCGCCGGGGAGTTCCCCAACTGCGTGTTCGTGCTGGCCATGGAACCGGAGGTGGTCGTGGCGCACGTCGAGGCGGCCTACCCGGAGCTGGCCGGGACGCTGCCGGGCGGCGGGCGCTCCGGCCTGGGCTGGCGGTTCCTGGAGAAGATCGTGCAGCTCCCGCTGAGCGTGCCGCTGCTGGACGACGCCGACCGGCTGCCCGCCTTCGTACGGGCCCTGCTGGGCGTGTCCGGCCTGGCGCGGCCCGCGACCGTCCCCCCGGGGGATCCCGACGTACGCGCGGGCGCTCCCGATCCACACGCGGATCTTCCCACCGTTCCCCCGGACACGGAGACCCCGTGGCCGCGGGACCCGGACACCACACGGACACCGAATCCGGCCGGACCGCGTCCGGCGGGTCCCCCAGCCGCCCTGGAACGGCTCGACCCGCCACCGGATCCGGCCGGGCCGCGTTCGCGCGGTCCCCTGCCTCCCGCACGGCCCTCCCCGCTCGGCGCGGTCACACCGGGCTCGCCCGGCACCGCCACGCCACCGGGAGCGGCCGTGCCGGGACTGCGGGCACCGGTGGCCCCACGGAGACCCAGGCTGCGAACGCCGGTGGCGATACCGGGGCTCGGGCTGCGGGCGACGATGGAGCTGCAGGGATTCGGGCCGCGTACACCGGTGGAGACGCCCGAGCCAGGAGCGCGGGCGGCGGAACCGCCGGACCCGGTGCAGGTGAGCCGGCTGCAGGACGCCATCTGGGCGCTGTGCCCGACCACGACGACCCTCGACGAGGCGGCGCGGCTGGCACAGGACGCCCTGGGCATCGAGTGCTCCGACGCCGTCGGCGGTCTCTGCGCGGCGACCCGGGAGGCCGCCGACCGGGTCTTCGACGACCTCTACAGCGACGAGAACGCCTACCGGGCGATCGAGTTCGTGCTCCCGGCCCTGACGTTCTTCAACCCGCGCGAGATCAAGCGGTACGTGAACGTGTTCCGCTTCTACTCGTTCCTGACCTACCGCCGCGCCCTCGCCGGGGCGGCCCCCGCCTCGGACGGCGAGGTCGCCAAGCTCGCGGCGCTCGCCGTCCAGTGGCCGCACCTGCTGACGCTGCTGGCCGGGGAGACGGACGGGGCGAGCGTGCTGCGGCGGCTGGAGGAGGCCGCGAACGACGACGGGGGCTGGGAGCGGGCCGTCCACGACACCGGCCTCATCGCCCACCACACCTCGGGCGGCACCCACCTGGACTCCCTGCGCGACCTGCTCTCCGGACCGCACCCCATCGCCGACCTCGCCCGCTATCTCCTCTGAGCTCGGGCATCTCCTGCGGGCTCAGGTATCTCCTTCGAGCCCGGCCAGTTCCTCCGAACCCAGGCATCTCCTCCGAGCTCAGGACGACAGGGAGTCCCGGTAGATCCTGGGCTCCCTCTCCTTTCCGGGGAACACCATGATCAGCAATTGGACGGTGCCGTCGGGAACGTCGAAGTTCTCCCGTACGGCCTCGCGCCCCCGGACGTGGACCCGGACCCGGTAGTCCCCCGGGCCTCCGGCCGCGAGGTCGGGAAGCCGTCCGCCCTCACCGTCGACGATGGACAGGACCCCGTCGCCGCTCCGATAGCCGACCTCGACGACCTGCTCCCAGCCCCGGGTCTCCACCGGCGGGCGGCGCCGGTAGGACTCCCCCGTCACGCACGCGTGGCCGATCTCGTCCGCCGCCCAGATGGCCAGCGCGCCGGGCTCACTGCCCACCAGGTCGGCCACCCGGCCGTCGACCTCGGCGCCCTCGTTCTCCTCGTCCCAGGCGTGGATCTCCCAGAACTCCGTCCACACGGTCTCGCGGACCTGCCGTACCGGTGTGATCCTCGGCCGGTGCCGGGGATGGGCGGCGCAGCTCCTCTCCGCCGCCGCGAAGTAGGCGTCACTCTCCTCCTGCGCCCGTCGCCCCTTCTCCTGCTGCACCTCGGCCACCTTGGGACACAGCAGGCTCAGCGCCCCCGCCAGCGAGTGGCTGTGCAGTTCGCCGATCGCCTCCGCCACGGCGGGCGCGTCGACGTCGCCTCCTCCGTGGCGCACCGCCAGGTCGCACAGCCCGCGACCGTACGCGAGAAGATCACGGTCGGGCATGTCCTCCAGCGCCGAGATGCCCCACCTGTAGTCGTCCCGGATCCGGCACAGGAACTCCTTCTCGCTCTTGTCCAGCCCCGAGACCGTACCGTCGCCGAATCCGGCGCAGTCGAGCGCCGACGCGTCGCTCACCTTCCCCCGCGCGGCGTCGCCCCCCACGCCGAGGAGCACCACGACCACCAGCGGCACCGCGATCGCCGTACGGGCGAGACCGTTTCCCGGAGTTCCCGGAGTTCCCGGAGTACGGGAGGCACGGACCGCGAGGAGCACGAGGATCGCGGCGACAAGGCCACAGAGATCCTTCGTGACACCCCAGCTCGTCAGCCCCAGCCCCCAGAGAACCGCGCATCCGGGATCGACGGACCTGTCGATCATGAGCAGTAACAGGGACGGGAGATACCGAACGATCATCACCAGGGCGGCGAGGCGCCCCAGGATCCGGCCGATCCTGGGATGTCCGGCCCGCCCGCTCAGAGACCGGCTCCCCCAGGCGAGGACGATCAGCGGCACGGATTCGAACCACAGGAGAGGGAAATCCCAGACCGGGTCGAGCAGCTCGTTCAGCCATTGGTCGATCCGGCGCCCCTCGCAGCGGCTGGACGAGAACCAGACGCCACCCCCGGCACCCCCATGCCGGGCACCATCGTCCTGATCCAGAGATGGATTCGGGGAACCAGGGCGGCCAGAATCGCCGCTCCCCAGAGAATCGATGATCGTTTCGGCACGAAACGGAAGCCTATAGGCGGAATGCCGAGCAATTTTTTACATGAGGGTTTCCGTCAAAACAGCGTGCGGCACGGTATCGACGCCCTTGTTCGGATCCTCGTCCGGCCGTCGGGAGTCTCGCCCCGGGCGGCCGGGCGCGGATCCGGTTCCGGGCGTCACCCGGAGGGCGAATCTCCGGAAAACCAAGGATCTCGGAAGAGGGTGGTGCCTGACGGGCAGCGTGAGCCCTTTCCTCGACACCACGATTCCTCGACACCACGACGGAAGGGACCCTTCGCGATCACATTTGAGCGCTGAGGGCCCGCGCGACCGTGAGGCTGTCCTCGTAGATGTGGAAGCGGGTGACGAGCCCGTCCTCGACGGTGAGGTGCAACGCGAACGGTGAGGTGTACGAGGTCCCGCCGTCCCGCACCGTCTGCGCGATCTCCCCGAGCACGACGGCGTCCGAGCCGTCGACCAGGATCCGCGCCACCGACGTGCCGTTCAGTTCGGGCACGTGGTGGGCCTCCAGCGACCGGAAATGGTCCGCCACGTCGGCCCGGCCGGACCGGGGGCGAATCCACGGCACCGCCGGATGCCCCTCGGCGGGCCAGGCGAGCCGCCAGTCGACCGGCTCGGCGAACAACTCCGCCGTACGGCCGTGATCGCCCTCGGCCATCCGGCGCAGCAACTCTTCCACGATGTCACGGGTTTCATCACTCATGCCACAAGCCTCTAGGTTCCGGGCGCCGCCCGTCGATTACCACCGAGGTATGACGGGACCCGCAGAGGCCGGGGGGCAAGGCGAATCGCCTCACTGCCCGGCCGTGCCACTCGGCGGCCGGTACGGTCAACGGGCGGGGAAATCAAACTCGCCGTCCTTGACGCCGCCGACGAACGCCTCCCACTCGGCCCGGGTGTCGCGTGGGATGCGGAGCGCGCCGGTGGCGTGCTGGTGCGCCCGGATGGTATCGAACGCAGGCTTCTCTGAACAGACCATCGCTCTGGCCTGCAGGAGTCGCCTCGGACCGCTCACTCCGACCTGGTCTAGCTAGGGGACGGCGACAGGAAGGTCCCCGCCCCGTAGCGCCACGGGAACGCGATCATCCTCTCCCGGCGTTCCAGAGCGTGCTCGGGACGGCGGCTCCTGAGGAGTTCAGGCCCTGGAAGCCTGGCGCATCCAGCGCGTGCCCGTCCGGTTCGAAATCCGGTGGCCTCCTCGCGGCAGCCGCCGTTAGCGTGTCGCGGTGATCTACGAGCATCCTTTGGCGTACGTGCTCGGACTTGAGGGCATCGCCCTGATGCGGGCCTACACCGGCGAGCACGACCGCGCGTTCGTCGAGGCGCGCCTGACCGAGATCCGCGAGTTCCTCGACGACGACTCCCTTGCCTGCGCCGCTGTCGAGGTGGCCCGCGTGGACACCGTGGACGGTTACCGGATCTGGTCGCAGACCTATGACACCCCCAACGCCGCGTTCGACGCCGACGAGCCCTTCATCAGGGAGCTGGTCGACGCGCTGCCGCCCGGCGACGCGCTGGACGCGGCGTGCGGCACCGGCAGGATCGCGGCCTATCTGGCAGGGCGCGGCCATCGGGTGCGCGGCGTGGACAGTTCACCCGACATGCTGGAGCGGGCGCGCCGGCGGGTGCCGCAGGCGGAGTTCCAACTGGGTGACCTGTCATCGCTGCCGGTGCCCGGCGAGTCCGTCGACCTGGTGGTCTGCTCGCTGGCGTTGACACATGTGCCCGCCCTGGACCCGGTGCTGGCCGAGTTCGCGCGGGTGTTGCGGCCCGGTGGGCACCTGGTGATCACCGACATCCATCCCGAGGGCGTGGCTCGGGGAGTGGTCCCGCCCGTACGGCTGCCCGACGGCCGGCCGGGAAGGGTGGCCACCTACCGCCACCTGGTCGGTGACTACCTGCGAGCCGCGCTGGCGGCCGGGCTCCGGGTACGGCGCTGCGAGGAGCCACGGCACCCGCCGGAGAAGCCCGGCGAGCGGACCGATGTCCTGGAGCCGTGGGAGGTATGGCCGTGGGCCCTGTGTGACCTGGCGCCCGAGGCGGCGCACGCGGCCATCGCCGGAACGCCGTCGATGCTGTTGTGGCACTTTCAGCGTTAGAAGGACGTGTTCGATCCCTCCGAAGTGATCCTGCGGCGCGACCGGGCCCATCCATCTGACCGGAACTCACGCGGAAGGCACCCCGGCCCTCACGGGCCGGGGTGCCTCGGAAGACGATCTAGCGCTGTGCCTCGATCATCCAGTGGTGCTTCTCCAGGTCCTGCGTGATCTCGATGAGGAGGTCCTGGGTGACCAGGTCGGGCTGCTCGGCGGCCTCGATGCGCTCACGCATCCGGCGGATGATGGACCCGAGGATGTCCGTCATGGCGGCCACGACCTTGCCGTCGTTGAGGTAGCCCGACTCCAGCTGCGGCACCTCGCTGGTGCTCGTGAGCGTGGAGGCCCGGCCGTCGGGGTTGCACCCGAGGGCCACCGCGCGCTCGGCGACGGTGTCCGCGTGCTTCCGGGCCGACGAGACGATCTTGTCGAGCTGCAGGTGCAGCGACCGGAAGTTGTGGCCGATCACGTTCCAGTGGGCCTGCTTGGTCAAGAGCGAAAGGTCGATCAGGTCGACGAGAGCCCCCTGGAGCACGACGGCAATGGTCTTCTTGTCTTCTGGCGTGAGTGGGCTGGTGATCGCGGACATGAAGCGTTCCCCCTGTTTCGAGCTTAGTTTCCCCTTTGCTACGAAATGTCCGTACCCATCTATCCACTTCCCTATTCCGGCCATCATGTTGACACTGTCATGATTACAGTGTCACTATCGAGGCATGGAATGGACCATCGGTGAACTGGCCGAGCGGGCATCCGCGGCGCTGGCCCCCACCGCCCAGCTCAACGGGCGGGTCAGGGACATGCCCAACGAACGCCTCATCCGCTGGTATTCGACGATCGGTCTCCTCGACCCCCCGTCTGCCCGCCGGGGCCGCGTGGCCATGTACGGCAGGCGCCACCTGCTCCAGATCGTCGCCGTCAAGCGGCGCCAGTCCGACGGCCGGACCATCGCCGAGATCCAGGCCGAGCTGGCCGGGGCCACCGACCAGACCCTGGAGTCGATCGCCCGGCTCCCCGAGCCCTCGCCGGGGAACACGCCGGAAAACGCGCCGGAACCCGTCCCCGGGCACCCGCCCGCGTCTCCGGCCGAGACCGGCTCCCCCCGGGCGGCGCGCCCGCGTTTCTGGGCCGGCCCTTCCGCCTCCCCGGCACCCGCCTCCCCGGCGGCCACAGCCCCGGCGGCCGCAGCCTCGGCGGTCACCGGCTCCGCTCCGCCGAAGCCGTCTCCGGCGTCCTCCGGCGAAGCCCCGCCGCCCCCTGTTCCGTCCGGCACGCCCTTCCCCGGCACGCCCTCCTCCGTCACGGTCCCGCCGGCTCAGAACCCACCCGGCGGAACTCCCCCTCCCCCGGCGCCGCCCGCCCCGGAAATCCCGGCGACGCCCGCCGCGCAAGCCGTGATCGTCCACGGCGTACGGCTCGCGAACGGCGTGACGCTGATGCTCGACACGGGCGGGCACGCCCCCTCACCCGAGGACCTCGCCGAGATCGCCGCCGCCTCGGAGGGGCTCCTGTCGCTCCTTCGCGAACGCGGCCTCACACCTCCGGAAGGAATTCACGCATGACCACTTCGATCACCACACTGCCGCCGGAGGAGTGCCTGCCCGTCCCCGACGCCGGGATGGGGGCGCTCGCCACCGAGCGCGGCAACCTGCCGCTGGAGAGCGTGGACGTGACCGCCGCCGTGTCCGGCCTGAGTGCCGGGGTCGAGGTGGTCCAGGGCTTCCGCAACCCGCACGACGTGGCCCTTGAGGCGACGTACGTCTTCCCGCTGCCCGACCGGGCCGCCGTGACCGCCTTCAGGATGGAGGCCGACGGCCGGGTCATCGAGGGCGTGCTCAAGGAGCGCGGCCAGGCCAGGGCCGACTACGACCAGGCGATCTCCCAGGGGAAGCGGGCCGCGATCGCCGAGGAGGACCGGCCGGACGTCTTCACCATGAGGGTCGGCAACATCGTGCCGGGCGAGCGGGTCACCGTGCACCTCACGCTGAACCAGCCGCTCCCGTACGAGGACGGCGCGGCCACCTTCCGCTTCCCGCTGGTCGTCGCCCCCCGTTACATCCCGGGCACCCCGCTGGACGGCGAGCGCGCGGGCGACGGCTGGGCCCCGGACACCGACGCGGTCCCCGACGCCTCCCGCATCACCCCGCCGGTGCTGCTGCCCGGCTTCCCCGACCCGGTCCGGCTGTCGCTGGCCGTCTCCGTCGACCCCGCCGGCCTGGAGCTGCGCGAGGTCCGCTCCAGCCTGCACGTGGTCCGGGAGGAGAGCACGACGATCCGCCTCCAGCCGGGTGAGCGGCTGGACCGCGACTTCATCCTGCGTCTGGCCTTCGACGCCTCCACCTCCCTCGCGCTCGCCCCGGACGGGGACGGCGAGAGCGAGGGCACGTTCACGCTGACCGTCGTCCCCGAACCGGCGCCCGCCGGGACCGGGGCCAAGGACGTCGTGCTGGTGCTCGACCGCTCGGGCAGCATGACCGGCTGGAAGATGGTGGCCGCCCGGCGCGCCGCCGCCCGCATCGTCGACACGCTCACCTCGGGCGACCGGTTCGCGGTGCTCTCCTTCGACACCGTCGTGGAGTACCCGGAGGGGCTGGGCGAGGGACTGTCCGAGGCGTCCGACCGCAACCGCTACCGGGCCGTGGAGCACCTGGCCAGGCTGGAGGCGCGCGGCGGCACCGAGATGCTGTCGCCGCTGGAGCGGGCCGCCGCGCTGCTCGCCGACTCCGCCGGGGACCGGGTGCTGGTGCTCGTCACCGACGGGCAGGTCGGCAACGAGGACCAGATCCTGGAGCGGCTCGGCGCCGCGCTCGCCGGGGTGCGGGTGCACACGGTCGGCATCGACAGGGCGGTCAACGCCGGTTTCCTGGGCAGGCTGGCCGGGCTCGGCGGGGGCAGGTGCGAGCTGGTCGAGTCCGAGGACCGGCTGGACGAGGCGATGGAGCACATCCACCGCCGGATCGGCGCCCCCCTGGTCACCGACCTGTCCCTCAAGGCCGACGGGCTCGACCTGGTCACCGGGACGGTGAGCCACGTCGGCTCGATCTACTCGGGCGTCCCGCTCACCGTGCTGGGCCGCTACCGCGGCACGGCCGCCGGGGCGCTGACCGTGCGGGGCCTGGGCGCCGACGGCTCGCCGTGGGAGCGGAGGGTCGGCGCGTCGACGGTGGACAATCCGGCCGTACGGGCGATCTGGGCGCGGGCGCGGCTGCGGGCCCTGGAGGACCGCTACGCGGCCGGTGACCGGTCCCTGGAGGCCGAGATCGTCGAGACCTCGCTCAGGTACGGGGTGCTCTGCCGGTTCACCGCCTTCGTCGCGGTCGACACGCAGGTGGTCGCCGAGGGCGGCCCGGGGCACCGGGTGATCCAGCCGGTGGAGCTGCCCAGCGGCTGGGGGAGCCCGGTCACCGCCGCGCCGATGATGATGACCTCGATGGCCTTCGAGAGCGCGGCCCCGGCCCCGAGCCCGCCGCCGGCCCCCGGGGCGCCTCCGGGGATGGCCCGTCCCGGCTCCATGCCGAAGTTCGCGGCGAGCCCCGCCGTCGGCGGCCTGCCGCAGGACGCGGCGGCCGGAGGCTTCGACGACCGCGCCCGGATGCTGCGTCCCGCACCGGCGGGGGCTCCTCCGATGCGGGGCGGATCCCGGGGCGGCCCGCAGGAGCCGCCGAGGGAGCAGCTCGCCGAGGAGCTGGAGCGGCTGCGCGCCGCGGCCTCCCTGCCCGCCGCCGAGCGGCTGCGCCTGCTGGAGGACCTGGGCAGCCGCCTCGCGGCCCTGGCCGTCTACCTCGGCGGCCACGCGGAGCTGGCCGCCCTGGCCGGCGAGCTGCAGGCAGGTGGGGACGTGGACACCCTGTGGCGGCGGGCCGTGGAGGTCCTGGAGTCCCTGGCGGGTCCCGCCAGGCGACGCCCGTTCTGGAAGCGGTGACCTCGCCGCTCCCGCCCCGGAAAGCACCACGGGACGCCGTGCCGACCTGAGGAGCGGGGGATGGTCTCGTGACCGTTCGAACGGTCACGAGACCATCTCCGGGCACGAACACCCGCGAAGAGCGTGCTCCGGGCCGATTTCCGGGCCCGTCGGCGGAGGGGCCCGCCCGCCTCATGGTCCGACGGTGACGGTCCTCGTCGGAGTCGGCCCCGGCCGTGTCGCCGCCCCCGCCCGATCGTCCGGTTCGACGGTGACGGTCCTCGTCGGAGTCGGCCCCGGCGGTGCGGTCCTGTCCGCTTGATCGTAGACGCCGACCGCCCACCGCCCCGGTCGCCGCTCGATTCCGGCGGACACCCGTTCGACGACTCCGGGCCTGAGCAACGCCGACACCATGTACTTGCCGTCACACAGACCCACTTCCTTCCTGACCACCTTGCAGCCCTCGTACGGGTTCGGGTGGGGGCCGGGAGGATCGATCAACGCGTCACCGGGCAGGACCCAGATCTTGAGACGCTGGGGCCGCTCCAGCGAGACGGTGCGGTCATGGTTGTAGTTGTAGAAGCCATCCTTGCCACACGTGCCGGCCGTACCGCCTCCGTTGTGCTTCCGGATCACCACCACCGCCTTCGGATCGGCGCATACGACCAGGTACGTGGTGAAGGCGCTCAACGGCTGGAAGGTGACCGTCGTGCTGCCGGGCATGGTCGTGAAACCGTACGACGTGATCAGAGGGGCGTCCAGGAGGTCCTCAGGGGGCAGGGCGGGAGGCGGCGGTGAGATCCTCGCCGCCGTCGGCGGCTCCTCCACCGGTTGCGCGCTCCTCCAGAACCCCTGACCCACGAGGGCCACGGCGACCGCGGCCGCTCCCGCGAGCGCCACACCCGCCACGGCCCTGCGCCGCCTGATGCGACGGCCACGCCGTACGATCTCCCGCACGTCCGGGGGGGTGTCGCAGACGTCCTCGGCCAGTGCCGCGCGCAACTCGTCCTCGGTGTGGATCATCGCTTCGCTCCCGTCGTCTGCATCTCCGAATGAACGCGAAGGCGTTTCAGCGCCCGGCCGAGCTGGGTCTTCACCGTGCCGAGCGAGCAGCCGAGCACGTCGGCGCACTGCGGGAGGGTGAGCTCCTCGAAGTAGTGCAGGACGATGACCGCGCGCTGCCGCCTCGACAGGCCGCCGATCGCCTCCCTGAGCACCTGGCGGCTGCCGACCTCGGCGGTGAAGTCCCGGGGGTCGGCGCGCTCGGGAAGGTGCTCGGCGGGCACCTCGTCGCGCCACTTCCTGCGCCACCAGGAGGCGTGGGTGTTGACGATGATCCGGTGCACGTACGGGTCGGGGTCGCCCTCGATCCGCCGCCACGCCACCCACGCCTTGGCCAGCGCCGTCTGCACGAGATCCTCGGCGGTCGCCCTGTTGCCCGTCAGCAGGTACGCCGTATGTCGAAGCCGCTCGTAACGCGTCGCCACGTAAGCGTCGAACCCGTCGTCCATTCACGATCTCCGTCCTGAAGTCTCACAGACATCTACTCGGCGGCGAGCCGGTTCGGACGACAGCGGGAGACGACGCGTAGCCGTTTCCCCGTTCCACGGAAGTTCCCCGTTCCACGGAAACGAGGCGCGGTCATCGGCGCGGTGCCCTCACCGGAGCCGGCCCCCGCGGGTGCGGATCACCGGCGGATCACCGTGCGCGGTGGAGATGCCGCGAGGCCGATATGGGACAGAGCGGGACCAAGGGCAGGAAGAGCGGGGTTCCAACTCGGGCCGCGCCACATAAAGTAGCGGGATGGTGATTCTGGACGGCGGCCTGGCCACCCATTTGGAGGAGCTGGGCGCGGACCTGCGAGACGACCTCTGGTCGGCGAAACTCCTGCTGGAGAACCCCTCCGTGATCCGGCAGGCGCATCTCGACTACTTCGCCGCGGGCGCCGAGGTGGCGATAACGGCGAGTTACCAGGCGAGCATCCCCGCGTTCGTACGTCGCGGCCTGAGCGCCGCCGAGGCCGAGGACCTCATCCTGCTCTCCGTGCACCTGGCCGCCCAGGCCAGGGACGCCCACGGTTCGGGCACCGTGGCCGCCAGCGTCGGCCCGTACGGCGCCTACCTGTCCAACGGCGCCGAGTACACCGGCGACTACGACCTCGACGAGGACGGCCTGACCGACTGGCACCGCGACCGCTGGCACATCCTGGCCGACAGCGAGGCCGACCTGATGGCCTGCGAGACCATCCCGTCCTACACCGAGGCCAGGGCGCTGAGGCGGCTGCTCGCCGAGACGCCGGAGATGCGGGCGTGGGTGAGCTTCTCCTGCCGCGACGGCGAGCACATCAACGACGGCACCCCGCTCAAGATGGCCGCCGGGTTGTTCACCGGGAACCCTCAGGTGATCGCGATCGGCGTCAACTGCACGGCACCGCGCCACGTGCTCAGCCTGATCTCACAGATCAAGGGCAAGCCCACCATGGTGTACCCCAACTCCGGCGAGGTCTGGGACTCCGCGAACCGGCGCTGGCTCGGGCTGGCCGACCCGGTGGAGTTCGGAGAGGCCGCGGCCGGGTGGACCGCCGCGGGTTCCGCCTTCGTCGGCGGCTGCTGCCGTACCACTCCGGAGCACATCCGCCAGATCCGCACCCACCTCATGGGGCCGGGCACCCCGTGAGGCCCTGACCGGCCGCCGCGCCTTCCGAGCGTCCCGCATCCGCATCCACGCCCACGCCCAGGATCCCCGGCCGCACGCCTACGGGGGTCCGGCGGGCCCTCCGCCGGCCCTTCGGCGGGAACAGGCCGGTCGACACTCACCCTTCGGCGGGAACAGGCCGGTCGAGCGTCTCCGCCGGCGGGATCCCGGCATCGGGGCGCGGCTCGTAGCGCTCCAGGTGCTGGGTGCGCCGGACCAGGGCGCGCAGGTCGGCGAGGGTGCCGGAGACGACCCCGTCGGCTCTGGCCTGGACCAGGACGTTGCCGATCGAGGTGGCCTCGACGGGTCCCGCGACCACGGGGAGGCCACAGGCGTCGGCGGTGAGCCGGCAGAGCAGCGCGTTGCGGGAGCCTCCCCCGACGATGTGGATCGTGTCCACCGCCTGCCCGGTGAGCCGCCGGGCGTCCTCGATCGCCGCCCGGTGGGCCAGCGCCAGGGAGTCGATCACGCAGCGGACGGTCTGGGCGCGGGTCTCCGGCACGGGCCTGCCGGTACGGCGGCAGAAGTCGGCGATGCGTCCGGGCATGTCGCCGGGCGGATGGAAGATCGGGTCGTCGGCGTCCACGACCGACCGGAACGGCTCCTCCCCGGCGGCCTGCTGGAGCAGCTCCTCCAGGTCGACCCGCCCTCCCGGCGCCCCGGCGGGCGAGGCCCCGGCGTCGGCCGAAGCCCCGCCGGCCGGCTCTTCGGGCGACCCGGTGAACGACCCGGTGGACGGCTCCGCGCCGGGCGGGGTCTCCGCCGGGGCGGCCTGCGCCTCCCAGGTGCGGATGCACTCCTGCAGCAGCCACAACCCGGTGACGTTACGCAGGTAGCGCACGGTGCCGTCGATGCCCGCCTCGTTGGTGAAGTTGGCCCGCCGCCCCTCCTCGCTGATCATGGGCTGGTCCAGCTCGACGCCGACCAGCGACCAGGTGCCGCAGGAGATGTAGGCGAACCGCTCGCTCTCCGCGGGGACCGCCGCCACCGCGGAGGCGGTGTCGTGGGAGCCGACCGCGATGACCCGGGTGTCCGGGGAGAGCCCGAGCTCGCCCGCGACCTCCGGCGCCAGCGGGCCGATCACCTCGCCGGGACGCCGGATCGGCGGCAGGACCCTGGCCGCGGGGCCGAGACCGGCCGTCAGCACGGTGTCCCACCGGCGCGTCCTGGCGTCGAGCAGCTGGGTGGTGGAGGCGTTGGTCAGCTCCGCGCCGACCTCCCCGGTCAGCCAGTACGCGATCAGGTCGGGAATGAGCAGCAACGTCGAGGCAGAGGCCAGCCGGGTCTCGGCGGCGAGCTGGTGGATGGTGTTGAACGGCTGGCGGGCGATGCCGGTGCGGGCGTACAGCTCCTCGAAGGGGACCCGGCTGGCCGTCTTCTCGGTGCGGGCGTCACGGTAGTGGACGGGATTGCCGAGCAGCGCGCCGTCCTCGTCCAGGAGCCCGTAGTCGACGGCCCAGGAGTCGATCCCGATGCCGTCGACGAGGCCCGCCGCGCGCAGGCCGTCCAGCACCCCCCGGTGGATCCGCAGGATGTCCCAGTACAGCGTCCCGCCGGCCCGGACGGGCACGTTCGCGAAACGGTGCACCTCGCGCAGTTCCAGGGTGTCCGGCCCGATCTCGGCGACGACCACCCGGCCGCTCGACGCGCCGAGGTCGACCGCGGCGTACCGCCCGGTCCGCCCGGCCGGCCCAGCAGGCACGGACCGCACGGACCGCGCGGGCTGTTCGGACCGCGCGAGATGTCCGGCCTGCGCGAACCCTCCGGTCCCCGGTGCCGACTGCATGCGAGCCCCTCTCAGGAAGCGGGAAACAGGAAACAGGAAATCAGGAGGCGGGAACGTCCCCGGCCCCCGCCTCGCGGGACGGGAGCCGGACGAGGACAACCGGGGACCGGCGACCGGAGGTCAGCGCAGGAAGGCCGCCGCGACACCCGCGTCGACCGGGATGTGCAGCCCGGTGGTCTGGGTGAGCTGGGTCAGCTGGAAGACCGCCCCCGCGACGTGCTCGGGCAGCACCTCGCGCTTGAGCAGGGTGCGCTGCGCGTAGTACTCGCCCAGCTTCTCCTCCTCCACCCCGTACACCGCCGCCCGGTTGGCCCCCCACCCCGAGGCGAAGATGCCGGACCCGCGCACCACCCCGTCGGGGTTGACCCCGTTGACCCGGATCCCGTACCCGCCGAGCTCGGCCGCCAGCAGCCGCACCTGGTGCGCCTGGTCGGCCTTGGCCGCCCCGTAGGCCACGTTGTTCGGTCCGGCGAACACCGCGTTCTTGGAGGAGATGTACACGATCTCCCCGCCCATTCCCTGGGCGATCATCACCCGGGCGCTCTCCCGCGAGACCAGGAACGACCCGCGGGCCATCACGCCGTGCTGCAGGTCCCAGTCGGCCGTCGTGGTCTCCAGCAGCGAGCGCGACAGCGACAGGCCCGCGTTGTTGACGATCAGGTCCACCCCGCCGAACGCCAGCACCGCCGCCCGGAGCGCGGCGACCACCTGTGCCTCGTCGGTGACGTCCACCTCCACCGCGACCGCGACGTCCTCGGGCCGGTACGCCTTCGCGCCCAGCTCGGCGGCCACCTTGCGCGCGGCGCCGAGGTCGCGGTCGGCCACCACCACGCACGCCCCCTCGGCGGCGAGCCGGCGCGCGGTCGCCGCCCCGATGCCCGAGCCGCCGCCGGTCACCACGGCCACCCGCGTCGCCAGCGGGCGGGCGGGCGGCATCCGGCGCAGCTTGGCCTCCTCCAGCTCCCAGTACTCGATCCGGAACTTCTCGCTCTCCTCGATCGGCGCGTACGAGGAGAGCGCCTCGGCGCCGCGCATCACGTTGATCGCGTTGACGTAGAACTCCCCGGCCACCCGCGCGGTCTGCTTGTCCTTGCCGAAGGAGAACATGCCCACCCCCGGCACCAGGACGATCGCCGGGTCCGCTCCCCGCATCGCGGGCGAGCCCTCCACGGCGTGCCGCCGGTAGTAGGCCGCGTACTCCTCGCGGTAGGCGGCGTGCAGTTCCCGCAGCCGGGCGATCACGTCGTCGATCGGCGCGCCGGCGGGCAGGTCCACCACCAGCGGGGCCACCTTGGTCCGCAGGAAGTGGTCGGGGCACGAGGTGCCCAGCGCGGCCAGTTCGGGGTGGCGCTCGCGCGACAGGAAGTCCAGCACCTCGCCGGTGGCGGTGTAGTGGCCGACCTGCGGGGCGTCGGTGGAGGCGAGCCCGCGCACCACGGGGAACAGCGCCGCCGCCCGCGCGGCCCGCGCCTCCTCGTCCAGCGGCTCGTACCCGGCGAGCACCGGCCCGAACGGCTCCGCCCCGCCGTGCTCGGCGATGTACGCCTCCGCGGTGCGGATGATCTCCAGCGAGTTGGCCTCGCAGGCGGCCGAGGTGTCGCCCCAGGCGGTGATGCCGTGCCCGCCCAGAATGCACCCGATCGCCAGGGGGTTGTCCTTCCTGATCGCCGCGATGTCCAGTCCCAGCTGGAAGCCGGGCCGCCGCCAGGGCACCCACACCACCCGGTCCCCGAAGATCCGCACCGTCAGCGCCTCCCCGTCGGCGGCGGTGGCGATCGCGATCCCCGCGTCGGGGTGCAGGTGGTCCACGTGTGCCGCGTCCACCAGGCCGTGCATCGCGGTGTCGATCGAGGGCGCGGCGCCACCCGTGCCGAAGGCGCAGAAGTCGAACGCCGCGACCATCTCGTCCTCGCGCTCGACCCCGGGGTACACCCCCGCCAGCGCCCGCAACCGGTCCAGCCGCAGCACCGCCAGACCGCGCTCGGCCAGGGTGCCCAGGTCTCCCCCGGACCCCTTGACCCACATCACCTCGGCCGGGGTCCCGGTCACGGGATCGGCCGCCGTCCCCTTGGCCGAGGTGTTGCCCCCCGCGAAGTTCGTGTTCCGCGGATCGGCCCCCAGCGCGTGCGACCGCTGCAGCAGTTCCTCAACCGGCGACGTCATGACACCTCTCCGCTCACTCGTTCACCTGTCACCTCCCGCGGGCACCCGGCGGGGCCTTCGTGGGAGACCCGGGGGCGCGGCGAGGTGAGATCTTCTTAAAAACGTTTTAACGACGGTGAAAAAGCTATGTGACACGCATGACACTGTCAACGCCCGCACCCCGGATCGCGGGCCGGAAACCGTCAGGCGGGCCGAAAGTACCGGCACCGACTGGCGGACCACCGGTTGTTACGTTTTAATCAATACACATGAGTTCGGTGAGCATAAAGGAAGTCGCGACACGGGCCGGGGTCTCCCCCGGCACGGTCTCCAACGTGCTCAACCGCCCGGAGAAGGTCGCCGAGGCCACCCGCACCCGGGTCGAGGAGGCCATCCGCGACCTCGGGTTCGTCCGGCACGGCTCCGCCTCCAGCCTGCGGGCCGGGCACAGCCGCACCGTCGGCCTGTCGGTGATCGACATAGGCAACCCCTTCTTCACCGACGTGGCGGCGGGGGTCGAGGAGGTGGCCAGCGAGCGCGGGTACGCGGTGATCCTGGGCAACTCCTCGGGCGACCGGCTCAAGGAGGAGCGCAACCTGCTCGTCTTCGCTGAGCAGCGGGTCCGCGGGGTGCTCATCACTCCCGCCGGGGCGAACCTGGCCAAGCTCGACCAGCTCAAGGAACGCGGCATCAGCGTGGTGCTGGTGGACCACCCCGCCGAACGCGCCGACCAGTGCTCGGTCGCGGTCAACGACATCACCGGCGGCTCGCTGGCGGTCTCCCACCTGCTGTCCACCGGCGCCGAGCGGATCGCCTACGTCACCGGCCCTCTCACCATCCGCCAGTGCGCCGACCGCCTGATCGGCGCGGAGCGGGCGCTGGCCGCGGCGGGCCGCGACCCCGGGGAGACGCTGGAGGAGATCGCGATGAGCGCGATGAACGCCAGGTCGGGGCAGCAGGCGGCGGAGAAGATGATCGCCGAGGGGCGACTGCCCGACGCCGTGTTCTGCGCGAACGACCTGCTCGCCCTGGGCATGCTGCGCGGGCTCCTCCAGGCGGGCGTGCGGGTCCCCCGGGACGTCTCCCTCATCGGCTACGACGACATCGACTTCGCCTCGGCGTCGACGGTCTCGCTCAGCTCCGTCCGGCAGCCGACTCACCGGCTCGGCCGGGTCGCCACCGAGCTACTGCTGGACGAGTGCGACAATCCCGAGTCGCACGCCCATCAGCAGATCATGTTCCAGCCCGAGCTGGTCGTCCGCGAGTCGACCCTCTGAGCCCGCCGGCCATCCGAGAGTCGGCTCCCTGAGCACGCCTCACCCGGTGGTCCCGCCTGACCCGGTGGACCCGTCGCCACCCGGGGAAGGACGCCTGCGCGCCTCCTTGGCGGCCTGCCTGGCCGCCTCCTTCGCCTCCTTGGCGGCGCGGGCGGCCTCGACCTTGGCGCTCGCGGCGTACTTGTCGACGTACTCCTGACCCGAGAGCTCCATCAGCGCGTACATGATCTCGTCGGTGACGGCGCGCAGGACGAGGCGGTCCTCCTCCATCCCGTAGTAGCGGGTGAAGTCGAGCGGCTTGCCGAACTTCACCCCCGGGCGGATGCCCAGCTTGGGAAGGACGCTGCCCGGGGGCATCATCTCGAAGGTGTTGACCATCGCCCACGGGATGACCGGCACGCGCGACTCCAGCGCCAGGCGGGCCACACCGGTCTTGCCCTTGTAGAGGCGGCCGTCGTGGGAGCGGGTCCCCTCCGGGTAAATGGCGAGCACGTGCCCCTCGTCGAGGATGCGCCTGCCGGTGCGCAGGGCCGCCTCGCTGGCCTTGCCTCCGGAGCGGTCGATGGGGACGGTGCCGACACCGCTGAAGAAGGCCTTGCTCATCATTCCCTTGAGACCGCGGCCGGTGAAGTAGTCGGACTTGCCGAGGGAGATCACCTTGCGCCGCAGGAACAGCGCGCCGAAGAAGTGATCGGCGAACGACAGGTGGTTTCCGGCCAGGATCACCGGCCCTTCCTTCGGCACGTTCCCCACGCCCTCCACCCAGGGACGGAAAATCAGATGGAGGAAGGGCGAGAGGATGGCCTTCACCACCCAGTAGAACACTCGATGCTCCTTCGGTTGACAGGCGTGGACCTGGAGTTATCCTCCCACTTCCGATCCCGGTCACCTACCCCACCGAACCACCCAAATCGACCTCTCGCAAAACACGTCCCAGTCGTGCGACGATCGGGCGAACCTTACTAGGAGCCGCGATGCCAGTCATGCCCGGTGCGGAGGCGTACCACCATGCGGGGGGACAGATCGGCGTCCTGCTCTGCCACGGATTCACCGGATCGCCGCAGTCGTTGCGCCCCTGGGGTGAATACCTGGCGGCGGCGGGCATGACGGTGGCGCTGCCGAGGCTGCCCGGTCACGGCACCACCTGGCGGGAGATGGCGCGCACCCGCTGGGAGGACTGGTACGCCGAGCTGGACAAGGCCCTGGCGGACCTGCGCGGCAGCTGCGCCGAGGTCTTCGTCATGGGCCTGTCGCTCGGCGGGTGCATGGCGCTGCGGCTGGCCGAGGTGCACGGTGACGGGATCAAGGGACTGGTGGTCGTCAACCCGTCGATCGTCAACGACGCGCCGCTGCTCAGGCTGGCGCCCCTGCTCAAGTTCGTGGTCGCGTCGGTGCCCGGCATCGCCGGGGACATCAAGAAGGAGGGAGCGGCCGAACTCGGCTACACGCGTACGCCGGTCAAGGCCGCGGCCACCCTCCTGCGGCTGTGGTCGTTGACCCGATCGGAGCTGGGTAAGATCACCCAGCCCGTCCTGGTTTTCCATAGTCCGCAGGATCATGTTGTGAAACCGGGGAGTGTGCGTATTCTGCGTGAGAGGCTGACCGGGGGGAATCTGAATGTGGTGGAACTCGCCGACAGCTATCACGTCGCGACGCTTGACAACGACGCTGATCGGATCTTTGCGGGGAGCCTGGAGTTCATCACCGCGAACGCGTCTGTACCCTTGCAGAGAGACTGATCGCGAGCGGGGGATGCGCGGTCTCCGGGAGAAAGTGATCGGCCGATGAACAACGGGCCCAGCTAGGTGACACCTCAAAGCGATGAGGACGAGGTCTGGCGTCAGATCGTCGCGTCCTTCAACGACACCGCCGAGCGTGACTCGGCGAATCAGCCGTGGCCGGACAGCGAGAACCTTCCGGCCGAGCCTCCGCGACGGGTGATCAAACAGTCGGACGAGGAGGACCTCCTGCGGGAGGACGACCCCGCGGACGACACCGAATCCGGTACGGAACAGTCCGGCGGCGAGGACGAAGAGGGGCACTACGTTCCCCCGCCCCCACCCCCGCTGCCCAAGACCGACGCCACCACCAAGATCGCATGGCTGGCGCTGTTCGGCGGCCCCGCCTACCTGCTGCTGAGCGCCGCGCTCAACTGGAACCTGCAGGGGTGGATGCTCTTCACCGCGGTCGCCGCGTTCATCGGCGGTTTCGTGGCGCTGGTGGTCCGCATGGGCGACGGCCCGCCCAACGACTCCGGCTGGGACGACGGCGCCGTCATCTGAGCGAGGCGTCCGGTCACGGTCACCCCACCCGGGCGGGTCATCGGCCACGCTCGTCCGAGCGGGTCGTCCGGTCACGGCCGGTGGGCCGGCGGAACAGGGTCGCGGCCGGTGGAAGCCGGTGAAACAGGCCATCGACCGCGCTCGCCCGAGCGGGTCGTCCACGAGCGCCGGTCGCCCGGCTACGGCTTGGCGCGCTCCGAGGTGCCGAAGCGCTCGATCACGTCGGTGTACTTGCCGGAGGCGTCGACCACGTGGCCGACGGTCCACACGGTGCCGGTGCCCGGCAGGTAGGCCACCGACTGGAGCCGCACCGTCCGGGGGGCGGCGGTCTCCGGACCGCGCAGCGCCTTGACCGTGCGCCCGTCGTAGCGGAGCAGGAACGCCTCGCCGGGCCGCTCCAGGTCGACCCCGGAGATCCAGAAGTGACCCTTGCGGTCACCCGTCACCCCGTACAGGCGGACGTCACCGGCGGGGAGGGACACCCGGGACCACTTCTTGCCGTTCCACGACAGGACCAGCGGGACGATCCCGCCGGCCTCCCGGTAGACGCCGCCGACGGCGAGGGCCCGCTTGGGCCCGTCGAGGTGGACGTCACGCAGATAGCCGCCGGCGATCTCGGGGGTCTTATAGGTCTTCCAGCGCCCGCCGGACTGCTTCATGATCAACGGCTTGCCACCGGTGTCGCCCACCGCCCACCCGTCGTTCTTGCCCGACAGCGCCACCCCGTACAGCGTGCCCCGGCCGGGAAGGTGGGTGAGCTTCCACTTCGAGCCGGTGCCGGTGACGACCATGGGCAGCTTGTCGCGGCGGCCGACCGCGACCACCCGGCCGGGAACGGCCGCCACCCCGCCCAGCCAGTCGCCCGAGTGCAGCTTGTCGACGATGACCCTGTCGAAGGACGCCCCGTCCCCCTTCGCCAGATAGGGGAGGCCGTCGTGCCCCTCGCCGACGGCCCACAGCTCGGTCGCCGAGGCCGCGGCGACGGAACGCAGGGGCCCGGCACCGGTCGGGTCGTTGCGGATGCCGACCTCGTTCCAGGAGGAACCGTCCCAGTGGGTGATCGCGCCGCGGCTCTGCCAGACGTCCCAGACGCTCTGCTGGCCGACCGCCCACACGCTCGTGGCCGAGACCCCCGCCACGTCGGACAGCGATCCGTCACTGCTCAGGCCCGCGCTTACCGGAGCCTGCCATGCCTCGGCCGCGGGCGGGCTGACGGGATCGGCGTGGGCTGGGAACGTTTGCGGAGACAGCAGGAGCAGGCCTCCCGCGCAGAGAACCAGCGCACGCCGCGGAAGGCGACGGGTCATGTTTCAAATGGTACGGGGCTCGCGCGCTCCCCGTGTGCCGGTCTCCCCACTTGACCGGTGCCATCTGGAAAGACGGCCTGTCCTTGGTCATCGGGACGCCGGTCCTCCCGGCTCCCCCAGCTCTCCCGCCTCCCCCGGAAAGGGCTCTCCCGCCTCCCCCGGCAGGCCCGGAGCGGGTCCCCCTCGCGCGGCGCCCGCGTGGTCGCCGGTGTCGGTACCGGGGAATCTCACCGGGTCCGTACCGGGACCGGCGTCCGCGACGAGGTCCGGGGGCACCTCGCCTTCGGGGCGCGGGTGGTCCAGCTCGGCGACCACCGGCAGGTGGTCGGTGGCGGCCACCAGATCGGCGGGGTCGGCGTCGACCCCGCCGCAGGAGACCACGGAGAAACCCTCGACCGCGAAGATCGCGTCGATCCGCTTGTGCGGGCCCCTGGCGGGGAAGGTGAAGCCGTCGCCGCGCGGCGAGACCGGATAGCAGTCGGTCAGCCGTTCGGCGAGGTGCCGCCAGCTCGGCTGGCCGGACTGCTCGTTGATGTCTCCCGCCAGCACCGGCAGCGCGCCGAACCGGTCGGCCACCTCCCGCAGGAGCCTCACCGCCTCGTCCGCGTGGCGGCGGCGGGCGGTCTCGTCGAGGTCCAGATGGATGGACCCGACGGCGACCCGCCGTCCGCCCGCCTCCACCACGGCGATCGCGATGGCGCGCCGCTCCAGGGGGAAGAAGGACTCCAGGAGCCGGCCCTCCCCGTGCAGCAGCCGCACCCCGGGACCGGTCAGCACGGCGACCCCGCCCCTGCGGCGGCCCGCGGCCACGGCCAGCCCGCCGAAGGCGGCCAGCCGCCTTCGCCTGCGGCGCCAGCACAGGAACCGGGGCGCCTCCTGCACGCAGAGCACGTCGGCGCGGAGCGCGGCGACCACCCGCCCCAGCGCCGGGACGTCGTCCTTCATCGAGCGCACGTTGTAGCTGGCGATCCTGAGCACCACGGCCACCTCACTTCGCGACGCGTGCCGCGAGGATAGCCGCGCGCCGCCGGGCGTACCAGCCGCCCGCCCCGATCGGCATGCTCACCGCCGGACGCGCCGGCCACCCGCCGCCGTCGGCACGCTCACCGCCGGACGCGCCGGCCACCCGCCCCGCCGGTGTGCGGGCGGCAGTACGCGCCTGAGGCGGTCAGCGCCTGCGGGCGAGGTCCGCGGCGCCCACCAGACCCGCCGCCGCGCCGAGCTCGGCGCAGCGGATGTCGGCCAGCGGCCGGTGCCCCCGGCCGCTCAGATGGGTGTTGTAGAACTCACGGGTCTCGTCGATCCACAGGTCGGCGGCACGCGAGACACCGCCGCCGAGGACGAAGCAGCCCGGGTCGAGGACGGCGGCGAGGTCTGCCAGGCCCTGGCCGATCCAGCGGGCCATCGAGGAGAACGCGGCCAGCGCGGCCGGGTCGCCCTGCCGGGCGGCCTCGGTGATCTCCTGGCCTTCGATCTGGTCGGGCGTTCCTCCGGCGATCTCCAGGAGTTTGACGGCCTGGTCCGGCTCGGCCTCGGCGATCCTCCTGGCCTCGCTGACCAGGGCGTTCCCGCTGGCGTACTGCTCCCAGCAGCCGAGGTTGCCGCACCCGCACAGACGTCCGCCGGGGACCGCCTGCATGTGGCCGAGTTCGGCGCCCATGCCCCAGCGCCCCCGGTAGAGGGAGCCGTCGAACACGATGCCGCCACCGATGCCGGTGCCGACGGTCACGCACACCAGGTGGGTCTCGCCACGACCGGCACCGAACCTGGCCTCGCCCCACGCCATCGCGTTGGCGTCGTTCTCCACCACGACGGGAAGGCCGACCATGTCGGAGACCTTCTTCTGCAGGGGCTCCTCGCGCCAGGCGAGGTTGGGGGCGAACCGGACAATGGACCTGGTCTCGTCGACGAACCCGGCCGCGCCGAGACCGACGGCCTCGATCTCCCGGCCCTTGGAGAGCTCCAGGATCGCGTCACCGATCGTGTGGGCGACCTGGTCCGGATTCTCCGCCGGGGTGGGCCGCAAGAGATGCTCGACGATCTGGCCGTCCTCGTCCACGACTCCCGCCGCGACCTTCGTACCGCCAATGTCCACACCGATGGTCAGCGCCATTGTCCATTCATCCTCTCCCCCTGGGCTCACCCCAGGTCGATGTGCTCCACGGGGGTGTCTCCTCGCTCGCGCTCCCGTTCCCGCTGCGCGGGAGCGGGCTTGCCGAGTCCGTCGACGGCCGACTTGAAGGCGGCGAACAGCTCGGTGCCCGCCTGCAGGAGGTGGTCGGTGACGGCACCGCCACCGCCCGACTCGCGCTGCGCGGCCATCGCGCGGCAGACGGGGCAGGCCCGGCAGATGTACTCCTCATGCTCCGAGACCGCCTCCTCCCACACGTCCCGCTCTCTTCTGCGGCCACCACCGGAGAACGCGCCGCCGACCCCGGTCATCGTGCCCTTGATCAGGTTCTTGCGCAGTTCCCTGGTCGCTTTCTGCTGCAGCGTGTCGAAGAGCTTGAACGCCTCCTCGGCGGCGGTGCCCAGCGGGTCCTTGCCGCCCTGGGACCGCTCGTCACGCGCCCGCTCGTCCCGTGCCCGTTCCTGCTTCCCGGCCGCGCCGTCCTTCTCGCGCTCCACGGACCCGGCGCGGTCGCCGGGCCGGGCCCACGGGGTCCATCCGGCCCGTTCCTCCTGCCTGGCCCGCCTGGCGCGCTCCTCGAACCACTCGGCGCGCGCGTCGCGATCGGCCTGCGCCGAACCCGAGGTCCGCTCGGTACGCGCCGCCTGCTCGGAGCCCGGGACCTGCTCGGGGTCCGGGTCCCGCCCGGAAGGCGCGGCCTCGGCCACGGCCTCCACCTCGATCACCTCCAGGCGCGCGACCTTCTCGACGCGCTCGCCCCGCGCGGGCTTCCCCGCGTTCTCCGGCCGCTCGACGGACTCGACCCGCTCGACCCGCACGACGGACTCGACGGACTCGACGGACTCGACGGACTCGGACGATCCGGTGCGCCCGCCCTTCGGGGACCTCCCGGCCGGGTCCGCGCTCCGCCCCTTCTGGGTCGTCTTTCCCGCGCGCCGGCCCTTCTGGGCCTTGCCGGCGCCCTCGGTGCCCTCTGGACCCTCGGTGCTTCCGGCGATCCCGGTGTTCTCCGTGCTCCCGGTGCTCTCGGTGCCTCCGGCCTCGGCCGGCGGCGTCGCGGCGCCGGCGGCCTTCCGTGGCTTCCTCGGCGCGCGCGGCTTCGGGGTCTTCTCTGCGTCGTTCGTGTTATCGGTCATCAGGCCCTCCCGATTCGAACCGTACCCGGAGAAACCCGTCTCGGAGCGCGGCGTCCCGCACCGACCTGCGGGCCAGCGCGGCGGGCAGGGCCAGGACCCGGCGGTAGGAACCGGCGTTGACGATCAGCTCGTCGCCCTTGCGCGCCAGATCCACCTCGTCCTTGTCCGCGAGCGGCAGGGCCAGGATCAGCTCGCCCTCGGCGGTGATCCGCAGCGGCGGGTCGACGGAGGGCGGGGCGAAGGGGTCGCCCTCTCCGTACATGGCCTCGGCGACGGCGGCGAGGGCGTCGAGGCCGACGGGCTCGGCCTCGAGGTACGGCACGGTGTGCACGGGCAGCGGCGCGAAGGACTCCTCGACCTCGGCCAGGTGCCGGGCCTGGGCCCGCACCCATTTCCGCCGCCACGGGTCGGCGCCCCCGGAGGGGAAGACACGGTTGGCGATCACCGCGTCCACCCGGTAGCCGTACAGGCTGAGGGAGGTGAGCGTGCGCCGGGCCTCGGCGAGCACGACGGCCTCGGGGGTGAGCACCAGCCGGACGCTCGCCCCGGGTCCGGTGAGCAGCTCGCGCACCTCCATCAGGCCCCGGTGGAGCCGCTCGCCCGCGCCGATCACGTGGTCCTCCGGCATGCTGACCTGCGCCAGGCGGCGGACCAGCGGGGAGATGGTGCTCAGCAGCCGCCTGCCGATGGGCAGCAGCCGGTTCACGTGCCAGTCGAGGGCCTCGGGCAGGGCGAGCAGCCGGAGCGTCTCGGCGGTCGGGGCGCAGTCGATGACGATGACGTCCCACAGCCCGGTGCGCGCCTGCTCGCGCAGCTCCAGCAGCGCGATGACCTCCTCGGCGCCGGGCAGCACCGTGATCTCCTCGGCGGTCACCTCGTCGAGGCCGAGCTCGGCGAAGACGCCCCTGGCGTAGTCGCGCAGCTCGCCCCACTGGCGTTCCAGCGCCCTCTGGGTGTCGACCTGGTGGAGGGAGAGGCCGGGCGCGATCTCCGTGGGCTCCCCGCCGGCCCGCACTCCGAGGGCGTCGGCCAGCGAGTGGGCGGTGTCGGTGGAGACCACCAGGGTCTTCAGCCCGGACCGGGCGGCGAGCGTGGCCGTGGCGGCGGCGGCGGTCGTCTTGCCGACGCCGCCCTTTCCGGTGAAGAGCAGGACCCTGCTCACGCCGCCTCCCCGCGGGACGGCGCGGGGCTCCGCTCCGCGACCGCGCCGTGCCGCGCGCCCCGCTCCCTCATGGGGTCTCGACGCGCTTCTTCAGCCCCTTCAGGGCGGTGTCGATGATGACCTTCTCCGCCTTCCGCTTGATCATGCCGATCATCGGCACCTTGAGGTCGACGGCGAGCTCGTACGTCACCTCGGTGCCGCTGCCCGCGTCGGCGAGACGATAACTCCCGGTGAGCCCGGAGACCATCTTTCCCGCCTCGGCGACGCTCCAGTCGACGGACTCGTCGCCGTGCCAGGTGTAGCGGAGGGTGTACTCGTCGCTGATCACGCCCGCGTCGAGAACGAACCGGACCGTTTCCGGCCGGCCGTCCTCCCCCGTGGAGAGGACGCGCGCGGCCTTCACCTGCCCGGCCCACTCCGGGTACGAGGGGAAGTCGGCGATGACCGTCATGATGGTCGACCGGTCCGCGCCGATCTTGATGCTGGAGGTGGTGCGATCAGCCATGGGGCAACCGTACTGCTTCACGATCGTCCGCGTACGCCCGGCGGGGCCGGGCGCGGCCACCGCGCGGTCACCACTCCAGGACGTAGGGGACGCCTCTGTTCCGGAAGTGCCCCACGTTGAGACATTCGGTCCTGCCGACCCGGGTGCGGGTGGCGAGGGGCTGGTGCACGTGGCCGAAGAGGGCGTAGCGCGGCTGGGTCCGCCTGATCGCCTCCAGGGTGGCCTCGCTGCCCCGCTCGAAGCGCCGGGCGACCACGTCGTAGAGCAGTTCGGGGATCGCGGGAGGGATGTGGCAGCAGAGCACGTCGACCTCGCCGACGGCCTCGACCTTGCGGGCGAACTCCTCGTCGTCGATCTCGTGCGGCGTCCGGTACTGGGTGCGCAGGCCGCCCCCGACGAAGCCGAAGCGAAGACCGCCGATCTCCACGGTCTCGCCGTCGAGCACGTGGTGGCCCTCCCGGACGTACTCGGGCCAGTAGACCGGCAGGTCCACGTTGCCGTAGGTGAGGTACGCGGGAGTCGGCATCGCGGCGAAGATCTCGCCGTACTGCCGCCGGACGGAGCGCTCGATGTGGTCGCGCGGGTCGCCCTCCAGCGAGGCCCACAGCGCGGACGACATCGCCCGGGCCTCGTCGAACCGCTTGGCCGTGCGCAGCGCGATGAACTCCCCCGCCCGCTCGGCCCCGAAGAGCTCGGCGAAGATGCCCTGGGAGTGGTCCTCGTAGTCGACGAACAGGATCAGGTCGCCCAGGCAGATCAGCGCGTCGGCGCCGTCTCCCGCGCGGGCCAGCGCGTCGGCTCTTCCGTGCACATCGCTGACGACATGAACCCGCATGCCGGACATCCTAACTACCAATGAATACGGCCATATGTGATGAACCTGGCAAGGCGGGAGCGCGAGGGGGACACACGGCGCGGCCGACGGTCCGGCGCGACGGTAGTTGCTACCTTGAAATCCCTCTTCATAACGCCTGGGTGACGAATTTACTCATGCGTAACTTATCGCGATAACTTCCAGGCAGCCCATCGATCGTGCGTCTCCAGGAGTGACCCGTGCGCGAGTACAGCGTCCCCGTGCTGGTGGATGTCCCCGCCTCCGCCAACCTCACCGACACGGTGTTCCGGCGTGCCGAGGAGGAGCCCGACGTCGTCGCCCTGCGGCGCAAGGTCGGCGACGACTGGACGGCGGTCACCGCCAGGGAGTTCCGCGACCAGGTCGCCGGGGTGGCCAAGGGCCTGATCGCGGCGGGGGTGGAGCCCGGCGACCGGGTGGCCCTGATGTCGCGCACCCGCTACGAGTGGACCGTGATCGACTACGCGATCTGGACCGCCGGGGCGGTCGGCGTGCCGATCTACGAGTCCTCCTCGGCCGACCAGGTCGCCTGGATCATCTCCGACAGCGGCGCGAAGGCCGTGTTCGCCGAGCTGGAGTCGCACGAGGAGACCATCCGCGAGGACGCGGCCGGTCTGCCGGGCCTCAAGAACATCTGGCGCATCGAGAGCGGCGCCCTGGACGAGCTCACCGCGCTCGGCGCCGAGGTCCCCGACGGCACGCTCGCCGAGCGCAGGACCGGGCGCGGGATCGCCGACCTGGCGACCATCGTCTACACCTCGGGCACCACCGGCAGGCCCAAGGGCTGCAGCCTGACACATGACAACCTGCTGTTCACCGCCAGGAACGTCGCGCAAGGGCCGCTGGAGCGCCTGTTCGTCGTGGACGGCAGGGCGGCGCTGCTCTTCCTGCCGCTCGCGCACGTCTTCGCCCGCATCATCGAGATCGTGCTGATCGAGACCGGCACAATCCTCGCGCACACCCCCAACATGAAGAACGTCGCCCCCGACCTGCAGGTCTTCAAGCCCACGTTCCTGCTGGGCGTGCCCCGCGTGTTCGAGAAGGTCTACAACGGCGCCGAGCAGAAGGCGACCGCCGAGGGCAAGGGGAAGATCTTCCACGCCGCGGCCGACACCGCCGTCGCCTGGAGCAGGGCGGAGTCGGCGGGCGGCGCCGGACTGGGCCTCCGGCTCAAGCACGCCCTGTTCGACAAACTGGTCTACGGCAAGATCCGTGCCGCGACCGGAGGCAGGCTGACGACGGCGGTGTCCGGCGGTTCCGCCCTCGGCGAGCGGCTCGGCCACTTCTTCCGCGGCGTGGGCATCGAGACCCTGGAGGGCTGGGGCCTCACCGAGACCTCCGCGCCGTCCTCGGTCAACATGCCCGGGGCCAACAAGATCGGCACCGTCGGCAAGCCGTTCCCCGGCGTCACCATCGGCATCGGCGAGGACGGCGAGGTGCTCGTCAAGGGCCGCCACGTCTTCCAGGGCTACTGGAACAACGACGAGGCCACCGCCGAGGCGATCGACGCGGACGGCTGGTTCCACACCGGCGACATCGGCGAGCTCGACAAGGACGGCTACCTCCGCATCACCGGGCGCAAGAAGGAGATCATCGTCACCGCCGCGGGCAAGAACGTCGCCCCGGCCCCGATGGAGGACCACATCCGCGCCCACCCGCTGATCAGCCAGGCGATGGTGGTCGGCGACGACAGGCCGTTCGTCGCGGCGCTCGTCACGCTCGACGTCGAGGCCCTGGAGCAGTGGAAGGCCGCCAACGGCAAGGCGGGGGCGGGCCTCACCGAGCTCAGCTCCGACCCGGCGATCGTCGCCGAGGTGCAGAAGGCGGTGGACGGCGCCAACAGGTTCGTCTCCAAGGCCGAGCAGATCAAGAAGTTCACAATCCTCGACATCGACATCAGCGAGGAGAGCGGGCACCTCACCCCGACCCTGAAGATCAAGCGCAACATCGTGATGCGCGACTTCGCCAAGCAGGTCGACTCCCTCTACAACTAGCCCTCTACAACTAGGGGGTCTCTGCGGGCTCCAGGCACCCTGGAGCCCGCGCGGGTCTCCGCACCTCCCCGCCTTCTTCGTCTTCACGCGTCTTCACGCGTCTTCACGCGTCTTCACGCGTCTTCACGCGTCTTCACGGCGGACAAGGCCGTCGTACGGCTAGAGGGTCTCCGCCGGCTCCAGGAGGCGGGAGAAGCGGGCGGCGGCGAGGTCCCAGTTCCACTCGCGCGCCGCCCACTCGCGCCCGCGCTCCCCCATCGCACGCGCCCCGGCCGGATCCTTGAGCAGGCCGACCAGGGCCGCCGCGACCTCGTCGGGGCGGGTGCCGTCGACGACCAGGCCGGTCTCCCCGTTCAGCACGGCGTCGGGGGCGCCGCCCGAGGAACCGGCCACCACGGGCAGGCCGCTGGCGGAGGCCTCCAGGTAGACGATGCCGAGTCCCTCCACGTCGACCCCGCCCAGGCGGGTGCGGCACGGCATGGCGAACACGTCACCCGCGGCGAGGTAGCCGGGCAGCTCCGCCTCCGGCACCGGGCCGGTGATCCTCACCGAGCCGCCCATCGGCCGGGCCAGCCGCTCCAGGGTCCTGCGGTACGGGCCCCCGCCGACGATCAGGAGCACCGCGCCGGGCACGTCCCCGACCACGCCGGGCCAGGCCCGCAGAAGCGTGTCCTGGCCCTTGCGCGGCACCAGCCTGGACAGGCAGACCACCACCGGCCGCTCCCCCAGGCCGAGGCGCGCGCGCACCCGCCCCCCACCGGCCCCCGGATGGAACACCCCGGTGTCGACGCCGGGCGCGAGGCGCACCAGTTTGTCCGCCGCTATCACCCTGGCCAGCCGCCGCCGGGTGTACTCCCCCAGGTAGGTGACCACGTCGGCATCCGCCCCGATCCTGGCGAGCACCCGGCGGCCGATCGGGATCCCTGCCCAGCCCGCCTCGTGGCCGTGGGTGACCATGACGACGCGACGGGCCCCGGCCTCGCGCATCCGGGGCGCGAGCAGCCCGAGCGGCGCCGCCGCCCCGAAGACCACGGTGTCGCACCCGAACTCGGCGACCAGCCCGGCGGCCCGGCGGGCGACGGCGGGCGTGGGCAGCATCAGCGAGGTCGGGTGCCGCACGACGGGGTACGGCTGGCGCAGGTCGAAGGCCGCGCTGCCGGCCCACCGGGGGGCGTAGACGACGACGGAACCGGGCGGGCGGCGGGCGATGAGACCGTACACGAACGACTGGATCCCCCCCGCGCGGGGCGGGAAGTCGTTCGTGACGACCAGCGTGCGGCTCACGGTTCGGGGAGGCCGTTCAGCCTCGCCCAGGATCGCGCCAGGGCGATGCGCTGCGGCGTCGTGGGGTGCGATGCATAAAGTACATATTCGACTAGATCGGGCGACAAATCCGAAATATTGGTAGCCGCCAGTCTTTTCTGCATGGCGACGAACGTCGCCGGGTCCCTGGTCAGGTCCAGCGCGTGCACGTCCGCACGAGCCTCGATCTGCCTGCTCACCAGGTTCTGGGCCGGTCCCGACAGGACGGTGGCCAGGCTCAGCAACCCCATGACCAGGCCCACCGCCCTCGGGTCGCCGAGGGAGGAGATCCCCGCCCTGCGCCGTACGCCCCCCGCGGAGGTCACCGCGTAGAGAAGGCACGCCCCGAACGCCGCGCCCAGGCCGCCGACGAGCGTTCCCGACAGCACGTCGCCCGCCTTGGCGTGGCCCAGCTCGTGGGCGACCACCAGCTCGACCTCGCCGGCGGGCGCGCGGAGCAGCGTGTCGTAGACCACGATCCTGCGGGTCGCGCCGAATCCGGAGACGTACGCGTTGAGCGCGGTGGTCCGCCGGGAGGCGTCGGCGACGAGCACGTTCTCGACCGGCACGCCGTCCCTGGCGGCCATGGCGAGCAGGTCGTCGCGGAGTTGCCCGGCCTCCAGCGGCCTGAAGTCGTTGAAGACCGGCTCGATGAGCACCGGGTAGGCGAAGGAGGCCACCACGGTCAAGACGAACGCCCCGGCCGCGGCGGGGATCCACCAGCGCCGGTAGCGCCGCGCCAGGGCGATCACCGCCAGCACCATGATCGCGGTCAGCGCGGTGCCGATGCCGGTGCTCTTGGCCCGGTCGGCCGCCCAGGCCGGCCAGGCCTGGGTGGACAGCCCGAAGTCGCGCAGGTGGCTCTCCGACCACATCCCCAGGGGCCAGCGCAGGATCGCCACGGCCACCGACAGCGTCAGCACGCCGAGGAGCGCCCGCAGCCACCAGGGGCCCGGCAGCCGGCCGGCGAGCCGCGCGCCCAGCGGGGTGGCGACCAGCACCCCCGCCACGACCAGCGTCAGGCCGAGCGACAGGTAACCGGGAACGCTGACCAGCGCGTCGAACGTCCCGGCCCTGGCGATCTGCTCGGCGGTGAAGTCGCGGGCCGGATCGGGGACGACGGCCGGGGCCCCCTCGGGCAGCGCCCTCCAGGGCGTGGTGAACGCCACGACCGCCAGCGTGACCACCCCCAGGACGGCCAGCGCCCACCCCGCCGACCGCACGCCCGCGGGCGTGTCCGTCGTGCTCAGCGTCACGTGAGTTCCTCCCTGAGGTAGTCGCGCCAGGCTCGGGTGAACTCGGCCACCGGCAGGCCCAGCGTGCTCTCGACATCGCTACCGTAGAGCCTCACCAGGGCCTTCTCCCCGAAGCGCTCCGCGACGAACCGGCAGGCGAGCCACGCCTCCTCGTACGCCTGCGCGAGCCTCGGCGCGCCGGGGGCGAAGTCGGCCGGGCCGGGGAGCCGGGCGGGCAGGGCGCCCGAGCGCACCTCGGCGGCCAGCTCGGCGGCGGCCGTGCGCACCGCGATCCCGGCGTCGCGGTAACCCGCGTAGTCGGCGAAGCCCTCCGACAGCCACATCGGCACCCGGCCGCCGCGCGTCGCGCCGGTGGCCACGTGGGCGAGCTCGTGGGTGATCACCACGTCCCTGCCGGTCGCGGTGAGCCGGGCGTACCCCGACGGCAGGACGATCACCCGGTCCGCGGTCGCCATCGCGGCCAGGCCGCGGGTGCTCCCGGCCCCGGCGAGCGCCGCGGCCTCGGCGTCGGTGGCGGGGAAGAGGACCACCGCGGGGACCGGCCCCCAGATCGCCGCGATCGTCGCGCGGGCCCGGTCGGCCCTGGCCGCCAGGTCCCGCAGGACGGCGGCCGGGACGCCGTGGCCGATCACGAGGGAGTACTCGCCCCGGACGGTGACCGCGGCGCCCGGCCACAGGTCGCGGGGATCGCGCGGGCTACGGGAGGCGTACGGGACGCGCGAAGGGGTCCGGGCGCCGTACGGGTCAGGGGGACGGGGGGCGCGCGGGAGGGGCGCGGCTCCGGCCAGGAGAGGTCCCGTCCCGGCGAACGGACCGGCGCTCATCAGCGCCAGCATCCCGGCGAGCACGGCGCGGCGCCCTTTCGGGACGGACATACGAGCCGATGGTACTCGACCGGCATGGAGCGGCCCCGGCCCTCCTGGTGGAGGGCCGGGGCCGCTTTTCCGTGCTCGGGCGCGTGCTCGGGCATGTGCTCGAGCGCGTGCCCGGACGCGGGCTCAGGCTCAGGTTCCATACCTGGGCTCCGTGCTCACGCGTGGATCCCGGGCTCCGCGCTCACGCGCGGACCTTGGGCTCCGTGCGGGGCTCAGGCCCCGGGCCGTACCGCTCCGGCGAAGGAGGACCTGTAATAGCCCGCCAGCCTCACGATACGGACCGTCTTGCCGCTGCTCGGCGAGTGGACCATCCTGCCCTTGCCGACGTACATGCCGACATGGCCCTTTCCACTGAAGAACAGCAGGTCACCGGGGTGCAACTTGCTCCACGAGACCTTTTTCCTGATCGACCTGTACTGGCTGTGCGTGATCCTGGGAAGGGACACGCCCGCCTTCCGCCAGGCGTACCGGACGAGCCCCGAGCAGTCGAACGCTCCGGGACCGGAGGCTCCCCACCGGTACGGATCGCCGATCTGCTTCTTGGCCGCCGAGACCGCCTTACCGGCCCGGATCCTCTGCAGTGCCGCCCTGCTCTTTTTGGCCTTGCCCTTGGCCTTGACCTTGGTCTCAGCCTTGGTCTCGGCCTGAGAGGCGGTCTTGTTGGTGCTCTCGGCCTTCTCTGAGACACCGGCCGCGCTGTTGACCAGTATCTCGGAGGGGCCGTCCACCGCCTGCGCCGCCGTGGGCCCCAGGGTGACCGCTCCGGCTGAGGCGGTCAGGGTGAGGGCGATGCCGCCGAGGGAAAGGCGGAAAAGGCGCGACAGACGGGGGTTGTACGGGGTGGTAGACAGGATTTCTCCTTGGGACTTCCACTGATGCCTACCGGGTTAGCTGACGGATTCGGGCTTGGAAGATGCCCTACGGCAAAACGCGCCGATTCACCCCTGGCCACGCTGTATCGGGCCTTTTGGGTCCCCGGTTCCATGCCTCCTGGCTGCATAGATTCGGCGGGCCGCCGTGATGAGCCCTGCCCCCGGGTGGGGGCACGGCGGCCGGTTGGATTTCTATAGGGACACCGGCCCGAAGACCGACATTCGCCGCGACGGCGTGGCTTGCACGTCGCGACGCCAGAAGTTACCCCGATCTCCAACTTTCGGCAAAGCATTCGCCAAATTGGGAGATCGACAACCCCTCTTGATCTTCCTGTTACCCCTGCTTAATGGCTATTTATGCTATTGAGATATGACTCTCGTCACACCCTTCTCGCCAGTCCAACAAATCACGATTTATGTAATCTTCATCACACTCACCGCCGATGGAGCGGTCCCGCATGATCCGGCCGGGTGACCTCAGCGCCCGACGCGCGTGCAGGCGCCGTGGACCGGCTCCCGGAAGTCCGCCCGACGATCTCGAGTCCGGCGGCGTCGAGCATCGGTCCGGGCAGCCGCCCGAAGGTGCCGTACTCGGTGCGCAGACGCTCGGCACAGTCGTCGCGGGTGTGGCCCAGCGCGGGCGTGACCCAGCGCGGGCGTGACCCAGCGCGGGCGTGACCCAGCGCGGGCGTGACCCAGCGCGGGCGTGACCCAGCGCGGGCGTGACCCAGCGCGGCATCGCCCGCCACGCCGTCGAGCCGACGGCCGAGCACGGCGTCGGAGTCGGAGTCGAGGCGCTCGGGACCGGCGCGCGCTCTTCGGGCGTCCGTGGTTTGATCATGTCCCGATGCCGGATGTGCCGCCGCGTCCGGCACATCCGGTTTCCCTGCGTCTCGTCAGGCGCGAGACGGGGCCGGCACATCCGGTTTCCCGGCGTCCCGTCAGGCGCGAGACGGGGCCGGGACGTCCCCGGCGGGAGCGCGGCCCGGCCCGGTCAGGGGCGGACGGCTCCGACGATGCGGCGGCCGTAGGCGGACAGCGGGACGACCTTGACGACGTCGCCGGTCTGCGGGGCGTGCACGATCTGGCCGTTGCCCGCGTACATGCTGACGTGGCCGAGACCCTCGCTGAAGATGAGGTCGCCCGGCTGGAGCTCGCTCAGCGAGACCTTGCGGCTCGCGCCCCAGCTCCACTGCTCCCAGGTCGTGCGGGGGAGGCTGACTCCCCCGCTGCGCCAGGCGCTCTGGACCAGGCCGGAGCAGTCCCAGCCGCGCGGGCCCGTGCCGCCGTACTGGTAGGGCTTGCCGACCTGGGCGAAGGCGAACTGCAGGGCGGCGCGGGCGTTGCCCGAGGCGGAGCCGTTGTACTGGATCCCGGCGCTCTCGGGGTTACCCGTCCTGAAGGCGTTGAGCTCGCGCAGGATCTTCGTCTGGGCCTTGACCATCTTGTCGGCCTTGGCCTTCTCCCTGGCCAGCTCGTCACGCGTCTCGTCGGCCTCGGCCAGCGCCTTCTTGGCCTGGTCCCGGCTGGTCCGCAGCACCTTGGTGGCCTCGTCGAAGGCGTTCAGGGACTGGGCGCGGGAGGTGGACATCTGGTCGGCGGCGGCCAGACCGCTCAGCAGGGCGCCGGGGTCGGTCTGGTAGATCATGCCTTCCCAGCCGTTGACCACGCCGACCTGGTAGGTGCTGACGGCCATCGTGACGAGCTCCTTGCGCAGCCCGGCCACCTGCTCGTTCTGGCGGGTCAGGTCATCGTTGAGCGTGTTGTACTTCTTCCTGGCCCGCTTCCACTTCTCCGAGGCCTGGTTGTACTTCTCGACGACCTGGTCGGCCTGCTCGTTGAGCTTCTCCAGCTTCTTCTTGGCCTGGGCGGCCGTCGGCCTCGGATCGGCGGCCGCTCCGCCCACCGGCAGCGTCAGCAACGCGAGAGCGAGCCCGGCCGCCACCGGTATCCGAATCAGTCCAACCGGCAAACCCGCCACGGCCACGTCAACGCCTCCCGACTGCACCAGACCTGCGGCGAATAGTACAGAAGAAGTAATGATTGACTCACCTTTTTGCCGGGTTTGCTCCTTAATCTCAGGTGAACCCCTTTACCCGCGACTTACCCGCGACCGGCGGCGCCCGTCTCACGACCGGCGGCGCCCCGGCCACGGGGGGCCGTCCGCCCCGGACCCCGCCAGGTCTCGCTACCGGCAGGTGGCGATGTCGCAGATCTTGGCGGTCATCTTCCTCGCGTCACGCAGCTGAACGGTCCAGTCGCTCTTCGCGGGCTTGGCGTACTCACCCGCCCAGAGGTAGACCACGACGGCGTTGCCCTTCCTGACCAGCACGCTCCGGTCGCCGCCCACCCCGGCCTTCTTCCCGTAGTAGACCTGCCCGGAGATCCTCAGCGCCTCGTCGCCGAGCCCGGTCAGGCGCGAGGAGGCGTAGCGGTAGCCGGAACCCGAGCCGGTCCTGCCTCCGCACCTGGTCAGGGCGGCGCGCACCTGGGCGACGGCCGAGACGGCCGAGGCCCGCGAACCGTACAGGACCACCTGCTCGACCTTCATGAAGTCCGGCACGCCGGTGAAGGTCACCGTCCGAGCGGCCACCCGGCCGGTCGCGGCCAGCGTGCTCCTGTCACACGGGTTGACGGCCAGTTTCGCCTTCGCCGAGTTGCCGACCTTCCAGTTGGTCTCGGGGTCGTCGTCCTTCCTGGCGGCGTCCTTCTCGTACAGCAGGAAGCCCTTGGGGATGGCGGCCGTCGTGGCCGCCGCGGGCGTGGTCACGGTCGCTCCTACGGCCAGGACGGCGAGGGCGAGCGTTATGATCTTCTTCATCGAATCAAACCTCCTGGGTGATCCGATGCGCGGCGACCGTGAAAGGTTTACGCGCGACCCAGACGGCGGAGAAGAAGCACCGAGGGCACCGGCCTGGCGCCCATCCTGCGGACCGACTCGGCCACCTCGCGATCCGAGGAGACCACCGCGACCGCACGCCCCGCGGGCTCGGCGCGGACCAGCTGGCGGATCAGGTCGTCGGCGATCTGGTTCGGGGCGCTGAACATCACGCGCACCCCCCTGGGCGCCGACACCGGGACCGGCCCGTTCAGCTCGGCGCCGTCGAAGACACAGGTCAGCTCGGTGCGGGTCTGCGCGTAGAGCGCGCCGAGACCGGTGAGGAGGCGGGTGCGCTGGTCGGCGAGGGTGAACGTGCCGTAACCGGTCTTGGTCACGTTGTAACCGTCGACAATCAGGTGGATCTGCGGCAGCGCGAGCAGCTGGTCGAGCAGGGCGGGGTCGTCGTCTGCGAGCGCCCGCGCGGGAACCGCCTGGACCCCCTGCCTGCCGGGCGCCACCGAGGCCACCGAGTCGGCGGGGCGGTGGATGCCCGAGGGCAGGGCGAGCTCCCTGCGCAGCCCGGCGGCGGCGTCCTGCAGGGCGTCGAGCAGCATGCGCACCTTGGTGTCCTCCACGCTGCGGCCCTCGCGGGCGGCCCTGCGCGTCGACTCCAGCTGCCGCTCGGCGTCGGCCAGCCGCTCGCGCAGGCGGCGCAGCTCGCTCTCCACCGTGCTCCCCGCCGAGAGCGCGGCGGCGCGTGCCTCGTCGGCCACCTCCTGGGCCGCGGCGGCGCGCGCCTCGGCCGCCCTGGTCCGCTCACGGGCGTCGTGCAGCCTGCGGCGCAGGTCGGAGACCTCCGAGCGCGAGGTCTTGAGCTGCTCGCGCAGCCGCTCTGACTCCTCCTTGGCCGCGGTCTTCTGGGCGGCCAGCTGCTCGCGCAGCCGGGAGACCGTCTGCTCCTGCGCCGAGCCCTCGGCCGCGGCGGCCGACCGCTCCAGATCGGCGCGGGCGGTCTCCACCATCTCCGCCCAGCCGGGCGGCCGGGTCAGGTAGGCGGCCGCGGCCACCATGACGGGCTCGGCGGCCGGCGGGACCGTGCCCTCGGCGAGGCTCGCGACCAGCTCGGGCCAGCCCTCGGTCAGCGTCTCCGCGACCAGCTCGCGGAACTTCTTGTCGGTCTCCAGCTGCGCGGCGATCGGCGCCCCGCCCAGCCTGGCCCGCTTGCGGGGGTCGAACCTGGCGATCCCCTTCAGGGGCAGCGGCACCGAGGCGGCGGGCATCGAACCGAGAATCTGGGAGGCCAGCTCCACGACATGTAAGCGGACCTGCTCGGGTAACGGACGAGACAGGCCCTCTCCGGCTGAACTCATCACGGCCCCTACTCGGATCGGTCTTCACGTCAAGGGTACGGCTACCGCACCCTGACCCCGACCTGACCGTGAATCGACCGGCGGCCGACGAGCCTGTGAACGCTTTATGGACAAGCGCTTGCTGCTGGGTTACGACTGTGCGGATCGCCTTGTGACGCACGCCACCCGGGAGAGCGCGATGGACGAGCCGACGAACGAGCCCGGCCGGCAGGCCGGCAAGAGCATGCGGACATCGACCCGCGACCTCGGGGAGTTACGGGAACGGATGCGCTCATGGCTCGCCGGGAAGGTGGGCTCCCCCGTCGCGGTCTCCCCGCTGTCGCGTCCCTCGGGCAATGGCATGTCCAGCGAGACGCTGCTCTTCGACGCCTCCTGGACCTCCGCCGAGGGCGGGCACGAGGTCGCGTGCGTCGCCCGGATGGCCCCGGCGAGCGAGGCGGTGCCGGTCTTCCCCGGATACGACCTCGGCAGGCAGTACGAGGTCATGCGGCTGGTCAGGGAGCGCGCGGGCGTGCTCGCGCCCCGGGCCCTGTGGTACGAGCCCGACCCCGGGCGGCTGGGCGCCCCGTTCTTCGTGATGGAGCGGCTCACCGGTGACGTGCCGCCGGACGTGATGCCCTACACCTTCGGGAGCTGGCTGCTGGACGCCTCCCCCGCCGACCGCGACCGGCTGCAGCGGAGCAGCGTCGAGATCCTGGCCAGGCTGCACGACGCCCCGTTCACCGCCGGGGAGATGCGCCCCCTGGAGATCCCCGGGACGGGCGGGACCGCGCTGCGCAGGCACGTCGACGACCAGCGGGCCTACTACGAGTGGGCGCACGGCTCGATGCCCATCCCGCTGCTGGAGCGGGCGTTCGGCTGGCTGGAGGAGCACTGGCCGGCCGATCCGGGACCCGACGTGCTGAACTGGGGCGACGCCCGCATCGGGAACGTGATGTACCGCGACTTCACCCCGGTGGCGGTGCTCGACTGGGAGATGGCCGCGATCGCCCCCCGCGAGCTGGACATCTCCTGGATGATCTTCCTGCACACCTTCTTCCAGGACCTCACCGAGTTCATGGAACTACCGGGGATGCCCGACTTCATGCGGCGCGAGGACGTCTGCCAGACGTACCACGAAATAACGGGATACAAGCCCCGGGACATGGAGTTCTACGAGACGTACGCCGCCCTCAGGCACGGCGTCATCATGGCCCGCGTCTGGCAGCGCCAGGTCCACTTCGGCGAGCAGGCCATGCCCGACGACCCCGACGACCTGGTGATGCACCGGGCCCTCCTCGAACGGATGCTGGACGGAAGTCACTGGAGCTGAGGCCCTCAGGAGGCCATCAGTAGGCCTTCGGGAGGCTCTCGCGGCCCCCGGAGGGGGCGGGTTCTCCCGGCGCCGGCGCGCACCGGCCCGGGGAGGGCCCGGTGCGGTAAATGTCGGTCGGGGCTTCTATGGTCGTGAATCGTGAACTACGCCGTGCAGGGAACACTCGACGAGCTGGGCACCCCGCTCAGCCAGATCACCTTCGTCGTGTTCGACCTGGAGACCACCGGCGTCTCGGCGGGCGAGCACGCGATCACCGAGATCGGGGCGGTCAAGGTCAGGGGCGGCGAGGTGCTCGGCGAGTTCGCCACTCTGGTCGACCCCGGTTCGCCGATCCCGCCGTTCATCTCGGTGCTGACCGGCATCACCGACAGCATGGTGGTGGCGGCGCCGAGGATCGAGTCGGTGCTGCCGTCCTTCCTGGAGTTCGCGGCGGGCTCCACCCTGGTGGCGCACAACGCGGGCTTCGACCTGGGGTTCGTCAGGGCGGCCTGCGCCGCGCACGGCTATCCCCCGCCGTCCCACCAGGTGGTCGACACCGTCGACCTGGCCCGCAAGCTGCTCACCCGCGACGAGGCGCCCAACTGCAAGCTGTCCACGCTCGCCAAGATCTTCAGCCACACCGAGCCCTGCCACCGGGCGCTCGCCGACGCGCGGGCCACCGTCGACGTGCTGCACGCCCTGCTGGAGCGGGCGGGCTCCTTCGGGGTGCAGACGCTGGAGGAGCTCAAGGGCTTCGTCCGCGCGCCCACCCCCGAGCAGCGCCGCAAGCGGCACCTGGCCGACTCGGTGCCGGCCGGCCCCGGCGTCTACGTGTTCGAGGACGAGGGCGGCGACCCGCTCTACGTCGGCAAGAGCACCAACCTGCGCAACCGCGTGCGCAGTTACTTCACCGCGAGCGAGACCAGGCCGCGCGTCCGCGAGATGATCGGCATCGCCGCGCGGGTCAGGTCGATCGCCTGCGCGACCTCGCTGGAGGCCGAGGTCAGGGAGCTGCGGCTGATCGGCTCGGCCAAGCCCCGCTACAACCGCAGGTCGCGCTTCCCCGAGAAGATGTTCTGGCTCAAACTGACCGACGAGCCGTTCCCCCGCCTGTCGGTCGTCCGCGAGGTCAGGGACGACGAGGCCTCCTACCTCGGCCCGTTCAACAGCACCCGCGCCGCGGAGGACGCCCGCACGGCCCTGCACGAGACGGTCCCGCTGCGGCAGTGCACCGAGCGGATCACCCCGCGCACCAGGCGTTCCGCCTGCGCCCTCGCCGAGATCGGGAAGTGCGGGGCGCCGTGCGAGGGCCGCCAGAGCCCCGGCGAGTACGCCGTGCACGTCGTGGCGGCCCGCCGGGCGATGGAGCTGGACGCGGCCCCGGTCTTCTCCGCGATCGAGGCCAGGATGGAGCGGCTCGCCCTCGACCAGCGCTACGAGGAGGCCGCGGCCGACCGTGACCGGCTCGCCTCCTACGTCCGCACCTCGGCCCGCATGCAGCGGCTGCGGTCGCTGACCGCGATCTCCCAGATGGTTGCCGCCGCCCCCCTGCCGGGCGGCGACTGGGAGATCCACGTCATCCGGTACGGTCGGCTCGCCTCGGCCGGGGTGATGCCGGAGGGCGCCCACCCCACCCTGTTCGTCGAGGCGCTGACCGCCACCGCGGAGACGGTGCCGCCGGGCCCCGGGCCGGTCCACGCGGCCAGCGCCGAGGAGACCGAGTGCGTCCTGCGCTGGCTGGAGACCCCCGGGGTGCGGCTGGTGCAGGTCGAGGGCACCTGGAGCCTGCCCGTCTCGGGCGCGGGGCGTCTCAAGGCCCGCATCGACCGCGCCTACCAGGCGGCCGAGCCGCGGCGGGCGCGCGAGGGCCGCCCGCTGCGCTGATAGCTTCTGAGACGAAATGCCGCACTCAACGAGGAGGAAGCTCGTGGTCACCGCGATCGTTCACATCAACGCCGAGGTGGACCGGATCTCCGAGGTCGCCCAGACGGTCGCCGAGATCGACGGGGTGAGCGAGGTCTACTCCATAACCGGGGAGTACGACCTGCTGGCCATGGTCCGCGTCCCCTCCTACGAGGAGATCGCCGAGGTCGTCCCCGGCCGGATCAACAAGGTGGACGGGGTGCTGCACACCGAGACCCACGTCGCCTTCCGGGCCTACTCGCGGCACGACCTGGACGCCGCCTTCTCGATCGGCCTCGGCGAGTCCGACTGATCCTCACCCGCCCGTAAGGCACCCGGGCGCGGCCCGGCGGGCCGGGTGGGGGGCTCCTCGCCCACGCCGGCACCCGGCCTCGGCCCGGCGGGTCCGACGGGAGCCGCCTCACCCGGGCCGGCGGCCCCCAGAGCGGCAGAGCCCAAGGCGGCAGAACCCGGGCCCGCTGAGCCCAGGTCTGCTGAACCCGGGCCCGCTGAGCCCAGGTCTGCTGAGCCCAGGGCGGCAGAACCCAGGCCCGCTGAGCCCGGGCCTGCTGAGCCCAGGGCGGCAGAACCCGGGCCCGCTGAGCCCGGGCGCGGCCCGGGGCGCGCCGTGACGGTGAGGTCACCCTCGCCGGTGCGGCCGCCGGCCTCGCCCGCGGTGGGCAGCCGCGCCCGCACCTCGAACCCCCCTCCGGGCAGGGTCCCGGCCGCCAGCGTCCCGCCGAAGAGGGCGGCCCGCTCGCGCATGCCGAGCAGGCCGTGCCCCGCGGCCGCCGCGGGGACGGTCCTGCCGTCGTCGCGTACGAGAACGTCGAGGAGACCCGGCCGCCAGCGCAGCGTGACGCGGGCCGAGCGGGCACCGGCGTGCCGCAGGGTGTTGTCGAGCGCCTCCTGGACGATGCGGTAGGCCACCAGTTCGAGGGCGAGCCCGACCTCGGCGGGCCTGCCGTCCTCGACCACGTCCACCCGCAGGCCCCGTGCCCTGACCCCGGCGAGCAGGTCGCGCAGGTCCGACAGCCTGGGCTGGGGCGTCCTGCCTGCCGGGAGACCGTCGAGGTCGAGCAGCGCCAGGGTGCGCTGGAGCTCGACGAGCGCCTGGCGCCCCGACTCCTCGGCCACCCGCAGGGTCTCCCTGGCCCGCTCGGGGTCCTTGTCCATGATCATTCGACCGGCGCCCACCCCGAGCGTCATCATGCTGATCCCGTGGGCGACGACGTCGTGCAGCTCGCGGGCGATGCGCGCCCGCCTCTCGGCGAGCCGGGCGCCGGCCAGCGCCTCCCCCTGGTCGGCGAACCTGGCCTCCCAGGACCTGAGCCTCAGCAGCAGGAGCCTGCGCTCCCATACCAGGCCCGCCACGGCCACGCACAGGACGAGCGCCGCGCACGACAGCAGGATGGGGAACATCTGCCCGGTCAGGAGGTCGGCACGCCACATGGCCGCAATCTAGAACGGCCGCTCAGGGCGATACATCCCCTCGTGGGCGGATCTCGCATCCGCCCACGAGAGGAGGGACCTCCGGCTCCCCTGCGGGGGTCAGGACGACTTCAGGGCCCGGCTGACCTCGATCCAGCGGTCGAGGGTCTCGGCGGCGGCACCGGAGTCGACGGCCTTCGTCGCGCGCTCGTACCCCGCGGCCATCGCGGCGTTCAGGTCGTCGCCTGCACCGTCGTCCGCGCCCTCGCCCGCGCCGTCGAGGGCGACCAGCGCGGCGGCGGCGTTCAGCAGCACCGCGTCGCGGACCGGCCCCGTCTTGCCGCCGACCAGGTCGCGGACCGCCTGGGCGTTGAACACCACGTCCCCGCCGCGCAGCGCGTCGGGCGCCGCCCTGGGGATGCCGAGGGCGGCCGGGTCGAAGACGACCTGCTCGAGGGCGCCCCGGCGCACCACCCAGACCGTGGAGGTCGTGGCGATGGTGAGCTCGTCCAGCCCGTCGTCGCCCCTGAAGACCAGCGCGGAGACCCCGCGCTCGGCGAAGACGCCCGCGACGGTGGGGAGCATCCCCGCGTCGAAGATGCCGATCGCCTGGGCGGCGGGCCTGGCCGGGTTGGTCAGCGGGCCCAGGAAGTTGAAGATCGTGGGGATGCCGAGCTCCTTGCGCGTGGGGCCCACGAAGCGCAGCGCCGGGTGGTAGACCGGCGCGAAGCAGAAGGCGATCCCCGCCTCGACGGCGACCCTGGCGGTGTCGGCCGGGGCCAGGTCGAGCACGATCCCGAGGTGCTCCAGGACGTCGGCGGCGCCGCAGGAGGAGGAGGCGGCCCGGTTGCCGTGCTTGACGACCCTGGCTCCCGCCGCGGCGGCCACGATCGCGGCCATGGTGGAGACGTTGACGGTGTGGGCCCGGTCGCCGCCGGTGCCGACGACGTCGACGACGGGGCCCTCGACCGACAGCGGGGTGGCCCGCTCCAGCATCGTGCGCGCCAGGCCGGTCACCTCCGCGACCGTCTCGCCCTTCGCCCTCATCGCCACCGCGAAGCCCGCGATCTGGGCGGACGTGGCGGAGCCGGACATGATCTGGTTCATCGCCCAGGCGGTCTCGTCGGCCGTCAGGTGCTCGCCCGCGATCAGGGCGGACAACAGCGCGGGCCAGGTGGTGCGCGCGTCCATGGAGGTCTCCAGGGGGGTTCCGGGGGGTCTACCGGGCGGGCAGGCGGGTGGACAGGCGGCGGCGCATCAGGTCGGCGACGGTCTCGGCGAGGACGACCGGGTCGATCGGCTGCGGCACCACGGCCTCGGCCCGCGACCACTCGGCCAGCCAGCGGTCGTCGCGGCGGGCGATCAGCAGGCAGATCGGCGGGCAGTCGTGAACCTCGTCCTTGGCCTGGCGGGCCACGCCCATGCCGCCGGCCGGCTGGGCCTCGGCGTCGAGCACGGCGACGTCGATCTCCCCGGAGTCGAAGTGCTGGACGACCTTGGCGTGGGTGGCGCACTCCACGATCTCCACGAGGGGCACGTCGCCTGCGGGGCGGCGGCCGATCGCCTGCCGCACCTTCTCGCGGGTGCTCGCGTCGTCGCTGTAGACGAGGACCCTCATCTTGTCGTCGGTGCTCACGGTCGCGCTCACTATCCCTCGTCGATGTATGGTCACCTGGGATGCTACCGGTCAGCCGGTCCGGAGACCCAGGCCGGAGCCGACGGCGAGCGAATTGCCCCATACGTCCACTTTGAGGGGACGTGCGCACCCGCTATCGGGGGGTCGTGCGGCGACCCGAGCAGGAGAGCCGCAATAATGCTGCCCGTGGCGACAGCATCCGCAATTTCAACGACGACGACAGCACACTCGTCCCGCAGACCCGATCTGGTCAGCGTCGGGACGATTGTCTGGCTGTCCTCCGAGCTCATGTTCTTCGCGGCGCTGTTCGCGATGTACTTCACCATCCGGTCGGTGAGCATCGGCCAGGGCCTGCCCTGGCCCGAGGCCCATCTGAACGTCCCGTTCGCCCTGGCCAACACGATCATCCTGGTCCTGTCGAGTGTGACCTGCCAGCTGGGCGTGTGGGCGGCAGAGAAGGGCCAGGTCGCCAAGCTGCGCTTCTGGTACATCGTCAGCTTCCTGATGGGCGCCGTGTTCGTGGGCGGCCAGCTGTACGAGTACAGCCAGCTGGTCCACGAGGGGCACACGCTGTCGCACTCCGCGTACGACTCCGTGTTCTACCTGACCACGGGCTTTCACGGCCTGCACGTGACCGGTGGACTGATCGCGTTCCTGTTCATGCTGGGACGCACGTACGCCGCGAAGCGCTTCACCCGTGAGCAGGCGACCAGCGCGATCGTCGTGTCCTACTACTGGCACTTCGTCGACGTGGTCTGGATTGGCCTTTTCGTAACCATCTATGGCATTCACTAAGGAATCGGGGATCTCTGTGAATAGGATCACCGCTGGGCGGCGGCATCCCCTCGCGAGATACGCCGTCCTGCTCCTGGCCCTGGGCCTGATCGGCGGGGTCTACACCGTCGCGCTCGCGGTCTCCCCCAGCCGGCAGGCCGACGCCGCCATCGCGTCCGGCAGGGCCGACGACGTGGCGGAGGGCAAGAAACTCTTCGAGCAGAGCTGCTCCAGCTGTCACGGCCTCAACGCCGAGGGCACCGCGCAGGGTCCGACCCTGATCGGCGTCGGCGCCGCCTCCGTGGACTTCCAGGTCGGCAGCGGCCGCATGCCCCTGGCCAACCCCAGCGCGCAGGCACCGCGCAAGCCCCTGGCGCCCTGGGTCAACGAGGACACCGTCCGGCAGCTCGCCGCCTACGTGCAGTCACTCGGCGGCGGCCCGACCGTCCCGACCGACGAGCAGGTCGACGCCTCCAAGGGCGACAAGTCCAAGGGCGGGGAGCTGTTTCGCGCGAACTGCATCCAGTGCCACAACTTCGTCGGCTCCGGCGGCGCCCTGACACAGGGCAAGTACGCACCGCCGCTCCACCAGGCCAGCGAGAGGCAGATCTACGAGGCGATGATCACCGGTCCGCAGGCGATGCCGGTGTTCAACGACAGCATCATCACCCCCGAGCAGAAGCGGGACATGATCGCCTACATCGTGGGCGTGCGTGAGGAGCCCAACCCGGGCGGCGCCGGTCTCGGCCGCATCGGCCCGGTCACGGAGGGTCTGGTGGCCTGGGTCGTCGGGCTCAGCCTCCTCTCCCTGGCCGCCATCTGGATCACCGCGAAGAGGCGACAGGCCAAATGACTGACAACAATCACGACATCGAGCAGCCGGAGGAGCGCGCGCCCAAGCGCGTGATCGGCACCCCCTCCCCGGCGGCGAGCACCTCTCTTCTCGGCCGCGACGAGCCGAGGAAGACGGACGTCGTCCAGGTTCCCGGGGTGGTCCCGCAGGACGAGGCGACCGCGAAGAAGGGTGAGCGCTACGCCGCCCTCTGCTTCCTGGTCGCCTTCCTGGGGGGCATCGGCTTCGTGGTGTCGTACGTCGTCTTCCAGGTCGGCGACATCGAGAAGACGCAGGTCTCCAACCTCGCGCTGGGCGGCACGCTCACCCTGGCCCTGCTCGGGCTGGCCGCGGGCCTGACCACCTGGGTCCGCCTGGTCATGCCCAAGTACAACCTGGTCCAGGAGCGCCACACGATGGCCTCCGACCCCGAGACCAGGTCCTACGTGGCCGAGACCTTCCTGCAGGGAGCGAACGAGAGCGGCATCGTCAAGCGCCCGCTGCTGCGCCGCACCCTGCTGGCCGCCGCCGCGCCGCTCGGCCTGGCCCCGCTGGTCCTGCTGCGCGACCTCGGCCCGAGCCACACGAACTTCCCGGCCAAGCTGCGGCACACCGTCTGGGGCGAGAAGACCAAGGACGGCAAGCCGCGCAAGCTCCTCGTCGAGGGAAGCGGCTCGCCCATCAGGGCCGCCGACTTCAACTCCCCCGGCGGCATCCTCTCCGTGGTGCCCGAAGGGTACGAGCACGACCTGAACGCGCTGGCCAAGGCCACGCTGATCCTGATCAAGTTCCGTCCCGAGGAGCTCAAGTCCGGGACCAACCTGAACTGGACACACGACGGGATCGTGGCGTACTCCAAGATCTGCACGCACGTCGGCTGCCCCGCGGCCCTGTACGAGCAGACCACCCACCACATCCTGTGCCCGTGTCACCAGTCGACCTTCGACGCCGCCGACGGCGCCAAGGTCATCTTCGGCCCGGCCGCTCGGCCGCTTCCTCAGCTGCCGATCGCCGTCGATAATGAGGGATATCTCGTCGCAACGGCGGATTTCGCGGTCCCTGTCGGTCCCAGCTTCTGGGAGCGCGGCGACGCCGAGGCCGAGGTCCGTGAGAACGGAGCCCAAAAGTCATGAGCATCGAGACCGTGCCCAAGCCCATCGAGGGTGCGAGCACCTTCGTCGACGACCGCATCGGCGCGGGAAACTTCCTGCGGCGCAACCTGCGGAAGATCTTCCCCGACCACTGGTCGTTCCTGCTGGGCGAGATCGCGCTCTACTCGTTCATCATCCTGCTGCTGACCGGCACGTTCCTGACGTTCTTCTTCAAGCCCGGCATGGGCCACGTCGAGTACGCCGGCTCGTACGGCCCGCTGCAGGGCGTCACCATGTCCGAGGCGTACGCCTCGTCGCTGAGCATCAGCTTCGACGTGCGCGGCGGCCTGCTGATGCGGCAGATGCACCACTGGGCCGCCCTGCTGTTCATCGGCGGCATGATGGTGCACGCGCTCCGGGTGTTCTTCACCGGCGCCTACCGCAAGCCGCGCGAGCTCAACTGGCTGATCGGCGTGCTGCTGCTCACGCTGGCGCTGCTCGAGGGCCTGACCGGTTACTCCCTTCCCGACGACCTGCTCTCCGGCGCCGGTCTGCGGATCACCGAGGGTGTGGCGATCTCGCTGCCGCTGGTCGGCACCTGGATCACCTTTTTCCTCTTCGGCGGCGAGTATCCGGGCGAGGACGTCATCGCGCGCTTCTACTCCCTGCACATCCTGCTCATCCCCGGCATCCTGCTCGCGCTCATCACGGCTCACATGATCCTGATGTGGGTCCAGAAGCACACGCAGATGCCGGGCAAGGGCCGCACCAACGAGAACGTGGTGGGCGCGCCGTTCTACCCGGCCTTCATGATCAAGGCCGGCGCCTACTTCATGTTCACCTTCGGGGTCATCGCGATGCTGGGCACCTTCGCCCAGATCAACCCGATCTGGCTGTTCGGTCCCTACACCCCCGCCGACATCTCGGCGGGCTCGCAGCCCGACTTCTACATGGGCTTCCTCGAAGGCGCACTGCGCCTGATGCCCGCCTGGGAGCTCAACCTCTTCGGCGGCGCGGGGGGCACGCTCGCGATGAGCGTGCTGATCCCGGCCCTGGTGCCGATGGGCATCGTCATGACGGGCCTGGCGCTGTATCCGTTCATCGAGCAGTGGGTCACCGGTGACCGCCGCGAGCACCACGTCGCGGAGCGTCCCCGCAACAACCCGCACCGCACCGCGATCGGCATGTCGGCGGTCACGTTCTACGGCGTCCTGTGGCTGCTGGGCGCCAACGACGAGATCTCCGCGTTCTTCCACATCTCGCTGAACTGGACGACCTACGCGGGCCGGTTCCTGGTGATCGCCGGCCCCGTGCTGGCGTACATCATCACCTACCGGGTCTGCCTGGGCCTGCAGCGCGGCGACGCGGCGATCATCAGCCACGGCGTGGAGTCCGGTGTGATCAAGCGCCTGCCCCACGGCGAGTACATCGAGGTCCACGTCCCGCCGCACGAGTCCATCGAGGCCCACATGCGGGGCAAGGAGGCGATCCCGATCGTCTCCGGCGGCGACGCGGGCCCGAAGAGCCGCGACGACATCCCGTCCAAGGGGATGCGCGGCCCGCTCGGCAGGCTGCGCGCCAAGATGAGCGCGGCGTACGGCGGCGAGAAGATCCCGCTCGACGACGGCCACGGCGAGGACCACGACGCCGTCGGCACGGGTCACGGGGAGCACGCGGCGGTCGGCCGGTCCGGAGACGACAAGTCCCTGACCCACTGACCCGCTGACCTGCCACGGCTGACGCCACCCGGAGGGCCCGGACACCGTACGGTGTCCGGGCCCTCCGCTTTGCGCGCCACCGGAAGACGGCCTTACGGGTCACCGGGCGACGGCCTCGCGGGTCCACCGGATGACGGCTCCGCGCCGCCGGACGACGGCATGGCAGGCCTACCGGGCGACGGCTCCGCACATCACCGGACGACGGTTCGGTGCCGGACGACTGCTCCGCACGCCACCGGACGACGGGCGCGGTGGTGCCTCCGAGCTGCCACAAGACCCCCGCAGAGGCCTCCAGGAGGTCTCTGCGGGCCTTTCCCTGGCCGGGGCCACGAACGACTCATCCCGTGTCCCCGGCACCCTCAGGGAACGTCAGGACGCCGCCGGTCAGACGTCGTCGGTGTTGAAGTGCTTGAGGCTGCTCCACTTGAGCCACTCTTTCCAGCTCTCCTGCCAGTGGCCCCACCCGTTCAGGGGCTCCAGGACGCGGGGCGAGCCGGTGATGATGATCGGGTCCCCGATCAGGGTGTTGTCCAGGAACCACTTGGCGTTGCTCGGGCTGACGTTGACGCAGCCGTGGCTGACGTTGGAGTTGCCCTGGGAGCCGACCGACCACGGAGCGGCGTGGATGTACTCGCCGCTGTTGGAGATGCGGACGGTGTCGTAGACGGTCAGCTGGTAGTAGCCGGGGGAACCGGGCCCGATGCCCGGGGAGGTCATGACGGTGACGTTCTCCCGTGACATGGCCAGGTGCACGCCGCTGGTCGTGTGGTACTTCCAGTTGCCGCCCTGCCCGGCGCTCATGGGAATCTCGCGGACGACCTTGCCGTCGCGCTTCACGGTGAGGTGGTGCGTCTGGACGCTGCCCCGGGTGATCTGCGAGCGGCCGATCTTGAAGTTGACGGTCTTGTTCGCCGCTCCGTACAGGCCGTTGCCGCCGCGCACCCCCGCCAGGCGGGCCTCGACCCGGACCCTCGTACCGGCGGGCCAGAACTTCTTCGGGCGGAAGTGGACGTTGCGGGCGTCGAACCAGTGCCACGCCCCCAGGACCGGCCTGGAGGTGCGGACGAACAGGTTGCGCTCGATGGAGACCCGGTCGGTGACGTCGCGGTCGAAGGTGATCATCACCGGCATGCCGACGCCGACGGTCAGGCCGGTCGTGTCCCTGCCCGGCATGAAGTTCTCGATCGCGAAGGCCTCGCGTTTCCTCACCGTGGAGAAGGAGGAGGTCGTGGTGGTGACGGCGCCGGCCGGGTTGACGGCCGTCACGGAGACCTCGTAGGAGGCCCCTGGGGCCGCGACGCCCCTGCTGCGCCACTGGGTACCGTCGGCACTGAGAACGCCCGGCAGGGAGCCTCTGGCGCCCTTCACGGCCCTGACGGCGACCTGCCGCAGGGTGCCGCCCTGCACCGCGACCAGGATGGGGGTGTCCGTGGGAACGCCTCTGGCCCTGTCGAGAGGGGCCACGGTGACGACGGCCGCGGCGACGGCGGAGGGAGGGTTCTGCGACGCCTGTGGCGTCCGGTCGCCCTGTACGGCGGTGTTTCCCGAGCAGGAGGCCGTCACCAGCGCGAGAGCCAGCAGTCCCGCTCCCTGGCTCGAACCACGGATCGCGTGCCCCACATGAACTCCCCTGTCCCGGACTGAACCACTGATTCAGTTATTACCCGGAGTAAGCGGTTCACCACATAAGACATCCACCCTAGGCGCCAAATAAACGCCAAAAAGCGGGCCACGGAAGCTTTTCCGTGACCCGCTCGGATGGCGGTGAAACGCGAGGTCGGTGCGAGAAGCGAGGTCAGTGCGAGAAGTTGCCCCGGTAGTACTCGAAGACGAAACCGATCATGCTCATCACGATCGCGAACACGCCGATCAGGAAGAGCCACCAGCCGATGACCAGGCCGACCGCGCTGAGCGCGACGGCGAGGCAGACGAAGAGCGGCCACCAGCTGTGCGGGCTGAAGAAGCCGAGCTCGCCGGCGCCCTCGCTGATCTCGCCCTGCTTGTCGTCCTCCGGCTGGTCGCCGATCCGGCGGGCCGTGTACATGAGGTAGTAACCGATCATGAACGCGAAGCCCACCGAGATGGCCATCGCCGTCGTGCCGACCGGCTCCTTGGACCAGTACCAGTAGACGACGTCCACGGCGGCGAAGAAGACGCCGCAGAGGATGAACAACCAGCCCTGGACCTTCATCGGACCTCCTCCAGCTCACGATCGGCACCGGCCGGGATGTGCGGGTGCTTGAGGTCGAACGCCGGGCGCTCGGACCGGATGCGGGGCAGCGAGGTGAAGTTGTGCCTCGGCGGCGGGCAGGACGTCGCCCATTCGAGCGAGTTGCCGTACCCCCACGGGTCGTCCACGGTGACCTGCGGCGCGGTCTTGTGGGTCTTCCACACGTTGTAGAGGAACGGCAGCGTGGAGGCGCCCAGCAGGAACGCGCCGACCGAGGAGACCATGTTGAGGTCGGTGAAGCCGTCGATCGGGCTGTAGTCGGCGTAGCGGCGCGGGAAGCCCTGCGCGCCGAGCCAGTGCTGGACCAGGAAGGTGGTGTGGAAGCCGACGAACAGCGTCCAGAAGTGGATCTTGCCCATCGTGTCGTTCAGCATCTTGCCGGTGAACTTGGGCCACCAGAAGTAGAAGCCCGCGAACATCGCGAACACCACGGTGCCGAAGACCACGTAGTGGAAGTGCGCGACCACGAAGTAGGAGTCGGAGACCTGGAAGTCCAGCGGCGGGGAGGCCAGGATGACGCCGGTCAGGCCGCCGAACAGGAACGTCACCAGGAAGCCGATCGAGAACAGCATCGGCGACTCGAACGACAGGTGGCCGCGCCACATGGTGCCGATCCAGTTGAAGAACTTCACCCCGGTGGGCACCGCGATGAGGAACGTCATGAAGGAGAAGAACGGTAGCAACACCTGTCCCGTGGGGAACATGTGGTGCGCCCACACGGTGATCGACAGACCCGCGATGGCGATCGTCGCGCCGACCAGGCCGATGTAGCCGAACAGCGGCTTGCGGCTGAAGACCGGCAGCACCTCGGTCACGATGCCGAAGAACGGCAGCGCGATGATGTAGACCTCCGGATGGCCGAAGAACCAGAACAGGTGCTGCCAGAGCAGCGCGCCGCCGGTCTGGGAGTCGAAGATGTGCGTGCCGAGCTTGCGGTCGGACTCCAGCGCCAGCAGCGCGGCGGCGAGCACCGGGAAGGCCATGAGCACCAGGATCGAGGTGAGCAGGACGTTCCAGGTGAACATCGGCAGGCGGAACATGGTCATGCCCGGCGCGCGCATGCAGACGATCGTGGTGATGAAGTTCACCGAACCGAGGATCGTGCCCAGACCGCTGATGGTCAGGCCGACGATCCACAGGTCACCGCCGATTCCCGGCGAGCTGATCGCGTTCGACAGCGGGGTGTAGGCGAACCAGCCGAAGCTGGCCGCGCCGCCCGGGGTGATGAAGCCCGACAGGGCGATGAGGCTGCCGAAGGTGAAGAGCCAGTAGCTGACCATGTTCAGTCGCGGGAAGGCGACGTCGGGGGCGCCGATCTGCAGCGGCATGAGCTCGTTGGCGAAGCCCGCGAACAGCGGGGTCGCGAACATCAGCAGCATGACCGTGCCGTGCATGGTGAACAGCTGGTTGAACTGCTCGTTACTGGTGAACTGAAGACCCGGCTGCGCCAGCTCCGCCCTCATGACCAGCGCCATGACGCCGCCGATGAGGAAGAAGATGAACGAGGTGATCAGATAGAGATGTCCGATGATCTTGTGATCGGTGGACGACGCCCACTTCGTGATGATCGAGCCCTTGCGGGTCGGCACCGGGGGAAGAGGGAGGGATTCGTTGTGCGCGGTCACTGGGCACCCGCCTGACTAGCGATGTACTGGTCGAACTCGTTCTGCGGAACGAGCTTCACCGAGAAGAGCATCCTGCTGTGGTCCACGCCGCAGAGCTCGGCGCAGCGGCCGGCGTAGACGCCCGGCTTCACGGTGTCGACCTCGAACTTGTTGGTCACGCCGGGGATCACGTCGCGCTTGAAGTGGAACGCCGGGACCCAGAAGGAGTGGATGACGTCCGGCGAGTGCAGGTCGAACTCGACCTTCTTGCCGGCCGGCAGCACCAGCTGCGGGCCCTGCATGTAGTCCGCCGCGGGCTTGCCGACGACCTGGACGGTCTTGCCGTTGTACTCCGTGGTGAAGCGCCAGCTCCACTGGAAGCCCTCGACCTTGACCTTCACGTCGGGCTTGCCGGACATCTCGTTGATGTAGTTCTGGTCCCGCGCGGTGAAGAAGAAGAAGACGCCGACCATGATGATCGGCACCACCGTGTAGAGGATCTCGATCGGGAGGTTGTACCGCACCTGAGGCGGCAGCTCCTCCTTGGAGTTCTTCTTCTTACGGTGGAAGGCAACGGACCAGAGGATCAGGCCCCACACGACCACACCGGTGGCGAGGGCGGCGATCCACGAGCCGTTCCACAGACTCTGGACGGCGTCGGACTGCTTGGTGACGCCCTCGGGCAGGCCCCCTCGGGACCAGTCTTCGGCACTGCACGCCGTCAGGGAAACCAGCAGCAGCGCCAGAGCGGCAGCGCGTGGCACCCGGCGGCGGGCCAACGGACGCCGTGCAGAACGGCGGGTCGGACTCACGGATCGCCTACCCCACAGATGAAGCCCAGGAGTCGCTCCTGGGCGGTCGTTTGTTCACGTTCAAGATTTCGTAGTTCACAGCTTCACACTGGGGGACACATTAGCGCGGACACCCCTCGCCCTCCCCCGCAGCCCCCGCCCGCACCTTGCGTGGTGCGACGATTGGGACGTGGCGTACTTCGACGCGGCCTCCACGGAGCCGCTGCACCCCCAGGCGCGCGAGGCTCTCATCGCGGCCCTCGACGTCGGCTGGGCCGACCCCGCGAGACTGTACGGCTCCGCCCGCCGGGCAAGGATGTTACTGGAACAGGCGAGGACCGAGGTGGCCGAGGCCCTGGGCGCCAGGGCCGACGAGGTCTCGTTCACCTCCTCCGGCACCCAGGCGGTGCACCTGGGCGTGCTCGGCACCCTGCGCGGCCGCCACCGGGCCGGTCGCCGCCTGGTGACCTCGGCCGTGGAGCACTCCTGCGTGCTGCACGCGGCGGGCGTCCACGAGCGCGACGGCGGCTCGGTCGAGACGGTCGGCGTCGGGATCACGGGCGCGGTCGACCCGGAGGTCTTCGGCGAGGCGGTCCGCGCCGAGGGCACGGCCCTGGCCTGCCTGCAGAGCGCCAACCACGAGGTCGGCACGCTCCAGCCGGTCGCCGAGGCGGCGGCGGCGTGCGCCGAGGCGGGGGTGCCGCTGCTGGTGGACGCGGCCCAGACGGCGGGCAGGATGCCGCTGCCCCCCGGCTGGTCGGTGCTGGCCGCCAGCGCGCACAAGTGGGGCGGCCCGGCGGGGGTCGGCGTGCTGGTGGTCCGCAAGGGCACCCGGTGGCGCACCCCGCTGCCCGAGGACGACCGCGAGCGCCGCAGGGTCCCCGGGTTCGAGAACGTGCCGGCGGTCGTCGCGGCCGCCGCCGCGCTGCGCGCCACGGTGGCCGAGTCGGCCATGGAGTCGGCCAGGCTCTCGGCGCTCGTGGACCGCGTCAGGACCGAGGTGCCCCGGCTGGTCCCGGACGTCGAGGTCATCGGAGATCCGGTCGTACGAGCGCCGCACATTGTCACCTTTTCGTGTCTTTACGTGGAAGGTGAGGCGTTGCTGACGGAACTCGACAAGGCCGGGTTCTCGGTATCGTCCGGCAGCTCCTGCACGGCGAGTACGCTTCGTCCGTCGCATGTTCTGGAGGCCATGGGAGTGCTCACGCACGGGAACGTCCGCGTTTCGCTGCCCCGGGGCACCTCGGCGACGGATGTCGACCGTTTCCTCGCCTTCCTGCCGGACGCGGTGCGGAGGATACGCGAGGAGGCCGGTGTCAAGCTTTGATCAACATTCGGGGAGTGAAGACGTGATGACGTCCGGCCAGGCCACTCCGGCGGGATCGGCACAGCCTCCCGCCCTGACCATCGACGCGCTGGGCAAGAAGTGCCCGATCCCGATCATCATGCTGGCGGCGCAGATCAACGACGTGCCGCGCAACGGGATCGTCGCGGTCCTCGCCGACGATCCGGCCGCCTTCACCGACATCCCCGCCTGGTGCCGGTTGAAGTCACACCACCACGTGGGCAGCTACGAGCTCCCGGAGCGCGGCTGGGCCATCCACGTGCGCCGCAATTACTGACATGTCCTGAAATTGGGTATGACCTCCCCCGAAAACACGCCAAACGGTTCGGGGGGACGGCATGAGCGGTGAGACTGCCAGAGATCTGATGAACGCCGGGGTCCGGTGCGTCGAGGCACACGAGACACTCGACCGGGCGTCACAGATGATGCGGGACATGAACGTGGGCGCGCTGCCCATCTGCGGCAGCGACGACCGGCTGAAGGGGATCATCACCGACCGCGACATCGTGGTCAAGTGCGTGGCACAGGGCCTGGACCCCTCCCAGATGACAGCGGGAGACCTCGCGACCGGCCTGGTCTGGGTGTCCTCGGACGCGAGCGTCGAGGAGGCGCTGGCCAAGATGGAGCAGAACCAGATCCGGCGGCTGCCGGTGATCGAGGACGGCCGCATCGTCGGCATGATCACCGAGGCCGACCTGGCCAGGAAGCTGTCCGACGACAAGCTGGCCGAGTTCGTGCACCGCGTCTACGCGAGCGGCTGACACCCGGCCCGCGCGGGCGCCTGAGCGGGCACCTGACACGGCGGCCGCCGTACCGGCGGCACCGGACCGGGCCGCCACCGGACGACAAGCCCGGTGGCGGCCCGTGGTGGCCTACGGTGGCCCGGCCCGCGGGCCGGGAGCGGTGTCGCGGAACGACGCCCGGGCCCGGCACCCTGGGAGAGGCGCCCGGGCCCCGGTGGCTCACCGGTGGCTCAGGAGGACATCCCGGCCGTGGCGGCCCGGCGGACAGGTGCCCGGCCGTGGCGGCTCAGGCGTGGTGGCACTTCACGAAGGGGGCCACCTCCGCGGCGGCGTCGGCGCCGTAGGCGTCGGCGAGGCGCTCCAGGAAGACCTTCTGGCCGAGCTCGTACTCCTGGCCGCCGACACGCTCCAGGACGTGGGTGGCGGTGAGGTTGCCGACCTGGCCGCAGCGCTCCAGGGACAGGCCCCAGGCCAGCGCGGACAGGAAGCCGGAGCGGAAGGCGTCGCCCACGCCGGTGGGATCGGCCTTGCCGAGCTCGGGCGCCGGGGGGACGTGCAGGGACGGCTCGCCCTTGCGGTCGATGACGACGCCCTTGGGACCGAGCGTGGTGACGCGGACGCCGACCCGGTCGAGGATCTCCTCGTCGCTCCAGCCGGTCTTCTGCTCGATCATGCCCTTCTCGTAGTCGTTGCCGAAGAGGTAGGCGGCGCCGTCGACCAGCTCCCGGATCTGCTCCCCGGGCATGCGGGCGAGCTGCTGGGAGGGGTCGGCCGCGAACGGGATGCCGCGCTGGCGCGCCTCGGCGGTGTGCCTGAGCATCGCCTCGGGGTCGTTGGGGCTGATCAGCACCAGGTCGAGGCCGCCGACCCGCCGGGCGACCGGGTCGAGCTCGATGAGGCGGGCCTCGGCCATCGCGCCGGTGTAGAACGACGCGATCTGGTTGTGGTCGTCGTCGGTCGTGCACAGGAAGCGGGCGGTGTGGTGCGTCTCGGAGACGTGGATGGAGTCGCAGTCCACACCGTGGCGCTCCAGCCAGGAGCGGTAGTCGGCGAAGTCGGCGCCGACCGCGCCGACCAGGAGGGGCTTGAGCCCCAGGCAGCCCATCCCGAACGCGATGTTGGCCGCGCAGCCGCCGCGGCGGACCTGCAGGTCGTCCACGAGGAACGACAGGGAAACCCGGTCAAGCTGGCCGGCGATGAGCTGGTCGCTGAAGCGGCCGGGGAAGGTCATCAGTTGATCGGTCGCGATTGAGCCGGTGACGGCGATGCGCACGGGGTTCTTCTCCTCGTTGTCTGCATCTTCGGACGTGGGCGATTGAGCCGCACGGGAAGTTGAGCCACGCAAGAATACGCGACCTTTCCCGCGGCCCGCTCGTACCCCAGGGGCTACCCCGATCGGGCACGCGAAAGCCCCGCGGGGTGACCAATGTCACCCCGCGGGGCCGGGCGCTCTCGCCGGTGCGGCTCGCCTGCCGAACTCGCCTAGTTGAACGAGTCGCCGCAGGCGCACGAGCCGGTGGCGTTGGGGTTGTCGATCGTGAAGCCCTGCTTCTCGATGGTGTCGACGAAGTCGACGGTGGCGCCCACGAGGTAGGGGGCGCTCATCCGGTCGGTGACCACGCTCACGCCGTCGAAGTCGGAGACGACGTCGCCGTCCATCGAACGGTCGTCGAAGAAGAGCTGGTAGCGCAGACCGGAACAGCCGCCGGGCTGCACGGCCACGCGCAGCTGGAGACCTTCCTCGCCCTGCTGCTCCAGCAGGCTCTTGACCTTCGCCGCGGCCGCGGAACTGAGGATCAGGCCCTGCGCCGTGGTCTCGCTGCTCTCAACCGACATGTTGATGACTCCCGCGTCTGCGTCAGCCGCTCCCCGGGAACGGCTGTCTGTTTGTGACGTCCTTCTCAGACGCTACCAACACCCGCCTCCCTGTACACATTCCTGAGACGACAGACACATCCGTCCTTGGACAAAACCCCCTCCCCCGGAATAAAGCCCCAATCGCGTGTGTCATCATTAGTCGTCACTTCGACGATAAGGGGGTGTGGCCATGACGACCACCGAGACCGGGCTTCCGCTCTTCGTCCTCGGCAGAGGTGTCGACCCGCACAGCGAGCGCGGCGTCGACTGTCCCGGCGAGCTGCCGTCCGCTTCCGACCCGGCGCTCGTGGAGCGCGCCAGGAGGGCCAAGGCGGCGCTCGGCGACCGGGTTTTCGTGCTGGGCCACCACTACCAGCGCGACGAGGTCATCCAGTTCGCCGACGTGACCGGCGACTCTTTCAAGCTCGCGAAGGAGGCCGCGGCCCGCCCCGACGCCGAGTACATCGTCTTCTGCGGCGTGCACTTCATGGCCGAATCCGCCGACATCCTCACGTCGAGCTCCCAGAAGGTCGTGCTGCCCGACCTCGCGGCCGGGTGCTCGATGGCCGACATGGCCACCTTCGACCAGGTCGAGGAGTGCTGGGAGGCTCTGGAGGACGCGGGGATCGCCGGGGTCACCGTCCCCGTCACCTACATGAACTCCAGCGCCGACATCAAGGCGTTCTGCGGTCGCAACGGCGGCGCCGTGTGCACCTCCTCCAACGCCAGGCGCGCCCTGGAGTGGGCCTTCTCGCGCGGCGAGAAGGTGCTCTTCCTCCCCGACCAGCACCTGGGCCGCAACACCGCGGTGCTGGAGATGGGCCTGTCGCTGGACGACTGCGTCGTCTACAACCCGCACCGGCCCAACGGCGGCCTCACCGCCGAGCAGCTCGGGAACGCCAAGGTGATCCTCTGGAAGGGGCACTGCTCGGTGCACGGCCGCTTCAGCGCCGAGTGCGTGGACGACGTCCGCGCCCGCATCCCCGGCGTCAACGTGCTGGTGCACCCCGAGTGCAGGCACGAGGTCGTCACCAAGGCCGACCACGTCGGTTCGACCGAGTACATCATCAAGAAGATCGAGGAGGCTCCGGCCGGGTCCTCCTGGGCGGTGGGCACCGAACTCAACCTGGTCAAGCGGCTCGGCGCCATGTTCCCCGACAAGAACGTGACGTTCCTGGACCGGACGGTCTGCTACTGCTCGACGATGAACCGGATCGACCTGCCGCACCTGGTGTGGGCGCTGGAGTCGCTCGCCGCAGGCCAGGTCGTCAACCAGATCACCGTGGACGACGACACCGCCCACTGGGCCGGGGTCGCCCTGGACCGGATGCTGGCCCTGCCCTGAGCTCGGCGGACCTCGGCGGACCTCGGCGTGGACGGGCCCCGGCGGGTGGTGACCCGCCGGGGCCCATCGCGTTCCGGGGACCTGTCGCGTACCCGGGGTCGGGGGAGCACCGCGTGAGCGGGGCCTATTCGAGCTCGTAGACCACCTTGACGCTGACGGAGACGTTCCGGCGGCCGGGGCTGATCGACGCCCTGTCGACGGCCGCGGCGAAGCCGAGGATCGGCGTCGGCGGGGTGACGTTCTGCTCGCTTATCTCCATGACACGGCCGAGCCCGCGGCCCGCGAGCCTGGCGTACTGCGTGGCGCGGCTCTGGGCGTCCCTGAAGGCGGCGTCGCGCGCCAGCCTGAGCGGCGCGCGGTTGTCGGACACTTCGAAGGAGATGCCGTTCAGCCGGACCGCCTCGCCGACGGCGGCCGCCGCCTCCACCACGTCGTCCGCGTCGTCGATGTCGCGCACTATGGCCTCGACGCCCTGTGTGGCCCGGTAGCCCGAGATCGTGGGGTATTCCTTGTACTCGGGCCCGAGGGTCAACTCGTCGGTCCGCAGGTCCCTCTGCGCGACCCCGGCCGCGAGCAGCGCCCGCGTCAGGTCGGCGGCGGCGACACGGGCGGCGGTGAACGCCGCCCCGGCGGTGGGGCGGCGCACCTCGACGCCGGTGTCCAGACGCATGATGTCGGGGGTGGTGGACACGGTGCCCTCGCCCACGATCGTGATCTGAGGGCGATTTCCCTCCGCGGCGGTCACGGAGGGCTCGGAGTCCGCGAGCGCGGTGCCGCCGGACAGACCTGTGAGGAGCAGTCCCGTGGAGACGAGCACGGCCGAGGCGACCGCCTGAGACGTCTTGATCATAAAGTTCATGGCACCACGGGACCGCGGTCGCGGCGGCGAGCGCTGCGTGGGCCCTGTCGTGTCTTGGCCGAATCCCGGACGGGTATTTTGCCGCCGACCGGGTTGGATTCCGGGCAGATCGCGGCGAGCGGGCACGAGCCGGTCCTGGGCGGGCGGACGCGGCCCGGACCTGGGCGGGTGGACGTCGCCCGGACCCGGGTCTGTGGGCGCGGCCGGGGGCCGGACGGGTGGACGCCGTCTAGATCCGGGTGAGCCCCCGCCACCAGCCCAGCAGCCCGCCGTCGCCCTCGATGGCGTAGTCGTCGGGGCTGCGCCGCCCCCAGACGACCTGGAGCAGGTCGGCCGACGTGGCGGCGCGCACGGTCACGGTGCCCGGTTGCAGGGAGCGCCGGCGGTGGAAGCGGTCGGGGTCGAGGGTGATCACCCATCCGGTTCCGGTGTCGGCCTGCAGGGAGATCGTCTCGCCTCCGCCCCTGAGGTCGGCCACGTCCGGGTTCCACCTCACGTACGGCAGGACGTCGAGGAACTCCTCGACCCCGTCGGCCGCCACGTGCTCGTCGATCACGACCGGGACGCCCAGCGCGAGCTCGGCGTCCACCCGGTGCACCAGGGTCTCGTGGAGCATCCGCCTCGACCAGAACCGCACCCGCTTCTCCGCGCCCCAGGTCCACATCGGCGCCTCCGGGTCCTGTGACAGCAGCGCCTCGGGCAGGAAGGTGGCGCCCTCCCCGAGCCAGGCGGCGTAGCCGTCCGGGCCGGCGGGCAGGCCCATGTCCATGGCGTCGCGATCGTGGCGCCGCTCGGCCAGGTCGCGCACCATGGCGGCCACCCACCGGTGCACGCCTCCGGTGTGGGTGACGAGCCTCGCCAGATCCCAGCCGGGACAGGTCCGTACGGAAACAGACATGTCACGTCCCTTTAGGACGTCGGCCATCCGGGCGATCTCCACGGCGCCGGCCGCGGTGTGCTCGGCGTGGGTCCACTCCCTCATGTCAACCCTCTCGCGTGAAGCGCATGAACTGCTTTTCGTACTCCTTGGCGTCGGTGCTGGTGACCAGCAACCGCTGCACCTTCCCGGTGAAGTCGAACACCACCGCCTCGTAGCCGGAGCCCTTGCGCCGCCAGCCCGCGATGTGCTCGTCGTCGTACCAGCCGATGAGCCGCTCCGTCTCGAACGGGATCCGGACCTTCGCCGGGGCGTCGGAGCCGGTGGACCAGACGCAGATCTCCTTCTTGCTCTCCTTGCAGTACGTCAGCAGGGACGAGCCCGACGGGGAGATGTCGTCGCCCTCGACCGTGATCGGGGTGCCCACGTCCAGCAGGGTCTGCAGCACGGTGCCCTGCGTGTCGTAGAAGCGGATGCGCTGGGTCTTGCCGGTGAGCGCCCAGGTGCCGACGGCCCTGCCGTCGCCCCGCCAGAAATAACTCCACTTGCCCGCGTCCTTCTCCTTCACGCGGACGACCTTCGCCTTCTTCGTGGCGACGTCGATGATCGCGAAGCCGTACTCCTTGCTGATGTCGCCGACCGCCTCGTAGAGGGTCACCAGGCCGCGCCTGCCGTCCGGCGACCACTGCGGCAGCGTCGGGTAGATCGGCGCCTTGGTGATCCTGATCCTACTCGCCGCGCCGGATCGATGATCGACGATCGACACGATCGCGTAGCTCTGCGCGTCGTACATCCGGTCGGTGGCCAGCGCCTGGGTGCCGTCGGCGTTGACCGTGTACTGGAAGTACTTGCCGTTCTTGACGAACCGCTCGGTGCCCCGCTCGCGGACGTAGAGGGTCTTGTCCCAGTCGAGGCTGTAGGAGCTCAGCTTGATCGGGTCCCGGTCGCTCTCGTGGAGCGTGAGCGAGCTGCCGGGCAGCTTGATCGTGCTGCCGGCCTCCGGTACCGCCGGAGCGGTGGGAGCGGGGGTGTTCGCGGCCCTCGTACTGCCCGCCCGGGTGGTCCCCGGCGTCTCGGTGGTGCCGCGCAGCGCCAGCACGACGCCCCCGGCCACGAGCGCGGTGACCAGCAGGCCCCCCACGACCGCCGGCCACACCCCGCGCCGGGCGGGGGCCGCCTGTCCCGGGTACGCCGGTGCCGCGGGGTTGCGGTACGGCGCCCCCTCCGAGGAGGGGTAGGTCGCGGGACCACCGTAGGGCTGGTGTCCGGGCTGTCCCGGATATCCCGGCGGCGGGTGCCCGGGGCCCTGCGGGGGGTGGCCGCCCGCGTAGCCGTCGGGGCCGGGATGCCCGCCGGGAGAGGACCGGGTGTGGGGCGGCCCCTGCTGCGGGAAACCGTGGGGCCCGGACTGCTGGACGTGCCCGGGGTCCCGGGCGTGACCGCGGGGGTCCGAGTGCTGGGGGTACGGGACGTGACCACGCGGATCCGAGTGCTGGGGGTACGGGACGTGACCACGCGGATCCGAGTGCTGGGGGTACGGGACGTGCCCACCCGGATCCGAGTACTGAGGGTGCGGGACGTGACCACCCGGGTCCGGCTGCCGAGGATGCCGGGCCTGACCGGTGGGGCCGCCCTGCGGGCCCGGTGCCGGGTATCCCCCGCCGGACCCGCCCGGCTGGGCGAACGGCTGCGGCCCGGAGTGCTGCCGGTGGTCCCACCGGGCACGGTCGTCGCCGCCCGGACTCCGCTGCCCGTACACGGTGTGCCCGGCGTCGTTCCCGCCCGGGCCGGGGTCGCTCCCGTCCGGGCCGGTCCGCTGGGCCGCGGCGGCCGAGCCCTCGGCCAGGATGCCGCGCGGCGCGGTGGGCGGCGCGGCACCGGTCACGCCGCCCACGTCACCCGGGCCGCCCGCGTGGCCGAGCAGCCGCAGCAGCGCCTCACCCGCCGCGGGCCGCCGGGCGGCGTCCTTGGACAGGCACTGCCCGACCAGGTCGCGCAGCGCCGGATCGGTGATCGCCCCCAGGTCCGGCTCCATGTTCATGATCCGGTTGAAGATCGCCGGAAGGCTGTCCGTGCCGAACGGCGGCTGCCCGGTGGCCGCGAAGACCATCGTGCAGCCCCAGGCGAACATGTCGGCGGGCGATCCCGCGTTCTCCCCGGCCAGCTGCTCGGGGGTCATGTAGGAAGGGGTGCCGATCGCCATCGCGGTCAGCGTGGAGGTCCGGTCGAGCGCCTTGGCGATGCCGAAGTCGATCACTCGGGGGCCGTCGGGGGCCAGCAGCACGTTGGACGGCTTGAAATCGCGGTGCACGATCCCCGCCTGGTGGATGGCGACGAGCGCGGTGACCGTTCCGATCGCCAGGCGGTGCAGGGCCGCGCCCTCGCGCGGGCCCTCGGTGCTCACGACCGCGTCGAGCGTCGGGCCGTCGATGTACTCGCTGACGATGTACGGGCGATGCCGGTCGACCCCGGTGTCGATCACCGCGGCGGTGCAGAAGGGCGCGACACGCCGGGTCGTGCTGACCTCGCGGACGAAGCGTTCCATCGCCTCCTCGTCCTGCGTGAGATCCGCGCGGAGCAACTTGACCGCGACGCGTGCCCCCGCCGGGGAAACGCCCAGGTAGACCGTGCCCTGGCCTCCCTCGCCGAGCCTGGCGGTGAGCCGGTACTCCCGCACCTGCTCGGGATCCCCGGACCGCAAGGACGCGAGGTCCGCCATGGTGACACCCTTCTCGCGCGATGGATTTCCGGTCCCATTGTGGGGGCAAAGGGTCACAGGACGTACATCAAATCGCAAGCCGGACAGCCACGATGGCGCGTTCCAGACGGCCTCGCGAATCGCGGGGAAAAGCCGGGTGGGAAGGGCTTCGCGAGGACCTCTCAGAGGCCGGGCGCGCCCCAGAGGGGGAACCAGCGGCCGAGGTCCGGCTCGATCTCCAGCTCGCCGCCGATCGCGCCGCGTACCTGCAGCTCCAGCGCGTTGTCCCTGCGCTGCGCCTGCCCTCCCCCGTACCCGGACGCCCGCCCGCCCTCCCGCTCGGCGGGCAGCGGGGCGAACGGGTAGAAGGTGCCCTGCTTGTAGAGGTAGACCAGGGCGAGCCCGCGACCGTCGGGGGCGGCGAAGGAGACCAGTGAGCAGAGCAGGGAGGGGCCGAAACCCGCCGCCTCGAGGGAGGAGTTGACCGCGTGCAGGTCTGTGACCAGGTCACCGAGCGTCTCGGGGGCCCGGCGCACCAGCAGCCACGTGTAGCCGAAGGAGTCCTTCGACACCTCCACCGGGGGGCCGCCTCCGGCGTCCAGCAGCTGGGTGACGTCGCGCTCCAGCTCGGCGAACGCCCCGCCCTCGGCCGAGCGGAAGCAGACCGCCCCCACCCCCGTCGGCGCCAGGTCGGTGGCGGCCTGCAGGGTGACCGCGGCCGAGGGCAGCGCGAACAAAGCGTCCAGGTCGGCCCTGGCCGGCTCGCCGCGCCCCATCAGCGCGTCCCACCAGCGCATCGGATCACTCCCCCTTCACGTCCCCGTACGGCCAGGCGTCCGGTCACCCGCCCTGCCCGAGCTGGGCGGAGATCCTGCCGAGCTGCTCCAGGCGCCGCTCCAGCGGCGGGTGGGTCGCGAAGAGCGCGGCCAGGCCGGCCCTGCCGGACAGTGCCGGCGCGAAGAAGAAGGCGTTGAACGGCTCGGCCTCGCGCAGGTCCTTCGTCGGGATGCGGGCCATCTCACCGCTGATCTTGACGAGGGCGCTGGCCAGGGCGGAGGGCCGCTGGGTGAGCAGTGCTCCCGCGCGGTCGGCGGCCAGCTCACGGTAGCGCGACAGGGCACGGGTGAGCAGGAAGCTCACCGCGTACACCAGGACCGAGACGAGCAGGATGATCACGCCGATCGGCAGGCCGCCCCGGTCGTCGCGCCCGCGCCCGCCCAGGCCGCTGTAGAGCGCGACCCTGGTCATCAGCCCGGCGACGATGCCGAGGAAGGACGCGATCGTCATGACCGCGACGTCACGGTGGGCCACGTGGGACATCTCGTGGGCCAGCACGCCCTCCAGCTCGCCGCCGTCGACGCGGCGCAGCAACCCCGTGGTCACGCAGACCACGGAGTTCTTCTGGTTACGGCCGGTGGCGAAAGCGTTCGGGACGTCCGAGTCGGCGATCGCCACCCGCGGCTTGGGCATGTCGGCCAGCGCGCACAACCTGTCGACCATGCCGTGTAGCTCCGGGGCCTCCTGCGGGGAGACGACACGTCCGTGCATCGCGAACAGCGCGATGCGATCGGACATGAAGTACTGCACGAGCAGGATGCCGCCGGCGATCAGCAGCACCACGACGGCCCGGACGCCCAGCGCGATCAACACGGCCACGAAGACCACGTAGAGCAGTCCGAGCAGGAACATGGTGACCACCATGCGCCTGGTCAGGCCCCGGTCCGGGGCGAACCGGGTTTGTGCCATATGCCCAAGCTAGCCGGGAATCAGCCCTTCATTGCCGAGCATCTCCCGCACTTCGTCCATGGATGCGTCGGCCGGAGGCAAAATCAGCTCCGAGGACTCCAGGCTGTCGTCGGGCAGCGCCTTGCCGACGTGGCGGACCTTGTCGAGCAGGGCGTGCAGCCGCACCCGGAAGGCCTCCTCCTCGCCGGCCTCGATGGCGGCCTCCAGCTCGGCGTCCAGCGCGTTCAGCACGTCGAGGTCTGCGGGGGCGATGTCGATCTGCCCCTCCCCCATGATGCGGACGATCACAGGCCCTCCCCCGGCTGGCGCAGCTGCTGCGTCTGGTTGGACTGCGGCTGCTCGTGGTGCGGCTGCTGGGGCTGGGGCTGCTGGTGGGGCTGGGCCGGGCCGGGCGTGATCGCGCCCTGCGGCGCGGGACCCTGGCCGAGCTCGGCCTTCATCCGCGCGATCTCCAGCTCCACGTCGTGCCCGCCGCCCATGCGGTCGAGCTCGGCCTGGATGTCGTCGCCGCGCTGCCCGCTGAAGTCGTCGAGCGCGCCGCTGGCCAGCAGCTCGTCGATGGCACCCGCGCGGGCCTGCATGGAGGCGGTCTTGTCCTCGGCGCGCTGGATCGCCAGGCCGACGTCGCCCATCTCCTCGGAGATGCCGGAGAAGGCCTCGTTGATCCGCGTCTGCGCCTCGGCGGCGGTGTAGGTCGCCTTGATCGTCTCCTTCCTCGTACGGAAGGAGTCGACCTTGGCCTGCAGCCGGTGGGAGGCCGTGGTGAGCTTCTCCTCCTCGGCCTGCAGGTTGTCGTGCTGCACGCGGAGGTCGGCGATCTGGGTCTGCAGGCTGCCACGGCGGGTCAGTGCCTCACGGGCCAGGTCCTCGCGGCCGACTCCGAGCGCCTTGCGGCCCTGCTCCTCAAGCTTGCGCGACTGCGCCTCGATCTGGTTGATCTGAAGCTCCACGCGCTTGCGCGAGGTGGCGACGTCCGCCACGCCCCGGCGCACCTTCTGCAGCAACTCCAGCTGGCGCTGATATGAGTAGTCCAGGGTCTCGCGAGGATCTTCCATCTTGTCCAACGCGTTGTTCGCCTTGGACCTGAAGATCAGCGAAAGTCTCTTCATCACGCTCATGCGCGTCGGCCGTCCCCTTCTTCAAGTGCGCTTCGGGTCACCCCAAGTGAGTCCAGCCCCCCGAAAAGCACCGGAGCCACCATAGGGTTCACCCTACGCATAACGCGCGGGGGCGTCACTAAGTTGCACTCCCGGTAGGCTGACGTTGTGTTCCGACGTACCCAGACCACCGCGGACGACTCCCCCGCCTCCGCCAACGATCCTAAGCCTGCGGGCAAGGGGCGTCCCACACCCAAGCGACGGGACGCCGAAGGCCGTCGCCGACAGCCGGTGAACGCCCCCCAGAACCGCAAAGAGGCCTACAAGAACCTCCGCGAACGCCAGGCCAGCGAACGCGTCAAGGCGCGCGAGGGCATGCTGCGCGGCGACGAGCGTTACTTCCCCGCCCGGGACAAGGGGCCCGCCAGGAAGTTCGCGCGCGACTGGGTCGACTCCCGTCGTCTCGTCAGCCAGTACTTCCTGCCGTTCTCCCTCCTCATCCTGCTGCTCACCTGGATCCCCTTCCCCGCGGACATCCGCGGGTACGTCTACGTCGCGGTGATCACGGTCGGCTGGCCGCTCATGATGGTCGGCGTGCTCCTCACCTCGATCTGGGTGTCCTGGAAGGTGAAGAAGCTGACCGCCGAGAAGTTCCCCGACGAGAACCTCAAGGGTGTCGGCTTCTACGCCGCCATGCGGGCGCTGCAGATCCGCAAGCTGCGCTTCCCGCCGCCCACCGTGCTGCCCGGCGGCAGGCCCGTCCCGCCGAAGAACTGACGGCGAAGAACTGCCGGCGGAGCCGGCCACGGAGACAGCGGCGCCCGGCAGGCACCGCGGCCGAGCACGTTCCCGGACCCCGTCCCCTCCACGAGGGGGCGGGGTTCTTCGCGTCCTCGCCGGTTCGCCGACGAACCCCACCCGCGAACCGGACGAGCGTCATCGAACCGGACGAGCGTCGTCCCGGACGACGGTCACTCCTCCGACGGTCGCTCCTCGACGACGGTCCAGCCCAGCTCGCCTCCGGTGACCACCGGTTTCCAGAAACCGACGGACCCGCCGGTCTCCAGGGCGTGCGCCGTCGCCCGCAGCAGGCCGTGGTACGACCTGATCGGAACGCCGCCGGGCTCGAAGTTCATCATGCCCTCGTGATCGGTGTCGCCGACGTCACGTATCACGGAGTCGATCACCAGGTGGTTGCCGCTCCCGTCGGCGCCGAACGGGATCATCCGCCCGTCCCACCACTCCGTCCGCGCGTCGCCGTCGCCCCTGACCTCTCCCTCTATCTCGCACAGCTGCCGCCAGGTGTCACGGATCTCGCGGACCCCCTGGTTCCAGTTGCCGAGGAACCCGAACGGCCAGGTGTCGGCCACGACGGAGGCGCCGTCGTGGCGCAGCAGGGAGGCGCGTAGATCGTCGGGGAAGCGCAGGCCCATCTGAGCCTCGGCGACGGCGATCGTACGGGCTCTGGCGGGCTTGCCCAGCGTACGAAGGCTCGCGGGGGCGTTGGCCTTCAGCCACCTCTCGATGCGGCGCCACTGGCGGTTCACCGCCCGGGTCACCCTCGGGTCGACCGCCCGCACCCGCGCGGTCCGCGCCCGCGGGTGGCAGTCGGCGTCGGGGACCACCACGGGAGTCTCGGCGGTCACCTCCGGGACCGGGATCTCCTCCGGCCGGGCGGGGTCGGCCGATCGGGGATACGGCCCCATGTCGGAATACACCTCTTCGAGCTGGTGGAACTCCTCCGCGTCCCCACACCGGACGTACCGGACCGCCCATTCCCTTTCGCTGTCGGCCGGGTAGCGCAACCCAGGCTCCAGCGGGATGTCCGATCCCGGCTCCAAGGGGGTGTCCGATCCCGGCTCGCACCGCTCGTCCGCGCTCCGGAAGCCGGTCGCCTCGACGGTCTCCACCCCGTTCGAGAAGACCGCGCTCTCCAGGACATGCGTACCGAAGGCGAGCAGGCACAGCCCGATCCCCACGGCGCCCCAGCGGACCAGGCGGCCCCGGGTCGCCTCGTCCAGCGGCTCTCCCGGCCTCCGCGGCCCTCGCTCGAACATCCGCTCGACGGCGGTCCGGACGGCGGAGGGGGGCCTGGCGTACCGCCTGAGATCCTCGTCGGTGGGGGTGCCGAGGATGGGCGCGGGGGGCCATCGCGGCGCGCGCCCGGTTCCGGAGTCCGGCCCCCCGCCCGGGGAGGCGACCCCGGGTCTCTCGATCGGGGAGGCGGCCCGGCGATCCTCCGCCCGGCGCCACAGGCGGGCGACCGCCACGACGACGGCCGCCAGCACCGCCGCGGCGAGCGCGAACCTTACCCTCCGAGAAGTGATCAACCGCAACACGCCCGGCAGGGTATCCCGAATCATTCCGAAATATGGCGCCTACTAATGTCGGACCATGGAATTCCGCCACCTTGGCCGCAGCGGTCTCATGGTCAGTGAGATCAGCTACGGCAACTGGATCACACACGGTTCCCAGGTAGAGGAGGACGCCGCCAAGCAATGCGTGCGAGCGGCACTCGACGAGGGGATCACCACCTTCGACACCGCCGACGTGTACGCGGGCACCAAGGCGGAGGAGGTTCTCGGCCGCGCTCTCGCGGGGGTTCGCCGCGAGTCCCTAGAGATCTTCACCAAGGTCTACTGGCCGACCGGCCCCGGCCCCAACGACCGAGGGCTGTCGCGCAAGCACATCACCGAGTCACTGCACGGCTCGCTGCGCCGCCTGCAGACCGACTACGTCGACCTGTACCAGGCACACCGCTTCGACAACGAGACGCCGCTCGAGGAGACCCTCAAGACCTTCGACGATCTCGTACGCCAGGGCAAGGTCCTCTACATCGGCGTCAGCGAGTGGACCGCCGACCAGATCGGCCGGGCACTGAAGATCGCCGACGAGATGGGCTTCGACCGCCTGGTCTCCAACCAGCCCCAGTACTCCATGCTGTGGCGGGTCATCGAGGCCGAGGTCGTGCCGCTGAGCGAGAAGGAGGGCATCGGCCAGGTCGTCTTCTCTCCCATCGCCCAGGGCGTGCTCACCGGCAAGTACCGGCCGGGGCAGCCGCCTCCCACCGGTAGCCGGGCCACCGACGAATCCGGGGGGAAGAACTTCATCGCCCGGATGCTCAACGACGACGTGCTCACCCGCGTCCAGCAGCTGGAGCCGGTCGCCGCCGACCTCGGCCTGAGCATGGCCCAGCTCGCGGTGGCCTGGGTGCTGCAGAACCCCAACGTGTCCTCCGCCATCGTGGGGGCCAGCAGGCCCGAGCAGGTGCGCGACAACGTCAAGGCCTCCGGGGTGAAACTGGAGTCCGAGGTGCTGAAGAAGATCGACGACATCCTCGGCCCGATCGTCGAGCGCGACCCCGCCAAGACCGTGAGCCCCGAGCGGCGTCCATAGCGCGGTGACCGGTCCCGGTGAACGCCGGAGGCGTTGACCGGGCCTCTCGCGTTCGTGCGCGGGCCTCTCGCGTTCGTGCGCGGGCGTGGACGCTCGTGCGCGGGCGTGGAACGGGAAACGCGGGCGTGGACGCTCGTGCGTGGGCGTGGAACGGGAAACGCGGGCGTGGAACGGAAAAGAACCCCTCGGTTCCTCATCTTCACCGAGGGTCCGAGGGGTTCTCCGTTCATCCGGATTCGCTCCGGTTCACTCCGGGCGCAGCGACATCCCCTCGTACTCGACGCGCTCGCCTTCGAGCAGGGCGACCTTCTCGACTCCGGACTCCAACAGCTCACGCCAGCTTTCACCGAGCCACGACTCGGCATCCGCCTGGCTCGGGAACGTGTCGGACGGCGAAACACCCTCGACCACCTCGCCACCATTCGCGTTTTCGTAACGCCAGCGCCACGTCATGCCATAGCTCCTTCTCGCGGATCCTGCCGGTGCCCCTTGGCGGCTCAGCGAACACTACCTCTCCCGGGCACTCCCGGGCATGAAGGCGAGATCATGACCTCGTGCTCCGCCGCCGGGACGTTCCCGGCACCCCCGGCCCGCCGCGGGGGTCGTCAGCGTCCGCCCGGAGATGGGGGCACGCGGCCTCTCGACCGGCTCCTCGACCCGGCGGGAGACCGGCTCCTCGACCCGGCGGGAGAGCGGCCCCTCGACCCGGCGGGAGAGCGGACGTGAAGATCTTGATCTCCGGCACGGCGAGCGCTGGCGGATGGCCGGCGCCGGACTGCGGGTGCGCCTCCTGCGCCCGTGTCACACCGGGCCGCCGCCCCACCTCCGTGATACTCGACGTCCCGGTGGCACCCGACGGCTCCCTGATGCCCGACGGCTCCCTGATGCTCGTCGGTCCCGGTGGCTCGGTGCCCCTCGACGGTTCGGGGACATCTGACGGCTCCCTGCCTCTCGTCGGCCCCGGCGACCCGGTGCCCCTCGACGGTTCGGGGACACCCGGCGGCTCGGAGGCGCCCGGCGGCCTCGCGCGGCTGCCGCCGACCGGCCCGCTTCCGCCCGGGTACCACGCCTCGGCCGGCCCGGACGGCCTCACCGTCACCACCCCCAGCGGCCGGCGCGTCCTCCACGCCGTTTCTTCCTCTTCTGCCTCGCCCCCGTCCGTCTCTCTCCCGTCCCGCGAGTCTCCCCCGCCCGGCGGGCCTCCGCGCGACGAGCTTCCGCGCGATGAACCGCCGCGTGATGAGCGGGGCGTCAGGGAGGGGGACGCCGAGGGCGCGGAAGGGGCGTTGGATCTGGTGCTGCTGGACGTGCTGGACCGGCCGGAACGGCTTGGGGACCTGCGCCGGCGGGGCCTGGTCGGTGAGCGGACGCACGTGGTGGCCGTCGGTGTCGACCACCGGGTCCCCACGGAGGCGGAACTGACCCGGCGGGCCGCTCTGTGGGGCGTGCGCGTCGTACCGGACGGCACGATCGTCGACACCGGCGAGCCTCCGCCCGCTCCGGTTCCCCCGCCCAGGAGGACCCTGCTGCTCGGGGGGAGCCGGTCGGGCAAGTCGGCGGAGGCCGAACTGCGGCTGGCGGCGGAGCCCGAGGTGCTCTACGTCGCGACAGGCCCGTCCGGCGCCGGCGACCCCGAGTGGCTGCGCCGGGTCCGGGCCCACCGCGACCGCAGGCCCGCGCACTGGAGGACCGTCGAGACCACCGACCTGGCCGGGCTGCTGCGGTCCGCCGGCATCCCGCTGCTGATCGACGGGCTCGGTACCTGGGTGGCCGCCGTCTTCGACGAGTGCGACGCCTGGCCGGGCGGTGACGGCTCCACCCGCGAGGACGGCGGGAACGGCAGGGACGGCAGGGACGGCGGGAACGCGGTCGCGGCCCGGTGCGACGACCTGGTGGCGGCCTGGAGGCAGACCCGGGTCCGGGTCGTGGCGGTCTCCGACGAGGTCGGGCTCGGCGTGGTGCCCGGCACCGCCAGCGGCCGGATGTTCCGGGACACCCTCGGCCGGCTGAACCAGCGCCTCGCCCTGGAGTCGGAGGACACCACCCTCGTCGTCTCCGGCCGCCTCCTCCCCCTCCCCGTCTGATGCCTCCCCGCGAGGCCGACGGCTACGATCGTCGGTCATGTCCGACCCCTGGCCCCCGCCCAAGGACGGCCCGTCCACGTTCGCCGACGGGGTGCGTCTCGCGATCGGCACGCTGAGCGTCTTCCCGGTCCGTCCAGGAGTGGTCGACCGCCGCGCCGGAGGGATCGCGATGACAGTGGCCCCGCTGGTGGGAGCGGTGATCGGGGCCGTCGGCGGGCTGGCGCTGATGATCTCCCTGTGGCTGGGGACGACGCCGCTTCCGGCGTCGGTGCTGGCCGTGACGATCGTGGCGCTGCTCACCCGGGGACTGCACCTGGACGGGCTGGCCGACCTCGCCGACGGGCTGGGCAGCGGGAAACCCGCCGAGCGGGCGCTGGAGATCATGAAGCGGTCGGACATCGGCCCCTTCGGCGTGGTGACGCTGGTCCTGGTCCTTCTGGTCCAGGTGACGGCCCTGCAGGAGGCCATCACCGGTGCCGGCGCGGGCGCGGGTGCGATCACCCTGGTCGCGGCCTGCACGGCCGGGCGGCTCGCCCTCACCTGGGCCTGCCGCGCGGGCGTTCCCCCGGCACGCCCCGACGGGCTCGGCGCGATGGTCGCGGGCACCGTACGGCGGAGCGTCGCGGTGGCCGTGACCGCGCTGGTGCTCGCGGGAACGACGGCGCTGGCCTATCTCCACGGCATCGGCGCCCTCGACCTGTGGTCTTCCGGTTCCCCGTCCGAGCCCTCCGGCGGCTGGGGCTACTGGGCTTACGTGGAAATGCCCTACTCCGAGGTTGCCATCACCGGTGCGGGGTCTTTGGGCCTGGGGCCGTTCCTCGCCCCCCTGGGTCTCCCCCTGGCCATGCTCGTGGGACTGCTGGCGGCCTGGGCCATACGGCGCAGGGCCGTGCGACGGCTCGGCGGCGTCACCGGCGACGTGCTCGGCGCCCTCGTCGAGACCGCCACCGCGACGACCCTGCTGGCCTGCACGATCCTCGCGAACTGACCTCCCCGGGCCCGGCCCGGGCCTCGATGCCCAGGGGCCGAAGGCCGAAGAAGAGGGGCCGAGGGCCGGGGACCCTCCCTGCCCGAAATCTCACGCGGCCTTCACCGGGGACCTCACCCGGCGGCGACCGGGACCGGCCGCTCGACCGGCCGGTATGTGAACAGCAACGCGGAGACCACGGCCATCAGCGCCGAGCCGACCAGGCTCGTGATTCCCGCGACGGCGAACACCGGCGGATCGGCCGCGTCACCGATGAGCAGCATCAGGCCCGCCGAGGAGTTCAGTGATCCGTGCCCGACGACCGCGGGCCAGACGCTTCCCGAATAGAGGCGGAGCCAGCCGAGCAGGGCTCCGAAGGTCACGCAGAAGACGACGAACATCGGCGCGGCCCACGCCCCGAGTTCGGGGTAGTTGTATCCGCGCAGGGTGAGCGGGAAGTGCCAGAGCCCCCAGATCACCCCGGACACCAGGAGCGCCCGCCAGGTGCCGAGCGGCGTCAGGCGCGGCAGCATCCAGCCTCGCCACCCCCACTCCTCTCCGAAGGCCGCGACCGAGTTGACCACCGGGACGATCAGAACCATCGACACGGCCTGCGCGGCCACCAGGACTCCGATCTCCACCGGGGGCGGCCCGCCCGGCGCGGCCGCCGCCAGGCTCTCGCGGAACAGGCTGAACTCCCGCAGGTCGACGGAGAGCAGGCCGAGGGCGGCGCTGAGCGCGATCGCGACGACGACCAGCGCGGGGATGCCGAACCAGGCCAGCGCGACCAGCGCGAGCGTGCGGCCCCGGCTCCCGCCCGCCGACAGGCCCGTCCGCACCGCCCACTCGCGCCCGGTGGCGGGATCCCCGAGCTGCCTGCCGCGTAGCCGGACGGCGAGGACGCCGAGCGTCGGGGTGAACATCATCGCCACCCCGACCAACGTGAACATGAGCGTGCCGGTCGGCGCGTCCGACAGCCAGAGGGGAAGAGTGAACAACCAGGACAGGCCGAACGCGACGAGCAGGAACAACCACAGGTCGGGGGATCGGCGAAGCATGACACCACCTTCGGGTGCTTGGACGCGGAAGGAATGGAAGGCAGCGGAGGCGGCTACGGGAGGGCCGTGACACCGCGAGAGGCCAGGGAAACGAGAGGCCGGGGAGCGAGAGGCCGGGAAAGGGACGTGCGAAGGAAGGAGGAGGGAGACGACGGACGGGCGGGGACGGGGTCAGCGGGCGGACGGGCCGGTGGAGGCCCGGTCCACGAGGGTGTTCAGCAGGGCGGCGCCCCTCTCCGCGTCGTCGATCGAGACGGCGAGGCGGCCACCGGAGACGTAGCCCAGCACGAGGCACTCCCCGCCGCGGATCATGATCGTCATGGCTCCCGGCAGCCCCCTGACGCCCCAGCCTCCGACGCCGATCGGGAACCGCTCCTCCGTCCACGCCCGCTCCACCCGCTCGATCGGGATGTGCCTGCGGGGCAGGCGGAACGGCCCGAAGAAGAGCACGACACCCTCCTCGGTGATCTGCACCCGCACCGAGCCGAAGGTCGCCCCCAGCAGGCCCACGAGAGACATGATCACCGCCGGGAGCCACAGCGCGCCCTCGCCGCCGATCAGGGCGAGCACGGCGAGCCCCAGGCCCGCGGCCAGGAGGGAGCCGCCGAGCGCGACGAGCGCGACGCTGCTCACCGAGGAGACCCACACCGCGCGCTGGCCGGGGCGGAGCGGGATCCTCCGGGTGGGGACGGCGGAGGGCTCGGGGCGGTCGTCGGGCCCCGGGCGGGCGACGAGGGCGCCGAGCCAGCCGCCCAGCACCAGCCCCGCGACCGCGAGCAGCGCGTCCCACCCAAGGTCGGCGGCCTGACCCCAGTCGGAGGCGTCGAGGTTGGCCTTCAGCGTGACCGCCTGCAGCCCCAGGAGGAACAGGCCGAGGCCGCCCAGCAGGGCGCCGAGCCCCATGCGGTTCGCCTTGCGCCTGAGCAGTGTGGCGTTGGCGAGCGCGAACACCAGTGCCCCGCCCGCCAGCAGCGCCCACAGGCCCACCTGGAACAGCAGCGAGGCGATGAACGGCATCGAGTCGTCAGGGGCGCCGGACGGGCCCCAGTGCGTGGCGATCGGATCGGGCAGCCGGTCTCGCAGCGCCAGCGGCGCGGCGATCGTCACGGCGGTCACCAGCGTGACCCAGCCGGCGGCGATGGGCAGGAATCGGGCTTGGAGGCCCACGTCGGTCACCCCTTCCAAGGACCGGGCTCCCGGCCCGGTCACGACAGTTCCCTGATGAGCTCGATGACGTCGTCGTGGCGGTAGCCGTACTGGACCGCCTCGTCGAGCAGGGCCCGCAGCTTCTCCTCGATGACGCTGCGCGGGTTGGGGCGGCTGAGCACGCTCACGCCGCGACCCCGGCGGAACTCCAGCACCCCCTCGTCGCGCAGGTCCCGCAGGGCGCGCAACACCGTGTTGGCGTTGATGCCCAGCGCGGCGGCCAGGTCGCGAGCCGGCGGGAGCCGGTCTCCCGGAGCGTACGAACCCTCGGCGACGGCACGTCTGATCGCCTCGGCGACCTGCTCGTGCAGCGGCCGGGGATCGTTCAGATCCAAGGTAAGCAACATAGTGCTATCGACATTAGCACCAAGCCCCCGAATGGTGCCACTGCGAATAGCACCATTGAGCGATGCGATTCGTAGGACGAACCCTCGTTTATGCGTACTGCGCCAGCCCGACTAGCATCGGCCTATGTGACCACTGTGCGGCTTACCCCAACTGACAACGCTGTCTCGTTCGATACCGACGCGCTGGTCGTCGGCGTCCACACCGGACCGGACGGCCTGCTCCCCGCTCCCGGGGCCGAAGGCCTCGACCAGGCGCTCGGCGGCAGACTCGCCGCCACGCTCGAGAGCGTGGGCGCCAAGGGTAAGCCGGGCGAGATCTCCAAGATCCCCACCTTCGGCTCGCTGACCGCGCCCCTGCTGGTCGTCGTCGGCCTCGGCGACGCCCCCGGCGGCGGCTACGACGCCGAGGTCCTGCGCCGCGCCGCGGGCACCGCGGTCCGCGCCCTGGCCGGCACCGGCCGGGTGGCGCTCGCCCTGCCCGCCGCGAGCGCGGAGCACGCCGGCGCCGCCGCCCTGGGCGGCCTTCTCGGCGCCTACTCGTTCACCAGGTACCGCACCGTGGGAGAGCAGAGCTCCCCGGTGTCCGAGCTGGCCGTGCTGAGCGACGCCGAGGGCGCCCAGGCCGCGATCGAGCGCGCCACCACGCTGGCCGAGTCGGTCTCGCTGGTCCGCGACCTGGTCAACACCCCGCCGTCGGACCTGTGGCCGGCCCGCTTCGCCGAGATCGCCGAGCAGGTGGGCACCGAGGCCGGCCTGTCGGTGGAGGTCCTGGACGAGAAGGCGCTCAAGGAGGGCGGCTACGGCGGCATCGTCGCCGTCGGCCAGGGGTCGGCCAACCCGCCCCGGCTGGTCCGCCTCTCCTACAGCCACCCCGAGGCCACCAAGAAGCTCGCGTACGTCGGCAAGGGCATCACCTTCGACTCCGGCGGCCTGTCGCTCAAGCCGACGGCCTCGATGGACTGGATGAAGTCGGACATGGGTGGCGCCGGCGCGGTCTTCGGCGCGCTCCTGGCGATCGCCAGGCTGGGCCTGAAGGTCAACGCGGTCGGCTACCTCTGCCTGGCGGAGAACATGCCGAGCGGCACCGCTCAGCGCCCCTCCGACGTGTTCACCAGCTTCGCGGGCAAGACCGTCGAGGTGCTCGACACCGACGCCGAGGGCCGCCTGGTCCTGATCGACGGCATCGCCCGCGCCGGGCAGGACGACCCCGACGTGATCGTCGACGTCGCCACGCTCACCGGCGCGCAGATCGTCGCGCTGGGCTGGCGGACGGCGGGCGTGATGGGCAACGACGACGACCTCCGCGCGGAGATCGTCGCCACGGCCGGCGAGCAGGGCGAGGCCGCGTGGCCGATGCCCCTGCCCGACGAGCTCCGCAAGGGTCTCGACTCCCCGGTGGCCGACATCGCCAACCTGCACCCCGAGCGTTTCGGCGGGATGCTGACGGCGGCCATCTTCCTGCGGGAATTCGTACCGGACGGGGTCCGTTGGGCACACATTGACATGGCTGGTCCCGCCTTCAACAAGGGCGAGGCCCACGGCTACACGCCGAAGGGCGGCACCGGGGCGATCACCCGGACGCTCGTCGGCCTCGCCGAGCGCCACGCGGGCGAGCCGGCGCGGTAACCCTCATCGCCGCGCAAGCGGGTCACAAGCAACCCAGACAAATGAAAAGATGCGGTTGCCGGGGTCAGGCCAAGGGCGGGCACCGGCACGGCGCCGAGCCGGGTCCGGTGGCGGCGTGGATGCGATCGAGGATCCGCGCGGCCGTCCAGGACACGACGAGGGGCGCGACCGTGAAGACGGTATTCCGATCCGACAAGGAGCTTTCCTGTGGCTGATGGCAGCGGCCCCTACGACATCGTCGTCCTAGGTGGCGGTAGCGGTGGGTATGCCTGCGCTCTGCGGGCGGCCGAGCTGGGCAAGACGGTCGCGCTGATCGAGAAGGACAAGATCGGCGGTACGTGCCTGCACCGCGGGTGCATTCCCACCAAGGCGCTTCTGCACTCCGCGGAGGTCGCCGACGAGACGCGGGAGAGCGCGACCTACGGCGTCAAGGCCCGCTTCGAGGGCATCGACGTGCCCGCGGTCCACGCGTTCAAGGACAAGATCGTCACTCGCGCCTGGAAGGGCGTGCAGGGCCTTCTCAAGAGCAAGGGCATCACGATCATCGAGGGTGAGGGCCGTCTCGCGGGCCCGAACCGGGTGTCGGTGGGCTCCGAGGTCTACGAGGGCCGCAACATCGTGCTGGCCACCGGCTCCGCGCCCAGGTCCCTTCCGGGCCTGGAGATCGACGGCGAGCGGGTCATCACCAGCGAGCACGCGCTCAAGCTCGACCGGGTGCCCACCTCGGTGGTCGTCCTGGGCGGCGGCGTCATCGGCGTGGAGTTCGCCAGCGTCTGGCGCTCCTTCGGCGCCGAGGTGACGATCGTCGAGGCCCTGCCGCACCTGCTGCCCCTGGAGGAGGAGTCCAGCTCCAAGCTGCTGGAGCGCTCCTTCCGCCGCCGCGGCATCAAGCAGGAGCTGGGCGTCTTCTTCGAGGGCGTCAAGACCACCGACACCGGCGTGGTCGTCAGCCTGGCCAACGGCAAGACCCTCGACGCCGAGCTGCTGCTCGTCGCGGTCGGCCGCGGCGCGGTCTCCGCGGGCATGGGCTTCGAGGAGGCGGGCATCGCGATCGAGCGCGGCACCGTCACGGTGAACGAGTTCTGCCAGACCAGCGTGCCGAACGTGTACGCGGTCGGCGACCTCATCCCGACCCTGCAGCTCGCGCACGCGGGCTTCGCCGAGGGCATCCTGGTGGCCGAGCACATCGCCGGCCTGAACCCGGTGCCGATCGACTACGACGGCGTGCCCAGGATCACCTACTCCGACCCCGAGGTCGCCTCGGTGGGCATCACCTCCGCCCAGGCCAGGGAGCGCGGCCACGAGGTCGTCGAGCTGACCTACGACCTCGCGGGCAACCCCAAGAGCCAGATCCTGCAGACGCAGGGCGCCGTCAAGATCATCGCGGCGAAGGACGGCCCGGTGCTCGGTGTGCACATGGTCGGCCGCCGCATCGGCGAGCTGGTGACCGAGGGTCAGCTGATCTACAACTGGGAGGCCCTGCCCTCCGAGGTCGCGCAGCTCATCCACGCGCACCCCACCCAGTCCGAGGCCGTCGGTGAGGCGATGCTGGCGCTGGCCGGCAAGCCGCTCCACGTCCACAACTAACGCAAGCCCTCACTCGGAACGCGAGAGAAGACAACCCATGCCGAAGTCCGTACAGATGCCCCAGCTCGGTGAGAGCGTCACGGAGGGCACCGTCACCCGTTGGCTGAAGAAGGAGGGCGAGCGCGTCGAGGCCGACGAGCCGCTTCTCGAAGTCTCCACCGACAAGGTCGACACCGAGATCCCCTCCCCGGCGGCGGGCATCCTCACGAAGATCGTGGTGGCCGAGGACGAGACCGTCGAGGTCGGCGCCGAGCTCGCCGTCATCGACGAGAACGGCACCGAGGGCGCCGCCGCCCCGGCGCAGGAGAAGGCCCCCGAGCCGGAGCCGGAGCCCGAGCCCGCTCCGCAGCAGCAGGCGCAGCCGGCCTCCTCGATCCCGCAGCCCGCTCCGCAGGCCCCGGCGCCCGCGCAGCAGGCTCCCGCCCCTGCGCAGCAGGCCCCGGCGCAGGCGCAGCAGGCTCCCGCCCCGCAGCAGCAGGCCCCCCAGGCCCAGGCTCCGCAGACCGTCCAGTCCTCCCAGTCCGCACCGCCGTCCCCGATCGCGGCGTCCGAGCCCGTCGCGCAGCCGTCGGGCGACAGCCCGTACGTCACCCCGCTGGTGCGCAAGCTCGCCGGCGAGCACGGCGTCGACCTCGACACGCTGACCGGCACCGGCGTCGGCGGGCGCATCCGCAAGCAGGACGTGCTGGAGGCCGCCCGCGACCAGCGCGAGCGTGCCGCCGCGGCCCAGGCCCCCCAGGCCCAGGCTCCGCAGGCCGCCGCCCAGGCCCCGGCCCAGGCGTCCGCCCCGCAGGCCCCCGAGCCGGTCGTGGTGGACACCACGCTGCGCGGGCGCACCGAGAAGATGTCGCGGCTGCGCCAGACCATCGCCAAGCGCATGGTCGAGTCGCTGCAGGTCTCGGCCCAGCTCACCAGCGTGGTCGAGGTCGACGTCACCAAGATCGCGCGGCTGCGCGAGCAGGCGAAGGCCGAGTTCCTGCGGCGCGAGGGCGTCAAGCTCTCGTTCACGCCGTTCTTCGCCCTCGCCACGATCGAGGCGCTCAAGCAGCACCCGAAGCTGAACGCCACGATCAACAGCGAGACCAACGAGGTCACGTACTTCGACGCCGAGCACCTGGCCTTCGCGACGGACACCGAGCGCGGCCTCATCGTCCCGGTGATCAAGGACGCGGGCGACCTCAACATCGCCGGGCTGGCCCGTAAGATCGCCGACCTCGCCGAGCGCACCCGCACCAACAAGGTGAGCCCGGACGAGCTGGGCGGCGGCACGTTCACGCTGACCAACACCGGCAGCCGCGGCGCGCTGTTCGACACGCCGATCCTGAACCAGCCGCAGGTCGGCATGCTGGGCACCGGCGCCGTCGTCAAGCGCCCGGTGGTCCTGGACACCCCCGAGGGCGAGGTCATCGCCGTCCGCTCGATGATGTACCTGGCGCTCAGCTACGACCACCGCCTGGTCGACGGCGCCGACGCCGCCCGCTTCCTGACGACGATCAAGCGTCGTCTCGAGGAGGGCCGTTTCGAGAACCAGCTGGGCCTGAACGGCTAGTCACCCGTTCTCTCCCACCGGGCCGGTCCGCGACGTCGCGGGCCGGCCCGGCTCGTTCTCCCCCCGGGCGCGGGCGGCTTCCCGCGTCCCGCCGGTACTCAGGGGTCGCGGGGGCCCGGTGGCCCTCCGAGAGCCCGCGGCGGTGACGCGAATCCGGTGGGCGCCCGGTTTCCGAAGATCCGGGGGGAGGTCGATTACATTGGACGACATGACGATCATCGTGACCGGGTCCTCGGGCCTGCTGGGATCGGCTCTGGTCAAGGCTCTGCGGGACGACGGCGCCCGGGTGGTCCGTTTGGTCCGGCGGGTGCCGGAGGGCGGCGACGAGGCCTTCTGGAACCCGGCGAAGGGGGTCGTCGAGCGGGAGGCGCTGGAGGGCGCGGAGGCGGTGATCCATCTCGCCGGCGCGGGCATCGGCGACCGGCGCTGGAGCGAGGACCACAAGCGCGAGGTGGTCGCCAGCCGGGTCGAGGGGACCAGGACCCTGGCGGGCGCGCTCGCGGGTCTGGCGGCGAAGCCCGCGGTGCTGCTGTCCGGCTCGGCGATCGGCTTCTACGGCGACACCGGGGACGTGGCGGTGGACGAGACGGCGCCCGCCGGCGCCGGGTTCCTCGCGCAGGACGTGGTGGTGCCGTGGGAGGCGGAGACCGCGCCCGCCGAGGAGGCGGGCATCCGGGTGGTGACGCTCCGTACGGGCCTGGTGCTGAGCGGGCGGGGCGGCATGCTGTCGCAGATCCTCCCCATCTTCAAGGTCGGGCTGGGCGCCCCGCTGGGGTCCGGGCGGCAGTACTGGTCGTGGATCTCCATCGACGACTGGGTGCTCGCCGTACAACACATCCTGAAAAATCCTGAAATATCGGGCCCGGTGAATCTGACGGCCCCCGAGCCTGTCACCAACGCCGAGTTCACCAAGGCGCTCGGAGCGGCACTGCACCGGCCCACGATGCCGCTGGCGGTGCCGGGCTTCGTGCTGCGCACGGCCCTCGGGGAGTTCGCCGAGGAGGGGGTGCTGACCGGCCAGCGGGTGCTCCCGCGGCGACTGCTCGACAGCGGTTACGCGTTCCGGCATACGCGTCTCAACGAGGCACTGGCCGCCGTACTCTAAGATCCCTGTTTTCGGCGTTCTGGCCGATGAGATCACTTGGGAGACAGACATGGGCAGCCCCGGGCAGTCGCACATCCTCGCGATCGGAGGCGGCTCGTTCCGCGCGTCCACGCGCCAGGGGATCATGGAGGCGAGCCCGCTGCTCAGGTACGCCCTCGACCTCACCGGCCAGGACCGGCCCCGCCTGGGCCTGCTCGCCACCGCCACCGGCGACGACGCGGAGTGGCTGCTGAAGATGTACGGCGCCTTCGGCGCGTGGGACGTCGAGGTCAGCCACCTGACCGTGTTCCCGATGACCAACGTCGAGGACCCGCGCGAGTGGGCGCTCAGCCAGGACATCATCTACGTCAGCGGCGGCAGCGTGGCCAACCTGGCGGTCCTGTGGCGGCTGCACGGCCTCGACGAGATCTTCGAGGAGGCGTGGCGGGCTGGCGTGGTGCTGGCGGGCCAGAGCGCCGGGGCGCTCTGCTGGCACGTGGGCGGCAACACCGACTCCTTCGGGCCGACGCTGCGGGTCTGGTCCGACGGCCTGGGCATGCTCCCCTACTCCTGCGGCGTCCACTACGACTCCGACCCGCAGCGCCGGCGACTGCTGCACGAGGCGGTGGCCTCGGGCGAGTTGCCCCAGGGTTACGCCGCCGACGAGGGCGTCGCCCTGCACTACGTGGGCACCGAGTTCATCCAGGCCGTCAGCGTGCACCCGGACGCCTACGCCTACAAGGTCGAGCACGACGGGGCGGGCGGGGCGAAGGAGTTCCGCATCGAGCCTCGGCTTCTCACGTCTTAACCACGAACGGGTCAACTACTCTTGAGGCGTGAGTGACCTGGCAATCGTCCGTCTTGGCGTTGACTTCCCCTATGAGCAGGCATGGGATCTTCAGCGGCGCATCCACGCGCGCCGGGTGGCCGAGGAGATTCCCGACACCTGCCTGATGCTCGAACACGCGCCGGTCTACACGGCGGGCAGGCGCACCGCGCCGCACGAGAGGCCCTCCGACGGCACCCCGGTCGTCGAGGTCGACCGGGGCGGCCGGATCACCTGGCACGGCCCCGGCCAGCTGGTCGGCTACCCGATCGTGCGGCTCGGCGGCCCGCTCGACGTGAACGCCTACGTGAGGCTCCTGGAGGAGACCCTGGTGCACGTCTGCGCCGACTTCGGGGTCCAGGCGGGCCGGGTGGAGGGGCGCGGCGGCGTCTGGGTGGCCGGAGACCCCTCGCACGGCCTGCCGGACCGCAAGGTCGGCGCGATCGGCATCCGGGTCTCGGGCGGCGTCACGATGCACGGGTTCGCGCTCAACTGCTCCAACGACCCGAGCTGGTACAACCGGATCGTCCCATGTGGCATCAGCGACGCCGGGGTCTCCTCGCTGTCGGCCGAGACCGGCCGCCGGATCGTGGTCGACGAGGTCCTGCCGTACGCCGAGAAGCACCTGGCGGAGGCGCTCGGCGCGCAGGCCTTCGAGCTGCCCGAGGAAGACCTGTTCCGGCGCTGACCCCGGCACCGGCCTCCGGAGCGCGTCCGGAGTCCGGCACCGTCTTCGGGACCGTTCTCCCCGCCCTCTCACCCGCCGTGACCCGGGTCCGCCGCAACCCGCGGCGGGACATAAGCTGGTGAGGTGAGCGAGCGTGACGATATTTACCGCACCTCGATGTGCACCACCTCGGTCCCTCGACCGACGAAGGAGCTCGCATGACCGTCGCCCCCGAAGGGCGGAAGCTCCTCCGCCTCGAGGTCCGCAACGCCGAGACCCCCATCGAGAAGAAGCCCGACTGGATCAAGACCAAGTTCAGGGCGGGCCCGAACCATACCGAGCTCCGGGCGCTGGTCAAACGCGAGGGGCTGCACACGGTCTGCCAGGAGGCCGGGTGTCCCAACATCTCCGAGTGCTGGGAGGACCGCGAGGCCACCTTCCTCATCGGCGGCGACCAGTGCACCCGGCGGTGTGACTTCTGCCAGATCGACACCGGCAAGCCCAAGGCGTACGACACCGACGAGCCGCGCCGCGTGGCCGACTCGGTGCGGCAGATGGGGCTCAACTACGCGACCGTGACCGGTGTCGCCCGCGACGACCTGCCCGACGGCGGCGCGTGGCTGTACGCCGAGACCGCGCGGCAGATCCACGCGCTCCTGCCCGGGTGCGGCGTCGAGCTGCTGGTGCCCGACTTCAACGGCGACCAGGCCCAGCTGGAGGAGGTGTTCTCCTCCAGGCCCGAGGTGTTCGCGCACAACATCGAGACCGTGCCGCGGATCTTCAAGCGCATCCGGCCCGCGTTCCGCTACGACCGGTCCCTGGGAGTGATCACCAAGGCCCGCCAGGCCGGCCTGGTGACCAAGTCCAACCTGATCCTCGGCATGGGCGAGGAGCGCGAGGAGATCATCCAGGCCATGCGCGACCTGCACGAGGCCGGGTGCGACCTGCTCACCGTGACCCAGTACCTGCGGCCCACCCCGCGCCACCACCCCGTCGAGCGCTGGGTGAAGCCCGAGGAGTTCGTGGAGCTGCAGAAGGAGGCGGAGGCCATCGGTTTCGCCGGAGTCCTCTCCGGGCCGCTGGTCCGCTCCTCCTACCGGGCGGGCCGCCTGTACAAGCAGGCCGTCGAGGCTCGCCAGCACGCCTGAGCCCCGGCTCCCCGAGCCCCGCGTGAAACCGGAAGGACCCCGCTCCCGAGCGGGGTCCTTCCGGTTTTTCCGCCCTCGGTCCCCGTCCTTCGCGGCCGGTCCGCATGGCCGCCTCCACCCGGGAAGGGGTCCTTCCGGTTTTCCGCCCTCGGCTCCCGTCCGCATGGCCGCCTCCACCCGGGAAAGGGCGCGGCGGGGCCGCCGGCGAACGCGCACGGTCACGGGCACCCGGCGGCCCCCGCGCCGGACCCGGCACTCGGCAGGTCACGTTTTCACTTCTTGAGCCCTGGATTTGTATCCTTCAGAACATGGCCAAGAAGCCCGAAGACTCAGAGCGCCCGGGGCGCATCAAGCAGCTCCGCATGATCGCGAAGATCATCAAGGAGGCAAACCCCAAGGGGATGCCGATCGTCTACGCCTCGGCGCTGGGCACGCTCGCGCTGTGCGTGGTGATCGGCCTGGTCACGGGCTGGTTCTGGTATCTCCTCTTCATCGGGATCATGCTGGCCCTCACCGTCGGGCTGGTGGTGTTCGGCCAGCTCGCCCAGAGGGCCCAGTACTCCATGCTGCACGGGCAGATCGGCGCCGCCGCCGCGATCCTGCAGGGCATGCGCGGCAACTGGGAGGTCACCCCCGCCGTCGCCGTCACCCGCGACCAGGACATCGTGCACCGCGTGGTCGGCTACCCCGGCATCATCCTGGTCTCCGAGGGGCCGGGCAGCCGCGTGCAGAAGATGCTGGTCGCCGAGAAGAAGCGCGTCCAGCGGGTCGCGCTGGACGTCCCCGTCTACGACATCCAGTCCGGCGACGGCGACGGGCAGATCCCGCTGGCCAAGCTGCAGCGGCATCTGATGAAGCTGCCCCGCAACCTCAAGAAGCCCGCCCTGTACGAGATCAACAACCGGCTGAAGGCCCTCCCGCAGACGCTGCCGATGCCCAAGGGCCCGCTGCCGCGCGGCGCGAAGATGCCGCGCCCGAAGATGCGCTGATGAGCCTCGCCGGGGTGGGCCGCCACCGGGTGGACGCCGCGGCCACCTCCCGGGCCAACCGCGGCTGGTGGGACGGCGCCGCCGACGAGTACCAGGCGGAGCACGGGGAGTTCCTGCGCGACGCCGGGTTCGTCTGGGGCCCCGAGGGCCTGGACGAGGCCGACGCCCACCTGCTGGGCGATGTCTCGGGCAGGGACGTGCTGGAGATCGGCTGCGGCGCCGGGCAGTGCGGGCGCTGGCTGGCCGGGCAGGGCGCCAGGGTGGCCGCCTTCGACCTGTCCTTCCGGCAGCTCCAGCACTCCGGCCGGATCGACCTGGAGGCCGGGTCCGCGCTGCCGGTGGTCCAGGCGGACGCGGAGGTGCTGCCCTTCGCCGACCAGACGTTCGACCTGGCCTGCTCGGCCTACGGCGCGCTGCCGTTCGTGGCCGACGCCGGGGCCGTCCTGGCCGAGATCCACCGGGTGCTGCGCCCGGGGGGCCTGCTGGTCTTCTCGGTGAGCCACCCGATCCGCTGGGCCTTCCCCGACGACCCGGGCCCCGCCGGGCTGACCTCCGACCGCTCCTACTTCGACCGTTCCGCGTACGTGGAGATCGGCGAGGACGGGCGGCCGTCCTATGTCGAGCACCACCGCACGATGGCCGACTGGGTCGGCCTCATCACCGCGTCGGGGCTGGTGCTGCGGGGGTTAACCGAGCCCGAGTGGCCGCCCGGCCACGACCGCGAGTGGGGCGGCTGGAGCCCGCTGCGCGGCCGCCACCTGCCCGGCACCGCGATCTTCACCTGCGCGCGGTAAGACGACCCGCGCACGGCAAGGCGACCCGCGCACGGCAAGACGCGCGGAACCCCGCCGGGTGACCCGGCGGGGTGGACCGCTCACGCCGGACGCGCCCTAGCGGTCGCCACCGGCGTTCACGACCAGTCCGCCGAGGGCCTCGAAGGTGGTGAAATCCCCGGCGGAGACGAGGTTCTTGGTCACGGCGACCGTGATCCCGGTGGCCGTGTCGGCGTACGCGGCCGATCCGCCGCTGCCCGCCATCCCGAACAGGGTGAGGCCGTCGAGAGCCCCGGTGGCGCCGAGGGCGTACCCGAGGGACCTGGTGGTCGGGAAGGCGGTGACCTCGTCCATGCCGGTGAACTCCACCGCGGTGATCTCGCGAAGCCGTTCCGGCGAGACGAGCCGGACGCCGTCGACCTCGCCCAGCAGGGCGGCGTACATGCGGGCCACGGCGCGGGCGGACATGGTGCCGCCCGCCGGGATGTCGGAGGTCAGCACGTCGGCGCGGTTGCCGAAAGCGGCGTCGGGCATCGCCGCCATCGGCGCGGCCGTGTAGCCGTCCACGACCTTGAAGAACGGGATGTCCGCGAACATCGTCTCCGCGGACATCCCCTCGGGCATCTCGAAGTCGCTCGGCGCGTCCTCTAGGCGGGCCAGCCTGCCCAGCTCGGACTCGGGGACGCCGAAGAACAGCTCGTCCGCCACTCCCAGCGGCCCGGCGACCTCCTCCCGCAGGACCTGGGAGATCGGCGTGCCGGTGGCCCGGCGGACGATCTCACCGACGATGTAGCCGAACGACTGGGGGTGGTAGCCGCTCCTGGTGCCCGGCTCCCACCAGGGCCTGGCATCGGCGATCGCCGCGCACATCCCCTCCCAGTCGCACAGGTCCTGCGGGGTGGTGTCCACCGGTACGCCGGGCACGCCCGTCGAGTGGGTCAGGGCGTGCCGCACGGTCGCGCGCTCCTTGCCGTGGGCGCCGAACTCCGGCCACAGCTCGACGATCGGCGTGTCGTAGCCGAGGACGCCCCGCTCCACGAGCACGTGCGCCACGGTCGAGGTGACGCCCTTGCCGGTCGAGGCGCTCCAGAACGGCATGTCCGGCGTGACGAGGCGCCCGGTGGCCGGATCGGCGACGCCCGCGACGACGTCGACCACCTGCTCGCCGTGCAGGTACGCGGCGACCTGCAGGCCCCGCTCGGCACCGGACTCCACCAGCCTGTCGGCCGCTTCCTGGACCCGCTTCTGCATATCGTTCACGGTCTTCCCCTTCGTGATGAGGTGTGTGACCCGTATGACGGCCGGACTCCGGGAAAGGAATCGGTCCGGGGACGGGAAATCGGTCCGGGTCCCGGGAAATCGGTCCGGTCCCGGGAACGGGAGATCAGCGCCGCGAGGGTCGCCGGGAGATCGCGAGCAGGACGGCGGGCTCCCGCCCCGGGTTGCGCAGCGCCCGCACCGGCAGCCCGTCCAGCCACAGCACGTCGCCGCGCCGGAAGGCCCGGTGATCGCCGTCGGAGCAGACCAGCTCGATACGCCCGCGCTCCAGCAGGACGATCGCCCCCCGCCACTCGGCCTCGTCGTGGACGCGCGAGCCGCCGGGCTCGACCACGACCCTCCGCACGTCGAACGACGGCCCGAACCGTTCGGGAGGCGAGGGCGCCGGGTTCTCACCGGCGCCCGTCACAGCGTCTGGGGAAGATCGAAAGCCGGGAAGAGCTCGGCGCCGAAGGTCGTGATCTGGGTGACCAGCCCGTCCTCGACCCGCAGGACACCGAGCCACGAGCCGTGGTACTCGGACTCGCCGGCACGTTTGACGTACGCCGCCGCCGCGGGCTGCCGGTTGGCGCGGGTGGGCAGGACCCGCCAGTCGCCCCACGCCTCGGGGCCGATCATCGCCGGGCGCCACGCGTCGACGATCGCCGGCCCTCCCAGGATCCAGATCGGCGCCGGTGGCATCGACTGCCACGCGTCCGCGCGCAACACCCCGGCCAGGATGGCCGGGTCGGCCTGCTCGACGGCGTCGATGTAGCGCTGCAGCACCGCGCGCTCCTCACCGGTCGGATCCGATGACGGCGCCCAGTCCAGCCGTCGCGCCGGCAGGTTCTCCCGCATCGTCGACCGTGCCCGCTGCAGGGTGCTCTTCACCGAGACGACGCTCACCTCCAGCAGCGCGGCGGTCTCCTGCGCCGACCAGCCGAGGACGTCGCGCAGGATCAGCACCACCCGCTGCCGGGGAGGCAGATGCTGGATGGCGGCCATGAACGCCAGCTCGATCGTCTCCTTGGCGACCACGGCGACGTCCGGCTCGGCGCCGGCGGGCGCGACCGGCTCCAGGAGCCGGTCCGGGTAGGGGCGCAGCCAGAAGACCTCGGTCGGCGACGGCGACGGCACGCCGGGAGTGGCCAGCACCGGCGCCTCCCGCGGGCGCGGGCGGCGCGGGTGGCGGTCGAGGAGGTCCAGGCACGCGTTGGTCGCGATCCGGTACAGCCAGGCCCGGAACGTCGAACGCCCCTGGAAGCTCTCCCGCTTGCGCCAGGCGCGCAGGAACGTCTCCTGCACCATGTCCTCCGACTCCTCGAACGAGCCGAGCATCCGGTAGCAGTGCACCCGCAACTCCCGCCGGTACCTCTCCGCGAGCGCGCCGAACGCCGGCTCGTCACCCGCCAGCGCGGCGGCCAGGACCTCGCCGTCCTCCATCAGTTCCCGGCCTGTCTCGTCCCTGGTCACGACCTCATACCTCCCCTGCGGCGTCCCGCCCGGCGCGGCCGCCCCCGATATGACGGCCACCGGCCGGGAAAGGAATCGGTGCAGGCCCCGGTTCCGTCCCGCCCGGACCGCGGGATCCGGCACGGGCCCGGAGACGGGCGGCGGTCCGGGAGCCGTGACGGGCACGGGGAGAGCGCGGGGCGAGCACGGGCACGGGGCGAGGGTAGTGCGGACGCGATCACGAGCGCGAGCACGGGCGAGGAGAGCGCGGCCGCGAGCACGGGCGCGGAGCACGAACCGGGGAGCGCGACCGCGACAACGGGCGCGGAGCGAACGCCGGGGGGCAAAAGCGGGGGCGGGAGCGGGGAGCCGGGTGCGGGCGCGGAGCGAACGCCGGGGGCGGGAGCGGGGAACCGGGTGCGGGCCGGCTCAGAGGCGTACGACCACGGTGTTCGCCGCGCGGTCGTGCAGGCCGCGCTGGTCGCGGTCCCAGACGAGGGCGGGCACGGCCAGGCAGAGCAGGAAGGTCCGTACCAGCACGGCGACGAAACCGGGGGCGCCGCCGCCGAGCGCGGCGACCCGGACGCCGAGCAGGCGCATCCCGAAGGTCATTCCCATGGTGCCCACCAGCAGGAGGTATTCGGCGGCGAGGACCAGGACCGGCACCCAGGGCGCCCCGGCGGGGTCGATCCGCAGGAGCCCCTGGGTGATGGCCCAGGTGCAGATCAGCCAGTCGATCACGATGGCGCCGATCCTGCGGCCGAAGCCGGCCACCGAGCCGCTGCCCTCCCTCGGCAGCCCGAGCCGCTCCCCGGGGTAGCCGAGATCGACTCCGGCGGACCTGACGCCGCCGAGCCAGGTCTGCGTCCAACGCGGCTGCTTGCTGCTCATGCCCCCAACGGTAGCCGCCCGGGACGCCGCCCCCGCATCCGCCCGCATCCCCTACCGGCTACCGGTATCACGCGAAAGCCGTGGATCATGTGTGTCGGCACCCACGAGATCCCCCCGGAGAACCCCCGTGTCCGACATCGACGACATCGACGAGCGTTTCAGAGCGCTCACGGCTCAGATCGACGAGCGGGAACGCCGGCGGATGAACAAGGCCGCCGTCCAGGAGTGGACGCGGCATCCTCGCCTCCGGCGGCGCCGGAGGCTGCGGAACGCGGCGATCGCCGTGGCGGTCCTGGTGGCGGCGGCCGGGGGGTTCGTCGTCTACCGGCCGGATGTCGTCGACCAGGTCCGCATTGCCGTCTCCGGGCGGCTCCCGGGCCTTGCGGCCGGAGAGACCGCCGAGACGGCTGGAACGAACGAGCCCGCCGAGACGGCGCGCGCGGAATCGGGGAAGACCTCCCCCTTCGACGGCTCGCCCGCCCAGGGGTACGCCGACGGCGCCAAGGGACTGGTCATGCCGCCCGCCAGGGCGGTGGGCGGGCTGAGCCGCAAGGAAGTGTCCGCCGCCATGCGGCACGCGAGGAGCCTTCTGGTGGCCTCGCACCTGGACCGGAAGGTGCTGATGGGCGGCAGGCCGGAGAAGCTGATCCGCCTGCTGGACCCGGAGCAGCGCACGCCGTTCGTCAAGGGGCTCAAAAGTCCGGGCAGGAAGGGGGCGTATCACAGCCGCCAATGGGTGACGAGCCTGGCGCCGGGGAGCGCCGAACTCGTCACCCGGACCGTCAAGGTGGACGGCGAGACCCGGCTGTCGGCCTTCCGGGAGAACGGTCTCAGGGGCGTCCGGGTCAAGGTCAACTACCTGTTCGTGTACGCGGTCCGGCGGCCGGGCCGCCCGGACACCGTGACGAGGCTCGTCGCCCACAGCGTCGGCGTCGTGCAGGCGTGGCGGGACGGTGACCGGCTGCGCTTCTGGGTGGGCGACTGGAACCGCGGGGGTGTGGCCTCCGCGCGGTGCGACATCGACGACGGCTTCGTCCGCCCCTTCTATCCGGACTCGCAGACCGACGTGAAGGCGACCGGTCCCGCCGTGGATCCCTACTCCCGCGCCGAGGTCGACATGCCTCCGGGAAGCTGCGGGACGCTGACGTCGGGGACGTGAAACTCGAGTAAAGGAAAGACCTCTCATACCCGCCCGAAGCGGACTTGAGGACTACCGTGGAGGCGATGTTCGCTTAACACGGGTGAAACAAACGAGACACGGGACGGTAACGGCGCAGGCATACTTTCGGGCTGTTAGCCCGTCCCATGGGAGGTTCGCGTGTTCAACTCCGCCGACGACGTCCTGAAGTTCATCAAGGACGAAGGGGTGCAGTTCGTTGACGTCAGGTTCACCGACCTGCCGGGGACGACGCACCATTTCACGTTCCCCTCGGAGAATTTCGGGGCCGGCGTCTTCACCGACGGCCTGATGTTCGACGGCTCGTCGATCCGCGGGTTCCAGGCCATCCACGAGTCGGACATGCTGCTGCTGCCCGACCCGTCCACGGCCGTGCTCGACCCGTTCAGGCAGCACAAGACGCTCAACATCAACTTCTTCGTGCACGACCCGCTGACGGGCGAGGCCTACAGCCGCGACCCGCGCAACGTCGCCCGCAAGGCGGAGGAGTATCTCAAGGGCACCGGCATCGCCGACACGGTCTACTTCGGCCCCGAGGCCGAGTTCTACATCTTCGACGACGTGCGGTTCGAGACCAACGCTCACTCGAGCTACTACCACATCGACTCGATCGAGGGCGCCTGGAACAGCGGCAAGGCCCAGGACGGCGGCAACCTCGGGTACAAGCCGCGCTTCAAGGGCGGCTACTTCCCGGTCCCGCCGATGGACCACTTCACCGACCTGCGCTCGGAGATGGTCCGCAAGCTCATCGACGCCGGGATCGACGTCGAGATGCAGCACCACGAGGTGGGCACGGCCGGTCAGGCCGAGATCGACTTCCGGTTCAACACGCTGCTCAAGTCCGCCGACACCCTGATGCTGTACAAGTACATCGTCAAGAGCACGGCCCTGGAGCACGGCCACACGGTCACCTTCATGCCCAAGCCGATCTTCGGTGACAACGGTTCCGGCATGCACTGCCACCAGTCGCTCTGGAAGGACGGCGAGCCGCTCTTCTACGACGAGGTCGGCTACGCGGGCCTGTCCGACACCGCCCGCTACTACATCGGCGGCCTGCTCAAGCACGCCCCGTCGCTGCTGGCGTTCACCAACCCGACGGTCAACTCCTACCACCGCCTGGTGCCCGGCTACGAGGCCCCGGTCAACCTGGTCTACTCCCAGCGCAACCGCTCGGCGTGCATCCGCATCCCGATCACGGGCTCCAACCCGAAGGCCAAGCGCATCGAGTTCCGGGTCCCCGACCCCTCCTGCAACCCGTACTTCGCCTTCGCCGCCCAGCTCATGGCGGGCATCGACGGCATCCGTAACAAGATCGAGCCGGTCGAGCCGGTCGACAAGGACCTCTACGAGCTTCCCCCGGAGGAGGCCCGCAACATCCCGCAGGTCCCGGGATCGCTCTCGGACGTGCTCGCGGCCCTGGAGGCCGACCACGAGTACCTGCTGGAGGGCGGCGTGTTCACGCCGGACCTGATCGAGACCTGGATCGCCTACAAGCGCGAGAACGAGATCGACCCGATCCGCCTGCGCCCGCACCCGCACGAGTTCGAGCTCTACTACGACGTCTGAGTTATCGAGCCTCTGATCTGGGAAAACGCTGACGGTCAACCCGTCAGGGCACCTCCAGGACACTCAGGCATCCCGCGAAAGGCCGTCGGCCGTCCCTCCGTTGAGGGCACGCTCGGCGGCCTTTCGCATGCGCCCCTCCCCCGGCGGCATGAAGGGCGTGCAGAGATGTCTTTCTGCCATGGCGACCTCTCCCGAAAAGGATAAAGGCACCTAAGTCAACTGAAACGACTTCACGAAAGCCGGGGGACACCAACTGAGCGAACCGGCGAACGTGATCGCGTTCGCCGATGAAACTTACATCGGCGAACGTGATTCACCGCTGCCGAGGTAAGCGGCCTCCCCCCTCGAACCGCCCGGAACGCGGGCCGATCCAGCGGGGATCCGGTGCGCCGCGGGCACCGCGCGGAGGATCGCGCCGGGCCGCCGGCAGCCGGTGCGGCGACAAAGACACCGGCCTTGGCCTGGCGTATCGGGCCCGCGAGCCGCCGGGTCGCGCCGTACGCATGACCGGCGAGGTCCCATCGCGACCCGCGGGAAGTCCGCCATGTCGCGGAGGGTCACCCGGCGTCGCGACGCCGGGTGAACGCAGATGCGCTTTTCCCCGCTTCATCGACTATTGCGAGACACCTCTGTTAATGGGACATTACCCCCAGACATCATTCGGCATACGTCATACGTTACAAAATGGTAACGCCGCGTTTGCCACGGATTCTTAGGGCGTGTCATGAGGAGACCTCTCGCCGGCGGCGGTGACCCTCGTCAGCGCGGTGCCAGGGCGGACAACCGGGGCTTCTTCGGTACCGGCGAGCTCGTCCTTCGAGTGATGGAGAGCCCGTGAGCCGCCTGCGGCGAATGCCCGGCGCGCAGGACCGGCCGGCACCGCTCATCCCGCGGCGAGGACATCCGGCCCCACCGACGACGGGTCCGCCGACGCCCACGCCCCACCGGCGATCGCCGCGCATGGCGTGAGGGTGGCCCGCCTCGCCCGCCAGGAAAGGCGCACGGCCCTCCGATCGACGTCCCCGACCGCAAGACAGGCGCCGCGCTCGCGCGATGGCACACCCCGGCGAGTTCCGCTGCGGCGGGGTGACCGCGCGGCGAACACTCTGCTCGGAACCAGCGAAAGGAACAGAGCGTGAAGTCAGCCTTGTCCACCACCGGAAAGGTGTTGGCGGCGTTTGCGGTGTTCGTCGCCGCAGCGTCGCTGCCGACCTTCGCGGGTGGCGCCCCGGCCTCGGCAGCGGCCCAGGCGACCTATTACGTCGCTCCCGGCGGCGACGACGCCAACCCCGGAACGATCACGTCACCGTTCAAAACCCTGCAGCGCGCGAGAGACGTCGTCCGCACGGTGAACGCCAACATGACCGACGACATCCACGTGTATCTCCGCGGGGGCAACTATCCGGTCGGCAGCACGATCGACTTCACGCCGGCCGACTCCGGCACGAATGGTTACCGGGTCGTGTACGCCGCGTACCAGAACGAGACGCCGATCCTCAGCGGAGGCGTTCAGGTAACCGGATGGACGCAACACAGCGGCAACATCTGGAAAGCCCCGCTGAATCGCAGCAACAAGCTCCGTGCGCTCTACGTCAATGACAAGCGGGCGTACATGGCCTCCAAAACAATAGGCTCGGCGGGGTGCACCGGAACCTACAACATCACGGCGGGACAGGCGTCCTGGGCGTGGGAATCAGGCTCGCAGTGCGCGGGAGCGAAGTACAGTCTGAATGATTTTCCGGCCATCGCCGGCAATCAGGACGACATCGAGGTGGAGACGGGGACGACCTGGACCACGGCCATCGTGGGAGTCCGGCAGGTCACCTCTGACGGCACGAACCGTATAGCTCTGTTCCAGCAGCCGGGCGCGGCCATCGCCCAGGGCGCCTTCAACGGGAACGCCCAGGTCGGCGGCACCCACAAGGTGATGAACGCCTACGAGTTCCTGGACACGCCGGGCGAGTTCTTCTTCGACAAGACGAGCCGGACGGTGTACTACTACAAGGCCGCTTCCGAGAACATGGCGACCGCCACGGTTTTCGCACCGAACAATGTGTCCACCCTTCTCAAGGTCGCCGGCACCTCCACGAGCGCTCGCGCCCGGAACATCACATTCTCCGGCCTCACGGTCCAGCACTCCGACTGGAACCTGTTCAACGTGGCCGGCTCGGCGTTCAAGCAGGCCCAGCAGGGCAATCTCGGCGCGCAGGCGTATGCCAAGCAGAACTTCCACGTCTATTACTACCGCAATGTCGACATGGCGCCCGGCATCATCCAGATCGACAACGCCGACGGGCTCGTCCTGGAGAGGAACCGGATACAGCACACCGGCGTCGACGGAATCAACATGGTCAACGACGTGGTGAACACGCAGCTGATCGGAAACCACACCAACGACATCGCCGGATCCGCCATCGCCGTGGGCCATCCCCAGCACGTCTACATCGGGGACCACACCTCGACGAATCGCGAGAAGTATCCCGCCCAGGTCGAAGGGGCGCCCAAGAACATCACGATAAAGAACAACTACATCTACGACAGTGCCGTGTTGTTCAACGGGCACAGCCCCATCTCGGCGTACTTCGCCGACGGTCTGTCCATCCAGCGCAACCGCATCGAGAAGACCCCGTGGTCCGGCGTGACGCTCGGCTGGGGCTGGTGGAACTTCGACGGCTCGTCAGGCTCGATCGCGCCCAACCGGCCGACCACCACGGCGAAGAACAACACCATCAGCCACAATCACTTCATCGACACGGTGCAGCGCCTGAGTGACACGGCTCCCGTCTACACGCTGGGCAACCAGCCGGGAACCACGATCACCAACAACTACATGCAGGGCGTGCCGTCCGGCCACAAGTACGGGCTCCACCCGGACGAGGGCTCGGGGAACATGACCTTCCGCGACAACGTCCTGAGTGTGGACAAGAACATCACCTGGCTCATCAACTCCGACGACTTCGGGCGTAAGCACGACCTGAGCATCACGCAGACCTACGGCCCCATCAACAAGGTCTCCAACAAGAACCTGCCGAACAGCACGATCCAGGACATCCTCGTGTCCTCCGACTACGTCTGGCCGTCGCAGGCCTACGGCATCGCCGTGAACTCCGGACTCGAGGACGCGTACCGGAACATCATCCCCCAGAGCAATCTCTCCCTGCCGGACTACGTCCTGCCCGCCAGCACGTTCGTCGCCGCCGGTACGACGTCGATTCCCATCCGGAGCGCCGGCGACGCGGGCAAGTCGGTCTGGCTGGCTCCCTTGGGGACGACGTCCTTCGTCGCCGGGAACACGATGACCAGGGCGGGCGGAACCGCGACCTCCATCGCCGTTCCGACGTCGACCGGTGAGTACCGGCTCTACGTCGTGGACGCCCAGGGGAACCGATCGCCTGAGTCGAAGTCGCTCGTCAGGCAGGGAAACGGCGGCGGAAGCGGCCAGACCGGCACGATCGTGGGCGGCCAGTCGGGTCGATGCGTGGACATCACCGGCGGCGCCGCGACCAACGGCGCTCAGGCGCAGTTGTGGGACTGCAACGGCGGCACCAACCAGCGGTTCACCTACACCTCCGGCAAGCAGCTGCAGGTGTTCGGCAACAAGTGCCTGGACGCCTACAACCAGGGCACCTCGAACGGCACCCAGGTGATCATCTGGGACTGCAACGGACAGACCAACCAGCAGTGGAACCTCAACTCCAACGGCACCGTCACCGGTGTGCAGTCCGGGTTGTGCCTGGACGCCAACGCCGGCGGCACCGCCAACGGTACGAGGATCATCCTGTGGTCGTGCAACGGCGGCACGAACCAGCAGTGGAGCCTGCGCAGCTGACGTGAGGCCCTGCCGGGCCGCGGACGGTCATCGCGCACCGTCCGCGGCCCAACCCGCCTGCGGCCGGGATCCCATCCGAAGGCGTCGTATCCGAGGGCCGGACGCCGGGGACATCCGGCAGGAGGACCGCGGCGCCGGTTCGGGCCGGACGACCACGACCGCCCCGGAACCCCCGGTACACCGGGGGTTCCGGGGCGAAACCCGGTACTCGGCGAGGGGGCGTCCGACATGGAATCCCCTCCCGGTGTTAGATCATCGCCAGACGGGACAGGGAGGTGGGGCCGGACGGCGACGCGTCCGGCCGAGGACCGGCACCTGGAGGTTGTGCATGCTTGCTCAGACCACGCGCAAGGCGGCGCTGGCCGCCGCGACGATGGCGGCGCTCGTCGGCCTGGTCGGCGGTTGCGGAGGCGGTGGCGACGATGACGGGGACGACGGTCCCGACGTCGTCAACACGACGACCGGACCCGGCGTGGACGACGACGGCGGCACGGACGACGACGGGGACGACAACAACTGACGACACCGGCCGCGAGGCACAGGTGGGCGGCGCTTCCGTATCGCGCCCCGCACCGTACCCGGCACCACCGCGACCCGCGTGCTTCGCACGCGGGTCGCCGCGTCTCTTGACACCGGCCCCCTCAAGGCATCACCACCCGCTCGAAGTCGTCGTCCCCGTTCTAAGGACCGCTCATGACGACTTGGTCCCATCTCGAAGTCCCGGCGCCGCGCCGTCCGCCTCCTCCACGATGCCGATGCTCATCGAGGCCGCTGCAACATCGAGACCGAGACCACCGTCGGGCCCGAACGAACGAGCCTGAACGAAATAGGGCAAAACAACATACGACGCGCATCACCGGCTTGTTGGGCAGACTGGTCATGACCCACAGGGACCGACCAGGCGAGGTGACGTGGCAGAGTCGCTCCGGGACGAAGAGGCGGACCTCAGGCCTCCCCGGGCCGGGGAGCGGCAGCCCGGCCCCCTCGGGCACACCCGGCCCCTCGGGCATCACGGTTCCCCCGGTTTCTCAAGCCCTCCCGGGGGTTTCTCGAGCCCTCCCGGGTTTCCGAGTCCTCCCGGCGGTCACGGTCCTCCCGGGCGTCACGGTCCTCATCGGCGCCGCAGGCAGGCCGCGGCGGCCGTGCTCCTGGGAACGTTCCTCCTCCTGAGCGCCTCCACCTGGATACCGACCCGGCCCGTCACCCCCAACCGGATCACCGCCATCGCGTACGCGATCGAGGCCGGGCAGCACCAGCCCGGCTGGCGGGGCGGGGAGATCCCCTACTCCTGGGGCGGCGGCCACGACGATGACCCCGGCCCCTCCTTCGGCACCTGCCAGGGCTATCGGGGGTCGATCAAGCCCTGTCCCGCGACCAGGACCCGCGGCCTCGACTGCTCCGGGCTCGCCCGCTGGGTCTACCACCTCGCCTACGGGCGCGACGTGCTTGGACCGGGTAACACCGACGACCACGTCAAACGACTCAAGAAGATCCCCGCCGCCGTGGCGAGGCCGGGGGATCTCGTCTTCTACGGCAAGGTCGGCAAGCGTAAAGTCAGGACCCACCACGTCGGCATCTATGTCGGCCGGGGCAAGATGATCAATGCGCGGAGGACCGGGACCGAGGTGCGGATCGATCGCGTAGCGGCCATCGACGACCTCGCCGGTTACTTCCGTTACGCGAGGACCCTCTGAGGTCCCGCGAAAACGGCACAGCGGGAACCCCCGCCGTTCACTAGGAGAGATATGCGCCTGGGCGTCATGTTCGACCGTGACCTTCCCCCCGAGTCACTGATCCCCTTCTGCCGCCATCTGGACGCGGCCGAGGTGGACGACGTCTGGGTGGTGGAGGATCTCGGCTGGACCGGGGCCGTCTCGTCGGCGGCCACCGCGCTCGCCGTCACCGAGCGCCTGCGGGTGGGCATCGGGATCACCCCTGCGCCGCTGCGCAACCCGGCCCTGCTCGCCATGGAGCTGGGCAACCTGGCCAGGCTGCACCCGGGCCGGCTCGCGGCCGGCATCGGGCACGGCGTCCAGGACTGGATGCGCCAGGTGGGCGTCCTCGCACCCTCGCCGCTGGCGTTGCTGGAGGAGACCATCACGGCGGTACGGGGGCTGCTGCGCGGCGAGACGGTCACCCTCCAGGGCAGGGCCGTGCGGCTCGACGGGGTGAGCCTGGTGCATCCCCCCGCCGTCGTGCCGCCGGTGCTGGCCGGGGTGGTGCGCCCCCGCTCGCTGGAGCTGTCGGGACGGGTGGCGCAGGGCACGATCCTGCCCGAGGGGGTCGGTCCCCGGCAGATCGAGGCGGCCCTGAAGCTGACCGGCGAGGACGATCACGAGATGGTCGTCTTCGTCAACCTCTACGTGGGCGACGACCGCGCCGTGGTCGCCGGTCTGGCCGAAGGCTCCGCCGGATTCCTGAAGGTCGCCCCGGAGGAGGTCGTGATGGCGGCCGGTTCTCCCGAGGAGGCCGCTGACCAGGTCAGATCCCTGTGGGAGGCGGGTGCCCGCACGGTCGTGGTCCGCCCGTACGGACCGGACCCGCTCCCCCAGGTCGACCTGCTCCTGGCGGAGCTCCGCTAGGAGCGGTCGCCGCGGGCCGGGAACCGGCCGTCGCGAGCTAGGAGCGGTCGCCCCGGACACCGGTGAGGCGGCGCAGGACGTCCCACCAGAACGAGGCGCCGAACAGCAGCGCGACCATGGTGAGCAGATAGCCGGGCCAGTGCCCGGGAGCGATGAGCCGGTCCCACCAGGCTCCGCCGTTCCAGTGGAAGGACGGATCGGCGGAGCCGTCGGGCGGGATCGTGATGCTCACGATCGCGTGATCGAAGATCTTGACCAGCGCCGGGGAGCTGAGGGACTCGGTCACGCACTGGTACGGCTCGGCGAGACCGATCTCGCCACCGGCGCACTTGTCCTTGAGCGCGGCGTACCCGTCCCCGCCGCCGCCCGCGATGGCGCTCACCCCCGCGCGGTAGGCGTTGTCGCGCAGCAGGGTCTTGCCGTACTCCAGCGCGTCCATGCTGAACGCCAGCGTCAGCACCACGCCCAGCGCGAACACCACCCACTTCACGTAGCGGGCGTAGAGCGTGGACAGGCGCTGCATCTCCCCGTTGAACCAGTCCTCGACGCCCTTGCGGAACCTCGGCAGGTCCCGCTGGGCGCCCTCCCAGACACCCTTGAGGTGGCCCGCGAGCGGGCTGTTGATGGCCTCCAGCTTGGCGAGCAGGCCGTCGATCCCGCCCTCCTCGGCGGCGACCAGCTCCATCACGGCGCCGGAGAACCGCTCGGGCGGGATGTTGGCGATGCTGGTACGGGCGCCCTTGGGATGGTCGATCTCCTGCAGCCGCTCGTACAGCCGCGCGGTCATGTCCACCGGCGGCGCGAGCCTCTCCGGCGATTCCCCGGCGACGGGCCCGCCGTCCGCGGGAGCACCGTCCGCGGGAGCATCGGGAGGGCCACCGGCGCCCGCCTCCCCTGCGGCGCTCTCCGGGGCGACCCCCTCGGAGATCTCCTCCGAGCCCCTCTCCGCGGCCGCCTGGGCGGCCAGGACCGTGGCCGCGTCGACCCGCATCGGCTCGACCACCGCGGGCGCGGGGTCGGAGCTGTGCACCGGGCGCGGATCGTCCTTGGAGAAGGGCAGCTTCGCGAAGACGTCGGCTATCTTCGACGGGATCCACGACCTGCCGTCCTCCGAGCCGTCCAGGGTGTCCCTGAGGTAGGCCCACAGGAACTTGCTGCGGATCCCGAGCAGCCGGACGAAGGCCTCGTTGATCCCGCTCACCAGGAGCGACAGGAGCAGAAAGGCCAGGATCAGGCCGATGGCCAGATCAATGTAAACGGATATCAAAAGGATCACCCGGACCGTTGATACACGGACGCCCCCGGCGGCGCAACGCGATCACCGAAACAGGTCGGTTTTCGTGACCGGGAGGACGCCCGCGCGAACGGGCGCGCTGGTCATTCCTCGTGAAAACGGATCGGTCCTCGTGGAAACCGGCCAGTCCCCGCGAAACCGGGTCGGTCCTCGTGGAAACCGGCCAGTCCCCGTGGAAGCGGGTCAGTCCTCGTAGAAGACGCGCTCCACGACCCGGCGGGCGCGGCGGGTGGCGCGGCGGTAGTCGTCCACGAAGTCCTCCGTACCGTCGGGCGGGTAGCCGAGGGCGCGGGCGATGAGCCTGCGCTCGCGGGCGTCCACCGGGATCGCGTCGGAGGCGCGGCCCCTGACGGCGACGATGGCGTCGCGGATGCGCGAGGCGAACCGCCACGCCTCGGCGAGCACGGCCTCGTCGGCCTCCGACAGCAGACCCTCCGCGACCGCCGCGCCCAGCGCCTCCAGGGTGCGGGTGGTCCGCAGCGACGGCCGCGACCCCGCGTGCCGGAGCTGGATGAGCTGGGCCACCCACTCCACGTCGGACAGCCCGCCGGGACCGAGCTTGGTGTGCAGCGCGGGATCGGCGCCGCGGGGAAGGCGCTCGGCCTCCATCCGGGCCTTGAGCCTGCGGATCTCCAGCACGGCCGCGTCGGAGATGCCCCCCTCGGGGTAGCGCAGCGGGTCGGCCAGGTGCAGCAGCCCGACGCCGAGCTCGGCGTCCCCTGCGGAGAAGCGGGCGCGCAGCAGCGCCTGCGACTCCCACGGCGACGACCACCGCTCGTAGTAGGCGGCGTAGGAGGCCAGGGTACGGACCAGCGGGCCCGCCTTGCCCTCGGGGCGCAGGCCGGGGTCGATGAGCAGCGGCGGGTCGGGGGCGGGCAGGGCCAGCAGGCGGCGCAGCTCGTTGGCCACCTCGAACGCCGTCTCGGTGGCCTGACGCTCCGGCACGCCCTCCAGCGGCGAGTGCACGAACATCACGTCGGCGTCGCTGCCGTACGAGGACTCGATCCCGCCCAGGCGGCCCATCGCGATCACCGCGAACCTCGTGCCCAGCGGGGTGCGGCGCTCCATCTCGACCTTGTCGATGGCGGCGTCGAGCGCGGCCTGGATCGTCACGTCGTTGAGCCCGGACAGGGTCTGGCCGACCTCCTCGATGCCGATGATCCCGGAGAGGTCGGCGACGGCCGTGCGGCACAGCTCCCTGCGGCGCAGCGCCCTGACCGCGGCCACCGCGCCCTCGGCGTCCCCGGGGTGGCGGGCCACCACGGTCCGCGCCTCGGACAGCACCGCCTCGACGGGCCTGGGGGCCAGCTCCGCGTCCGAGCCGAGCATCGCGACCGCCTCGGGGGCGTTCATCAGCAGACCCGTCACGTAGCGGCTGGTGCCGAGCATCCTGGCCAGGCGCGACGCCACGGCGGTCTCGTCGCGGAGCAGCCGCAGGTACCAGGGGGTGGAGCCGAGCTTGTCGGAGATCTGGCGGAAGCCGAGCAGACCGGCGTCGGGGTCGGGGGCGTCGGCGAACCAGCCGAGCATGACCGGCAGCAGGGTCCGCTGGATCGCGGCGCGGCGGGAGACTCCCGTGGTCAGCGCGCTGATGTGGTGCAGCGCCCCGCCGGGGTCGGCGTAGCCGAGCGCCTCCAGCCGGGCCTTGGCCGCGGCCGTGGACAGCCGGGCCTCCGACTCGGGCAGCCGGGCGACGGCCTGCAGCAGCGGCCGGTAGAACAGCTTCTCGTGCAGGCGCCTGGCCTCCATGGCGTGCCGGCGCCACCTGGTGGTGAACTCCCCCACCGGGTCGGCGGTCATGCCCAGGCTCCGCCCGAGACGGCGCAGGTCGCCGTCGCCCTCGGGCACCACGTGCGTGCGGCGCAGCCGGTGCAGCTGGATCAGGTGCTCGACCTGGCGCAGGAAGGTGTACGCCTCGGCGAGGGCCTTGGCGTCGTCCCTGCCCACGTAGCCGCCGCGGGAGAGGGCGCCGAGCGCGGAGAGCGTGGCCCGCCTCCGCAGCAGCGGGTCGAGGCGGCCGTGGACGAGCTGGAGCAGCTGCACCGCGAACTCGATGTCGCGCAGCCCGCCGGGCCCGAGCTTCAGCTGGCGGTCGGCCTCGCCGCCGCGAACGTGGGCCTCCACCCGGCGGCGCATGGCCTGGACGTCCTCGACGAACTTGTCGCGGGTGGCGGCCTGCCAGACCATCTCGTTCATCGCGGCGACGTACTGCTGGCCGAGCTCGGCGTCGCCCGCGACCGGCCTGGCCTTCAGCAGGGCCTGGAACTCCCAGGTCTTGGCCCAGCGCCGGTAGTAGGCGAGGTGGCTGGCGAGGGTGCGGACCAGCGGCCCGGCCTTGCCCTCGGGGCGCAGCGCCGCGTCGACCTCCCACAGCGCCCCCTCCGGGGTGCTGGTCGAGCAGGCGCGCATCATGCCCTGGGCCAGCCGGGTGGCGAGCTTGATGGCCGCGTGCTCGTCGGGGGAGCCGTCGCCTCCCTCGCGCGGCTCGGCCACGAAGACGACGTCGACGTCGCTGATGTAGTTGAGTTCGCGTGCCCCGCACTTGCCCATGCCGATGACGGCGAGCCGTACCGACCCCGCCTCGGGGTGCTCGGACCTGGCGACGGCGAGTCCCGCCTCCAGGGCGGCCCCGGCCAGGTCCGACAGCTCGGCGGTCACCCCGGGCAGCGAGACGACCCCGGTGACGTCGCGCGCGGCGAGGTGGAGCAGGCGGCCCCGGTAGGCGGCGCGCAGCGCCGACAGGGTGGCGGTGGAGGCGTCGGCGGCCCTCGGCTCGGGGTCGTCCGGCTCGGCGCCGACCGCGAGCAGCAGCTCCGCACGGAGCTCCTCCGCGGTCGGGCGGTCCGCGTCCGGTGCCCCGCCGAGCAGGCGCCAGTGGTCCGGGTGCCTGACGACGTGATCGCCGAGCGCGGCGCTGACGCCGAAGACGCCGAGCAGCCGCGCGCGCAGGCCGGGGTCGGCCCGGAGCGCTCCAAGCACGCTGGGATCCTGCTCGGCCAGCCGGTTCAGCGAGGTGAGCGCCAGGTCGGGGTCGGCCGCGGCGACCAGCGAGGTCAGCAGGTCGATGTCACCGACGGCCTCGGGCCCCAGCTCGTCGAGCAGCCGCTCGGCCCTGGCGCCGTCGGCGAAGCCGAGCCTCGCCAGGCGCCCGGCGGTCGTCTGCATCCGAGGCACGGTTTCCACCGACCCTCCATGTTCCTCGATCACAAGCACGGGTGCCCTTCCTCAGTCCCTACCCCGAGCGATCAAAGGTGCACGCTCCCCGCGGTCCGTGGACCCCGGTTCTCCCGGCGGGTGGGCGGGATCGGCGCGACCTGCCTCCGGATCCCCACCCTGGCCCGCGTCCCGCGCGTTCGGAGCGTCGCCGCACACGCTAATCCTGAAACTGTGCGGCGTCGTTAGCGGATTCGCACCGTAATCGCGCGGTCACGCGCTTTGGACGGCCCCGGCGACGGCGGCGAACCGCTCGGCGAGCGGCTTCCACGCGGCGACCAGGCCGTCCTCGCTCTCCTTCGCGCGCGCGTTGAGCTCCTCGACCGAGTGTCCCAGGCCGGTCAGGACGTCGGCCGAGCCGGCCGTCCAGCCGACGAAGATCTCCGGGGTGGCCTCCGGATGGAACTGCACCGCCCAGGCGCTCTCCCCCAGCCGGTAGGCCTGGTTGGGGTACGGGTCCCCGGCGGCCAGCGGCACCGCGCCCGGGGGGAGCTGCGTGATCGCGTCACGGTGGTACTGCACGGCGGGGGAAGGGCCGAGGCCGGCGAACAGCGGATCCGCCGCGGCGGCGGGCAGCGGGACGACCTCGGTCACGCCGACCTCCAGCCCGTGCTCCCCGCGCCCGACGGCACCGCCGCAGGCGAGCGCCATGAGCTGCGCCCCCAGGCAGATCCCCAGGGTCGGCACGCCCTCCTCGACACAGGCGCGGATCAGGTCGCGGGTGGCGGGCAGCCAGGGACACCGCTCGTCCTCCCAGGCCGCCGCCTCGCCGCCGAGGACGATCAGCCCTTCGGCGGCCCGCTCGGGCACGGCCTCGCCCAGGTAGGGCCGGACGACCTCGCAGACGGCCCCGGCCCCGGAAAGCCATCCGGCGAGGAATCCGAGCCCCGCGTCGGCCTCGTGCTCGATGACGGTAATCCTCATACGGCAATTATGGGCTTATATAGGCACAAGGCGGTCAGGGCGGGCGAGGCATACGAGACCGCCGCGCTTCATGTCGGCCGTGGACATTGACCTCGGGCACGGGCACCCGCCACCTTGGCATCAGCCCCGCCGGAACCGGAGGCGGGGCTCCATGTACGAGGAGAACCGATGAACCCCGTCCTCAGTGATGTCGAGGTCCCCGGCGGCGCGCTGCGCGTCGCCCGCTTCGGCACCGGGCCCCGCGTGATCGTGGCGGTGCACGGCATCACCGCCTCGCTGCGGGCCTGGGCCGGCGTCGCCCGCCGGCTCCCCGCCGAGTGGTCGCTGGTCGCGATGGACCTGCGGGGCCGCGGCCACAGCGCCGGGCTCCCCGGCCCGTACGGCCTGGCCGCGCACGCCGAGGACGTGAACCTCGTCGCCCGCTCCGTGGGCGCCGAGTCCGGCATCGTGCTCACCGGTCACTCGATGGGCGCCTACGTCGCGGCCCTCGCCGCCGCGGGACACGACTACGCCAGGGTGGTGCTGATCGACGGCGGGCTCCCGATACCGCCGCCCCGCGGCGCCGACCCCGACGCGGTCCTGGAGGCCACGCTCGGCCCGGCCCTCGCCCGGCTGGACCAGACCTTCCCGAGCGTCGGCGCGTACCTGGACTTCTTCAAGGCCCATCCCGCCTTCGCCGAGGCGTGGACGGAGGAGGCGGAGGAGTACGTCCGCTACGACGCGTCGGGGCCCGAGGGGGCGGTGCGCTCGCGGGTGCGGCGGGAACCGGTCCGCGAGGACGGCCGGTGGATGCTCACCGAGGGCGAGACGGTCGGCGCGGCGCTGCGCGCGATCACCTCACCCCTGTCGCTGCTGCGCGCCCCGCGGGGGTTGCTGAACCAGCCGGTCGGCATGCTGCCCGACGAGCTGGCCGCCGCGTGGGCCAGGCGGCTGCCCGCGCTGGAGGACGAGGTGCTCGACGACTGCAACCACTACACGATCCTCTTCGACGACCGCTGCGCCTCGCTGGTCGCCGAGCGCCTCTCCCGGTAAGTCATGGTGAGCCGTTAGTGGCGACCCCACGCCGGGTCGCCACCAAGGAGGTCGTACGGGCCGAGGAGGTCGTACGGAACGCGGGAGGCGGGCACCCGGCGCCGGGCGGGACCGGCGAGGAGCGGCGGGACCGGACGCGGGACGCCGGTCAGGCCCGGTCAGGCGGGCTGGGCGGGCGTGATCCAGGTGGCCTTGGCCGCGGCGACCAGGGTGCCGTCGGTCTCGTAGACGGCGCTCTCGCCGAAGAGCTTGCGGCCCTCGCGGCCGGTGGCGCGGGCGACGACGGAGTAGGTGCCGCCGGGGTAGATCCGGCGGTGGATCCGCGCGGTCAGGCGGCCGAGCAGGGCGAACTCACCGGGCCCGAAGTGCGCCCAGCCGGTGGGGCAGTCGAGGGCGGCCCACAGGATCGCGTCGGGGACGACGCCGTCCGCGTCGGTGATGGTCATCGGGACCCGCCAGCCGGCGGCGATCAGGTCGGTGCCGGGCACCGGGCCGGGGAAGATCCGCAGGCCGTCGCCGGGATCGCGCAGGCCGCACGCGAAGCAGCCGGGGAAGGCGTGCCCGGCGAGGCCGGCGAAACCGCCCTCGGCCTTCGCGGCCTCGTTGAAGGGCACGAAGTCCGGGACGTCGAACTCCTCGGCGACCGTGATGGCCTCGACGAGGAGCTTCTCACCGTGGGTGAGGGTCGCGGTGTTGGCGAGGTGGCCCAGGGACAGCTCGGTGTCCAGCGGGGTGGGTGCGTGCAGCGTGACCTCGACGGCCGAGTCGTGCCGGGCGCCGTGCAACGCCTCCGAGACCGTACCCGCGATCCAGCCGCCGTTCGCGGAGCCCTCGGGACCACGGAAACGCGCCGGAACGGTCAGCACGGTCTGCAGCTCGGACGTCGTCGTCATGCCGCACCTCCTGTCGCCTTTATGGCGATCAATCCTCAGAAATCACGTTAATCGGACCGACCGATTTTACCGGACTGCTTGTACATACAGCCAACTCGGGATCGATGACGACCTCGTTAGCCGTGGGTAACGCCGGTATGACGTCTGGCGGGCGGTCCCGGATCACACGTTCCGGAAAGAACGCGGCACAGTCCGTCACGTTCCAGGAAGAACGCGGCACACTCCGTCGCACCCCGCCCCGATCACGGCCTCCGGCGGGAGCGCCGGCCCCCGTCACCCGCCGCCGGATGCCCGGTACGGCCGCTTCACCCTCCTCGCGGCCGGCCGGCACGCCGGGGTGCTCCTCGCACGGCACCCGCCGGCGATGTGGTCCTGTGGGCGCAGGACGGTCGCCTCCGGTCCCGGAGGGGCGGCGAGGGGCGGCGAGGGGCAGGAAGGGACAGGAAGGGACTCGGCGAACACCCGACAAAGGCGGTGCGGAGAATGTCGGGCGATCGGGACCGGTGCCGCCGCACGATGGGGGCATGGATGACACGACCTTGGTATCCCGCTTCCTCCGCGACGGCTTCGTGAAGCTGGAGGGCGCCGTCGCGCCGCGCGTGGCCGCGGACTGCGCGCGGCTGCTGTGGCGGGAGACGGGCTGCGACCCGGACGATCCGTCGACGTGGACGCAGCCCGTGCACTGGGTGGCCGGCATGGCGCAGGGGCCGTTCGCCGCCGCGCCCAACTCCCCGTTCCTGCAGCACGCGTACGACCTGCTCGTCGGCGCGGGACGCTGGGAGCCGCGCTACTCGCTGGGCACGTTCCCGCTGCGCTTCCCGCACGAGGAGGAGCCGGACGACGCGGGCTGGCACATCGAGGGGAGCTACCTGCCGGAGGGCGAGAGCTGGTACTTCACGAATCTGCGCTCCCGGGGCCGGGCGCTGCTGATGCTGTTCCTGTTCAGCGAGGTCGGTGAGGAGGACGCCCCGACCCGGATCCGGGTCGGCTCACACCTCGACGTGCCGAAGGTGCTGGAGAGGTACGGGGAGGACGGGGCGAGCGGGCTGGTCCTCGCGCCCGATCTGGTGGCGGCGTCCGGCCACCGGCCACTCGCCCTCGCCACCGGCTCCCCGGGCGACGTCTTCCTGTGCCATCCGTTCCTGGTGCACGCGGCGCAACCGCACCACGGGGGGCGGCCGCGCTTCATGGCCCAGCCGCCGCTGATGCCGGCCGTGCCGTACGAGCTGGAGCGGGCCGACGGCGCGTACTCACCCGTGGAGATCGCGATCCGCCGGGGCCTGGGACAGGCCACCCCCGGCCCGGACGGGGACGGTATCGGTTAGACGTGCTTCATTCTTGAAAAGGTGTGGGGCCGGACGGGTCATCGCTGTCCGGCCCCACACCTTTACGAAGTAAGAACCAATCCGACCTGGGCTTACAGGACCGGCAGGTAGCGGCCGAGCTCGAACTCGGTGACCTGCCTGCGGTACTCGCTCCACTCGGCGCGCTTGTTGCGCAGGAAGTAGTCGAAGACGTGCTCGCCGAGGGTCTCGGCGACGAGCTCGCTGCGCTCCATGACCGCGATGGCCTCGTCCAGCGACTGGGGCAGCGGCTGGATGCCCAGTGCCCTGCGCTCGGCCGAGGTCAGCGCCCACACGTCGTCCTCGGCTCCGGGGGGCATCTCGTACCCCTCCTCGATGCCCTTCAGGCCGGCCGCGAGGATCACGGCGAAGGCGAGGTACGGGTTGCAGGCGGAGTCGAGCGAGCGGAACTCGATGCGGGTCGAGCCGCCCTTGTGCGGCTTGTACATCGGCACCCGGACCAGGGCGGAGCGGTTGTTGTGGCCCCAGGAGATGTAGCTCGGGGCCTCGCCGCCCGCTCCGGCGATCGCCTCGGCGCCGCCCCACAGCCGCTTGTAGGAGTTGACCCACTGGTTGCAGACCGCGGTGATCTCGGCGGCGTGCGTGAGCAGGCCACCGATGAAGGAGCGCCCGATCTTGGAGAGCTGGTAGTCGGCGCCGGGCTCGTAGAAGGCGTTGCGGTCGCCCTCGAAGAGCGACATGTGGGTGTGCATGCCGGAGCCGGGGTGCTCGGTGAAGGGCTTGGGCATGAAGCTCGCCCAGATGCCCTGCTCCAGCGCGACCTCCTTCATGACCAGGCGGAAGGTCATGATGTTGTCGGCGGTGGTGAGCGCGTCGGCGTAGCGCAGGTCGATCTCCTGCTGGCCGGGGCCGCCCTCGTGGTGGCTGTACTCGACGGAGATGCCCATCGACTCCAGCATCATGATCGCGTTGCGCCGGAAGTCGTGTCCCGAGCTGTGCGGCGTGTGGTCGAAGTAGCCGCCGCCGTCGATCGGCTCGGGCCGCTCGTCGCCCTCCGGCCGGTTCTTCAGCAGGAAGAACTCGATCTCCGGGTGGGTGTAGAAGCTGAAGCCCATGTCCGAGGCCTTCGCCAGGGTGCGCTTGAGCACCCAGCGGGGGTCGGCGTGCGAGGGCGAGCCGTCCGGCATGAGGATGTCGCAGAACATGCGGGCCGCGCCCGGCGTCTCGCTGCGCCAGGGAAGGATCTGGAAGGTCGACGGGTCGGGCTTGGCGAGCATGTCCGACTCGTAGACCCGGGCGAAGCCCTCGATGGCCGAGCCGTCGAAGCCGATGCCCTCGGCGAAGGCCCCTTCGAGCTCGGCCGGAGCGATGGCCACCGACTTCAGGAACCCGAGCACGTCGGTGAACCACAGCCGGATGAACCGGATGTCGCGCTCCTCAAGGGTGCGGAGAACGAACTCCTGCTGGCGGTCCAAGGCTTCTCCTTCATTGCCGACGTGCCGCAACACGCCTAGTGGTCTCCCAGTTTGCCCTCTCAGTGTTTCGCACACGTTACGAGGAAGAACGGTGAGATGTGGCATCCGGACCGTCGCGCCTCCGCGTGCCGGCCCCCCTCCCCTCCTACAGTGTGCGACCGGAGCCGCTGGAAGTTCGATCCGGGGGGAAACGATGACGCGTACCGAAATTCACGGATCACCGCACGCGGTCCCGCCACCGGCCAGGCTCGCCGAACGCCTCGCGGCACTGGCGATGCCCTGCCCCGTCCATCCGTCGATACACCTGGTCGAGGCCGCGGCGGCCGACTGGGCGCGCGCGGCCGGGCTGGACCCCGATCCCGCGGCCTCCCGGCTGGCCGGGCGGGCGTTCGCCCGTTGCGAAACCGGCGCGGTCACGGCGCTGGCCCGCTGGCTGACCTGGATGTCATGCCTGCGCCGGGCTCCCGAGGCCCTCACCCCGGTCCTCGCCGTGGCCGCGGGCGGCGAGCCGGGGCCGGCGCCGCTGGAGCGGGCCTTCTCCGGCCTCTGGGCGGCGTGCGCGCCGAGGATGAGCGACGCGTGGCGCGAGCGGTTCACGGCCGGGCTGGCCGCCCAGCGCGAGGCGATCCTCCCGCGCGAGCCACCCGCGGCCCTCTCCCCCGGGACACCCGCGAAGCCGTGCTCCCCTGAGACACCTGCGGAGCCGTGCTCCCCTGAGACACCCGCGGAGCCGTGCGGGGACGCCTTCGGCCGCTACCTGTTCGACCTGGTGGAGCCGTGCCTGGAGGTGGAGGTGCCGGCCCCGGTGGGGCGGAGCCCGCAGTGGCGGGCGCTCGTCGAGGCGAGCGGCGACGTGGTCGCCCGGTGCCAGGAGGCGGTGGCCGGACGCGGCCATGCGGGCACCATTTTTTTGGAACGCTCCAATCAGGAGGCCGAAGAGTGGATCATCGACAGGGTCGCCACCCGCATGGAGGAGCTGTGGACGGCCGCCCGCGCGATCCCCGCGCTCACGGAGCGGCACGACCTGGGCTTCACCGCCTCCCGTGAGGTGACGCGGGTGGCATGCGCTTTCTTGACCATCCCCCGGGCTTACCTGGAGTGGCTCCTGGAAACACCTCGCTATCGTCACTTAGGGTAACGGTTCGATTTCGACAAGTAATGCTGGAGTAACGATGAGCACCATGCTCCTCAATCACAAGCTCGACCGTGCCTTCGGGCACATGGACGTCGACGGCAGTGGATCGATCGAGCGCGAGGACCTTCTCGGCCTCGGTGCCCGGATCCTCGTCGGCTTCGGCGAGTCGCCGACCTCCCCGGCCGGTCACAGGCTCGCCCAGGGCTTCGAGGGGATCTGGCGGACCCTGGCCGCGGAGATCGACGCCGACGGCGACGGCGCCATCTCGTCCGAGGAGTTCCGCGCGGGCATGACCTCGGCGTTCATCGAGGGTGACCACTTCGACGCGGTGTTCGCGCCCGCCGCCGAGGCGGCGGCCGGCCTGTGCGACACCGACGGCGACGGGGCCGTGGGGCCGGACGAGTTCTGGACCATGATGGCCGCGTTCGGCACCGCGCGCGAGGACGTGCGGGCCACCTTCGAGCGGCTCGACGGTGACGGCGACGGCGTCGTGTCCGTGGGCGAGCTGGTCGAGGCGACCCGGCAGTTCTACACGAGCGCCGATCCGGAAGTGGCCGGCAACTGGCTGTTCGGTCCGCTGTAGTGGCGCTCACCCCAACGTTCGGCGACCCCCTCACCCGTTCCCGACCCCACCCACAGACCTTGCCACCCTCCATGTCACTTTCCCTGTCCCCTTCGTCCGCCGCGCCCGCCGGAACACCGGGCCACCCGGAGCCGCCGCGGCCCTCGGGAGTGGCCGCGGCGCTGCTGCTGCCCCTCACCGAGCTCGTGCCGGTGATGTCGGCACCGTGCCCGATGCACCCCTCGGTCGACCTGATCGGCACCGAGCTGGCCGCCTGGGCCCGCGAGGTCGGGCTCGAACCTCCCCCCGGCGCCGGGTTCGAGCGGATGGCCGGCCGCGCCTTCTGCGGATTCGGCGTGGAGTCGGCCCTGCTGTTCGCCAAATGGCTGACCTGGCTGTTCCACTTCGACGACGAGTGGGACGAGAAGCCCGCCGGGCGCGCGGCCGAGATCGTCGAGGCCGCCTTCGCGCGGCTCGACCTCGTCGCACGCGCGCCCGCGCACGCCTCCTCGCCCGTCGAGCTGGCCTTCGGCGACCTCTGGAAGGCCACCACCGGGCGGATGAGCACCCGCTGGCGGCACCGGTTCCTGGCGGGGCTGGCGGCGCAGGGCGAGGCCTGCCGTACCGAGGCCGAGAACCGCTGCGCGGGCCGCGTGCCCTCCCCCGCCGAGTACCCGCGGCTGCGGCGGGGCACCGCGGGCCCCTACCTGTTCGACCTGGTGGAGCCCTGCCTGGGGGTGGAGGTGCCCGCGGGGCTGCGCGAGAGTACGACCTGGCGGACGCTGGTGGACGCCTGCAACGACGTCACCGCCTGGTGCAACGACGTCGCCTCGCACCACAAGGAGCGGGCCAACGGCGACGTGCACAACTACGTGACGGTCGCCGCGACCGCGTTCGACCTCTCCGACACCGGAGCCGTCGCCTGGGTGAACGACCGGATCGCCGCCCGCGCCGAGGACCTGCGGACCTCCGCGCGGCGCCTTCCGGCGCTGTTCGACCGTTTCGGGTTCTCGACCGGCCAGGCCAGGGACGTCAGCAAGGTCGCGTGCGCCTTCCTCACGGCGCCGAGGGCCCAGCTGGAATGGCTCCTGGAGTCCAGCCGGTACGACGTGCCGTGACCCGGTGACCGGCCGCTCCCGCCCGCCCGCGCGCACGTGCCCGGGCGGGGGCGGGTGGGGCGGGTGGGGGCCGATGGGCGAGCCGGTTCCGAGGCGCCGTACGACCTCCGGCCCGCGTTGATCGCTCGTTGATTAAATTGCGGTCTGCGCCGGTTAAGGTCCCTTTAAGCACAAAATGAAGGGCCTAAACCATCATGCGCGGGCTGTACCGGGGAATCCCGAGGGTGACGCCCGCCCAGAGGCGGATCGCGGCGGTGCTCGCCGCCGCCGCGTCCGTGGCGATGGAGTGCGTCAACATCTGGGTCACGGCGCAGCTCCCGCAGCCTTCCTACACACCTCTGCCGTTCGCGCCCGAGGACGTGGCCGGCGCAGTGTTCCCCGTCCTCGGCGCGCTCCTGGTGTTCCAGCGGCCCCGGCTGGTCATCGGCTGGCTGCTCTGCCTGGGCGGCCTGTGCTCCGCGCTGAACAGCCTCACGGTGAACCTCGCGCTCCTGGACACCGCGCGAGAGTGGACGGTCCTGCCGGAGGCGATCCGGGCGGTCGCCGGGGTGAGCTGGAAGCTGACCGTCCTCTTCCTGGTCGTGCTGCTGCCGCTGCTCTATCCGGACGGGAAACCACCCTCCCCGCGCTGGCGGGCGCTGGTCTGGGGCTCCGTCGCCGTCCTGGCGGCCGACGTGCTCGTCACGGACCTGATGCCCCTCTCCGGACAGGGGCCCGTGGATTCCTCCCCCCACTTCCTGCGGTTCTCGCTGGACATGCTCACCAACGCGATGATGATCCTGGCCTTCGCCTCGCTGGCCGCCCGGTTCCGGCGGGCCGGCCGCGAGGAGCGCGGGCAGATCCTCTGGACGCTGGTCGCGCTCGCCACCGTGATCGTCCCCTGGGTGGTCGGCAACCCGGTGTGGTGGCTGGCGTCGTTCACGATCCCGCTGGTCCCGGTCGCGATCACCTTCTCGGTGCTGCGGCACCGCCTCTACGGGATCGACACGCTCATCACCAGGACGCTGGTCGGCGCGGGCCTGGTCGGCGTGATCGGCGGGGTGTACGTGGTGGTGGGCGCCGCCTCCAGCCTGTTCCTGTCTGACGTGGACCGGATCGGCGGCCTGGTCGCCGCCCTCTGCGCGGGGGCGTTCTTCCACCCGATGCGGCGGCTGCTCCAGCGCGGCGCCGACCGCCTCCTGTACGGCGGCAGGGGCGACCCGGTGGCCCTGGCCGCCGAGCTCGGGCGCAGGCTCCAGCGCACCGATCCCGCGGGGGGACTGGCCGCGGCCCTGGACGTGCTGCGCGACGGCCTGGCGGTCACCGGCACGGGCGTGCGCTTCCAGGACGGCTGGCCGGAGGAGTCGACGGCGGGGACGCTGGAGGAGGTGGCGCGCGACATCCTGCTGGTCTGGCACGGCGAGCCCGTCGGCCGCCTGCTCATCGGCCCGCCGGGCGCCCGGCGCCTGCCGGCCGCGCACAACGAGCGGGTCATCACCGCGCTAACGCCGTACGTGGCCGACGCCGCCCACGCGGTCCGGCTGGTCGGCGCGCTGCGGCGTTCCCGGGAGCGGATCGTCACCACCCGCGAGGAGGAGCGCCGCCGCCTCCGCCGCGACCTGCACGACGGTCTCGGCCAGTCGCTCAGCGGGATGGCGATGTCCATCAACGCGGCCAGGCTCTCCCTGCGCGCCTCCCCCGAGACGGCCGAGCGCATGCTCGGTGAGCTGCGTTCCGGCATGGACAGTGTCACCAGCGACATCAGGCACCTGGTGTACGGCCTGCGGCCGCCGGCGCTGGACGACCTCGGCCTGGCCGGGGCCGTGGCGGAGATGGCGGGCCCCGGCGTCGCCGTGGAGGTCGAGGGCGAGTTGCAGGGCCTGCCCGCCGCGACCGAGGTCGCGGCGTACCGGATCGCGCAGGAGGCGCTGACCAACGCGCGCAAGCACGCCGGGGCCGCGACGGTGCGGGTGTCGCTGGAGCGGGGCGAGAACGACCTGAGCGTCCGGGTGCGCGACGACGGGATCGGCGTCCCCGCCGGGCGCCGCTCGGGGGTCGGGCTGGCGTCGATGCGCGAGCGCGCCGCCGAACTGGGCGGGACATGCGTGATCACGACGCCCCCCGAGGGGGGCACCGTGGTCGAGGCGATACTCCCGGTGAACTTGAATGTGAAGATCTGACCACCGATGATTTCTTACGGCTCGCGAACGATGGTGAGTATTGCCCTATGACGTTGGTCCAGGTAGCCCTACCCTTGCGCCTGCAATGCTGACATTTCGTGCTCTTGGCCCGTTCCAGGCCCTTCATGGTGAGACATCACTCGACCTCGGCGGCCAGCGCCAGATGGCGGTGCTGGCCCGGCTCCTCGTGGCCGGTGGCCGCGCCGTCCCGGTGGCCGTGCTCATCGACGAACTGTGGCCCGGCGAGCCTCCCGCCCAGGCCCTGTCGACCATCCAGGGATACGTGTCGCGGCTGCGGCGCGCCCTGGAACCCGGCCGCGCGCCGCGGGAGGAGGCCGAGGTCCTGGTCTCCGCCCCGCCGGGATACGCGCTGCGCGCCTCGCCCGGCCAGGTGGACGCCTGGAGTTTCGAGAGCGCGGTCAAGACGAGCGGCGAGCCCGCCGAGGTGTGGGATCGCCTGGAGGCGGCCCTCGCCCTCTGGCGCGGCCCGGCCCTGGCCGAGTTCTCCGACCTGCCGTGGGCGGTGAGCGAGGCGGGCAGGCTGGAGGAGTTGCGGCTGATCGCGATCGAGCGCCGGGCCGACGCGGGGCTGCTGCTGGGGCACTCCGGCGCCCTGGTCGCCGACCTGGAGGCGCACGCCTCGGCGCATCCGCTGCGGGAGGAGGCCTGGCGGCTGCTCGCGCTGGCCCTGTACCGCAACGGCAGGCAGGGAGACGCGCTGGGCGCGCTCCGGCGCGCCAGGACGATGCTCCGCGAGGAGCTCGGCCTCGACCTGGGCGCCACCCTGCAACGCCTGGAGTCCGACATGCTGGCCCAGGCCGTGCATCTCCATCCGCCTGCGGAGCCGGTGCGGGCCGCGGAACCGGCGGCGGCGCGCGTGACGCCCGCCGAGGAGCGGGCGCTGCCGGGGCTGCGGGTCGTGGTGGTGGACGACCAGGCGCTGGTCCGCACCGGCCTGCGCGTGGTGCTGGACAGCGAACCCGGTTTCGAGCTGGTCGGGGAGGCCGAGAACGGCGAGCAGGCGATCACGGTGGTCAGGGAGACCTCCCCCGATCTGGTGCTGATGGACATCCAGATGCCCAGGCTGGACGGACTGACCGCCGCGCGCAGGATCCTGTCCGACGCGGCGCCGCCGAAGGTCGTGATGATGACCACGTTCGGCACGGACGACAACCTCTACGCGGCGCTGCGGGCCGGGGTGAGCGGGTTCGTCCTCAAGACGTCGGCGCCCGAGCAGCTCATCACCGCGATGCGGGCCGCGCAGGCCGGTGACGCGCTGATCGACCCCGCCGTCACCACCCGTCTGATCGCGGCCTTCGCCGGGCGCACCGACCCGTCGGCGCCCCCCGGCCTCGCCGGTCTCGGCGACACGGAACTCGACCTGATGAAGCTGGTCGCCCGGGGGCTGACCAACCGGCAGATCGCGGCGACCCTGGCGGTCCCCGAGCGGTCGGTCTCGCAGTCGGTCGTCAAGCTGCTCGACCATCTCGGGCTGTTCGACCGGGCCCAGCTCGTCGTCACCGCGTACGAGTCCGGGCTGGTCAACCCCGGCGACGTGGGCAGATAGCCATGTCCCTGCGGCAGCGCGGCCGCGGCCGGGTGCTCGACGGCGCCGGTGGCGTGCCCAGGCGGGTCGTCGACGCGGTCACCGTGACCGGCACCGTGACCGATACCGTGACCGAGGGCGCCCCCGCCTGGCCCGTCACCTCGCTCGCACGCGGGCTGCTGCGCTCCCCGCTGCGGCTCGCCGCCCTCTCGGCGGCGCTCCTGTCGGTCGGTCTCACCGTGGTCGGCCTCGTGCTGCGTCTCGACCTGCCGCCCGGGTGGCGACCACAGGAGCCTGCCACGCCCGATCTGGCGGCGGGACTGACGTTCCCCGTGGTGGGAGCCTTCCTGCTGGCCCACCGCTCGCGTCCGGCCACGGCGTGGCTGATGTGCGCGGGCGGCCTGATGTGCGCGGTCAACTCCTTCTCCGAGTCGGCGATGTTCACCTTCGCCGCGGCGGGCGACATGGAGTCCGCCGGGTACCTCCGCCTGAGCATGGTCACGGGAAAGGCGGTCGGCGGGTTCTTGCTGGCGATCCTGTTCCCGCTGTACTCCCCCGACGGCCGGCTGCCCTCGCGGCGGTGGTGGCCGCTGGCGGCGGCCGGCGTGGTCGTGTTCGCGACGAGCCTGCTGCTGAACCTCACCCGTCCGGACCCCGACCCCGCGCTCTACCCCTGGCCGCGGGTCATCCCCAACCCGCTCGCGGTGGACGTCCTCGCCTCCCGCAACATGGCGGCGCGCGAGGTCGTCGCCGTCCTGATCTCGGCCCTCGCGGTCCTGGCGCTGGTCTCCCTGGTGCTGCGCTTCCGGCGGGCGGGCCCCGAGCTGCGCCGCCAGATCGCCTGGCCGGTCTTCGCGTTCGCCGTCTACGTCGCCTTCCTGCTCGCCGGTCCGGCCTGGTGGCTGGCCGGGACGATCTGGACCGGGCTGATCCCGGCGGCCATCGTCTTCTCGGTGCTGCGCTACCGGCTCTACGGCATCGACACGGTGGTGAGCCGCGCCTTCGTCGCCGCCGGGCTGATCGCCGCGGTCAGCGCCATGTACGCGGTCGGCGCGGTCGCCGGGCTGGCGCTGTCGGGGTACGACCGGATCGGCGGCCTGGTGGCGGCCCTGCTCGCCGGGGTCGTCTTCCAGCCGCTCCGGCACCGGCTCAGGAGCCTGGTCGACCGGCTCATGTACGGCACGCACGGCGACCCGCAGGCGCTCGCCACACGCCTGGCCAGGGAGGTCCGCGAGACCGAGCCGGCCAACGCGCTCGCCGCCGTCGCCGCCGTGGTCAAAGACGGGCTGAGCGTCACCGGCGTCGCCGTCGAGGTCTACGAGCCCGGCGCCAGGCAGGTCCAGGTCGGCCTGCTGGGCCCGGCGCCGCGCCAGGTACCGCTGGTCTGGCACGGCGAGCCGGTCGGGCGGCTGCTCCTCGGCTCCCCCGGCCCCCGCAGGTTCGCCGCCGCGCACAACGGCCGCCTGATCGCCGCGGCCGTCCCGTACGTCGCCGACGTGGCGCACGCCGTGCGGATGACCGCCGACCTGCAGCGCTCCCGGGAGCGCATCCTCACCGCCCGCGAGGAGGAGCGCCGCCGCCTGCGCAGGGACCTGCACGACGGGCTCGGCCACGCGCTGACCGACATGGCCATGTCGATCAACATGGCCAGGATCAGCCTGCGCACCGCCCCCGCCTCGGCGGACAGGCTCCTGCTCGACCTGCGCGGCGGCATGGACGCGGTCAGCGAGGAGATCAGGGAACTGGTGTACGGCCTGCGCCCGCCCACCCTCGACGAACTCGGCCTGGTGGGAGCCGTACGGGCCCTGGCGCAGGAGGGCACGCCGCGGGTCGCGGTGGAGACCGAGGGCGACCTGTCGGATCTGCCCGCGGCGGCCGAGGTGGCCGCGTACCGCATCGCACAGGAGGGGCTGACCAACGTCCGCAAGCACGCGGGGGCCGGCTCCGCGGTGATCTCGTTGCGGCGCGGGGAGTCGCTGGTGGTACGCGTCCAGGACGACGGGCGCGGCCTGCCCTCGGGACCGCGCTCGGGGGTCGGGCTGCTCTCCATGCGTGAGCGGGCCGCCGAACTGGGCGGTACCTGCGTGATCGGGACGGCCCCGGGCGGCGGGACGGTCGTGGAGGCCGTGCTGCCGATCCCGGCCGCACCGATCGCGGCGGGCCGCCCGTGAACCTTCTCGCCCTCACCGCCGACCGTACGGCCGCCCTGCGCCGGGCACTCCTTCGCCCGTCTCCGATCACACCCGGATCTCACCGCGCCTTTAGGGTTCGCCCGTCGACGAATGCTCATGTCCAGCAAGAAACCACAGCTTCTCGAAAATTACCGAAATAAACAAAAAATAGGCAAAATCAGGCCCTTCTTAACTTACTCCGAAAATAAGCAAATGAGCACTTCGGTCCTTTAGCCCGAACCGCTTGCCTTATATCTTTCCCCCTAATCACGGCCGTCGAGCGAGCTCTGCTCGCGGCTCGATCAAAGGAGAAAAGCATGTACGGCAAGCGACAGCCGATGGTGCTCGGGGCGGCGCTCCTCACCGCGCTCACCCTCGGACCGGCCTCGTCCTCACAGGCATCGGCCACGCCGGATCCCGAGCCGGGCGTGACGGCGGACATTTCACAGAAAGAGGCCGTGACGGACCCGGCCCCATCGGCGGAAAACCCGAGGGACTACTGGCGGGGATACAGGGACGGCTACCGGGCCGCCGCCCAGGATTGCCGCAGGAGCAGGTCGCGCAGCTACATCGGGCCGCCCAGCGACTACGACAGGGGCTGGCTGGACGGCTACGACGCCGGATACGCCCGTTTCTGCTGAACGGCGAACCGAGAACACGTCATCGACGTTCTCCGACATCATTTGACGTCGTGTGACGTCGTGTGACGTCGTGTGACGTCGGAGGTGAGGCCTCCCGATCGGAACGGTCGCTCGCGGCCTCCGTGCCACGGGGGGCTTCACGCCCGCCCGGCGACGGCGGGCGGTCACCTCGGGACGTCCGCGCTCCTCCGGCGGCGGCCGGGGGCGACCGGGAGGCGGCCGGGAGGCGGCCGGGGGAAATCGCCTGCACGGCGGGCTCCGGGCGCGCCCCAATAGGATGGCCGCGTGGCTCAACTCCGCATCGCCCTGGCCCAGAGCAATCCCGCCGTCGGCGACCTGGCCGCCAACACGGACAGGCTCGTCGAGTGGACCCGCCGCGCCGCCGGCCGCGGCGCGCACCTGGTGGTCTTCACCGAGATGTTCCTGACCGGGTACCCCGTCGAGGACCTCGTGCTGCGCACCTCGTTCGTGGAGGCGTCGATCGCCGCGATCGAGGAGGCCGCGCGACGGCTGGACGAGGCGGGACTCGGCGAGATCCCCGTGGTCGTCGGCTACGTGGACCGCGCGAAGCTCGCCCCGCGCGTCGGCCAGCCCAAGGGCGCCCCGCTCGACGCGGCCGCGCTGCTGCACCGGGGCCGGGTGGTCGTCAAGACCGCCAAGCACCACCTGCCGAACTACGGCGTCTTCGACGAGTACCGCTACTTCGTCCGCGGCGACCGCCTGCCGATCTTCCGGTTGCACGGCGTCGACGTGGCGATCGCGGTCTGCGAGGACCTCTGGCAGGAGGGCGGCCCCGTCGCGGTGGTGGGCGAGGCCGGAGCCGGGCTGCTCGTGGTGCCGAACGCCTCCCCGTACGAGAAGGAGAAGGACGACGTACGCCTGGCGCTGGTGGCCAGGCGCGCCCGCGAGGCCGGATGCGCCCTCGCCTACGTCAACCAGGTCGGCGGCCAGGACGAGCTGGTCTTCGACGGGGACTCGCTGGTCGTCTCCGCCTCAGGCGAGCTGGTCGCGCGCGCGGCGCGCTTCTCCGAGGAGCTGCTGATCACGGACCTGGAGCTGCCCGAGGCCAGGTACGGAGGGCTCGGCACCTTCCAAGTGGACGCCGGCGACGGCACCGTGATCACGGTGGAGCGGCTGGAGCTGTCCGCCCGCCCCGTCGAGCCGTACGAGCCGCAGGCCCCCACGGTCGCCGAGCACCTCGACGACACCGCCGAGGTCTACTCGGCACTGGTCCTCGCGGTCCGCGACTACGTCGCCAAGAACGGCTTCCGGTCGGTCGTCCTCGGCCTGTCCGGCGGCATCGACTCGGCGCTGACCGCCACGATCGCCTCCGACGCCATCGGCCCCGACCGGGTGCATGTGGTGCTGATGCCCTCCCGCTACTCCTCGGACCACTCGGTGAGCGACGCCCAGGAGCTGGTCGACCGGCAGGGGATCAACGCCAGGACCGTGCCGATCGCCGACATCGTCAACGGCTTCGAGAAGGAGATCGAGCTCTCCGGCCTGGCCGCGGAGAACCTTCAGGCCCGGGTGCGCGGCATGATCCTGATGGGCCTGTCCAACGAGCACGGCCACCTCGTCCTCACCACCGGCAACAAGAGCGAGCTGGCCACCGGCTACTCCACCCTCTACGGCGACTCGGCGGGTGGTTTCGCCCCCATCAAGGACGTGCTCAAGACCCTGGTCTGGGAGCTGGCGCGCTGGCGCAACGCCCAGGCGGGCCGGTCGGGCGAGTTCCTGCACGGGTTCGCGGTGCCGCCGATCCCGGAGAGCTCGATCGAGAAGGAGCCCAGCGCGGAGCTCCGCCCCGACCAGCGCGACACCGACTCCCTGCCCGAGTACGACATCCTGGACAGGCTGCTGGACGACTACGTCGAGAAGGACATGGGCTCCGCCGAGCTCGTCGCCGCCGGACACGACCCGGCCCTGGTCGCCCGGGTGATCCGCCTGGTCGACCTGGCCGAGTACAAGCGCCGCCAGTATCCCCCGGGCCCGAAGATCACCCCGAAGAACTTCGGCCGCGACCGCCGCCTCCCCATCACCAACCGCTGGCGCGAGACCACCACCTGACCCCCGGACCGTTTCCGGACGCCGGGCCCTCCCGGCGGGAAACGGCCGGCGCAGCCGACGGGGTTGCGCCATGTCGGACGCCGAAACCCCGGCGGTGAACGCCGGGGTTTCATCACGACATCCACGACGGCGTCCGAGGGGCTCCCGCCCCCGGACGGCCGTACGGGGAAGCCTCAGGGGCCGAGGCCCGCCAGGAGGTGGTCGACGATCCGTTCGGCCAGGTCGGAGGACACGGTGTGATCGTCGACGCCCTCGGTGCGGATGTACCACATGACGGTGCCGACCAGGTTCGCCATCGCGAGGGGGACGTCGAGGCCGGCCCGCAGCTCGCCGGTGGCGACGCCGCGCCGCAGCAGGGCGGTGATCGCCGCCCTGCGCGGCTCGATGGTCGCCTGGCGGATGCGCTCCACCAGGCGGGGGTGCCGCTCGGCCTCGTTCATCGCGATGTTCATCACGCAGCGGTTGCGCGCGTCGCACGCGTCACGCAGGAACACCTGCGCGTAGACGACGAGATCCTCGCGGACCGAGACGCCCGCGACCGGGGGCAGCGGCGTCTTGAGCGTGGACAGCGCGTCGACGAGCAGGTCTTCCTTGTTCGACCAGCGCCGGTAGATCGTGGTCTTGCCGACCCCCGCGCGAGCCGCGATCGCCTCGATCGACAGCTCGGAGAGACCCACGCTCTCCGCGATCAGGTCGAGGGTCGCGTCGATGATGGCCCTCTCCGCCCTGGCGCTGCGGGGACGGCCCGCGGGACGGGGCGTCTGGGCCCCGGCCGCCTGAGTCTCGTCGGTAGTCGTCATAGCGCTCCTACACTACCGCCGGTTCCCTGTCCGGGCTGATCTCTTCGGGGACGGAGGTGGCCGTGGAGGACTTGCCGGGCAGCCACCTGAACACCACCAGGGCTCCGAGCAGCGCGATGACCGCGGAGACGAGGGCGGTGATGTGCATGCCCTCGACGAAGGCGAGCTTGGCCGGTTCGATCAGCGCCGCACCCCGGGCGCCGAGGCCCTGGGCCACGCCCAGCGTGCCGGTCAGCGACTCGCCCGCCAGGTGCCTGAGCTGCTCGGGCAGGCCCGTCAGGGCTGGGGCGATCTGGTCGCGGTAGGTGGCCGAGAGCAGCGAGCCGAGAAGCGCGACGCCGAGCGCTCCGGCCACCTGGCGGATCGTGTTGCTCATGGCCGAGCCGACGCCGGCCTTCTCCCTGGGAAGCGCCTCCATGATCGCGGTGGTCGCCGGGGGCATGATGTTGGCCATCGCCGCGCCCTGGACGAAGAACACGATCTCCAGAAGGACGACCGGGGTGTGCTGGTCCATCAGCGCGTAGGAGGCCAGCGCGGCGGCCACGACGACCATGCTGACGGTGGCGCTCATCTTGCCCCCGAAGCGCGCGGCCATCTGCTGGCTCAGCGGCGCGAAGATCAGCTGTGCGGCGGCGAAGGGGATCATCAGAGCGCCGGCCTGCAGCGCGCTGAATCCCAGCACGATCTGCAGGTAGAAGACCAGGAAGAACATCGCGCCCATCATCGCGAAGAACACGATGCCGATCATGCCGACCGCGGTGGCGAAGCGCGGGTCGCGGAAGTAGCTGACGTCGAAGGCCGGGTGGGCGATACGGCGCTCGTACCAGACGAAGGCGGCGATCACCACGACGCCGAGGACGGTCGGTACGAGCACCTCGGCACTGGCGATCGTGGCCAGTTCCCCGCCCCGGATGATGCCGTAGGTGATGGCGACGAGGCCGATGATGGAGAGGACCACGCCGACCGGGTCGAGCCTGGAGGGCTTGGGATCACGCGACTCGGGCACGACCAGGCTGATGAGCACCATGCTGACCAGCACGATCGGCAGGTTGACCAGGAAGACCGAGCCCCACCAGAAGTGCTCGATGAGCAAGCCGCCGGTGATCGGGCCGATCGCCACGGCCAGGCCCACCCCGCCGGCCCAGACGCCGATCGCCTTGCCGCGCTCCTGCGGGGGGAAGACGTTGGAGATGATCGCCAGCGTGGCCGGCATGATCGCGGCACCGCCGATGCCCATGAACGCGCGGGCGACGATCAGCTGCATGGGGTCCTGGGCGTAGGCGCTGGCCAGCGAGGCCAGGCCGAAGAGCACCATGCCCACCATGAGCATGCGCTTGCGCCCGGTGCGGTCGCCGATCACCCCGAAGGTGAACAGCAGGCCCGCGAACACGAGCGTGTAGGAGTTGATCGCCCATTCCAGCTGGCTCTGGGTGGCGCCCAGGCCGTCCACGGGGTCGGCGATCGTCTTGAGTGCGACGTTGAGGATGGTGTTGTCGAGCACGACCGCCAGGAGGCTGAAGACCAGCACTCCCAGGATCCGCCACCGTCGCGGGTGGCCGAGCTGTTGTTCCACGAAAGGCCCCGTATTCGATACGCTTGAGTTTCGAAACACAACCGTAGCGTTGATCATTATGATACGCAACCGTATCGTTTCGTATTTATCGTGAAACGTCCTGAACTCGGCGCACGCCTCCGAGGTGACGCACCGAGACCGGTGGCGGCCGAGAGCGGCGCCACCCCCGCTCAGGTGCGGCAGCGGCGCCACCCCCGCTCAGGTACGACCGAGAGCGCCGCCGCCCCCGGCTCAAGTACGGCCGAGAGCGACGCCACCTCTGATCGGGTACGGCCGAGAGCGGCACCGCCCCCGCTCAAATACGGCCAGGTCAGGCGGCCACCGGAACGGGCTCGTCGGCCACGACCGCGGTGCGCCGCCAGAACGGCAGGGCGACCAGCACCATCACCACACCGACCAGCCCGGCGGCGGCGAAGGCCCAGCCGGGACCGGGGCCGTCGATGATCACGCCCGCGATGGGCGCCGCGGAGCCGGCGCCGATCAGCAACGCCGTGCCGTGCAGGCCCATCGCCTCGCCACGGGCCCCGGCGGGCACCCAGCGGGTCACGGTCTCGATCGTGGAGGACAGCGCGGGGGCGCACAGCACCCCGGCCGGCAGCAGGGCCAGGACCAGCCAGTGCCAGTCACCGCCGACCAGCCCGACGGGGACGGTGAGCACACCCATGGCGCCGATCAGGATCAGCGGCGACACCCCGCGGGGCAGCATGCCGTACACGAAACCGCCCATCAGCGAGTAGGCGCACCACAGGCCGATCGCCAGCCCGATCCAGGCGGTGTCGCCGCCCTGCTTCATAGTCGCCACCAGGGACAGCTCGGTGGCGGCCAGCACGAAGGTCGCCGCGACGACCGTGCCGAGCAGCCCGAGCATGCCCGGGGTGAGCCACTGGCGCCGCGAGACCTTCCCCGCCACCTCCTGGAGCTCCTTCTCCGAGCGGACGGGCGGGTTCAGCACGATCAGCGCCACACCCGAGGCGACCAGACCGGCCGCGACGAGGCCCATGGTGGGCACGCTGCCGAGGAGGGTCACCCCCGCGACCGCCAGGGCGGGACCGGCCATGTAGGAGAGTTCCACGATCATGGAGTCGAGGGAGAAGCCCATCCTGCGCTGGTCGACCGGGACCAGCGCCGTGAGGCACTGCCTGATCACGCTGAACACCGGGAGGCTGAGCAGGCCCGCGGGCACCGAGGCCGCGAGCAGCAGGGGGAACGGCATCGCCCACGCGGTGGACCAGAAGGCGAGCTGGGCGAGCGTGGTCACCACCAGCACCGGGCGCAGGCCGTGGCTGTCGACGAACCTGCCGGCCAGCGGCGAGCCGACCGCCATCCCCACCGTGCTCGCCATGGTCACCAGACCGGCCGCGGCGAAGCCGAGCCCGAGCCCGCTGGGATCGACGACGTGCATCGTCAGCGTGATGGCGACCGCGGTCGAGGGAATGCGGGCGACCAGTCCCACCAGCAGCAACGACCGCACGCCCGGGATCGCCAGCAGGCGGCGGTAAGGTTCGAAAGCCATTGTGATTACTTACCTCCGCGAGCATTGTGCCGTACGCCCCTGACACTCCCGCCACTGGATTACCGCGCCGAGGTGCCGCGCACCGCCCGCCGAACACCCCTGACGCGCACCGCGCACCGCCCGCCCCGCATCGCCCCGGACGCACGCACCCGCCGGCACCCACCCGCGCGGCACCGGCACCTTCGCCACGGAGTATCGTCCGGACGCGCGCGTCCTCACACTCCGTTACGGCACCAAAAGGACGAACGTGTCACATACCACCCACACCTGCCCATTGGATTACCACGTCGATCAGGTCTGTTGAACCTGTCGTACGCGTGCAATCATCGAAAACGTCCGGGGACGCCACAGGGGCGCCTCGAGACTTCACTGGAGGTCCCATGTCCTCTTCCGTCACCAACCGGCCGACCTCTCTGTACGGCGGCCAGGCTGGACGAAGGATCACCGTGCGCGACGTCGCCGCCGCCAAGGAGCGCGGCGAGCGGTGGCCGATGGTCACCGCGTACGACGCGATGACCGCCAGGGTCTTCGACGAGGCCGGCATCCCCGTGCTGCTCGTCGGCGATTCGGCCGCCATGGTCGTGTACGGGTACGACTCGACACTGCCCGTGTCGGTGGACGATCTCATGCCCCTGACGGCGGCCGTGGTCCGCGGTTCCTCCCGCGCGATGGTCGTGGCCGACCTGCCGTTCGGTTCCTACCAGTCGTCTCCCCAGCAGGCCCTGGAGACGGCCGCCCGGTTCATGAAGGAGGCCGGGGCCCACGCGGTCAAGCTCGAGGGCGGGCGGCGGGTGCTTCCCCAGGTCGAGGCCCTGGTCTCGGCCGGCATCCCGGTGATGGCCCACCTGGGCCTGACCCCCCAGTCGGTCAACGCGCTCGGCGGCTACCGCGTACAGGGCCGCGGCCAGTCGGGCGACGAGCTGATGGCCGACGCCAAGGACCTGGAGTACGCCGGAGCGTTCTCGGTGGTCCTGGAGTGCGTTCCCACCGACCTGGCCGAGCGGGTCACCGCGTCCCTGTCGATCCCCACGATCGGCATCGGCGCCGGGCCGGGCACCGACGCGCAGGTCCTCGTCTGGCAGGACCTGATGGGCCTGACCGCCAGCCCCGCCAGGTTCGTCAAGAAGTACTTCGACCTGGCCCACGAGATGGACAGGGCCGTGCGCAGCTTCGCCGACGAGGTGTCGACCGGCGCCTTCCCCGCCGCCGAGCACAGCTACCGCTGACCAGCCCGGGCCGCGCCGCCCCCGGGCGCCGCGGAACCGGTGACCACCGCTGAGCCGCCCCGGCGCCCCAGGAGAACCTGGCGGCGCCGGGGCGGCCTTCGCCGTGCAGAAGCCTCCTCGTGCAGAAGCCTCCTCGTGCAGAAGTACGAGGAGTCAGACGAGCGTGGCGGGGTCGGTGTTGGCGCCGCACACGACGACGGCCACCCGCTCACCGGGGGCCGGGGTGTAGACGCCGGACAGCAGGGCCGCGTACGCCGCGGCGCCCGCGTGCTCGGCGGCGATCCTGTGCTTACGCCACAGCTCGCGCCGCGCCTCGACGATGGCCTCGTCGGAGACCAGGAGGCTCCGTACCCCCGCCGCGCTCGTGATCTCGAAGGCCGTCCGGCCCGCCCGGCTGGCGCCCAGGGCGTCGGCCCCCACCCCCGAGACCTCGACGCCGACCGGCCCGCCGGCCTCCAGGGCCCGGTGCAGGGTCGGGATGAGTTCGGGCTCGACGGCGACCACGCGTGCCCTGCCGCCGAGGGCGACGGTGATCCCGGCGACGAGCCCACCGCCGCCGACCGCGACGACGACCGTGTCGACGCCCCCGGTCTGCTCCAGGAGCTCCAGGCCGACCGTGCCCTGCCCCGCGACCACCTCCGCCTGGTCGTAGGCGTGCACGTCCAGGGCGCCGGTCTCGGCCGCGCGCTTGACCGAGGCCCCGTACGCGTCGGCGTATACGGCGCCGATCTGGGTCACCCGCGCGCCCAGCGCGCGCAGCCCGGCGACCTTCACCGGGCTGGAGACCGTCGGCACGAAGATCTCGGCCTGGACGCCGAGGCTGCGGGCCACGTACGCCACCGCCAGGCCGTGGTTGCCCCCGCTCGCCGCGATCAGCCCGGCCTCGGGGATCCTCTCCGAGGCCAGGGCGCGGTTGAAGCCTCCGCGCGCCTTGAACGACCCCGAATGCTGCAGCCCCTCCAGCTTCAGGAACAACCCCGGCGACACCTCGACCACCGGTGTACGCAGGACATGCCCGGCGATGCGCCCGGCGGCCTGCTCCACGTCCCCGATCGACACGCTCACGCGCGCCCCCTCCCTGCAAAGCGACCCGTAGGCGGCCGCCCGGCCCTGCGGGCGGCCCCGCGCCGCAGTGTAGGAGATACCGCGGGCCGTGCTCCCGGCGGCGTCAGGAGAGCGCCTGCTCGAAGTCGGCCCACAGGTCCTCGACGTGCTCGATGCCGACCGCCACCCGCACCGTGCCCTCGCCGATCCCGTGGCGGGCCAGCTCCTCGGCCGTCAGGGAGCGGTGGGAGGTGGTCGCGGGATGCAGGATGAGCGTCTCGACGCCACCGAGGGAGGGAGCCAGCAGGGCCAGCTTCACCGAGCTCATGAACCGCTCCCCCGCCTCCCGCCCGCCCGCCAGGTCGAAGGAGAAGACCCCCCCGAAGTCGGGCAGCAGCTTGGCCGCCAGCTCGTACGAGGGGTGCGAGGGCAGCCCCGGCCAGTGCACGACGGAGACGGCGGGGTGGGCGTTCAGGCGGGTGGCCAGCTCGCGGGTGTTGGAGCAGTGGCGCTCCATCCGCAGCGGCAGCGTCTGGATGCCGCGCAGGGTGAGCCAGGCGGCGAACGGGTCCGCGGTGGCGCCCAGCTTGGTGGTGTAGGACCACACCTTGCGGTACAGCTCGTCGGAGGCGAAGACGGCGATCCCGCCGAGCACGTCGGTGTGCCCGCTCAGGTACTTGGTCGTGGAGTGCACCACGATGTCGGCGCCGTGCTCTATCGGCCGGCACAGGATCGGGGAGGCGAAGGTGTTGTCGACCACGGAGATCAGCCCGGCCTCGCGGGCCACGGCGCACATGCCCGGCAGGTCGGCGACCTGGGTCACCGGGTTGGCGATGGTCTCCAGGTAGACGAGCTTCGTCTCCGGCCGCACGGCCGCGCGCAGCGCCGCCGGGTCGTCCTCGGGAACGTAGGAGACCGAGATCCGGAACCGCCCCGCCAGGTCGTTGATCATCGCGGCGGTGCCGCCGTAGAGCGGCTTCTGCGCGATCAGGTGGTCGCCGGGCTCGAGCAGCCCGAGCAGTACGGAGTTGATGGCCCCCATCCCGGAGCCGGTGGCCACGGCGCCGGCTCCGCCCTCCAGCCCGGCGACGGCCTCCTCCAGGGAGCGGACCGTCGGGTTCGACAGCCGCCCGTAGACGAAGGCTCCGTCCGGACGGCCCATCCCGTCGGCGAAAACGGCCGGGTCGTCGAAGACGAACCCGGAGGTCTGGTAGAGCGGCACCGTGATGGAACGGCTGCCGTTCAGGGGCGGCTGGGGCAGGTGGACGGTGCGAGTTTCCGGACGAAAATCAGTCATGCGTCAAGGATGTCCGGTTCACTAGGTGTTTGTCAGATCCAATCAGGCAAGATTGGCCCGCTTCGGGGCGCGGATCCGACCAATCGGCCACCGGTGAAGCCATGGATCCCACGCGCCCCGCACCCACCCGACCGGCCGCCAAAGCGCCCCCGGCTCCGCTCCACGAGCCGCCGAAGCGCCCCGGGACACTTCCACGGGGCACCGGAGCGCGCGGCCGGCCGGCGAGACGACGACCGCGGACGGAGACCCGCTCGTCGCGGGCCGGAACGCCGCCCCGCTAGATGTCGGTGACGCGCAGGCCCGCGTGGGCCTTGTAGCGGCGGTTGATCGAGATGAGGTTGGCGGTCAGCGCCTCGATCTGGTGGGCGTTGCGCAGACGGCCGGCGTACACGCCGCGCGCGCCGGGGATCCGGCCCGCCAGCGCCTGGACGGTGTCGGTGGCCTCGCGGTCGTCACCCGCCACGAGCACGTCCAGGGTGATCTCCTCGACCTCGGGATCCAGCAGCAGGACGGCCGAGACGTGGTGGAAGGCGGCGACCACGCGGCTGTCGGGCAGGACGGCGGCCGCCTGCTGGGCGGCGCTGCCCTCCTCGACCGCGAGCGCGTAGGCGCCCTGCTTGTCGAACCCGAGCGGGTTGACGCAGTCGACGACGATCTTCCCGGCCAGCTCGGAGCGGAGGGACTCCAGCGTCGAGCGGTGCCCGTCCCAGGGAATGGCCACGATCACCACGTCGGCCTCGGCCGCCACGGCCGGGTTGTCCGCGCCGCGCACCGATCCGCCGATGCTCTCCGCCGCCGCCTGAGCCCGTTCCGCGCTTCGTGAGCCGATCAGCACGGTGTGCCCGGCGAGGGCGAACCGCCGGGCCAGGCCCTTGCCCTGGTCGCCGGTCCCGCCCAGGATCCCGATCGAGATCTTGCTCACGTCCGGAATGTCACTGCTCACTCGCCGCTCCTCATCGTCCCCGGTCGCTCAGGGCCGGACTCCATCGACCATATCGCCTGTCCAGATCATCTCAGGGCCGCGTTTCCGGGATCGGCGCGGGGTGTCTGGGGCACGATGGTGCGATGGACGCTGGGTCGGTGACGCTGCTGCGTGAAATCCTGGCCTCGACCGGCTGGGTCGAGCGGACCCGCGAGCTGGGCCTCGCCCTGCGCGCGACGCGCTCCCCCGGAGGGCTGCTGGTGGTCGGCACGCCTCAGGAGGAACCCTGGCACCTGACCGCGCACCTGAGCGACGAGGCCAGGTTCTCCGGGATGCCCCAGCTCGCCCCGACGCTGGTCCGCTGGGCGCCCGCCCCCGGAGCGCCCGCGCACCTGCGGGTGGGACTGGAGCGGATCGAGCGGGCCGGGCGGGGCGAGACGCTGTTCGTGGTGGCCGAGGAACGCGCCCCCGAGGCGCTGCTGGAACGGGTGAGCGACGCCCGCAGGACCGGTACGACGATCCTGGCCCTGGACGGTGGCGACCCGGATCTGACGGGTCTGGCCCACGACGCGCTGACGGTCCCCGAGCGGGCGCCGTTCTCCTTCGACGGAGCCCAGCATCTGGTGAGCATGGCCGCGGGCGAGGTCGACCGTCGTCCCGGCCTGCGCGACCGCCTGGCCAGGATGCTGGAGCGGATCAGCGGCCCGCGGGTCGCCGACTAGCCCCCTCCGGAGCGCCCGGCTCTCGGGTCGCCGACGAGCTCCCCTCGGAACGCCCGGCTCGCGGGTCGCCGATCAGGCCCCCCGGAGCGCGCGACCGGCCCCGCCGGCCGGGACGCGGCTAGGACGGGCTCCAGCGCGCTCCGAGCCGTCCCGACAGCTCCTCGGCCGCCTCCCTGAGCGCCGCGATGACCACGGCCTGCACCGGGTCGGGCTCACCCGAGCGGGTACGGCCGAGGCGGGTCACCGCGTCCAGCTTCCTGGCGCCCACGTTGGTGATGCCGGTGACGACGACCTCGCCGTCCGGGACGTCGAGCAGGGCCAGCGACGGCACGATCGCCACCCCGTGCCCCGCCGCGACCAGGGCGAGCGTGGGCGGGAACTCCTGGATCAGGTGCACCCGGTGCGGGGTGAATCCGTGCAGGGCGGCGAGCCGCTCCAGGGCGTGGCCGCAGGCCTGGTCGGGCGGCCCGGCGATCCACGGCACCCCCGCCAGGTCCGCGACCTCTCGCGGGACCTCCGCCCAGCCCGGCGGGGCCACGATCCGGTACTCGTCCACGTAGAGGGGGTGGGAGACGACGGACTGCCGCGCCGCGACGGTCTTGTCGGTCTTGTCGGCGTCCTCCTCGGTGAGGGCGAGGTCGACCCCGCCGAGGCGGAGCTCCTGCAGCGCGGGCGGCCCGTACAGTTCCCGGATGCGCGGCGCGATCTGGGGGTGGCGCTCGGCCAGCCTGCCCAGCGCGGGCACCAGCAGGTGCCGGATGACCGTGGGGAACGCGGCGATCGCCACCGGCCCGGCCAGCCGCTCGGTGAAACGGATCAGCTCCCGCCTGGCCTCGCCCAGCTCCTCCTCGACGCGCTCGGCGTATCCGGCGAGGACCCTGCCCGCCGGAGTGAGGGCGACCCGGCGCTGCGACCTGTCGATGAGGGAGAGCCCGACCTCCCGCTCCAGGAGCGCGAGCTGCTGCGAGACCGCCGAGGCCGTCAGGTGGAGCGCCTCCGCCGCGCGCATGACGCCGCCGCGACGGGCGACCTCGTGGAGCACCCGCAGCCGCCGGGGATCGATATCCATACAGCTCAGCTTACGTGGATATTAAGAAAACTTTATTTGCCCTTCAGCGATTGCATTGGAAATCATAGGGACATGAGCTTCTCCCCGTCGGGCGCGTGACCCGGTGTCCCTCTTCGTCAACCTGCTCGGCTGGGCCGGCGCCGCCCTCATGCTGTACGGGTACGCCATGGTGTCGATGTCCAGAATGTCCGGCGACGGCCTGCCCTATCAGGTGATCAACCTGGCCGGGGCGGTCGCCCTGATGGTCAACACGGCCTACCTCGCGGCCTGGCCCTCGGCGATCCTCAACGTCGTCTGGGGCGTGATCGGCCTCGTCGCGATCGGCAGGATGGCCGGGGCCCGCACGAGGCGGAAGGAGGTGAGCGCCCCGTGACCCGGCTGGTCGAGCTGAGCCACCGCATCACCGAGGGGATGATCACCTACCCCGGCGTCCCCGGCCCCCGCCTGGGCGTGCACCTGAGCAGGGAGGCCTCGCGGGAGGTCTACGCCCCGGGCACGGAGTTCCACATCGGCAGCGTCGAGCTGGTCGCCAACACCGGCACCTACCTCGACACCCCCTACCACCGCTACCCGCAGGGGCCCGACCTGTCACAGATGCCGCTGGAGGCGCTCGCCGACCTGCCGGGCCTGGTCGTACGGGCCGAAGGGGCGTCCTCCGTGGGGCTCGACCGGTTCGCGGGGCTGGACGTGCGCGGCAGGGCCGTACTCCTGCACACCGGCTGGGACCGGCACTTCGGCACCGAGACGTACTTCCACGGCCACCCCTACCTCGAGCCGGAGGCGGCCCGCTGGCTCGCGGAGCGGGGGCCCGCGCTCGTCGGCATCGACAGCCTCAACATCGACGACACCCCGCCCCGCGGTGAACGGCCCGCGCACACGCTGCTGCTCGGAGCGGGCATCCCGATCGTGGAGCACATGACGGGGCTGGCCGCGCTGCCCGGCAGCGGGTTCCGCCTCCACGCCGCGCCACCGCTGCTGGCCGGTCTGGGGACCTTCCCCGTCCGCGCGTACGCCGTCGTGGACGGCTGACCGGCCGGCGACTCAGTCGTCCCCGTCCCAGGCGCGGTCGTTCTTCCTCCACTCCTCGTTCCTGTCGGCCGCGGTCTTCAGCGCGGCCGCCGCCGCATCGCGTGTCGGGTACGGTCCCATCCGGTCCTTGTTCGGGCATCCGTCGTCGGGCTCGACGGCCATGTGCGTCAGGCAGAACCACCATTGATCACTCATGCGGCAATACTGCCCAGTGAGAACCACAACTAGACTGGGGGACCATGACGACACTGCTCCAGCCCGGGCGGATCTCTCCCATCCGCAAGGTGCCCTCCCACATCCAGCGGCCGGAGTACGTCGGGAAGAAGTCCCCGAAGACCGGGGAGTCCGACGTCAAGACCCCCGAGATCATCGAACGGATGCGGGTCGCGGGCAAGCTGGCGGCCCAGGCGCTCGAAGAGGTCGGCAGGCACGTGGCACCCGGCGTCACCACCGACGAGCTCGACCGGATCGGCCACGAGTTCCTCTGCGACCGCGGCGCGTATCCCAGCACGCTCGGCTACCGCGGGTATCCCAAGTCGCTGTGCACCTCGATCAACGAGGTGATCTGTCACGGCATCCCGGACGACACCGTGCTGCGCGACGGCGACATCGTCAACATCGACATCACCGCCTTCATCGGCGGCGTGCACGGCGACACCGACGCCACCTTCCTGGTCGGCGACGTGGACGAGGAGTCGCGCCTGCTGGTCGAGCGCACCCGCGAGGCCACCGACCGGGCCATCAAGGCCATCGCCCCCGGCCGCCAGCTCAACGTGGCCGGCCGCGTGATCGAGGCCTACGCCAGGCGGTTCGGCTACGGAGTGGTCCGCGACTTCACCGGCCACGGCATCGGCACCACGTTCCACTCGGGCCTGATCGTGCCCCACTACGACGACCCGTCACTGGCGGTCACGCTGGAGCCGGGCATGACGTTCACGATCGAGCCCATGCTGACGCTCGGCACCATCGACTACGACATCTGGCCCGACGGCTGGACCGCCGTCACCAAGGACCGCATGCGGACCGCCCAGTTCGAGCACACCATCCTGGTGACCGAGACCGGCCACGAGATCCTGACACTCCCCTGAGTCCCCGGTCCGTCCCGCGGCCACACCACCGGCCGAAGACACCGCCTCCGAGCCGGGGAACGGCGGAGTCATCGGCCTTGGGGCCCCGATCCCGGCTGCTCCTGGCAGGACACCACGCCGGTGACGGTGGTTCCCTCGCCGGGAACACCGTTGACACTGCACGAACCGCCGAGCTGTTCGAAGTGGGTGCGCATGGCGGCGACACCCCGGCCCTTCGCCTCCCCGAAGAAGCCGATGCCGTTGTCACTCACCGTCATGCGCAGGCCGCCGCGCCCGAAGGTGACGGCGACGGAGACGACACGGGCACCGCTGTGCCGCTCGACGTTGGACAGCGCCTCCCCGAGCGCGGCCAGCACGGCTCTGGCGACCCCGGGCGGGACGTCCCGGGCGGGCAGTGCCCAGATCTCGACGGCGATCCCGGTGCGCTCGGCCCATTCGGTGAGATGCTCTTCGAGGGCCTGGGCCAGGCTCCGGCTGCGGCCCTCACGTACGCGCACTTCGTCGGACACAGCTCAACCTTCCTGATGCACATTGCAGCCACCGGCCCCCCGACCGGATGTGTGACTGGGCGTGGCGCGCGGTGAAAAAGCGCTGCACCCGCTGCGGTGAGCACGAGCCCCCTGGAATACAGGCTACCGGGAGGTGTCCAGGAGAGAGCTCGAAGATAGAAGGGCGTAGCCGTCCGGCTACTCCGCGCCGTCGCGCCTGTTGAGTTTGGCCAGGTATTCATTGTAGGCGTCGAGCTGGGCGTCGCCGCTGCCGCCGTCGCGGGCCGCGGCGGCGTCGGCGCGACGGTCGGCGCGGCGGGCCCCGCGGTCGTCGTGGCGCCACCACTGGAAGGCCAGCGCGAGGAGCACGATGAGGGTCGGGATCTCACCGAACCCCCAGGCGATGGCGCCGCCGGTCTGCTGGTCCTCGATCGCGGACGCGCCCCAGGTACGGCCGAGCTGGTCGTACCACTCGGAGGCCAGCACGGTGGTCATGCTCATCAGCGCGATGCCGAAGAACGCGTGGAACGGCATGGTCACGAACAGCAGGATGAGCCGGGCCACGTGCGGCAGCCGGTAGGGGGCGGGATCGACACCGATGATCACCCAGAAGAACAGGCAGCCGCTGAGCAGGAAGTGCATCGTCATCACGATGTGGCCGAGGTGCTCCTCCATCGCGGCGGCGAACAGTGGCGTGAAGTACAGCGCGTAGGTGGAGACGATGAAGATCGCGGTGGCGATCGCCGGATGGGCGATGACGCGGACGAACCTGCTGTGCAGGATCGTCGTCAGCCACTCCCTGGGACCCCGGTCGCCCCTGCGGGCGGCGGGGCGCAGGGCGCGCAGCGCCAGGGTGACGGGCGCGCCGAGCACGAGGAAGATCGGCACCATCATCGACAGCGTCATGTGCTCGGCCATGTGCGCGCTGAACAGCACCTTGGCGTAGCGGGCGACACCGCTCTGGGTGGCGATCAGCAGGATCAGCACACCGGTGAACCAGGCGGCCGTGCGGCCCTTGGACCAGGAGTCGCCGCGCCGGGCGAGCCGTACGACACCGGCGAGGTAGAGACCGGCCAGCAGGGCGACGAGTGTGCCGGAGAACAGGTCGAACCACCACAGCGAGGCCAGGTTGGCCGGTGAGATCTCCGGCGGCATGGTGTAGCCGAGCACCTCGAAGGCCCTGTCGACGGGCAGGACCGCCGGGGGCGGCGCGGTGCGGGACAGCGCGACGGCCAGCCCGACGGCCGCGAACATGACGACGATCTCGCCGGCGGCGAAGCGGAGGAACGTGCCGGATCCGCCCGCCGCGAGCAGCGGCAGGGTCCGCTTGCGGTGCCACCAGCCGACGGCGCCGAGCAGCGCGAACGCGACGGTCTTGGCCACCAGCAGCAGGCCGTAGGCGGAGGTGAACAGCTCGGAGACCGCGCTGAGCCTGGCCAGGACGCTGAAGAGACCGGACAGCCCCACCCCGATGAAGCACCACAGCGCCAGGGCCGAGAAGCGGGCGGTGGCGATCTCCAGATGCGGCTGGCGGCGCAGCGCGTGCGCGCAGAGCACGCCGAGGCCGCCCACCCAGAGCGCGAGGACGACCAGGTGGACGGCGACGCCGGTGGTCGCCAGGTCGTGGTTGGGTGAGGAGGAGGAGTGGCCGGTCAGCGCGGGCGGGAGCATGGTCGCCAGGGCGAGGACCAGCAGGCCGCCCGCCGTGCCGGCGGTGATCGCCCCCCGGGCGAAGAGCGCGATCGCGACCGAGAACAGCACGACCAGGGTCAGCGAGATGCCCTGGGAGACCTGGCTGGCGAAGCTGGTGAGCTCGTCGCCGCCGAGCACGTCGGCCACCGGCATCCCGAGCGCCTCCGAGAGGCTGAACACCATCGTGGCGGCGGCGGCCCCGGCCCAGACGAGGGCGATCCAGGAGGCGGCCTTGACGTAGCCGAGAGCGGATTTGCCCAGCAGGCCCTTGTCGTTGGGGAGCAGGATCGCGGCGGCCAGGAGCGCGCCGACGGTGAGCACGCCCGCCGCGTCCATCGCCAGCTTCGCCAGCGGCAGTCCCCAGCGGGTGAACGCACCCTGGTCGGGCAGACCGGGGATGATGCGCGGGCTCGCGGCACCTCCGGCGATCATGGCGATCACCAGGGCGACGACGGCCGCCCCCGCGCCGACCAGGGCGAGCTTCACGACCCGGCCGTTCTGCGGCGCCTCGACCTGTGCCGCCTGCGCGGCCCGCGCGGTCTTGCTCATGGCTGCTTCCTGCCGCGCATGCTGAAGAACAGGCCGATGCCGATGCCGGTCAGGCCGCCGACGACGATCCACATCCAGCCGGGCACGCCTCCCGAGGAGCCGGGCTCCTCGGACTCCCCGGCCGCGGCGGCCGGGCTGAGCGTGCCCACCGGCGTGCTCGCGGCGGGGTCGCTCCCGGTGGCCGTGCTCTCGACGGCCGTGCTCTCGGCGGCTCCCGGGGACGGCGAGGTCTCCGAAGGCGCCGAGGACGGCGACGGGGAGGAGTCGGCGGAGCCGAGCAGGGTGAAGGGGATCTCCCCCTCGATCGGGTGGCCGTCGGAGGAGACGACGCGGTAGGCGATGACGTACTCGCCGGAAGGGAGATCTCCCTTGACCTTCTGGGTCACCACGGCGCCGTCGACGGCGGCCTTGCCGTCCTGGTGGGTCTCGTCGCCGGAGCGGACGACGACGTTCGGGAAGCGCACCGTGGCGCTGAACGTCAGCTTCACCTCCTCCAGGTTCTCGACCTTCGCGCCCTTGGCCGGGTCGCTGCTCTTGAGCCGGTCATGGGCGAGGGCGGGCGAGGCGAAAGCCGTGCCGAGGACGAGGGCGGCGAGAAGCGCGAGGGCGACCGCGACAGGGGAAGTCTTCATGGCAACCCCAAGGCTACCGACGCGACCACGCGGTCTCGACCCCCCTGCCCGATCCACGGCCTCGCGCGGGTCGCCCTCGCCGTCCCGATCTACAGCCCCACGCAGGCCATCGCCCGCTTGTAGGCGTCGACGCTCCGGTCCGGCTTGTCGATCCGCTCCAGGACCCGGGCCGCGGTCAGCCAGGCCTGGGCGGTGAAGTGGGTCTCCGGCGCCTGCTCCAGGCATTCGGCCCCGGCGAACAGCTCCCGCGAGGCCTCCGCCTGCAGGCCCAGCGCCGCGAGGGCCTCGCCGTGCAGCAGGCGGGCCTCCGCCTGCAGGGCCTTGGGCATGCCGTCGAGCAGGTCGCAGACGAAGCGCATGCGCTCCTCGGCCCGCTCGGGCTCGGCGAGCAGCAGCTCCACCCGGACGAGGTTCATCGCGCAGCGCATCTTGTCGATCGAGCTGGCGGAGCTCTCCGCCAGCTCCTTCTCCACCTTCAGCAGCACGTCGCGCCAGGTCTTGGCCTCCAGGGGCCGGGCGATCAGCATGACCTGGGCGTAGTCGTTGCGCAGCCGGGCCAGCCGCCACGGGTCGCCGTACTCGGACTGGATGGCCAGGGCGCGCTCGGCGTGCGTGACCGCCTCGTCGGGGTGACCGGTCTCGATGGCGATGATCGCGGCTTCCCAGTGTGCCAGGGTGAGCGCCAGCGGGCTGGCGAGGAGCTCGGCGGCGGCGATCAGCTCGGCGGCGAACTGGCGGGCCCTGAGCAGGTCGCCGCGGTCGATGTAGGCGGCGAGAAGCTGCATGCCCAGCCTCATGAGGCTGTCGTTCCAGACGGGCTGGACCGCGCCGGTGAGGATCTGCTCGGGAACCTGCATCGCCCGGGTCAGGTCTCCCGCCTCGCGGTAGCAGCGCGAGAGCGCGACGGCGACCGCGATGTGACGCTCGGGGTTCGCGGCCGCCGCGTCGTTCTCGCGCAGCCCGTTGAGCAGGACGATCGCCTGGTCCAGATCGCCGCAGGCCTCGGTCGCGAGGGCGAGGCCGTATTCGGCGTCCTGCCGCAGCTGGGGCAGGCCCGCCAGGCCGCTGTCGGCGAGGAGCTCGGCGTAGCGGGTGCGGGCCTCGACGACCTCGCCGTTGTCGAGGGCCATCTGCGCGTAGCCCAGCGCGAGCTCGATCTCCTGCATCTGCTCGGCCGTGACACCGTTGATCAGATAGGTCAGGGAACAGTCGAGTTTTTCGGCGAGAAGCTCCAGCACCGCGGGTGTCGGAGTACGCTTGCCACTCTCGATGAGAGAGACGTAACTGTCCGACAGTTCTGGATGAGCGAGCTGCGCCTGGGAAAGACCACGTTGCCGACGGACGGTTTTGATGCGCTGCCCCACCAAGTCTTGACCAGTCACGTTACCCCTTGAAAGATATCATTTGAGCAGCAGAACCTACGACAGGAGTCTCCCCGTGCGCCGACGTCTTGCCTTGTCTGCCCTCGCCATGCTGTTTGCGGCCGCTTTTGCCGTCACTGGCAATGTTACGACCGAGAGTGCTGATTCGTCTGCCCCCTCGAAGGACCACGGTCAGTATTCTTCGCAGACGATCAGCGCCTATGGCAGCCTGGGCTGGGGACACGCGGGCTGAGCGAAGGCTCAGTCCACCCGAAAGACAAGGAACGAAACGACCCCCCGCCCTCGTGGAGAGCTTTCAGCCAGCGAGCCGCTCCATACGGCGGAACCGGTGTCCTCGCACCGGAGTGAGCGTGCAGGCGTTCGCCATGCACGCTCGAGCGAGAACGGGACCCATTTGGGAATCGGGGCGTCCGCGCCCCGGAATTCGATGCCACCGATCGCGGCCGAGCCGGGATCCGAACCCTTCCGCGAAGATCGTTGTTTTTCGCGGGGGATCCCGGCCGGCGGAACACCCGCGTATGGTTCGCATTACATACGTACGGCTTCATCGCAGGTCACGGCTCACGGGCCACCCGGCCCGGGTCGAGGGTGCCGATGACGGCCCCCCGGCCCTTCTCGTCAGCGTCATACCGTTCCCATCCACCCCGTCGCCGACCGGTCCGCAGGCCGGTCGGCGCGGCGGGTCCCGTGTCACCGGCCGCCTCCCCGGGCGCCTTCACTTTTCGAACCAGCTATTACCCTGAAAATATATTGAAATAATCCATCATCAAGTCAATGTCCTAAAGCGGTCAGCCGGATTTCCAGAAGGCGGGCGGCCGGTTCGCCATGGGCACAAAGAAAGCATTCGGCCATTCGGGCTCGAGAAAAACCGGGAAAACGGCCTGTCCTCCAGGACAGGAAACATGATCCACCCTCCGGGGAAACCCGCGAACCCGGCCCGCCCGTATCCCCGCGGCCGCCCCGCCCTCCCCGAGTTCCGGCCTCCCGCGCACGCGCCCGACGCCCGCGGGCGTCTCTAGGTGATCTCTAGGATCACCTGCGACAGTAAAACGGCGAGAACTCCGGAAAGATCCGGCGGAGAGCGGCGACGGGGGCCCGTTTCTCCGGGCCCGCCCCGAGAGGGCCTTTTCCTGGCGCCTCCCCTGCCACCACCGGCCCGGACGACAGGATGGAGGGACCATAGATGGGCGACTCCCCCTCACGCGCGTACGACGGCGACGACCGCTCCCCCGCGCGAGCGCTTCTCCCCCGCTTCCCCCGCGAACGCCGCCTCACCGGTTTCCCCCGCGTGGAACGCCGCCTCCCCGGTGCGGGACGCCTCGGAGACCCGTCGCGGCGCGGTCCGGCGGCGACGCCCGCGGGGAGGAACACGGACGTGTCCGGTCCGGCACGGTTCGCGAGCCGCACATGACCCACTCCTTGCCCGCCTCCCCCTCCGCGGGAGAGCGGTCCCAGGTCCGGCACGACGCCGAGACCCTCTGCTCGTCCGCGCGGCGGACGATCGTCATGTTCCTTCCTGAGCCGGCGAGGAACACCGCGTTTCTCCAGATTTTCGATTCCGCCGTCATCCCGCCCGGGGTGCGGACGAGGATCGTGGTCGACGCGCCGTACGAGACGGCCGGTCTCCCCGCGTCCGTGGAGCTGAGGGTCGACCCGCTGATCTCCGAGAGATTCCTGGTGATCGACGATCACATCGCCCTGACGGGCCACGCGTCCCGGATGGCCGTGGTGCGCGCGCCCGTGCTGGTCTCGTTGCTGGGAGACCTGTTCGAGCACGTCTGGTCACGCGCCGAGCGGCGGCCCCGGGGGTGGAAGCCGCCGTTCTCGCTGACGGAGCAGGAGAAGACCGTTCTGAGAATGGCCGCGGAGGGCTTGACGGACGAGGTGATCGGCCGCCAGCTCGGGCTCACCTCCCGCACCGTGCGCCGTCACATGGCCAACGCGATGGAGCGGATCGGGGCGCAGAGCAGGCTCCAGGCGGGGGTCCGTATCGCCAAAGCGGGGATCGTCTAGGTGGTTCGCGGGAAATCCTGCGTCGCAAACTCGTCGGATAGTGTCTTCCTCACGACTTCGCTGCGCCATGCCCGACCGCGTGGAGGTCTGATGGACGAGACGCGCACCACCGCTCCCGTCGGGGAGAGCCTCCCGGTGGAAAGACTCGGCATTGACATTCTCGGCCCCGTGACCGGCCGGAGGGGCTCACAGCGGCTCCAGCTGGGAGAGCCCAGGCGACAGGCCGTCCTCTGCGTTCTGGCGATCAATGCCGGGCAGGTCGTCACCAAGGAGAAGCTGATCGACGGGGTGTGGGGGGAGAGCCCGCCGAAGACCGCGGAACAGAGCGTCTACACCTACGTGTCCGGACTGCGCAGGACCCTGGACCCGGACCGGGATCCGCGCAGGCCTTCGAGGGTGCTGGTCTCCGTCGCGGGCGGATACTCGTTGCGGCTCACCCCCGGGCAGGTGGACGCCCTGGTGTTCGAACAGTGTCTCGACCTTGCGCGGAAGGCGTACGCGGACAACGCGTACGAGACCGCCCTGCAGTCTCTGAACAGGGCCGTGGGGCTGTGGCGGGGCACCTGCCTGAGCGGCGTTCCCGGCCCGTCCGCCGAGTTCGAGCGGCACAGGCTGGGCGAGCTGCGCCTGACCGCGCTGGAGCTGCACACGGACCTGTTGCTCCTGCTCGGGCGTCCCGAGGAGGCCGCCGCCCGGCTGGTGCTCCTGATCTCCGAACACCCGCTGCGTGAGCGGCTCCGCGAGCTGTACATGATCGCGCTCTACCGCTGCGGCCGGCAGGTGGAGGCCCTGAGGGTCTATCAGGAGACCCGGCGCCTGCTCGCGGAGGAGTTCGGCATCCAGCCGCACGAGAGCCTCCGCAGGTGTCACGAGCTGATCCTGCGCGCCGACCCGCTGCTCGACCTGCCCTCGGCGCCTCCCACCGCCCCCGCCCCGCCGCCCGTCCCCTCTCCCGAGGGCTCCGGGGACCCCAAAGGCCCCGAGAGCTCCGCAGGCGCCGCGGACTCCGCGGGCTCCGCGGAGCCGGATGCCGGTGAGCGGGAATCCTCGGGTTCGCGGCGCCGCACCGCCCCGGGGACGAAGCCGGCTCGCCAGTTGCCACGCGACCCCGTCGACTTCGTCGGGCGGGCGGAGGAACTCGTACGGCTGAGAGGGCTGCTCTCCCCCTGGGACGGTGGCCCGCCGCACCACGTCGTCGCGATCACCGGAGCGCCCGGGTCCGGCAAGTCGACCCTGGCCATCCGGACCGCGCACCTGGTACGCGACCGTTTTCCCGACGGGCAGCTGTACGTGAACCTGCGCGGGGCGACACCGGGCATGAAGCGGCTCGAACCGGTCGAGGTGATCAACAGGTTCCTGCGCGACCTCGGCATGCCCCCGCACGCCATCCCCGCGGACGTCGACGAGGCCGCGGCGCTGTGGCGCGGCGAGCTCGACGGCCGCGAGATGCTCATCGTGCTGGACGACGCCGCCGACCTGGCCCAGATCCGCCCCCTGCTGTCCGTGCCGATGGGCAACGCGATCCTGACGACCAGCCGGGAGAGCTTCACCCTGCTCGACGACTGCGCCCGCGTGCCGATCTCCGGGATGCGGCGGACCGAGTCCTCCGCGATGCTCGCGAAGCTGATCGGGGCAAAGCGGGTCGCCGAGGACGCCCGGGCCACGAGGCGCCTGATCGATCTCTGCGGAGGCCTGCCGCTGGCCGTCGGCATCGCGGGAGCCCGGCTGGCGAACCGGCCGCGCTGGACCGTGACCGATCTGGTGGTCCGGCTGGACGACGAGCACGGGCGGCTGCGGGAACTGGCGGCGGGCGATCTCGCGGTGAGGTCCAGCCTGGCGGTCAGCTACGACATGCTCGCCGGCAGCGATCACCTCCTCGACCGGACGGCCGCCCGCGCGCTGCGCGCGCTCGGCGTGCTGCAGACGGCCGACGTGACGGCGCACATCGTCGGCGCCCTGCTGGACGTTCCGGTGGAGACGGCGGAGGACGCCATGGAACGGCTGGTCGACGCGCACCTCTCGGAGATGGACGAGCCGGGAAGATACCGGCTGCACGACCTGGTGCGGCTGTTCGCCAAGGAGCGGGCCGCGCGGGAGGAATCGGAGGCCGACCGCGACGTCGCGCTGGACCGGGCGCTGAGCTCGTACGTCGGGACCACCCGCCTGGCGATGAAACTGGGCCGCTACCCCCGCCCGGCCTCGACCGACGTCGATCTCAGCGCCGCCCCCCTCCAGCTCGCCTCCGACGAGGAGGCCCGCGAGTGGCTGGACCGGGAGCAGGCCAATCTCCTGTCCGCCGTCTCCCAGGCGATATCCGCTCCCCGGGAGCGGACCGCCCGTCTCGGGGTCGCCCTGGTCCTCGCGCTGTTCTGGCACCTCCACCACGCCGCGCTCCTCCCCTGGCTTCTCGCGATCAGCCCGCAGATCCTCGCGATCGGGCGGCGGCTGGACGATCGCGGCCTCGAGGCGAACGCGCACCACGTGGAGGGCATCCTGAGGAACACGGTCAACCGTCCGGAGGAGGCCGTGCCCCACTTCCAGCGGCAGCTGATCCTGTGCCGCCGGCTCTCCGACTCCCACGGGGAGCAGAAGGCGCTGGGCAGCCTCGCCATGAACTATCTCGAACTCGACCGCTACCAGAAGGCCATCGACTGCGCCAGGAAGCAACGGGAGATCGCGAACGCGATCGGGCACGGGTCGGGCGAGGCCTACGCGCTCACCATGATCGGCGCGGGGTACAACGGCCTGCGCCGGTTCGAGCAGGCGCGGGCGGCACTGGAGGAGGCCCTGCTCAAGTGCCGTGTGAGCGGCAACGTCTACCAGGAGTCCTCGGTGCACAACAGGTTCGGAGACCTCTATCTCAACCTGGGGGACGCCGAGTCCGCCAGAGCGTCCTTCGAGGCCGCCCTCGACTGCGCGCGCGTCGTGCGGCTGAACGTCGCCGAACCGTACCTGTTTCTCGGCATGGCCCGCTCCCTCCGGCTCCTCGGTGAGACGGAACACGCCTCGACCTACCTGGCGCGTTCCCTCGCGCTGGCCAGGGAGGTGGGAAACGAGGAGGTGGAGAAGCAGGCGCTGGTGGAGGAGGCGGCCATCCTGGGCTCCCGGGAAAAGCCGATCACGCTCCTGGGCCGGGCGATGCTTCTCTGACCGCGTAGCCGCGCACCCGCGCGCGGCGCCTCTCCGAGTGCGGCGCCCCTCTGAGTGCGGCGATTCTCTGAGTGCGGCGCCTCTCCGAGTGCGGCGCTTCTCCGAGTACCGCGCGGCCGAGGCACGCGTGCGCGGCTCGACACGCCCGCCGGACACGAGCGTCCCGGCACGGCGGACGGCACAACCGCAAGAGTCGCCAACGGTCACCCCCCGCGTTGCGTCGTGCCTGCCATGTCCTCCCCCGGGACCCGGCTGATGTACTGCTGGGATGAGCGGCATCGAAACACGGCGGCAGCGCGGCGTCGGCGAGAGCGTCCTGCGTCCCGACGGGACGCTGAAGGTGACGGGCGAGTTCGCCTACTCCTCCGACCTGTACCTGGCGGACATGATCTGGGGGGTCACCCTCCGCAGCCCGCACCCGTCGGCGTGGATCCGCTCGATCGACGTCGGCCCCGCGCTGGCCATGCCCGGCGTGTACGCGGTCCTCACCCACGAGGACGTGCCGGGCGCGAAGTTCTACGGCCTGGACCACAGGGACCAGCCGGTGCTCGCCGTCGACCAGGTCCGCTACCAGGGCGAGCCGGTCGCGCTGGTCGCGGCCGACCATCCCGAGCGCGCCAGGCGGGCGGCCGAGGCCATCGTGGTGGAGTACGAGGTCCGCGAGGCCGTCACCGATCCGCGCCGGGCCGCCTTCGACGCCTCCTGCCCCTCGGTCCACGAGAGCGGCAACGTGCTGCGCCACCAGCCGGTCCGGGTCGGCTCCGCGTTCGAGGCCCCCGTGGTCGTCACCGGCGAGTACGAGGTCGGCATGCAGGACCAGGCCTTCCTCGGCCCCGAGTCCGGGCTGGCCGTACCGGCCGAGGACGGCGGGGTGGACCTGTACATCGCCACCCAGTGGCTGCACGCCGACCGGGAGCAGATCGCGCCGTGCCTGGGGCTGCCCGAGGAGAAGGTACGGCTCTCGCTGGCCGGGGTGGGCGGGGCGTTCGGCGCCCGCGAGGATCTGTCCATGCAGGTCCACGCGTGCATGCTGGCCCTGCGTACCGGCCGTCCCGTGAAGATCGTCTACAACCGCGAGGAGTCCTTCTACGGCCATGTCCACCGCCACCCGGCCCGGATGCGCTACGAGCACGGCGCCACCCGCGACGGCAGGCTGCTCTACGTCAGGGCGGAGATCCTGCTGGACGGCGGCGCCTACTGCTCCACCTCTCCCGCCGTGGTCGGCAACGCGGCCTCCCTGGGGGTGGGCCCGTACGAGGTGGACAACGTGTGGATCGACGCCTACGGCGTCTACACCAACAACCCGCCCTGCGGCGCGATGCGCGGCTTCGGCGCGGTCCAGGCCTGCTACGCGTACGAGTCGCAGATGGACAGGCTGGCCGAGGCGTGCGGGATCTCCCCGGTCGAGGTCAGGGTCCGCAACGCCGTCTCCCAGGGGTCGACGCTGGCCACCGGGCAGGTGATCGACTCGCCCGCGCCGCTGGCCGAGATGCTCAGGGAACTCGCCGCGATGCCGCTGCCCTCCCTGCCGGACGCCTCGGGCGCCTCGGATCTGCTGGACATGCCGGGCGGCGTCTCGCAGACCACCCACGGCGAGGGGGTGCGGCGCGGTGTCGGGTACGGCGTGGGCATCAAGAACATCTGCTTCTCCGAGGGCTTCGACGACCACTCGACCGCCAGGGTGCGGGTGGAGCTGATCGGCGGCGAGCCGCACGTCCTGGTGCACACCGCGGCGGCCGAGGTGGGGCAGGGCCTGCTGATGATCCAGGAGCAGATCGCCAGGACCGAGCTGGGGATCGACGCGGTGACGGTCGCGACGGCGGACACGTCGGTCGGATCGGCCGGGTCGTCGTCGGCGTCGCGCCAGTCCTACGTCACCGGCGGCGCGGTGAGGGCGGCCTGCGAGGCCGTGCGGGAGCGGCTGGCGAAGCTGACGGGCGACGGGTCGTCGCTGGTGGAGGCGCTGGAGCGGGCCGGGGCGGTGGAGGAGACGAGGGAGTACCGGCACCGGCCCACCTTCCCGCTGGACCCGGTCACCGGGCAGGGCGACTCGCACACCCAGCTCGCCCTGTGCGTCCACCGGGCCGTGGTGGACGTGGACGTGGAGCTGGGACTGGTCAAGGTGGTGGAGCTGGCGGCCGTCCAGGACGTGGGCAAGATCATGAATCCGCTGGCGCTGGAGGGGCAGATCCACGGCGGCTCGGCCCAGGGGCTGGGGCTGGCGCTGATGGAGGAGATCCAGGTCCGCGACGGGCTGGTGCTCAACCCGTCGTTCACCGACTACCTGATCCCCACCATCCTCGACATGCCGCCCATGCGGCTGTCGATCATGGAGAATCCCGACCCGAACGCCCCCTACGGCCTGCGCGGCGCGGGCGAGCCGCCCACGCTCTCCTCCACCCCCGCGGTGGCCGCCGCCGTACGGGCCGCCACCGGCCTGCGGCTGCCCCGGGTGCCCATCCGCCCCCATGACATCGCCCTGGAGGGGTGACCCCCTCGGTGGAGGAGGGGACCCGGAGGCATCGCGCCGGCCGGTATCAGCCGGCGCCCTCCTGCTCGCAGACGACGCCGTCGTTGTCCCCGTCGATGTACCACTGGTACTCCTCGTGGACGCCCCGGGTGTAGGGGCCGTATCCGTTCTCCGTCGCGGCCTTGCAGCTGGAGAACTTGCGGTCGACGCCCTCGCCGGACGCGTTCTGCGAGGTGTCCCCGGTGGTGTCCGCCGGGCGGTTCGCGTCGGCCCCGGCGGTGTTCGTGGTGGCGGGGCCGGTGGCCGGCGGGGTCACGGGCTGGCTCGCCGGCGGGGTCACGGGCTGGTTCGCCGGAGGATTCGCGGGCTGGCTCGCCGGGGGGCTCACGGGCTGCTGGTCGGCCGGAGGACTCGCGGCCGGGCCGTCCGACGGGGTGAAGACCGACGCGCTCGGCTGCGTGCCGTCCGTCGGCTGCGGGACGACGGCCCCGGAGCCGAGCAGCCTGACGACCATCGCGTCCGCCTGCTCCTTGGTGAAGGAACCGGCGATGCTCAGGCTGTCGTCGGTGATCGCCTGGGCGACCCGGGGGGCCGCCACCACCTTCTGTCCCACGACGATCGCGATCTGCTGCCTGACCGGGTCGTCCTCGTTGACCGCCTCCGTGGTCAGGTCGTTGATCTGCTCGCGGAAGGCGGGCGCGAACGCGATCCTGACCGAGTAGGCGCCGCTCTTCTCCTGGATCGCCTCGATCTTCCGTACGGCGTTCACGTTGACCCCGGCGGCGACCGAGTAGCAGGTCTGCCCGAGGTCGTCGGGATAGGTCTCCGGGATCGTGCAGGGGCCGATCTTGGCCTCGGTCACCGGGGCGAAGTGGAGGGGGGTCGCGAGCCGCCTGGGCGGCGTGCCACCGAGCGGCATGTCGGGATTGCGGGTCATGAGCACCGCGACGGTGCCGAGCACACCGGTGATCAGCACGACGAAGACCAGTACGGTCACCAGGATCGCGGTGGTGACCCGGCTCGCCCTGGGCCCCCCGGGCGCCCCGTCCGGCGACTCTCCGGCCCGCCGCTCGCCGCCCCCGGGAACCCCCGCCCCGGGCCCGTCCGCCACCGGCCCGCCCGGTCCCTGGCCGGTGGGCGCCTGCCCCTCGGCGAGGGCCAGGGTGTCGGCATCGGGGCCGCCCGGGCCCCCGGGCACCGGGCCCACCGGGCCCACCGGACCGCCGGCTCCCTGCCCGCCGAGGGCGGTCCCCCCGAAGGCCGGATCGCCGGCCCTCGCACCTCCGGGGCCCAGGGGGTCGGAGCCGGGGTCGCCGAGCCCCGCACCGCCGGCGCCGAAGGCGTCGGAGCCAGAACTTCTGGCGCCGAAGGCGTCGAAGTCAGACCTGCCGGACCCGGTACCGCCGAAGGCATCGAGATCGGACCTGCCGGACCCGGCACCGGGACCGCCGAAGGCATCGAAGTCAGACCCACCGGGACCGGCACCGAGACCGGGACCGCCGAAAGCGTCGAAATCAGACCCACCGGGACCGGGACCGCCGAAGGCGTGGAGGTCGGAGCCGCCGGGGCCGGAGCCGGCGCCGCCGAAAGCGTCGAAGGAGGAGCCACCGGGGCCGGGGCCGGGGCCGGTGCCGGCGAAGGCGTCGAAGGAGGAGCCGCCGGAGCCGGGAACGGGGCCGCCGAAACCCCGGTCACCGTGACCCGGTTCGTCGAAGCCGGCCGGACCGCCGGCGCCGGCGGGAAGGTCGTCGCCCGATTTCCCCTCACCGCGGGCGTGACGCCCGGGTGAGGCGCCAGGGCGGCCGGGCGGGGTGAAGGCGTCATAGGAGCCGGACGAGGACCACGGCTCGTCAGAGGGGTCGTCAGGCCCGGCTGGAGGTCCCTGCGGTACGGGCGGCCCACCCTGCCCCGCGTGCATCCCCATCGTCATATCCCCGTATTCCTCGCACCTGTTCGCGGCGAGCCTACCGATCGGCGCGGGGAGCCGGTAACCCCGCACGTCACGAGGACTCCCGGGAGGCCGAAGGCCGACGACCGCCGGCGGAATGTCGCCGGCTCCGGCCCCATTCCTGCCGCCCCGTGCGTGACCGCCCCCTTTCGGGGAACGCACAGTGAAGAAGAGGACACGCGCCCACCCTTGGAGGAGCCGTGAAGATCTCCGTTCCCCGTGAGGTCAAGAACCACGAATACCGCGTGGCGCTGACCCCCGCCGGGGCCCACGAGTTCGTCCGGCACGGCCATCAGGTCTTCGTCGAGAAAGACGCCGGGACGGGATCTTCCATTCCCGACGCCGACTTCCAGAGCGCCGGCGCGACCATCCTCGACTCGGCCGACGACGTGTGGGCCGCGGGAGATCTGGTCCTGAAGGTCAAGGAGCCGGTCGCCGAGGAGTACCACCGGATGCGCAAGGGCCAGGTGCTCTTCACCTACCTGCATCTGGCCGCCTCGCCCGCGTGCACCCGCGCCCTGCTCGACGCCGGGGTCACCGGCATCGCCTACGAGACCGTGCAGAACGCGAACGGCTTCCTGCCCCTGCTGGCCCCCATGTCGGAGGTGGCCGGGCGGCTCGCCCCCCAGGTGGGGGCGTACCACCTGATGCGCCAGGGCGGCGGGCGCGGCGTGCTGATGGGCGGGGTGTCGGGCGTGCACGCGGCCAGCGTGGTCGTGATCGGCGCCGGGGTCTCCGGCATGAACGCCGCGGTCATCGCGCTGGGCATGCAGGCGGAGGTGCTGCTGCTGGACCGCGACATCGACAGGCTCCGCCAGGCCGACGTGATCTACAAGGGCCACTGCAAGACCATCGCCTCCACCACGTACGAGATCGAGCGGGCGGTGCTGAACGCGGACCTGGTCATCGGCGCGGTGCTGATACCGGGCGCGAGGGCGCCCAAGCTGATCGACAACCGGCTGGTCTCGCGGATGCGGCCGGGATCGGTCCTGGTGGACATCTCCATCGACCAGGGCGGCTGCTTCGAGGACTCCCGGCCCACCACCCACGCCGAACCGACGTACCGGGTGCACGACTCGGTGTTCTACTGCGTGGCCAACATGCCGGGCGCGGTGCCGCACACCTCGACGTACGCGCTGACCAACGTGACCGTCCCCTACGCGCTCGCGATCGCCCACCTGGGCTGGCGGGAGGCCCTGCGGAGCGACCCGGCGCTGGCGCTGGGCCTGAACACGCACGAGGGGCACCTGACCAACCGGCCCGTGGCCGAGGCTCACGGGCTGGAGGCGGTGCCCCTGGAACGGATCCTGCGGGCCTAGCGGCCGGGACGCCTCGTCAGGACGGCGTCACCGGCGTCCGTCCGTAACGGCGTGCCGGCGGATCAGCCGGATCAGCCGGATCAGGGTGCCGGGGTGCCGCTGGGAGCCGGGGCGTCCGTGGCCGGCGCGTCGGTGGCGGGAGCGTCGGTGGCCGGGGCGTCGCTGGGGGCCGCGGACGCGTCGGGGGCGGCCGACGGGTTCTGGCTGGGCGCGGTCGCCGGGATGGGCGCCTCGGCGGTGGTGGTGCCCACGCCGCCGCTGCAGGACGCGCCGAGCTCGGGGGTGTCCGGGCCGTTCTTGTACTTCTGGATGTACTTGGGCAGGCGCCCGTCGTTCGCGCTGTCCAGCTTGAGCTGGTGGTTCCAGGAGCTGGCCACGATCTTGGAGGGCAGGCCCGGGTACGGGCTCAGGAGCATGTACTCCTTGGAGGCCAGTTCCTTCAGCGTGTCCAGCTCCGCCTTGGGGAGGTCCGGCCGGTAGGTGATCCACACGGCGCCGTGCTCCATGGCGTGGACGGCGTTCTCGTTGTTGATCGGCTGGTCGTAGATGCCGCAGTTCTGCCAGGCCGGGTGATGCTCACCGCCCATCGGCGGGGTCTCCTTGTACGTCACCTTGGTCTGGGTGTGCTGGCTACCCGCGTACTTCGCGGTGACGACGCTGTCCAGTGAGTTCGTGGCCCGCTCGTTGACCATGTAGAAGGCGACGACCGCTACGAGCAGGACGACGACGGCACCTCCGGCACCCCACATCAGGAACGCGGCCCTGCGTTCCTTGCGCTTCTGCTCGTCACGCATACGGGTGAGGTGCTCACGCCTCGCCTGCGCCTTTTCCTTGGTCATCAACCCTCCAGCCGCAAACAACTTCGGGTCACCCTATGCCCTACCGGCGTATGTGCAGAATAAGGGATGACAACGTCCGATACAGCGACGATTCTCGACAGTGGGTACTCTGGGCAGGTAATGGAAACCCCCGGTAAAGACGGCACGAAGTCCAGGCGTGGCGTGGCGGTCGGCGTGCTGCTCGGCTGCCTGGTCGCGGCGGTCGCGTTGCTGCTGGTGGTGGGGAGGACGGCCACCCCGACCGACGCCTCGCCGGAGGCGGGCTTCGCGCGCGACATGTCCGTCCATCATGCCCAGGCCGTCGAGATGGCCTTCATCGCCAGGGACGGGAGCGCGGACGACGCGCTCCGGCGGCTGGCCTACGACATCATCGTCACGCAGACCGCCCAGCGCGGCATGTTCATCGGCTGGTTGCAGCAGTGGGGCCTCAACCAGTCGAGCGAGCGCCCCTCCATGGCGTGGATGGCCGGCCACGGCGGCGGTCACGCTGTAACACCGGACGCTCCCGCCGCGATGCCCGGTATGGCGAGTGAGGACGAGCTCAAAAAGCTCCGCGAGGCCACAGGCAAGGACCAGGAGATCCTCTTCCTGCAACTCATGATCCGTCATCACGAGGGCGGCGTGCAGATGGGTAGAGGTCTGCTGAAACTGTCCGACCGCGAAGAGGTGGCCACCATGGCACAGCACATCGTCGACGGTCAGACGGGCGAGATCGAGTTGATGACCGACATGTTGCGGCAGCGCGGTGCCCAGCGGCTGCCTTCCATCCTTTAATGGCGTCGGCGCGTCCCTGTGCGGCCGGTTTCCGGCCAGGGCAGCATGGAGCCAACCTGGCCGGAGGAAAGAGAATGGTGAACGACGAGCCGGAGAACCGCCTGGAGGTGAGCATCTCCGCCGAGGTGGAAATGGGGCAGTACGCCAACTTTGCCTCTGTATGGCATACCCAAGATGGGTTTGTCCTGGATTTTGCGGTGATCACCAGGCCGCCCCAGCTGGCCAACGACCCCTCCTCCGGTCAGCACTTCGTGAGCGTGCCGACCCGGATCGTCAGCCGGATCCGCATTCCCCCGAGCCAGGTGTTCGAGCTGATGAAGGCCCTCGAACAGCAGCTGACCGCGTACGAGCACGAGACGGGTCACAAGAACTGAGGCCCGGTGCGGGCGTCCCCCGCGCCGGGACCTCATTCCGGGCCTCCACGCCAGGCCTCACGCCAGGCCTCACGCCAGGCCGATGGCCTCACGCGCCTCGGCCAGCAGCCCGCCGGTGCGCTCGGCGGCCAGCGCCGCCCCGCCCTCCAGGAGCCGCGACAGCTCTGCCTGGTCGGCCGACAGCTCGGCGTAGCGCTCCTGGACGGGCCGCAGCGTCTCCGCCACCGCCTCGGCCGTGTCCCGTTTGAGCGCGCCGTACGACCCGTACGAGAGCGACTCGACCGGCCGGTCCGAGCAGGCCGCGAGGACGGTGAGCAGGTTGGAGACGCCGGGCTTTCCCGCGGGGTCGTACGCGACCTCGGTGCCGGAGTCGGTCACCGCGCGCATGACCTTGCGCCGCAGGTCGTCGGGCGGGTCGAGCAGGTAGATCGTCCCGGCGGGCGAACCGTCCGACTTGCCCATCTTCGAGGTGGGCGCGCTCAGGTCCATCACCCTGGCGGCGACCTGCGGGCGCACGGCCTCGGGCACGGTGAAGACCTCGCCGTACAGCCGGTTGAACCGCAGGGCCAGGTCCCGGGTCAGCTCCACGTGCTGGCGCTGGTCCTCCCCCACGGGCACGGCGTCCGCCCGGTGCAGCAGGATGTCGGCGGCCATCAGCGCGGGGTAGGTGAGCAGCGAGAGCCGTACCTCCTCCTGCCGGGCCGATTTCTCCCTGAACTGGATCATGCGCCGCATCTCGCCGAAGTAGGCCGTGCTCTCCAGCAGGTAGGCCAGCTCGGTGTGCGCGGGCACCCGCGACTGCACGTAGACGAGGGAGCGGTCCAGGCCGCAGGCGAGCAGCAGGGTCGCGGCCTCGCGGGTGCGGGCGCGCAGCCGCTCCGGGTCGTGCTTGATCGTCAGGGCGTGCAGGTCCGCGACGGCGTAGACGCAGTCGGCCTCGTCCTGGAGCCGCACGGCGGGCATGATCGCGCCGAGGAGGTTGCCCAGCGTGAGGCGGCCGGTGGGTTTGAAGGCAGAGAAGACGCGCTTTGTCATGGTCACTCCCGGTGAGAAGAGGACCGCCGCACACCGGTTGTACCGCAACGCGCCCGGAGAAGCGAAAACGACCGCCGGTGAACGGCGGCCGTTTGGTGCGCAGTCGGGACTGGCTAGCGGATCCGCCTCTCGGCGGCCCGCCACAGACCCGGACCGTGCTTGCTCATGCCGGCGAGTCTAACTCCTGCGCCACCGCGGCGGCAAAGGCGTCCACGTCGGCCTCGGTGGTGTCGAACGCGGTCATCCAGCGGACCTCGCCGGTGGCCTCGTTCCAGGTGTAGAAGCGGAAGCGCTTCTGCAGGCGCTCGGTCACGTCCCCGGGCAGGATCGCGAAGACCGCGTTGGCCTGCACCGGGCGCGGGATCTCCACCCCGGGCACGTCCCGCACGGCGTCGGCGAGCCGCCGGGCCATCGCGTTGGCGTTGCGGGCGTTGCGCAGCCACAGGTCGCCCGCGAGCAGCGCCTCGAACTGCACCGAGACGAACCGCATCTTGGAGGCGAGCTGCATGGTGCTCTTGCGCAGGTAGCGCAGGCCCCGCACGGCGTCGGGGTTGAGCACCACGACGGCCTCGCCGAACATCAGGCCGGCCTTGGTGCCGCCGAAGGACAGCACGTCCACGCCCACGTCGGTGGTGAACGCGCGCAGCGGCACGTCCAGCGCGGCGGCGGCGTTGGTCGCGCGGGCGCCGTCGAGGTGGACGACCATGCCGAGGTCGTGGGCGTGGTCGCAGATCGCCCCGATCTCCTCGGGCGTGTAGAGCGTGCCCAGCTCGGTGGTCTGGGTGATCGACACGACCTTGGGCTGTGCCCGGTGCTCGTCGCCGAAGCCCCACGCCTGCCTGTCGATCAGCTCGGGCGTGAGCTTGCCGTCCGGGGTGGCGACCGGCAGCAGCTTGAGCCCGGCCGACCGCTCGGGGGCGCCGCCCTCGTCGGTGTGGATGTGCGCCGACTCCGCGCAGACCACCGCCTCCCAGTGGGCGGTCATCGAGCGGAGCGCGACCACGTTGGCGCCGGTGCCGTTGAACATCGGCCACGCCTGCGCGGCGGGGCCGAAGTGCTTCCTGAAGACCTCCTGCAGCGCGGCGGTGTAGACGTCGTCGCCGTACGCGGTCTGGTGGCCCCCGTTGGCGAGCGCGATCGCCTGGAGGATCTCCGGGTGGACCCCGGCGTAGTTGTCGCTGGCGAAGCCCTTCACCAGCGGGTCGTGCCTGCGGATGGCGTCCGTCACGCGGTCTTCCCCTCCTGTGCGGCGGTGAGGTCGATCCGGGTGCCGTTGGCGTCGGTGCTCCACAGGCCGTCGATCGCCTCGGCGAGGTCGTCGACGTCGGTGAAGCCCGGGAACGTCCGCTCGGGGTTCGCCGCGCGCATGTCCTCGTGCACGAGCGCCTTGACGACCAGGATGTTCGCGGTGGAGGAGGTGCCCTCCAGGGCGTCGGCGAAGGCCAGGGTCCACGCCTCGGAGGCGGCCTTGGCCGTGCCGTACGCCGCGTTGCCCTGGGTGGGACGCTCGGCCGCCTTCGCGGAGACGATGGCGAACCGGCCGCGCTCGCTCGCCTTGAGCAGCGGCTCGAAGGCGAGGGTGACGTGCTGGAGGGTACGGACCAGCAGGTCGTGCAGGAGCGCCCAGTCCTCCAGCGACGTCTCGGCGAAGGTCTTGGACCCGCGCCAGCCGCCGACCAGGTGCACGATCCCGTCCACCCTGCCGTGCTCGACCCGCACGTCCGCCGCGAGCCTCGCGACGGCGTCGGCGTCAAGCAGGTCGACCGCGAGGGACCCCTCGGCGCCGCTCTTGTCGACGCCGATCACCGTGTGGCCCTCGCCGGTGAACCTGCGGACGACGGCCCGGCCCGCGGGGCCGCCCGCACCGGTGACAAGGATGATCATGCTCGGATGCCCTTCGTGGAGTCGACGACATCGCCGAGCTTACGGCGCAGGGCCTCGTAGAACATGCTCAGGGGGAACTCGTCGGGCAGCACCGCGTCCACCACGGCCTTGGGGAACCCCTCGACGGGCAGGGCGCCGACCCCGCGGGCCCAGACCGAGGCGGGATTCGGCTCGACGTAGGCGGCGACCAGCTGGTGGGCGGCGAGCCAGTGGGCGAGCTTGGAGCGGTCGATGCCGTCCCGGTAGAGCTTCTCGACCTCGCCCCGCAGGTCCGCGACGCCCCCGGCGAGCCGGTCCCAGTCGACGCTCAGCCGGTTGTCGGTCCACCGGACGACGTCGTTGCGGTGCAGGTACGAGAAGAGCAGCTGCCCGCCCAGGCCGTCGTAGTTGCGGACCCGGTCACCGGTGATCGGGAAGCGGAACAGCCGGTCGAACAGGATCGCCAGCTGCACGTAGCGGGCGTGCGGCACGCCCTCCTTCTCCAGCTTCACGGCCTCGCCGAACGCGGTCAGGTCGCAGCGCAGCTCCTCCAGGGAGTAGAGCCAGTACGGCATCCGCTGCTTGATCATGAACGGGTCGAACGGCAGGTCGCCGTGGCTGTGGGTGCGGTCGTGGATCAGGTCCCAGAGCACGAAGGTGTCCTGGGCCAGCTCCTGCGACGCGATCAGCCTGGCCGCGTCCGGCGGCAGCGCGAGCTTCAGCGTGGCCGCGGCGGCCCCGCTCACCGCGCGGAACCTCGCGGCCTCCCGGTCGGCGAAGATCCCGCCCCAGGTGAAGCGGGCCGGGGTCTCGCGGACCGCGACGGTCTCGGGGAAGAGCACCGCGGAGTTGGTGTCGTAGCCGGAGGTGAAGTCCTCGAAGGCGATCGGCACGAACATCGGGTTGTCGTAGCCGCCCCGCTCCAGCTCGGCCAGCCACTCGGGCCAGATCGTGCGGATCCACACGGCCTCGAGGTGGCGGAAGGTGGTGCCGTTCTGGGTGTACATCGGGAAGACGACCAGGTGCTCCAGCCCGTCCACCCGCTGGGTGTCGGGGTGGAAGGCGTCGAGCGCGTCGAGGAAGTCGGGGACGCCCAGCCCCTGGTCGGCCCACTTGCGGAGGTCGGCGACGACGGCGGCCAGGTAGGCGGCGTCGTGCGGGAAGCGCGGCGCGAGCCGCTCGACGTGCCCGGCGATCGCGGAGACCAGCTCGGCGGCCCGAGGCTTGTCGGCCTCCTCGGGGACCGAGCCGTCCTTGACCTGCAGCGGCTTGAGTGCCTCGACGGCGTCCTTGAGCGCCTGGAACTCGGCGCGGGCCTCGGAGTCGTCGGTGCTCCTGGCAGCCGCCGGGCTCTTGGCGGCGGGAACGCGGGCGGCCCAGGTGACGAGGTTGCCCCAGAGCGCGGCGTGGTCGTAGTCGCCGATCGAGTCGTCACCGAACAGGTCGGAGTCGGCGACCACCACGACGCGGCCCTCGCCGTGCCGTACGGCCACCGCCAGCGGGCGGTTCGCGGGGGTCGCGGTGGGCGAGGTGGTGAACAGGACGGTCGCGTGGTCGGGGGCGGTGAGCACGCCCGACCGGTAGAAGCACGCGCGACGGGCCCCGGCGAGCAGGTCCTGCCCGTTCTCCGGGGCGTTCTGGGTGGTGCCCGGAGCGTTCTGAGGGCTGCCCGGGACGCTCTGGGGGGTGCCCAGGACCCAGGAGGCCACGCCGTTGTGGGCGCTCCCGGGGTCCCGGACGAGGGTGTGCTCGACGTCCACGCCGAAGCGCGCGAGCAGCTCTGTGAGGTTGCTTCCGTACTTCTCCTGCTCGTACTCGGCCAGCACGACCAGCCCGCCGCCGTCGCGGACGTACTCCTCGATCGCGTCGAGCTCCTCGACGGGGAGGACCGGGCTGCCCAGCCCGGTGGTGTGCTCCCACCGGTCACCGGAGGGGTGCGCGATCACCAGCACGTCCCGCGCGCTCAGCAGGCCCGGGGTGAGCGGGCCCTCGACGTGCGCGTCCACGGAGTGCCCCAGCCCGCGCAGCAGCCCGGCCGCGCGGGCGTAGCTGCTGTCGTCGGGATGGCCGGGATTCATCGCCTCGGCCACATCCCGCCGGATGGTCCACGACTCGCTGTGTGCCTCGTCGAACAGTACGCGGGGGAACGCCGTCACGATAAATCCTCCTTCAGATGAGAGTTGGTAACGGAAAATATACACAACTTATGCCCGTTTTGACGCATCCCTTATGGGGTGCGGAGGGTAAAGGATTGGGGTCTCCCAGAGGGATGGGGCCTCAGGCGTCAGGCTGGTCGAGCCAGCCGATGACGGTGTCGACGCCCTCGGGGCTCAGGTGCTCGGCGAGGAGGCGCCGGAACTCGGCCTCGCCGAGGGCCTCGCGCTGCCGCCCGAGCCAGTGCAGGTCGATCCTGATCTCGGGTGTCTGGAGTTCGGCGCAGATGAGCAGGCTGCGTACGGTGAAGGCCACGGCCTCGGCGGCCCTGCCCGTCTTGGTGTACAGCGCCCCGATCTGGCCATAAGTGCTGGCCATGCCCGCCCAGTCGCCGAGCTCCTCGCTGATGGTCAAGGACTGGCGGTAGTACTCCAACGCCCGCTCAAACTCCCCCCGCTCCTCGGCGATCACGCCGAACTGGTGGTAGCCGCTGACCATGCCCGCCCGGTCGCCGAGCTCCTCTTTGATGGTCAAGGACTGGCGGTAGTACTCCAACGCCCGCTCAAACTCGCCCCGCTTCTGAGCGATGATGCCGAGGTGGTGGTAGCCAGCGGCCATGTCCGCCCGGTTGCCGAGTTCCTCGTTGATGGTCAGGGATTGGTGGTAGTACTCCAGCGCCCGCTCAAACTCCCTCCGCACTTCGGCGATCCTGCCGAGGTGGTGGTAGCCAGCGGCCATGCCCGCCCGGTTGCCGAGCTCCTCGTTGATGGTCAGGGATTGGTGGTAGTACTCCAGCGCCCGCTCAAACTCCCCCCGCACTTCGGCGATCCTGCCGAGCTGGTGGTAGCCAGCGGCCATGCCCACCCGGTCGCCGAGCTCCTCGTCGATGGTGAGGGCTTGGTGGTAGTACTCCAGCGCCCGCTCAAACTTCCCCCGCTTCTGGGCGATGATGCCGAGGTGGTGGTAGCCGCTGGCCATGCCCGCCCGGTTGCCGAGCTCCTCGCTGATGGTCAAGGACTGGCGGTAGTACTCCAACGCCCGCTCAAACTCGCCCCGCTCCTGGGCGATCATGCCGAGCTGGTGCAGGTAGGCAGCCTGTTCCCGGCTGCCGGCCGCGACCCACGACAACGCCTCGCGGCACAGCTGCTCCTGCCAGCTCCACGCCCCCCAGGTGTGCAACCGCACGCACACCCAGTCCGTCACGGCCACGGCGTCGTCCAGATCACCCGCGGCATGATGGTGGAAACGCGCCTCCAGCATGTCCGCCACGTCTTGTTGCGCACTCTGCGACCGACTCTGCACCCGCCACTGCCAGAACCGGGCCGCCGCCGCATGCGCCTGCCGCACCCCGTCCACCGCCCCCAGCCCGGCCAGCGTGCCCGCCGTCCACCGATGCACCACGAACAACCGCTCCCCATCAAAGCCGCCGGCGCCGACAAGATCCTCACCCGGTGCCAGCAGCCCCAACCCCGCCAGCACCCCCAGTGCCTTCTCCACCCCCTCAGGCTCGACCACCGGCGCCAGCTGCGACCACGCCATGTCCTGCCGCGCCTGCTCCAGTTCCTCCTGCGATAACCCCAGATCCTCCAACCACGCTCGCGGATTTCTCCCTCGCACCCTTCGCAACAGCTCATCCAGCCGCTGCAGCCGCTGCAGCCGCTGCGGGTCCTCCGGTGCCGGGGTCGAGACCGGCCAGGCCACCCCCACCCGATCCACCGCCACCCGGAACACCGACGCCCCCACCAACACCGCACGCGAGAAATCGTCCAGCAACCCCACCAGCTCACCCAGCAACGTGTCATCCACCGCCAACGTCACCGCCTCCGCCAACGCCGCGTCCAGATCACCCGAACCGGCGGAACGCAACCACACCCCAGGATCGGGAATGCCGCGCCAGTCAAGGAGGTCCTCCAGGCGTTCGCGGACGTCGTCGAAGCGGGCCTGGCCGCCTCGGAGCAGGGCGTCCAGATACTCCAGCGTCCGGGGATGACCACCCACGTCGGCCCAGGCCCGCTGCCGGTCGGTGACCGACAGGGCGTCCAGGCCGGGCAGGCGCCACATCAGCTTGCGGGCCTCGGCCAGGGAGAGCGGACCGAGGTGGTGGGCGTGCAGGCGGCGTTCAGCGCGTTTGGGGAGGGGGAAGGGATAGCGGCTGGTGATCAGCAGCTTGTGTCTGCCGCGCAGGCGGATCCAGGCGGTGAGGAATTTGGCCAGCTCCTCGTTGACGACCGTCCATCCAGTGCCGTCGTGTGCCAGGTTGTCCTCGAAGTTGTCCAGCAGCAGGGTCACCGGCACCTGGACGAGGAGCTGCCCGAGTGCCTGGAGCCGGTCGACCCATTCGTACTGAGGCTCCCGCACGCTGAGTGCCAGGTGACGGATCCGCTCGTCCGTAAAGGCTGCCAGCAGGGTGCGGCCGATCTCCTCAAGGAGCTGGTCGGGGCTGGTCTGGCTGACCGCCGAGACCACCAGGCCCGCGTCGGATCCCAGGTCGCGCAGCAGCTCGGCGGCCAGGCTGCTCTTGCCCACCCCGCCGATGCCGTGCAGCAGCACGCCCGGCCCTTCGCCGCGCAGGGCGGTCAGGGCCGTGCGGATCTCCGAGCGGCGGCCGACGAACTCGCCGACCTTGCGCAGCGGCACCCCGTCGGCCAAGTGCGGCTCGGCCGGAGTGGAGATCTTCTCGAATCCCCCGGCCGGGTCGTACAGCGACACCGAGGGGCCGCGCAGGAACAGCGCGGGGGTGGCCCACTCCACGAGCGAGGCGCCCAGGCTGCCCGCGGGCAGCCGTCGTCGTTCCTCCTCCAGCCGTCGCCGCGCGTCGCAGAACGCGGGCAGCACCTCGGGAACGTCGCGGACCGCCAGCTCGTAGTAGAGCGACCCCGCCAGGGCCGTGGCGTACGGGTCGGTGACCGAGGCGGTCATCGCCAGCACGCCGGGCACCCCGGCCGCCGTCAGCCCACGCGCCAGCCCGCCCAGCGCGAGATCGTCGGGCGTGCGGCCCGCCGGAGCGTCCAGGGCGGTGGAGCAGCCGGAGAGCACCAGCAGCGGCACCCCGCGATCCGCGGGCAGCCCGTCCCGGACGAAGCGTTCGGTGGTCACCCGGTCGACGCGTCCGGCCGCGTCCTCCAGCAGCAGCGCCCCGGGCTCGGCGTGGCAGGAGATGTGCAGCACGTGGAAGCGCTCCTGCAGCAGCGCCTCCCTGATGCCCGCGAGCGTCCCCTGGTTGAGGATCCGCACGTACGCCCCGGGACGGCCCCGTCCACCCCTGCGGGCACGTTCCACCGAGTCGAGGATCTTGGCGAGCTCCGCCTCCAGATCCAGCACCGCCCCGCTCCCGGGCCCCTCGGGGGCGGCCATCACGACCAGGATCCGCAGCGGGCCGGAGATCGCGATGGCCGGAGCCGTGCCGGCCGGAACGCGCCGGTAGAGCTGCACCCGGGGACGCAGTGCGAGCGGCTCGGTCGTCCCCGGTACGGTCAGCGTCTCCCACGGCAGGTCCGCCAGTTCCTCGGCGACCTCCAGGCCGAGCCGGAGCGTCGCCCCCAGCGCGTGCGCCCCGGCCAGCTCTGCGGCGAGCGCCTCCCCGGCGGCCCCGGTGAGATAGGCCCGCCCGAGCTCCCTGCCGCACTCGGCGAGTAGCGCCCCGACCCCGCCGGAGCCGTCGGGGCCGCGCGTGATGTGGTCACCGCGTTCGCGAGCGGACCCCAGCCGCCAGACCAGCTCGTTCAACACGGAGGTCCGGGTCGGGGAATGGGCCGCCCGCGCCTGGCGCGACGTCTCATCCGGGTCCTGCCCCCCGGGCTCGGGCGTCCGTGGCCGGGGCACGCCCTCGTACGACGAGGTCTGGAGGGTGACCTCGTCCGGTGAGATCCGGAGGACGCAGAGCCGGGGCTTCTCCGGGCGGACCCCGCTGCCCGGCCGTGTCACCGGACCGGGCACCACCTCCGGCACCTGCCCGCGCAGCGCCCGGACCAGCTCGTCCAGCCGCCGGTCGTGGTCGTGCCCGTCCACCGGGGAGAAGTCCACATGAAACCGGTCGGCCGCGAACTCCGGCAGCTCGACGTCCTCGATCAGCACCGGGATGAGCCGCTGCCCGCCCTCGACGGAGCGCCGGGTCAGGGTGGCGTACGCCTGGCGCACCCAGGGGTCGGTCAGGGAGGCCCGGCTGAGGACCAGGATCCCGTGGGACGCGTCCCGGATCGCCTTCTCGATCACCTCGACGACGATCGCGCCGGGTGATCTGAGCACCTCCCCGTAGGTGACCTCCAGCCCCTCAGCGCGCAGCCGGTCGGCGAGCCAGCGGACCCACTCGGCGTCCCGCGGGGCGTGCGAGATGTAGGCGTCGCTCACGACGCTCTCCGGATGGCCTCCGCGATCTCGGCCACTTTCTGGTCGAAGACCGCGTCGGAGGCGCCGCGCAGGTCACTGTAGAAGCGGATCTTGACGAACTCCGGCAGGTCCTGGGTCTTCACGTCCCCAACGAGGACCGGGATGAGCAGCTGCCCGTCGTACATGGACCGCTGGAGCAGCACGTAGTACTCGTTCATCACCGGGCCGCTCGCCATCGACGCGGGACTGATGACGAGCAGCCCGTGCGCCGAGCTCCTGATCGCCTCCTCCACCTCGTGGAAGATGATCGAACCGGGCCGGACGACGACCTTGTCGTAGGCCACCTCAATGCCGTGTCCCTTCAGCCGCTCGGCCAGGTCGGTGACAATGTCGGCGTCATTGTGCGAATAAGAGACAAAAACGTCATAAGTCGTCATTTTGCCACCGCTTCCGGAAGAGGACGCCGGGGAAATCGAGGGGCGAGACGCGCGCTTTCCGGGGGATTTCTTTCGTACGGAAAGCCAGGCGAAGTAGGCGCCCGCGACGCCCGCCACGGCACCGATCACGGCGACCGTCAGGTCCGCGATATCCATGCGATCAGGCTATGACGTGAAACGTTTCCATGGTCGCGAGTGGCGGTAAATGGTCAACTATCCGTAAACGGAAGAACACGCTGGAGTCCGTGGGGGTCACGTGAGCGAACCGGCGGCGGAGAAGTACGACGTCTTCATCGTGCACGCCCAGGCCGATCTGGAATGGGCGAGGCAGGTTCTGGCGCGGCTGTCGGAGGACGGGTTCCGGGCGGCGCTGGAGGACTACCTGCCCGGCGACATCATCGTGCGCAGGATCGAGGACCTGATCCGGGCCTCGAAGAACTGCGTCTTCGTCTACAGCCGGGCGATCGAGGGCGACCCGATGGCGGACGCCAAGTACGCGGCGCTGGTCTCGGAGGCGGAGGCCCGGAGGTTCGTCCCGGCGCTGCTCGACGACGTCCCGCTGGGCCCGTTCGCCGCGTCCAGGCAGGTGCTGGACTTCCGGGGAGAGGACCAGGACAAGCCGTACCGGGAGCTGCTCCGGCTCCTGGGCGCCGACCGTCCCGCCGCGACGCCGCTCGCCCCATACAGGAGGCACGGGCTCGAAGGCGCGCGGGAGGCACTGCTTCGGATCGGCAAGGACGCGGTCGTCCTCTGGCCGGACGGGACGGGGGCCGAGGGAGAGGTGACCCACCGGCCCGAGCCGTTCACCCCCGCGATGGAGGAACGAATCTGGCAGCTCGATCGAGCGCGGCAGGGCAGGGGTGCGCTGCTCACCAAGGACGCTCTCGCGGCCGGGCGGCCGGGGGCGATGCTGGAGGTCCGGCTGCGCGAGGCCGGGACCGGGCTGGGCGAGACCTTCCTCGCCGGGGCGGCGGGGGAGGCGCTGGCCGTCGCGGTCGCGCGGGCGCCGGCGGAGAACCGGACGCTCCGCCTCGGGCTCCAGGTGGACGACGAGCTCGCCGGGCTTCCCTGGGAGACCGTCGTCCTGCCGGGACAGACCCGGCCGCTGGCGCTGCACCCGTGCGTGGAGCTGTTCCGCCACCTCCCGGCGGCCGACCGCCCCACGGCGACCGGCATCCCCGCCCCGCTGCGGATCCTCGCGGTGGTCGCCTCCCCGGAGGGACCCGGCAGCGGGCCGCTGCTCGACCTGGAGGGGGAATTGCGGGTCATCCTCGACTCGGTCGAGGAGGCGCGGCGGCACGCGGCGGCGCACGTGCGGATCCTCAACGAGGGCACCCTCACCGCGATCGAGCGGGCACTCAAGGAGGAGCGCTTCCACGTCCTGCACGTCTCCTGCCATGCCGAGCCCGGGGTGCTGCTGCTGGAGGACGAGCGCGGCGGGGTCGACCCGGTGACGGCCGCCCGGCTGGCCGGAGCCCTCCCCCGCGACCGCGGGGTCCCGCTGGTCGTGCTCTCCGGCTGCTCCACCGCCCTCGACACCCGCCGCCCGGTTTCCCGTACGGACGACGCTGAGACCTCCCTCGCCGGTGAGATCCCTCGCGGGGAAGGTGACGAGGCGGTGCTCACCGGGCTGGCGCGCGGGCTGTCGGAGGCCGGGGTCCCGGCCGTGCTGGCGATGACCGCGCCGGTGACCGACCGGTACGCGACCCTGCTCAGCGACGCTCTCTACCGCGAGCTGGCCGTACGGCCCCAGCCCGACGTGCTGACCGCGCTGTCGGAGGCCCGCCGGGACCTGGAGGAGAGACGCGGGAAGGGCGACGACCGGGACGCGGGCCTGGTCGAGTGGGCCACTCCTGCGCTGTTCCTGCGCGGCCCGTCCCTGCCGCTCTACGACGTGAACGACGGCGTGGACACGCACCTGAGACCGCCGAAGGCCGTCTCCCTCGACCCCGGCGTGGTCGTCAGGGCCGTCGGAGACTTCGTCGGCCGCCGCGCGGAACTCCGAACCCTGCGGGCCGCGCTACGCGACCGTCCCGGAGTGCTGCTGCACGGCATCGGCGGGGTCGGCAAGAGCAGCCTGGCCGCCGAGCTGATCGGCACTCTCGGCACCGACGCCGGTCTGGTGGTCTCCCACGTCGGACGGGGCGGCCCCGACCAGATCCTGACGGCCGTCGCCGACAAGCTGCTGGCCGCCACCGCCAGGATCGACGCCGAGGGCGAGGACCTACGTAATGTGGCGCTGGCCTTGCGCGAGCTGAGATACCCCTGGCAGGTGCGGCTCGACGCGCTGGCCCAGACTCTCGCGGAGGTGACCGCCTCCGTGACCAGGAAGATCGATCTTCCCCCGATCACCCTGCTGCTGGACAACTTCGAGGACAACCTCGACCGTACGGCGGGCTTCTCCTTCGTCGACGCCGACCTGCCCGGCTTCCTCGCCGCCTGGCTCCGGGCGGGGAAGCTCCTCGTCACCAGCCGCTATCCCTTCCCGCTGCCCGACGACGCCCACGACCTTCTCCATGTCCACCACCTCGGCCCGCTCTCCCTGGCCGAGGCCCGCAAGCTGATGTGGCGCCTGCCCGGCCTGGACACGCTGACGGCAGCGGATCGAGAGCGGGCCTGGACCGACGTGGGCGGTCATCCTCGGACCCTGGAGTATCTGGACGCCCTGCTCCGGGGTGGCGAGGCCCGCTTCCCCGACATCACCCGCCGTCTGGAACGGCTCCTGCGGGATCGCGGGGACGTTCCCGATCCCGGGGCGTGGTTGCGTGTGGCCGGGGCGGGTGGTCTGGACGCGGCGCTGGCGGAGGCGGTGACGTTGGCGGTGGATGACACGTTGCTAGGTGAGCTGGTGGGGTTGCTGGACGATTTCTCGCGTGAGGTGTTGGTGGGGGCGTCGGTGTTTCGGGTGGCGGTGGACCGGGTGGGGGTGGCCTGGCCGGTCTCGGCCCCGGTTGCGGAGGACCCGCAGCGGCGGGAGCGGCTGCTTCGGCTGGGGGAGCTGGTGCGGCGGGTGCGGGGCAAAAATCCGCAGGCGGAGTTGGAGGAGTTGGGGTTGTCGCAGGGGGAGCTGGAGCGGGCGCGGCAGGACGTGGCGTGGTCGCAGACGGTGCCGGTGGTCGAGCCTGAGGGCGTGGAGAAGGCGCTGGGGGTGCTGGCGGGGTTGGGGCTGCTGGCACCGGGTGAGGATCTTGCCGGCTCCGGCGGCTTTGACGGGGAGCGGTTGTTTGTGGTGCATCGGTGGACGGCGGGCACGCTGGCGAGGCTGGGGGTGGGGGCGGCGGACGGTGTGCGGCAGGCGCACGCGGCGGCGGCCCGGTTCTGGCGGTGGCGGGTGCAGAGCCGGCCGCAGAGTGCGCAACAGGACGTGGAGGACATGCTGGAGGCGCGTTTCCACCATCATGCCGCAGGTGATCTGGACGGCGCCGTGGCCACGACGGCCTGGGTGTGCGTGCGGTTGCACACCTGGGGGGCGTGGAGCTGGGAGGAGCAGCTGTGCCGCGAGTCGTTGTCGTGGGTCGCGACCGGCAGCCGGGACCAGGCCGCCTACCTGCACCAGCTCGGCATTATCGCCCAGGAGCGGGGAGAGCTTGAACGGGCACTGGACTACTACCGCCAGTCCTTGGCCATCAATGAGGAACTCGGCAACCGGGCGAACATGGCCACTGGTTACCACCAAATCGGCATGATCGCTCAGGAGCGGGGGGAGTTTGAGCGGGCGCTGGAGTACTACCGCCAAGCTCTGACCATCAACGAGGAACTCGGCAACCGGGCGGACATGGCCAGCAACTATCACCAGCTCGGCAGGATCGCTCAGGAGCGGGGGGAGTTTGAGCGGGCGCTGGAGCATTACTGCCAGTCCCTGACCATCGAAGAGGAGCTCGGCGACCGGGCGGGCATGGCCGGCAGCTACCACCAGCTCGGCAGGATTGCTCAGGAGCGGGGGGAGTTTGAGCGGGCGCTGGAGTACTACCGCCAAGCTCTGACCATCAACGAGGAACTCGGCAACCGGGCGGGCATGGCCATTGGCTACCACCAAATCGGCATGATCGCTCAGGAACGGGGGGAGTTTGAGCGGGCGCTGGAGCACTACCGCCAAGCCTTGACCATCAACGAAGAACTCGGCAACCGGGCGGGCATGGCTCGTAGCTATGGCCAGATCGGTGGGCTGTACACCAAGACAGGCGGAGCCGCCGAGGCCGTGGCCTTCACCGTGCGCAGCCTGCTCATCCACGCCGAACTCCAGACACCCGAAATCAGGATCGACCTGCACTGGCTCGGACAGCAGCGTGAGGACCTCGGCGAACCGGAGTTCCGACGCCTCCTCGCCGAACACCTGGACACCGAGGCCGTCGACACCGTCATCGGCCTGCTCGACCAATTCACCGAATGACCCCTGCCGCCCGGCGGCGACATGCGAACCATCACCCTCGCGTACGCGACCTCGCCCATGTCACTGATCCAGGCGCGCGCCGTGATGGACAAGTGCTGAGAGCGTCGCGGACAGCGAGCAGGCTCCCGCACCTGGGTGCCGGAGCCTGCTCATGCTGCGGATCGTCGTGGAACTAGACGGTGTCGTCGGCGCGGACCCAGCGGGTGAACGCCACCCACTCCCCCGGGGTGAACACCAGCGCCGGACCCGACCGGTCCTTGCTGTCGCGCACACCGACCCGACCACCGGACAGCCTCGCGACCTCCACACAGTTACCGCCGTTGCCACCGGAGAGCGACGACTTCACCCACACGGCCTCACTCAGTTCGTGGTCCATCGAGCCCTCATCTCCCTGATCAGCGCCAGCGACGCCCGCTGTGGAAGTGCCTCGGCGCGAATCGCCTCGTACTTCATGATGATGCCCGCCACGTCAACGGGGCGATCGGTGACCTGGCCCTGGCCGGCCGACTCCATGTAGACAGTATTGGCGAGCCCTCGGACCTGTGCAATGACGAAACCCCCCAGCAGGCCGACGGTGCCGCCCGCTTCGAAGGGCACGATCTGGATGATGACGTGCGGCAGGCACGCGACCTCAAGAAGACGGTCCAGTTGCGCCGCCATGATCGCCTTGTCGCCGATGCGGCGGGTGAGCACGCCCTCGTCGAGGACGACCCAGAACATGGGCGCGTCCTCCCGCTCCAGGATGCGCTGCCGCTTCAGCCGGGCTGCCACGTCGAGCTCGGCCTTCTCCGCCGTGGCCCTGGGCTCTCCGACGAAGAGCACTCGCGCGTAGTCTGCCGTCTGGAGCAGACCCGGGACGATGAGCGGCTCCCAGGTCCGCAGGGTCTCCGCGGCCTGTTCTATCTCGGCCCAGGGGCGGAACCAGGCCGGTAGCCGGGCCGCGACGTTGTCGATCATCTCCTTGATCCGGATGAGCGCCCCCTCAGCGCCGAGGGCCTCGTCGCCTCGCCTGACGAAGTCCTCCGTCGGCGGCCGGCGGCCGGTCTCGACCATGGAGACCGTGCCCAGTGAGTATCCGATCAGTTTGGCGAGCCTCTCCTGGGACAGACCGGCCTCCTGGCGGTATCGGCGGAGCTCGAAGCCGAAGAAGGCGACCGGTGAGGTGCTGGGATCGAGCACCTTGGCCTGCGGCATGGGACATCACCTCGGTTTCATCGACGGTTTCAGCCGAACCGTTGAATACGAACCGCATTCGTTCGACTACCGACTGTAGCCCATTAATGCGATGCTGCACAGACGTATTCGGAACCCGGCTGTCTGAGCAGGTGAAGATGAATCCCGTGTGTGGCTTCTGGCAGAAATACCCGGACGACGAATCCGAGGTTCTCGGGAAGGCGTACCTCGAAATCGATCCCGCGTCCGCCGCGAAGGCGCGCGCGTATGTACGGGAATGGATCGGTGCCGATCATCCGGCCTACGAGAATGCGCGGCTGGCGACGTCCGAGTTGGTGACGAACGCCGTCGTGCACGCCAGGCGGAGACACCCCGACAATCTGATAACGCTCACCCTCACCCGGCGGGCGGACTCTCTCTTCCTGGAGGTTCTGGACCCGGGTGGCGACTCCTGGAGGCCCCCGGCGCCCGGAGCCGTGCCTGCCGACGAGGAGTACGGGCGCGGCCTCGGCATCGTCGGTGAGATCTCCCGGAAGCGCTGGGGAGTCCGGGACCAGGGGGATCTCGGCCGTACCGTGTGGTGCGCGATCGACCAGGCGGCGCCTCCGTGCGGGTGATCGTGGCCGTCACCCGCGAAGGGGTCAGGATCAGCACCCCCGGGCAGGCGGGCGTCCTGCTCGGCTTCGACGCCTGGGACGCGTTCCTCCACCGGGCCAGGAAAGGCTGGTTCGACCTGGAAACGGATAGCGGGCGAACATCCGGCGGCCGGATCGGCAGCGCGTCCAGCCGTGCCCTTTCCCGAGAAGGCGGCCGGCTCCGCCGCGCATCCGGCCGTACCCTTTCCCAGGAGGGCGGCTGACCCGGTCCGCGGCCAGACAAGGGAACCGGGATTCACCGATTCCGCATTCGTGTTCTTCGAAGGGGAAACCCGTCGGAACAGCGGCGTGAATCGGTGCGCGCGAGAACACGGCGAACACGTACCAGGGAAACTTCTTTCGCGAGGTCCGCACCGTTGACCACCGCTTTCCACGGCATCCGATTCTGTTCCGCCGGGTTTCCTCGCTCACGTCGGGCGCGTCTCGTCCCGCTCCGGCTCGCGAATCCGCTCTCGCCGCGGCCCAGACCTCACGAGGCGCGTGTCCCGTACCTCCAACCGGTCCGTGGCCAGGACCTCTTACCTCGCAAGAGACCTCGGATCAGCCCGGCGACGGACGACCCGGCGGGGGTCGGCCGCCTACCTTCCTGCTCCTGACCGCCCCGCACGAGCGGCGGTCGACCGACCACGGAAGCCCCCTTCACCGAACGTGTTGGAGTAACCACAAAGGGTACAAAGAGGTCGAAAGGCGACACCGTAACCGTCATCCAGGGGGGAAGATGCCTGTACGGAGTGCCCGATCCGTTGCCGTCCCGGCAGCGGCACTGCTGGCCGTGACACTGATCGGTGGCTGCGGCGGCGACAGGCCGGCCGCGGTGAGACCCGAGGCCGTCGTGGTCGCGACCTCGCCGCCCGCGGCCCTTCCGCCCGCCGCGGACCTCCCCGCGACGGACACCGCCCAGGAGTACACCGCGGACGAGTGCCCGGTCGGCGCCAACACCAAGAGGTTCGCCAAGACCCGCTTCGCGCTGCACGCGGGTCTCGCGCTGGGAGCCTTCTATCGCTACATCTACAAACCGTTGCGGAGCGGTGGGTTCAAGGCCGGAGCGGAGAAGCGGAAGCGGACCTTCGCGAAGGCCGCCCTGGCCGGGCTTTTCACCGTTCACGAACTGAAGGTCGCCAGGCGTTTCGCCCTGGCCAACCCGACAATGTGCAAGAGCGTCAAAACGGTCACCGACAGCTTCAGCAACCTGACCGACAAGCTGAAGAACGGCACCGCCACCGAGGCCGACCTCGAGGCCGGCAAGAACTCCTTCGACGGCCTGCGGCAGAACGCCGTGAAGAACGGCTACGACTTCAAGGAGAAGACCGCCGTCGTCCCCGGCGCGGGCTGAGCGCAGGTCCGACCGGCAGGCCTCGGAGCGCGGGGCCTGCCGCGACCGGCCGGCCGCCCGAGACGCCGCCGATCGGGAGCCCCGTCATGATCGCCCGCCCGGCCGCCCGGCACAGCGCCGAGCGTCCGGAGACGATCATCCGGAGAACGGTGCCACCATCGCGCGTACGGCCTTCTCGAACCTCAGCGCCTGGTCGCGGTCGGCGGTGAACGCGATGGGCCTGCCCCTGCGGTAGGCGGCGAGCGGCCCGGCCGGGGGCCGGTCGATGAGCGCGGCGATCGGCGGCACGGCCTTGGCCACCGGCTGGGCGAACAGGGCCGACATCACCCGTATGAGACCGCGTACCGGCTGCCGGAAGGGTTCGAACAGCCCGGTCGCCACGAACAGCGGGTTGTAGAGCACGTAGCTCGTCCGCTCGGCGGCGTAGACCGAGGCCAGCAGCTCCCCGGCCCTGGCGCCCTGCATCGTCACCTTGAAGGGCCGGTAGTCCCTGGTGAACTGCAGGTCGTCCCAGTGGATCCGTCCCGCGCGGATGCCCCCGACGCCGCACAGGTTGACGATCACGGGCGCCGGCGCCCTCTCCAGGGATTCGCGCAGGCCCTCGGCCATCAGCCAGCGGCTGAGCACGGACAGGGCGAAGGTGTGCTCGAACCCCTCCTCGGTCTCGACCCTCGCCAGGTTGTACCTGAAGGCGCCGAGCACCAGCGCGTCGATCACCGGGTGCTCGTCGCGGAGCCGCTCGACCAGGTCGCGGGTCTGCCGGATGGAGCTGAGGTCGGCCTGGACGAAGCGCGCCGCGGGCACGTCCTCGCGCAGACGCCGGCCGCCCGCCTCGCCACTGCTCACGGCGACGACCAGGTCGCCCCGCTCCGCGTGGTGCCGGGCGAGTTCCTTCCCGATGCCGCTCGTGCCGCCGGTGATCACGATGGTCCGTCGCATAAGTTGAGACCTTCCTCAAGTTGAGATTGGCCTCAACTTAAGCGAGGATTCCCGGTATGCGCAAGGACGCCCTCCACAACCGCGAGCGTCTCCTCCTGGCGGCCAGGCGGCTCTTCGCCGACCGGGGGCTCGACGTGCCGCTCGAGGAGATCGCGCGGGCGGCGGGGGTGAGCATCGGGACGCTGTACAACCGCTTCCCCACGCGCGCCGAGCTGGTGGCGGCGGTGTTCGAGGACCGGGTGGCGACGGTCGCCGGCCTGGCCACGAGCTCACTCGCGATGGACGACGCCTGGGAGGGGTTCGTCGCGTTCGTCACCGGCGTGTGCGAGCTGCAGGCCGCCGACCTCGGCTACAACGATCTCGCCGTACGCGGCGCCACGGCCGACACCGGCGCGGGGTACGCGCTGATGCGGCGGATCGTCGAGCGCGCCCAGGAGTCCGGCGACCTGCGGGACGACGTCACGCTCGACGACATGGCGTTCGTGATCTGGGGGGTCGCGGCGACCGTGCGCGCGACGTTCCGCGTCGCTCCCGGCGTCTGGCGGCGGCACCTGGCCCTCACCCTCGACGGCCTGCGCGCCGGCGCGGCCCATCCGCTGCCCGTCCCGCCCATGTCGCCGTCGCAGACGCGTGCCGCGATGGGTGAGTGCTGAGGGAGGACTTCGCGAGTCACGGCCTCCGGAGATCCTGTTCTGCATTCGCCGTATCAAACGGCTATTTTTCGGCTATTTCATACCTCCGGTCCGGCAAACGGCACTCAGCCGTCAGCGGTAACCCCCCTTCGCGACATCCGCCCTTCAACTTCAAATGCCTACACTTTGCCGGTGATCAGTAACAAAAGGGGGACTCGTTACGACACCGGACCGAAACAGATGTTGTTTACGTTTGCCTGGACCGATGATTCCTAGGCAAAGACGTGAGGCGGTCATCGCCCGCATACATTCAGGACACGTCTCTTCGGGATGAGATTCGAGGCTCGCAAGGACCGGCGGTGCCCAGCCACCGGTCGTACGAGCGACTTCTGATCCGACCTGCCCGAATCCCGTTGACCTGGGCCGGGATTTCGGTGGCTGGACCAGCGGTTCTCAGCCTCGCTCACCATGTCATCACCGCTGCTCACGGGGCTGGTCGAGCACGGGGGAACACAAACCCACGCGAACTTTATTCCAGGCGAAGTTTCTCGGCCCAGTGAGAAGAATCACATTTAGAGCCGATGTCGCCACTCAAGTCATTCTTACCGGCGTACCGCCGGAGATCACACCCGAAGTGGCACCGGAATTCCCGGGAACCCGCCATGGGTGTTCACGGCGTCGCGGCACGGTAAACCATCGGAGGAAAATCCTTTGTCAGCACGATTCAAGCAATTCATGTCCGCGCTGGTCGCGGTGGTGTTCGTCGTCCTGATGGCGGATACGGCACACGCCGATTTCAATCCCATCGGCACCGAACCCGATGTCCCCTACGTCCAACCGGCGGACGCAAGCATTCCCAAGCGAGGCTGTGCCACCACACTGTCCGACCCCGCGAACGCCGCGGGGAGTGTCCCTGCGGTCCAGGTGATCTATGCCTGGCACGAGGAGTCCGGGAACCACTACGAGGACTTCGTCGAGAAGATCGCCAAGATCGTCGACCGGGTGGACTGGTCGCTGGACACGTCCACGAACTACGACCAGCACGTCAATCTGAGCTGCCGGACCGGCTACGACACCGGCGGCTACGCGGGTTACGCACGCGCCCTCGTGGTGCCGGAGAAGATCGAGAACGGGGTGATCGGCGGCGAGACCGCCGCGGACGTCGTCGAGGACGATCTGGTGGCTGCGGGCTACGACCCCACCAACCGTACCTACATGGTGTTCGAGGACTTCGACGGGACGGCTCAGGCCTTCTGCGAACTCCTCTGCGTCGCGGCGACCGACGACTGGGACAGCGCGACCATGCTGCACGAGTTCATCCACCTGTTCGACGTCGACCACGCCAAGGTCACCGAGACGGTCCTCCATGAGGACGCCGACGTCATGTCCACCCAGTGGCACACCTGGCAGGTGGACCAGGAGTTCAACAACTACTACGACCCGAGCGAGACCACGGCCGTGTTCTACACGAGCGCCTATCCGCATCCTCGCAAGGCCAACCTCGCCACCTGGTCGATGCTCACCCCGCCGGTCTGCTGCGACGTGGGGTACAGCAACGACCTGCTGACCGCGCAGGAACGCACGATCGAGGCGGACGCGCCGTATGGGTACCCCACGGGCTTCACCTTCTCCGGCGGCGGATGGCCGCAGGTCACTTCCCCCGGAACGGACAACCAGGTGTCGGCCCGCTACTACGACGGCCGGCGGTCCCTGACCGTGAACGTCCAGTCGTGGGCCGAGGGGATCCTGTCGGTCACTCGCAGGCCCCAGGTGACGCCGGGGCAACGGTACAAGTTCTTCGTCCGGCTGACGACCGCCACCTCCGGCGACGTCAAGCTGCGGCTCTCCTGGTACAACGCGTCGAACGCGCTCATCTCGAACGGTGACGGCTCGCTCCACGCCCTGACCTCCGATTGGGCGGAGCACAACGTCTCGGCGATCGCACCGGCCGGCGCGGCAACCGTGCAACTGTCGGTGGTGAGCCCGAACGGCCAGTCCTTCGCCTACGTGGCGGACAGTCTCCAGCTCAACCGTTGTGACAACACGCGGACCACCGACGGGTGCCGGCTGGACAGCGGCCTGCCCACCCCCTGACAAGGGCCACGGCGTCGATTCGCTCTCCCGGCGCCGTGGCTGTTCTGCGCGATCTCCGGCCCGCCGGTCCCGCTGATCGGGTCCGGCGGGCCGGGTTCGCGCTCCGGGCGGCACCGCTCGTCGCCGTCCTCTCCTCCGCCGGCTCGACGGTGACCGGGTACGGGCGCCTCAACCTCAGATCAGGCCGAGGGCGAGCATCGCGTCGGCGACGCGCTTGAAGCCGTCGATGTTGGCCCCGGCCACGTAGTTGCCCGGCATGCCGTACTCGGCGGCGCTCTGCAGGCAGCGGCCGTGGATGTCCTTCATGATCTCCTGAAGGCGGTGCTCGGAGAACTCGAAGGTCCAGGAGTCGCGGCTGGCGTTCTGCTGCATCTCCAGCGCGCTGGTGGCCACGCCGCCCGCGTTGGCGGCCTTGCCCGGGCCGAAGGCGACACCCGCCTCCTGGAAGATCCGGATGCCCTCCGGCGTGGTGGGCATGTTGGCGCCCTCGCCGACCGCGACACACCCGCCGCGCACCAGGGATTCGGCGTCCCTGCCGGTGATCTCGTTCTGGGTGGCCGACGGTATCGCCACCTCGCACGGCACCTCCCAGATGCTCCGCCCCGGCACGAAGGACACGACGCCGCCGCGGCGCTCGGCGTAGACGTCCATCCGCAGGCGCTCGATCTGCTTGACCTGCTTGAGCAGGTCAAGGTCGATGCCCTTCTCGTCGACGACGTACCCCGAGGAGTCGGAACAGGCGACCACGGTGCCGCCGAGCTGCTGCATCTTCTCGATCGCGTGGACGGCGACGTTGCCCGAGCCGGAGACGACGACGCGCTTGCCCTCGAAGGAGGTGCCGCGCGCCTTCAGCATCTCGTCGACGAAGAACGCGCAGCCGTACCCGGTCGCCTCGGTGCGGACCTGGGCGCCGCCGTAGCCGATCCCCTTGCCGGTGATCACCCCGGACTCGTACCGGTTGGTGATGCGCTTGTACTGGCCGAACAGGTAGCCGACCTCGCGCTGGCCGACGCCGATGTCCCCGGCGGGGACGTCGGTGTACTCGCCGATGTGCCGGTAGAGCTCGGTCATGAAGCTCTGGCAGAAGCGCATGACCTCGCGCTGGGAGCGGCCCTTGGGGTCGAAGTCCGAACCGCCCTTGCCCCCGCCGATCGGCAGGCCGGTCAGGCCGTTCTTGAAGATCTGCTCGAAGCCGAGGAACTTGACGATGCCCAGGTAGACCGAGGGATGAAAACGCAGTCCGCCCTTGTAGGGCCCGAGGGCGCTGTTGAACTCGACCCGGAAGCCGCGGTTGATGTGCACCTCACCCTGGTCGTCCTCCCACGGCACCCGGAAGATGATCTGCCGCTCCGGCTCGCAGATTCGCTCGATGATCTTGGATTCGGCGTACTCGGGGTGCTTGCCGAGGACCGGCCCGATGCTCTCCAGAACCTCGCGGACGGCCTGGTGGAACTCGGCCTCCCCCGGGTTGCGGCGCAGGACGCTGTCGTAGATCGAATTCAGTTTCTCGTGCAACATCACGCGTCTTTCCGGTCGTGGGTTCACGAACTGCGATCCGGGCCTTCGAGGCGAGCGACTCACATCCTTGATCGGCCCATGTTGAGACCTTCTTACCCCAGCAGGGGGATCCCAGATCAACCCCGCGGTTGACGACCCCGCGGGGGCCCCACCCCTACCTTCCTGGCTGACAGACCGTCACAGTCCCGCACAGGCAGGGAGAATCATGTTCAAAAACTCAAAGGACTCGGCCGACTTCCGGCGCGTCGCCTCCGGCGTGTTGCTGATCGCCGCCCCGCTGCTCCAGCTCGCCGCCCTCCTCGTCGACCCCGGAACCTGGGGCGACGAGCGCGAGGCGGTCAGCTACGGCGCCGACCCCGTGCTGTCCCAGGTGCAGTCGGTGCTCTACCACTGGTCCTACCTGCTGGCGGGCCTGTCGGTCTTCGGCCTGCTGCACGTGATGCGCCGCCGCGCCGTGGTCTTCGGGCACCTCGCGGGCACCCTGACCATCCTCGGCTACGTCAACGGGTCGGCCCTGCTGATGACCGACCCGGTGGAGTGGTGGCTCGGGCGGCACCACACCCCCGCGGAGAGCGAGAGGATCCTCGGCGAGATGCTGGACCTGCCCGGCGTCGTCTTCGGCTTCCAGATGCCGTGGCTGTTCTTCGCGATCTTCGGCCTGCCGGTCCTGCTGATCGGGGTCTGGCGGGCCGGGTTCGCGCACTGGGCGGTGCCGCTCGTCGCCGTACTGTCCTCCGCGGGCTCGATGGTGACCGAGTACGGGCCCGTGACGGTGCCGTTCTGGGCCGCGACGGCGGGCGCGGTCGGCTGGGTCGGGGTGAGGATGCTCCGGATGAGCCGCGAGGAGTGGATCTCGTACTACCCGACGGCCGCTCCCGGCCGGACCACACCCGACTCGTACGCGAACACCACCGCCTGAGCCCGGTCGCGCAGGTGGAGCTTCATCAGCACCCGCGCCACGTGGGTCTTGACCGTGGCCTCACCGACGAAGAGCTTCCCGGCGATCTCGGCGTTGGTCAGGCCGCGCGCCAGGGAGCGCAGCACCTCCAGCTCGCGCGGGGTGAGGTCGGCCAGCTGCGGCGGGGGCGCGGGGTCGTGGCGTCCGGCGAAGGAGGCGATGACGCGGGTGGTGACGGCCGGGTCGAGCAGGGCGTCCCCGGCGACGACGACCCGGATGGCCTCCACGAGCTGCTCGGGCGGCGAGACCTTGAGCAGGAACCCGCTGGTCCCGGCGCGGAGCGCGGCGTAGAGGTTCTCGTCGGTGTCGAAGGTCGTCAGCATCACGACCTTCGGCGGGTCCGGCCGGCCCAGCAGCTGCCTGGCGGCGGTGAGGCCGTCCATCCGCGGCATCGAGATGTCCATCAGCACGATGTCGGGCCTGGTGCGGCGGACCACGGCGAGGGCCTCGACCCCGTCGGGGGCCTCACCGACCACCTCCAGGCCGGGCTCGCTCTCCACGAGGAGTTTCAGCCCGGCGCGGACCATCGCCTGGTCGTCGGCGATCACGACGCGGATGTTCACGTCTCCTCCTTGTCAGGCGGCTGGACACCTCGTTCCGGGGCCGGGCGACCCGCACCCGCGGGGCCGGGAAAGGGGGAAGGAGAACCGCCATGCGGGGAGACTAAAGCCTGGTGACCGTCTTGCCCATAGGACAAAACGCCCGGACAAGCCGCTCACAAGTGGGACACAAGTCAGCGGATCAGGACGCCGGGAACGACACACTCCGCACGAACCGGTTGGCGACCGCGTCGTCACACCTGCCGGAGGAGCAGAAGTAGATCAGGAGAGCGGGCTCGTCCTGCCGTTCGACGACCCAGCCGGTGAACTCGAGCTGGCCGCCGCGCTGCGGGTCGGCGATCGTCCCCTGCAGGCGCGAGGCGTTTCGCCCGCCCACGCTCACCTGGACGACCTGGGAGAAGACGCTGACCGTCCCGGGAAGCGAGGACTGCAGGGTCTCCTGCAACTGCTTGGCGCCGCTGAGCGGGTCGAGGGTGTCGAGCGTCTGCGCGTAGAAGCCGGTGGCGTCCTGGGGGGCGTCCTTGATGATCTCGTTCGCCGCGGCCCAGTCGGCGGTGACGGGCGTGGCGAACAGCGCGCGGAACTGCTCCACCTTCGGCGAGGCCGCCACGAACACGTCGGCGTGCGGCTCGAGGGTCCAGGTCCCGGGGTACTGGAAGGCGACCGGCACCGCGGACGAACCCTCGTACGCCACCCAGGTGTCGTCGCCGCGCAGGAACGTCGCGAGCACCGCCACCAGCGCGACGATCGCCGTGATCGCCACGGCCGCGCCGATGAGGATGCCCTTCCCGCCGTACGCGGGCTTCTTCTTCGGCACCTTCCGCGCGCCGGACGCCTCGGTCGTCTCGGACGTCCTGGACGCCGCCGGGGCCGTCGGCGCGTAGGGGGCCTGCACGAGCTGGTACGGCTGGCCGGCGCCGCTGATCGCGTCGCGCAGTTCGGCGATGAACTGGCCGCAGGTGTCGTAGCGCTGCTCGGGCGACTTGGCCAGGGCCCGCATCATGACGCCGTCGACCTCGAGCGGCAGCTCGGGACGAAGCGTGGTGAGCGGCGTGGGGGTCTCGGCGAGATGCGCCCAGAGCAGGGCGATCTCGTTGTCACGCTGGAAGGGCAGCCGCCCGGACAGCGCCTCGTAGACCACGCAGGCCAGGCCGTACTGGTCGCAGCGGCCGTCGATGTGCTCCTTGTTGATCTGCTCGGGCGACATGTATCGGGGGGTGCCGATGAACTGGTTGGTCTGGGTCAGCCCGGAGATCGAGGTGCGGTGCTTGGTGATGCCGAAGTCGGTGAGATAGGCGTGGTCGCCCTCGGTGTGGGCGGCGATCAGGATGTTGGCGGGCTTGACGTCGCGGTGGACCAGGTCGTGGGCGTGCGCGGTGTCGAGCGCGGCGGCCACCTGGGCGAAGATCCGGCTGACCTGGCTGACCGGCATCAGGCCCCGGTCGTAGAAGAGCTTGCGCAGGTCGGGGCCGTCGACGTAACGCATCGCGATGTAGAGGGTGCCGTCGTCCGCGCTGTCGGCCTCGTAGATCGGGATGATGTTGGGGTGGTCGATGCTCGCGACCGTGCGCGACTCCAGCACGAAGCGCTGGCGGAACCGGTCGTCCTCGCCGAGCAGCGGATTGAGGATCTTCAGTGCCACCCGGCGGTTGAGCCTGGAGTCGATCGCGAGATAGACGACGGCCATGCCGCCCTTGCCGATGATGTCCTCGATCTGGTAGCCGGCCACTTCCCGGCCGATCAGCGCCCTGTCGTTCACGGACATCACGTCTTGGTCGGCTGGCCGCAGTAGGCGCAGAAGCTGTGGGCGGGGCCCAGCCGCATCCCGCAGCCCGTGCAGTATCTCTGCACCACCGTGTCGCCGGGTTTCGTCCCCGGCCCCGTGGCGGCACCCGGCCCCGTGCTGTGGCCGGGAGCCGTGTTGTGGCCCGGATCGCGTGCCACCAGCACCGGCTGGCCGGGGGTGGAGGAGATCTTGGGCAGCGCCGGGAAGGAGCGACCGACGACGACCGTGGAGTCGGCCTGCTCGTCGAAGGCCGGTCGCGGTGGCGCCGGTATCGGTATCGGTGGCGAGGTCGGGACCGGGGGCCGGGTCTCCGCGGTCGGACCCGGCTCGGGCTCGGGATCGGGGTCCTGCGACCCGCGGCGCCAGAGCAGGATCGCGGTGGTCAGCACGGCCAGCACCAGCAGGCCGCCGCCGACGAGGAACGGCCACAGGGGCGGGCCCCCCCGGGGCAGGTCGGTGGAGGTGGCCGCCCCCTTGGTGCCCTCGTCCTCGGCGGTGCCGCGCTTGGCCTGCGACGTCTTCAGGTGCGCGGCCGCCACGGTGTGGCCCGGGTAGAGCTCCAGCACGCGCTGGAAGGCGGGGACGGCGTCACCGTAGTAGTGGGTGTGGAAGCGGGTCAGCGCCTGCTCGAAGGCGGCGTCGATCGGGCCTCTGGCGGGCGCGACGTCCGCCTCGGCCAGGGCCTTGGTGACCTCGCGGATGCCGATCATCCGGGCGTCCTTGCCGCCGCCGATCAGCATGCCGACGACCTCGCCCTTCTTGTCCTCGATCACCGGGCCGCCGAGCAGGCCCTTGTCGACCAGGGCGCCCAGCTTCTCCGGCTCGTTGACCTTGTTCTCCGGGTCCTTGAACTCCCGGCCGCCCTCTACGGCGCCGCCCGCCCGCAGGTGGGCGATGTCGACGGTCTCCGGCAGGTTCGCGGCGGGCCGCCCGGTGAACCCCGCGACCGCCACCGGCGACCCCTCCTTGGCGGGCACCGCGCCGGCGAGCGGGGCGGTGGGCAGGCCCGCGCTCCCGTCGGCGCGGCCGACGGGCCTCAGCACCGCGGGGCTGTCGGGTTTGTCACCGGTGCGGGCGATCTCGGCCTTGAACCCCTCCTTGTCGGCGGAGGAGATGTTGGGGAAGACCGTGATCTCGGTGGTGACGTCGATGATGCAGGTGGCGGTGGGCTGCTTGGGCGGGTAACACTCCTGCAGGTGGTGGTTGAGCTGATCGTCCTTGAGCTTGTGCCGCTCGAAGTCCTCGGGGATCTTGACCTTGTGGTGCGCGGCGAAGATCTTGTTGGCGGCGTAGACCCGGACGTCGCGGTCGCTCTTGACCACCCGGGTGAGGGTGACCATGCCACCCTCGGGGTTGATCACGGTGCCGGTGCCGCTGCCGATCGGCACCTCGTAGGAACGCTCCACGTGAACCAGCTCGCCGATGTGGTCGAGCAACGTGATGTCGACCTTCGCCGTCGCCTCGATCCTGACCACCGCGGGGGTCACCAGGTCGGTGATTCCACTGGGGTGCTCGTGAGCCAGGGCGGGGGTCACCCCGGCGATCACCAAGGAGAGCCCACCGAACACCACCAGCGCCGAACCGAACCGCCGCATCGCCACTCCCTACCGGGGATAGGACCAGGGTCGCAAACGAGGGTGAATAAGTGAACCGTCCAGCCCCGAGGGCTTGACTTTCTTTTCCGCCATCACCAGTGAAAGGCCATGAGCAGGGCATCGCCACCCCGTCCTGACCATCCCGTTTTACGGCCTATCGTCACGCCCACGCCCCGTCGCGGACAGTTACGCAAAGTCTAATCCTGAGCGGACCCCCGGCGCGACAACGTATACCGTACGAAGATCGGTCCGCAGGAGAAGCCCGCCCTCTCGGGCTCGGTCGCCTCAGCTTCGGGGACGCAGCAGCACGGCGGGATCGAAGGAGACCTCGAACGGGGCGAGCAGGTTCGCCACCTCTCCGGCCTCGTGCTTCTCCGCCGCCTTGTACTCGTCACCGGCGAGCTCGTGAACGTGGACGGACGGCCCCTCGGACAGCTCGATCCGCCAGTAGGCGGGGATCCCGGCCGCCGCGTAGGCGGCCCTCTTGAGGTGGCGGTCTCGTGCCTGGGTGCTCGGGCTGACCATCTCGACGGCCAGGAGGATGTGGCGCGGCGCGAACATCAATTCCGTCTCGTCGACGGCCCCCGCGGACACCACGACAAGGTCGGGGATGAAGGAGTCGCGCCTGCTCACCCGGAGGTTGACGTCCGGCAGCGGCTCGAACTCCGGCGGCGCGGCGTCTTCGAGGATCAGGAGAAGACGCGCGATCGCACGCTGGTGCAGGGGGACAGGAGAGGGACTCACCAGCAGGCTCCCGTTGAAGAGCTCGTAGCGGTTCCCGTCGTCGGGAAACGTGAGCAGGTCGTCGACAGTGAACGGCGGCTCTCCGTGGAGAACCGTCCGCCTGGTCGTCGGCTCCGTCGTCGCCATCGCGGTCACCTGCTCAGTATCGGGAGTCTCGCCCTCGCCCACATGCTACTTCCCGCAATCTCCCTACTTTAAGTAGCCGATGTGTCACGTTCCGCCCATCGCCGGGCGCCCTGGCGGACGGCGGTGTGCACGGCGCGGGCGATGCGGGCGCCCCAGGTGGAGCGGGGGCCGCCGAAGAGCTCCTCGGGGCCGCCGGGAGCGCCGGGAACACGATCGGGGGCGGCCACGCAGACGGCGTCGGAGGCGGTCCCCGTGCAGGGGAAACCGGCCTCCAGCAGGGCCTGGGTCTTGGCCTCGGTCACCGTCATGACCGCGTTGACCAGGGCGGCGTCGCTCATGGCGACCGGTACGGCGACCGCGATGTTGATCGTTCCCGGCAGGAACACGGGGGCCAGCTCGGGGTCGGCGGCGCCTTCCGGGGCGGCCGCCCAGGTGGGGACGCGCAGGCCGACGGTCGCCACGACCTCCGCTCCCCCGTCGCGGGCCCGGGTGAAGTGGTCGACCGATGCCGCGGTGAGCATGCCGACCCCGGGTCCCGGCGGGGCCAGCTCCAGCAGGTGGTCCACCGGGTCCATCCGCGAGTATCCGGCGACCACCTGCGCGTTGAGCAGCCAGGCGACCGGGCCGATGCCGCCGCCGACCATGGCCGAGGAGATCGCCCGCCAGCCGGGGCCGAACTCCCACAGCAGCGCGGCCAACCGGGCGCCGTCCTCGTCGCGGTGGCTCAGTCTCAGGGACGATCCGTGTGGGCCCCGGATCCGCCCGGTGGCGTCCAGGTGCGCCTCGAACCCGCTCACGAACGCCTCCGGCGCGTCACGGCCCCGCTCAAGGGCGCTCCAGGTGGACCTCGGGCCTGCCGCCGGGACCGGCCGCGACGCGGACGCGGGCGTCGAAGTGCTCACCGATCAGCTCCCCGGTGAGCACCTCGGCAGGGGTGCCGGAGGCGGCCACCCGGCCGCCCGAGAGCAGCATCATCGAGTCGGCGTACTGGCCCGCGAGGCTCAGGTCGTGCAGGGTCGTGACGACGGTCAGCCCGTCGGCCAGCCGGAGCCGGTCCACGAGCTCCAGCACCTGTTGCTGGTGCCCCAGGTCGAGGGCCGTGGTGGGCTCGTCGAGCAGGAGCACCGGGGCCTGCTGGGCCAGCGCCCTGGCGAGCACGACGCGCTGGCGCTCGCCGCCGGACAGGTGGGCGAGCCGCCGCGCGGCGAGGGAGGACAGGTCCAGCCGCTCCAGCACCGAGGCGGTCACCTCGCGGTCGTGGCGGCTCTCGCGGCCCAGGTAGGTGATGTACGGGGTGCGGCCGAGCAGGGCGTAGTCGAACACGGTCATGTCGGCCGGCAGCGCCGGGGACTGCGGGGCGCAGGCCAGCAGCCTGGCCCGCTCCCTGGGCTTGAGTTGTCTGAGCGGCACGTCGTCGACGAGCACCTCGCCCTCGAAGGGCAGCACTCCCGCCAGGGCGCGCAGCAGCGTCGACTTGCCCGCGCCGTTGGCGCCGATGACGGCGAGCCAGCCGCCGTCCCGTACGTCGAGGCCGACGCCGGACAGCACCGCGCGCCGGTCCATCACGACCGACAGGTCCCTCACCACGAGGTGGCTCACCGGTCTCCCCTCCGTTTCTCCCCTTCGCGCGGCTTCTCCTCGCGCGGCTTCTCCTCGCGCGGCTTCTCCTCGCGCGGCGCGCGGGTCCCGGTGGCGCGCTCACCGTGCGGGCGGGCCGGCGCCCTCCCCCCGCCGCTCGCGCGCGGCGTCACGTCTCCACCCGGCGGGTCACGCGCAGCACGGCCACGAAGAACGGCGCGCCGACGAAGGCGGTCACCACCCCGATGGGCAGCTCGGCGGGGGCGAGCACGGTCCTGGCGACCAGGTCGGCGAGGATCAGGAAGGCGGCCCCGCCGATCAGCGAGATCGGCAGCACGATCCGGTACGACGCCCCGGCCAGGCGGCGGACCACGTGCGGCACGACGAGGCCGACGAAGCCGATCAGCCCGCTGACCGCGACGGCCGCCGCGGTGGCCAGCGAGGCGGCGAGCAGGACGACGAGGCGGACGCGGGCGGCGTTCAGTCCGAGGGTGACCGCCTCGTCGTCGCCGACCGAGAGCACGTCGAGGAGCCTGCCGTGCAGCAGCATGACCACCACCGAGACGGCGGCGTACGGGGCGACGAGCGTGACCTGGGCCCAGCCGCCGCCGACGTCGCCGAGGATCCAGGCGTAGATGCGCTGGAGTTCCTCCACCCTGAGCTGCTGCAGGAACGTCTGGATCGCGGTGAGGAAGGACGTGACCGCGACGCCCGCGAGGACCAGCGTGGCGGTGCCGCCGCCCCGGCCCGCCGCGCTGCCCAGCGCGTAGGCGAGCAGCACGCCGCCGACGGCCCCGGCGAAGGCCGCGGCGGGAATGCCGATCGCCTCGATGTCGCCGCCGGTGAAGACGATCGCCGCTGTGGTCGTCAGACCCGCGCCCGCGGCGGCTCCCAGCAGGTAGGGGTCCGCGAGCGGGTTGCGGAAGACGCCCTGGTAGCCGGCTCCGGCGACGGCCAGCAGGCCGCCGACGATCGCGGCGAGCAGGACCCGGGGCAGCCGCAGCTCGGTCAGCAGGCCCAGCTCGACCGGGGCCAGCCCCGAGTCCACCGAGACGAACGGCAGCCAGTCGAGCACCTGGAGCATCACGCCGCGCGGCGCGATGCCCGCCGCGCCGGCCAGCAGCCCGGCGAACATGCTCGCCAGGAGCACGCCCACGGCCGAGAGCGTCACCAGCGGGCTCAGCCGTGCCGCCTGCCTTCCCCGACCACCGGCCTCCCAGGTCACACCGGTGCCGGTGTCCGTGCCGGCGCCTTCACCCGTACCGGTGTCCGTACCGGGGGACGACGGCTCCGGGGACGCGTCTCCGGGACTCACCGGGTGCCCGGGGCGGATGCCTCGTCCTTCGGGGCGGGGGGAGAGCATTTCTCGTTTCTTCTTGACGCCGGTCAGCCTGCCGCCACCTTCTGGACGGCGTCACCGATCTGCCTGGCGAGGTCGACGACGCGCGGGCCCCAGCGGGAGGCGACGTCGTCGTCGAGGAGGACGACCTGGTCGTTCTTGACGGCGGAGAGCTTGGACCAGCCGGGGCGCTTGGCGAGGGTGTCCCTGGACTGGCCGCAGCACTTGGTGTCGGCCAGGAAGACGAGGTCGGGGTCGGCCTTGGCGACGAACTCGGCGGAGAGCTTGGGGTAGCCCCCGGCCGCGTCGGGAGCCTCGTCGGCGATGTTGGTCATGCCGAACAGCCCGTAGATCTGTCCGATGAAGGTGGTGGAGGTGGCCGAATAAGGAGTGGTGTCCAGCTCGTGGTAGTAGGTGAGCTTCGCATCCTTCGGCGCGGCGGCGGTGATCTCGTCGAGCTGCTTCCTCATCCCGGCGACGAGCTCGGCGGCCCTGTCGCCGTTGCCGGTGGCGGCGCCGAGGTCGGTGATCTGGTCGTAGGCCTCGTCGAGCTTGGTGGCGGCGGGCTCCAGCAGCACGGGGACGCCGACCTTGCCCAGCGCCGCCACGACGCTGTCGGCGTCGTTGGCGACCACGACCAGGTCGGGCTTCCTGGCGATGATCGCCTCCACGTTCGGCTTGAAGCCGGACAGGTCGCTCTTCGGCGCGTCGGCGGGATGGTTGGACTGGTCGTCCACCGCCACGACCTGCGGTCCGGCGCCGATCGCGAACAGGCTCTCGGTGGCACTCGGCGACAGCGAGACGATCCGCTCGGGCCGCTTGGCGACGGCGACGGGGCCGTTGCCCGCCTCGACGGTGACGGGGAATCCCGCCGCCGAGGGGGTGGCCGCCGCGGTCGCGGAGCTCGCGGAGGCGGCGGGGGGCGAGGCGGAGGTGCTCTGGCCGCATCCGGCGAGGGCCAGCGCGGCGAGCAGGGCACCGGCGAGGGCTGCGGGGGCGGCGGGGGCAGCAGGGGCAGCAGGGGCAGCGAGGGCAGCGAGGGCGCTGCGTACGGGCCTCACACGAGGTCCTTTCAGTTGCCGGAACCGAGGGACCCAGGAAAGACGGGTCACCCTTTTCCACGAGGGTCGGCGTCGACGCGGCGGAGGCGACCTGGCTCGACCCCTGAGGGCCATGACAGTTGCGGGACAGCGCCGGGCTCACACCGGACTTCGCTCACGCCACGCGTCAGAGGAACGGTATCAATCCCCCCGAAGGTCCTCCCAGGGTCCCCGGGGTCAGGGGGTTTTCGGCCCGTGTCCTCCGGCGAACCGTCCTCGACCCGAGCCGCTCCTCAGCCCGTTGCTCCTCGGCTGAGTTGCTCCTCGGCCCAGTTGCTCCTCGACCGGTTGCTCCTCAGCCGAGTTGCTCCTCAGCCGAGTTGCTCCTCAGCCGAGTTGCTCCTCAGCCGAGTTGCTCCTCGGCGGCGGCGATGATCTCCTGCAGGCGCAGGCCGTGCGCGGCGTCCAGCGGGTGGCCGCCACCGCGCCGTACGGTCAGCGCGAACTCGGCGAGCATGAGGGAGAAGACGTCGGAGCCCAACCGGGTGCCGTCCAGGGACTCCCTGCCGAGACGCCCGTAGATCTCGACGTCGGAGGGCGGGTTCTCCCCCGGCACGCTCATGCACAGCGACGCCTCGCTGACCGCGCCGGTCTCGTGCTCCAGCAGCAGGCCGACCCAGCCCAGCGGGTTACCGTGCGCCCGGACCCCGACGACCCTGCCGAGCGCCACGTCGAGCATGTCGATCATGTGCGGGCCGACGTCGAGGATCGCGCCGCGCTCCAGCCGCCAGGAGGTGGCGAAGGCTCCGCCGAGCATCGCGCCGGAGATGTTGGCCGCCCTTCCGCCGAACGGCTCGATGGCCGAGACCCTGGCCAGGAAGGCACGGGTGGCGGGCGAGTAACGCCAGGTGAGGACCATCTGCGAGGCCACCCCCGCCTCGGCGACCGCCTCGGCCAGCCGCCGGGCTCCGTCCAGGTCGGCGGCGAGCGGTTTCTCCAGCAGCAGCGCCTTGCCCGCCTTGGCGGCACGCACCCCCAGCTCGGCCTGGACCGCGGGCGGCACCGAGAACGCGACCGCCTCGCAGTTGTCGAAGAGTTCCTCGATCCGCTCGAAGACCGGGGCGCCGAACCTGGCCGCGGCCTCGGGGCGACGAGCCCACACGCCCGCCAGACGCGTGTTCGGACCAGCCGCCAGCATCGGCGCGTGCACCATCTCGGCCCACGGTCCGGCGCCTACCAGACCCACAGATAACGTCACCGATCCAGTTTCGCACGCTCTCCCACCGTGATCGCGTGCCCCGGAGGGTGTTCCGCGCCCCGCCGCCGGCGCGCTACCGACACGCCACCGGTATGCCACCCGTATGCCACCGGCGGGTCACCGGCGAACCATCCGTACCGGCATGATGGGAACCACGATGAACCAGATGACTCTGCTGCGGCACGGCGAGACCGAGTGGAGCCGGGACGGCCGGCACACCGGGCTCACCGACCTGCCGCTGACCGCCAAGGGCGAGGACCAGGCGCGGGCGCTGGCCCCGCTGATCGCGGGCCGGACGTTCGACCTGGCCCTGGTGAGCCCGGCCAGGCGCGCGAGGGACACCGCCGAGCTGGCCGGGATCGGCGACCCCGAGACCGAGCCCGACCTGTGGGAATGGGACTACGGCGGGTACGAGGGCGTCACCACCGCCACGATCCGCGAGAGCCGTCCCGGCTGGTACCTGTGGCGCGACGGTGTCGTCCCCGGCGACTCCGGCCATCCCGGCGAGAGCGCGGAGCAGGTCGGCGCCCGCGCCGACCGGGTGATCGCCCGCGCCAGGGCGGTCGAGGGGGACGTGGTCGTGGTCGCCCACGGGCACTACCTGCGGGTGCTGTGCGCCCGCTGGCTCGGACTGCCCCCGCAGGACGGGCGTCTGTTCCGCCTGGACACGGGGACCTACTCCCGGCTCGGCTTCGAGCACGGCGAGCCGGTGGTCCTCGCCTGGAACGCCCCCGTCTGACCCCGGAAGGGCCGGGGCCGGAGAGCGGCCGGGGGCGGGGAGGGCGCCGCGAGGAGAACCCCGCGCCCCTGGCCCGCGGGAAACCTCCCGGCCCTCGCGTCCCGGCCGGGCTCGATCACGCCGTACGGCGAGGAGATCTCGTTCAGGCGGCGAGCTCGACGGGCTGGGGGCCCCTGCCCGTCAGCCATTCGAGGACCTTGCGATGTCCGTGGCAGGCGTCCTCGAAGTGACCCCAACGCCAGTAACGCGGCTGGTCGCGCACTCCGGTGACCCATGTGCGGTAGGACACCGGAGTGGGCGTACCCTCCCCGGTCGCCGCCGAGGCGACGCCGTAAGTGCGGATCACGACGCGCCCGCCTGGTGCGAACAACACGTCGTCGGCAACCGGATACAAGGTCATCTGGTCGAGCACGGTTTGAGCCCCCAATCACTGTGATCTCAAACTCTTCCGTGCCGATCCACTCCCCCGGTTACGTCACAAGCGCGCCACGGTTAACCTGGCGGCCCTGATGTAAAAACGGTGTTACACCGTTAAACCGTCGAACTCCCCATCCTTCACCCCGAGTACCAGGGCGCGAATCTCATCCCGCGTGTAGATCAGGGCAGGCCCCTCGGGGAAACGCGAATTACGGACCGCGATGCTGCCGTCCGACAGCTCGGCCAGTTCGACGCAGTTACCCGTCGAGTTGCTGTGGCGGCTCTTGCGCCAGCTGGCCCCGGCAAGGTCAGTGGCGGGCATGCCGTTGTAGGTCTGCTTCATTTACATCTCTCTGAGAAGGTCGCCGAGGATCTCGGCGGTGCCCCCGGGCGTGGTGCTTTCCACGCACAACTGCTCCATGGCCGTGAGATATGGATCGATATCCTCACGTTTATCCAGGTAGAGGGCACCCCAGAGCTGCTCGACATAGACGACGTCCGACAGGTCGGACTCGGGAAACCGCAAGATGCTGAACGCACCACCCTCGGCCGCGTGCATGCCGAATCGAAAGGGCATCACCTGAAGGGTGATGTTGGGAAGCGAGGACACTTCCAGCAGGTGCTGGAGTTGTTCACGCATGATCTCCTTGCCTCCGATGGGACGCCTCAGGGCCGCCTCGTCGATGACCGCCCACAACCGGGGGCCGTCTTTCTTCGTCAGGCGATCCTGCCGCTGCATGCGCATATGCACACGACGCTCGATCTCCGCCTCCGGCACGTCCGGGTAGCCCAACCGGATCACGGTGTGCGCGTAGGCGGACGTCTGCAGCAGGCCGGGAATGAACTGCACCTCGTAGGTGCGGATCATGTTCGTCGCCTCCTCCAGCCCCACGTAGGTGGTGAACCAGTGCGGCAACAGGTCGCCGTACTTGTGCCACCAGCCCGGGGTGTTCGCCTCGCGGACCATCTCCAGCAGGCCGCGCCGTTCTGCGTCGTCGAGCACGCCGTACAGGGTGAGCAGGTCTTCCACGTCACGTGTCTTGAAGCCGACGCGGCCGAGTTCCATGCGGCTGATCTTGGACTCGGAGGCGCGGATGTGAAATCCCGCGGCCTCACGGGCGAGTCCCTTCTCCTCACGCAGCCGGCGCAGGCTCGCTCCGAGCATGATTCGCCGAACAGTGGAACCGGTACCGGGCGGATCCATGGACACGTGGTGCTCCTCGCTCGCTTTCCTGATCGACAGTCTGTCACTTCGTGACCTAAGAATCCTCGGCCACGACCAAGATCCCCTTTCGTCCGTAATCACCCAATCATGGGTAACGGTAGCGGTTGCACACACCTTATGCACGTGCATTCGCTCTTGCACCTGCACGGGAGTTTGCAGCATGATGGCGGCTGTGCAGTCCGCCCAAACCGCGCCTCCCCGAGCGTCAACGTCATGGACGGCGCTCGACTGGTGGCCCCCCGCCGGCTGGTGGCCCGATTCCGCGCGCGATCTCCTTTCCGGATCCCCGGCAGCCATGGCCAGCGCCACCTTCGTGCTCCCGCCCCACGCCGAGTCCGTCCACTCCGCCCGCAGCTTCGCGACGGGCACTCTCACCGGATGGAGCCTCGGTGAACTGAGCGAGAACATGGAGCTGGTGGTCTCGGAGCTCGCGACCAACGCCTTCAGACACGGCCTGAGACTGGCCGAGTCACGGGCCAGGGAGCCGATCCGTCTCTCCCTGCTCCGGCGCGGCGGGCTGGTCGCCTGCACGCTCAACGACCCGGGAGCCGGCTTCCCCGCGCTCCGCGATCCCTCTCCCCTCGACATCGGCGGTCTCGGGCTGCACATCGTCGAGTCGCTGAGCCTCCGCTGGGGCTGGGCACCACTGGCCCCGTACGGCAAGATCGTGTGGGCCGTCCTCAGAACGGGCCTCCCCGAGGAGCCCGGCCCCCTCGACCACCCGTAGCTCCCTCACCGCCCGCAGTCCCTCCGGGCGATCCGCCGAACCGGCCCCCTTCCCCCGGCCGGCCCGCGGAACGCCCTCCGGTCCGCCCGTACCCCCCGGCCCCCAGGTCCTCCCCGGGCCCGACGACCTTCCCCGCCTTTCCAGGACCTCCACCGAACCCCTTCCGGACGGCGCCGCCCCTTCCCCTTTCAGAGGCGCCGATCGGTCCCGGGGCCGCCACCCCTCCCGCCTCGCGGCCCCGGGACCGATCAGAACCGGACGGAGAGCTCTATAACGCATCGCATTCTGCGCGGTAGATGCCGTCAGAGATGCCCTCTGCATTACCGTGGATGTTTATGGCTCACGGAGAGTCCCCGCGCGAGATTCCTGAGAGAGCTGCGAGATGGACGATCACCTGCTCGGCTGGTTGAAAACCCTCGACGAAGAACGGCTCGCCCGAGTTCTGGCCAACCGGCTGGACGCCATCGCCCCACCGTGGCCGCGCCGCCTGGACACCCTGGCGCAGCGGCTGGGCAACGGGTTCGCGGTGATGGAGGTCATGCGCGGGCTGCCGCTGCCCTCCCTGGAGGTGGCACAGGCGTCACTCGCCCTCGGCGAGCAGGCCGGGCCGGAGACGGTCGCCCGGTTCATGGGCGTGCCCGAGGCCGAGGTGTCGCCCTGGCTCGACCTGCTGTTCGACCACGCGCTGGCGTGGCCGGACGGCGAGGGCCGCATCCGGGTGGCGGAGGGGGTCGCCCGGTGGTGGGCGGCGCCCTGCGGGCTCGGTGAGCCGCTCCCCCACTATCTGAACTCCTGGACGGTCAGCGCCGACGCGCTGCGCGGGCTGGCCAGGACGCTCGGCCTGCCGCACGGCCCCAAGCGGCGCACGGTCACCAGGGTCACCGAGATCCTCTCCGACCCGGCGCGGGTGACCGCGCTGCTGGAGAGGGCCCCGGAGGGCGCGAGGCGGCTGCTGGACGAGTTCGCCTGGGACGGCCCGGTCCGCGACGTGGACGGCGGCAGGTTCGTGGTGCCCGGCGCCCCCGAGAAGTGGGCGGCCGACCACGGGCTGCTCTTCCGTCCCAGCTGGAACGTGGCCGAGATGCCCCGCGAGGTGGCGCTCGCGCTGCGCGGCCCCGACTACCACCCGCCCTTCACCCCCGCCCCGCCCGACCTCGCCACCATCCCCGTCGACCCCGAGGCCGTCGACCACCTGATGACGCTGGCCGCCCCGCACGTGGTGGAGCGCTGCGCCGCCATGCTGGAGAACACCGCCAAGTTCCCGCTGCCGCTGCTCAAGGCGGGCGGGGTCGGGGTGCGCGAGGTCCGGCGGGTGGCCAAGGACACCGGCTGCGACGAGGACGAGACCCGGCTGCTGCTCGAGGTCTGCGCGGTGGCCCGCCTGCTGGCCTGGGACGAGTCCGCCGGCGGGCTGGTGCCCACCGAGAAGTTCGACCGCTGGCGGCTGGACGACGCCGCCGCCAGGCTCAGGGTGCTGCTGTCGGCGTGGTGGCGGATGGAGCGCTCGTCGCTGCGGAAGGTCGACGGCAAGTACGGCACGGTGCTCGGCGACGACCCGGCCGGAGCCATGGTCGCCCGCGCCCGGCGGGCGCTGCTCGGCGTGCTGGCCCGGCTGCCCGCCAGCACGGCGTGCACCGACCGGGCGGGGCTGGTCAGGTCCGCGCACTGGCACGCCCCGCTGCTGGACCAGTCGCTGCTGGCCGAGTGCGCCCCCGCCGTGCTGGAGGAGGCCCGCGTGCTCGGGCTGGTCGCCCTCGACACGATCACCGACCTCGGCCGGGCGATGGCCGGGCTGGACGCCTTCCCCGGCGACGAGATCGACGACTCCTCGCCCATCGTGGAGAACGACCCCGTGCTGGTCGAGTGCTCCACCAGGGCGCTGGCCAGCGTGCGGCGCAGCGCGCTCTTCGGTGCCGACCTCACCGCCGTGGTGACCGGCCCGCCCGCCGGGGAGCTCGCCGAGCTGCTCGACCGGACCGCGGAACGCGAGTCGCGGGGCGCGGCCTCGGTGTGGCGGTTCACCCCGGCCAGCGTGCGCCGGGCCATGGACTCCGGTTACACCGCCGAGGGCCTGCTGGCGGACCTCGCGGAGGTGGGCACGGTGCCGCAGCCCCTCGACTACCTGATACACGACGTGGCCAGGCGGCACGGCGAGGTCACGGTGACCACGGTCGCCTGCATCGTGCAGGCCTCCGACCCGGCACTGCTCGCCGAGATCGCCGGGCACCGGCGGCTGGGCAGGCTGGGCCTGCGGCTGCTCGCCCCGACCGTGCTGGCCAGCTCGGTGCCCGCCGACAAGACCCTGGCGGCGCTGCGGGAGAACGGCTACGCGCCGGTGCCGATCGAGGACACCGGTGAGATCACCATCCGCAGGGCCCGCGTCGAGGAGCCGCAGAACGGGCGGCTGATCCTGCTTCCCGGGGGCCGGGTGGCCGAGTTCGAGCAGCCTTCGTACCCGCTGGTGGAACCGCCTCCCGACCCGCACGAGCATGCCCAGCGCCTGCTCGTCGCCGAGGGCGAGGCCTCCCAGTCCGTCGGCAGGACGTGGGCGGTCATCGGCCGGATGGCCTCCCGCCTGCCGACCGCCCAGCAGTCGCTGCTCGGCTTCGTCGTCGACCGCGGCGTACGGGCGGCGATCACGCTGACCGACGGCCTGACCGCCACCATCAGCCACGGCGAGCTGCGCAGCGGCGTGCTCGACGCGTGGTGCGAGGAGGCGGGCGACTACCTGGAGTTCCCGCTGGCCGACATCGTCGAGGTCCGCGGCACCTACGCCTGATCCGGTTAGAGCTTCTTGGCCTTGGCGAGATCGGTGTGGAGTCGCTCCAGCACGTCGGCGTAGCCCTGGTAGCTGTAGCGCTCCTCGGCGTGCCACTGGTAGACCTGCCCCGCCTTGACCGCGGGCAGCGCGGCGAAGGTCGGCTTCTTCTTCATCTCCTCGGGCCGCATCGACTGGGTGCGCGCGTCCACCAGGATCACGTCCGCCTCGTAGGTGTCGGCGTTCTCCCAGCTCAGGGTCTGCCAGAAGCCGCCGTCGTCGACCTTCTCCGGCACCACCAGGTCCAGGCCGAGCTCCTTGAAGTAGCGCACGTCCGCGTGGTCGTCGGGGTTGGCCACCCACATCGCCTCCGGCCCGCCCGCCATGACCAGGACCTTCAGGCCCTTGGCCTCGGGGGTGGCGAGCGCGGCCGAGGCGGCCTCGAACCTGGCCTTGGCCTCGGTCACCCCGGGGGCGTCGAGATCGGCGCCGAGGGCGGCCGCGACCTGCCCGTACCTCTCGATGAGCTTGGGCACCGACGCCCCGATCAGGCTGACGCCGAGGGTGGGCGCGACCTGCTCGATGGTGGAGGCGGACTTCTGCGGCACGTACCAGAGGGCGTCCTTGGCGTACATGCCGCTGATCAGCAGGTCCGGCTGGAGCGAGATGTACTTCTCGACGTTGAACTCGTCCCACACGTTGCCGATGGACTCGACCTTGGTGATGTCGACGTCGCCGACCTGGGGGTCCTTCGTGCCGTCCTTGAGCTTGTGCGGCCCGAAGACCGCGACGGGGCGGACCCCGAAGTCCCAGAGCGCCGCGGCGGCACCGACCTGGGCGACGACCCGGGCCGGGCGCTCGGGCACCTCGATCTTCTTTCCACGGTCGTCGGTGAAAGTCCACGGACCCGCCGTGAGGGAGGCTGCGGCCGGGGAGCCGACCGGCGCCGCGGCCGTCTCCGCACCGCTGCCGCACGCGGCCAGGACGAACACGAGACCGAGGCCCGCGGCCATGAATCCCCGCCGCGGCAGGACAGGTAGGGACATTTACGACTCCAAAGGCTAGGCTTACCTAAATGACTCATGCGTTAGATTAGCCTTACCTAATCATTACCGACGAAGAGGGGTACCCGGTGAGCAGGGCCGCTGTGGCCACGGCCGCGTCCGGCACGGCCGCGGAACCGGACGTGACGCGTCCGGAGCGAGCGGGAGGGACGAGACGCCGCTCGGCGGTGCTGGCGGCCGGGTTACTGGCCGGGCTGGCCGCGCTGGTGCTGCTGGCGATGGTCAGCGTCGCGGTGGGCTCCCGCTCGGTCCCGCTGTCCACGGTGCTGGACGCGCTGCTCACCCCCGACGGGTCCGCGGACCACACGGTCATCAGGGACCTGCGCGTACCGAGGACCCTGATCGGCGTCGGCGTGGGCGCGGCGCTCGGACTGGCCGGCGCGCTGATGCAGAGCCTCACCCGCAACCCGCTCGCCGACCCCGGGCTGCTGGGCGTCAACCAGGGCGCCATGTTCGGTGTGACGGTCGCGATCGGACTGCTCGGGGTGGGCGACCCCGCCCTCTACGTCTGGTTCGCGTTCGCCGGTGCGGCCGCCGCCGCCGCGCTGGCCTACGCGCTCGGCTCCGCCGGCCGGTCGGGCGGCGGGCCGGTACGGCTCACGCTCGCCGGTGTCGCGCTGGGCATGGTCTTCAACGCCGCCGCCTCGGCGATCCTGCGGACCGACAGCGCGACCTTCGACCGGATGCGGTTCTGGCTCACCGGCTCGCTCGCCGGGATCAGCGCCGACGTCGCGGTACGGCTCGCCCCGTTCCTCGCGGCCGGGCTGGTGCTCGGGCTGCTGCTCGCCAAGCCGCTCAACGCCCTCGCGCTCGGCGACGAGGCGGGGCGCGCGCTCGGCGTGAGCGTGGCCCGCACGCGCGGGCTGACCGCGATCGCCGTCACCCTGCTGTGCGGGGCCGCCACCGCCGCCGCCGGGCCCCTGTGGTTCGTGGGGCTGGCCGTGCCGCACGCGGTGCGTGCCTTCACGGGGCCCGACCAGCGCTGGGTCCTGCCCTACACCGTCGTGCTCGCCCCCGTGGTGCTGCTCGGCTCGGACATCCTCGGCCGGGTGGTCGCCGCCCCCGCCGAGGTGCAGGTGGGCATCATGTGCGCCGTCGTCGGCGCCCCGGTGTTCATCCTGCTCGCCCGCCGCCGGAGGCTCGCCGCCCTATGAAAACCATCCCGTCACCGGCGACCGCCTCGAAGGCCCTTCCCACCGCGCTGCGCCTGGGTTCCTGGTCGCTGCGGCTCTCTCCGCGCGGCCTCGCCGCCGGGACCGCCGTCACCGCCCTGGGAGTGCTCGTCAGCCTGGTCGCGCTGTCCGTCGGCGAGTTCACCGTTCCCATCCCCGACATCGTGGCCGCGTTGTTCGGCCAGGGGCCTCCTGCCGCCGAACTCATCGTGGGCCGCCTGCGAGCGCCACGTGTCGTGACCGGCCTGCTGGTCGGCGCCGCGTTCGGGCTGAGCGGGGCCATCTTCCAGAGCCTGACCCGCAACCCGCTCGGCAGCCCCGACTTCATCGGCTTCACCGCCGGAGCCTCCACCGGGGGCATCGCCGCCGTCGTGCTGGGCGGCACCGCCTGGCAGATCGCCGGAGCCTCGCTCGCCGGATGCGTCGTCTCCGCGCTGGTGGTGTACGCCCTGGCCTTCCGGCGCGGGGTGCAGGGCTACCGGCTGATCCTGGTCGGCATCGGGATCAGCGCGCTGCTGATCTCCGCCGACTGGTACATGCTGACCCGCGCCAACATCAACGACGCCGCCACTGCCGGGGCGTGGATCACCGGCAGCCTCAGCGGGCGCGGCTGGGAGCACGCGATCCCGGTCGCGTACGCGCTGGTCCTGCTCCTGCCCCTCTGCGCCTGGCTGTCGCGCCCGCTGCGGATGATGGAGATGGGCGACGACGCGGCCAAGGCCGCGGGCATCCGCGTCGAGCCGGTGCGCGCGATGGCCATCGTCGTCGGCGTGCTGCTGTGCGGGGTCGCCACCGCCGCCGCCGGACCCGTGATCTTCGTGGCGATGGCCGCGCCCCAGCTGGCCCGCCGGATCGCCCGCTCCCCCGGAGTCACCCTGGTCACCTCGGCGCTGACGGGCGCCACCCTGCTGGTGGGCGCCGACCTGGCCGCCCAGCGTGTCTTCGCGCCGGTGCAGTTGCCGGTGGGAATCATGACCGCCGCGATCGGTGGCATATACCTGGTGTTTCTACTGCGAAGGGAACGACGTTGAGACTCTACGGCACCGAACTCACGCTCTCCTACGACAAGCGCGTGGTGGCGAGCGACCTGAACGTCACGATCCCCGACGGATCGTTCACCGTGATCATCGGCCCCAACGCGTGCGGCAAGTCCACCATGCTGCGCGCCCTGGCCCGCATGCTCAAACCCCGCACGGGGGCCGTCCACCTGGACGACGCCGTGATCACTTCACTGCCGTCCAAGGAGGTGGCGCGCAGGCTGGGCCTGCTGCCGCAGAGCTCGATCGTGCCCGACGGCATCACGGTCGCCGACCTGGTGGGCCGGGGCCGCTACCCGCACCAGCGGCTGATGCGGCAGTGGTCCCGCGAGGACGAGGTCGCGGTGGCGGCGGCCATGAGGTCGACCGACGTGACCGGTCTGGCGGACCGCTGCGTGGACGAGCTCTCCGGCGGCCAGCGCCAGCGTGTCTGGCTGGCCATGGCGCTGGCCCAGGAGACCCCGATCCTGCTGCTCGACGAGCCGACGACCTTCCTGGACATCGCCCACCAGATCGAGGTGCTCGACCTCTGCGCCGACCTGCACGAGCAGGGCAGGACCCTGGTCGCCGTGCTGCACGACCTGAACCAGGCCTGCCGCTACGCCACCCACCTGATCGTGATGCGCGACGGCCGGATCGTCGCCGAGGGCGATCCCGCCTCGATCATCACGGCCACGCTGGTGGAGGAGGTCTTCGAGCTGCGCTGCGAGATCATCGAGGACCCGCAGAGCGGCACCCCGCTGATCGTCCCCGAGACCCGCCGCCGCACCCCCGTCCACACGTAGGCGCGGCCGGGGCTCAGCCCTCCAGCGCGACCCGGCGGGCCAGTCCCAGGGGGAGCCCGCCGGAGCCGGCCAGCGTGTCGTGGAAGGCCCGCAGGTCGCCGCGGCCCGCGGCCAGGTAGTCGTCGCGGATGCGGTCGATCTCCAGAGCGCCGGTCAGGTAGGAGGGCGCCTGGGTGGGCCACGCGCAGTAGCGGTCGACCTCGCCCCTGGCCGTGCCGGGGGTGAGCGACGATTTCGTGGTCATGTACTCCTCGGCCTGCTCGATCGTCATGTCGCCGCAGTGCAGCGAGGTGTCGACGACGATGCGGGCCGCCCGGAAGAGCCGGAAGTCGAGGTGGGCGAGCTCCTGGGCCGGGGTGGTGAAGTAGCCCTGCTCGTGCATGAGCTTCTCGACGTACAGGCCCCAGCCCTCGGTGAGGTACGGGGTGCGGAACAGCTTGCGGGCGGTCCGGGGGTTGTCCGCCATCCACGACAGGTGCCAGTGGTGGCCGGGGTAGGCCTCGTGAACGGCGATGGAGGGCATCTGTGCCCTGGCGTTGGTACGCAGCCGCTGGCGGACCTGCTCCCCGGTGAACGAGGACGGGGTGAACGGGACGAAGAAGTGCCCGATCCTGGAGGTCGACAGGGGCGGGGGCGACATGTAGGAGGCGACGGCGACGATGGGCCGCTGGAACTCCGGCGACGGGACGACCCTGCACTCCTCTCCCTCCGCGAAGGTCACCAGGCCGCGCTCGCGGACGAATCTCCTGGCCCGTTCCGTCTCGGCCTCGTACTCGGCCCGCATGTCCTCCAGCGTCGGCGCGTGGTCGTCCTGGAGCTCGGTGACGGCCGCGTGCCAGTCGCCTGAGCCGCCGTCCAGCCTGGCGGCGACCTCGCGCATCCGCGCGTCCAGCTCGTCGTAGGCGGCCTGCCCCCTCTTGAGCAGCTCGTCGGCACCGTAGCCGAGCATCTCCCTCTCGCGCAGCAGGGTGGAGTAGAGCTCCTCCCCCATCCGCCAGGTGCCGGTCGCCCGGAACCTCTCGAGGAATTCCACCAGCTCGTCGAAGGCCGCCGCGGCGGGCTCGGCCGCCGCGGCCAGCCTGGCGCGCAGGGCCTCGTCGGCGACCTGGCCGGGGACCGTCTCGGTGAGGAAGCGCCGGGCGGTCCGCGACTGGCCCAGCCCTCGCGCGACCAGCAGCGGGGCCGCCAGGACGGGATCGAGGTTGGCCCGGCAGGCGGCGATGACGTCCGGCACCTCGGCCAGCCGCGCGACGGCCGCGTCCACCAGCTCGTCCTCGGTGGACAGCCGCTGCAGGAACGGCCCGAACATCGAGGAGAAGATCGGCCCCACGTAGGCGGCCGGGTCACGCCGCCAGACGGGCCACGCCTCGTACGCGAGCCCGCCGCGCAGCGTGGACATGACCAGCTCCCGGTCGATCTCGTCCTCGAAGCCCTCGGACTCCTCGGAACCTCCGGCGGTCCCGGGACTCTCGGCGCTCCCGGGCGCTCGAACCCCCTGGACCCCCTGGAGCCGCTCCAGCCAGCGGCGCGCCTCCCGCTCCCTGGCGAGGATGCCGGACTCGGTGAAGTCACCGAGCGTTCTGTCGTACCCCTGCGCGCCCGCGAGGTTGGCGTAGGCGGGATTCTCCGCCAGATACCAGTCGAGGAAGCCGCTTACGAGCTCGGGAGACGTCATGACGCCGGATCCTACTCGGCGGGCGAATCCCCCTCGCCGATGTTTCCGCCCGCCGATCTCCCGGTGCCCGGGGCCCTCCAGGACACCTCCCGGCCCCGCCGGACACCCCCGCGCGGACCCGCTCGGTACCCCCGGACATACCCGAGTCCGCGGACGAGCGGGCTCGGCTCCGCGGTTCCCATAAACTTCATGCTGTGGGTGACCCGAAGTTCGAGATCCAGATGCTCCACGACCGTGTCATGGTCAAGATCGAGCAGGAGTCCGAGGAACGGCGCAGCACGGCCGGCATCGTCATCCCTGCGACGGTGAAGATGGCCAACCGTCTCGTCTGGGGTGAGGTCTGCGGCGCGGGCCAGAACGCCCGCGCGGTCAAGGTCGGCGACAAGGTCCTGTTCAACCCCGAGGAGCAGTACGAGGTCGAGGTCCACGGCCAGCTCTACCTGGTCATGCGCGAGCGCGACCTGCACGCCATCGCCACCCCGCAGACCGACAACGGCACCGGCCTGTATCTGTGAGGTCCGTGAGGTCCGCGCGGGTCATTTCCGGGTGTAGCCGAGATAGAGCTTGCTGGACCAGTCGGCGGCCGAGAAGGCGGCCAGGACCCGGGTGGTCTTTCCCTTGAGGGTGGACAGGACCACCTGGTAGTGGCCGGAGGCCGGGATGACCGCGATGAAGTGCTTCTCGTCCCACCAGCCCCACAGGGCCTTCGGCTTGATGCCGGGCACCTTGGCCGCGAGCTTGCCCGAGGTGCGGTCCCAGACGCAGACGTGCTCGGTGTAGCTGGACGGGCACCAGGTCATCAGGCCCCGCCCCGAGGGGGTGAAGGCGTCCTCCCCACCGGCGGGCCTGCCGGTCTTGGCCAGGGTGCGGCGGATCGCGCCGTCCTGCCCGTAGAAGCGGGTGCCTCCCGAGTGCTCGGCCACGACGTCGGCGCCGTCGGAGCTCCACCGGAACCTCGCGGCCTTGTCGACGTTGGCCACGGTCACCGTCCTGGCGGTCTTCGCGACCGCGTCGACGACCACGAAACCGGAGGTCACCCACGCGGATCCGCTCTTCCTCTCGACGGTCAGCACCGCCTTGCCGCCGTTGCGGTTCCAGTGGGCGTAGTGCGCGACGAGCGGCTTCCTCACCGTACGGATCCTGGTGCCCTTGGAGGTCGCCAGGTCGAGCAGGACGACCGAGTCGTAGCCGCTCTGGTAGGAGGTGGGCACCGCGAGGGCCTTCTTCCCCTTCGGGGCGACCGTGATCTCCTGGTAGGCGGTCTGCCGGGTGAACCCGGCCCCCCTGCGCAGGTAGGTCATCTTGCCGAAGGAGTAAGAGGTCACCCTGAGCGCGTCCTTGGAGTCCTCCCGGACGGTGACCCGGGTGCCGGGCAGCACGATGTCGACGGGCGCGGCGGCTGGCACGGCGGCGGGCACTGCGGCTGGCACGGCGGCGAACGCGACGGCTGCCGGCCCGGCGGCGTGTGCGGCGGCCGGAACCGGCACGATCACCAGGGCCAGGACGGCGAGGCAACCGAACAACCGGTGGATCCCAGGAGTCACGGGCACGGCGGAATCCTAAGCCGGAAAGCCCTCAAGATCCTGATCTAGAACGAATCGGTTAGAACAGGTGTGAGAGAGACCGGCCGTGGTGAAGGGACGGGCGGCGCGGCGGGCAGACCGAAAACGAACGGCGATTTTACGGCGGCGGGCTCCATCCCGTACCCCGCCGTTTTCGCGGAGGGTCCGCGGCTCGCAATGCAAAGTCACCGGCGCCGGACGGGGTGGATTGAGCATCGGTGAGCCGTGTGGTCACGTTACGGCCTCTATCACCGATTAATGTCCTCCCATGAGGGATCGGTCATGGGCGCCCCGTTCCTGGGTGTCCACCGCGGCCGGTTACGCGGCGATGGCGATCGGCATCCTGGACATCGTCAGGGCCGTGCTGCCCGCGTTCAGGAGGAGCCGGGTCGGCGAGATCGCCGGGTTCCTGCCCGGGACGTTCACCTCGCTCGCCCAGGCGGTCTCGCTCGTCCTGGGCGTCCTGACCGTCATGCTCGCCCACGGCCTGCGGCGCAGGAAGAAACGGGCCTGGCGGGCGGTGGTGGTGCTCCTGCCGCTGAGCGTCCTGGTGGAGCTCCTGCACTCGCACCGCCCCTTCACCGCCATCCTCAGCACGCTGGTCTTCGTCCTGCTCGTGATCAACCGGCGCGAGTTCGACGCCCTCTCCGATCCCCGGACCCGATGGCGGGCGCTGTGGAACCTCCTCGTCCTGGGCGTCCTGGACATCGTCATCGGCTGGGCCGTGGTCAACGCCCACCCCCTGATGATCGTCGGCGACCCCGGTGCCGGAGAACGGCTCCAGCACGTGCTGCTCGGCCTCGTCGGGATGGAGGGCCCGGTCAGCTACTCCGTGGAGCGAACCGCCGACCTGGTCTACTACTCCCTGCTCGGTCTCGGCGCGCTCACCGCGGTGACGACCCTCTACCTCGTCCTGCGTCCGGAGCGGCCCGTCGCCGAACTGGACCCCGAGCAGGAGGGGGCGGTCCGCGAGCTGCTCGCCCGGCACGGCGCCCGTGACTCGCTCGGCTACTTCGCGCTGCGCCGCGACAAGAGCGTCGTGTTCTCCCCGACGGGCAAGGCGGTGATCGCCTACCGCGTGGTCTCGGGGGTCATGCTCGCCAGCGGCGACCCCATAGGGGACGTCGAGGCGTGGCCGGGCGCGATCAGGCGGTTCATGGAGGAGGCGGAGCGGCACGCCTGGGTGCCCGCCGTGATCGGCTGCAGCGAGACGGGCGGCGAGGTGTGGACCAGGGAGGGCCGCCTGTCCGCCCTGGAGATCGGCGACGAGGCCGTCATCGACGTCGCCGCCTTCACCCTCGAGGGAAGAAGCATGCGCAACGTCCGGCAGATGGTGAACCGGGTGGAGCGCGCGGGCTACACCTGTCTCGTACGGCGGGTCGGAGACCTCACCGAGGCGGAGAAGGACCGGATCCGGCACGCCGCCGACTCCTGGCGCGGCACGGACACCGAGCGGGGCTTCTCCATGGCGCTCGGCCGTTTCGGCGACCCCGCCGACGCCGGATGCGTCGTCGTCACGGCGCACGGTCACGCCGGGGCCGCCTCGGACGGCGAGAGAGGTGAAGGCGAAGGCGGTGAAGGCGAGGACGCGGCGGGCGGCGGGACCGGGCCGGGCGAGGACATCCGCGCCGTCCTGCACTTCGTCCCCTGGGGAACGGACGGCATGTCCCTCGACCTGATGCGTCGCGACCACGCGGCCGACCCGGGCCTCAACGACCTGCTGATCGTCAAGGCCCTGCAGGCGGCCCCGGCCCTCGGTGTGAGCACGGTCTCGCTCAATTTCGCCATGTTCCGCGCCGCGCTCGCCAGGGGCGAGCGGCTGGGCGCCGGCCCGATCCTCCGTGTCTGGTACGGCGTCCTGGTCTTCCTGTCCAGGTGGTTCCAGATCGAGTCGCTGTACAGGTTCAACGTGAAGTTCCAGCCGCTGTGGAAACCCCGCTTCCTGGTCTATCCCGCGGCGCGGGACCTTCCGCGAATCGGCATGTCGGCGCTCCAGGCGGAGGCCTTCATCTCCCTCCGCCTTCCCGGTACCGTCTCGCGCCGCATCAGGAGCCTCCTCCCGGCGTACTCCCGCACCTCACGCATTCCATGATCATGGGGCCGCGGTGCCGCCGGTGCTCGTAGAACCGGTGGCCGAGCGCCGTCACGACGAGCACCCCGCCGAGCAGCAGGAGCATGAACGGCCCGTACTTCTCGTGTCCTATCAGGCCCATGACGAGATGGGCCATACCAGCGGCGACGATGATCGCGCCGACGTTGAGCAGTTCCCTGTTGAGCGTCCACCCCGAGGCGGATCGTTCCCGTTCCGTCTCACTCATGCGTCCAGGCTCGCCACCGTCGGTTACGGTCCGCGCCGGATCCCGTCACCACGATGTAAAACACCGGGCGTCCTCCCGCGCCGGCGAACGTGTGAACCCCGTGATCCAGCGGGAACACATCCGCCGAGGTAAGCCGCCGGCGAGGCCGCCCGTCAGCCACCGAGCCTGCGGAACGTACGCGTCGACAGGGGCAGGAAGACGGCGATCAGCAGCAGCGGCCAGACCACGGCCATGAGCGTGGCGTTCTGCACGACCCAGGAATCACCTCCCCAGCCGGGGTTGTCGAAGAGCCGCCTGGCGGCCGTGGCGGTGGCCGAGAGCGGGTTCCACTCCGCGATCGCGCCGAGCCAGCCGGGCATGGTGCCGGGATCGACGAACACGCTCGACAGGAAGCCGACGGGCCAGACCAGGATCTGCACGGACGTCACCGCCTCCGGCCCTCCCGCGACGAGGCCGATGAAGATGCCCACCCAGATCAGGGCGAAGCGCAGCAGCAGGAGCAGGCCCACGGCGGTCAGCGCCGCGGACGGTCCTCCCCCGGCGCGCCATCCGAGCAGCAGCCCGGTCCCGATCATCACGGCCAGGCCGACGACCGAGTTGAGCATGTCGGCGATCCCCCGGCCCATGACGACCGCGGAGGCGCTCATCGGCATCGACCGGAACCGGTCGGTCACCCCCTTGGCCGCGTCGGTGGTGACCGCCATCATCGTGCTCTCCAGGCCGAAGAGCATCGTCATGGCGAACATGCCGGGGATCAGGAAGTCGAAGTAGTCCCCGCCGGGGACGCCGATGGCGCCGCCGAACAGCCCTCCGAACATCAGCACCATCAGGATCGGGAAGAACCATCCGAGGATGACCGGGCCCGGCCGGCGGACCCAGTGGTTCAGGTCCCGCAGGGTGATGGTCCAGGAGTCGGCCAGCGCCCAGCCGAACCGGGACATCGGGGATCCGGCGGGCGGGGTCGAGATCGTCGCACTCACGGGGATGCCTCCGTACCGGGGATCGAGGTCGTCGTGCTCACGGGAACGCCTCCCTAACAGGGATCAAGGTCGTCGTGCTCGCGCGGGAGAGGGCTCGGCGTGCTCGCGCGGGAGAGGGCGACGCTCAAGCGGACGCCTCCGCGCGGGCGGCCGGGACGTCGGCCGGGAGCCGCCGGGCCCCTTCCCCGCCCGTCAGGTGCAGGAACACCTCGTCGAGCGTGGGGCGGCGCAGCGTGACGTCGAGCGGCTCGATCCCGGCGTCACCGAGCGCGGTGACCATCGTGACGAGCGCCCGGGTACGCTCGGCGACCGGGACGCTGACCCGGCGCGCCTCGGCGTCCACGTGGACCTCTCCGGACGCGACCCGCGCCGCGAGCGCCTCCGTCGCGGCCACGTCCGCCTGGTCGGCGAGGACGAGGTCGAGCCAGTCGCCGCCGATGGCGGACTTCAGCTCCTCGGGGGTGCCCTCGGTGACGACCCGGCCCGCCCCCAGCATGGTGATCCGGTCGGCCAGCCGATCCGCCTCCTCCAGGTACTGGGTGGTGAGCAGCACGGTCGTGCCGGAGCCGACCAGGTCACGGACGGCCGCCCACACCTCCTGGCGGGCGGCCGGGTCGAGGCCGGTCGTGGGCTCGTCCACGAAGAGCACCGGGGGCGCCACGATGAGGCTCGCCGCCAGGTCGAGCCGCCTGCGCATGCCGCCGGAGTACTTGCCGACCGGCCTGCCCCCGGTGCCGGCCAGCGAGAAGCGCTCCAGCAGCTCGTCGGCCCGCCTGCGCGCCCCGGCGGCGGAGAAGTGGTTCAGCCTGCCGAACATCACCAGGTTCTGCCGCCCGCTGAGGATCTCGTCGACCGCGGCGTACTGGCCGACCAGCCCGATCCGCTCGCGTACCTGCCGCGCCTGTGTCCGGACGTCGAACCCCGCGACGCTCGCCCGGCCCGAGTCGGGGCGCAGGAGCGTGGACAGGATCCGGATCGCCGTCGTCTTGCCCGCGCCGTTGGGCCCGAGCAGGCCGCAGACCGTTCCGGCCGCCACCCGCAGGTCGAACCCGTTGAGACCCGTCCCCTCGACGGCACCGGCGTAGTTCTTGCGCAGGCCGTACGCGGCGATCGCCACCGCGTCCTGTCCTGCCGCCTTCGCATCCATCCGTTTCACCCTTCGCACCCGTCTTCCCGCCCGGCGCCCATGACGGACGATTCGCCCGACATCGACGCGCCCGCAAAGCGTAGACCGTACCGTACATCGTACGGCTCAGCTACGGTGGTCCCAACGCCGAGAATCTGGAGACTGTTCCCGTGAGTGCGAAGAAATCTTCCGACGCCGATCCGGCACGCAGCCTGGCGCTCCTGTGGGGATCACACAGCAAGCCGGGGCGTTCCGGGCTGACGGTGCGCTCGATCGTCCTGGCGGCCATCGAACTGGCCAACGACGAGGGGCTCGACGCGGTCTCCATGCGGCACGTCGCCGAGCGGCTGGGGGTCGGGACCATGTCCCTCTACACCCACGTCCCCGGCAAGGGGGAGCTGGTGGACCTCATGATCGACACCGCGTACGGGGAGCTCTACGACGACGTGGACGCCCCCTCCCGGCAGCCGGGCGGGTGGCGGGGCGGGCTGGAGTTCGTCGCGGCCCGCAACTGGGACCTCTACCGGCGCAACCCGTGGTTGCTGCAGATCATCGACGTCCGCTCCACGCTGGGGCCGAACGCGTCACTCAAGTACGAGGCCGAGCTGCGCCCGCTGGAGGGCACCGGACTGTCGGACGTCGAGATGGACTCCGTCCTGGCCCTGGTGCTCAGCCACGTGGAGAGCACCGCCAGGGCCAAGGCCAACCAGGCCCGCATCCAGGAGGAGAGCGGGATCACCGACGTCGAGTGGTGGCTGTCCAACGCCCCGATCCTCGAAAAGATCATGGACTCCTCCCGGTTCCCCCTCGCCTCCCGCGTGGGCCGGGCGGCCGGAGAGGCCTACCAGTCCGTCGCCGACCCCGTCCACGCCCTCACCTTCGGCCTGGAACGCATCCTGGACGGGATCGCCGGCCTGATCGCGGGCCGGAATCGCCCGTGACGCCGAAGAACCGCCGGGGGGTGCGGCGCGGGAGCGGCGCGCCCGGCGACGGATGAGGCGGGCACGGACACCGCTCCCCGGAAACGGGAAAACCGGGGTGCGCGGGACGGGAACGCCCTCGGTAGCCGTTCCCGTCCCGCACACCCCGGCGGGCCGGTTTAGTAGTAACCGGTGCCCGTGATGGCGGCGGTCTGGTTGCCCATGTTCTTCACCCGGTAACGGATGCACGGGGCGGGCGGGGAGATGCTGGCGGCGACGTAGGCGGCGTGGTCGTTGGCGGCGATCGGCACCGTCCCGATGTACCTGCCGCGGCAGTTAGCGATCTTGACCTTGACGGGCACGCTGTTGGTGTCGAGCTTGACCAGCACGTTTCCGTTGTACTGGGCCGCGGGAACGAGCTCGGGCGTGAGGAACACCTCCTCGCCGGGCTGGACCCTCGCGGCCAGGTTGACGTCGTCGGCGTGGGCGGGGGTGCCGGTCAGTGCGACGGCTCCGGCGGCCGCCAGGACCAACATCGAGGACAGGGCGCGCATAGAACGTCACTCTCCTTATTCGTCTCTGCCGATCCGTCCCTGCGGATCGGACGTGGAGACACTACGGAGAGTCACATCCGGGAAAGATAACGAGGTGGGCGGACCTGGGTAAAACTCCGGGGAGCGCCGGTTTCCCTCCCGGACACGGGGCGACATCGGCGGCCGAAGTATCGCCATCGCCATTGTCGAGGGGCAATCGCCCAGAAAATCACCCTGAATCGAGCACGAGGCGAAGCCGCCGGAACCGGCCTACCGGGTGAGGAGCTTCTGGGCCTCGACGACCAGATCGAGGTCGAAGCTGAGCTTGAGGCCGTAGTAGACGATGGCGGTCGCGGTCACCGCGGCGGCGAGGACGACCAGGATCTTGACCGTCCAGCCCCGGCGGCCCAGCCAGGCCGTCCAGGCCGACAGGGTCCGCTTGCCGAACTCCAGCAGCCGGTGGGCCCAGTGGAACTCGGTGGCCAGCACCGCCAGTCCCGCGAAGACGACGAGCCAGCCGGGACCGGGGAAGGGCACCATGATCAGGCCGCCGATGACCAGCACGGCGCCGATGGCACCGATGACGATCTTCAGGGTGAGGTGGCCCGCGCGGGTGGACCTGACCCCGTCGAGCCAGCCGTTCACACCGGACCGCTCGGCCGCCGCGCCTTTCAGCGCGTCGGCGTCGCCGGTCTCGAGCCCACGGTCGCCTCGGCCGTCCGTCTCGCCCCGGATCCCGTCCCGGACGTCACCTCGGCCGTCCGTCTCGCCACGCACGCCGGCGGTGCCGGTCTCAGACAGCCGCCCGGCTGAACCGTGAGGCTCGCGCACCCCATCTGAGATCGTCATGTTCTCTCCAGGACAGTCGGTTTCTTCCACAATAGGCGCTGCTGGGCGGACCGGCCCCGCTGACGCCCTCAGATCATCCTCAAGGGGGAGGGCAGGGGGTCCCCCGGGTGGAGAGAGCCACGAGATCGTCGGCACGGTCCCGCCGCGCCCGTTCGGGGCTCGGCGGGACCGTGCGGGCCGGGGTGTCCCGCGGTTCTCGCGGAACACCCCGGCCGTCGGCGGGCCGTCAGGAAGCGGTGCAGGTGACGGCGGACGGAACGCCGTTGGTGCCGGCCCAGGAGGCGTTGAAGCCGAACACCGTGGAGGCACTGGCGGCCAGGTTGCCGTTCCAGTTCACGTTCCGCACGGTGACGTCGGCACCGGTCTGGGTATGGGCGCCGCTCCAGAGCTGGCTGATCGTCTGGCCGTTCGGGAACGACCACCTGACCGTCCAGCCGGTGATCGCCGAGGTTCCGGTGTTCCGCACCGTCACCTCACCCTGGAAGCCGGTCGGCCAGGAGTTGGCCACCCGATAGGTCGCGGTGCAACCGCCGGTGACGGGTCCGGTGAGGGTCTTGAAGGTCACCGGGACCGAAGCGGTGGAGCTGTTGCCCGCCGCGTCGCGGGCGATCACGTAGAAGGTGTACGAGGTGTCGGCGGCCAGCCCGGTCAGCGCGAACGACGCCGAGGTGGGCGAGCCGACCTTGACGTCCGTCGCCCCCGCCTCGCGGTAGACGTCGTAGCCGCTGACCCCGACGACGTCCGTCGAGGCCGTCCAGGTCAGCGTCGCCCCCGACGAGGTGATCGCCGAGGCGGCCGGGGTGCCGGGCCTGGTCGGCGGCACGGTGTCGACGGGCGGGACGGTCCCGCCGGTGTCGGCGTACACGATGCCGCGGCCGTTGGTGCCGAGGTAGACGCGGCCGTAGACGCGCGGGTCGCCGGTGAGGGCCTCGCCCGCGTTGCCGTACTGGTGTTTGTCGTCGTTGATCCTGACCCAGCTCGCGCCGGTGTCGTCGGAGCGGAAGACGCCGGTCACTCCGCCGATCGTGGCGAGGGTGTAGAGCGCCTGGTAGCCCCCGGCGGTGGCGGACTTGCCGAAGCCGATGTTGACGGCGCTCGTGACGCCGGACAGCTTGGTGAACGACGCGCCGCCGTTGGTGGAGCGCCACAGGCCCGAGGCGGCGCCGGTGTCACTGGGGGGCCCGGCCAGCCAGATGTCGCCCTCGCGGCCGGGTACGGCCTTGAACTTGACGTTGCCCTCGGCGGGCAGCCCGGTCGCGGCGGTGGCCGCGAAGGAGGCGCCGCCGTTGGTGCTGGCGTAGAACCTTCCGCCGCTGAAGCCGTAGAACTTGCTGGAGTTCACCCGGTCGGACTCGACCACGGCTCCCGTGGGCAGTCCGGTGGAGGCGGTCCAGGTGTTGCCGTAGCCGACCGAGTGGTGCACGCCCACGCCCTTGGGCGCCCAGACGAACCGGGAGCCGTCGGCCGCCGCGGCGATCGTGCCGCCCTCGTTGATCCCGCCGGGTTCGGTGCCCTGGAACCAGGTGGCGCCGCCGTCGGTGGAGAACGCGGCGTGGCTGTCGTTCGGCCGGTCGGCGTCGGTGAAGTTGCCCGCCCTGACCATGACGGACGGGTTGGTCTCGGCGTAGTCGAGGCTGGTCGTCGAGGTGAAGACCGGCGAGGTGAACAGCATGGGCGGCACGGCGTCGAGGTCGGTGTGCCGGAAGCCGCCGAGGTCGCCCAGGGCGCTGACCAGCGGGGCGCCGGACGGCGGGCTGACCAGGTCGAGGACGGCGGTCTCCTCGAGCCCCTTGACCATGGGCTTGATGGTGAGCTTGCCGCCGGTGTCCCACTTCTTGAGGTCCTCGGTGCCGTAGATGGTGGCGCCGGTGCCGTACATCATCCGGTTTCCGTCGAACGGGTCGATCTCCAGCGACTCGGTCATCCAGCCGAGCTTGGGCGTCACCTCCGGCGGCTGGGGGTTGGTCCCGAAGGTCAGCCACGGCGAGGAGGAGATGTCCATCGTGTAGCGGAAGCTGCGGTCCGGGTAGGAGGTGAAGTCCCAGATGCGGGTCCAGGTCGCGCCGGAGTCGGTGGACCTGAAGAAGATCACGTCCGGCCACCAGGAGATCTGGGTGGCGACCATGATCGTGCCGGGGTTCTGCCGGTCGATCGTGAGGCCGCTGTAGCCGAAGTAGTCGTCGGCCGAGCTGGAGGGGACCGGGCTGATCCGGGTCCAGGCCCCGGTGACGGTGTCGAGCTTCCACACGTCGCCCTTGGCGCCGTCGTAGGGGCCCGCGGTGTCGCTGGTCGCGATGTAGAGGGTGTGGTTGACGTGGTCGAGCACGCCCTTGTGCGCGATGTAACCGGTGGGCTGCCCGGCGACCCGGCTCCAGGTGGTCCCGCCGTCGGAGGAGCTGTAGACGGTGTTCTGCTTGTCGGCGACACCCACGTAGATCTTCTGGGTGGTGTTGCCGGCGGTCGCCGAGCCGGGGTCGAAGGTCACCCAGACCACGCCGGGGCGGTGGCTGGTGTAGCCGTTGGGGTCGGAGGGGTTGTCGGCGTGGTTTCCCGCGTTGGGGAAGCTCGCGACCTTGGCCCAGGTCACGCCCTTGTCGGTGCTGCGCCACAGGCCGTTGCCCTCGGGCGCGCCGAAGTAGACGACGCTGTTCCTGTTGGGGTCGACGGCGAGCCGCTCGCCCATCCCCCGGCCGGGCATGTTGCCGCCGAGCTTGAACGGCAACGGGGTGGCCTGCCAGGTCGCGCCCCTGTCGGCGGAGCGCAGGATGGCCCCGTTGTTGGGGTCCCAGCTGTTGGTGTACATCCCGGCGGCGACGTAGACCCGGTCGGTCTCCACCGGGTCGGTGGCCAGGCTGACCACGCCGTTGTATCCCCACTTGTCCCAGCCCACCCAGTCGAGCAGCGGGGTCCAGCTCTTGCTCGACTGCTCCCATCGATACGCGCCGCCGATGTCGGTGCGGGCGTAGATCAGGTTCTTCTCCTTCTGGTTGAAGACGATCCCCGGCACGAACCCGCCGCCGTCGATCCTGACGTTCTTCCACTCGTACGGTTCGGCGGCGGCCACCGAACCGGTCCCGGTCGCCACGGTCCTCGTCCCGGCCACGGCATCGGACGCGGACGCCTGGGCGCTCCCGCCCACGGCGGCCGCGCCCACCGACGCGCACGCCACCGCCACGGCGGCGAGCATGCTGAACAGCCTTCTTCGCATGTACGGCTTCCCTTCGCAATGCAACAGACAAACCGCCATGCACGATCAGGTGACGGGACCCTGACCTTCGACCGCCCACGATGTGCGTGCATGAACGCCCAGAGGTTCACATGCCGGGCCCCGGGCCGTCAATAGTTTGAATAGACAACTAACAAACCTGTCGCGAATCCCGGTGAAATCCCCGGACACCGAAGCGGAGGGGCCCGGAGCGCCGGCCTGCCGCGCCCCGCGTCCCGGTCTGCCGCGCCCCGCGTCCCGGCCTACCACGTCCCACGTCCCGGCCTACCGCGCCCCGCAGGAAGCGCCGTTTTCCCGGGGGCCGTTTTCTTGAGGGCCGTTTTCCCTGGCAGGGAGCATCAACCGCGAGCCGGGCCCCCGCGCGGCGGCCACGTCGTCGGGGTTGGCCAGCGCGCAGCGGTCCAGCGAGAGGCAGCCGCAGGCGATGCAGTCGGTCAGGCCGTGCCGGAGCCGTTCGAGCTGCTTGATGCGGTCGTCGAGCTCGTACTGCCACATCGTCGAGAGTCTCGCCCAGTCGTCCCTGGTGGGGGTGCGCTCGTCGGGAAGGGCGGACAGCGCCTCCTGGATCGTCTTGAGCGGGATCCCGACCCGCTGGGAGACCCTGATGAAGGCGATCCTGCGGAGCGTGTCGCGAGGGAAACGACGCTGGTTGCCCGCGGTGCGGCGGCTGCGGATCAGGCCCTTCGCCTCGTAGAAGTGGAGGGCGGAGACCGCGACCCCGCTGCGCGAGGAGAGCTGGCCGACGGTCATCTCCGGATTGTTGGGCATGCGCCAGTCTAACTTGACCTCAATCAATATTGAGGTTGCAGAGTGAGGGCATGACATTCGCGGAGACGGAAAGAGGGGGAGCATGACATTCACGAAGGCGGAACTCGCCTACCTCGCGGAGCAGCGCCTGGGCCGCCTGGCCACGACGGGCCCCGGCGGCTCCCTGCAGAACAGCCCGACCGGGTTCCGCGTCGACATCGAGACCGGCGTCGTCGACATCTACGGCCGCGCGATGGGCACCACCAGGAAGTTCCACAACGTCCGGACGAACCCGCAGGTGGCCTTCGTGGTGGACGACGTCGCCTCCACCGACCCCTGGCGGGTCAGGGGCGTGGAGATCCGCGGCGAGGCCGAGGCCGTCGAGGACCACGATCCGCCCTCCCCGTACTTCAGCCGGGAGATCATCCGCATCCATCCCAGGCGGATCATCTCCTGGGGCGTCGACCCCGCCCAGGAGGGCATGAAGGGCCGCGACGTCTGAATCCCGGTCCCCCGGGTGCGCTTCCCCTGCGGGGCGGGCGAATCAGGTAAGAATGGCGCATGACGAGAGCACTGGTGCTGGGTGGCGGGGGCGTGGCGGGCATCGCCTGGGAGGCCGGGATCATCACCGGTCTGCGCCGGGCGGGCATAGAGCTGGGAGGGGCGGACCTGATCGTCGGCACCTCCGCCGGGTCGGTGGTCGGGACGCTCGTCGCCACCGAGGCCGACCTGGAGAGCTCGGTCGGCGTCCAGGCGAACACGGAGGTCGCGACCGTCTCCGCCGTCGACATGGAGGCGGTCATGACCGCCTTCAGCCTGCTCTACGACCCGTCCTTGGAGCCGCAGGAGGCCCGGCGCCGGGTCGGTGAGATGGCCCTCTCGGTGAAGGACACCGGCGCCAAGATCGAGACGATCGGCAACCGGCTGCCCGTCAAGGAGTGGCCGCAGCGCCGCCTGCTGATCACCGCCGTCGACGCGGGGACCGGCGAGTTCGTGGTCTGGGAGCGCGACTCGGGGGCGCCGCTGGTGTCGGCGGTCGCCTCCAGTTGCGCGGTCCCGTGCGTGTTCCCGCCGGTGGAGATCGGCGGGCGCCGCTACATGGACGGCGGGGTCCGCTCGGCCACGAACGCCGATCTGGCGGCGGGCAGCTCCGCCGTGGTCCTCCTGGAACCGCTGGCGCACACCTCGCCGAAGGCGCGGCTCAAGGCCGAGCTCGCCGAACTGGGCGACGCCGCGATCGCCCACGTCGTCCCCGACGAGGCGTCGATCACCGTGTTCGGCACCAATGTCCTCGACCCGGGCCTGTGGCGCCCCGCCTTCGAAGCCGGTCTCGCCCAGGCGCCCGCCGTCGGGGAGAGCGTGGCCAGGGTCTGGAAGGACTGAGATCGGCGTGAGCGGGGTGGCGCCGCTGTGGGTGGTGAGCGGGCCGCCGGGAAGCGGGAAGTCGACCGTCGCGGCGACGCTGCTGGCGCTGCTGGACCCGGTTCCCGCGCTGCTCGACAAGGACACCGTCTACGGCGGCTTCGTCGCGGCCACCCTTCGCGCCCACGGCCGCGACGACGGGGAACGCGAGGGCCGCTGGTACGACGAGCACGTCAAGCGTCACGAGTACGAGGGGCTGACCGAGGTCGCCCGGCAGATCCGTTCGCACGGCTGCCCGGTGATGCTGGAAGGCCCCTTCACCACCCAGGTGCACGACGCGGCGGCGTGGGAACGCTGGGCCGGACGGCTGGGCGGGCCGCCCATACGTCTCCTCTGGATCCGCTCGGACGGTCCGACGCTGCGATCCCGGCTGGAGGCCAGAGGTCTCGCCAGGGACGCGGGCAAGCTCGGCCGCTTCGAGGACTACCTGCGGGCCATCAGGGTCGACGAACCACCCGTCGTGCCCCACGCCGAGATCGACAACCGGCCCGGCGCCCCCGCGCTCACGTCACAGCTGGACAGGCTCGTCACCTCCTGGGCCACCGCCCGCCCCTAGTCTCCCGCCCCGGACTTCGCGCGCGATCTCACGGCCGGCCGCCGCGCGGGTACGCCCCGCCGAGGTACGTCCCGCCGAAGCGTCCGGCCCCGCGCACGGTGTCACGGGTGGCCGCGCGACGACGGGGGACCGGCGCCGCGGAGCGGGATCACGGAACCTGGAAGCGGTCGTCCCTGGCGTCGGTGATCGCCATGTGGCCGGGCAGGTGACCGATGGCGAAGGACACCCCGCTCGCCATGACGGCCGCCTGCGGCGTCACCCCGCAGGCCCAGAAGAGCGGGGTCTCCCCCGCCCGCACCTCGACGGGGTCGCCGAAGTCGGGCACGCCCAGGTCGGCGATCCCGATCTCGCCGGGGTCGCCGACGTGGATCGGCGCCCCGTGCACGGCCGGATACCTCGCGGTCACCCGTACGGCGGCCGAGACCAGGGAGGCGGGGACCGGGCGCATCGAGACGACCAGCGGGCCGCTCAACGATCCCGCGGGGCGGCAGGCGATCGAGGTGAGGTACATGGGCACGTTCGTCCCCGCCTCGATGTGCCGTACCGGCACCCCGGCCCTCAGCAGGGCGTCCTCGAAGGTGAAGCTGCAGCCCAGCAGGAAGGCGACCAGGTCGTCCCGCCAGACGTCGCGAGCGTCGTCGACGTCGGCCACGGCCCTGCCGTCCTCGTAGACGCGGTAGGCGGGCAGGTCGGTGCGGAGGTCCCCGCCGAACAGGCCGGTGCTCACCGCGCCGGGGTCGCCGACGTCCAGGACGGGGCAGGCGACGGGGTTGCGCTGGGCGAACAGGAGCAGGTCGTAGGCGAGCTCGCGGGGCACGGCGAGCAGGTTGGCCTGGGTCCAGCCCCGGCACCACCCCGCGGTGGGCGCCCGCAGTCCCTCCCTGAAGTGCTTACGGGCCTGCGCGGGGGTGAGCGCCGCTACGTCCATCAGCGGATCATAACCTCGGCCCCGCCTCCCGGCCAGCGTCCCTCACCCGCGCGGGGAGTGTGCGAGCGGCCTCCGCCGGTACGCGGCCGGGCGACGCTTCCCTCACCCGCGCGGGGAGTGTGCGAGCGGCCTCCGCCGGTACATGATCAGGCGGCGTCCCCGCCCGCACGGGAAACGCGGGTGCCGGACACCGGCGGCTCGGGCGGCTAAGGCGGCTCGGGCGGCTCAGGCGGCTTGATCGGCTCAGCCGGCTCGATCGGCCGGAATATCGGCGAAGCCCGAATCCCGGGAATCTCGGATATCGGACACCGCTGTCAGGCTGAGGCCGGGTGGCGTGGGAGTTCTCTAGACGAGATGGCCGGGAAAGCACTAAGGGATGTCCATAAACATCCCGACTAATGAACCAAAATCACTTTTGGAACGATTCGACAAAATTGAGTTACATTTCATGACATGTTTGCATTGCAGCTATAACGTCCCGGCCTTACGTTCCCGGTATGGATCTCGAGCTCCGACACCTCAAGATCGTGCGCGCGGTGGCACAGGCCGGCAGCGTCACCAAGGCCGCCACCCACCTCGGATTGGCCCAACCCGCCCTGACGGCGCAGCTCAAACGGATAGAGCGGGTTCTCGGGGGAGCTCTTTTCGAACGCGACCACAACGGCGCCAGGCCCACGCCCCTGGGGCAGCTGGTCCTGTCACGCGCGATGGTGCTGCTGCCCGCGGCCCGCGAACTCCAGGAGGAGGCACTTCGATTCGCCAACGCGAACGCCGACATCCCCAGCTACCGGCTGGGCGCCACCCACGGACCGATACTCGGCGGTCTGATGGACCGCCTCGCCACCGCCTGGCCGTCCACCCCGGTGAGCACCCACACCTCCTGGTCCGCGAGGGAGCTCACCGCCATGGTGATGCTGGGCCGGATCGACTTCGCGTTCATCGGCGCCTGCGGGGAGAGTCCCCCGCCGGTGGAGGGGCCGGTGGTGTGGTCGACCGTGGGGACCGACCCGGTCTTCGTGCTGCTCAACGAGGACCATCCGCTGGTGGACAGGGAGGAGGTGGAGCTCGCGGAGCTGGCCGACGAGCAGTGGACGGTCACCCCCGGCGACAGCTGCTTCGGCGACTGCTTCGCCACGGCCTGCGCGCGCGCCGGCTTCACTCCCAAGACCATCTACGAGACCGACGTGGCCACCTGCATGCACCTGGCCAAGGTCGGCCGCGCCGCCGCGCTGTGCCAGGCGACCTTCCAGCCCGCCGAGGGGCTGAAGCTGGTACCGCTCGCGGGAGCTCCGCTGCGCTGGCGGCAGCTGCTCGGCTGGCACCCGGAGGCGTCCAGCGCCGCGGTCGCGACGTCGATCCTCGAACACGCGAAGGCCGCGCATTCCGACGCGATCGGGCGGAGCAGACGGTACGCCGCGTGGCTCGCCGGGAACCCCGGACTGGGCACCTCTCCATAACGTGACGATAGGAGACATCTGATAGAGGCGCGCCTCATGTGTACACCGTTACTTTGACGGCACCCCCCACATGAGGAGAGAACCCATGCTCCGCAGAAGTGCCGTGACAGCGGGCTTCGCGCTCGCTGTCGCGATGGTGGCCACCCCCGCCACCGCCGCTCACCAGGGACCCGGCGAGCCCGCCGCCCCGTACACCCTCGCCGAGGCCCGGACCCTGGTGCAGGCCACTGCCAAGCCGTCCCCGGGCCTGGTCGACGCCATCCGGCGCGACCTCGGAGGCACCGGCGAGCAGGCCACGGCCAGGCTGATCAACGAGGCGGCCGCCGCCAAGATCGAGCCCGCCCTCCGCGGGCAGCTCGGCGCCGCCTTCGCCGGCTCCTGGGTGACCGGTCCCACCTCCAACCTGGTGATCGCCACCAGCGACTCCACCAAGGTCGCCTCACTCGCGAAGTCGGGCGCGGAGGTCAAGCTCGTCAAGAACTCCCTGGCCACGCTCGACACGGCCAAGGAGCGGCTCGACCGGCTCGTGGCCACCGCGCCGAAGTCGATCCCGTCCTGGTACGTCGACCTGCCGAGCAACAGCGTCGTCGTGCTGGCCGGTGACGTCGCCGAGGCGCAGGCGTTCGTGGACGGCAGCGGCGTGGACAGGGCGCTGGTCCGCGTCGAGGCCTCGCAGGAGAGGCCCAGGCCCCTCTACGACGTCCGCGGCGGCGACGCCTTCTACATGGGCGGCCGCTGCTCGGTCGGCTTCTCGGTCACCCGCGGCAGCCAGGGCGGCTTCGCCACCGCCGGCCACTGCGGCACGCCCGGCACCGCCACCCAGGGCTACAACCGGGTCGCCCAGGGCACCTTCCAGGGCTCGTCCTTCCCCGGCAACGACTACGCGTGGGTCGCGGTCAACGCCAACTGGACCCCGACCGGCGTGGTGAACGGCTACAGCGCGGGCATCCTTCCGGTGACCGGCTCCACCCAGCAGGTCGTGGGCAGCTCCATCTGCCGCTCCGGCTCCACCACCCAGTACCGCTGCGGCACCATCAGCCAGCACAACACGAGCGTCACCTACCCCGAGGGCACCATCACCGGCCTGACCCGCACCACCGTGTGCGCCGAGCCCGGCGACTCCGGCGGCTCCTACATCTCCGGCAGCCAGGCCCAGGGCGTCACCTCCGGCGGCTCGGGCAACTGCAGCGTCGGCGGCACGACCTACCACCAGCCGATCAACGAGATCCTCTCGGTGTACGGGCTCACCCTGGTGACCAACGGGACCCCGCCGCCCACCGGCTGCAGCGGCTACCAGAACTCCTACACCGGCTCGCTGACCTCCAACGCCAACGCCTACCAGCCCGGCACCTCCGGCTACAGCGCCGGCGCGGGCGTCCACCGCGTCTGCCTGGACGGCCCCAACGGCACCGACTACGACGCCTACCTGCAGAAGCTGAGCGGCTCCACCTGGACGACCGTGGCCAGCGGGACCACCGCCAACCCGGATGAGGCCTTCACCTACAGCGGCACCGCGGGCACCTACCGCGTACGGGTGCACGCCTACAGCGGCTCCGGCTCCTACACCCTCGGCCTGACCAGGCCGTAGGGCTTCCCGCCGCCCTCCCCCACGAGCCCGTGCGACCTCGTGGGGGAGGGCGGCGTCGCCATGCCCGGACGTCGAGAACAATGGAGGGATGAGCGACCTTCTGACGCTGAGCGAGGGCGCGGTGCTGACGCATCTCGCCACCCGGGCCGAGCTGGCGAGCGGGGTGCTGCCCGCCTCCGACGACCTGCGGCTGTGGGCCCGGCTGGCCGACGGCGAGGGGGTGCCGCTGGCGGGCGGTGGCCGGATACGCACCTCGCTCGACACCGGCGAGCCCGTCCTGACCGGGCCCGACGGCTGGCTCGACGGGGTGGAGCCCGAGCAGGTGGTCGCGCTGCGCCTGCGCGCAGGCACCCTGGAGCTGTCGGTCACCGAGCTGGACGACGTCCCCGCCGAGCGGGCGGTGCGGGTCGTCCAGGAGTTCGGGGAGCAGGCGCTCGACGCGCTGCGCGCCTTCGCCGAGGGGCTGGAGCCCAGTCCCGGCGTGCCGGTCGACGTCGTGGTCCTGGAGCTGCTGATGAAGGCCCCCGAGACCTTCGCCGACCCGCTGCCCCCGCTGTCGCCGCTGCTGCGCAACGCCTCGCTGGAGCTGCGCGACGGCCGGGTGGGCATCGTGGGCGCGCCGTGGGACACCGCGTCGGTCGCCGACCTGGCGCCGCTGGACATCATCAGGCTGGCCCTGGTGCGCAGCGCGCTGCGGACGTACGGCGAGGGCGCCGACCTCTCCAAGGCCGTCACCTACCTGTCGCGGTCGGAGGTGGTGCTCGCGAGGATCGCCGACGAGGTGGAACGCGAGCCACTCGGCCCGGCGCTGGTCGAGGCCCTGCCCCGCACCGAGCCGGCCGCGCTGCTGCTGATCGCGAGGTCGGCCGAGGGCGAGGGCCGCTCGTTCGAGGCGTCGGGGCTGATCTCCGAGGTGCTCTCCCTCTCCCCCGGCATGGCACCGGCCGTGCGCGACGCCGCCGAGTACGCCGCGTGCCGCACCGACCCCGGCGCCCCGCTGCCCGAACGGGCCGCGCACCTGTTCCGGCAGCTGCTCACGTACGCCTACCGCCCGGCCCGCCACCGGCTGATCGAGGATCTGATCGCGCTGAGCGTCCGGGTGGCCGAGCCCGCCCTGGCCGACCTGGCGCTGTTCGAGAACGACGTCGTCGGCGAGTTCCTGGACGCGCGGGCCGAGTGGCTGCGCGACGACGAGGTGGAGCTGCTGGAGTCCTGGCGGCGGACGCCGCTGCGCCTGTGGAAGGTCCTCGACGTGTCCGGGGACGAGATCACCGTGGCCGACGCCGGCGACGGGAGCGAGGGCGGGGAGCGGGTGACGCTCGCCGACGAGCTGCTCTCCGGGCAGGCGCTGCCCGGGGATCTGATGCTGACCAGGGTGCTGAGCGACGGGACGGGGCCGCACGTGTTCGGCCACCCGTTCAAGGTCGATCCGGAGCGCGGGGAGGAGATGCTCGCCCTGCTCGCCGATCCCGTCGACCCCTACGCGGTGGCCGCCTTCTTCAGGCGTCCCCGCCGGGCGCCGGGCGCCGCGGGCCCGCCCGGCGGGGTGGACGGGACGGGCGGGGACGCCGGTCGTTGAACGACTCCGGCGACGGGGCCCGAGCCCGTCAGAGGGTGCGCAGGAAGGCCAGGCCCGACGTGGCGAGGGCGTCCTGGGTCTCGGCGAGGGGACGCCAGATCGAGGCGGCGACGGCGATCGTCTGGTTGTGCGCGGTGAACGACTCGATGTAGAGCGGGCCCCGGTAGTCCACGGCGCGCAGGGCGTCGACGAGGGCGGGCCAGTCCATGTGGTCGGCGCCGGGCGCGCCCCGGTCGTTGGCGCAGACCTGCACGTGCGCGACCAGGTCACCGGCCCGCCGTACGGCCGCCGCCGGGTCCCGCTCCTCGATGTTCATGTGGTAGACGTCCAGCGCGAGGCCGACGCCCGGGATCCCGCCGACCGCCTCGACGGCCTGCTCGACGGTGTTGATCACACTGGTCTCGTAGCGGTTGAGCGGTTCGACGGCGACCGTCACCCCGTGCTCGGCCGCGTACTCGCCGACCGGGGCCAGGTTCCGCCGCAGCTCGGCGTAGCAGGTCTTGCGCTCCTCGTCCGACATCCGCCAGGTCCGTCCCACCGAGGCGTAGGCGGGTCCGGCGATCACCGGGCTGCCCACGGCCACGGCGGCGTCCACGCACCCGCGCAGGTAGTCCTGGGTGGCGGCGACCGTCGCCGCGTCGGCGCCGACCAGCTCCCTGCCCGGCCCCATGGCGAGCACCACCGAGGCCTTCAGCCCGAGGTCCGCCAGCAGGTCGGCCGCCCGCGCGGGATCCCAGTCGCCGAGCTGCTCCACGGGCAGCTCGATCGCGTCGAACCCCCAGGCGGCCACCTGCGGCGCCAGCCGGGCGAGATCCTCGTCCGTCAGCGGTGAGACCCACACCCACGTGTTGACCCCGATGGAGAACATCGGCAACCTCTTCCCTGAGTTCGGCGCGGGCTCGTCGTGAGCCCGCGAACATGGCGGCGGGTTCCGGGCACCGCCGCCCGGCGGTGCCCGGAACCCGGTGGATCTGCCTTACTTACCGCCCCAGTTGGCGGGGAAGTCCGGCAGCTTCTCGCAACCGCACAGCGCGTAGTGCAGCGGCGGCATGTTGGGCTGCAGGTAGCTGTCCAGGTTCTCGGAAGTGATCTTGGGCTGGGGCAGCTTCCAGGTCTTGGGCACCTCCTCGCCCTTGAGGATCTTCAGGGCGGCGATGATCGGGGTGCGCCACTGGTAGGTGGGGTAGGTCGGCGCGATGGCCGTGAGGTTGCCGCTCTTCCACTTCTGCAGGAAGTCCTGCTGGTCCTCGCCGACGATCGCCGGCACCGGGACCCCGGCGTCCTCGAACGCCTCGACGGCCGCCACGGCGGTGGCGCCCGCGTCCATCCACACCCCGTCGATCTTGCCGTGCCGCTGGATGTAGTCGCTCACGATGCTCTTGGTCTTGGCGGCGTCGCCGTCGGTGAACTCCACCCCGACCACGTCGAGCTGGCTCTTGTCGAAGGTGACCTTCGCCGCCGACCAGCGGGTCTCCAGCACGTCGACGCCCGGCAGGATCCGCAGCGCGAGGACCTTGCCCCCGGCGGGCACCTTCTCCACCAGGAACTCGGCGCCGTCGGCGCCGAAGGCGTAGCCGCCGATGGGGTTGATGAACGTCACCGGGCAGTCGGTGTCGACGCCGCGGTCGAAAACGATCACCGGGACCTTGGGACAGGCGCCTTCGACGGCCGGGGTCAAGGTGGCGGTGGTGTTGGGCGAGACGATCAGCGCGTCACAGCCCTTGCCGACCAGCTCGGCGATGTCGGAGATCTGCTTGTCGTCCTTGCCCTCCGCGTCGAGGGCGGTGAACTTCTTGATCTCCTTGTGCAGCGCCACCTCGGCCTGCATGGTCTTCCAGCCCACCTGCCGCCACGGGTTGTTCACGGCGGCGTTGGAGAAGCACAGGTTGTAGGGCCCGTCCTTCTTGTACTTGGCCGTGTCCACCATCTCCGGGGCGATGGCCTGCTCCCACGGCTTGTCCGCGGGCCCCTGCGCGGTCTGGGTCCGCATGGCCAGCTGGGCGTCGTAGTCGGCCTGGACGAAGAACTTCGACTGCTCGCCGGTGTTGGGGGACGCGGCGGCCGTGGCGGCGGACGAGGCCGCCGCGGACGTCTCGGGGGCGGCACTGGAGGTCACCGGCTTGTCGCTGGCACATCCCGCGGCGAGCAACATCGCGGAGACACCCGCGACGAGCACCGATATAGGCCTGTTCAATGAAGGTCTCCTTCTTTTTTTCTGGGGGTGCGTTCAGACGCGTACTGCGCGCCTGAACGGAAGCCGTACGGCGCTCGCCGCGACCGCGGCGATGATGATCACGCCCTGGACGGCGAACTCCAGGGCCCCCGAGATCCCGTACAGGTTGAGCAGGGTGAACAGCGCCTCGAGGGTGAAGGCGCCGGCCATCGCGGCGACCACGGAGCCGCGTCCGCCGCCGAGCGCCACGCCGCCGAGGACGACGGCCGTGATGGCGGAGAACTCCAGGCCCTGTCCGACCTGGGCCGAGACTCCCGCGAAGCCGCCGAGCAGGATGCCCGCGACGGCCGCGGCCAGGCCGGAGAGGACGAAGGCGGCGATCCGGGTCCGGTTGACCCGGACCCCGGACAGCCCGGCCGCGCGCTCGTTGTCGCCGGTGGCGATGAGCCGCTTGCCGAAGTCGGAGCGCATGAGGAGGATCGCCGTGGCGCCCGCGGCCAGGAGGATGAGCACCGACCAGGGCACCGGGCCGAGGTCCTTGCGGCCGAACATCCTGAACGTCTCCGACAGCGCGCCGCGCGGGGCGCCGCCGGTCCACAGGAACACCGCGCCGGACAGGATGAGCATCATGCCGAGCGTGGTGATGAACGACGGCACCCGCAGCCCGGTGGTGATGACCCCGTTGGCGAGCCCGACCAGCAGCCCGATCACGATCAGCAGGGCCAGTACCGGCCAGGTCGCCTGCTCCTGGCCGTCGATCAGCCGGGCGGCCACCACGACCTGCACGGTGACCAGCGACCCGACCGACAGGTCGAACTCCCCGGAGACGATCACGAAGTACTGCCCGGCCGCCAGGATGACCAGCGGCGCGGCCCTCTTGAGGAAGGCGAGGAACCCGGCGGGTTCCAGGAAGAACGGGTTGACCAGCGCGATCAGCACCAGCAGCACCGCCAGCACGGCCAGGATCGGCCCCATGGACCTGAGGGCTCTCATCGGGATCGCCTCCGGGCGGTGCGGCGGGCGTAGACGGCCACGGCGGCGACGATGACCACGCCGCGGACCACGTCCTTGAAGAACGCGTTGACCTCCAGCTGGTTGAAGACGCTGTCGAGCACGGCGAGCAGCAGCACCCCGCCGACCGTCCCGACGACCCCGCCCCTGCCTCCGGCCAGGGCCGTGCCGCCGAGGACCACCGCGGCGATCGACTCCAGGTCGTAGCCGCCGTCGGTGCCGACCGTGGGCGCGCCCGCGCCGAGCCGGCTCGCCAGCAGCAGCCCGGCGACGCCCGCGCAGACCGAGCACAGGACGTGCGCGGCGACGACGATCCTGCCGGTCCGGACCCCGGACAGCCGGGCCACCTCCTCGTCCCCGCCGACCGCGTAGATCCGGTACCCGAGCCTCGTGCGGCGCAGCAGGAACCAGACGGCGACCGCGACGGCGGCCCAGAGCAGCGCCGAGACCGGGACCGGCCCGATCCTGTCGTAGCCGAGCCGCTGGAAGGACTCGGGCACGCTACCCGCGGGCCCGTCGTAGAGGTGGTCCACGATCCCCTTGACGATCAGCGCCGTGCCGAGGGTCGCGATGAAGGCGTGGACGTGCAGCCGGGTGATGACCAGCCCGTTGACCAGCCCGATCAGCGCGCTCACCGCGAGCACCGCCGCGACGCCGGGGACGATCCCGCCGTCCTGCCCGGCCATGATCTCGGCCGCGACGAGCGAGGTGAGGCTGATCAGGTACGCGACCGACAGGTCGAGCGACCCGACCAGGATCGCCAGCGTCTGCCCCACCGCGACGATGCCCAGCGCGGCCGAGCGCTGCTGGATGCCGACGACGGTCTCCAGCGTGAGGAAGTTCCCCCCGTCGAAGGCCACCAGCACCCACCCGACGAGCATCACCCCGACCAGGGCCAGGTAGATGACCTGGGTCGAGCCGATGCGGCCCGCCAGGGCGCGCCGGCCGCCGCCTCCCGGCGGGACGGGGGCGGCGGGACCGGCGGTGCCGGTCGCCGCCGCGGGCCTGACCCGGCCGGTCATGCCGCCACCTCACCGGCGGCGAGGCGCATCACGGCCTCCTCGGAGGAGCCCGCCGGGAGCGCCCCGGCGACGCGGCCGTCGCGCATCACCATGACGCGGTCGCTCATGCCGATCAGCTCGGGAAGCTCTGACGAGATCATCATGATCGCCATTCCGTCCTCCGCCAGGCCGCGCATCAGGTCGTGGATGGCGGCCTTGGCCCCCACGTCGACCCCGCGCGTGGGCTCGTCGAAGATCAGGACCTTCGGCGCCACGGTCATCCACTTGGCCAGCACGACCTTCTGCTGGTTGCCGCCGGACAGGTAGCGGACCTCCTGGTCGGGGCGGGGTGGATGGAGCCGTACCGCCTCCAGGAGTTCGAGGACGCCGGTCCCGCCGGTCCCGCCGATCCGGCCTCCGCCGCCGATCCTGCGCACCGAGCGGGAGACCAGCAGGGCGTTGTCCCGTACGGACTGGCGCAGCGCGAGCCCCTCGGCCTTGCGGTCCTCGTTCACCAGGCCGATCCCGGCGGCCACGGCCTGCCGTACCGACACCGGCCGCAGCGGGCTCATCGTGCCGCGCGTGAACGGCTCGGCGCCGAAGAGGGCCTTGGCCAGCTCGGTGCGGCCCGACCCCTGCAGGCCGGCCACCCCGAGGATCTCGCGTTCGCGCAGTTCGAGGTCGATCCCGTCGAGCACGGCGTTGCCGCCGCCGCGCACGCTGAGCCGCACCTCGCCCGGCTCCGTGCCCCTGGCGGGGAAGTAGGTGCCGAGGTCGCGGCCGACCATCAGCCTGACCAGCTCGTCGGAGGTCATCCCGGCGGTGTCGGCGGTCCTGACCAGCGCGCCGTCCTTCAGCACCGTCACCCGGGTGGACAGGTCGAAGACCTCGCGCAGCCGGTGGGAGATGTAGAGGACGGCGATCTCCCGCTCCCGCAGGCGGGCCACCAGCCGGTAGAGCAGTTCCACCTCGTGTTCGGCCAGCGCCGCGGTGGGCTCGTCCATCACGATGATCCGGGCGTCCTGGGAGAGCGCCTTGACGATCTCCACGACCTGCTGCTGGGCGATGGAGAGATGGCGGACCAGATCGCGGGAGGTGAAGGAGGCCTCGCCGAGCTCCTGGAGCAGCCGGGTGGTGGCGCTCTCCATCGCCTCCCTGTCGACCAGCCCCCGCCGGACGGGCTCGCGGCCCAAAAAGACGTTCTCGGCGACACTGCGCTCGGGCAGCAGGTTGAACTCCTGGTAGATGATCGCGACCCCGGCGCGCTGGGCCTCGACCGGGTGGGCGAAGGAGACCTGAACGCCGTCGATCTCGACGGTGCCCTCGTCCGGGGCGTGCACTCCGGCGAGGACCTTCATCAGCGTGGACTTGCCGGCGCCGTTCTCCCCGACGACCGCGTGCACCTCTCCGGCGGCGACGTCCAGATCGACCCCGCTCAGTACGCGAACCCCGAGAAAACTCTTGGCGATGCCACGCATCCTCAGGATCATGGGGTGACCGTCCCGGCGTGCGGTCCGGGGGCGGGAAAACTTGTCAGCGGTCTCACGGTTAGGGCTAACACATCCGAAAAGCCGGTTTCGACGGCACCGGATGGTAATTGATTCGTCGGTAACGGCCCGATTTCCTCCATGTTCCCGGATGCTAAAGCGCTCTTATGCCGATGGTCAAGCAAAAGCATGTCACCATTTGGCATAATGGAGCAGGTGGAGGACCTAAGTTGCTTTGACTCGGTGGAAACAAGGAGTGTTGACTGTGCGCATGCTTAGCGAAGCGAACGGTTCGATCGCCGGCGCGGGGGCGCTTCTGAACATCCTGCGCGACGGTCAGGCCAGGACGAGGGCCGAGTTGGTCCAGCTCACCGGGCTGGCCAGATCCACCCTGGCCCAGCGTCTCGACGCGCTGCTGAGCCAGCAGTGGATCATCCCGACCGAGGAGGCCATCTCCTCGGGGGGCCGCCCGGCCATCGCCTTCACGTTCAACCGCACCGCCCGCGTCGTCCTCTCCGCCGACCTCGGCGCCACCCACGCCCGGGTGGCGGTCACCGACCTCGGCACCACGGTCCTCGCCGAGCGCGCGGCCGAGGTGCCGATCGACCGCGGCCCCGAGGAGACCCTCGGCTGGCTCCAGCGCACCTTCGAGGAGATGCTCGCCGAGACCGGCCACCGCCCGGACGAGATCTGCGGCATCGGCGTCGGCCTGCCCGGCCCGGTCGAGCACAGCTCGGGACGACCGGTCAACCCCCCGATAATGCCCGGCTGGGACGGTTTTCCCGTCCCAGAATGGCTCGGCTCGCGCCTCGGCGCCCCCGTCCTCGTCGACAACGACGTGAACATCATGGCGCTGGGCGAGCACTGGGCCGCCCGCCCCGAGGCCGACCACCTCATCTTCGTCAAGATCGGCACTGGCATCGGCTGCGGCATCATCAGCGACCGCCGCCTGCACCGGGGCGCGCAGGGCGCGGCCGGCGACATCGGGCACATCCGGGTGGCCTCGGCCCTGGACACCGTCTGCCGCTGCGGCAACGTCGGCTGCCTGGAGGCCGTCGCCAGTGGCGCCGCCATGGCCGCCAAGCTGTCCGCGGACGGGGTGCGGGCCGAGGACAGCCGCGACGTGGTCCACCTCGTACGCGGCGGCAACACCCACGCCGTCCAGCTCATCCGGCAGGCGGGCCGCGAGGTCGGCGACGTGCTCGCCTCGATCGTCAACTTCTTCAACCCCTCGGTGATAGTCGTCGGCGGCGACATCTCCGAGGCCGGGGAGCAGGTGCTCGCCGGTCTCCGCGAGGTCATCTACAGCCGGTCGCTGCCCCTCGCCACCCAGCACCTGACGATCACCGCCAGCGAGCTGGGCGACCGCGCGGGCGTGATCGGCGCCGCCGTCATGGTCATCGAGCACGTGCTCGCCCCCGGCAGCGTCGACCGGTCCGTGTCCGTCCCCACCGCCTGACCGATCCGCACCCTTCCCCGCCTTCCGACCGGTCGTGCCGTTCGCGCTCTTCGACCGCGCCGGTGAGCGAACGGCGGGCGAGCGGCGCTCGTGGGACACTCGTTCGACCATGAACGCCGAACCCGTAAGAACCGCCAGACTCACGTTGGAGCCGCTGGCGGTGCACCACGCGGCCGAGATGGCCGAGGTACTCGGCGATCCGGCCCTGCACGCCTTCATCGGCGGTGCGCCCGAGACCCCCGAGCAGCTCCGCGACCGCTACGCCCGCCTGGTCGCCACCCCGCCGCCCGGCCGGGACGAGTCGTGGCTCAACTGGGTGATCCGCCTCGACGCCCCGGACGGCTACTCGGACAACGACTCGAACCGACCTGTCGACGGCTCGGACGGCGGCTCGAACCGGCTGGTCGGTTACGTCCAGGCGACCGTCACCCGTGACCGCGCGGCCGTGGCCTGGGTCGTGGGGACCCCCTGGCAGGGCCGCGGCATCGCCGGGGAGGCGGCGGTCGCACTCGTCGCGTGGCTCAGGGAGCACGGCACGGCCACCGTCGTCGCCACCATCCATCCCGACCACTCCGCCTCGTCGGCGGTGGCCCGCCGCGCGGGCCTGGTGCCGACCGGCGACAGGGTAGACGGCGAGGTCGTCTGGAGTTCCGTCTAGATCCCTGGAGTTCCGTCCAGATCCGGGACCGGCTGTCGCCGACGGACCATGAACGACATGAACGGCATGGAAACCGTGGGTCGCATGGACCATGGAACGCGTGAGCCACGGAAGTGTGAAACGTGGAACGCGCGGACCGTACGGCATGGACGCGTGGAATGCGGAGCTCCTGGATCGCGGGACGGGTGAATCCGGGGCGGGTTCGAGCAGCCGTGGGACTCGCGGAACCGGGACGCGTCTGAGTAGGGATGCTCAGGGGTGGCTGAGTGCCCGCGCCCTCCCCGACCTTCTCGATCTTCGAAATGCTCAGACCATGAAATGGTGGATTTTCCTGGTCGGGCTCGTCGCCACGGTGGTCGCGGCGTGGCTGCTCGTGTACGCCCACGTCCCGCTCTCCACGTTCCTGTCGCTCGGGCTCGGCGCGATCAGCCTCATCTGGCTGATCGTGCTCCTCACCCTGCCGTGGAACCTCTACTTCGGGGCACGCCAGGTGGTCCACGAGATCCACGTGTCCAGGGAGCGCGGCATCGAGGTGCCCGAGGGGCACGAGGCCGAGGCCCTGGAGATCGCCCGGCGGATGCGCCGGTTCGCCATCGGCGGCCACGTCGTCTCGGCGGCGCTCCTGGCGGTCATCACCTACTTCTCCGGTGCCTCGGTGGGTTACTACTTCGCCGGGTTCTACCTGCTGAGCACCGGTTTCCGCCCGGCGGGCGCCTACCTGTCCCACCTTCGCGAGCGGGTCACCACGCTGATGAGTGAGGCTCGCCACCCTCGCGAGGACATCGTCTCCCTTGTCGCCCGGGTGGACGGTCTGGCCGCCGAGGTGACCGCGCTGACCCAGTCGGCCGAGCGGCTCCGGGGCGTCACCGAGACGCTCGGCGCCGACCTGCGGAACGGCGACGAGGCCCTGGAACGGCGGATCACCGGTCTCGCCCGGCGTTTCGAGGACACGGTGGACGGCCTCACCGACAACCACGAGGTCATCACCGGCCTCAAGGCCTTCCTGCGCCTCGTCCGCGCCGACGCCCATGGTCACGATCACAGCCACGATCACAGCCACGGCCGCGCCTGACCGTCGCTCCACGTACGGCGGGAAGGTCCGCGTGAGCGGAAGGTCCGCGTACGGCGGGAAGGGGGACTCTCAGCGGGGGATCAGCTCCTGCGACTCGCTGAGCTCCCGGGTGAACCAGGTGATGGTACGGCGCAGCCCCTCGATGACGTCGATCCTCGGTCGCCAGCCCAGCGCGGAGGCGGCCAGGGAGATGTCGGGGCGGCGGATCTCGGGGTCGTCGTCGGGGCGTCCGACGAAACGGATCGGTGATCCCGAGCCGGTCAGGTGGCGGACCGTCTCGGCCAGTGCCAGCACGGTCAGCTCGGTGGGGTTGCCGATGTTGACCGGGCCGGTGAGCTCACCGCGGGCCAGGGCCACGATCCCCTCCACGGTGTCGTCGACGTAGCACACCGACCTGGTCTGCCCGCCGTCGCCGGCCACCGTGATCGGCTCACCGCGCAGCGCCTGACGCACGAAGGTGGGAATGGCCCGGCCGTCGTAGGGCCGCATCCTGGGCCCGTAGGTGTTGAAGATCCGCACGATCGCGGTGTCGGTGCCGTGACAGGTGCGGTACGCGGTGGTCAGGGCCTCGGCGAACCGCTTTGCCTCGTCGTAGACACTGCGCGGCCCGACCGGGTTGACGTTGCCCCAGTAGCTCTCGCGCTGCGGATGCTCCAGCGGATCCCCGTAGACCTCGCTGGTGGAGGCCAGCACCAGCCGGGCCTCCTTCTGCCTGGCCAGTCCCAGAACGTGCAACGTGCCCAGGCTGCCCGCCTTCAACGTCTCGATCGGATGACGCAGGTAGTCCACCGGCGAGGCCGCCGAGGCGAGGTGCAACACCAGGTCCACCGCCCCCGGCACATGCACGAAACCGGTCACGTCACACTCCACCAGCCGGAAGGCCGGCAACCCCACCAGATGCTCGACGTTACGCGGCGAACCGGTCAGGAAGTTGTCCAGGCAGACCACCTCCGCCCCTTCGGCCACCAGACGCTCGCACAGGTGGGACCCCACGAACCCGGCCCCACCGGTCACCACAACCCGCCGCCCGTTCACCGCACACCCACCTCCGTCAACCGCGCCACGGCATCCAGGACATCCCAGACGCCGATCTCCAGCAACCCCGGATCGGGCTGGTACCCGTAGGGGTCGCCGAGACCTCCGGCCCACAGGACGGTGTGCGGTCCCGTCTCCGGAGGCCCCCACCGGGCCGGCGAGACGGGCCCGAACAGCACCACGGAGGGAGTGACGAAGGCCGCCGCCAGATGGGCCACCCCGGTGTCCCCGCAGATCAGCAGCCGGGCCCTCGCCATCAGCCCGGCCAGTTCGAGCGGCCCGGTGCGCCCGGCGAGCACGGACGTGGACGGCAACCCGGCGAGCAGCGCGACCCGCTCGGCGAGGCCCCGCTCCTTCTCGCTCCCGGTGACCACGACCTCGTGTCCGTTGTCCCGCAGTTCCGCGGCCACGAGCGCGAACCGCTCCGGCGGCCAGCGCCTGGCCGGGTACGCGGCTCCCGGGTGGACGACGACCGGCCGCGACCCCTCGTCACCGAGCCGGGGGCGCTCCAGTTCCAGATCGGCGGGATCGGCCTCGATGCCGTACCAGCCGAGCAGGTCGCACCAGCGCCGCACCTCGTGCACGTCGTCCGGCCAGTCCGGTCCGTACGCTTCGGGGAAGGCCGGATGCGTGTGGGTGAGCAGCCGAGCCGGGCCGGTGCGGTGGAGCGCGGCGATGCCGTGCGGGCCGCCCCCGTGCAGGTTGACGGCGACGTCGACGCGACAGCCGAGCGGCGGTACGTGACCGGGTCCCGACACGTCGCACACCTCGTCCACCCCGCCGATCAGCGGCACCAGGGGCGCCAGCACGGAGGGCGCGGCCAGCACGATCCGGTGGCCGGGGTGGGAGCGCCGCAGGGCGCGCAGGGCCGGGACCGCGGTGAGCAGGTCTCCCAGCCCCAGCCCGCGCAGCACCACCATGAGCGGCCGGTCCTCCGCGGGTCCCGCGACATCGACGCTCCGCCCTCCGGTGTCGGTGTCGGTGTCGGTGTCGGTCTCAAGGGGAACGGCCTCAAGGGGGCCCGCGCGCTCCGGCACCGGGGGGACTCTCATGCGACCGCCTCTTTCACGAACGCCTGGGCGCTCCTCATGTGACGGCCTCTTTCACGAACGTCAGGTGGTCGACCGCCTCGACGACCCGCGTGCTCGGCACCGACGACAGGCACGGGTGACCGGGAACCGGGCATTCGCCGGCCCGGGTCGCCCTGCAGGGAGCCCGCTGGTCGCCGAGGACCACGGTCGGCACCCCGTACGGCGCCCAGCGTCCGGCGGGTACCACGGGGGCGAACAGGCTGACGACCGGCGTGCCGACCGCGGCCGCGAGGTGCGCGGGACCGGCGTCGGCGACGACCACCGCGCACGCTCCCTCGAGCACCGCGGCGAGCTCGGGAAAGGTCGTCCTGCCGCCCAGGTCGACGACGGACCTTCCCGGGTATCCGCCCGGCCGCGCGCCGCGTGGGGCCGAGGGGTCGGCCGGACCCCGGCCGCCCGTCGCGACGGACTGCCCGTCGACCCAGCCCTCGGTGAAGGCGGGCTCGTCGGCCTCCTCCCAGCCGCGCAGGCGGACGGGACCACCGCCCATCCAGCCGCCCGCGAAGAGGGGGCCGGGCGACAGGCCGTGCTGCCCGACGCCGGAGGCGATCCGCGCGGTGAGCGCCCGCTCGTCCTGGCCACCGGTCACGACGACCCTGCGGCCCGAGCGGACCAGGTCGTGGACCGCGCGTGACCAGCTCTCCTCCGGCCACGCCCTGGCCGGGGCCGACACCCCGGGGTGCAGGACCACGTAGCCGGACGGCCCGGTGAGGTGGCCGACGTCGGGCAGCGGGCGTCGTACGGCGAGGTTGCCCGGGTCTCCCTTGGGGAGTTCGAATCCCGCGGCACCGGCCAGCCCGAGCATGCGCTCGGGCTCCGGAACGTCCACGTCCTCGTCGACGATGTGCCGCACGTCGAGCAGCGAGCCCGGGTAGTCGGCGGAGATCGCGGCGATCCTCAACGCACCCGCGAGCCTGAACAGCAGAGCCAGCGGCAACGGCGACTGGTGGTGCGAGGTGAGGATCAGCGCCTGCTCGGGGGCCACGTCCCGGACGATCCGCAGCAGCCTCAGGACGTGCGGGCCGGTCATGGGCGGCGCGGCGGGGTCGATCCACGGCGTGCGCCACTCCACCACCCGCGACACCCCGGGCAGCAGCTCGGCGGCGGCCCGGCCGTACGGCCCGGTCAGCAGCACGACCTCCCGCGCGCTCGCGGCCACCGCGCGGATCGCGGGACCCGCCAGCAGGACGTCACCCGCGTTGTCCATGCGGGCGACGAGAACGGTGCCGGTCATCACCGCTCCCCGCGTCGGTCCACGGCGGTGGTCTCCCCGCGGACCACGAGGGCGGCCGACGGATCATGAAATATCACGTTTTTTCCGAGAAATCTCATGGTGCTCGGCCTCTCGTTCGATATCTAATGACTACCGAGCGGAGCGGCCACACAAACCGAAAAATCGTATATAAGCGCAGTTGAGAGGCTTATGCGGTTACTTTTATCACTATAAGTAATCGTTCCCAGGATTATCTGGCTCTTCGACCGGGTAACGGGGCGGTTCACCGCGACGGCGAACCGCCCCGCGAGACATATCGCCCTAAACGGGACCTGACGCCTTCGTGGGACAGATATCTCCCAAACGGGACCTAACACCCTCGGGGGACAGATCGCTCCCGAACGGAACCGGACGCCCTCTGACGGCCGGACGGCCCCGAGGACCGGACGGCCGGGAAACCAGGGCTCGGGGCCGGCACGGGATCGGGGGTCCGTACGGGACGGGACGCCCAGGAGCCGGTCAGCCGGGGAGGAGGTGGGCGTTGGGCTCGCGGGCACGGCCCGCCAGGTCGGGGATCTCCACCACGGTCACCCCGGCCGCCGCGAGTTCCTCGGCCCCGTGGCAGTCGACGAAGACCAGCGGCTCGCGCCAGGCCATCACCACGCGCCGGACGCCGGCGTCCAGGATCAGGCGGGTGCAGGTCCTGGGGCGCGACCTGCGCGCGCTGCACGGCTCCAGGCTGCTGTAGACCGTGGCACCGGCCAGCCGGGGGTCGTCCGGGGAGACCTTGCCGAGCGCCGACTCCTCCGCGTGGACGTGGGGATCGCCGCCCTCCCGCGAGTAGCCCCGGGAGATCTCCTCGCCGTCGGCGGAGACGACCACGGCGCCGACCGAGAAGGCCGTCTCCGAGGGCGGGCACGACCTCGCCAGGTCGCACGCCAGCTCCAGCCAGTCGTGGTCGTTCATCCCGGCTTCCCCCGTGAACGGCATGTCAGGCCAGCCGGTAGCGCAGGAGGGTGACGTCGCCCATCTTGCGGACCTCCGCCAGGTCCATTCTGCGGCGGCGGTCGCGGGGGAAGTCCCCGCCCAGCACGAAACGCGGGGCGGCGGGGTCGCCGACGAAGAACGGGGCGACGACGAGGTGGAGCTCGTCCACGAGGTCCTCCCGCAGGAAGCGCGTGTGGACGGAGGTGCCGCCCTCGACCATCAGGCGGCGCACTCCCCGCCCGCGCAGGTCCGACAGGACGCGGCCGAGATCGACCGTACCGCCGCCGTCACCGCCGTCACCAGGGGCGCCGGCGTCGACCACCTCGGCGGCCCCGCCGAGACGGCCGGCGAGCTTCGCCACGGCCGCCGGCGCGGCGTACACGATCTTCTCCGCGTCGCCGGCGGTGAAGAAGGCGGCGTTCGGGTCGAGGTCCCCGGTGGCGGTCAGCGTCACCTTCGCCGGAGACGGCGGCAGGCCGCGCGCGGCCCGCTCCCGCCCGCGCTCCGGTGACCTGACCAGGAGCCGGGGGTCGTCGCGGCGGACGGTGCCCGCCCCGACCAGGATCGCGTCGCAGGTGGCGCGGACCGCGTCGACCCGGTCGAAGTCCTCGTCGTTGGAGAGCAGGAGCCGGTGCGGCGTGCCGTCGTCGATGTATCCGTCAACGGACATCGCGCAGCTCAGCAGCACGTACGGGCGCTCGCCCACCCTCCACCTCCCCGGTCGGGCACCGGCCGATCGTAACAACCTCCCTCCCGGCCGCTCGCGGCGAGGCCCGCCCCCGCGCGTCCCGCCCGGCGCTCCCGATCGGCGCTCCCGCCCGGCCCCGCGACGGCGAACCCGGGATGTCATCTGTACGTCAGCGGCAATTCCCCGATTGTTTACCTTCTGTTAACCTAAAACTGAAGCTTTCCAAATGAAGGGTCATAAATGCGTGTGAGCTCCCCGAGCCGTGGTCACGGGCGCTTTCCCGGCCCCCTGCGCCGTCTCCGAGGACCGACCGGCCGTCGCCTCCGCGACACCGGTGTCCCGTGCGCCCGCGCCGCCCGCGCCTCGTACGCCCACACCATCCACGCCGCCCGCGCCGCCCGGGGCGAGGGGGAGGCGTGACGGCGAGCCACCCGGCGCGCGAGTGCCGCGGGGGCGCGGGGCGCGACCGGCGGTCCCGCCGCTGATGGGATGGACCCTGGCGTTCGCCGTCGTGGCGATCCTCTTCGTGCTGGCCAGCGGGGCCAACGACGGCGCCACCATCATCGGCCTCGGGCTCAGGTTCCCCCGCTCCCCCGGCTGGGCGGTCGCCGTGCTCCTGGTGTCCGTGCTCTTCGCCGTCCCGTACCTGCTGGGGGTCGCGGTCGCGCGCACGTTCACCGAGCGGCTGGCCGGGCTCGGGACGAGCGGCGGCGCGGCGGCGTTCCTGGTGGGAGTGGTGATCGCGGTGGCGGTGGTCGCGGTGCTGACCGGCAGGGGCCTGCCGACCAGCCTGACCCTCGCGGTGATCGGCGGCATCAGCGGCGCGGGACTCGGCGCCGGGCTCCCCGTGTCGTGGCGGGACCTGGGCACCGTCCTGGCGATCGGGGCCGGCGCGCCCCTGGCCGGGCTGGCCCTGGGCTACCTGCTGGGGGCCGTGTCGCACCGCGTGCCGTCCTACCGCCGCATGCCGAGGCTGGTGTTCACCACCCACCTGCTCGCCTACTCGGCCCAGTGCGTGGCGTACGCGGTGAACGACGGCCAGAAGATGATCGCGGTGGTGAGCGTGGCGATCGGGGTGAGCCGTGACGGGCTCGGCGGGGTGGGGCCCGTCGAGGTCCCGCCGGTGTGGATGGCCGCCCTGGTGGCGATCTTCCTCACCGGCGCCCTGGCGAGCCTGAGCCGCGTCGGAGGCCGGCTGGGCCGAGGGGTGGTCATCACCCGCCCGCTGCACATCGTCTCCGCCGAGACCGCGGCCACCGGCGCCGTCCTCGGCAGTTCGGCCCTGGGAAGCCCGGTGAGCATGACCCAGTCGATCACCGCAGGGGTGGTCGGCGCCGCGACGAGCGAGGGAGCGAGGAGAGTGCGATGGCAGGGTGTCGTGAACGTGGGTACGGCGTGGCTGGTCACGCTGCCGTCGTCGATGGCGCTGGGCTGTCTCGGCGGTCTCGCGCTGAGACTGATGTGAAACGCGCCAAGGGCCGGACCCGGAGGTTCGCGCGCGCCTGGGACGACCTGCGCGGCCGGTCGGGGCGGCGGATCGTCGGGCTGGTACGGGACCAGGTCGCCATCGCGCGGGCGGGGGCCGAGCTGGCCCGCTCGGTCGCGTCCGGCGAGGTCGAGCGGTCGGCGGCGCGTGCCCGGATGGCCGACGTGGAGCACGAGGGGGACGAGGCCAGGGCCGAGCTGGTACGGCTCCTGCGACGGGTGCTGGCGACCCCGATCGACAGGGAGGACCTGTTCAGGCTCTCCCGCTCGATCGACGACGTGCTGGACCAGCTGCGCGACCACGTGCGCGAGATCGACCTGTTCGGGCCGGAGGACCTGCGGTTCGCGGCCGAACCGCTGCAGGCGGTGATCGACGGCCTCGACGAGCTGGAGGGCGCCGTGCTGAAGATGATCGACGCCCCGGCCTCGGTCACCGTGGCCGTGCTGGCCACGCGCAAGGCGTGCAGCCGCGTCCGCCAGCTCTACCAGGCCCGGCTCGCCGAGCTGTTCGCCGGGCCGCTGGACATGGACACCCTGCGCAGGCGCGAGCTGCTGTCGCGGCTCGACGCGGTGGGCCGCCGGCTCGGCGAGGCCGCCGACGCGCTCGCGGACGCGATGCTCAAGCGCAGCCACTGAGCGCGCCCCGGGACGGCGGGCGGGAACTCCCCCGCGGCCGGATTCGTCATTCACCATGCGGCGTCCACCGTGTGACGTCCCCGACGCTGAGAGGCATCTCCCGTGCGTAGCTCATTCTTCGGAAACCTCGACCAGGACCGGCTCCCCGACCATTTCGCCCTGCAGAACGCCAAGATGCTGCGGGTGCGGCTGGGCGGGGAGGTGCTGGCCCGGCAGGGGGCGATGGTCGCCTTCCAGGGGCAGATGGACTTCGACTACGAGGGCGCGGGGAGCGTCGGCCGCTTCCTGAAGAAGATGGTCAGCGGGGAGGGCGCGCCGCTGATGCGGGTCCGCGGGCAGGGCGTGATCTTCTTCGCCGACAACGCCACCGACGTGCACCTGTTCTACCTGGAGGACGAGGCGCTCACCGTCAACGGCACCAACCTGCTGGCCTTCGACCCGCAGCTCACCTGGGACATCCAGCGCGTCCAGGGCGCGGGCGTCGCCGCCGGCGGCCTGTTCAACACCACGCTCAGGGGCACCGGCTGGGTGGCGGTCACCGCGCACGGCGCCCCCGTGCTCCTCGACGCGTCCCAGGCGCCGACCTTCGCCGACGGCCAGTCCGCGGTGTGCTGGAGCGCGGGGTTGCACGTGGGCGTCAACCGCACGATGAAGGCGGGGGCGCTGATCGGGCGAGGCAGCGGCGAGGCCCTGCAGCTCGCGTTCCAGGGAGAGGGCTTCGTCCTCGTCCAGGCGAGCGAGGGCCCGATCGTCCCCCAGTCCGGCGGCTGACCGCGGTCGGCCTTACCCGGCGGCCGACCACGGCGGTCACGGCCTTACCTGGATGAGCCCGTGGGCGCCGGTGGTCAGCCAGGGGCGGCCGGTGGCCTCCAGGGCCTTGACCACCTCGCCGTCCAGACCGACCGCGACCTCCGACTTCAGGGTGCGCAGCGCCGCGACCGGACCGGGGAAGTACGCGGTGGCCTCGGCGAACGGGGTGGTGTGCGGCCAGGCCCTGTCACCGACCAGACGGCGGTAGTTCAGGTCACCCTTCATGATCGTCAGTGACGCGGACGCGAAGTCCTCCCGCATGCCGACCGGCATCTCGCGGTAGGGCAGGGGCGCGCAGGAGAAGGCGTGCGCCCGGACGAGCAGCCGCCCCGACCCGAGCGCCGCCCGCAGCCGTCCCGCGGCCTCTCCCGCCTCGCCGCCCGCGGCCGACATGCGCCGCAGGCAGGCCAGGACGTCGGCCGGGGTGGCGTCGGACACGTAGTACGGCAGCGGCTTGACGTGCAGGACGACCTCGTCCGTTCCCCGGGCATGCAGCAGGTGGTCGATCAGGACGAGGTCGGGCAGCAGCTCGCTCCCGGCGTTGTCGGCGACGAGACAGATCCGCGCGACACCCCCGTGGCCGGCCGCCGCGCGGCCGGCCACGTCATCGGGGACGCCGGAGACGCCGAGGGCGCCGGGAACACCGGCGGGAACACCGGGAAGGCCGGAGACACCGGAGACATCGGGAAGGCCGGAGACACCGGGAACGCCGGCCCCCTCGCCGCCGATCAGCGACCACAGGAGCGCGCTGTCGTCGGCCACCAGCCCGGATTCGCGCCCGGCGAGCTCGGGGCCGGCCGCGACCCGGAACACGAGGTCGGCCCGGTTCCCCCACAGCGCCCTCAGGGTCAGCGTCTCGGCCAGCTCGGCGGGGGGCAGGGCGGCCAGGGCGTCGAGCTCGCGCAACTCCTCGTCGACGGCCTCGCCGGACAGCTCGGCCTGCTTGAAGGGTTCGAACGGGTCGACGCCCTGCCACGCGCCGGGTCCGAAGTAGCCGACCGCGGACAGGAGCTTGCGGTAGAAGTAACTCTCCGCCCACAGGAACGGCGCGTCGTCCCACCGCCGCCCGATGTGGCCCCGATCCCAGCTCTCCCACAGGTCGCGGTCGTGCGCGGAGCCCTCCAGCGGCTCGATGACCCCCTCGATCTCCTCAAGCAGCAGGTCGAGGGCCCGGTTCACCCGGATGTCGTACGGCGTGGCGGCACGGACCTTCTCGATCAGGGCGGGGTGCCGTTCATGGAGGACCCGCCACGGATAGGAACCGGGGACATCGCTCAGGAACTCCGGCGGATCACAGGGCGCCGAGGGCACTCCGGACAGCTGCCGGGCATCACCGTCTGCCATTTCCGACTCCTTTTTTGACGCAGGACGACTCTTGTTATGAAATATGTTTAGCTAGAGCGAACAGGCGGCCACGCCGCTTGACGGAGGGAGCCGTAGGTGGGCACATCGGAGCGTCGCAGCGGTGAGGAGCTGGACCGCCACGACGCCGTCGGAGCCCGGATGCGGCAGTTCCGCAAGGAGCGCGGTCTGACACTACGCGGTCTCGCCACTCACTCCGGGCTCTCGATCGGGTTTCTGTCGCAGGTCGAGAGGGGTATCTCCTCCATCGGCCTGACCGCGCTCAACAGCGTGGCCACCGCTCTCGACCGCAGCGTGGCGGAGTTCTTCAACGACGCGCCGCCCGAGGAGGAGACCGAGGAGGAGCACGCCCCGGTCTCCCAGTTGCCGAGCCACTTCACGCTCACCCGCTCGGCGACGGCCGCCACCGAGTACATCTCGGGCCAGCAGACCTACCGCATGCTCTCGGCCAGGGGCCCGAACCTGGTGCTCGAACCGCTGCTGGTGCACATCGCGCCCGGCGGCAAGCGCGAGAACTCCTACGGCCACGCCGGGGAGGAGTTCGCCTTCGTGCTGGAGGGCGAGCTCCTGTACGAGGTCGACGGCGTCGAGCACCGGTTGCACCCGGGCGACAGCGTCCACCTGAGGTCGACCGTCCCGCACAGCATGTTCAACGACACCGACCGGGTCACCACGGTCGTGTCCGTGGTGACCCCCCGCCTGTTCTGACCTCCACCCGCCGGGGCGGCGGAGACGGCCCCGGCGGCGGAGACGGCCCCGGCGGCGGAGACGGCCCTGGCGACGCGGGGTGAGCCGGTGACGGCGCGAACCGGCCGATGACGGCGCGGGGGCGGTCACCGGCGGCGCGGGAGCGGTCAGTGACGGCGCAGGGCGCGGGCCGCCAGCGCGACCGCGGCCAGCGCGCCGAGCGCCCCGGCGGCGACCGCCCCGCGCCGTCGGGAGATGCGCCGCCGGATCTCGGCGTACGGCACCGTGCTGAACGACACGAGCTCGTAGCGGGAGACGTAGAAACCGGGCAGCAGCCGTTCCAGGCCGTGCTCGACGCGCTTGCGCAGCAGGAACGAGCGGGAGGCGACCTTGTCGCGCATCTCGACGAAGTTCTCCAGCGCGAGCTCGGCGATGGTGTCGGCGTGCTCCTTGCGGCGGGCCCCGTACATGGCGAGGGCCCGGGGGAAGTCGTCGCCGGTCTCCTCCAGGCAGCGGTCGAGCTCCACGCAGTCCTCGAAGCCGCAGTTGGCGCCCTGGCCGTAGAAGGGGACGATGGCGTGGGCCGCGTCGCCGAGCAGGCCGACCACCGCTCCGGCGGTGCCGCGCACGTGCCAGGGGCGGGCCCGCATGGTGACCAGGTGCCCGATCGGGTTGTGGGCGTAGTCCCCGGCGAGGTCGGGCATGAGGGCGCGGGCGTCGGCGTAGTTGGCGGCGAAGAACTCCTCGAACCGCTCGGCGGTGTCCAGCTCCGCGAAGCTGCCCGGACCCGACTTGGGCCAGAACAGCGTGCAGGTGAAGGACCTGTCCGGGTTGGGCAGGGCGATCATCATGGCCTTGCCGCGCGGCCAGATGTGCAGCGCGCCCGGGTCGAGGGCGAACCCGCCGTCGCGCGCCGGGATCGTCAGCTCCTTGTAGCCGTAGTCGAGATACTCCTGGCTGAAGTCGAAGCCGGGCAGGAACTGCAGCCGTCCCCGTACCGCGCTGTAGGCGCCGTCGGCGGCGAGCACGACCGGGGCGGCGCGGGTGACGGGGCCGCCGGGCGTGTCGAAGTCCATCCGGCCCGAGTCGACGTCGAGCCCGGTGAGCCGGTGCTCGAAGAGGGCGCGGACCCCGGGCATGCCGAGGGCCGCGTCCAGCAGGGTCCGGTTGAGCTCCGAGCGGCCGATGGAGTTGATCGCCCGCCGCCCTCCGGCGCTGTACGGCTGGAAGCCGAGCGTGCCGTCGGGGGCGTGCATCATCCGGCCGGGCATCGGCAGCGCGGCCTTCAGCACGGTCTCGTCCAGGCCGATCCTGCGCAGCGCGTCGATCCCCCGCTCGGAGATCGCCAGGTTGATCGAGCGGCCGCGCTCGGGGGCGGCCTCGCGCGGGTCGGGCCTGCGCTCGTACAGGGTGACCTCGTAGCCTCGGCGGGCCAGATAGCAGGCCGTCAGGCAGCCGACCAGCCCGGCGCCGACCACGGCGACCTCGCCAGGTGAACTCATGTCGGTCTCACCTCCCCGGCGAGCGCGTCCGCCGCCCGCCAGCAGTCGTGGAACGTGGAGTACATGGGCACGGGGGCGAACCGGATGACGTCCGGGCGCCGCACGTCGGCGAGGACACCGTGGACCTCATGCAGCCGGGCGGCCAGCTCGGAGGCGTCGAGACCCCCGGTCACCCGGAGGGAGAGCTGGGCTCCGCGCCTGGCCGGGTCGGCGGGCGTGACGATCTCCAGCGGGCGGTCACGGGCCACCTCGGTGAGCAGCCGTTCCAGGTAGCCGGTGAGCGCCAGGCTCCGCTCCCGCAGCGCCGCCATCCCGGTCTCGGCGAACATCCGCAGCGAGACCCGGACCGGGGCCATGGCGAGGATCGGCGGGTTGGAGATCTGCCAGGCGTCGGCGGTGGGGACGGGGACGAGTTCGGGCCGCATCTCGAAGCGGGTCGCCTGCTCCGTGCTCCACCACCCGGCCAGCCGGGGCAGCTCCGGGTCGGTCACGTGGCGCCGGTGCACGAAGCAGCCGGCGACCGCGCCAGGACCGGCGTTGAGGTACTTGTACGAGCACCAGGCCGCGAAGTCCACGTCCCAGTCGTGCAGCGCGAGCGGCACGTTCCCGGCGGCGTGCGCGAGGTCCCAGCCGACGAGGCACCCGGCCGCGTGCCCGGCGGCGGTGACGGCCGGGATGTCGAGGAACTCGCCGGTCAGGTAGTTGACCCCGCCGAGGAGCACGAGCGCCACCCGGTGCCCCTCGCGGGCCAGGTAGCCCGTGATGTCCTCGGTGCGCAGGCAGTCCTCGCCCTCGCGGGGGCGCAGGCGGACCACCGTCTCGTCGGGGTCGAGGCCGTGGTGCACCGCCTGGCTGCGCACCGCGTAGCTGTCGGAGGAGAAGGCGTGGTCCTCGATGACGATGCGGGTGCGCTCCCCCGCCGGACGGTAGAAGGTCGCCATCATCAGGTGCAGGTTGACCGTGAGGGAGTTCATCACCACGGTCTCGTCGGGGAACGCGCCCACCAGGGCTGCGGCGTCCTCGCGCAGCTCGGCGTGGTAGGGCAGCCAGGGGTGTGCCGCCCGGTGGTGCCCCTCGACCGCGTGCAGGGCCCAGTCGTCCAGCTCGGCGGAGATCGCGGCGCGGGCGGCACGGGGCTGGAGGCCGAGCGAGTTGCCCGCGAAGTAGGCGACCTCGGGGTAGCGGCAGGCGGCGGGGGCGGGCGGGACGAGGAACTCCGCGCGGCGGCACACCGGCTTTTCGGCGTGCTCGGCGTGCTCGGCGTCGGCGGCCAGCGCCTCCCGCTCGCCGGGGCTTCCGGGACCGCCGGAGCCGTCATGTCCGCCCAGGTCGCGGCGCGGGTCACCGGCCGGCTCACGGTCCGGGCCACGGTCCGGGCCACGGCTCCGGTCACCGCCCGGGTCACGGAGGTCGCCGGGGCCTCCCGTCCTCGCGGCGGTCACGACGACACCTCGATCGCCGGGCCTCCGGCGCGCTCACTCGTCACGTCATCTCCTTCTCCCCTCTTATGTTCACCCATACTGAACTGAGGTGAAATTAGCGGCGCGCGAAGATTCCGGCCGCACGCTTTGCGGACGGAAGGTTCTCCGGGCATCCGGTTTCGAGATGACGGAGCGTCACCCAGGAGGGTCACCTCTCACGCTGGGTCACCGCGTCGTCGCCGCCTCCTTCGGGGAACGGTCCGGACTCTTCGGAGAACGGTCCAGCCACGGCAGTACCTCGGTGCCCAGCAGCTCCACGCCGCCGTCGTCGGTGAGACCGTGCGGCGTACTAGACCACCTCGGCGGCCTCCGCCAGCACGGTCAGCGGCCTGGGCTGGGCGATGCCCGCCGCGCCGAGCCAGGTGCCGCGCGCCAGGCCCAGGTAGGCGCGACCGTACGAGGCGGAGTGGTGGTGCACGATGAGCTGGTCGCCGCCGGCGCGGCGCAGCACGTCGGTCACCCGCTCCGCCGCTCTCTGGGTCACCGGGCGCGTCACCCGCCGGAGCCGCACCGGGATGTCCTCGATCCCCGGATCCCGGGAAAGATCCCCGGCTCCCGGGAAAACGGTGCTCAGGGTTTCTCCCATCCCGACCGGTCGTCGCGGACGACCCGCCCGCCCTTCATCACCCAGCGGACCCCGCGGAAGGCCGAGGTGTCCGCGAGCGGGTCCGCGTCCATCGCGATGAGGTCCGCGTACTTGCCGACCTCGACGGTGCCGAGGTCGGCGTCGGCGCCGAGCCAGCGCATCGGGCCGAGCGTGCCGGCGTGGAGCGCCGCCACCGGGCCGAGGCCGCCCTCGGACATGCACTCCAGCTCGCGTACCGAAGCGTTTGTCCCCTCGAAGTCCCAGAACGGCGGCATGTCGCTGCCCAGCAGGACGTCCACCCCCGCGTCGAGGGCCATCGCGTAGCTCTCCAGGTGCCGGGGCCCGGCGCCGAGCGAGCGGCACTGCATCCACTCCGGCACCCCGAGCTCGTCGAAGAACTCCTTGCAGCGGGTGACGAGCAGCGTCGGCACCAGGGACGTACCGCGTTCGGCCATCCTCTTCGCGACCTCGGGGGTGAGCTGGTAGCCGTGCTCCACGCAGTCGAGGCCCAGCTCGACGGCCTCGGCGATCACCGCCGCCGGACCCGCGTGCGCGGTGACCTTGCGGCCCCAGGCGTGCGCGGTCTGCAGCGCCGCCGCCATCTCGTCGGAGAACAGCTGCGGGGTGTCGATCCTCTCGTGCTCCCCGGAGATCCCGCCCGAGATCATGATCTTGATGAGGTCGGCGCCCGCCTTGACCTGGCTGCGCACCCCGCGCCGGAACCCGTCGGCGCCGTCGCACTCCAGGGTCTCGCTCCCCTCGTGCCCGTGGCCGCCGGTGCAGACCAGCGCGCGACCGGCGGTGAAGATGCGCGGGCCGATCGCCCGTCCCGACTCGATCGCCCGGCGCAGCGCGAAGTCGGCGTGGTCCTTCTCGGCCACGCACCGCACCGTGGTGACCCCGCAGTGCAAGGTGCGCCGGGCGCCGTCGGCCATGTAGAGGGCGAGCTCGTGCGCCGTCATGTTCTTCACGCTGTCGCCTCCCTGCCCGGGGAGCGACAGGGACAGGTGGGTGTGCATGTTGACCAGGCCGGGGGTGACGTACGCGCCGTCGAGGTCGATCGGGTGAGCGTCGCCCGTCCGCTCCAGGATCCGCTCGCGGGGACCCACGGCCGCGATCCGCTCGCCCCGGATCCACACCGCCGCGTCGGCGATCCGCCCCCCGCCGCCCGCCGCCCCGGCCTCCGGCGGCACGCCCGCGCCGCCGGAGGCCGCGACCTTCGCCGTACGGCTTCCCGGGACCGCACCGGGAACACCGCCGGCGCGGGCGTCGGTGACGGTGCAGTTGACGAGGACCACGTCGTTGGCCGCGTCGTTGGCCGCGTCGTTCATCGGGTCGTTCATCGGGTCGTTCATCGGGTCGTCCCGATCCCGTAGATGCGGCGGGCGGCTTCGGGTGAGACGTAGCCCTCGGCGACGTCGCGGCGGACGAGCTCCGGATCGCGCTCGCGCGGATCGCCGTGCCCGCCGCCTCCGGCCGTCAGCAACGTGACCCGGTCGCCGATCTCCACCCGGGTCCGCTTCGTGCTCACCCGCCGCTCGCGCTCGGTACCGGGAAAGACCACCACCTGGTTGGGCTCGGGCTCCAGCCCGCCCTCCAGCGCCCACGGCCGCGACCGCGTCTTCTTGATCACCGACAGGAACTCCCCCGGCACGACGAAACGGATGTCACGCCGCAGCCCGACCCCGCCCCGGAACCGCCCCGCGCCCCCGGAGTCCTCCCGCATCTCCACCCGCTCGAAGAACATCCCCGTCCTGGCCTCCAGGACCTCGATCGGGGTGATGCGTCCCGTGCTGCCCGAGACGTGGGTGGCGGCGTTCATGCCGTCGTGGGAGGGGGTGGCGCCCCAGCCGACCGGGTCGTTGTTGCTGACCGCGAACATCTGCCCGGTCTCCGGATGGACCCCGACCATCATGAACCCCGGCACGTCACCCCCCGAGGAGGCCGGCAGCCGGTCCGGCATCCCCTGCGCCAGCGCCTTCAGGATGAGCTCGACCGCGACGATGCCGGTCCAGAGGGTGAAGGTCGGCTGCGGGTAGACGGCGTGGAAGAGCGTGCCCGGCTCGGCCCGCACCTCCAGGGGGACGGTCGTGCCGAAGTTGGACGGCTCGTCGGGCGAGGTGAGCGCCTTGAGGACGACCTTGCAGATCGCGATGGTCGCGCCGAACGGCATGTTGACGGGACCGGGCGTGGCGGGCGAGGAGCCGGCGAAGTCGACGGTGAAGGTGCCGTCGGCGATGGTGACGGTGACCTGCATGCGCACCGGGTCCTCGGTGATCCCGTCGTCGTCCAGCCAGTCGACCGCCGTCCACGAGCCCTGCGGCAGCTCGGCGAGGGCGGCGCGGGTGCGCGCCTCGCCGTCCTCGACCATCCGCCGGACCGCGGCGTCCACGGTCGGCCGGCCGAACTTCTCCAGGATCTCCAGGAACCGGCGTTCGCCGGTGCGCAGCGCGGCGACCTGCGCGTTCAGATCACCGATCACCAGATCCGGCATCCGCGAATTGAACCGGATCAACTCGATGATCTCCCGATTCGGCACACCTCCCGAGAACACCTTCGTCCCCGGAAAGATGATCCCCTCCTGATGCATGTCCGTGGAATCCAGCACGTACCCCGGATCCTTCGCCCCCAGATCCATCCAGTGAGCCCGCACGCACAGGAAACCCACCAGGTCCACACCCACGAACACCGGGCAGAACAGCGTCGCGTCGTAGGAATGCGCCGCGTTCCAGTACGGGTAGTTCAGCAACACCACATCACCCGGGCGCAGGTTCTCCCGCCCCACGTACTCCACGCCCTTGCGCAGTGAGAAGTCGTTGGCGCCGAGGAAGAAGGTGAGCCCGGTGGCCTCGGCGATCAGCCGCAGGTCCGCGTCGTACATCGACATCCCGAAGTCGTGGACCTCGTAGATGACCGGGTTGAACGACGTGCGGATCAGCGTGGCCCGCATCTCCTCCGCCGCCGCGAGCAGGTAGCTGCGCACCACCTCGGCGGTCGCGCCGTCCAGCCGAGCGCCATCCGGCCGAGCACCGTCCAACCGAGCGCCATCCGGTCGCCCGCCGTCCAGCCGAGCACCGTCCAGCCGCCCGCCGTCCGGGCGTCCTCCATCCAGCCGTTCCGTCATGACGCCGCCTCCACAAGCCGTACCAGCAGGTAGCCGTGCTCCTCGACCTCGACCCGCTGTCCCGAGGGGACCACGGTGGTCGAGGTGCCCTCGTCGATCAGGGCGGGCCCGTCGAACGCGTCGCCCGGTTCCAGCAGCGCGCGGTCGTAGACGGCGAACGAGGCCGTGGCGCGGGTGCCGAAGTCGTAGGCGTCCCTGCGAGAGAGCAGTGCCCGGCCAGCGTCGCCGTCGCCCGGCGGGCGCATCACCAGCTCGGGCCTGTCGGCACGGCCGACGCCGCGCACCCGCAGGTTGAGGATCTGCACCCGGTTGTCCATCGCGTGCCCGTACCGCGCCGCGTGGGTCTCCTCGAACGCCCGCCTGATCGCGTCCCGGTCGAGGTCGCGGCCCGCGGTGACGACGAGCGAGTGCTCCTGTCCCAGGTAGCGCAGCTCGAACCGGCGCTCGAGGACCATCCGGTCGGCCGGGACCCGCTGCGCCTCCAGGGAGGCGACCGCCTCGGCCTCGACGCCCTTGAACACCGTCTCCAGCCCGTCGAGGTCGGCGTCGTCCAGGGTGGCCGTCACCGTACGGGAGAAGTCGTCGACGATGTCGGCGCTGAGCATGCCCCAGGCGGAGAAGCCCGCCGGGGCGAACGGCACGATGACCTCGCCGATGCCCATCTCCGCCGCGAGCAGCGGGGCGAGCAGCGGCCCGGCCCCGCCGAACGCGAGCAGCGAGAAGCCGCGGGGGTCGTGTCCCCGCTCGACCGTGATCTGCCGGACCGCGCCGACGGTCCTGGCCAGCAGCACGTCGAAGACGCCCGCCGCCGCGGCCTCCGGGCCGAGCCCGAGCGGCCCGGCCACCTGCTCGTCGAGCGCCGCGCGGGCGGCGTCGGCCCGCAGCTCCATCGCCCCGGCCAGGAAGCGGTCCGGGTCCACGTAGCCGAGGACGACCGCCGCGTCCGTGACAGTGGGGCGGGTGCCGCCCCGGCCGTAACACACCGGGCCGGGGTCGGCACCCGCGCTCTGCGGCCCCACCTTCAGCAATCCCCGCTCCAGCCACGCGATCGAGCCCCCTCCGGCGCCGATCGTGCGGATGTCGTACGTGGGGATCAGCAGCGGGAAGTGCTCCAGCTGCGCCTCGTAGGCGGCCACCGGGGACCCGTGCTCGATGACGCACGCGTCCAGGGAGGTACCGCCGATGTCGAAGGTCAGAAGGTCCCGGCGACCGAGGGCGGCGGCGATGTGCGCCGCGCCCACGATGCCGCCCGCCGGGCCCGACAGCACGGTGTGCGTCGGGGAGGTCTTGGCCACGGTCGACGTCATGGAACCGCCGCCGGACCTCATGATCAGGAATCGTCCGCCGAACCCGCGCTCGGCCAGCCCGTGCTCCAGCCGGTCCACGTACCTCTCGAAGATCGGCCGGATGTAGGCGTCGAGGACGGTCGTGCTGGTCCGCTCGTACTCGCGGTACTCCCTGACGATGTCGGTGGAGACCGAGACCGTCACGTCCGGGTACGCCTCGCGGATGATCCGGGCGGCCTCCCGTTCGTGGGAGGGGTCGAGGAAGGAGTGCAGGAAGCAGACGGCGATCGACACCACGCCCCGCTCCTCGACGAGGACCCGGGCGGCCTCCCTCACCCCGGCGGCGTCGAGCTCCTCGACCACCCGGCCCCGGTGGTCGAGGCGTCCCCGCACCCCGGCGGTGTGGCGGCGCCGCACGAGGCTCTCGGGTCGCTCGTACTGGAAGTCGTACATGTGGTCGGCGGGCACGTTGCCCCTGCCGATCAGGAAGATGTCGCGAAAGCCGTCGTTGGTGAGAATCCCGGTGGGCTCGCCGCGCCGCTCCAGGACGGCGTTGAGTCCGAGGGTGGTGCCGTGGATGAACAGCTCCACCCGCGACAGGTCGGTGCCGAGCGCGGCGACCGCGTCGAGCACGCCCTCCCAGGGACGGGACGGGGTGGTCGAGGCCTTCCTGAAGCGCACCTCGTGGGTGCGTGTGTCCAGCTCCATCGCGTCGACGAAGGTGCCGCCGATGTCGACGGCCAGCCGGAGGTGCTTGGGGTCGGGCATCGCGGGTGTCACCTTTCGATCAGCGCGGGGATCTCGGCGGCGCGGCGGCAGGCGACCAGGCTCGCGTCGTACGGGCGGAGCTCCTGCTCCCGCTCCCGGCACTCGCCGGTCGCGAAGGGACAGCGCGGCGCGAGGGCGCAGCCCGCGGCGGCGTCCGCCTCCTCCAGGTCCCCGGTCAGCTCGACCCGCGGGCCTCCGTACCCGGCGCCGAGGCTGGGGGCGCCGGCCAGCAGTGCCCGGGTGTAGGGGTGCAGCGGGTTGCCGAAGACCTCCTCCACCGGCCCCTCCTCGACGATCCGCCCCAGGTAGAGGACCGCGACACGGTCGCAGAACCCCCGGACGACGGCCAGGTCGTGGGAGATGAGGACCGTGCCGCGCGAGCGGTCGCCGCTCACCTCGGCGATCACCTTCAGGATCTGCGCCTGCACGGTGACGTCGAGCGCCGAGGTCGGCTCGTCGAAGACGATCAGGTCGGGGTCGCCGACGAGCGCGCGGGCGATGCCGGCGCGCTGCGCCTGCCCGCCGGACAGCTCGTGCGGGCGACGCCCGAGGATCGACGGGTCCAGCTCCATGCGCTCCAGGACGCGGGCGACGCGCGACGCCCGCTCGGAGGCGGGCACCCCGGCGGCGCGCAGCGGCTCGCCGATCGCGTCCGCCACGGTCCGCCGGGGGCTGAGCGACCCGACGGGATCCTGGAAGACCAGCTGGACGCGGGTGCGCAGGCGGCGCAGCTCCCGGCCGCGCAGCTCGGACAGCACCCGCCCGGCGACCTCGACCCGCCCCCGGGAGGGCGGCACCAGCCCGAGCATCAGCCTGGCCAGCGTGCTCTTGCCGCAGCCGCTCTCCCCGACGATGCCCAGGGTCTCGCCCGCGGCGACGCGGAGGCTGACCCCGCGCAGGGCGTGGTGGCCCCCGCCGCCGAAGCGGGCACGGTAGAGGACGTGCGCGTCCTCGACGCGCAGCACCTCCGCGCCCGTCCCCCCTCCGGGGGCGGTCCCCGCTCCCGAGCCCGCCCGCGCTCCGGAAAGCGCGCCGTCGGGCTCGGAGAGGGGCCCGGAGCGGGGGTGGAGGCAGGCGGCGCTCCAGTCGGAGGCCAGGGCCTCGGCGCGCGGAAGCTCCGTCGTGCACGACTCCGTCACGTGCGCGCAGCGCGGCGCGAACGGGCAGGAGGACGGCGCCTCCGCCAGCAGCGGCATCGCGCCGGGGGTGACCGTCACCGGGCGCCCGTCGATGTCAGGCACCGAGCGCAGCAGCGCCCGCGTGTAGGGGTGGGCGGGCTCGCCGAGCACCTGCGGCCCGGGACCGCTCTCCACCACCGTCCCCGCGTAGAGCACCACGACGCGGTCGCAGACCTCCGCGATGGAGGCGAGGTCGTGGGAGATCAGCAGGACGCCGCGCCGCTCGGCGTTCGCGGCGAGCCGGAAGCGGTCGAGGATCTCCCTGGCGAGGGTCACGTCCAGCCCGGTGGTGGGCTCGTCGGCGATCAGCAGGCCGGGGGCGCACCCGGTGGCCAGCGAGATCATGACGCGCTGCGCCATGCCGCCGGAGAGCTCGTGCGGGTAGGCGTCCAGGCGGCGTCTCGGGCTGCGGATGCCGACCGACTCGAACAGCTCGGCGGCGACCTCCCTGGCGGGGGCGGGTGCCAACGCCCGGTGGGTGACGAGCCGGTCGACGAGCTGGCGGCCGACGGTCCTGGTGGGGCTGAGCGCGCCGCGCGGGTTCTGGAAGCAGATCGCGGCGCCGCGCCCCCGGAAGGACTCCAGCTCGGCGGCGCCCATCGTCAGCACGTCGGCGCCGTCGAACAGGACCCGCCCGGCCGTACGGGAGCCGCCGGGCAGCAGGCCCACGATCGAGCGGGCCACCATGCTCTTGCCGCCGCCGCTCTCGCCGACCAGGCCGACCACCTCGCCGGGCTCGACGCTCAGGTTCACCCCGCTCAGCGCGGCGACCCGGCGTCCGGGGCGGTGGATCACGACGGAGAGGTCCTCGATCGACAGGAGGGTCATCGTCCGTCACCTCCTCGTGGAGTCGGCGCGTTCCTGCAGGCCCTCGCCGAGGAGGCTGAAGCCCAGGACGCAGATCAGCAGGAAGAGGCCGGGGGGTACCGAGGTCCACCACCGGCCGGCGACGACGTCCCCGGTGCCGAGACTGATCATGGCGCCCCATTCGGCGGTGGGCACCGGCACGCCGAGCCCGAGGAAGGACAGCCCGGCCAGCGTGAGCATCGCCCAGCCGCAGTTCAGCGGGGCGATGACGCGCACCGGCGTGAGGCTGTTGGGCAGTACGTGCCGCCAGAGCACCCCCCAGAAGGAGGCCCCGGAGGTGCGGGACGCCTCCACGAAGGGCAGTTCCCTGACGGAGCGCACCTCGGCCCGCACCAGCCGGGCGTACGCGGGCGCGTTCACCAGCGCGATCACCGCCACCAGGTTGGCGGTCCCGCCGCCGAGCAGCGCGGCCACCGCGAGGGCCAGGATGAAGGTGGGGAACGCCTGGAGGACGTCGAGCACCCGCATCAGCGCGTCGTCCGGCCGGCCGCCCCGGTATCCGGCGACCAGGCCGACGAAACCGCCCGCGACCACGGCCAGGGCGACCGCGGCGACCGCGATGCCGACGTCGAGCCTGGCGGCGTGCAGGACCCGGCTCCACACGTCCATGCCGTTGAGGTCGGTGCCCAGGAGGTGGGCGCCGCCCGGCGGGGCGAGGGAGGCGAGGGGGTCGATCTCCTCGGGGCCCCACGCGGTCAGCAGCGGCGCGAACACGACCGCCACGGCGACCAGGACCAGGATCGCGTAACCGGCCGCGATCAGGGACGACGCGAAGCGCCGGTCCCCGCCGTTCTCCCGGACGCGTCCGGCCTTCGGGGCACGCGCGTCACCGGGCTTCCGTACGCGTCCGGCCTCGGGAACGCGTCCGGCCTCGGGGGCGTGTTCGGCGTCCGGCATCAGATCCTCACTCTCGGGTCGAGGACCGCGTGGACGACGTCGGCGACGAGGAACACCACCACGTAGAACAGCGCGATCACGAGCACCGACGCCTGCACCACCGGGTAGTCCCGGTAGAGCAGGCCGCGCAGCGCCCACTGCCCGAAGCCCTGCCAGGAGAAGACGTACTCCACGAGGACCGTCGAGCCGATGGAGAAGCCGAACACCAGGGCCGCCAGCGTGGGGAGGCGCACCAGCGTGGCCCGTACCAGGTAGCCGCGCAGCAGCAGCCGGTTCCCGAGGCCGTGCGCGGCGGCGGCCGCGTACGCCTCGGAGGCGAGCACCTCCAGCGCGGAGGCCCGGACGCTGCGCAGCAGCGGCGCGACGATGACGATCACCATCGTGGCCACCGGCAGCACGAGGTGCTCCAGCGCCGAGACGAACGCGGGGCCGTTGGCCGTCAGCGCCGCGTCGAGCAGGTCGGCGCCGGTGATGAGGCTGAGGTCGGTGTCGGGGTCCACCCGGCCGCTGGGCGCGGGGAACCAGCCCAGCACGCTGTAACCGACGAGGACCAGCACCAGGCCGAGCCAGAACTCCGGCACCGAGTTGCCGACGAGCGCCGCGACGCGGACGGTGTGGTCGCCGAACCGGCCGGCGTTGCGCGCCGACCAGATGCCGAGCACCGTCGCCAGCACCAGCGCCACGACCAGCGCGATCACCACGAGCTCCATGGTCGGCCCGACGCGCACGGCCATCTCCGAGCCCACCGGGGCACCGCTCTGGATGGAGGTGCCGAGGTCACCGGTGAACAGCCCGCCGGCGTAGTCGAGGAACTGCCGCCACAGCGGCTGGTCCAGCCCGAACCTGGCCCGCGCGGCGGCGGCGTCGGCCTCCGTGGCGTTGGGGCCGAGGATGGTGCGGATCGGGTCGCCCGGCAGGACCCTGACGAGGAGGAAGGTCAGGACGACCACCCCGAGGAGCACCGGGACGAGCTGGAGCAGCCGTCCGAGAAGGAACCGGAGGATGCGCACGGACTACCCGGCGACGCTCAGGTGGCGCAGCCGGGCCAGGCCGTCCATCGGCTGGACCCAGCCCGCCACCGCCTCCCTGACGGGGAGGTTGAAGTCGGGCTGGCAGACGACGACCCAGGGCACGTCCCCGGCCAGGATCTCCTGCACGCGCAGCCAGAGCTTGGCGCGCTCGGCCTCGTCGACGACGGTGTGGGAATCCTCGAAGATCTTCTCGATCTCGTCGTTGACGTAGTTGGAGTAGTTGAGGCCGGCGCCCTTGGTGAAGCTGGTCCCGAGCATGTACTCCACGTCGTTGACCCAGAGCTGGCCCACGGTGACCTGCAGCGGGATGTTCTTCTTCTCCCTGCGCCCGGCGAGCGTGGCGGGGTCGAGCGGGGTGAGCCTCAGCTCGATGCCCGCCTTCCTGGCCTCGCTCTGCACCAGGACGGCGATCTGCTGCTGCTCCTCGCTGTCGGTCTGGAAGACCAGCTCGGAGGCGACCGAGGTCCTGCCCGCCCCGGCCAGCGTCTCCTTGGCCTTGGCGACGTCGTAGGTGTAGGGATAGCCGGTCTCGGAGTAGCCGGGCATGTCCAGCGGGACGACGCTCCTGGCGGGCCGCGCGTCGCCGCCGTAGACGTTGGCGATGATCTGCTCGTACGGGACGGCGTGGGCGAGCGCCTTGCGTACGGCGAGGTCGTCGAAGGGCGCGGTGGTCACCGACATCTGGATGGCGACCTGGCTGTTGCTCGGCGCGGAGATGACCTTGATGCCCGGGGTGGTCCTGAGGTCCTTGATGTCGCGCCGGCCGATCCCGAAGGCGATGTCGATGTCGCCGTTCTGCAGCTGGAGGCGCTGGTTGGCGGCGGCGGGCACCACGGTGAGCCTGACCTCGGGGCTCTTGGCGCCGTCGGGGCCGGGGTAGCCGGTGTTGGCGGTGAGCAGGATCTCCTGGCCCTGGACCGCCTTGGCGACGTTGAAGTAGCCGCCGCTCGGGGGGTTCTTGGCGAACCACTCCTTGGCCCAGGGGTCGTCGTCGGTGGCGTGCTTCCTGGCCTCCTCGGAGTCGAAGACGTACAGCGAGATGGCCTGGATCTGCCGGGTGAGGGCGCTGGGGAACGCCTGGGTGAACGTCACGGTGTGGTCGTCGACCACCTGGACCTGGTCGGCCTCGGTGAGCCCGATCAGCCGGTAGATCCCGGCGACGTTGGCCTTCGCGGCGAAGGCGCGGTCCTTGGACCACTTGACGTCCCTGGCGGTCATCTCGTTGCCGCTGGCGAACTTCACGCCCTTGCGCAGCTTGAGGGTCCAGACCTTGTTGTCGGCGTCGGGCTCGAAGGACTCGGCGAAGGCCGGGACGATGGCCTCGGTGTCGAGGATCCGGCCGCCGTCGACCGAGGTGACCCCGTAGTCGACCATGTAGGGGAAGACGTTCTTGTAGAGCATCAGCGCGGTCAGGTCGAACCCGACGAAGTCCTGGTCCCAGCTGCTCAGGTAGCTGCCCACCGCGATCCGCAGCGCCGAGGCGGCCGGGGCGCCGCTCCCGCCGGGGGCCGCGCTCGCCGCCGGGGTGTCCGAGCCACCCGCCTTGGTGCCCGCGGCGCACCCGGTCGCGAAGAGAAGGGCGACCCCACCCCCGAGTCGCAGGATCGAGCGACGGGGCAGCGCGGGGGACACCGGGCCGTGGGGGTGAGGCAAACCGGGCATCGCAGTCCTCCAGGGGCCATGAGGGATAGGCCGCGAGGTGGGCGGATCGCAGCACTGACGGCCCACCCGACCTACATGTGCCGTTTGTTCTATCAGACCTGAGTTTAGTGAACAATAGACCGATGTTTGTTCACACATGAAACCCATGTTCAGCCAGGTGAATAGGCAAATAGAAGATAAGCCCCAATGGCCATGTTCACCGAATTTCACACGAACGACACCCGGATGTGACCGGCGTTCCCTGCCCTCCCGGCAGGGCAGTGCACATCGGCGCCCCGTCCCAACCCGGACGGCCGGACGGCGAACCGCGCGGGCGGCGGGCGAAACGGGTGCCGAGCCGACCGTGCGCGGACGGGCAAGTATCGTGCGCTGACGGGCAACCGCGGCTCATACCCGTCTGCCATAGTTTCGGCAAAAGCACCATGCGGTTTCGGCGAAAGAACCACGCGCTTTCGCGCCGGCTCCGCCCGTCGGGCGGGAGAGGAAGAAACGGAAAGGGAAGCCGAAAGGAAAGCCGAGGCGGGGAATCCATCTTCCCGGGTCCGTTCGTCGGCGCTCCTTCGCCCAGGGGGTGGGTGAGGAGCGGGGCCGTCTCCGGGCACCGGGCCGGACGGGGTGCCGGACACCGGGGTCATGGGCGGACTCGTCGGCGGGCCGGAGAGCCGGCCGGTGTTCGGGGGCCGGGAGTTCCGGTGGGATGCGGGCCCGATGACGGTCCGGGAACGAGCCGGGTGGGGCGGGGCGGGCGTCGGCGGGTGGCGAGGAAACGGTTGACAGGGGATTTCATGATCCGTCACGACCGTGCGGTCCCGGACCGCACGGTCGGCGGCTCATGAGGAACACCGCGTCCAGGCTCCATCCGCCGCTCTCCGCGGACCGATCGAGTCCGCTCCCCCGCACCGCCCCGCCCGGCCGCCGGTCGCGGCACGCCCGGTTCGTGCTCACCGCGCCCAGGACCGGCGGGACGCGCCAGGGCCGGCGGGACGATTACCGACTCGCCCGGTTCGTGCTCACCGCGCCCAGGATGGGCCAGGACATATCAGGATGAGCACGGATTCGATCGGTTCATGATTACCGCGCTCAGGATGGGCAGGACGTACTGGGGCGAGTACCGGTTCGACCCGAACCGGCACTCGGCCACAGTGCCGCCGGAACCCCGGCGGCGCCCACTGCGGGAGTGAGCCGATGTTCTCCGTACCTGTACTGCTCGTCGTGGCCGCCACAGCGGTGATCGCGACACTGGCCTGCGCGCTCGCCCTGGTGGCCGGGTCCCCCTGGCCGCTCTCCCTGCTCAGCGGTGTCGCGGCGGGCGCGGCCACCCTCAGCGTGCTCTCCCGCCTGCTGGACGACGGCCACCGGATCCGCCCGTAGCGCTCCGGCGTGCACGCCGGCACCGCCCTTCCCGCCGCGCGCCTGCCCGCCGTGCGCGACGAGCCGCGTGCGGCAGGCCACGCACGACGAGCCGTGCACGGCGAACCGCGTACGGCGGGCCGCCTGCGACGGCACGTCCTCCTGCGCCCCTCCGAGCGGCAGGGCACCGGAGACCGGCGGGAACGGGTGGCGGACGGGCGGGGTCCGGCGGATCAGAAACCGCGCGCCAGGTGGTAGTAGGCCTGGTTCCAGCGGATCTCCTTGGCGAACTGGCGGGCGGTGGTGTCCGCGTCGATGACCAGGAGCTCGACACCGAGCATCTCGGACAGGTCGGTGAGCTCCTCGGCGGTCAGGGCCGACGACAGGACGGTGTGGTGCGGGCCTCCGGCGGTCAGCCACGCCTCGGCGGAGGTGCTCAGGTTCGGGCGGGGCCTCCACACCGCGCGGGCGACGGGCAGGCTGGGCAGCGGCTCGGCGGGGGCGACCACGTCGATCTCGTTGGCCACCAGCCTGAACCGGTCCCCCATGTCGGACAGGCCGACCACCACGGCGGGGCCCGGCTCCGCGTCGAAGACCAGCCGGACGGGGTCCTCGCGCCCGCCGATGCTCAGCGGGTGGATCTCGCACGAGGGCACCCCGGCGGAGATCGTCGGGCAGACCTCCAGCATGTGCGCGCCCAGGATGACCTCCTGGCCGGGGGTGAGGTGGTAGGTGTAGTCCTCCATGAAGGAGGTACCGCCCTCCAGCCCCTGCGCCATCACCTTCAGGGTGCGCACCAGCACCGAGGTCTTCCAGTCTCCCTCGCCGCCGAAGCCGTAGCCGTCGGCCATCAGCCGCTGCACCGCCAGCCCCGGCAACTGCCGCAGCCCGCCGAGGTCCTCGAAGTTGGTGGTGAACGCGCCGAAGCCGCCCTCGGTGAGGAAGTGGCGCAGCCCCAGCTCGATGCGGGCGGCGTAGCGCAGCGAGTCGTGGCGCTCGCCTCCGGCGCGCAGCTCGGGGGCGACCTTGTAGGTGTCCTCGTACTCGGAGATCAGACCGTCCACGTCGGCCTCGGCCGCGGCGTCGACGGCGGCGACCAAGTCGTTGACGCCGTAGGTGTTGACCGAGACGCCGAAGCGCAGCTGCGCCTCCACCTTGTCGCCCTCGGTGACCGCCACGTCACGCATGTTGTCGCCGAAACGGGCCAGCCGCAGCGAGCCCAGCTCGGCGCGCCCGGCCGCGGCCCGCGCCCAGGCGCCGATGCGCGCCACCACCGCCGGGTCGCTCACGTGCCCGGCGACGGTCTTGCGGGCCACGCCCAGCCGGGACTGGATGTAACCGAACTCGCGGTCGCCGTGCGCGGCCTGGTTGAGGTTCATGAAGTCCATGTCGATGGAGCTCCACGGCAGCGCCACGTTGGCCTGGGTGTGCAGGTGCAGCAGCGGCGTGCGCAGCGCGTCCAGCCCGGCGATCCACATCTTGGCCGGGGAGAAGGTGTGCATCCAGGCGATCACCCCGACGCAGGCGTCCGAGGCGTTGGCCTCCAGGCAGACCCGGCGGATCGACGCGGCGTCGGTGAGCACGGGCTTCCACACCACCCGGAACGCCAGCGCCTCGTCGAGCCGCTCTGCGATCTCCCGGGACTGCTCCGCCACCTGGGCCAGCGTGTCCTCTCCGTACAGGCCCTGGCTTCCGGTGAGGAACCAGATCTCTCGCTCGTGGAGGGTCACCGCGGACTCCTTTGCCCGTAGACGTTCTGGTAGCGGTCGTACAAACTGTCGATGTCGGGCTGCGCGATGGGCAGCGGCTCGCCCAGCTGGCGGGCCACGTGCACGGTGCGGGCGACGTCCTCGCACATCACCGCCGCCTTGACGGCGGCGCGGGCGTCCGCGCCGATGGTGAAGACGCCGTGGTTGCGCATCAGGACCGCCGGGGAGCGGTGGCCCTCCAGGGTGGCGACGATTCCCTTGCCGATGTCGTCCCCGCCGATCAGCGCGAACGGCCCCACCGGGATCTCGCCGCCGAACTCGTCGGCCATCGCCGTCAGCACGCACGGGATGGCCTCGCCCCGCGCCGCCCAGGCGGAGGCGTACGTGGAGTGGGTGTGCACCACCCCGCCCACCCGCGGCATCGTCCGGTAGACGTACGCGTGCGCGGCGGTGTCGCTGGACGGCGCCAGCTCGCCCTCGACCAGCTCACCGTCCAGGTCGCACACCACGATCGACTCCGGGGTGAGGTTCTCGTACATCACCCCCGACGGCTTGATGACGAAGAGGTCCTCGCCGGGGACCCGGCCGGAGACGTTCCCGGCCGTCCAGGCGACGAGGTTGTAGCGGACCAGTTCCTGGTGGAGCGCGGAGACCGTCTCCCGCAGCTTCCTGACGACGGCGCTCATCCGGCCGCCCCCGTTCGGTACGAGCCCGGGTGCCCGGTCACGCGCGGTGCCGGATGCCCGGCCACGCGTGGTGGCGGGGGCAGCGCCCGCCCGCTCAGATGTTCCTCGCGCCCGGTCACGCGTCCTCCTCGTTCGTCGACGTGCTCTTCTCGTTCTCGCCGGCCGGTGTGCTCGCCTCGTTGCGCAGGGCTCGCAGGCCGTGCAGCATCTCCCCACCGGCGAAGTGGTCGTGCAGGCGGCGGTACTCGGCGTACAGCCGGTCATAGGTGTCCGCGCGCCCGGCGTCGGGGACGTAGACGGCCTCGCCGCGCCCGCCCATCGCGGCCGAGGCAGAGGTGATGTCGGGGTAGGCCCCGGCGGCGACCGCGGCGTGGATGGCCGACCCCAGGGCGCACCCCTGCTCGGAGCCGATCACCGAGATCGGGCGGCGCAGCACGTCGGCGTAGACCTGCATCAGGAAGTGGTTCTTGATCAGGCCCCCCGCGGCGACGAACTCGGTCACCGGCACCCCGGAGTTCTCGAAGGTCTCCACGATCGTGCGGGCGCCGAACGCGGTGGACTCGATCAGCGCCCGGTAGGTGTCCTCGGGCTTCGTCGCGAGCGTCTGGCCGACGACCACGGCGGAGAGGTTGTGGTCGACCAGCACCGAGCGGTTGCCGTTGTGCCAGTCGAGCGCAACCAGGCCGTGCTGCCCGACCCGCTGCGCGGCGGCGCGCTCGGTGAGGAGGTCGTGCACGGTGATCCCGCGCTCCTTGGCCTCGCGCTCGTAGGAGCCCGGGACCGAGGTCTCGACGAACCAGCCGAAGATGTCGCCGACACCCGACTGGCCCGCCTCGTACCCCCACAGGCCGGGCACGATGCCGTCACGCACCACGCCGCACATGCCGGGTACCTCGGCCAGGGCGTCGGAGGACATGACGTGGCAGGTGGAGGTGCCCATGATGGCGACCATCTGGCCGGGCCGCACGGCGTCGGCGGCGGCGGCCGTGACGTGGGCGTCGACGTTGCCGATCGAGATCGCGATGCCCTCGGGCAGCTTCGTCCACGCGGCGGCGCGGGCGTCCAGCCGTCCGGCGAGGCCGCCCAGGGGGGACGGCTCCCCGCCGAGCTTGTCGGTGAAACCGGTGAAAGCGGGGTTGAGCTCGGCGAGGAACTCCGCGGAGGGGTAGCGGCCCTCCTGGCGGATGGCCTTGTACCCGGCCGTGCACACGTTGCGCGTCTCCACGCCGGTGAGCTGCCAGACGATCCAGTCGGCGGCCTCGATCCAGCGTTCCGCGCGGCCGTAGACCTCCGGGTCCTCCTCCAGCACCTGAAGGCCCTTGGCGAACGCCCATTCCGAGGAGATCTTCCCGCCGTAGCGGGGCAGCCACGCCTCTCCCCTGCGGGCGGCGACGGCGTTGATCCGGTCGGCGTGCGACTGCGCCGCGTGGTGCTTCCACAGCTTCGGCCACGCGTGCGGGCGGTCGGCGAGCCCGTCGACCTCGCACAGCGGGACGCCGTCGGCGGTGGCGGGCAGCACGGTGCAGGCGGTGAAGTCGGTCCCCAGGCCGATGACCTGCGACGGGGAGATCCCGGCCGCGGCCACCGCCTTGGGCACCGCCTGGCGCAGCACCTCCCGCCAGTCCTCCGGCGACTGCAGCGCCCAGTCGGGGCCCAGGCGCACGGCGGCGCCCGGCAGCCGTTCCTCGATCACCCGGTGGGCGTACTCGTGCACGGCGGCGCCCACCTCGGCGCCGTCGCTCACCCTCACCACCACGGCGCGGCCCGACAGCGTACCGAAGTCGACACCGACCACGTAACGATCGTTGTTAGCGTTCACATCATCTCCAGGACATCGGGACGTTGGGACCTCGGTACGGGGGGTCCGGCACGGGCGACCATGCCGGATCCGCGGGGTTCAGGCGCGGAACGGCACGCCGGGACGGCGCGGACCCGAGCCGGGAACGGCGCCCGGACCCGGACGCGACCTCGAACACGGCACCACCACGGTACGCGGACCTAGGCGCGGAACGGCGCGGTGCTGGCCCTGGCCACGAACCGCGGCGGGACGACGTGTCGCTCGTGGGACCATTCCGCTCCCGCCTCCATCTGCCTGAGCAGGACCTCGATGCTGTACTTGCCGACCGCTCCGAAGTCCTGCCTGATCGTGGTGAGCGGCGGGGTGAAGAACTCGGACTCGGGGATGTCGTCGAACCCCACGATGCTGATCTGCTCGGGCACCCGCACGCCCAGCTCGGCGAAGGCCCGCAGCGCCCCGAGCGCCATCTGGTCGTTGGCGACGAAGACCGCGGTGACGCCCGGCGTCGCCGCCAGGCGCAGCCCGGCCTCGTAGCCGGAACGCGGGCTCCAGTCGCCGGACAGCAGCTCGGGGACCGGACGGCCCTCGGCGGTCAGCACCTCGCTCCAGCCCTCGATCCGCCCGTCGGCCTCCAGCCAGTCCGACGGGCCGGCGACGTGCCACACCGTCTCGTGGCCGAGGTCGAGCAGGTGCCGGGTGGCCAGGCGGGCGCCCTCGATCTGGTCGACGCTGACCACCGACACCTCGCCCGCGTGGCTGCCCTCGACGGCCACGACGGGGATGTCGGTGGGCACGTCGGCCAGCGCGGGGGCGGCCGAGCGCTGCGGCGCGACCACCACTATGCCGTCGACGGACTGCTCGGCCAGGTAGCCGAGCGCGTCGCGCACGCCCGCGGTGTCGATGGTCTTGAGGCTGACCATGCTGACGAAGTATCCTGCGGCCCTGGCCGCCTGCTCGATCCCGTAGACCGTGCTCGCGGGTCCGTACAGGGTCGTGTCGAAGCTGACCACCCCGAGGGTGCGCGTGTGTCTCGTGACCAGGGCGCGGGCGACCATGTTGCGCCGGTAGCCGAGCTCGTTGATCGCCTCCAGCACCCGGGCCCGGGTCTCGGCGCGCACGTTGGGATGATCGTTCAGCACGCGTGAGACCGTCTGGTGTGACACGCCGGCCCTCGTGGCGACGTCCGCCATCACAGGCGGACGTCGTTCGAGACTCGGGCTCAAGGGTTCGGCTCCTTCAGGATGGCTTGGGACAGACTGTGAGCGCTAACAATGCCTCTCGTCAAGCACCCCTGAGATTACGTTCTTATTACTCAGAGATCATCCGTTAACGCCTACTTGACGTTGCCGTCATCACGCCCTTAACTGGCGCGTACTCTCTTGTTAGCGTTCACATCTCCTGCGAGAAGGTCTCCATGGTGCGAGAACTCCTGACCGCCCGGGGGTTGACAGTCGGCCGACCCGGGCATTTGATAGCTCGTCACACAGCCGGACGGACCACCGCGCGGCCTGACGCCGCTGATGTGAGCGCGCGCAACGACGCTCTCGACGACGTCCGCGAAGACGCTCACGGACCCGTTCACCATCACGCTCACGAGCACCGGAGCGAGCCGCGCTCCGGCCCGCTCCGGTCTCGCCGTGGGCGCGGCTCGGACAGGACGCGCCCCGGCTGTGGCACGCCGGAGGCCGGGACGCGCCGCCACGGCACCCGCTACTCCCGGGACGCACCGCGTCCCACCGCTGTTCCGGCCTACCCCTGGGCCGGGACGGGCTCCCACACTGGAGGTATTCGATGAAGTTCGCGAAGCTGGCCACCGCCGCGGTGGGCCTGGCTCTCGCCATGGGAGTGACGGCCTGTGGCTCCAGCGTCAAGACCGTCGACCAGGGCGCGGCGGGGACGTCCTCCGCGGCGCCCGCCGAGACGCTCGTCGGCGTCACCATGCCCACCAAGTCCTCCGAGCGCTGGATCCACGACGGCAACAACGTCAAGAGCGCCCTGGAGAAGCTGGGCTACAAGGTCGACCTGCAGTACGCGGAGAACGACATCCCCACGCAGGTCAACCAGATCGAGAACCAGATCACCAGTGGCGCCAAGCTGCTGATCATCGCCTCGATCGACGGCACCGCCATCACCACGCAGCTCCAGGAGGCGGCCGACAAGAAGATCCCGGTCATCGCCTACGACCGGCTCATCCGCAACTCACCGAACGTCGACTACTACGCCACCTTCGACAACTACAAGGTGGGCGTGCAGCAGGCGACCTCGCTGCTGGTCGGCCTGGGGCTGAAGAAGGCGGACGGCTCCGACGGCGACGCCAAGGGCCCGTTCAACGTCGAGATCTTCGCCGGCTCCCCGGACGACAACAACGCCACCTTCTTCTACAACGGCGCGATGGACACCCTGAAGCCGTACATCGACAAGAAGACCCTGGTCGTCAAGAGCGGCGAGACCGACTTCAAGACCGTCGCGATCCTGCGCTGGGACCCCGCCACCGCGCAGAAGCGCATGGAGGACCTGATCACCAAGGCCTACTCCGGCAGCACCAAGGTCCAGGGCGTTCTCTCCCCGTACGACGGCCTGTCCATCGGCATCCTGTCGGCGCTGAAGAGCAGCGGCTACGGCACCTCCGACCAGCCGTACCCGGTCGTGACCGGCCAGGACGCCGAGGCCGCCTCGGTCAAGTCGATCATCGCGGGCGAGCAGTACGCGACGATCTACAAGGACACCCGCGAGCTGGCCGCCGTCACCGTCGAGATGGCCGACGCCGTGCTCAAGGGCGGCAAGCCCGAGGTGAACAACACCAAGGACTACGACAACGGCGAGAAGGTCGTCCCGTCGAACCTGCTCGACCCCGTGATCGTCTACAAGGACAACTACAAGCAGGTCCTCGTCGACTCCGGCTACTACACCGAGGACCAGCTCAAGTAGCGGTACCGGTGTCATGACGAAAGGCACCCGGCCGGCGGCGCCCCACCCGCCGCCGGCCGGGTGCTCGCGGAGCGGAAAGGCAGTGCGGAGGCGGACGGCATGACCGACGACATACTTCGGATGCGTGGCATCACCAAGACGTTCCCGGGCGTCAAAGCCCTGCAGGACGTCAACCTGGTGGTACGGCGCGGCGAGATACACGCGATCTGCGGGGAGAACGGCGCCGGCAAGTCGACGCTGATGAAGGTCCTGTCCGGCGTGTACCCGCACGGCTCGTACGAGGGCGAGATCCTCTTCGACGGCGAGCCGTGCCGCTTCTCCGACATCAGGGACAGCGAGAAGCGCGGCATCGTGATCATTCACCAGGAGCTGGCGCTCAGCCCGTACCTGTCGATCGCCGAGAACATCTTCCTCGGCAACGAGCGGACCAGCCGCGGCCTGATCGACTGGAACCGGACGAACGCCGAGGCCGCCGAGCTGCTGGAGCGGGTCGGGCTGCGGGAGAACCCGGTGACGGCCTCGATGGACATCGGGGTGGGCAAGCAGCAGCTGGTGGAGATCGCCAAGGCGCTCTCCAAGAAGGTCAGGCTGCTCATCCTCGACGAGCCGACCGCTTCGCTCAACGACGAGGACTCCGCGCACCTGCTCAACCTGCTGCGCGGGCTGCGCGAGGAGGGCATCACCTCGGTGATCATCTCCCACAAGCTGAACGAGATCCGGGCCATCGCCGACTCGACCACGATCCTGCGCGACGGCCGGACGATCGAGACCCTGGACATGAGCAACGACCAGGTCTCCGAAGACCGCATCATCTCGGGCATGGTCGGCCGCGACCTCGAGAACCGCTACCCGCCGCACGAGCCGAAGGTCGGCGAGGAGGCGCTGCGGATCGAGGACTGGACCGTGCACAGCCCGAGCCAGCACGGCCGCGTCGTCGTCTCCGGCGCCAACCTGACGCTGCGCCGCGGCGAGATCGTCGGCCTGGCCGGCCTGATGGGCGCCGGGCGCACCGAGCTGGCGATGAGCGTGTTCGGCCGCAGCTACGGGGTCGGCATTTCCGGCCGCGTCTACAAGGACGGGCGGGAGATCCAGCTCCGCACGGTCGGCGAGGCGATCGGCCACGGGCTCGCGTACGCCACCGAGGACCGCAAGCGGTACGGGCTCAACCTGATCGAGGACATCAAGCGGAACGTCTCGGCCGCGGCGCTGGGGAAGCTGGCGAAGCGCGGCTGGGTCGACGACAACAAGGAGTACCAGGTCGCCGACGGCTTCCGCGAGAGCATGAACATCAAGGCTCCCAGCGTGCTGTCGGTCACCGGGAAGCTCAGCGGCGGCAACCAGCAGAAGGTGGTGCTGTCGAAGTGGATCTTCACTGACGCGGACGTGCTGATCCTCGACGAGCCCACCCGGGGCATCGACGTGGGAGCCAAGTACGAGATCTACTCGATCATCAACCAGCTCGCCGACCAGGGCAAGGCCATCTTGGTCATCTCCTCGGAGCTTCCCGAGCTGCTCGGCGTCTGCGACCGCATCTACGCGATGTCGGCCGGTCGCATCACCGGTGAGGTCCCCCGGGCGGAGGCCACTCCGGAGCGGCTCATGCAGTTCATGACCAAGGAAAAGGAGTAGGGAGCACGATGAGCAGCGGCCAGATCCCGGCGCGTGAAGTCGCCGGACCCGCAGGAAAGACCGGAGCACCGCCACCGGGCGGCGGCGACCTTCTGACGGTGCCCGCGAAGGCACCGGGAGGCCGTTTCTCCTTCAACCTGCGGCAGAGCGGCATCTACATCGCCTTCGCGCTGGTCATCGTGCTGTTCTCCGTCCTGACCGACGGCAGGCTGCTCAGCCCGCAGAACATCTCCAACATCATGGTGCAGAACTCCTACATCCTGATCTTGGCGATCGGCATGATCCTGATCATCATCGCCGGGCACATCGACCTGTCGGTGGGTTCGGTGGTCGCGGTCACGGGCGCGATAGCGGCCGTACTGATGGTCGACATGGACGTGGCCTGGCCGCTGGCCCTCCTCATCACGCTGATCGTCGGCGCGCTGATCGGGGCCTGGCAGGGCTACTGGATCGCCTACTTCGGCATCCCGGCGTTCATCGTGACGCTGGCCGGAATGCTGATCTTCAGGGCGCTCACCCTGACCGTGCTCGGCAACCAGGGCATCGGCCCCTTCCCCGACGAGGTACGGACCATCGCCAACGGCTTCGTGCCCGGCTTCTTCGGCAACATCGGCCTCGGCCCGCTCGGCGGCGCCGACGTGCTGACGCTGCTCATCGGCCTGGCCGCGGTGGCCGGGATCGCCGGCACCCAGTGGCGGGCCCGCCAGGCGCGGCTGGGCTACCGGCAGAAGGTCGACGCGCTGCCGCTGTTCTTCCTGAAGATCGCCGCCGCCGCCGCGGTGGTGATGGTCATCATCGTGCAGCTGGCCAGGTTCAAGAACCTGCCCTGGGTGCTGGTGCTCCTCGCGATCCTCGTCCTGGGCTACACGCTCATGACCAACCGCGCCGTCTTCGGCCGCCACATCTACGCCATCGGCGGCAACCTGCACGCGGCGAGCCTGTCGGGCATCAAGGTCAAGTCCGTCACGTTCTGGCTCTTCGTCAACATGGGCGTGCTCGCCGCGGTCGCCGGGATCATCTTCGCCGGGCGGCTGAACCAGGCGGGGCCGACGGCGGGCAACAGCTTCGAGCTGGACGCCATCGCGGCCGCGTTCATCGGCGGCGCCGCCGTCCAGGGCGGCGTGGGCAAGGTGGTCGGCGCGCTCACCGGCGGTCTCATCATGGCCGTGATCAACAACGGCATGTCCCTGATCGGCGCGCCCAGCGAGCAGGTCCTGCTCTTCAAGGGCCTGGTCCTGCTCGCCGCCGTCGCCCTCGACGTGTGGACCAAGCGCCGCGCGGGCGCGGCCCGCTGACCCGTCCCATCCGCTTCGTCCCATCCGCCCCCCGCCCGCCGGACACCCCGGCGGGCGGGGGGCGGACCCGTCTGTGGTCGCAGGGACCCGTCTGTGGTCACGGGGTCCCTTCGGTGGTCACGGGGTGTGGAGGTCCCCGGCCGGGGTAAAGCGAGTGATCTCGGCCGGTAAGAGGGGACACGGATGGCGATCGACTCGGTGGGCATGTGGATCGCGGTCATCGCGCTGGTGGTGCTGCTGCTCACCCTCGACTTCGTGGTGGCGGCGCGCCGGCCGCACGCCGTGGGCATGCGCGAGGCCACCGCCTGGACGGTCTTCTACATCGGCGTGGCCATCGCCTTCGGCCTGGTCCTGTGGTGGCTGGCCGGGCCGGGGCTGGCGACGGAGTACTTCGCCGGGTGGATGGTGGAGAAGAGCCTCTCCGTCGACAACCTCTTCGTCTTCGTCATCATCATGGCGCGGTTCTCGGTACCCGAGGAGCACCAGCAGAAGGTGCTGCTCTTCGGCATCGCCACCGCCCTGGTGCTGCGCGCCGTCCTCATCGCGGTCGGCGCGGCGGCGATCGCCCTCTTCTCCTTCACGTTCCTGATCTTCGGCCTGCTGCTGATCTGGACGGCGATCCAGCTCGTCCGGCACCGGAACCAGGACCCCGACGTCGAGAACAACCCGCTGATCCGGCAGGCGGGCAAGGTGCTCCCGGTCAGCGACGACATGCACGGCGGCAAGCTCGTCGCCCGCGAGGACGGCAGGCGGGTGGTCACCCCGCTGTTCGTGGTCTTCCTCGCCATCGGGAGCACCGACCTGCTGTTCGCCCTCGACTCCATTCCCGCCGTCTTCGGCGTCACCAAGCACCCGCTCATCGTCTTCGCCGCCAACGCCTTCGCGCTGCTGGGGCTGCGCGCCCTGTACTTCCTGATCGAGGGCCTGCTCGAACGCCTGGTCTACCTGTCGATCGGCCTGGCGGTCATCCTCGGCTTCATCGGCCTCAAGCTCATCCTGTCGTTCCTGCACGAGGACGTCTCGAAGTCCTTCCCCGAGGTCCCGACCCCGGTCTCCCTCGGAGTGATCTTCCTGGTGCTGCTGGTCACCGTCGTCACCAGCCTGCGGCGGGTGCGCAACCACCCGGAGGAGCGCGCGCACGCGGGCACCCTGCACCGGATGCGCCGCAAGGACGGGAAGAAGGGCCGGGGCGAGGAAGGCGGTCAGGGCCAGGAGGGCCGCTCCGGCGGGCGGGGATCCGCCGGCGACTGAGCGAGAGGGCGGCGGGGAGCCGCCCCGGGCACGAGCACGGCGAGGAGCCGCCCCGGGCACGAACGCGGCGAGGAGCCGCCCCGGGCACGAACGCGGCGAGGAGCCGCCCCGGGCACGAACGCGGCGAGGAGCCGTCCCGGGCACGAGCGCGGCGGAGGGCCGCCCCGGACGGGCGGCCCCGCTCAGGCCAGGCAGCGCAGGGCGTCAGGCCAGGCAGCGCAGGGCGTCCCTGAGCCTGCGGTCGAGGGGATGGTCCTCCGGCAGGCGGCCGACCGTCGCCTCCACGAACACCGGGGCCGGCAACAGCTCGCTCGCCCCGTACGCGTGCACCCGGACCCCGTCGGCGGTCAGCTCGACCTCGGCCTTCGAGTCCTGCTCGGCGAGCACGAACGCACCCACCCGGGCCCGCCACCAGGACCGCTCCTCCGCCTCGTCCTCCGTGACCGGCGCGCCGACGTCGTCGGCGTGGGTGGCGTACTCGGAGGCGTAGTGGAAGGCCTGCAGCCCCGCCGGGTACGGCCCGGCGAAGGTCGGCAGCGGGGCGTCGTGGCCGAGCGCGCGCATCCGCTCGCGCGTGTCCCCGTTCTCACGCCGCCACTCCTGGAGCACCTCCTCGACCGGAACGCCGCGGCGGTTCCGCACGCACCACTCGTTGAAACCGTCGAAACCACCGTCCACGCCCTCGCGCCGGAGCATCGCGGTGAAACCGTCGATGTCGTCGTCCAGGCAGGCGTGGTTGTACAGCTCCTCTCCCGCCAGGTGCCCGAGCACGTCCCGGACCGACCAGCCGGCCGCCCGCGAGGGGCGGTCCCAGCCCTCCGCGTCGAGTCCCGGGAAGTAGCGGTCGAGACGTTCCGCCTCGGCGTCGAACAGGTCGAACGGGTCGAGCCCCGCCAGGGGGTCCCTCGCTTCGTTGGTCATGTCCCAGCCGTACCCCGAGAACGGCGGGCATCCCCTGGCCGGCCGCCGGCCGGCGGTGGCCGCGGACACCTTCGCCGCGAACGGCACCGTCCCGTGGGTCCCTCCCGCCGGACCGGCCGCGGCCATGACACGAACGGCCCGCGTTTCGGCTAGTCGTCGTCACCGTCATCCTCGTCGTCTCCCTCGGAGTGGTGACGACGGGGTCCCCGATCCCGGTCGTCCTGCTGGAAGACGAAGCCGGAGTCGCGCAGGAAGGCGATGAGCGGACCGTCGGAGGCGAGCCTGCCCCTCCGCCGTGCCTCGGACAGGTCCCGGCCGAGCTTGCGCAGCTCGTCGCGCGCCTTCTCGCTCTCGCCCTTCTGGAGGGCCCGGGCCACCTTGACGATCCTCTCGCGGATCTCGCGGGCCGTCCTGTGGTCGATCTTCCCTTCCCGCTCCTGGTCGGTGACCGCCCGGTGGAAGGCCGGCAGGAGTTCCGGCCATCCCCGTGCCGCCGGTGGCGACCGCACCGGCACCGGGGACGGCGCCGCGGACGCGCTCCGCGACACGGCCGGTGTGGGTGGCGGTGCCGAGGACGGCGCCACCGCGGCGATCGCGGACGGTGCCGCCGTACCGGCCTGCCGCGCCGGATCCGACGGCACCAGCGCCCAGAGAGCCGTCGCCACCAGCACGGCCACCACGCCCAGCGCGATCGCGGCGGACCGTCCGGGCGAGCGCCCCCGCGTGAGCGCGGAGAGGACGCCGGACACGGACGCCGACGCCGACGCCGACGTGGGTACCGGTCCCGGCCCGGCCGCCGGCGGCACGGTGTCGTACGCGGACGTCGGCATCGGCGGCGGTGACGGGGGCGCGAGGTCGCGGGTGGACGGCACGTGACGGGCCGTCGCGGCGAGCCGGCGGACCACCTCTCCCCCGGTCGGCCGCGCGTCGGGGTCCTTCTCCAGCATGGCCAGGACGAGCCTCTCCAGCTCCGCCGGGACGTCGGGCCGGTACCGCCTGAGCGGGTCCGGCCGGTCGCGGACGTGCCGGGAGATCACCTCCGTGGCCGGGCCGGCGAAGGGGGGCCGCCCGCACAGCAGCTCGTAACAGACGCAGCCCAGCGCGTACAGGTCGGAGGCCGCGTTGCCCGGCTCGCCGAGGATCTGCTCGGGAGACAGGTAGGCGGCCGTGCCGATGACGCTTCCCGCCGAGGTCAGCCGCATCGCGGCCTCGGTCGCGACCCTGGCGGTACCGAAGTCGACGACCTTGAGCACGCCGGCCGCGCCCAGGTGCAGGTTCGCGGGCTTGACGTCGCGGTGCACGACCCCGGCCCGGTGCGCGGCGTCCAGCCCGAGCGCGGCCTGCCCGGCCAGGTGGCACGTCTCGGACACGCTCAGCGGTCCCCGCCCGGCCAGCTCGGCGGCGAGGTCCCTGCCGGTCAGCAACTCCATCACCAGGTACGGCCGGCCCTCGTGCTCGCCCATGTCGAGCACCGTCACCACGTTGGGATGGACGACGCGCGCGGCGGTCCTCGCCTCCCGGGCGAACCGCTCACGCGTCGCGGCGTCGGCCACCTCCGGTGCCAGGATCTTGACCGCCACCGCCCAGCCCGGCCGCAGGTCGTACCCGCGCCAGACCTCGCCCGTGCCGCCGCGGCCGATCAGCTCGTCCAGCCGGTACCGGCCGGCGAGCACGGTCGCCGCCCCCTCCCAAACCCCCACGATCCCCCACGATCCCGAGCCCGACAATTGGCACCCAACTATAGGAGGGGACTCTCCGCCCCGCGGAAACGCGATTGGCGACGGGCCGGCGAACGAGAAGCGCCACGGCCCCGCTGCCCGGAGAGCGCCTCGCCGGCGAACGACCACCGTTATCCTGCGGCGGTGCCTGGTTCCGCGGAGCGCCCGTTGCTGTTCCTGGATGTCGACGGTCCCCTCATTCCGTTCGGACATCCCGGTGGATATCCGGGAGACCGGGCGGTGTCCCCGTCACCTGCGGGATCGAACCCGCTGCTGACCAGGATCGATCCCCGTCACGGGCCGCGGTTGTCGGCGTTGCCGTGCGACCTGGTGTGGGCGACGACCTGGATGTCCGACGCGAACGACGTGATCGGCCCGCTGCTCGGCCTGCTCGAGCTGCCTGTGGTCGGCTGGCCGGACCCCGAGGAGGACGACGAGGGCCCGCTGCACTGGAAAACCCGTAGCCTGGTCGGCTGGGCCGCCGGACGTTCGTTCGTCTGGGTCGACGACGAGATCGCTCACGCCGATCGCGTCTGGGTTTCCGCGCACCATCGCGGACGGGCTCTCCTCCATCGCGTCGACCCCCGCCGTGGCCTCACACATGCCGACTTCCGTGTCATCGACGACTGGTTGGCGCGCCCGTAGACGGCCGACCGGACGGACTCGGGATCCGAGGAACGCGGCACCGGCGTGACCCGCCCGCCGCGTGGCGGCCGGTACGGATCGTGAGCGCGGTGAATACTGGCGGTCATGCGCGTCGACTTCGATCCCGAGACCATGGGGGGAGCGGCCTTCTTCCGGCTCATGACCTCGATCGTCGTTCCGCGTCCGATCGCGTGGGTCTCCACCGTCACCCCCGACGGAGCGGTGGAGAACCTCGCCCCGCACTCCTTCTTCAGCATCGCCAGCACCGATCCGCCGATCGTGCAGTTCACCTCGATCGGTCGCAAGGACTCCCTGCGCAACGTCGAGGACACCGGGGAGTTCGTCGTCAACTTCGCCTCCGAACCACTGCTGCACCTGATCCGCGACACCGCCACCGACTTCCCCCGGAGCGTGAGCGAGTTCGGCGTCGCGGGGATCGAGCGCGAGGCCAGCCGCCACGTGCGGCCACCCAGGGTGGCCGCCTCCCCCGTCGTCCTGGAGTGCCGTTCGCACACCACCCTGCGCATGGGCAACTCCACCCTGGTCTTCGGCAGGGTCTTCCTCGCGGCGGTGCACGAGGACTACCTCGTCGACGGCCGGCCCGACGCCAGGCGGCTGCGCCCGCTGACCAAGCTCGGTGGCGACGAGTGGGGAACGCTGGGCGACGTCCTGCACCTGAACCGCATCCCCTACGAGGAGCCGCACCACGGATGACTCCCGAGCCCGAGCCTGAGCCCGGCCCCTTCGCCCCGGCCTCCGGTGACCGGGAGGACACCGGGAACGACCTGGAGAGCGCCGGGAAACCCGGAAGTCCCGGAGGCGGCGTGCGCCTCCGGGACCCCGGCCGTGTCGCTCAGCCGTCGTTCGCCTGGCTGCCCGCCGCGTTCACCGGGCGGTAGCCGAGGGCGACGAGGCCGGTGCCGAACGTCGTGTTGTCCACGAGCTCCAGGGTCGCCTTGACGTTCTCCCCGCGGAACAGCCGCTGCCCCTCGCCGAGGATGACCGGGGAGACCATGAGCCGGTACTCGTCGAGCAGGCCGTGCTCCATGAGCGTGTCCGTCAGCCGGCCGCAACCCCAGATCATGATGTTCCCGCCGGGCCGCCCCTTCAGTTCGGTCACCGTGGTGACGAGGTCGTCACCGTGGACGATGGTCGAGTTCTCCCACTCGGCCTTCTCCAGGGTCGAGGAGACCACGTACTTCTCGATGCGGTTCACGTGGTCGGCGTAGGGGTTGCTCATGCCGGGCCAGGCCTGGGCCATGCCCTCGTAGGTGACCCGTCCCAGCAGCAGGGCGTCGCAGCCGAGCGTGAGGTCCATGGCGTACGCTCCCGACTCCTCGTTCGAGTACGGCATGGACCACAGGTGGGGGTTGTCGATGAAGCCGTCGAGCGTGGTGTGGGTCATGGCGATGATCTTGCGCATGGTTTTCTCCGTGTCGTTCAGGTTGGGTAGGGAAAGGCACTCAGGTGACGTACGGGCTCCTGGCACGGGCGTCGCGCAGGGCGCGGGCCCACCAGGCCAGCCGGTCGAGCGTGGTCCGCACCGCGGTGTTGCACTCCGCGGTGGCCTTGGGCCAGCTCCCGTCGGGGGCGAAGAGCTCCCAGTAGCGGGGAAGGGTGACGCCGTCGCGGATGGCCACGGCGTGCAGTTCGGTGAAGACCTGGCGGAGCTGGTCGATCGCGTGCAGGCCGCCGGAGTCCCTGCCGTAGGCGACGAAGGCGACGGGCTTGGCCTGCCACTCCTCGTAGTACCAGTCGATGGCGGTCTTCAGCGGGGCCGGGAAGCTCCGGTTGTACTCGGGGGTGACCACGACGAAGGCGTCGGCGGCCGCCAGCCTCGGTGCCAGGGCGGCCACCTCGGCGGGGGCGGGCCCCTCCTGGTCGCCGAGGGTCTGCGGCAGGCCGGTCTCGGCCAGGTCGATCAGGTCGACGTCCAGATCGCCGCGCCTGCGGGCCCGGGCGGTGAACCAGCCCGCCACGGTGGGCCCGAACCGGCCGTCGCGGGTGCTCCCGATGATGACCGCCAGCCGCAGCCGGTCGTCCTGCGACATCTCCGTACCTCCCTCGCGTCCGTCCCCGGTCCGACGTGTTCCACGATGCCGCACCCCTCTTACGGAAAAGCTCCCGTCGTTTTACGGCCGGGCCGGGCAGCGCGGGAATCCGCGGTAAGACGACGAGCGCGCGGCGTTATCGTGGCCTTCATGCGTTTCGGGGTGCTTGGGCCACTGGCCGTATGGACGACCTCCGGCGAACCGGTGGCGATCCCCGGCCTGAAGGTCCGCACCCTGCTGGCCGACCTCCTGGTGCACGAGGGGCGCCCGGTGCCCGCCGACCGGCTCATCGACGACCTGTGGGGCGACGATCCGCCCGGCAACCCGGCCGCCGCCCTGTCGGCCAAGGTCTCGCAGCTGCGCAGGGTGCTGGAGGACGCCGAACCCGGCTGCCGGGACCTGGTCGTCCGCCATCCCGCGGGCTACGTGGTGCGGGCCGACACCGACGTCGCCGGTTTCCTGCGCCTGCTCGACGAGGCGGCCCTGGCTGGGGACCCGTCGGCCAGGGCGGCGCTGCTGGCCGACGCGCTGGCGTCGTGGCGCGGTCCCGCGTTCGCCGACTTCGGTGACGAGCCGTTCGCGCGCCCCGCGATCGCGCGGCTGGAGGAGCGGCGGCTGACCGCGCAGGAGGACCGCGCGGAGGTACGGCTGGAGTTGGGCGATCATGTCCGGCTCGCGGGGGAACTCGGCGACCTGCTCGCGGCGCATCCCCTCAGGGAGCGGCTGCGCGCCGCCCACATGCGTGCCCTGTACCGGTCAGGGCGGCAGAGCGAGGCGCTGGACAGCTACGAGGAACTGCGCGTGCTGCTCGCCGACGAGCTGGGCCTGGACCCGGGCACCGACCTGGTCGCCCTGCACCGGGCCGTCCTCACCCGGGACCCGTCGCTTGCCGCGCCCGGCGTTCTCCCGATCAGGCCCGACAGGCCCGGCGGCAACCTCCCGGTGCCCCTCACCGGCCTGATCGGCAGGGAGGAGGCCGTCGCCGGGATCCGCGCCCTGGTGGAGGCCGAGCGGCTGGTGACGCTCACCGGTCCCGGCGGCGTGGGCAAGACCCGCCTGGCGATCGAGATCGCCAGGCACCTGACCGGCACGGAGGCGCCCCCCTCGGGCGCCGCGCCCTTCCCTTCCGCCGGCGCTTCCTCCTCCGACGGCGTCCCCTCGGGCGGCGTGCGTGACGGGGTCTGGCTGGTCGAGCTGGCAGCGCTCGACCGCCCCGGCGACGAGGACGCGGTCCACCGGCTGGCTGAGACGATCATGGCGGTGCTGGACGTCCAGGACACCGTGGGCGCCGCGGGGCCGGTGACCGCCGCCGACCGCCTCACCGAGGCGCTGCGCCCCCGGCGGCTGCTGCTGGTGCTGGACAACTGCGAGCACGTCGTCGAGCCGGTCGCCGAGCTGGCCGGGCGGCTGCTGCGCGCCGCCCCGGGGCTGCGGATCCTGGCGACCAGCCAGGAGCCGCTCGCCCTGCCCGGCGAGGTGGTCTGGAACGTCCCGCCGCTGGAGATCCCCGGCCGGGCCGCCGACGACATCCCCGCGCTGGAGCGGACAGGTTCCGTACGGCTGTTCGTGGCACGCGCGTCCGCAGCGACCCGGGGGGCCCGGGGATTCACCCTCGACGCGGACACCGCCCCGGCGGTCGCGGCGCTGTGCCGCAGGCTGGACGGCATCCCGCTGGCGCTGGAGCTGGCCGCGACGAGGGTGCCCGCCCTCGGGGTGCACGGTCTCGTCGCCCGCCTGGACGACCGGTTCCGGCTGCTGGCCACCGGGCACCGGGGTGTCCCGCCGCGCCAGCAGACCCTGACCGCGATGATCGACTGGAGCTGGGAGCTGCTGACCGGCGCCGAGCGCGCCGTCCTGCGCCGCCTCGCCGTGCACGCCGACGGCTGCACCATGGAGGCCGCCGAGGCCGTCTGCGCGCAGGACGACGTTCCGGCCGCGGACGTGTTCGACCTGGTGGCGCGGTTGGTGAACCGGTCGCTGGTGATCATGGTGGACGGTGCCGACGGGCCGAGATACCGGTTGCTGGAATCGGTGGCGGCGTACTGCGTCGAGCGTCTCCAGCGGTCCGGGGAGTACGAACGGGTGCGGCGGCGGCACCTGCGCCACTACACCGGCCTCGCCGAGCGAGCCGCGCCGCGCCTCTACGAGGCGGACCAGCGGCGCTGGCTGCGGCGTCTCGACGCCGACGCCGCCAACCTCCGCGCCGCGCTGAACGCGGCCGTCAGGGACGGCGACGCGGACGGCGCGCTGCGCCTCGCCGGCGCGATGTCCTGGTACTGGTTCCTGCGCGGCAGGCTGGCCGAGGCCCGCCGCTCCCTGGCGGCGGCACTGGCCGTCCCCTCCCCCGCGGCGGGCCCGGCCGTCCCCTCCCCCACCGCGGAACCGGCCGTCCCCGGCGACTCCGGAGGCGGCTCGTTCGCCGCGCTCCGCGCCAAAGCCCTCACCTGGAAGGCCGCGGTCGAGTTCCTCCGGGGCGAGGTGGACGTCGCCGGCCGGGAGAAGCTCCGCCGGGCGGCCCTGGAGGCGTACGAGGACGCGGGCGACCCCGGCGGGCGTGCCAGGGCGTGGTGGATCCTCGCCTACGCGGGGCTCGACCTCGGCGACCTGTCCGCCGCCGCGGACCTGCTGGACCGGGCGCTCCCCTCCTTCGAGGCGCTCGGCGACCGGTGGGGGACGGCCGCGGCCCTCGCGCTGCGGGCCAAGCTCGCGCACGTACGCGGCGACATGGAAGGGCTCGAGCGCGACGGCGAGCGCAGCGCGCGGATCTTCGGCGAGCTCGGAGAGCGCTGGGGGCAGCTGGAGGCCGGCGGCTGGCTCGGCGCGCTGGCCGAGATGACCGGTGACCTCGACCGGGCCGAACGGCTGCAGCGCGACGGCATGCGCCTGGCCGAGGAACTCGGGCTGTGGACGGAGTTCGCCGGGCGGCTGGGCTGGCTGGGCTGGATCGCGCTGCAGCGCGGCGACTACGCGCGGGCGGCGGAGTCGAGCGAGAGGTCGCTGCGGCTCTCCGTGGAGCAGGGCCACCAGGCGGGACAGGTCTTCGCCCGGATGGGACTGGCCTTCGCCGCGCGCAGGGCCGGCCACCTCGACGTCGCGGAGACCCACCTGCGCGACGTGCTGGACCGCACCGCGCCCGGCACCGAGGAGCCGCCGCCGTACCTCCCGATGATCGTGGCCGAGCTCGGCTTCGTCGCCGAGCAGCGCGGTGACGCGGCGACGGCCGTCACCCTGCACCTCTCGGCACTGGACCTCGCGGCCAGGCTCGACGGGGCCCGGGAGATGACGGTCGCCGTGTACGGCCTGGCCGGGGCCATGGCCGCCGCCGGACACCACGACCGCGCCGCCCGGCTCCTGGGCGCGGGCGCCGCGGCCCGCGCGTCGGACTCCGTGCCCCCGAGCCCGTTGGAGGGCGGCGACGTCGACCGGATCACCGCGCGGATCCGTGACGCGCTGGGCGAGGAGCGCTTCGCCGCCGAACACGGGCTCGGCACCGCGCTCACGCCCGATCAGATCAGGTCCATGGCCGTCATACCGGACACCGCCGTGTCCGCCCCGGACTGAACACGCGTCCCCGCCGGGCCGGGAGGAGGGGGCGCCGAACCGGCGGTCACCGGCCCCGGGCGGGCGGCCCCCGGAGCACGCCGTCCCCCTCGGTCCGGTGGTCGTCCAGCGCAGGTAAATCAACTTCCTGATGGATTATCAGAGCCGGCGATCCTGGCAGACTGTCCGGCATGAGGAAGAACGAGGAGGGCGGGGAAGACGTCTCCGCGCCCCGGTCGCGCCGCAGGGGCCGCCCGCCCAGGGACCGTTCCGCGCCGTCCGCGCCGTCGACGCCCGACCGCATCCTCGCCGAGGCGACGGTCCTGTTCGCCCGGCACGGGGCCGGCGGTGTCTCCATGCGCGACATCGCCGCCCGGGTCGGGATCGACGTCTCCAGCGTGCACCATCACTTCCCGTCGAAGGCGTCGCTGTACGACGCCTGCTTCGCGCGAGTCTTCGAGCTGGAGCAGGCGACGCTCACGCCGCCGGTGCGCGCCTTCCTCGCCGCCGTGCGCTCCGACCCCCCGGGCGACGTCGTGGGCGCAATGCACGACCTGGTGGACGCGTTCGCCGACTTCCTCGACGAGCATCCCCAGACCACCTTCCTGTGGCTGCGGCGGTGGCTGGACCCCACTCTCCACCTGTCCCTGGACGAGGCGTACTCGCTGCCGATCTACGGCGAGATCGAGCGCGCCCTGCTGGAGGCGGCCACCCGCGGCCTCGTCGTCGAGCCGACGCCGCACATCACCGTGCGCAGCCTGGTCTGGGCGGCCCACGGCCACGTGACCGCGCTGAGCGCCCGCGGCGGCGACGCGGTGGCCGCCGACCGCGAGAGGCGCGAGTTCCGCGCCTACGCCCACCGCTTCGTCGACCGGCTCTACGCGACCCCTGGCGCGGGCGCCTCCGACGGCTAATATTCCATCATCCGATGGAATATGGGAGGCAACGGATGGGCGCGAGCGAAGCGGGCCGGGAATCGGCCGCCGGCGGCGGCACCGTGGCGGGCCCGGGGGCGACCACCGACCGCGAGGGCCCGGCGGGCCGGAACGCATCCGACGCCGTCGACGGTGCGCCGGGTCGTGGTGGCGTGACCGCCGTCGTCGGCGGCGGTGCGGCGGGCATCGCCGCGGTCAAGGCCCTCGTCGAGGCCGGTCTGCCCGTCCTCGGCGTCGAGCGCGCCGCCTCCCTCGGCGGCCTGTGGCGGCTGGACGCCGACACCGCGTCCTACGAGGGCCTCCGCCTCAACACGAGCAAGCCGCGCACGGAGTTCTCCGACTTCCCGATGCCCGCCGAGTGGCCCGACTACCCGGATCGCGGCCAGATGCTCGAATACCTGCGCTCCTACGCCGACCGCTTCGGGGTCGGCGAGCACTTCCGGTTCGGCACGACGCTCGAATCGGCCCGGCACACCGGGGACGGCTGGGAACTGGAGCTGACCGGCCCCGAAGGGCCCTACCGCGAGACGGTGGAGCACCTGGTGGTGGCCAACGGTCACAACCACGAGCCCCGCCTCCCCGAACCGCCGTACCCGGGGACGTTCACCGGCACCGAGTCGCACGCGCACGACTACGTCACCCCCGCCGAGCTGGCCGGCAGGCGCGTGCTCGTCGTGGGCACCGGCAACTCCGCGATGGACATCGCCGCCGAGCTCGCCGGCCACGCGTCGGCCGTGCTGCTGTCGGCCAGGCGAGGTGTCTGGGTGCTGCCCAAGCGGCTGCTGGGCCGCCCCTCCGACCAGCTCAACGGCGCCCTCGCGGCCCTGCTGCCCTGGCGGGTGCGGCAGGTGGTCTCCCAGGCGGTGCTCAGGGTCGCCGACCGGAAACCCGCCGGGCCGCGCCTGCCCGCCCCCCGCGAGGGCGTGCTCCAGGACCACCCCACCCTGAGCGACTCCGTCCCCCGCCTGATCGCGGAGGGAAGGGTGCTCGCCCGCCAGGGCATCACGCGCCTGGACGGCCCGCGGGTCCATTTCGCCGACGGCCGGGTGGACGAGGTCGACCACATCGTCTGGTGCACCGGCTACCGGGCCGTGACACCGTTCCTGGACACCGCCACGATGCCCGACCCGGCGAGCACCCTGCTCTACCGCCACGTCTTCCCCGTCGGCGACGACTCGATCAGCTACGTCGGGCTGATGCAGTCGACCGGCTCGGCGCTGCCCGTCGTCGAGGCGCAGAGCCGCCTCGTGGCCGCCGTACGCGCGGGAACCCACCGGCTGCCCGATCCCGAGGCCGCGCGGCGGATCGCCACCGCCGAACTCGACGCCGCCCGCGACCGCTGGGGGCACCGCAGGCCCCACATGCGGATCGACGTCGACCAGTACCTCCGGGTCATGGACCGCGAGCTGCGCGCCGGCCCGTCCCGCGCGCTGGCCGGGCGCCGGATCCTGATCACCGGCGCGGCGGGCACCTTCGGCAGGGCGATGAGCGCGCGGTTCACCGCCCAGGGCGCGCACGTGGTCGGCCTGGACATCGTGGACACAGCCCGCCCCGACGGCTCCGGCATCCCGATCATCGCGTGCGACATCACCTCCCAGGAGTCCGTCGACGCCGCGGTGGCCGAGGCCGCGGCCCTGCTCGGCGGCATCGACCTGCTGGTCAACAACGCGGGGCGCGGCGGGCCCGCCCCGGCCGAGCTCGCTCCCGGCGAGGAGGTCGAGGCGCAGCTGCGGCTGAACCTCCTCGGCGCCTGGCGCGTGACGGCGACCGTCATGCCCCACCTGGTCCGCGCCCGCGGGCGGGTGGTCTTCATCGCCTCGCGGATGGCGCTCCTGCCACTGCCGCTGGCGGCGGCGTACGGCGTCTCCAAGCGCGCGCTCGCGGCCTACGCCGACGCACTCCGGCTGGAGGTCGGCACGCACGTCGGCGTGACGACGGTCTACCCGAGCATGGTCCGCAGCCCGATCCACGACAGTACGCGGCAGGCGGGGCTGTCCCTGGACGCGGTGTCCAGGCCGGAACCCGTCGAGGGCGTGGTCGACGCGATCGTCCGCGCCGTCACCGCCCGCCGCGCCCCGCGCGACGTGGCGACCACCGTCCGGGGACGCGTCGAGATGATGGTCGGCAGGCACGCCCCCTCCCTGGCCGACCGCCTCGTCCGCCGCACCGTCGCGGCCCGCGTGGCGGCGGGCGACTTCGCGAACGCCCCCCTCGCGGCGGGGATGGTGAGCAGGCACCGGGGGTAGAGGACCGGCGCCCGGCGGGCACGTCCGAGGGCACCCGCTCGTCCCGCTCACGCCGCTCGCCCCGCCACCCCGCTCGTCCCGCCGACCGTGACCGGCCGGTGCGTCAGAACCCGGTGAGCGAGGGCATCCGATCGGACGCCCCGCCGTGGAACACCACGCTGAGAACGGTCCGCAGCCGCTCCATCTCGACGGGCCTCAGGTTCAGGTCGACGGTCAGGACGGTCTCGGTCTCCAAGCCGTCCGCCCCCTCGGGAGTGAGGTGCAGAACGAGGCGCCGATCGTCGAGCACGCAGGCGGTGATCCCGGCCCCGGTACCCCGCATGCCCTCGCGGGCCACCCAGTAGGACCGCTTCTCCCCATCTCTCCTACCGAGGAAGAGGAGGTGATCACCGCCGCCGTCGACCTCCTCGTGCAGGAAGACGGCGACCTCTTCGGGCTCCCCACTGAATCCGAAATCGCGAACGACCATGCGCTCGATCGGTGTGTAGGCCAGTTCTCCGGAGACGATCGGCTCGGGATCCGTGAACGCGTCCGGTCTGCCGAAGTGACGCCAGGATTCCTCGGGCTCGCGGATTCCCATCGGGACCGTCGTCGGGAGGGCGTCCAGCAGCCAGCCGGGGACCGCGCCACGGGGAAACACCATCGGCTCCTCCAGCAGCGCGAGGTCGGGGATGTCCGTACCGTCGGGAAAGGGAAACTCGTCGGCGTCCACATGCCCCCGGTACGACCTGCTCTCCGGCGTGAAGCGCAGCTCGCAGGAGAACCACGTGCCCTCGCCGTCGCGATAGGCCAGTTCGCGGAGTCGCCGGACCTGCTCCTCCAGCCCCTGAACACCGGTCTCCACCCCGTCGCAGTCCACGACAACGCGGGTGAATCCCCCGACCTGGCCGCAGCGGACCGTGGCCTCGCTCCAGCCGGGAGGCGCGGCGGCGCGGACCAGGTCGCCGATCGCCAGCCGCAGGCGGCGCTCCTCGTCGTGCTTCGAGCGCATGATCATCCTTCCTTCGCCGTCAACAGCCCGTGCAGGCGGCGCGCCTCACGGAGCAGGCCGCTCGATCCCTTACGCGTCGCCATGGCTTCGATCTCGGGGATCGCCCCGTGAGCGCGGCACCACGCCGCCGTGGTGGCGGCCAGCTCCACGAACCCGGCCAGCCCGTGGCGTGGCCGTTGACCCGCCCGGGGCAGGATCGCCGGCAACGCCGCGGCGACCGCCGTCCACACCTCCTCGTGGGCGCCCTGGCGGGCCGCCGAGTCCAGGGCCGCCGTCAGATGGACGAGCTTGATCTGCTCGTACGCGACCAGCGCCGCCGCCCGCCTGCCGAGTTCGGCGGCCGGCAGGTCGCCGCGCCCCGCCATCGTCAGCAGGATGTCGACGGCCTCCGGCGTCTCCGGGTTTCCCAGCAGGCGGGCGAGGATGAGCGCCACGGCGGCTCCCGGCGGCCCATCGAGCAGGGCCAGCTCGCGCAGATGGCTTGTCTGTACCGCTGGGCTGTACCACGGATGGTTCAGGAGCTGACGTGACAGGTGGGCGGCGGCCACCTCGCGGTGGGACGGGAACATCGACGGCCACCAGGCCAGATGGAGTCCGTCGCCATGCCCCGAAGGGGTGGCGAACGTCCGGTCGACGAGGAGTGGCCCGGTGGCCGGCGCGCGCATCGACGGGACGGGCCTCAGCTCGCCGGAGTGGTGCCGCCCGCCGTCGTGCCCGGGCGCCGGGTGGGACCAGCCCATCTCCACCACTGGATCCGCGAGCCGGGCCCCGGACAGCCATCGGGCGACCAGACGACCGGCCGCCGAGGAGAGCCGACCGGCGCGTTCGATCGCTTCCCCGTCCCGTTCCCTCGGCAGCCGAAGGAGTGCCTGCTGCAGATCCGCGGCGAGCGGCTTCATCCCGGCGGCCTCGACGACCTCCAGTCTCGTCACCAGCTCGGCCGCCTCCACGTGTCCGGTCGTGAGGGTTGGGGTGGCCAGCAGTAGGGGCGGGACGACGTCCTGCTCCACGGCCATCTGGATCTCGGCCGCCCGGTGCAGCAGGAGCAGGTGCGGCGGGCTGAGATACCGGGGGTTGGGAAGCCTGCTCCTCCAGATGCCGCGCTCCGGCGCGATGCCGACGAGGGAGTACACGGCGCCGATCAGCCAATGGTCGACCCGCTTCCAGCGCTCGGCCCGGTCCCAGTGATCGGCTTCTCCGTACAGGTACTCGTACCTGCCGGCCAGGAGGGGCTCGAACGCGGTGGCCGCGCCCTCCCGGTCCCGGTGCACGAGGGCGACGAAACCGGCCAGCAGCCGCTCCCACGCCTGCCAGTCGTCGGAGGCGTTCAGCAGGGACACCATCTCGGCCACGGAACCGATCGCTTCCGGCATCGGCCGCGGGACGCCGGGCCGCGGGAGCGCGGGCGGATCGAACCCGTCCCGGGGTCCGGTCTCGATCGGCTCCTCGCCGCCGAAGACCGCGAAGGCACGCCGACCGAGATCGGGCGGGAGCGCGCCGAGGGCGTCGCGGACGACGGCACGGCCCTCGTCGTCCATCAGGTCCGCGTACTTGGTCGCGAGCGTCAGTGCCTTCTCCTGCAGTTCGACGGAGTCGGCGGCGAGCACCGACGCCAGCGGTCCCGCGATCGAGGCTGCCAGGCCGGGCGAACGTCGTACCCGCCGGTCCAGCCAGGTGAGCCCGGCGCGGACGAGCTTGCGCTCGGGCCGGAAGAGCACCGACTCCCACGCCTCCACCAGGTCGAGGGAATCCAGCCCGCCGCGCTCGTCGATCCCGTCGCGGCCGTCGAGCCCGTCGAGCCCGCGCAGGTGCCGCAGCGCCAGCTCGGCGACCGGCCCGGGGGCCGAGGGCAGCAGCCGCAGGTAGTCACGGGCCAGCGGCTCGATCTCGTGCGGCGCGGGGTCCAGGGCCTCGTGCAGGCGGACGAAGAACCGCAGCTCCGTCACCGAGCCACCCAGCAGGAACCGCCTGACGCATCCCTGGAGCAGCTCCGACCGTCTCACCCCGTCGGCCGCGGCCAGGGTGCGCAGAGCGCCCAGCAACGACCGGTTCGGATCGCTCTCCCACTGCAGGGCCCGCCCGACCCCCTGGGCCTCGAAGAGGCGGGGAAGCATGACGTCGAAGAGCGGATCCTTGTGCGGAGCGGGCAGACCGGCGACCGCGCTCGCCCATCCGGCGACCACCGGATCGTGGTCCGGAAGCTCGATCCCGGTCTCGCGGAGCAGGGCGAGCGCCAGCTCCATGCCGCGGTCCTCCGCCGTCCGGAGCCTCAGCACGAGCCGCCTCGCCAGATCGGCCCGCCACTCCGCCGGACGGGTCGCGACAATCGTCATGATCCGCCTGGTGTCCCCGTACGGCGGGCTCCAGCGGGAGGTGAAGTCCCGGCGGTTCAGCCAGGTCGCCACGGCGGCCGCCCCGGGGAGGACCCCGGCCCCGGCGGCGCGGAGCACCTCGGCGTGGTCGTCGAGCCCCTCCCAGGATTCGCGCCGGCCGCGCAGCGTCTTCAGGTATCCGGGAAGGCTGCCGGCGACCTCCTTGCGCGCCTCCTCGTCAAGCCCGGTGACCCGGATCGCGACGGCATAGACGTCCCGGCGGTCGATGAGCCCGCGGATCTCCTCCCAGGCGGTCATGCGACGGCCTCCTCGCGGCGGGAGGCCCTGGGGAGTTCGCCGGAGGCCGGGACCTTCGTCCCGGCCGGCGGGGCAACGTGCTGGTGGGGGGTGGACATGCCGCGAACAGTAGTGATCCACTCCGACAATTCGGCCACGGACCCGTCACCGGGCCGGAACCCGCGACGGGCCGTGGATCCGTCGCAGGGCCCGGACCCGCCGCAAGACCCGCCGGACCCATCACGGGACCGCGGACCCGTCACAGGACCGCGGACCCGTCACAGGACCGCGGACCCGTCACAGGACCGCGGCCGGCCGGTCACAGGACCGCGGAGGTGGAAGCGGGGGTGGAACCGGCCTGCAGCCGGTTGCCCGTACGCCGCCAGCGGGCGAGCCCGCCGTCCAGCGGGCGCGCGTGGAAACCCCGCTCGCGCAGCAGCCGCACGGCCTCCGGGGAGACCGCGCAGTAGGGTCCGCCGCAGTAGGCCACGATCTCGGCGTCCCGGGGGAGCTCGTCGAGACGATCGCGCAGCTCGGCCAGGGGCACCGACAGCGCCCCCGGCACATGGCCGCGGGCGTGGTCGGCCGCGGAACGGACGTCGACGATCACGACGCCGGATTCGGGGTCGGCGAGACGCGCGGCGAGCTCGCCGGCGGTCACCGGCTCCAGCGCCGCGGGGTCGCCGAGGTGTTCGGACACCGCCTCCCGCAGGTCGGCGAGCCTTTCCCCGGCGAAGTCCTGCAGCTCGCCCAGGAACCGGGAGACCCGCTCGTCGGCCAGCCGGTAGTAGACCCGCGTACCGTCCCTGCGGCTCGTCACCAGGTGGGCGGCGCGGAGCTGCTGCAGCTGGGCCGAGGTGTTCTTCAGCGGGACGCCGGCCGCCTCGGACAGCTGCTCGACGGTGCGTTCCCGCTGGTCGAGCACGTCGAGCAGCCTGAGCCGCACCGGACTGGCCAGCGTCTTCCCGATCCGCGCCAGCTGCCGGTAGATCGGTTCCTCCCGAAACTCCGTCATGACCGTCAGACCATGTACTGGTCGTGGCGAAGATAGAGGTCCGTCCACTCCGCGTCGCCGAGCTGCCGTCCCTCGGCCACGATCGCGCCGAGTTCCTCGAAGTACGCCTCGCGCGGCGCCCCGGGGGCGAAGAGCAGGAGCATCGAGGCCGGTTCGCCGGACTCGTTGCGGAAGCTGTGCACGCCGCCCGCCGGGACGTGCAGGAAGTCCCCCTCCGTCGCGTCGACCCAGCTCCGCCCGTCGAACAGCCGCACCGTCCCGGACAGGACGAAGAAGGACTCGGAGATCGTCCGGTGGAAGTGGGGCGACGGGCCGGACGGCTTCGGTCCCATCTCCCAGCGGTACAGGCCGAACTGCCCGCCCGTCGAGGCGCCGGTGCCCAGGTAGTGCACCGCCGTCCCGCCGATCGTCAGATCCGGGCCCGCGCTCGCCGGCCGGAAGATCCCGCTGCTCTCGCCCGCCTCACCCAGGTAAAGCGCCTCCGGGTACGACATACCGCTCTCCATTCCCATGAACCAATATTCCAAAGAACTATAGAACATGGAACCACCTCACGCGTTCGCGTGGCCTCAACGGCACCGCGGGAAGCGGCCGGAATACGGCCCGGGAGCCCTCAGGGCGGGAAACCGCGCCTTCCGCGGTACGCGCTCAGAGCGGGAAGCCGTACTTTCCGTGAAGACGGACGAAGCTGGCCGGCGTGAGGACCTGCCGACGCTCCAGCCCGGTCTCGGTGCGCTGGAACAGGACGATCTCCTCCCGCCCGCCGGGTCCGATGGGCTGCACGAGGCGGCCCCCGAGCCGGAGCTGCCCGACCAGCGGCGCGGGGACCTCGGGAAAGGCGGCCGACACGATGATGCCGTCGTACGGAGCGCGGCCCGGCACGCCGAGGCTGCCGTCCCCGACGAGCGACTCGACATTGCCGATCCCCTGCCGGGCGAGGTTCCGGCGCGCCTGCCGGACCAGATCCGCCCACAGGTCGATGGTCACGACATCGGCGGCCAGGCGGGCGAGCAGCGCGGTCTGGAAGCCGAGGCCGGTGCCGACCTCGAGCACGTGCTCCTCCCCGGCGAGACCGAGGCTCTCGATCATCCTCGCCGACAGCGAAGGTTGCGTGGTCGTCAGCCCGCGCCCGATCGGGACGGGCCCGTCGTAGTAGGCGATCTCGACATGCTCCGCGGGGACGAACTCCGCCCGTGGCGTCGTGCGCACGGCCTCCAGCAGGCGCTCGTCACGGACGCCCGCCGCCTGGACGGCCCGGACGAGGTCTTCGTGAGAGGCGCCTCCGATCACGACCACCACGCCTCCACCCGCGGGATCCGGTCGATACCGCGGCCGGGCATGACGTCATCACAGAGGAACGACGCCACCGGATCGGTGCCCATACCTCCATGGTAGGCACGCCCGGGCCGCCCGCACGCGCACGCGAACCCCGCCCGCGGTCACGGGAATCCTGCGGACCACCGGCACCATCCACCACAGGCGCCCACGGTCGGGCGGGGTGTCACGGGGAGCGCGCGTCCGGCTCACGCGCCTCGCCGCCCGGCCCGCCGGTCCGCTCGACCTCGACGAGGCCGTGCCTCCGGGGCACCCTCACGAGCCAATGGGGCCATAAGTCCGCATTTACCAGTATTTGGGATGGACGCCCGGAGCGCCGGCGCACGATAGTGCAGGGAGTCTCGCCTGGCCCCTGGAGGTTCCCCCCGCTATGCGTATCACCAGGCCGCTCGCCGCCTTGGCGGCCGTCTCGACAGCCGCCGCCCTGCTCACCGTTCCCGCGGCGCCCGCCGGCGCTGACGCCGCCGACGTCGGCAGCGCCACCGTGGTGCCGCTCCAGGTCACCGGAGCCCCGGCCAAGCGGTTCAATCTGATCATCATGGGCGACGGCTACACCGAGGGCGAGCGGTCCACGTTCGCCGCCGACGCCGACCGGCAGCTCAACGTGATGTGGTCCATCGAGCCGTACAAGTCCTACCGCAACTACTTCAACGTCTACCGGGTGGACATCGTCTCCGGCGAGTCCGGCATCGGCTGCGACCCCGACCTCGCCTCCGGGCGGAAGAACACCCCGCTGGGCATGGCGTTCTGGGGCGGCTGCAACCCCGCCAGCGTCCAGCGGCTCATCACCATGAGCAACTCCGCCGCCAACTCGTACGCCAACCTGGTCACCGGGACCAGCGGCGCCAACCGGCAGATCCTCGCCCTGGGCAACAGCGGGACCTACGGCGGAGCGGGCGGCGCCTACGCCACCTCCTCGGGCCACAACTCGATGTCGGCCCTCATCGCGCCGCACGAGATCGGCCACTCGCTGGGCGGGCTGCAGGACGAGTACACCTATTACACGCGCGGCGTGGAAGGCGGCGCCTACGCGGGAGACGAGCCCGGCTCCGTACACCACACCCTGCTGACCGAGCAGCGGATGAGGGACGAGCGGAGGAAATGGTGGCGCTGGCTGGGCGAGCCGAGCGAGGCGGGCGGCACCATCGGCCGCCACGAGGGCGGCCTGTACTTCGGCAAGGGAGTCTGGCGGCCCAGCGAGCACTCGCTCATGAGGACGCTGGGCTACTACTACGACCAGGTCAGCCGTGAGGTCATGACCCAGAAGATCTCCGCCAAGGTCGGTCTCATCCAGGACGGCACGCCCACCACGTCGCCGGTCGGCGCCGACCGGGTGCTCTGGGTGGAGCCGCTGCACCCCGGCAGCCACTCGCTGACCACCACCTGGAGCGTCGACGGCACCGAACTCCCGGGCGAGCGCACCGCCCTCGACCTCCGCACGCTGGACCTGCCGGCCGGCACGCACACGGTGAAGGCGACCGTCGTCGACCCGACCGGCTTCGTGCGGGACCCCGCCATCCGCTCCGGCGCCCTCACCGCGACCCGCACCTGGACGGTGGACACGACCGTGACCACTGTCCCCGCCCCGGTCGAGGCGGGCCTGCTCTCCTCAACGCCCACCGACCAGGCCGTCGGCCGCGACGAGGTCGTCTACGTCGAGACCACCCACCCCGACGACAGCGTCCCCGCCGTCACCTGGACGCTGGACGGCGCGCGGCTCGGCGATGACGACGGGGACCTGGATCTGGGAGCGCTCGCGCTCACCCCCGGCAACCACACCCTCACCGCCGCCTCCGGAGACGACACCCGCTCCTGGACCGTCGACAACACGCTGCCCACGACCGGCTACGAGCTCTCAGAACCACTGGTCGCCTCCGGCGACACCCATGTCTACAACGGTCCCTTCACCATGAGGCTCACCGGCGGCGACGACCAGGACGGGTACGTCGTGCACGAGTCGCGGGTGGACGGCGACGGCTGGTTCAACTACTTCGGCTGGCCGACCTCCGCCGACCTGCCGTGGACGTTCAGCGAGAGCGGCACCGTCATCGACAGCCTCACCTTCGGCAGGCTGCCCCGCGGCAGGCACACCGTCGAGTACCGCTCGATCGACCCCAGCGGCAACCACGGCACGGCCAGGAGCTTCACGGTCACCACCCTCGCGGCGCCGCCCGCCTGCACCACCACGATCACCGGCACGAGGAACGGGACGATCGTAGTCCGCTCCGGCGTCACCTGCCTGGACGACGCCCGGGTCAACGGCGGGGTGACCGTCGGCTCCGGCGCGTCCCTGGTGGTGAACGGCGGCAGCGTCAACGGGGCGATCACCTCGTCCGCCGCCGCCGAGGTGCACCTGCTCAGGACCCGGGTCAGCGGTGCGGTCGTCGTCTCCGGCACCACCCGCCGGCTGATCGTCGCAGGCTCCGACCTCAGCGGCGCGGCGGTGCTGACCGGCAACACCACCGCCGACGCCCTCGTGGTGGCGGGCACCAGGGTCCGCGGCGCGCTCTCCTGCACCGGCAACACGCCCGCCCCGTCCGACGCCGGGGTGTCCAACCAGATCACCGGCAGCGGCCAGTGCGCCGGCCTCGTCGACGACCCGCGTTCCAAGACCCGGGACAGGTCCTACGAGGCCGTGGTCTCCAGCGACGTCCCCGAGAAGGGCCGGGACCAGCACCACCAGTGACACGGCATGACGGCGGGACGTCCCTCCGAGAGGCGTCCCGCCCGCGCTCCCCCGGACATCACCCTGTCCGGCGGTCGCGCTCCCGTCCGCACAACGTCAACCCGCCGAACTCCCCCGGAGGCGACAGCACGACGGGGTGAAGCGGTGCCAGGCTCCGCGACGCCCCTCACCGGTATTCGTGCAGGCAGCTGGGTCCCCTGGCACGATGAATCACGCGCGCGTCGAGGAGAGACCTGGCCTCGACGACCTCTTGGGCCGGCCGGACCGCACGCACCGGAGCGGGACGTCCTCGCCACCGCGCCGGAAAGCCTGCTGACACTCCTGCGCTACCTCGCCGCGTCCGGCCTGCGCGACCCTCGGGGCGCCTCCACCGCGGAGCTGGAGGCGGCCGTGACCGAGGCCGCGGCGGAGTATCCGGCGGCGCTGGCCGACCCGGCCCGGCAGGGCGTCGGGAAGTTCTGGACGCAGACCGCCCTCGACAACGGCATCGTCCTCGACGGCGAGAGGGCCGTGGCCAGGTTCCAGCGTGATGTCGACACGGGCCGGATACGCTTCGACGCCGACATGCTCGACCGGCTGCTCGAGACCGAGTTCACCGGCGCGGGCCCCAACGACGAGCGGGCCTTCCCCCAGTGCCCCGTCGTCCTTCCCCCGCCGCCGAACTCGCCGCCGAAGCCGCCCGGAGCGAGATCGTACGGCAGCTGGCCGCCCTGACCGGCTGGGTGGGAACGGACGGGCGGCCCCTCACCAAGACCGGAAACCTGCGGCTGGCCGACGCCCGCGAGCTGGCGGCTCTGCTGGACACCGGGGAGCGGGACCTGCGGGTGCGCAGCTCCGCCGAGATGCCCCGGCTGAGCCTCCTGATGGCGTGGGCGAGGAAGACGGGCCTGGTGCGGGTGCGCAAGGACCGTCTGGTCCCGGTGGCCAAGGCCGCCCCGCTCCTGCGTGACCCGGAGGCGCTGTGGCGGCGCGCGTTCGAGGCGGTCTTCGAGCTGGGCGCCGTCAGGTCGACAGGAATCTGCTCGCGGTGTTCGACGTCCTTTCCAGCCTCGGTGCCGTCGAGCCGAGCCACGGCGTGGCCGACGAGCTGTACTCCAGCGACCTGCGTCCCGGCGTTGTCGACGGGATCGGAGAACTCACCGAGGACGACCTGCCGCTGCCGCCCGAGGCACGCGCCCGCCTCCTGCCGCGCCTGGCGGAGCCCGGCCCGCTGGTACGGCTGACGCCTCTGGGCACCCGAGCCGTACGGGAGCGGCTGCTCGCCGACGGGCGGGACGCCCCGCTCCTCGGGGAGCTGGCGGACGCCCCGGCGGGCGAACTCCTCGGGGTGCTCGCCCAGCACTACACCCAGGAGACGGCGGCGGCCGAGCTGGACGGCTGGCTGGCGGCGCACGGAGGTGACGTCGAGCCGCTTCTGGACGCCGTACGCGCCTGCCCCTTCCGTACCCGCGCCTCCGCCATGCTCTCCACCCTGGTGAAGGCGCTCCCCGGCGGCCGGTCGACGCAGGCGAGGCTCCGGCCCGTATCGAGATTCCGCAAACCGGGGGAGGCACCGAGCCGGACAGGCTGCCGCTCCCCCTGACGCCACCGTTCCCGCCGGTCCGCGAGATCGTTCCTCGACGACGGTTGTCACGCCACCGCGGGAACCAGCGAAAGCCCGTGGTCGGCCGCACGGCGCGCGATCTCGAACCCGGCACGGGTGTAGATGCCGAGGGCCCCGGTCGGGTTGTCCGCGTCCACCCCCAGGCCCGCCGTGTCGTACCCCTGCGCGCGGAACTCGCCCAGCGCGTGCGCGAGCAGCGCGCTCGCCACCCCGCGCCCCCGCCACTCGCGCGGGGTGCCGATGATCTGGATCCACGCCTCGCGGACCCCGGTCGCCTCGGTGTCGGCCTCGAAGTAGTGGGTGAGCAGAACACCCGCGCACTCCCCCGACGCGTCCACCGCGACGAAGGATCCCTCCGGCCGGAACGCCCGCACCCCGACGATGGTGCTCCGCCAGGACTCCGGGGTGTGCTGGACGCTCCCCCAGTGGTCGACGAACGAGCGGTTGCGCACCTCCCGGACGGCGTCCTCCAGGTCGTCCCGGTAGGCGATGATCTGCAGCCCCTCCGGCGGCGAGACCTCCGGCAGCTCGGCGCCCAGGTCGAGGGTCATCCCGTAGAACCACCTGGCCGGACGCATACCGGCCCTGGCGACCAGCGCCCGCAACCCCTCGTTGCGGCTGTCCACCTCGACGTGGAGCTCGAGCGGCTGCCCGGGAAAGCGGCGCTCGTGCAGCACCGGGGTGTTGCCGATCGCCCACTCCAGCAGGCGGCCCCCCAGCCCCCTGCGCCGGTACTCCGGATGCACCCCGCCCCACAGGCTCATCCGATGGACCGGCTCGGCCGCGGACCGGGCCATGGTCATCCCGTACGCGACCAGCCGGCCGGACTCCCACGCCCCCAGCGTGCCCTCGACGGGATCGAGCAGCGGGTTGGCGAGATCCTCGGCGAGGGCGTCCGCGGTCTCCCTCCCCCCGACCTGGTCCACCTCGTCGATCGCCACCAGCAACTCCGCCCACGCCCCGGCATCGTCCTTGGTCAGCGGAGCCCACTCGAAGGTCATGGCTACCGAGCGTAGAAGCACGCCGCTTTCGCCGGCCACCCGTTTTCCCGCCGCCGGGTAGGGTGCCGCTGTGGATCTGGACGTCATCCGGCGCGGCATCGACGCGCTCCGCGAGTACGACACGGACCTCGACCTCTTCGGCGCCCGCGAGCACCGCTACCGGTTCAAGCCGCCGCTTGACGAGGCCACGCTGGAGGACGTCGAGACGCGGATAGGGGTGCGTTTCCCTGCCGACTACCGCACGTTCCTGACCCGGCTCGGCAACGGCGGCGCCGGCCCGTACTACGGGGTGCACGGGGTGCGGCCGGCCGGCTCCTGGACGCGGTTCGGCCCGTTCCCGTTCACGGAGGAGTGGGAGCCGCCCACGGACGACGAGGGCTACCTCGCCCTCTACGAACGCCGCGACGGCGACGCCCGCGACCTGCTCGCCCGGGCCCACGCGGCCGGCGCCGAGGGGGACCACGAAGCCGTATGCCTCGCGCTCGCGGAGGCCGTGCTCCTGCGCGAGGAAGGCAGGATCGCCGACGCCCTGACCACCGTGGAACACGCGATCCCGCGGAACGGCTGGTGGTACGACAGGTCGTGGCTGCACCGCCTGCGCGTCGAGTTGCTTCTGACGCAGAGCCGTCTGGACGACGCGTGCACGGCGACCGAGGAGCACATCGCGCGCTGCCCCGACGACGACTTCGGCTACATACGCCGCGCTCTCCTTCGGGTGCTGGCCGGTGACCCCTCGGCCGCCGAGGAGGTCCTGCGCGCCGACGCCCCGCTCGGAAGAGGAGTTCGATCGGCAGGCCACCCACGTCCCGCCGACCGCACCCCCGTCGCGCTACGGCTCCGCGCCCGGCGCCTGGCCTGGGAGTGCCGCCGCTGGGGACACGCCACCGACGCACCCCGCTTCGACGCGATCGCCGCCGGCTGACCGGGCTCCGACGACGGTCCCCGGCCGTGCGCCCCGTGATGTCATCCTCATCTTGCGGGTGTCTTGGTACGTGCGAGAAGTGGTCTGACGGGTTGTCTTACGCGGGTTCGCGCACGGATCGGGCGGTTGCCGGCAACGACTCCTCGACCACCGGCGGCTTCAGGAGGCTGGTCCCCCAGGCGACCGCGACAGTGACCAGGGAGAGGATCAGACCGATGATCACGGTGGCGGAAACGCTGTAGTCGTTGATCGCGACACCACCGGCGAACGCGCCGAACGCGATACCGACGTTGGCCGCGGAGACAGGCAACGACTGCGCGAGCTGGCCACCGGGACCGGCCAGAACGATCACCCGCACCTGCAGCGAGGGCACGATGCCATAGAAGGACAACCCCAAGGCGAGCAACACGAGCGCGACGAGCCACGCGATCGAGCCGACGAAGTAGAGCGCCAGCAGGGAGACCACGATGCCGATGGACCCGATGATCAGGGTGCCTCCGGCGTTCCGGTCGGCGAACTTGCCGCCGCTGAACGAGCCGACCGCTGTGGCCCCGCCGTAGGCCAGGAGGAACACGCTCAGCATGGCTCCGGAGATGCCGGTGACCCTCTGCAGGAACGGCACGAGGTAGGTCAGCGCCGCGAACACCGCCGAGAACACGATGAAGTTCAGGAACAGCACGGCGAGCACCCTGGGGGCGAAAGCGTACCTGGCCTGGTGGCCTGCACCGGCGCCGGCGGGCGGCACGGACGGGATCAGTGCCACGGTGCCGATCAGTGTCACCACGGCGCCCGCGACGATCGCCATGAACGAGCCGCGCCAACCGAGGGTCTGACCGACCAGTGTGCCCAGCGGCAAGCCGAGCGCCCCCGATATCGCGACACCGGAGACGACGATCCCGATCGCCTTGCCCATGCGCTCCGGCGGGACGATCGACATGGCCGCAATGAACGCACCCGCGATGAACAAGCCCTGCAACGAACCGATGAGGAAGCGCAGCAGGAGGAACAGGCCGTATACGTGGGTCAGTACCGCGACCAGGTTGCACGCGATGAACAGCGCGACCGCGCCGACAAGGACGATCTTCTTTTCCAGTTTGATCGTCAGCGCGGTCAGGATCGGACCACCGATGGCAAGGCCCAGCGCGTACACGGTCACCAGGTGGCCGGCCGAGGGGATGGTCACCTGGAGATCGGCGGCGATCCGGTCCAGCACGCCGACTACGAGCAGTTCGCCACTGCCCAGTACGAACATTCCCAAGAACAGCGTGGCCAGGGCCAGGTTGGTCCTGGCTGGGCTCAAGGCCGTTTGCTGGATGCTCATGTGCGCTCTTCCTTATGTCGTGTTGCGTGGAGTCGTCGCAGCGAACGGGTCGGCTGACCCGTGTGCTCGACGTGACCGAGGATTGCCACGTCCTGTTCCTCACGGGACGAATGGGTCCAAGGGATTTGGTCACGTTCAGTGGCCATGGGTGATCAGAGTTCGTTTGATCGGCCGGCCGGTTTTGTCGTTAACACCGGGGCGACTGGGCAGTAGCCGCACTCAGCCCACCCGACGGTCTCCCGCGACCGGCCGTACTCGGCCCACCCGGCTGTCTCCCGCGACCGGCCGTACTCCACCGGGCGCGACCGGCCGTACTCCACCGGGGTGGAGCACGGCCTACCCGTAACACGCCGGTGATCATGAAATACAGCGCCGTTACGGGGTGTTTCAGATCGTTCGTCACACATCGATACGGGGTGCCGTCGCCCTACTGCCGCGGGGACCCCTCAGACCCGTTCATCGAGAGGACGTCTGGTCTCAGGGTCCTACTTCCACTCGATGACCTGGAGGTAGTTTCCGTCGAGGTCGGCGAACGTGCCGAATTTTCCCTTCTCCCGGTCCTCGACCGAGATCCACTCCACGCCGGCCGCATTCAGCTGGGCCTCCACGGCGTCGAAGTCGTCCACGTGGAAGTTGATGATCGCGCGGCCCGGTTCGCTGTTCTTCGCCTCGACGTCGTCGCGCCCGTCGACGACCAGCAGGAAGCCGCCCAGGTCGATCGGGCCGTCGCCGGTGAACTCCGGCGCCAGTGCCTTGATGTACCAGGCACGCAGTTCGTCGGGACGGGTCGTGCCGAGCAGCATGCTTCCGGGCTTCAGCGTCGTCATGTCGAATCTCCTTGCTGTGTGATCACAGGTCATGGCAGCGGCTATCGCCGCGCGTTCCGGTGCTACGTGAAATCGCGTTCCGCTGCCTCAGCGGTGCGCTTGATGGCCGCCAGTCGACGGTCCCAGTCGGCCGCGAGCGAGGACATCCACCGCGTGGCGGCGTCCAGGCTCTCGGGTCTCAGCGAGTACCTCACCTCGCGCCCGACCCGGCTGCCGGTGACAAGTCCGGCGGCGTCCAAGACGGCGAGGTGCTTGACGATCGCCTGCCGGGAGACGGGGAACTGCTCGGCGAGCGTCGTCGCGGTGGCCTCGCCCAGCTCGGCGAGGAGGTCGAGCAGTCCGCGACGGATGGGGTCGGCGAGCGCGACGAGAACGCCGCTGACCTCCTTTCCCGTGTCATCGGATTCCGCCCTCACACGGTCGACTCTTCGACGCGCTTCTTCGCCGCGTTGAGGACCTGCGGCCAGCCGCTGGAAAGATCCTCGATCGTCTTGGCGCGCACCTCCTCGGACACGGCCAGCGCGGCGAAGCCGCTCTCGACCACGGTGAGACGGGTCTTGTCACCCTCGGCGGACAGCGTGAACTCCACGAGGGTGCTGTTGCCCTCGGTCAGCTCCTGGCCAGGGGAGGCGGGAGCCCAGCGGTAGGCGATGTACGACTGCGGCTCGACCTTCACCACGCGCACCGGGAAATCACCGTGCTCCGAGTTCCTGGCCACCGTCGACTCGCCCTCGACAGCGGTGGTGCCCTCGATGCTCTCCGGTTCGGCCACCCAGAAGCCGGGTGCGGAGACCAACGACCAGACGCGCTCGATCGAGGCGCCGATCAGGGTGTCGCGCTCGATCCGATCTTCGAACATGAGAAAACTCCTTCACGCGACGACATTAACGTGCAACCAGATTGTTGCACCTCGATCGATCGTCGTGCAACCTACTCGTTGCACGAGAGTCGAGGACGCCGGACGATCGGGGACGGCTGGGGACGGCTGGGGACGGCTGGGGGCGGTCGGGGACGGCTGGGGGCGGTCGGGGACGGTCGCCAGGGTTCTGCGTAGTTCAAACGAGGAGAACTTCCCCGAGCCCACTACCGGCGGCGAGTCGGCAGCCGCCCCGGCGATGTTCGCCGGTTAAACCGATGGCGAAGATCCACCCCGGACACAGAACCGCCATCACCGATAGCGGCGGTCTACGGGATGACGCCGTCTGCGACAACAACATCTTGATCACTCTCCGCCTCCGAGTGACGACTCATTGAAATGTCGTAGCGGCCCGGCACACTGACCACCGACACGGGAGGTGGGCATGGCACGGGGCCTGGGCAGGAACGCGGTCCGGAAGTCGCTCGGGCTCAGCGTCTGGGAGATCGAGCTCGCGGCCACGACCGGCCTGCTCCGGCGCTTTCCCGACCGGACCTTCGACCCCGTCTCCGTCAGGGCGGCCGAAGCCGACGTCGAGCACTTCCGGCGGTCACTCGCCGCGGAGCGGCGCTGCACCGTCACCGAGGCGTCGGCCAGGCTCGGCGTCTCGATCGACCGCTTCAAACGGATCGTCACCGCCGCCGGTCTGGCACCCGTGGCCACCGAGGAGATCCGGAAGTACGGCCAGATCCTCACCGTCCGCTACTACCGTGCCGCTGACGTGGACGCTCTGGCCGACCACGTCCACGCGGGCGCCGAGCTACGCGCGGCCGCGCGGATGGTCTCCCGCTCCGAGGGCGCCAGGAAGGCCGTTCAGACCCGCAAGCTGAACCTCGCGCGCACCGTCGCGGCGCGTGCGGAGATAGAGGCGACCAAGCCCACCCCCGACGCGGACTGCGTGCGGGTCCTCCTGTGGACCGCAGCGCTGATGGTCGCCGCCGGCGTCTGGCCGGGGCCCCTCAGACCCCTCCACCGCATGGCGGACCCCCGCGTCCCACCACTCACCGAGATCCTGCGCGATGCCCGCCTCCCTCGCGCCGAACTGGAGACGATGCTCGCCGAACTCACCCCGAGGTCAGCGGAGCTTGTGCGTCTCCTGGTCTCACCCCGGGACGCGGAACGGGAGCTGGGTGTGCCCATTGAGATGATCCCGGCCCAGCTGCCCCGGTTCGGCGGCCACCTATTGTCGCCCCTCCTCCACGAGGCGGTCTCCTCACCCCCTCCCTGGCTGCTGCGGGCGCGGGCGGAGGTGGAGTTGCAACGAGCCGTCCACGCGGAGGAGCGGCGTGCCGTCGAAGAGGCGTCCCAGCGGCGCCGAGCCGAGCGAGCCGCCGTCGACCAGGCCACCCGAGCCGCCTCCCGGCTGTCCGACGAGTCCGTGGCCGAGATGTTCGGTATACCCGCCGACGTGATCCGGCGGCTCCGCCCGGCAAGCGGCCGTTGGACGGCCGACCACGTCGCGAGACTGCTCAGGGAAACCCCGCCGTGGCTGTGGGACGAGGCCGCGGCCCGGGCGGAGGCCGAACGTCGCCGTCACCGCGCCGAGCGGAAAGCCTCTCGGCGCCTCTCCTGGCGCAGCCTCTGGGCCGAGGCGCTCGGCGTCCCCCTCGACCGGGTCCCCGGTTCGGTCGGACGTCCCACCCGCGCGGCGATCGAAGCCGCCAGGCGAGAGCCGCCCCGGTGGGCGCGCGAGACACCACCCGGCTGAGACCAGACTCGGGACCGGCTCGCCGTGGCCCGCCTTGAGGACAATCGACGCAGGAGAGCCATGCCATGCACGACCAGCCATGGACCACCGCGCCCCTGGTCGCCTTCGACCTCGAGGGCACCGGCGGCCAGGACCATGAGCACGAGCTGATCCTGGAGGTCGGAGTCGTCCCGCTGGTCGACGGGCGCCCGGACATGCGAGGCGCCTACAACTCGACGGTGAACCCCGGCCGACGCGTCCAACACCGCCCCTGGTCCTCACCCGGCCTGACCGACGACGCGCTCAGCCTGGCCCCGCCGCTGGGCGACGCCGAGCAGACGTTGCCCCTGTTCTGAGCACTCCGGTTGGTGTCCCTCGCGGCTACCGCAGCGCTGTCTTCCATCGCCCTACCTGTCGCCCCTGAGGCAGAGGGTCTGCTCGGCCGAACTCTCAGCCTAGGTAGAGCCGTTCGAGGAACGTACCCCGCTCGGCGCGTTTGACCTCCGCGACCTTCTCGATGTCCCGCCACTCGTACCCGTGAACATGGGCGAGGGCCCGCAGGACTTCGAGCACGTCGGCGATCTCCTCCGCCACCCCGTCCGCCGGAGCCTCGCGCAGTTCCGCCGCCTCCTCGAACAGTTTCTCCAGCAGAGCCTCGCGATACTCGGCGTCCCCGAGAACGGTCACCACCGGTTCCCCGCCACCCTCACGAATGATCTCCGGAATCCTGTCCCGCACGAGTTTCCCCACCTCAGACCGCCCCTTCGCGCACGTACGGCTTCCTTCGGAAAGCCCAGAGACTACCGGTCTCCTCCTCCGTGCGCGCTTCCCTACACGAGCGGTGAAAATAGCCTGTATTTCGGCAAATGCACACCAAGGGCGGCGGCGGATGGATTTCTCTCACTGGGAGCGGAGCCCACGCTCCTCGTGGCGCGTGGCCGTGCTGATGGGGGCGAACAGCCGTACCTACAAGTTCGCCCTCGGTGCCGCCCTCCTGGACGCCGCAGCCGAAGGCCGGTCGGAGATCCTGCTCCGGGATCTGGCGGCGCCGTACGCGATGGGGCTGGTACGGCATCTCGGCCAGGCGCCACAGGTATCCCAGAAGGGCGAACGGGGAGAGAAGGACTTCCTCTCGGTGGCCGAGCGAGAGGCCGCGGAGTCACTCAGGCTCGGGAGCCCCACCGAAGAACTACTGGCGGCGGCTGTCGACTCCATGCCCAGGATGGTGATGCGGAAGTTCCACAACCTGCGCGGCGAAGGAGCGGAGGTGCCGCACCGCTTCTACGAGGTGACGGGCCGTTCCCACGAACAGATCGTCCGGCTGAGCAAGGAACTCAGCGATATCGCCCGATCAGAGCAGGCTTCGACCCTGCGGGGCGAGCTGTCGGCCCGCTGGAGCATCGTGGAGACGTCCTTCGCCGCCGGGATCGGCCGCAGCCTGATCGATGAGGGTGTCGCCGTGGACATGACCACCCTGCAGATCACCGACAGGCGGCGCCGCCGATCGGTCACCGGCGTCACGGATGCGGTCATCGGCTTCCAGCACGGTCTCTGCATGATCTGCGCGGAACCCATCACCCTGGGCATCGACGTCATCGCCGTCGACCACGTGTTCCCTTACTCGTTCATGAGGCTTCTCCGCCCCGGAGGCGGGGGCACGGCACCGGACCTGGACGCGGTCTGGAACCTGGCCCCCACACACGCATGGTGCAACGGCCAGAAGAGCAACCGGCCACCCACCGCAGCGGAAATACTCAGGCTGGCGCAGCGAAACGAAGCCATTATGCGGTCACCGCACCCGCTCAAGAAGACCCTGAAGTTGACCTTGGAGCGCAACGGATTCAAAGGAACCCGGCCGGGCCAGTGGTTCACGTTCATCCAGCACGTACGCGACCTCCTCTGACGCGCCTGTCCACGGTGAGGGGCCGGCCGTCGAGGGCTTCCCCGGTTGGAGCCCTTCTCGCGGGTAGAACGCCGGATCGCGGGCGACGACCGGTCACGTTCAAGGACGTCGGAGTTCCCCGCGTTCGATGCCGCCGGTGAAGGCGTCGTACTCGGCGTCGGTGAACAGGTGCGGAGCTTTCTCCGGGTTCTTGGAGTCGCGCAGGGCCACGATGCCCTGGTCCAGGAAGGCGATCTGGACGCAGTTGGTGCCGCCGCTGCTGAGGCTGCTGGTGTGCCAGCGGGCGTCGCGAAGCTGAGTTTCGATCCAGTCGGGGTCGAGGGCGTTCTTGTTCATGAGGGGTCCTTGGCGATCGCGGTGAGGAGCGGTATCGATGCCTTCGGGGAGAGTGCGTCGGACTTCAGCAGGTCGCTGGTGGTGCGGTAGAGCTCGACGGTCTCGGGTTCGTTCAGGTGCAGGGAGGCGCGCAGGGACTCGATGCATACGAGGTCGCGACCGGCGGGAAACGACATGAACATGAACGGGCCGTCCATTCCCGCGTGGGCTCCGGCGGAGAACGGCAGGACCTGGATCGTGACGGCGGGGTTGGTGCGGGCGAGGTGGATCAGGTGCTCGATCTGGGCGCGCATGCAGGCCCGTCCGCCGACTTCCTGACGCAGCAGGCCCTCCGGAAGCACGACCCAGATCTTCAGTGGAGGTCGGCGCTCCAGCATGGTGCGCTGATGCTCCAGCCGTAGCGCCACGAAGCGGTCAATGTCTTCCGGCGTCTTCCAGACTCTGCTGCCCTCGGTCACCGCGCGAGCGTAGTCCGGGGTCTGGAGAAGGCCGTGGACGGCGAGGGGGTTGAAGACGAACAGGGCATCGGCGTTCTCGACCTGGGAGAGGTAGTCGCCGAGCGGGTCGTCGACCACGCCTTCGTAGCGCTGCCACCAGTCGGCTTCACCGGCTCGGCGTACGAGGTCGCGAAGTGCTTCCCTCAGGGCGGTGTCGGTGATGCCGAAGACCTCGAAGAAGTGCGGAAGCTGCTGGATCCTGAGCCCTTGCAGTCCGTTTTCGATCTTGCTGACCGTCGAGAGGGACTGGTAGCCGAGGTGGCCTGCCGCCTCCTCCTGGGTCCAGCCGAGGGCCTCACGGATGCGCCTGAGTTCCGCGCCCAGGCGTCGGCGTCGCGGCGTGGGTTCGACGGGCATGGTCACCTCCTTCCTCGTGGGGAGCGTAGTGCTCAGGACGGGGCAAGGAAATGCCATCCTCCTCGGAGGAAAGTCTTTCTTATGAGAATGACTTGCCTAAAGGGTGGCCTGCACCGCATCATCGAGGCGTGACAGCAATGAGTGTTCGTGCAGTCACAGAAAGACATGATCTTCGGCTTTGTCTGTATGTCTTCGCGGAGACGTCCCCGGTGCGCCACCGATCCCGAAGGCACCGTTGACCTCACGCTTCCTCACCGGAGTGAAACCCAAGCGAGCCCGCAGAGCGTCTGCCGACCTGATCTCAGGGCAGCCCCCAGTCCCATCCGTTAGAAGCAACGATGCTCATCGAGCACGTTCCGGATCCCTGCAAATACGACAGACCACACAAACGCTTCCGGATGACCGCCTGGTGCCGGCCTCCCGGCAACGCGGCCCGACGCGCCCGGGAACTGTTCCGCGACCGGCTGGCCAAACTGCCCCTGGACTCAGATGTGCTCGACGAGCTGGAGATCGTCGTCTCCGAGCTGGTCACCAACGCCACCCGCTACGCCCCCGGCCCCTACGAGCTCCGCCTCTTGCACAACCACGGCCTTCCGGTCAGAGCCGAGGTCGTCGACGCCGGAGCCGGAACCACCCTCATCGAGCACCTGTTGCACCGCCCCCCGCCCGTCCCCGAGCGCGTCGACGACCTCGAACTCGGCGGCCGGGGCCTGCGCATCGTCGCCGAACTCACCCACGGACGCTGCGGGCACCCAGTGGACCCGCCTGTGCGGCACCGGCCAACTCGGCACCGCCGTCTGGTTCGACCTCCCCGCCCAGCGGCACCGGCACCCCTGAACGCCCCGACCTCCGGGGCAGCCGGGATCGTCCCCCGATCCCCCCGACCCCGGAGCCGGTCCACGCTCACGGCTCCCCCGTGCCGAGCGTGGACCGCACACGGAGACCGGCGTCCACGGACCCCATCTCACTCCCGTCCGGGACACCGGCCTCCCACCTCTTATGAAGCGGCAACGCCCAACCTGCACGTAGAAAGCTTTGATGGCCCGCACCACGCGGCCGGCGTCGATGACAGCTCGGGCAAGTTCATGACGTACGCGCGCGGCGTGCGGAAGGATGACGCCGGACGGCTGGACGCACGGTGAACCTCGGAGAACTATGCAGTCGCAACCTGGCTATTGGCGCGTGTCCGACGGCACCCCCGTGACGGCGGCGGAGGCCCGGGAGATCTGGGCCCGTGAGGCCTATCCCCTGCTCGTCGATGTGGCGCGCACGTATCACGCGGTCATCACCTACAAGGAACTCGCCGAGAGGATCCAGGAGAGGACTGGCATCCGCACCAGGACCCTGCTCCACAACTGGATCGGAACCGTTCTGAGCAAGGTGGTGCGGGAGGCTCATCGCCGCGGCGACCCGCAGCTCACCGCCCTGGTGGTGCGCACCGACGACGGCATGGTGGGCGAGGGCTACAAGGAGGTTCTCGAGATCGCCGGAGAGCCGGCTGCGGACAGCGTTCCGGATCGCGAGCAGCACGCCGCTCGCGCCCGGCTGGAGTGCTACCGGCGCTTCGGTGGGGTCCTGCCCGCCGATGGCGGCGTTCCCGCGCTCGCCCCGCTGTATCAGGCCGCCGTCGAGCGTCAACGCGTACGCACCGAGAGTCCTCCCCGGCTCTGTCCCCGTTGTTTCGTGCAGCTTCCGTCAACCGGCGCCTGCGACTCGTGCGACTAGCGGCGGCCGAGCCGGGGAGAGCGGACCCCCTCAGTCGTTCGCACAGGACAGAGCCCCCGCCGACCTCCTCAGGGTGTTCCAACCAGAGCGGTGCGAACCGGTGAGTCGTGGGTGCCCGTCGCCTCCGGCTCGGCGCGGAAAGGAAGAACCCGGGCTCAGCTCTGCTTTGCGATGACCTGCCGGTGGTAGTCGAGGTGATCCTGGCTGATCTCGTGGTTCTGGATGACTCGGAGATGGCCGAGCGAGACACCGGATGCCGTGTCCGTCGTCGTGAGGTCGGCCTGGACGGTGATCATCCCTCGGTCGAACAGGACGTGGTGGTTGGGGCAGAGGCATAGCAGGTTGCCGGGCTCGTCGGGGCCGTTGTGCGGCTTTCCGAGCGGGCGGATGTGCGCCCCCTCGGCGTAGAAGCCCCGGTGGAGAGCGAGACGGTCGCCGCAGATCTGGCAGTGGAAGCCGTGCGCGCGCTTGATCTGCTCGGCGAGCAGGGAGTCGCGGATGACGCGCTCCACGACGGCCTCGCGACGGCTGGGCGGAGAGGACACCGAGTCCAGTCCGATCCTGGTGAGAAGCCTGTCGTGGTCGACGCCGTGGAAATAAGCGCTGAGCAGCCTCACGACGATCCGTGCCCGGATGTCCTCCCGGGCGGTGATGATCTCATGCGCCCACGGCCGCAGGCCACTGTCCGGCTGGTGCTCTTTCATCCACTTCTGCGCGTGCCGACCGCTGGCGGCCGGCACGTCGGTGTGGCCGGGCAGATCCCAGAGGCCGTGGTGGTGAAGCCACAGCACGGGGAACTCCGGATTGGGCCGGTCCTCCTCGAGACCGAACTCCTCGATGAGCCGCCCGAGCTCGCGGTAGGTGCTCTCCCACCGCCGCAGGCGTGGCTTGCCCTGGGCCGCGCGGCCGATCACCCAGAGCAGGGTCAACGGCTGATGCCTTTTCTGCGCACCGGTCGCGGGAGACACGGCGGGCTTGAGCGACTCGACCTTCCGCAGAAGGTCTTCGATGGAGTCCACCTTGGCAGCCTGCCCCGGTTTCGTCACCTCGAAGCCCAGTACTCCGAGCACCCGGGCGACGGTGGCGTTCCTGCCGGAGAACTCGTCAGGGCGCAGAGGCCTGCCGCCGACTCCGCGGTGAGCGACTCCGGCGATCGCCTTGGAGTCGTACCGCCTGCCGTCGTGAAGGAGGAAGTAGCCGAGGGCGGGCCGGTAGCCGTACTCCTTGAGAAAAGCGTCGCGGCCCAGCTTGTCGAACTCGTCGATGGCGGCGAGCACCATCTCACGTCGAAGATCGGAAAGCGCCACCCCACGAGCCTATGCAGGTATCACCGAAACTTCCGCTGATTTCAGGTGAAATCGCACTTCCGGCCAACGGAGGCGCCGGCCGAAATCCTTTGCGGGGACCAGCCGTTCCCGGTGGAGCAGGGAAAGCCCGGAACCGAGGTCGGGCAAGAGAGCCCTCCAGCAAGATCGAACCGTGCCTCACGCCTGTGCAACGTGCCGGCCTTTTGCATCGGAGGGGCCTGACGGAGAGGGCCGGGAGGGCCGATTCGTCCTGCTACGAAGGCATCACACTCTGCTCGTTCGCACTGCCCATTCGAGCCTTACGTGCGATCGTCCAGGCAGACGAGCACTGAAGGAAGGCGCCCGGATGCACAACAGCTCACCTGGCTACGCGGTCGTCGACCTGGAGACCACGGGCCTGCGCCCCTCCCGGCACGACCGGATCATCGAGATCGGCATCGTGCACCTCGATGCCGCCGGTCAGATCACCGGCGAGTGGAGCACCCTGGTCAATCCCGGGCGCGACCTCGGCCCGCAGCACGTCCACGGCATCAACGCCGCCGACGTTCGTCACGCCCCCACCTTCGACGACATCGCCGCGACACTGGCCACCCTGCTGCACGGACGCGTCCCGGTGGCCCACAATCTCCCCTTCGACCTCGGCTTCCTGAGCTACGAGTTCCAACGGCTCGGCGTGGTCGCGCCGCTCCGCCACGACCTCGGTGTATGCACCATGGCGGAAGCCGTACGTTTCCTCCCCCACGCCCCGCGCAATCTCGCCGGTTGTTGCGCCGTGGCCGACATTCCGCTCGAGGGCCACCACGACGCGCTCGTCGACGCCCGCGCCGCCGCCGGCCTCCTGCGCCACTACCTCGCCCTGGCGGGTACCGCCCACCCATGGCACCCCCTGCTCGCCACCGCGGCGCGGACCTCCTGGCCCACGCTCCCCGGCACCGGAACACCCTGGGTACGGCGCGGCGTCTCCACCGAACGCGACAGCCATTTCCTGGCCCGCATCCTCGACCGGCTCCCCCGCGTACCTCAGCCCGTGATGGCAGATTCCTATCTCGCCCTGCTCGATCGGGCTCTGCTGGACCAGCACATCTCCGCCGCCGAAGCCGACGCCCTCGTCCAGCTCGCCGTCGATCTCGGACTTACCCGCACCGATGTGGAACGACTGCACCACGACTACTTGACCGCGCTCGCGCACGCCGCCCTGGCCGACGGCATCGTCACCACCTCCGAACGACGGGAACTGGACCTCGTCGCCACCCTGCTCGGCCTGCCCGGCGAATCAGTCGACAGGGCACTCACCCGCGCGACGCGGGAGCACCCCTCCATGCCCTCTCGCTTCAAACTGGCCACCGGTGACCTGGTGGTGTTCACCGGCGAGATGGACGGCGGTCGCGAAACCTGGGAGGCCCTCGCCCGACAGGCCGGTTACGTTCCACATCCCAACATCACGAAGAAGGTCCGGCTACTGGTAGCCGCCGATCCCGACACCCTCTCCGGTAAGGCCCGTAAGGCACGCGCCTACGGCATCCCCATCGTCACCCCGGATGCGTTCAACGGCATGCTTCTCTGAGAACGTCCGACCTGGCACGGACAGCCATGATCACCGGAAACATCCATGTGGCGGCTCCAGACTCGTCGCGCGTAGCGCTTTCGTCGCCTCCCGGCTCCGGACTTCCCGGCCGGCTGATTCCGGCGACACCACTGCCGTCTCAACAGTGTGATCTGCACCATTCCCGGCTTCACCGAGGCCGTGGACGTCGAGGCGAGCCGCGAGAGCCGGGGATGACGGGCGCCGACCGTGACGCTCGACACCGGCGTCATCGCCGACTCGCTCGATTTCGACGACGTCCTGCAGGCCGTACCCGTGACGCCGTTCGCCGCTGGGAGAACAAGGCGAACTCGTCCAACGGGGACGAGGGTCTCCACGGCGATCTCGCCGTCTCGGGGGGTGTACCTGGCCACACCCGAGGTGTGCACGTAGTCGGATTCCGGCGGTGAGCCGGATTTTCTACCGTCGTCCTCATGAAGGTCATCGAGGTGGCAGGCGTTCGTGAGCGCTCCTCGGGCCAGGTGACGGCGCCCACCATGCCGTCCGCCATCGAGGGAAGGAAGCGGCCGGCATGATGAAGAACGCAGACTTCAGGCATCGGCGCGAGGTATCGCCAGGCGTTTACCGCATCGATCCGGACGCGACGACGATCCGCTTCACGACACGTGCGGTGTTCGGCCTGCTGCCCGTACGAGGATCCTTCACGGTCGATCACGGCCGGATCCTGGTCACCGACGATGTCGGCGACTCCGCCGTGGACGTGGTGATCCGGGCGGCCGGCTTCGAAAGCGGCAACCCGCGGCGCGATGAGCACGTCCGGTCCCCGGACTACCTCGACGCCGCCGTGCACCCCGGGATCGTCTTCAGCGCCCACGGCGTCGAACGATCCGCCGAAGGCGCCGAGGTGCGGGGATCGCTGACCGTGCGGGGCGTGACACGGCCGACGGTCCTGACCCTCGGCCCGGTCGTCACCGATGATCGGTGCCTGAGAGTCCGGGCCACGACCAGCGTCGACAGGTACGCCTTCGGCCTGACCAGGGCGAAGGGCATGACAGGCCGCCACCTCGGGATCACTCTCGAAGTCGTCGCCTTCCCGACCGGGACATAGAGGACTCTTCGACGTCACACGAGGTGGACGTCACACGAGGTGAAGGTGCCCCCGATTGTTTCGGCCGCCGAGCGTGCCGGCCACCACGTTCGGGCGGCCCTGCTCGGCCGCGCCGACGGCCACCGGGAACGCCACCGTGACCCGCTCGGTGTCCTCGAGCCCCGTGGTCAAACTCACGACAGCCTTTCCGGCCACGAACGGAACCACCGCCTCCGGCCGACGAAGCACCACGGAACCACCGCCTCCGGCCGCAAGGGCACCGGCGCGCGACCGCGTGGTGGTCGGGGAAGCGGACGTGGTACTCATCGGGGGCTCCTTCACGGAACGAGGATGATCTTTCCGCGGGTACGGCCGGACTCGGCGTCGCGATGCACCGAGGCCAGGTCGGTGAGCGGGCGAGACGCGGAGATGTCGACGAGAACGGCGCCGATGTCGACGAGCTTGACCAGGGCGGCGAGGTGGCTCGTGTCGTTGCGGGCCACGAAGTGCGTCGCGGTCACCCGGGAATCGGCCGGCGCCTCGACCGGGACGGTGATGGACACGACGACGCCACCCGGCCGGACCAGCGATACCAGGGGTGTGACCTGCCCCGCATCCACCGCGACGAGGTTGAGGACCACGTCGACCGGTTCGTCCAGCGCGCCGGCGACGGGCGTGGTCGTGTAGTCGACGATCTGGTCGGCGCCGAACCGGCGGACCGCCTCGGTACTGCGCGGGCCGGCCGTGGCGATGACGTGCGCCCCGGCGTACTTGGCGAGCTGGACGGCGAACCCGCCGACGCCGCCGCCCGCGCCGCTGACGAGTACCCGCTGCCCGGACGTGATGCCCGCATGCTCGAACACCGCCTGCCACGCGGTGAGGCCGGCGATGGGAATGGCGGCGGCGTGGGCGAGAGGGACGGCGGTGGGCGCCGCGACGAGGGTGTCGGCGGCGGCGACGGCGTACTCGGCCGCGGCACCGCCGCCGTCGAGCCGGCCGATGACCCGGTCGCCGACGGCGACGGTGTGCACGCCGTCGCCGACCTCGACGATCGTGCCCGCGACTTCCCCTCCGAGCGTGTACGGCAGGGCGATCGGGAAAACTGAGCGCAGCAGCCCCAGGCGCACCCCGATGTCGGATGGATTGAACGAGGTCGCGGCGACGCTGATCAGGACCTCACCCAGGCCGGGAACCGGCCGGGGGATGTCGTCGTGGCGAATGACGGACGCGTCACCGTACCGGTGGATTCGGATGGCTTTCACAGGTTGAACCTATGGCGACGCCAGAAGATGAACCATGCTTTAAAAGCCTTGATTCATACTTGATCGTCTCTCCGAGGATACCCTGACTGAATGGACGTACTCAGCGACGTGATCGCGTTCATGCGAACCGGGCAACCGAGCTCGGCACTGGTGGCGTGGCACGCCCCGTGGGCGCAGGAGTTCGCGTCCATGCCCGGGGCCGCCGGCCTGCAGATAATCCTGCGGGGGCCGTGCTGGCTCATCCGGCCGGGTGACGCCCCGGTGCCACTGGCCGCCGGGGACGTGGTGTTCCGTCCCCACGGGCACGGGCACACGCTGGCCGACAGCCCGTCTCCCCTGGCGATCGCGCCCGCCTGCGGCCCGGACGACCCGCGGTTCTCGCAGCGCCACATCAGTGTCCCCGCCCGCAGCGACGCTCCGGCCACCGTGACGCTCTGCGGCGGTTACCGGCTCGATCGGGCTCTCACCCATCCGCTACTGAACGATCTGCCCGAGCTCATCCACCTTCCCGCGCACCTCGGGCGGCACCCGGAGCTGCGTTCCACCGTGGACCTGCTCGCCACCGAGCTGGAACACCCCCGTCTCGGCACGGACGCCATCGTTCCCGCGTTGCTCGACACGCTGCTGCTGCACATCCTGCGCGCCTGGCTCGACCGGCGGCCGGCCCCCGGGGCCACGGGCTGGGCGGCGGCGCTCAACGACCCGGCCACCACCGCCGCGTTGCAGGCCATGCACCGCGACCCGGCACGGCCGTGGACCGTCGCGATGCTCGCCGCCGAGGCCGGGCTGTCCCGGGCGCCGTTCGCCCGCCGCTTCACCGCCCTGCTCGGCCAGCCGCCGCTGACCTACCTGACCTGGTGGCGGATGACCACCGCCGCCCGGCTCCTCCGGGAATCCGACGCCCCGCTGCACACCATCGCGACCAGGGTCGGCTACACCTCGGAGTTCGCCTTCGCCGGCGCGTTCAAACGCCGATACGGCACCGCCCCCGGCAGATACCGCCGTACCGGGTGACGCCGGTACGCGGTACCCGGAAAGCACCGCCCCGGATTCCCCCGTGGCAGGCCGGTGATCTCGGGGTGCAGGCCGGCCTTGCAACGAGAGCGACGTGCGCGCCGTGGCCCCCTCAGGCTCCGGGCAGGTCCGGCTCAGGCTCCGGGCGGATCCAGTTCGCCGACGACCTCCCCTCCGCTCTTCTCCCCGGTCGGGCGAAACCCGAGGCGCAGGTAGAAGCGCTCGGGTCCGCGCTCTCCCGGAACCCAGGTCACCGTCGCGCGGGACTGCCCGCGCCTTCTGATCTCCTCGCACACGGACTCCACGGCGAAGCGGCCGTACCCCCGGCCCTGGTGGTCGGCGGCGATGTTCAGCCGCCAGAGTCCCGAGCGGAACCGGTCGTCGGGGTCGTCCGGGTCGAAGCGGACCATGAGGAAGGCCATGACGAAACCCACGAGCTTCTCACCGTCGTAGACCAGGCGTGGCCAGGCGATCTCGGGTTGCGCGTACGCCTCGGCCAGTGACCACGCGACCGGGGCCACGAGCCCTTCCTGGTCGGGTCGTATCCGGAGCCGGCACGCGGCTTCGACGTTGTCCGGTGTGATCTTCTCCAGGCGGAGCGACGAGGACATGCCGACACCCTGCAGATCCACTTCTCCCGGTCTCCGCGCGCGTTCTCGTTCGCCGGTTTCCTCTCGGCCCGGCGTGCCGGGAGTCCTATGCTGTCCGACCATGCGCCTCCACGCCGCCTCCGCAGCCACCCGATGGGCTCTCCTCGCGACCGTGTGTCTCACCGTCCTGCCGTCCGGGGTCGCGCAGGCCGCCTCGCCCAAGAGCCCGCTCCTGAGGACCGGGAAGCTGGCGGCCGCCTCCTGCCAGGAACCGCCGATCATCGACAGGGGCGTGCCGGTGATGCGCGAGTATCTGACGGCGGCCGTGAGATGCCTGAACACATCGTGGTCCGCCCACTTCGCCCGCGCCGGGCTGAGGTTCCGCAAGCCCACGGTCCGCTTCTACGAGGAACCGGCGCAGCGCGTGTGCGGGGTGCGCTGGCCCGCCAACGCGGCGGCCTTCTACTGCACCGAACGGGCCACGCTGGTGTTCCCGCTCACCGGCCACTGGATCGAGGGCCGGACCGACCTGTACCCCCTCAAGGTGGCGGCCCACGAATACGGCCACCACCTGCAGAGCCTCACCGGCGTCAGGGACCACTACGAGGCCCGCGTCCGCTCCGACCGCACCCACCAGGCCGAACTCGGCCGCCGCTACGAGCTCCAGGCCGACTGCCTGGCGGGCGTGTTCCTCGGCAGCGTACGAGGCTCGCTGCCCCGCACCGGACAGGACTGGGAGGCGCTGTCCGGCGCGCTCCGTGCCGGCGGCGACGAAGACGGCCACCGCACCCACGGCACCGGCGCCAACCGGCTCCGCTGGTTCGAACGCGGCCACCGGGCGGTCTCCCCCGCCGCCTGCGACACGTGGGCGGCCCCCGCGTCCCGGGTGTCCTGACCCGCGCGGGGAGAATGCGGTCGCGGGCCCGTGTCCCGGCGGCACGTCCGGCCGCGGGAGCGCCGGACCGGTCGGCGGGACCGGGCATCCTGGTGTGCCGTCGGAGAACATGTCATCAGCCCCGGAGGCGAAGCCGGGGAGACGAGGAGACGGAGAAATGCGCGGGTCACCACACGACCGGGCTCCGGCGCCCCCATCGTTCCCGATCCGTCCCGCTCGCCTCGTGAGGGTCTGATGGAGGCCCGGGACCACGAGCTTCTGCAGGCCGCCAAGCACATCGCCACCGCGCTGGACCTCGCCCCCGCCGAGGTCATGCGGCGCGTCGTGGAACTGGGCCGCGGCGAGCGCGCCGACTGGTCCAGCGGCGCGCTCCTGCTGTTCGCCCTCGCCCAGCTGGCGGCCGAGCGGCCGCCCCCTCCCGGAGCGGGCGGGCGCACCGAGACGGTCGAGGACGTCGAGGCGCCGAGCCTCGGTGTCCTCCCGGGTGGCCGGCGACGCGGCGCGCCCCGGCCCGGCCGCGACCGTGCCGGACGGCCCTCACCCGGCGAGTGACCACCGGACACGCCGGACGTGCGCGCTCAGAGGGATCTGTACATGATGTGCAACCCGACGTAGCCCTTGACCGGGTGGTCGAAGCCCTCCGGCAGGGTCGCCAGCACCTCGAAACCGAGTGAGCGCCACAGTCCCACCGCCCGGGTGTTGGTCTCCACGACGGCGTTGAACTGCATCGCCCGGTAGCCCTCGGCGCGCGCCCAGTCCAGGGCGTGCTCGCCCAGGGTCCGCCCGACGCCGCGTCCGGCGTGATCGGGGTGGACCATGAAGCTCGCACTGGAGATGTGCGCGGCGGGCCCCATGTGATTGGGGTTCATCTTGGCCGTGCCCAGAACGGTCCCGTCGTTGTCGACGGCGACGACCGTGCGTCCCGGGTGCTCGAGAAGCCACATCGCCCGGGCCCGCTCCTCGCTGACGTCGCGATCCCAGGTGAAGGTCTCACCGGCGGTCACGATCTCACGCAGGAAAGGCCAGATCAGCGGCCAGTCGGCGGACGTCGCGTCTCTGATCAGCATGGTGTCCAGCATGCTGATCAGAGTGACGAGCCGCAAATCGTTTTCACAGGCATCCCCGCGGGGATCTGCGCGGGAAAGGGGGCGCGGGAGCTCGGAAGGCGCGCCACGAACCGGACACCAGAATGTCACTCCAGCCAGTGGTCTCCTCGACATGGCCCGGCACCCGGGCCGACACCGCCTGACTGCACGGAATCGGTAAAGCGCGCCAAGAAGATCTTGAAGGAGAGCGGCGTCACCGTACGGAGTGACGGCGGAGTGACCGGGCATCTTCCAGGTTGGGGAGCCCGGCCACGCAGGCTCTGTCCCGACGGCCGCAGGCTCTGTCCCGACGGCGATGGCCTTACGCCAGGGCGCCCCGAAACCGTCCAGTGAACGACGTTCCCAGGAGAAGCCGATGGCTCCCAAACCCAGCCAGCCCGTCACCGACGACAGCATCGTCGTCCGCCAGCTCAGCCACTACCAGTTCAGCTGGGTCGCCGGCGAGCCGGGCCGGCCCGGCAGCTATACCTTGCAACTCGTCCTGGACCAGGGGGCGTGGGAGGAGGTGCTGACGCTGGATCCCGATGACGCCGACAATCTTCAAGAACTGTTGTCCAGCGCCGGGACCGTCTTCTATGACGTCCGGCGGCGCACCCTGATGTTCGGTACCACCCCTGTCGGCCGCAGCTGACCTCCCGGACTGCGCGCGAGTGCGGGCTCTCATTTCCCCGATACCGAAAATCTGTAGTGGCTGAAGTAGACATCCGCGGGTGATGGGGATAGAGTTCCTGACATCGCAAGGAACGGATCCACGAGGGCAGAGCAGGACGTAGGCATCACGACGAACTGCCCGGACGAGCGTGGACAGCTGGACGACAAAGACGACGCAGTGAAGAGGGGCAGAAGGTCGGACGTGCCAGGACCGGCAGCAGGTGAAAGGGTCCCGGCCGTGGAC
>NZ_JBEZZK010000001.1:939829-1436086 GCF_040639135.1 Streptosporangium sp. NPDC023963
GGTCGCGCTGCCACAGCGGTAACGAAGTACGACGTCGGACGTGCCAGGGCCGAGCGGTTGAAGGGTCCCGGCCGTGGACGCGCAGCCGCGGCGAACAGCGAACGGGCAGAAGGTCGGACGTGCCAGGACCGGCAGCAGGTGAAAGGGTCCCGGCCGTGGACGCGCTGCCACAGCGGTAACGAAGTACGACGTCGGACGTGCCAGGGCCGAGCGGTTGAAGGGTCCCGGCCGTGGACGCGCAGCCGCGGCGAACAGTGATGCATGAGGTCGAAGAAGCAGAGATAGCGAAGGGAGTGTTGAACGCCATCAGGATCGCCCGTCGACGGCTGATTCTCCGCCGCGCGGGTGCCGCAGTCCCACGGATTGGAAGGTGGTCTACGGTCACGCATACGCGATCCCCGCATCCCCGCCCCCATCGGGCGGCCGGTGCGGAAGAAACAGATCGGCCCCAGGGCCGGTAGATGGTGTTGAACCTCGTGGGCCCCGGCGCATAAAGGCGCCGGGGCCCCTGTCGGCATTCTGGGAAGGTTGTATGGATCGAACACAGATGGCGTCGGCCGTCCGCTCGGAGCCCAGGCTCCGCGACACCGCCGACAAGGCCGAACCGGCCGGTGAGGCCGATACCGCGGGCAGGGCCGACAGGCTCCCCACCACACCGGGTGACGTCTCCGGTCACCGGTTCGACGACGAGGACTACCCCGCCTACAGCATGGGCCGGGCCGCCGAGATGCTCGGCGTCACCCCGGCGTTCCTGCGCAACCTGGGCACCGCCAAGCTGATCGAGCCGCAGCGCTCCGAGGGCGGCCACCGCCGCTACTCGCGCTACCAGCTCCGCCTGGCCGCCCGCGCCCGCGAGCTGGTCGACCAGGGCACCGCCCTGGAGGCGGCCTGCCGCATCATCATCCTGGAAGACCAGCTCGCCGAGGCCCTGCGCATCAACACCGAACTTCAGCAAATCCACGACCGCCAACGATCGGACAGCACCGACCGCATCTCCGCGTGAGACCGGTGACCGGTGCCCCAGCGGCACCGGTCCGGGTCCGGCCGGTCCAGATCCGGTCGAGCCGAGCCCGGTCCGGTCGAGCCGAGCCCGGTCCGGTCGAGCCGAGCCCGGTCCGGTCGAGCCGAGCCCGGCCGGTGACCCAGGTCGCCTGACGGAACCCGTGACGCCGGGACGAGGCCGGACCGGATCATCGGGCGACCCGGCCGGGGGACGATCCCCGGCTGTTCCGCCCAACGGCTAGAGGTCGATCTGGTAGAGGATGAATCCCCTGTTCACGCCGACCTTGTCGTAGAGCCGCCGGGCGGCGGCGTTCGTCTCCTGGGTGGACCAGTAGACCCTGCTGCAGTCGCGGGCGCGCGCCCACTCGGTCACCTCCTCGATCAGCGCCCGCCCCGCCCCCCTGCCCCGGGCCTGCGGCGCGGTGAACAGATCCTGCAGGTAGCACACGTCCAGCGCCGTGGTGCTTGAGTGGATGAGGAAGTGCGCGATGCCGACCAGCTCACCGTTGAGCTTCGCGCCGAGGGCGTGCATCCGGACGTCCTCCCGGAACTCGTCCCAGGCGCGGTCGTACAGCTGGGGCGTGAGCGTGCGCTCGTAGAAGTCGTTGTAGCCGCGGAACAGGGTTTCCCATTGGGCACGGTCCGAAGAGGTGAGCTTGCCGATCCTGAGCATGCGATGTCCTCCGAGCGACGGTCGGGAGTTCAGCCCCTATGTCCCCCGTGGGAACCACCCCGAACGTTGACCGGGTGTCGCTTCCCGACAAGCTGCCACCGCTTGCCGTCCCCCTGACGGTCGCCGGCACTCTCCGTCCCTCCGGACCGCATCCCCGAGATCTCCTGGCCAGCGACGGCCCCGGCGTCCCCGGGGCCGTTCGCGGTTTCCGCCGGGCCCGGTCACCGTTCACCGGTACGGCTGCCACCTGACCGTCTGGTCGCGGGACCGGAAACTGCGCATCCGGTGTTCCCACTGCGGCCGGATGCCCGGGTTGCTGCGCAGGACGGGCACCACGCTGGTGACCAGCTTCAGCTCGCGGAGGCGGCGCAGCACGGGGAAGCCCGGCCAGCGGGTGACGTCGAAGCCGTAGCCCTCGGCGAGCGGCGTGTGCTCGTCCCAGGGATAGTCCATCCGCAGGCGCCCGACCGCGACGGGGGCCAGGTCCCACTCGCGCGGGCCGATCGCGGCGCTGTCGAAGTCGCACAGCACCGGCCCGCCGGGACCGGCGATGACGTTGCCCATGAACACGTCGCCGTGGATGACCCCGGCGGGGAGCACGTAGTCGAGTGCGGCGAGCCGCTCCTCGATCTCGTCGCACTCGTCGAGCAGGAAGGCGTGCTCGCCCGGGGACAGGTCCTCCGGCTCGTCGAGCCGCTGGCGGACCTCGGTCATCGGGGCCCACTCCGGCAGGTCCACCGGCGGGTCCGCGAGCGTGTGGAACCGCCTGAGCATGGCGGCCAGGTCGCCGCCGCCGGGGCGCGGCCCCACCTCGGGGGTCTCCTCCCACAGGGTGACCAGGTGGCCGTCCACCTGGAGCGGCTGCTCGCAGCCGGGCAGCAGCCGCACCGCGGGGAAGTCGTGGTCGGCCAGCCAGCGGGCGACCCGCACCACCGTCGGCACGCGGGAGCGGGCGGCCGAGGAGCCGGCGACCCGCACCACGACGGGCGCCCGCCGCAGGCGGAAGACGGCGTTGTTGGTGAACTTGATCAGCTCGGCGTCACCGGGTACGAGCCCCGCCCGGGCGCAGACCGACGCCAGCAGCGAGTGGAGCCGGTCGCGAGTGAGCCCGCCGGCGTGGTCGGTGGTCATCGTCATGCGGCGCGCACCGCCGAGATCCGCCGGGCGAGGTCCTGCGCGTCGCCGCTGTGCGCCCGCATCATGGCGACGGCCTGCAGCGGCGCGAGGCGGTCGATGATCCTCGCCGAACGGATCTCGGTCGCCAGGGTGACGGCCTCGTCGCCGTTGGCGAGCCCCGAGGTCATGTCGCCGGCTCTGAGCTGCACCGTCGCGAGGGCCGTCAGCTCGAAGGCCCTGCTCCTGGCCATGCTCGGGTCGCGCTGCCCGAGCGCGTCGGTGAGGAACCGCTCGGCGATGCCGAGGTGGCTGTCGAGGTGGGTCACGGCGAGGTCGGCGTGGACCATGCCGCTCGTGGCGTCGAGGTCGGCGGTGCCGAAGAAGCTCACCCAGGCGGGCGACTCGCGGTCGCGGGCGCGAGCCAGCTCGTCGCTCGCCCTGTTGATCGACTTGAGGGCGAGGTCGTTGTCGCCCAGCAGCGCGTAGGCCCACGCCTCGTTGGCGAAGAGCATCGCCACGGTCCGCTCGCAGCTGGCGTCCTGCGCGCAGATCTGCCCGAGCTGGAAGAACCGCAGCGCGTCCAGGATGCGGTCGCAGTGGAGGTGGACGCGTCCCATCCGGTACAGGACGTTGGCCGCGAGCGAGGAGTTCCTCGCGTACTTGGCCTGCTCCAGCGCGCGGGCCAGGTGACCTCTGGCCGCCCCGTACAGGCCGACGTCGAAGGAGGTCCAGCCCGCGAGGTTGTGCTGGTCGGCCAGCGCCTGGTGCAGCCGCAGGGTGACCGACTCCGGGCACGTGGCCCGCAGCAGCCGCTGCGACCAGGTCAGCTGCGCCACCACCGCGTCGCGGCAGACACCGCCCCCGTGCCGGTAGTCAAGGGCGCGCAGCGTGCGGGTCACCGCCTCGATCTGCTCGACGTCGGCCATGCCGATGCGGTACGGGACGGGAGTCTCCGTGGGCGTCAGCGGCTCGGCCCACTCCTCGGCGTCCCCGACCGTCGCGCCGATGGTCACCTGCGCGGCGTGCGCGAGGAGGCGGCGCACCTGCTCGTCCTCGCCGGGGTCGTCGCGGTGGTCGGCCGCCGCCGCCCCGGCCAGCGCCGTGGAGGAGGCGTCGTAGGCCAGCCCCATGTAGCCGCGCGGGATCCCCAGACCGTCGGCGATCCGGCCGAGCACCTCGTACGCCATCACCTGGCGGCCCTTGAGGATCTCGGAGATCTCCGACTGGGACTGGGCGGTGAGGGCGGCGATGTGACGCTGGGAGACCCCGATCCGCTGGAGTAACCGGTATACGGTGGCCATGTCGCGGGCGGCCAGAGCCTGGCGCATCTGCGGGCGTTCCCAGAGCGCGGGGTCGATTTCCTGCGCGTTCCCACTGCTGACGTTCATGCCGACCTTCCCGGCCGAATTCCCCTGACGGGTTGCCTTGACGGGTTCCCTTGACGCCAAGGTAACCGGCGACCCGGCACCGCCGAAGCCGTATCGGTATGACCGATCATGCAAGGTGATCGGCCTCGCCTATCGCCGAACCGATCTGCGGAAAGTATTGGTCCTGCGACTCTCCGTATATCGGTCTTGTCCCGCACCATGGGTAATTCAGACCAGCGAGCGGCCGGGAACCCCGGCGACACCGTGCCCCTGGTGCCCTACGCGATAGGAGCGACGATGCTCACCGAGCGCGCTCAGGCTCTGGACTTCGGCGTGCACGGCAGGATCCACGGCCGCTTCCGGATGACCGCCTGGTGCCTTCCGCAGGGCGACGCCGCCCGCCGCGCCCGCAAGCTGCTTCGCGGCCTGCTGTCCCGACCGCCTTTCGCCGCCCACGAGGTGGCCGAGCTGGAGGTCGTGGTCACCGAGCTGGCCACCAACGCCGGCAGCTACGCCCCGGGCCCGTACGAGCTTCGCATCCTGCACGACGGCGACCTGCCGATCAGGGCCGAGGTGGCCGACGCCGGTGGCGGGGTCCCGCTGATCGAACGCCTGCTGCGCCGCCCGTTCACCGCCCCCTGCCGCGTGGACGATCTGGAGCTCGGCGGGCGGGGCCTGCGGATCGTCGACGAGTTCACCGCGGGCCGCTGCGGGGCGCGCTGGACACGGCTGTGCGGCACCGGGCAGATCGGGACCGGCGTCTGGTTCGACCTGCCCGCGCACCGCCCCCGGACGTGACCCTCACGCTTCCGCACCCCTGGACATACCTACCGGGCACCGCCTCCGCGCCCCCTGGACATACCCGCGGCCACCGCCCACCGGCACCGCCTTCGCGCCCCCGTCCCACACACCGTCCCCGCACCGCCACCTCCCCTGCGGTGTGCTATTAATTAAATGACCAGATGAGGACATTTGGTCAAATTTACGGGAAACGGTGGGGACCGTGAAGCGGGAAAGCAGGAAGGCGGGCCGACCGCCACAGGACGCCTCGCACCGGCTCGCGCGGGCGCACCGCATCCTCGACACCGCAGCCGGCCTCGTCCTGCGCTGGGGATACGACAAGACGACCGTCGAGGACATCGCCCGGCGGACCGAGGTCGCCAAGGGCACGATCTACCTGCACTGGAAGACGCGCGAGGAGTTGTTCGCCGCGCTGGTGCGCCGCGAGCGGGTCGAGATGATCACCGAGGTGCGGCGGCGGCTCGGGGACGGCCCGGCCACCCTCCGCGACCTGCTCAGGTCGCTCGCCTCGGAGGTTCTCGGCAGGCCCCTGATGCGGGCGAGCATCCTGGGCGACTCGGAGGTGCTGGGCAGGCTCACGCGCCAGAAGCGGGACGGCACGGCCGGCGCCGAACTGGGCGGCGACTTCCAGGCCTACCTCGGCACGCTGCGGGAACACGGCGCGCTGCGGGACGACCTGTCGCCCGCCGAGCACGTGACCATGCTCGTCTCCGTCCTGTACGGGTTCCTGCTCGTCTCGCCGATGATGCCTGGCGGGTACAGACCGTCCGACGAGCGGCTGGCGGAGCTGATCGCCGACGCCGGCGGCAGCGCGACGGAGACCTCGGGCCCGCTCCCCGCCGGCGTCACCCGGGTGGTGACGCGGGCCACCCTGGAGTACGTCGACGCCACCGTGGAGGCCGCGCAGCGAAAACTGCGCGTCTCCCTCGGCCTCGAGGAAGAGGAAGACGGGGAGCCGGAGAAGTCCGGGGAGTCCGGAGAGTCAGAGAAGTCAGAGAAGTTCGAGGAGAACACGCGGTGAAGACCCTCCCCCTGGACGACGAAGCGGCCGACCTCGCGCTGGCGGGCGGCAAGGGAGCCTCGCTGGCCCGGCTGGCCCGCGCGGGCCTGCCGGTTCCCGGCGGTTTCCACATCACCACGGACGCCTACCGCGACTTCGTCTCGCGCGACGGCCTGCACGACCAGATCATGGAGGCCGTCTCCGGCATGCCCCCGGAGCAGGCGTCGCCGCGGATCGCGGCGCTGTTCTCCGGCCGGGAGATACCGGCGGAGACCGCCGCCGAGATCCGCGCGGCCCACGCGAGGCTCGGCGAGGACGTGCCGGTCGCCGTACGCTCGTCGGCCACCGCGGAGGACCTCCCCGACATGTCGTTCGCCGGGCAGCAGGACACCTACCTCAACATCCGGGGCGACGGCCTGCTGGACGCGGTCCGGCGCTGCTGGGCCTCGCTGTGGACCGCGCGCGCCATCGCCTACCGGGCCGCGAACGGCGTGCCGCAGGACGACGTGACGCTGGCCGTGGTGGTCCAGGAACTGGTGGCCGCCGACGCCGCGGGCATCCTGTTCACCGCGAACCCGGTCACCGGCGCGCGCGACCAGATAGTGATCAACGCCTCGTGGGGCCTGGGCGAGGCCGTCGTCGGCGGGCAGGTGACACCCGACACCGTCACCGTCGCCAGAACCGGCGGCGGAAAAGGCGGGAACAGCGGGAGCACCGGGAACAGCGGCATCGGCGACATCGGCGGCATCGTCGAGGAACACGTCGGCGACAAGACCGTGATGACGGTGCGCACCCCCGGCGGCACGCGCGAGGAACCCGTGCCCGAGGACATGCGCCACCGGGCCGTGCTCGACCCTGCCCAGGTCATCCGGCTCGCGCGGCTCGCGACGGAGATCGAGGAACTGTACGGGACGCCCATGGACGTGGAGTGGGTCAGGCGCGAGGGGACGTTCCTCATCGTGCAGGCCCGCCCGATCACCCGCCTCAGGCAGCAGGTCGAGGAGTGGAACGACAGCCTGACCGGCGACTACCTGTGGACCGGCGCCAACCTCGGCGAGGCCATCCCCGACGTGATGACGCCGTGCACGTGGTCACTCGTCCAGATCTTCATCCGGGAGGCGATGTCGACGTCGGCACTGCCGGGCTTCAACATGGTCGGCAACATCGGCGGCCGCTTCTACATGAACCTGAGCGTCGTGTTCTCGGTGGCGCGCGCCCTGGGCATGAGCAGGCGGCTCGGCGCGGTCGAGCAGGTCTTCGGCAGGTTGCCGCGCGACCTGGACGTGCCGCTGCTGCCCGCCTCACGATGGCGGATCATCAAAAGCGTGCTGCCGCTCGCCTTCACCCTGCGCAGGCGGATCGCGGCCAACACCCGGAGGATGCCCGGTTTCCTCGCCACGGCGCGACGGCGATGCGAGGAGCTGCGCGGGCGGATCGCCGTCACCGCGACCCCGGGCGAGCTGGCCGGGCTGTGGGAGGCAGAGCTGCTCCCGTACTTCGTCGAGGCCTGCCAGACCCTGGAGGCCGCCGGGCGGCAGGGCGGCAACACCCTGGTCATGACCCGCGCCAGGCTGCGCGAGATGGTCGGCGAGAGGGACGCCGAGGCCATCCTCACCGGCGCCAACGCCGACGGGGAGCTCGCCAGCCTCGGGACGATCGTCGGCCTGGAGAGGCTCGCCGCTAAGGAGATCGACAGGGAGACGTTCGCCCGCCTCTACGGGCACCGGGGCGCGCACGAGTTCGAGGTCTCCATCCCCCGGCCGGGTGAGGACCCGCGGTGGATCGACGCGCAGCTCGCGGCCGTCGCCGAGAGCCGCGGGCACACCGGTGCGCTGCTCGACCGCCAGCGGGAGGCGCGCGAGGCGGCCTGGAGGCACTTCGGGGAGCGTTACCCCCGCAAGGTGGCCGGGACACGCCTGCGGGTGGCGCGGTGGAACGCGATCGTCCGTGACCGGGAGTCGGCCCGCTCGGAGGTGATCCGCGCCTTCTGGGCGTTGCGCTCCTTCGTCCTGCGGGCCGGGGACCTCACCGGCCACGGTGAGGACCTGTTCTTCCTGTCGATCCGGGAGATCCTCGCCGTCCTGCGCGGCGACGACGCCCCCACGGCGAAGGTCGCGGTCCGGCGGGCGACGTACGAGCGGTACGCGGCCCTGCCCGCCTATCCCACGCTGATCGTCGGCCGGTTCGACCCGGAGCGCTGGGCCGCCGATCCCGGACGGCGCGGGGACATCTTCGACGCCAGGGGCGGCGGCGCCCCGGTGAGCGACACCGTGACCGGCTTCCCCGGAGCGCCGGGCGTCGTCGAGGGCGTGGTCCGCGTCATCGCGGGTCCCGAGGACGGCGACAGGCTCGCCCCCGGCGAGATCCTCGTGACGACGCTGACCAACATCGGCTGGACGCCGATGTTCCCCCGCGCCGCCGCCGTGGTGACCGACATGGGCGCCCCCCTGTCACACGCCTCGATCGTCGCCCGCGAGCTCGGCATCCCGGCCGTGGTCGGTACCGGCAACGCGACCATGCGCCTGCGCGACGGCGACCGGATCAGGGTCGACGGCGAGCGCGGCACGGTCGAGCTGCTGGAGCGGTGATCCCCCGGCCCGCGCACCGGGTCACGGGCGCTGAGGCCGCGCGGGCCGGCCCTCGCGGTACATCGACGATGGCGAACAACGTGCGGGACACCCCCGACACCCCGGCCACCCCCGGCGCCCCCGCCGGCGGTCGCGGGGCCGCGGGTCGGCCCCCGGCTCGGCGGAAAAATCAGCGGTGCGAGACGGCTCGCTCTGTTAGCGTTGACGGAAATCCGCCGGGCGAGGTCCGGCGACGAATGTGGAGGAAGCCATGGCTGCCCGGGATCTGACACCGGGCCACCGCATCGCACCGGCCGTTCCGGCGCGGTGACGATCGAGACCGACGCCTGAGACGCCCCAGTGGTGCCCGAGTGGCGATCGGCCTTCTCCCGTGGTGCCCCGGTGATGTCGCGATCATGTTGACGCACGACACCGTTGGAGCTTTCCCTTGTCACACGACATCTCATCCACCTGGTACGCAAACTTCTTCACCGAACTTCCCAACGAGTTCTGGCGGCGCGCGGCGACGCCGGAATCCACCGAGGCGGACGTCGACTTCGTCGAACGTCACCTCGGCCTGCGCCCCCGGGCACGCATCCTCGACGTGCCCTGCGGCAGCGGCAGGCACACGCTGGCCCTCGCCGCGCGTGGCCACCGCCTGACCGGGGTGGACATCTCGGCCGAGGCCATCGGGCACGCCCGGCGGGCCGCCGCCGACGCCAGGCTCGACGTCGATCTCGGCATCGCCGACATGCGGGACATCCCGCGTGACGGCTCGTTCGACGCCGCCGTCTGCATGGGCAACAGCTTCGGTTACCTCGAACCCGAGGAGACCCGCGAGTTCGTCGCCGCGCTGGCGGACGCGGTCCGGCCGGGCGGGGGGCTGGTGGTCGACTTCAACGCGACGGCCGAGTCCGTCCTGCCCGGCTACCAGGGCGAACCACGCCAGATGCGGACGGGCGACATCACCGTCACGGCGACGACAGGGTACGACGTCGCCCGCAGCCGCCTGATCAGTGGATACCGCTTCACCCGGGGCGCGGAGGAGCTCGAGGTCACCGCGATCCACCACGTCTACACCAGCGCCCACCTGGGCCAGATCCTCACCGACGGCGGGTTCACCGGCGTCGAACGGTTCGGCGGGCCTGACGGCTCGCCCTTCGAGATCGGCGCCGGACGGTTGCTGCTCACCGCGCGCCGGGCGGAAGGTCCGCCCCCGGCGGGAACGTGAGCACCGGCCACGCGGGCTCCCGGCACGAGCCGGATCCCGGGCACCGTGTCCTGACCCGCGCCTGAGACAGCCCCCACCACCCGCCTCCGGAAATCGGTTCCTTTCCGGGTTTCCCGGTCTTCCGGCGGCGGGCGGTGGGGGCGATCGCGGCTCAGGCGCGGGTGACGCGCTCTCCGGCGTACGACGCCCAGACCGGCGAAGCGGCCCGTCACGTGGCGCGGCGGCGGCGTCCCGGAACGGCGAGGGACGGAACCGCCGCAGGTGCGGGGCGGAACGCCGGGGAACACGTCAGAGCGCGGGAAACCGGGGAAGGACCCGGTACGAGAAGACGAACCGCCGAGGAAGGCCATGGCTCATGAGGATCACGCTGTTCCAGGGGGACATCACCACGCAGGACGTCGACGCCGTCGTCAACGCCGCCAACTCCTCACTTCTGGGCGGCGGCGGGGTCGACGGGGCCATCCACCGGCGCGGCGGCCCCGCCGTCCTCGCCGAATGCCGAGACCTGCGCGCCTCCCGGTACGGCAGGGGACTTCCCACCGGGCAGGCCGTGGCCACCACCGCGGGAGACCTCCCGGCCCGCTGGGTCATCCACACCGTCGGCCCCGTCCACTCCCTCACCGAGGACCGCACGCACCTGCTGGCCTCCTGCTACCGCGAATCCCTCGGCGTCGCCGATGAACTCGGCGCCACCAGCGTCGCCTTTCCCGCCGTGTCGGCGGGAGTCTACGGCTGGCCGATGGACGACGCCGCCCGTACCGCCGTCGATACCGTGCGGGCCACTCCGACACAGGTGGAGGATCTGCGGTTCGTCCTGTTCACCCCGGAGGCCTACGCGGCCTTCGAGAAGGCCCTCGACACCGCGGGATCGTGAGCCGCCCCCGGCCGAACGGACCCGGGATGCGACACCGGCCCGCCGGAAGGCTCGCCGGTCGCCGCCTCCCGGCGCGCACCGGTCCTGCAGCATCCCGACATATCCCGATGCAGTACGCCGGCGCGCACCGGCGGACGGCCCGGTCGTCAGGCCGGTTCGTCGCCGAGCGCTCCTTCCAGGCCCGCATCGCCGTCCGGACGGGGCATCGCGGGACGGCGTCCCGGCAGGAGCCGCCGACCGGCCCCGCGGCGTGCCCGCGGAGCGAGGGCGAAGGACCCGGTGAACCAGGCGGCGAGCAGCGCGCGGTCGATCAGCGTCAGGTCGGTGCCCGCCGCGCACTCCCTGGCCGGAGCCGTGAAGGTCGACGAGGTGACGAGCACGCCGCGGTGACCGGGATAGGCATGGAGCGCGCCGAGAAGGTCGCGGATCTGGGGTGAGCCCACCGAGGCGCCCCAGCGCTTGCACTGGATGACGAAGTGTTCGCCGCCGGGCGCGGTCGCGACGACGTCGACACCGCCGTCACCGCTGCCGCCGATCCTGCGCACCTCGCGGAAGCCCTCGCGCCGCAGCAGGGCCTCGACGAGGGCTTCGAACCGGTCACCGGTCATGCGGTCGACGCGTTCGAGGCGCGCGTTGCCCTCCAGCCATTCCCGCTCACGGGCCTCGATCGCCCGATGGCGGAGCAGGAGCGCCCCCGCCAGACCCACGATCAGCACGACCGTACCGCCGATCACCAGCGGCCAGTTGGCGACGACGACGTCGGCGAGCCACACGGCGGCCACGAAGAAGGCCACGGCCGCGATCGCCCACAGCGACCGGTCGCCGTCGCCGTCGCGCCGGCGCGGTCTTCGTCCGCCGGACGCCCGCCGTCGTACCGCCTTGGCGGGGTTTCGTCGCCGTGCCGTCGCGCACCTCCGGGGGACGAGGGTGGAACGTTGCCGCTGACCCTGCCACTCTGACAACGGGCACCGACAGTTTCCAGGGCGACGTGCTTCGGGGCGGCCGGCGAACGCGGAGAGGAGCCGGGCGACGGCGCCTCAGTTCGCCCGGTGACGGCAGCACACGACCAGGTCCACGGCCTGCCGCATCGCGTTCCGCACCCCTTCGGGCGAGTCGCCGCGCCGAAGGCTGGCCAGCGTCGCCGCGCTCACCGCGCCGACCATCGCGCCCACCAGGGCAGCGGCGGCGACCGGGTCCAGCTCGTCCGGATACGCCTGGTGCAGCGCCCGGGCCAGCTCGGTCTGCGCGGTGACGTACCGCTGCGACAACCGCGCCTGCAACACCGGCGCCGACTCGGCCAGGCGGACCCGGAGTGCCGCGAGCCCGCTGGTCAGATCGCTGTCCCAGCTATTGGCGATCATCTGTTCCATCGCCCGTACGAGGACCTCGGGAAATCGCTCCCCGGCGCGGCGCTCGGCGACCGCCTGCAGCGCCAGGTCGATCCGCACGTCGGCGTTGGCGAAGAGCACGTCCTCCTTCGTCTGGAAGTGGAGGAAGAACGTACGGGTGGACACCTCCGCGGCCTCGGCGATCTCGGCCACCGTGACGTGTTCGAACCCCTTCCGCTCGAACAGGCGGACCGCCGCCTCGATCAGTGCCTGCCGTGTGCGCCGCTTCTTGCGCTCCCGCAACCCCGGGCTCTCCGTCATGATCCCAGCCTATTGCATTCCATGCATCGCTTCATGCAATGTATTAATGCATCGAGTGTATTGATTGAGAGGGAGTGGTGCGCGTGGGAAGTCTGGACGGACGCGTCGTCCTCATCACCGGCGGCGGGCGCGGCATCGGGCGGGAAGAGGCGTTGTTCTTCGCGGCCGAGGGCGCCAGGGTCGTCGTCAACGACCCCGGCGTCGCCGTCGACGGCACGGGTGGCGACGCCGACGTGGCCGCCGCGGTGGTCGAGGAGATCATCGCCCGCGGCGGGCAGGCGGTCGCCAACACCGACAGCGTCGCCGACTGGCACGGCGCCCGACGCATGGTGGACGCGGCCCTGCGGGCCTTCGGCGACCTGCACGTCGTCGTCAACAACGCGACCATCGAACGAAACCGCGGAATGGCCGACCTGACCGAGGAGGAGTTCGACGACGTCATCGCCGTGAAGCTGAAAGGCACGTTCGCGGTCGCTCGCTGGGCGGCCCGTCACTGGCGCGAACGGTTCGAGGCCGGCGACCGCGTCGACCGCGCCGTCGTCAACACCTCCTCGGGCTCGGGCCTGTTCAACCCGCTGCCCACGCAGGCCTCCTACGCCGCCGGGAACGCCGGAGTCGCGGCCATGACCATCGTCGGAGCTCTCGAACTCGGCCGGTACGGCGTGCGGGTCAACTGCGTCTCACCCTCCATGGCACGCACCCGGCTCACCATCCAGGTTCCCGGCATGCGCGAGGAGCCGCCGGCAGGACGGTTCGACCCGCTGCACCCCTCCACCAGCGCGCCCGTCGCCGCCTACCTGGCCACCGCGGCGTGTCCGCTCACCGGTCAGGTGCTCTCCATCCGGGGCGGATCGGTCACGGTCGACCACGGATGGTCGCGTGGCGCGCACATCCACAAGGACGGCCTGTGGACGGTCGACGAACTCGCCGAGCGGATGAGGGAGCTGCCGGTGGACGACCCCTTCGAGAAACTCGCCGACGCCCTCGGCGGCGCCCTCGGTCCCACCGGGCGTACGCAGCTCCAGCAGATGGTCAACGCCCTCCTCGATCAGGGAGCCCGTTCCGGCGGCACACCCGGATGACCGCGTCGGGGGACCCGTCTCCGGTCCCACCGCCCGCTGCCGCCCTCTCCTCGCCCCGGCATGACCGTCCACGCGCTCACCCCGGTCGAGAGGGTGACACGGACCCACGGACCCACGGACCCTCGGCCCGTCGGCCCGTCGGCCCGGAACCGCGCGAACTCGTCGGCCGGGTCGAAGGCACAGGTCTCGAACGGCCGGCGAGGAGCGGGCCGGCCGGGCTGTCGCCGACCACGATCGTGACATCTCTTCCGCGCGTGCCGGGAACCTCACGCGTGCCGTGAAGGAGCGGGCGAGTCCTCGCGGAACGCCTGGTCGACGTCCCCGACGCCCGCGAGGCGCTCCGCGATGTCGGCGACGAGGTCCGCCTCCGCGTCCGTCGGGCAGAGGCGGCCCCCGGGAAAGGTCCGCAGCTCGAACCCGGAGCCCGCGACGCGGCTCCAGGCACGCATCTCCCCGTGGCTCACGCGCGGATCGTCCGTCCCCAGGTAGGCGGTGACCGGAGCGGTGACCAGCGGGGTGAACGCGGGCCGGTAGGCGTGCAGGAGATCGTGGTCGGCCCGCAGCGCGATCATCGCCAGGTCCATCAGTTCCGGGAAGCGCAGGAGCATCGGATTCGCGGCGGCGGCCTGCTCGGCGAGCTGGCGGTCGCCGACAGGGATCCTTCTCGCGTCGTCCGCGCACAGGTGCGGCGCCGCGTGCGCGGACACCAGCAGCGCCGCCGGGGAGATCCGGTACCGTCCGGCGAGCCTGACCGCGACCTCGTACGCGACCACGGCGCCCATGCCGTGCCCGAACAGGGCGAGCGGCCGGTCCGCCAGAGTCACCAGTGCCCGGCAGACGTGGTCGACGAGGGTTTCCATCCGGTCGATCGGCCGCTCGTTGACGCGGTTCTGCCTGCCGGGATAGCACACGGCGGAGAGCTCGACGTCGGCGGGCAACCGGTCCTGCCACCCGCGGTAGGACATCGGGGCATCCCCGGCGTGGGGGAAGCAGACGAGGCGCGCGCGAGGCTCGGCGAGCGGGCACTGCCTGCGCAGCCACACGCGGGAGTCGGCCGGGACCGTCTCGGTCACGGGAGGTCGTTCCTTCCTGGTGCCGCGTACGGGCCGGCCGCCTCCGGTTCTCCCTCGCCCCCGCGGGCGGGGTCCGCGTCCCCCGGCGGGCGGGAGGAGACGACGACCTGACCCAGCGAAAGGGCGGCCAGGCACATCTCGAAGAACGCCGGCCCCTCCTCGGGGCTCAGCCCTCCGGGGAGGCTCTCTCCGGGGAGCTCACGGTGGCGGCGTTCCGTGTCACGGGCCGTTCCCACGCCGTTCCACCGGTCCCAGTCGATCGACAGCACCGGTACGCCTCCGCCGTCGCGCCGCGCGCCGAGGGCGAACGTGTCGAGGAAGGCGCCGGCGGCCCCGTGGCAGGTGAGCCCCGGTCCCCCGGAGAACGACGCCAGCGAGGAGAACAGCACCACGAAATCGGGAAGCGCGCCCACCTCCCGCAGGACCGAGACCAGGATGGCGGTCCCCTCGGTCTTGGCCCGCAGGGCGGCCGCGACGCCCTCCTCGGTCAGGAACTCCGCCATGCCCTCCCCCGGCACGCCCGCGGCGTGGATCACCCCGTGGATCTCGCCGAACCGCGACCGCGCCTCTTCGAGGACCTCCCTGAGGCGCCGGGCGTCGGCGACATCGGCACCGCGCACCAGCACGTCGCCTCCCCGCTCCACGAGAAAGGCCCTCAGCGCCGCCCCCTCCCCGCCACCGGAGCCGGAGCCGGAGCCGGAGCCGGAGCCGTCGAACCCTCCCGGGCCGTTCTCCCCCCGGAAACCCTCGGCCCCCTCGGACTTCTCGGACCTCTCGGACCCCTCGAAGGCGCCGGTCCCTCCGGGACCGTCCGAACCGTCGGGATGACCCCCCTGCCTGCCGGGACCGTACGGCGGGAACGTCCCGGGCGCCTCGTGCCCGATCAGGACGAGCCGCGCCGAGTGGACGGCCGCGAGGTGTCCGGCCAGCCGCAGCCCGATCCCGCCCGTCCCCCCGGTGATCACGTAGGTCCCGCCCCGGCGCACCGAGGGACTCCCGTACGTGCCGGGCGCCACGTCCAGCGGCTCGAACCCGCGCAGCCAGCGGTGTCCCGCCCTCAAACCGACCGGGTCCCCGCACGGCGGGCGGCAGAGCTCGGCCAGGAGCTCCCCGGCCCGGATCCCGTGGTCTCCGTCGTCGCCGGGATCCAGATCCACGAGCCGGACGCGTGTGCCGGTCAGCTCGTGGCGAAGCGGCCCGGCGGCTCCGAGCGTGAGAGCCGCCCGCGGGTCGAGCCGCTCGCCTCCGGTGATCTCCAGGGCTCCCCGGGTGACAAGGCAGAGATCGCTCTCCGGCCGGCCGCTCAGGGCACGGGCCAGGCCGGTGACGTGGCCCAGCGGCGGGCATACCTGTGCGGGCAGTGACGCTCCCCAGAGGCAGACGATCCGCGACGGCCCGTCCGCGTCACCCTCCACCGTCTTCAGGAGCTGCTCGTAGTCCTCCCCGCACCGGGGGTCGATCGTGATCCGGTCCCGGGCCGCGTGGTGGAACGCGCGCCCCGGGGTGACGACGACGGCCGGGGCCCCGTACTCCTCCAGCCTCGCGGCGATCGCCTCGGCGAGGGGCGACGAGTCGGAGAGCAGGATCCAGCGGCGTCCCCGCGCGGTGGGGCCGGGATCGGCCGGGGGCACCTCCACGGCCCGTTTCCAGGTGATCCCGTACAGACCGCCGGACGAGCGTTCCCGCCCGGTGACGACGGGATCCGTGACACGCGGCCGGTCCGGCGGGGGAACGACGGTCTGCCGGATCGGCGGGTCGACGACGGTCGGCGCGAAGGGGTGGGGCGGCACGGGCGGCCTGAGCCGCAGCTCCGGCCGCGGGGAGGGCAGGTCGGCCTCGACGCCCGCCTCCCGCAGCCGGGCCAGCGCGCCGAGCAGCACCTCCCCGTCGGTTCGCTCCTCCGCCGGATGGCGGGTCACGTTGACGACGACGGAGTCCGTACCCGCTCGCGCCCGGGCCATCGTGGTCAGGGTCGTGCCCGGTCCCACCTCGACGAGGATCTTCGGACCACCGGCCAGGACGTGGCCGAGTCCGGCGTCGAAGCGGACCGTCGCCCGCAGGTGGGTGACCCAGTACTCGGGATCGGCGAAGTCGGCGTCGCCGGTCCCCGTCACGCCGGACACGAGGCGCAGCGAGGGGCGGCGTAGCGGGACACCGCCGAGGAAGTCGCGGAATTCGTCGATCACGGGGTCGACCAGGGCCGAGTGCGCGGCGGTGCCGAGCGGCAGGAGGCGGCAGGCGATCCCGCGCCGGTCCAGGAGTTCCCTGACCTCGGCGACGTGGGCGGCGGGACCGGCGAGCACGCAGGACGCCGGCCCGTTGACCGCCGACAGGCACACCCCCTCCCCGAGGAAGGGCTCGACCTCCCGCTCGGAGGCCGGAACCGCAAGCGTCGCCCCGTCGCGCAGGGTGGCCAGGAGCTCTCCGCGCCTGGCCACGACGGCGAGGGCGTCGCGCAGCGACATGACGTCCGCGACACAGGCCGCGGCGTACTCGCCGAGGCCGCTCCCCATCAGCAGGGAAGGGCTCACTCCCCGCGCCATGAGGAGCCGGGCGAGTGCCATCTCCATGACGAACACGGCCGGCAGCGCCTGCGAGGGATCGGCCTTCCCGGTCTCCTCCCCCGCCGCCCCGTTCGGGGGCACACCGATCTCGCCGGCCTCGTCCGGGAAGGCCGGTGCCGCGCCCTGGAGGATCGATGCCGCGCTATGGAGGGCCGGTGCCGCGCTATGGAGGGCCGGTGCCACGCCCTGGAGGGCCGGTGCCGCGTCCGCCCACAGGGCGTGCAGCCGCTCGGCGGAGCGGCCGGGCAGCAGGCCCAGGCACTCGTCCACGGCCGCGCGGAAGACCGGTTCGTCGCGGTAGAGCTCGCGGCCCATCCCGGGATACCACGTCCCCCCGCCGGGGAACATGAACACCACGTCGCCACCCGTACGAACGGCGGGGACGGGTGCGCGGGGAAGGCGGCAGGCGGTGCCGGCACCCGGAATCCCGAGGTCGGGAGCGCCGGGATCGGGCATGCCGGGACCCCGGGGACCGGGGTCGGGACTCCCGGGGCCGGGGATGCCCGGACCGGGGATTCCAGGGCCGGGACTCCCGGGGCCGGGAATTCCGGGGCCGGGAATTCCGGGGCCGGGGACGGCCGGGTCGGGAAGGCCGGGACCGGGAGTGCCCGGCCTCGGGGAACCGGGTCTCGCGACGCCGCCGGTCCCACCGTCCTCGCCGGAGCCGTCGAGGCCGCCGAAGCCATCGGGGCCGTCAAGGCCGTCGGAGCCGTCGTGGCCGTCGTGGCCGTCGTGGCCGTCGAAGCCATCGGGGCCGCCGAAGCGGTCAGGACCGTCAAGGCCGCCGAAGCCATCGGGGCCGTCAAGATCGTCGCGGCCGTCGGAGCCGCCGAAGCCGTCGGGGCCGTCGAAGTCGCGGAGGCCGTCAGGACCGTCAGGTGGCTCGCCGTCGGCCGGTTCAAACCCGTGCATGCTTCCCCTCAGCGGTCATGGACGGCCGCTCGGCGGCTGCGGAACTGTTCGGTGAGCACCGCCACGTGCTCGCGCCGGTAGCCCTGCTCCATCGCCCTCAGCACGCGCTCGCGCATCACGCCGAGGTAGGACTGGTCGATCCCCGCCCGCTCCGCGATGCCCGCCAGGTTGTTGAGGACGGCCAGGTGCGAGGTGAGCGGAGCCTGCTCGAAGGTGTAGTCACGGCGCGCGATGAGGCCGAGACCGACACCGATCGTGTTCTGGAAACCGGGGTCGTAGAGCGGCACGGACTCCGCGAAGTCGTTGAGGGGGACTCTCATGCTCTCCGCGATGGCCGAGCATTCGAGGAAACCGCTGACGAAGGCGTAGTAGAAGGCGCTGGAGACGACGTGGTAGGCCTTGGCGTAGCCGGGGTCGGGGCCCAGGCGCACCTGCTTGCCGGACAGCGCCTCGGTCACGCCCGCCAGTTCCTTGAAGTCCTCGGCCGCCCCGCCGTAGACGGTGAAGCAGTCTTCGGTGCCGATGGCGTCCGGGTAGTTGAGGATCGCGGCCTCCAGGTATCTGCCTCCCGCGGCCTCCACCCGCTTCCGCAGGGGGGCGACGTCGTCGGGGATGCCGCTGGCGTGCTGGACGACGAGCCTGCCGGAGAGGTCGGCCGCGGTCTCGTCGAGGACCGCGTGGGTGATCTCGTAGTCGAGAAGGCACAGCAGCACGATCGGGGAGGCCTCGATCGCCTCGGCGGCCGTCGCGTGGAGGTGGACGTCACGTCCCGCGAGCCTCTCCGAGCGTTCCGGCGTACGGTTCCAGACCGAGACCTCCAGGCCCGAGTCGACGCAGGCCCGGACGATCGCGGAACCGACCACTCCGGCCCCGATGACCGTCACATCCGTCATGTCAGTGCTCCGTCCTGGTGAAGGTCATGACCACCCCGCCGATCTCGGCGGCGTCCGCCCACGCGGCGAAGGCCGCGGGCGGCCGCGCGGTGCCGGGCGTCCCGCGGCCGGCCTCCAGCCGTGCCCTGCGCTCGCGCGGCCCGCGCGCGAGCCTGGAGAAGGAGTCACGCACATCCTCGGTGATGTCGACGAGCTCCGTGGCGGCCATCCCGGCCCGCCGCGCCGCCGCCAGGTGGTCTTCCGGCGCGTCGAGCGACACGGTGTTCAGCATGGCCAGGTGGGGGCCGACGCGCTCGCGGACCTTCTCCGTCATCGGAACCCGCAGGTAAGGCGTCTCGACCACCAGGCGGCCCCCCGGGCGCAGCACCCTGGCGACGCTCCTGTAGAGGGCCTCGACGTCGAGGTTCGGGGTGACCTCGAAGGCCAGCACCGCGTCGAACGAGGCGTCGGCGAACGGCAGGTCCATCACGTCGACGTGCCGGAACCGCACCATCTCCGCCACACCCTGTGCCGCGGCGTGCTCGGCTCCGTCGCGCAGTGCCTCCCGGTCGACGTCGATCGCCACGACCCGCGCGCCCAGGGTCCGGGCCAGGCGTACGGCCGGGCGACCGTCACCACAGCCCACGTCCAGCACCCGGGAACCCTGCCCCACCCCCAGCCTGGCCACCACGAAGTCGGTCATCCGCTCGGCGGCCTCCAGGATCGGCGCGACGTCCTGGGGCCCCGCCCAGAAGCCGTAGTGCCGGTCGGGCCCCGCGATCCCGCTCACCAGTGCCGTGAGCTCGTTGTAGGTCGACTCGATCTTCGAGGACGACGAGGGGCCGGTCCTGACGTTTCCCGCGTCCGTCCGGGATTCGGAGTCGTCACCATCCAGACCAGAAATGAGAGACCTCCCTAACCAGAGAAAAGCGATTTATACCAATGGACATAAATCGCCGGTCGAGCCAATCCGCCGGCCGAGCGAAACATTATCAGTAGGCGACGACACCATCGATGAACTCGCATATTGGTTTCTCGTCGGACACGGTCAACATTTTCATAAATATCGGTGTCTACATCCCATACTTTCCCCATAAAACCACTCCAAGGCAAATCATATCTAAAATCATCCACCTTTCCCGACTTCTTTTTTTCTGATCCATCTGAATTCCGGCCATGAGAACCAGCCGTTTCGCGAATAGGAGATCGATGACTATCGACATTTCCCACAAGTAAGCATTTGCATCCATAAATCGGTTGGGTTGATGGATGTCACACGCTCCACCCCTGCCGGGCCGCACGGACCTTGGCCGGAGGCGATGCGGTCCGCACGAGCCCCAAAGCCGGCGAAGGGCGGGCGTCAACGTGACGTCAGCACTCCCGCCACTCCCGTCTGATTTCCGTAGAGATCTCACCGAAAAGCACCGAGGAGGATATAACGTCACTTTCGTACTACTTCTCACCAGGAGGAAGCAATGTCGGAAGTACCGTTATACGTGCCTGTCCGTGAAGGTGCCTTCAGCATGTCGCTGCGGCTGTTCAGGACCGATTCGGGCAGGAGGACGGCGGTCGCCTTCTCCTCGCAGATGCGCCTGACCAAGGTGCTCGGCGCCGGCCAGCGCTGGATCCGGCTCACCGAGCCGGCGCTCCGGCACATGATCGAAGATCTGGAAGTCACCGGCATCGTGATCGACCCCGCCGGAACGACTCGCCGGACGTCCCCGCAGGCCGCGTGATGTGCGTTCTCACACAGGACCTGGAACGCCGGACGGCCTCCGCGACGGGAAGCGTACGGAAACACCGGCCGACCGGATCCGCCGACGCGTTCGCCCGCCCGCCGGCGAAAGTCACCGACATCGATCGTGCCCGCACACCAGGTCGCATTCATCAGGCAAAATGACACGGTGATCGACCTGTCCCAGGCGGCCCGTCAGGATCCCCACCCCTTCGCCCACCTCAGCGCGCCGAACGCGGAGCTCTACCGCCGGGTGCTGAGCACGTTCGCCCGGGCGAAAGAGCGCTTCATCGTGCATCTGCGCCCCGAGGACGTCGCTGCCGAGCTGGGACGCGACAGCGACGACCAGCTCGCGCAGGCGCTGGAGAAGCTGACCGAATGGGGAAATCTGCGCGCCGACGCCGACACCGGCAGGGTGACCTCCGTCGAGGACTTCCACCGCAAGCGGTTCCTGTTCCAGCTCACCACGGCCGGGCAGGCGGCCGAGCAGGCCATCGCCTTCTACGAGGAGGCGATCGGCCGGCGGGGCACGCTGCAGTCGGTGGCCCTGGGCGACATCGCGGAGCAGCTCGGATACCTGTCCGCGCTGGCGGGCCAAGCCGATCCCGATCCCGCCAAGACGCATCTGCTGCTCCTCTCCCTGGCCGAGCGGTTCGCCTCCCTCGCCGACAACGCCCAGGCGTTCATGGCGTCGCTGCGCCGCGCGATCGACTTCTCCGACGGCGATGTCGAAGGGTTCATCGCCTACAAGGAGCGGCTGATCGACTACATCAACCGCTTCATCGCCGATCTCGCCAACTCCGGCGCCCGCATCGCCGCGCTCCTCACCGAGCTGGAGTCGGGTGATCACGAGAAGCTGCTGCGGCTGGCCGCGCGGCGGGAGGCCGCCGACGCCGTACCCGAGGGAGCGGACGCGGCCGACGCGTACGCCAGGGCCGAGGCGGCGGCGCTCGGCGCGTGGCAGAACCGCTGGCGCGGCCTGAAGGACTGGTTCGTCTCCCGCGACACCGGCCACCCCTCACAGGCCCGGCTGCTGAGGCAGGCGGCCGTGACGGCGATCAAACAGCTCATCGACGCGGTCGGCCTGATCAACGAGCGCCGCTCGGGCCGTTCCGACCGCTCGGCCGACTTCCGTACGCTGGCCCGCTGGTTCGCCGAGGCTCCCGACGAGGCGGCGACGCACCGGCTGTGGCGCGCGGCCTTCGGTCTTTCGCCCGCACGCCACCTCACCGTCACCGCCGAGACCGTGACCACCTGGCAGGAGGAGGAGCCACCGCCCAGCACTCCGTGGAACGTCGCCCCGCCGGTCCGGATCTCCCCGCAATTACGCAGGACCGGCTCCTACGAGCGGCGCGGAAAGCCCAACCGGGTGCGGGACCGCTCCGAGGCCCGCGCCTTCCTGCTCGAACGGATGGAGCGCGAGGCCGCGGAGACCGCCAGGGCCCGCGCCGTGCTCCACACCGAAGGACCGGTTCTCCTGTCGGAGCTGAACGTCCTCGATCCGCGGGCGTTCCGGCTCTTCCTCGCGTTGCTCGGCGACGCCCTGGCCGCGCGCCTGCCCGGAGACACCGAGGTGAAGACCGTGACCGGCGACGGTTCGATGGAGGTTCGCCTCTCGCTCGTCCCTGACGGGGGCAGCGTCGAGATCCACACCGAGGGCGGGGTGCTCACCGGTCCCGAGCATCTCATCGAGATCATCGACCTGATGGCGGCCCCGTGATCCGCGACGAGGAGCTGGCGCAGCGACGGGCCGCGCTGCGCGCCCTGCTGTCTAAGCCGCTGCTCACCGCGGAGGCCGACGCCGACAGGCTCGTGCTCGTCCGCCGCCACCTGACCGAGCTGCGCGACTGGCTGAGCCGCGAGACCGGCTGGCGGCTGCTGGCCGACTCGGAGACGGCCCGCCTGTTCAAGACCGCCCCGTCCCTCTCCGACGCCACCCATCCGGCTCGCGGACGGGCCGGTGAGCCCTTCGGCCGCCGCCGCTACGTCGTGCTCTGCCTGTCCCTCGCCGTCCTGGAGAGGGCGGACGCCCAGACCACGCTCGGCCGGCTCGCGGAGGAGGTGCTCAACGCCGCCGCCGAACCGGAGCTCGGCTTCGCGTTCACCCTGGAGAGCCGGGCGGAGAGAGCCGACCTCGTGGCCGTCGTGCGCATGTTGCTCGGCTGGGGCGTGCTGCGCAGGGTCTCCGGCGACGAGGACGCCTACCTCTCGGCCACCGGCGATGTCCTGTACGACGTGCGCAGACCCGTGCTCGCCACTCTTCTCACCGGGGCGCGCGGCCCCTCCACGGTCGGCGCCACCGCCTTCGAGGAACGGCTGGCCGAGCTGACCGCCGAACCTGTCGCCGACACCGACGACCTGCGCAACCAGGCGATGCGCAGAAGGCTCACCCGCAGGCTGCTGGAAGACCCCGTCGTCTACTACGACGACCTCGACGAGGCCGAGCGCGCCTACCTCGTCTCCCAGCGCCAGGCGATCACCCGCAGGATCGAGGAGGCGACCGGTCTGCTGCCCGAGATCCGCGCCGAGGGCGTCGCGATGGTCGACCCCGACGACGAGCTGACCGACGTACGCATGCCCGAGCAGCGAACCGACGGGCACGTGACGCTGCTGGTGGCCGAGCACCTCGCCGCCCACGGTGAGGCGGGCACGGACGAGCTGCACGCCTTCGTACGCCAGGCCGCCGTCGCCCACTCCGCCTTCTGGCGCAAGGGCGTGACCGATCCCGGCGCCGAGGTGGAGCTGCTGGCCGACGCGCTGGATCGGCTGGCGGCACTACGGCTGATCGAGATCCGCCCCGGTCGCGTGCGTGGTCTCCCGGCGATCAACCGCTACGCCCTTGAGGAACCGACCATCCGCGAACCAGGAAAGGCCCGGCGGTGACGCACCCCATCCCGGACTCCGAGCGTTGGAAGCCCCTGCGAGCCGGACTCGTCGACATGTTCCACTACGACGTCGAGGAGTTCCGCTTCCACGACGGGCGGCTGCTGCTGCGTGGCAACAACGGCACGGGAAAGTCCAAGGTCCTCGCCCTGACCCTGCCGTTCCTTCTCGACGGGGAGCTCGCACCGCACCGTGTGGAGCCCGACGGCGACCGCCAGAAGCGGATGGAGTGGAACCTGCTCCTGGGGGGCAAGCACCCGCACCCCGAGCGGCTCGGTTACACGTGGCTGGAGTTCGGCCGGCGCGCGGCCGACGGCACCGCCGAGTTCCGCACCGTCGGCTGCGGGTTGAAGGCGGTGAAGGACCGGGGCATCGTCAGGCACTGGTTCTTCGTCACCCCGCAGCGGATCGGCGCCGGGCTGGACCTCGTCTCCCCCACCGGCGTCTCGCTCACCAGGGAGAAACTGCGTGAGGCCGTCGACGGGCACGGCCTGGTCTACGACCGGGCCTCCGACTACCGCAGGGCCGTGGACGAGGCGTTGTTCGGCCTCGGTGAGCAGCGCTACGAGGCCCTGGTCAACCTCCTCATCCAGCTCCGTCAGCCGCAGCTGTCCAAGAAGCCGGACGAGAGGCTGCTCTCCCGCGCCCTCACCGAGGCGCTGCCCCCGCTGAGCCCCTCCCTGGTCGGCACGGTGGCCGAGGCGTTCCGGGGGCTCGACGAGGAGCGCGACGCGTTGAAGGCCCTGGAGGAAGCCCGCGGGGCCGCCACCGACTTCCTTGGCCATTACCGCAGGTACGCCCGGATCGCCGCGAAGCGCAAGGCCGCGGTGCCCCGCACGGCCCAGAGCCGCTACGAGCATCTCGGCCGCGATCTCAACGAGGCCGAGAACCGCCACTCCAGGGCCCAGGCGGACCTGGAGGCGGCGCGAAAGTCGCTGGCCGAGCTGGCGGCGGCGCGGACTCTCCTGGAGGCCCGCAGAGAAACCCTCGAGACGAGTCCCGAGATGCGCGACGCCAAGCAGCTCGAACGGATCGGCGAGGAGGCCGGGCGGCAGGCCGAGCACGCCCGTACCCGCGAGAAGGACAGGGACGCCCTGGCCGCGGAGGCGGCGCGCCGCCGGGAGCGGGCGGACGCCTCCGCGGCCAGGGCCGCCCAGGCGGCCCGCGAGCTGTCCGCCGCGCGGGACTCGGCCGCGTCGGGCGCCCGCCAGGCCCTGTGCGAGCCGGCGCATCTCGACATCGTGGCCCGGTGGGAGGAGGATCCGGCCGGGGCCCGCCGTGCCGCAGAAACGCTGGCCGACCGGCGGTCCGAGGCGGTGACCGAGCTCGACCGGCTGTCCGAGGCCGTCGCCCGCGCCCAGGTCCGCCTCGACGCCACCCGCGCCGAGGCGGACCGGCTGACCGCCGAGCTCCAGGCCGCCGCCGAGCGCGTCTCCGTCGCCGAGCGGGCCGTCGGCGGGCAGGCCGGGGAGCTGGTCGGCGCCTATGTCGGCTACCTCGCCGGGATGGTCGAGCTGCGGGTCGACGACCCGGACGCGGTGCTCGCCATCCTGGAATCCTGGACCACCACCGCCGAGGGCCCCAACCCGGCCGCGGCCGTCGTCGACGACGCCGTCAGGACGGCCACCACCGGGCTGGCCCGCGAGCAGGCGGGCCGCGACGCCGAGCTGCGCCTCCGGCGGCAGGCCGCGTCGGACCTGACGGAGGAGATCGCCCGGCTGGAGGCGGGCGGTCACAACGCGCCGCCCGTCCCGCACACCCGGGCACCGGACTCGCGCACGGACCGGCCGGGCGCGCCGTTCTGGAGAGCGGTCGACTTCGCCGACGCGATCCCGGCCGGCCACCGGGCCGGGCTGGAGGCGGCGCTGGAGGCGGCCGGAATCCTCGACGCCTGGGTGACCCCGTCGGGCACGCTCGTGGCGGAGGACGACACCGTCCTGCTCGCGGGCGTGGCCGTCGAGGGGCCTTCCTGCCGGGCGGTGCTCCGCCCTGCGGTCGACCGCGCCGACCCACGGGCGGCCGCGCTCCCGGACACCGCCGTCCACGCGGTGCTCGGCGCCATCGGTCTCGGCCCCGGCGCGGCCACCTGGGTCGCGCCGGACGGCCGCTGGGCCAACGGCGTGCTCGCCGGGTCCTGGCGCAAGGAGAGCGCCGGATACATCGGCGAGGGCGCGCGGGAAACGGCCAGGCGCGCCCGTCTCGCCCTGCTGCGGGAGGAGCTGGACCGGGCGCGCGAGCGGATGGAGGAGCTGCTGCGGGCGCTGGCGGCGCTCGCCGCACGGCAGCGGGTACTCGCCGAGGAGCACCGCGCGCTACCGCCGGACGCGCCGCTGCGCGAGGCGCACGTCAAGCTGGCCACCGAGCACGAACGGCGGCGCGAGCTGAACGGCGCACACCGCGCGGCGCTCGACGCGATGACCGCGCGGCAGGCGGAGACGGACACCGCCAGGTCGCTGGCGGCCGAGTTCGCCGAGGACGTCGGCCTGCCCACGGAGGCCGGGGAGCTCGCGGCGGTCAGGAGCGGGGTGGCCGGCTACCGTCTCGCCCTGGCCGGGCTCTGGCCGGCCGCCGAGGCGACACTCGCGGCGCGCGAGGCCGCGACGGAGACGGCCGAGGAACTCTCCCTCACTCTCGAACGGCACGGTGAGGCCGTCCGGCGGGCGGCGGAGGCGCGGGAGGGCGCGGACGCCGCGGCGGAGAGATACCGGGTGCTGGTGGAGACCGCCGGAGCCGCCGTCGAGGAGCTCTACCGCCGCCTTGAGGAGGTGCGGCTGGCCCTGCGGGAGCGGGACGTCGCCGAACGCGCCGCCAGGGAGGCGGAGCAGGCCTCCCTGGGCGAGCGGGGCAGGGCCGAGGGCAGGCGCGACACCCTGCGCGACGAGATCGAGCAGGCCGGGAAGGACCGCGACGCGGCGGTCGCGGAATTCCGTACGTTCGCCGCCACCGGCCTGCTGCGCGTCGCCGTACCCTCGCTGGAGGTTCCCGACGCCGGCGCGGAGTGGGCGGCGACTCCCGCGGTTCTCCTGGCCCGCGCGGCCAACGCCGAACTCGACGGCGTCGACGACGCCGAGGGCCCGTGGGACAGGATCCAGAAGCGGGTCACCGAGGAGCACAAGCTGCTCTCCGACGCCATGTCCAGGCACGGGCATTCGGTGGGCCTGACCCTGCAGGACGGGATCATGGTCGTCGACGTGCTGTTCCACGGGCGCACCAGGGACATCCCCGGCCTGGCGGAGGCGCTGTCGGAGGAGACCACGCACCGGGCGCAGCTGCTGTCGGCCAAGGAACGAGAGATCCTGGAGAACCACCTCCTCAACGAGGTCGCCGGAACCCTCCACGAGCTGATCACCACGGCCGAGACCGAGGTGCGGGAGATGAACGCCGAGCTGGAGTCCCGCCCGACCTCCACCGGCATGCGGCTGCGCCTCGTCTGGAACGCCGCCAGGAACGCCCCCGACGGGCTCGGCAGGATCCGCGAGAAGCTCCGCCAGACCGTGGACGCCTGGTCGGCGGAGGACCGCGCCACGGTGGGCGCCTTCCTGCAGGAGCAGATCGCCCGGGAGTACGCCGGCAATCCGGCCGCCGGACGGACCGAGCAGCTGACCAGGGCGCTGGACTACCGGACCTGGCACGAGTTCGCGATCCAGCGACTGCAGGACGGCCAGTGGCGCAGCGCCACGGGACCGGCCTCGGGTGGCGAGCGGGTGCTCGCCGCGTCCATGCCGCTGTTCGCCGCGGCGTCGGCCCACTACAAGTCGGCGGGCAACCCGCACGCTCCCCGGCTGGTGGCGCTCGACGAGGCGTTCGCGGGCGTGGACGACGACTCGCGCGCCAAATGCCTCGGGCTGCTGGCGACGTTCGACATGGACGTGGTGATGACCAGCGAGCGGGAATGGGGCTGTTACCCGCAGGTGCCGGGACTGGCGATCTGCCAGCTGTCCAGGCACGACGGCATCGACGCCGTTCTGGTCACCACGTGGCGCTGGGACGGCCACGAGCGCCGCAGGATGGAACGGCCCGCTCCACGCCCCGCCGCGATCGTCCCCGAGCAGGAGCCCGAAGGGCTGTTCACATGACCGGTGGGCCGCGTGAACGGCAGGCCGTTCGCATGAGCGATGAAGCGTTCGCGCGAGCGACGGGTCCTGCGAGCGACGGATTATTTGCGGACGGATTATTCGCATGAGCGGTGAGCCGGGGCGGCTGGAGCGGCTGCTCGGCGCCCGGGAGACCGCGTGGCTGGTCGAACGGGCCCGCCGTCGCCTCGAACAGGGCAGACCGCTGACCGGTACGGTCACCCTGGGCAGGGCATCGCTGGAGCAGCGCCGCGCGATCGAACTCCTCCTGGGGCGCCGCGCGGGTAACGGCACCTCCCTGTCGGTCTCCCTCGACGAGGTCGACCGCGTCCTGCGCTCCAGCGGCGCCTGCCGTGACGGTCTGGCCGCCGCGGTCGTCCTGCTGCGCGGCCCGGTCCGCGACCTCGCGCGAGAGAACGCCGGGCGGGAGGCGGCCTGGCGCGACGCCTGCGCGGGACTCGACGCCGTCGTGACCGGTCGCCCGGAACTGCACGGCTGGCGCTCGTGGCTGGACACCACCGGCCAGCTGCGGCGGAGCGCGCCCGATCCCGGTGAGGCCCGCGTCCTGCTGGACAGGCTGGCCGAGGTGCTGCGCCGGCTGCCGCACCCGGGGATTCCCCTCGGCCTTCTGGCGGCGGAAAGCTGCGAGGACGCGCACGCCCTCGACGAGGGCCGGCCGCTGGCCACGCTGGCGATCTCGGCCGCCCGCGCCCTGGCCGGACTTCCCTACGCCGGTGAGGGAACGGCCGACGCCCGCAGGAAGGCATGGGCAGCTGTCGGGGTCCACCTCGACGATCTCTCGTCGACCGTCCTCTGCCTGGGGTTGCCCGGAGACGACCGCACCCCGACCGGGCGCATGCTCGCGCTCGCCCGCGAGGCGGGTGAGCCCTGCGTACTCACCCTGCGCCAGCTACGCCGCCACGAGACGCCCATCGCCGGAGGGCTGGTACGGATGTGCGAGAACCCGATCGTGGTCGCCGCCGCGGCGGACGCTCTCGGGCCGCTCTGCCCGGGGCTGGTCTGCGTCAACGGCAGACCTTCCGCGGCCGTCTGGCGCCTGCTCGACCTGCTCGCCGCCGGAGGCACCTCCTTCGCCTACCACGGCGACTTCGACTGGGGCGGCGTCGGCATCGCCGCGGCCGTCCACGAGCGAGTCGGATGGCGGCCGTGGCGCTACGACGCCGCCTCCTACGAGGCCGCCGCCTCCCGCGCCCCCCTGGCCGGACGCCCCTGCCCGACCCCCTGGGATCCCGCGCTCTCGGCCGCGATGGCACGGCGGGCGGTACGGGTGGAGGAGGAGCTGGTGTTGGAGGGCCTGCTCGCCGACCTGGCCTCCGACCGGCGATGACATCCAGCGGGCTGTGACGTCCGACCGGCGATGACATCCAGCCGGCTGTGACGTCCGACCGGCGGTGACGACAAGGCCGGGACCGCTCAGGCGGTGAGCGGACGATCGAGCCCCGCGCGGTCGAAGCGCTCGATGAGGCTGGGCTTGCGCAGATGCTCCTGCCGCAGGAGCGCGAAACGCCGCGTGAAGTCGCCGAGCCGGTCGGCGCGCTCGGCCAGGGTCCGCAGATCCCTCAGGAGTTCGACGGCCGTGTCGTACTCACCGGCCTTCTTGACGCCGATCATCTCGTTGACGCGCAGCCAGGCCCCCTCCTCGTCCGCGACCAGCTTTTCCAACTTCCTCTCCCTGGCCAGGGCACGCTCCCGTTCGCGACGGGCTTCCTGCGCCGCGTGCCTGGCCGCTTCCTCGCGTTCGCGTTCCTGGCGGCGCTCCGCCGCGGCGTCCAGCAGCTCGGCCACGCTACGCCGGGGAAGGTCAGTGGTATTCGCTCATCGTCAGCGCGCCCAATGCCGGTAGGTGTCGATCCACTTCGAACCCTCAGGTGGCGGAGCCGGCAGCGGGAGGTCAAGGATGCCGATCGTCTGCCGGTGCTTCCCTCGGACGCAGATCGCGACGATGCCGCTCCCCGCGAGCAGATCGATCTTCTTGACCGTCACCTCGACACCCAGCACGTTCGTCCGGAACGGTATCGCCAGATGCTCCTCGAGCATGACGTGGAAGCCCGAGAGCTGTTCGTGCTCATCGTAGGCGTCGACGGTGGCTTCCTCGGCCGGCGCCTCCAGCTCCGCCTTGCTCAACTCTGCCACGATCACCAAGGTTAGGGCTTCTCACGTGCCTGCGCCGGGAAACCCGGTCCCGGCGCAGGCCGTACGGAGATCACACGACCTGCGAGGCGGCGGCCTCGGGGCGCATGTCGGCGAGACTCAGCCGGTGCGCGGGCTCGTCGGGCAGCACGATCCGGCGGGTGGGGTCGAGGCCCGGCCCGATGTGGAGCAGCTCGCCGGGCTCCATCGGGCACCAGTCGGGATGGTCGTCCATGTGCTCGCTGGCGACCACGAAGGCGGGGACATCCATCAGATCGCGGGAACGGACGCGGATGCGGCCGTCGGTACCGCTCTGGTCGAGGTGCCGTCCGCCGCGGCACCCGCCCGCGGCACGCTGGAGCACGTACAGCTCGTGGGTGTCGGGGTAACGCAGCGCCCACAGATCCCGCGGGGTGCTGAGGACCAGGTTGAGGGCGTAGACGGGCAGGTTCTCGGCCACCCAGCGGGCGGCGGCCTCGATACCGGCGGCGACGTCGCCGCCGTGCGCCCTGGTCTCACGGGTGATCAGCGCGAAGAAACGCTCGGAGTCGGTCTCCCCCTCGACCAGATCCCGGTACTCGCCCAGCTCCGCGTCGAGTTCGTCCAGGCCCTCGATCACCCCGTTGTGGGCGAAGAGCCGCCCCTCCTGCAGGAAGGGATGCGTGTTGCGTTTCTCCAGGCCACCGGTGGAGGCGAAACGCACGTGGGCCACGAAGGTGGCGGATTCCGTCTCCTTGGCCTCCTCGGCGAAGCACTGGTCCCGGTAGGCGGCGACGGGCGTCTTGTGCACCTCCGGGGTGCCGTCGGCGTCGAAGTAGCCCAGACCGGTCCCGTCGGGGTAGCGGTGGCTCTGCTCGCTCATGCTGACCGGCGCGTCCAGAAGCCAGAAGGTGGCACACGTACGCTGCGGCGCGCTGCTCATGCCAAACAGACGGCACATCCCGATCTCTCCTTCTCCCTCGTCCTCCGCCCGCGCCGGTTCTCCCCCGTCCGGCGCGGACGTCTTCGATCGCCGCCGCGCGCCTTCAGCCGTGGCCGTGACGGCGGGGGCTCTTGCTCTCGGTGCCGTGCGCGAAGCCTCCGGCGTCGTCGGCGGTGCGGCGCGGTCCGCCCTGAGCCTCCAGCCGGGGCAGCACCCTGCGCAGGTCCTCCAGTAACAGATCGGCCAGGTCGTGGCTGAAGCCGTTGCGGACGACGACGCGCAGTACCGCCAGGTCCGTACGGTTCGCGGGGAAGGTGTAGGCGGGTACCAGCCAGCCGCGCTCACGCAGCGCGGCGGAGACGTCGAAGACCGTGAAGCCGTCGACCCCCTTCCGTACCCGGAAGGCGAACACCGGAGTCTCGCCGCCGTCGGTGATCAGCTCGAACGGGCCCAGGTCGGCGATCTCCCCGGCCAGGCGGGTCGCCACGTCCCGGCACGTCCGCTGCACCCGGCGGTAACCGTCGAAGCCCAGCCTCAGGAAGTTGTAGTACTGCGCGACCACCTGGGCACCCGGCCGGGAGAAGTTCAGCGCGAAGGTCGGCATGTCCCCGCCGAGGTAGTTGACGTGGAAGACCAGGTCGTCGGGGAGCGCCGGGGAGTCGCGCCACAGCACCCAGCCCACTCCGGGCATCACCAGGCCGTACTTGTGCCCGGAGGTGTTGATCGACGCCACCCGCGGCACCCGGAAGTCCCAGTGCAGGCCCGGGTCGAGGAAAGGCGCGATCATGGCACCGGAGGCGCCGTCCACGTGGATCGGCACGTCGAGGCCGGTGCGGGCCTGCAACTCGTCCAGGGCCGCCGCGATGCCGGCGACGGGCTCGTAGCTGCCGTCGAACGTGGAGCCGAGAATGGCGACGACACCGATGGTGTTCTCGTCGCACGCCTCGACCGCCGTCTCGGGGCTCAGGTGGTATCGATCGCCCTCCATGGGCACGTACCTGGGTTCGACGTCGAAGTAGTCGGCGAACTTCTCCCAGCAGATCTGCACGTTGACGCCCATCACCAGGTTGGGCCGGTCGGCGGGGCGGCCCTTCGCGCGGCGCCGGTGCCGCCAGCGCCGCTTGAGCGCCAGACCGCCCAGCATCGCCGCCTCGCTCGACCCGGTCGTCGAGCAGCCTGTCGCGCGGTGGGGGTCCTCGGCGTGCCAGAGCCGGGCGAGGATGTCCACGCATCGCATCTCCAGCTCCGCGGTCTGTGGATACTCGTCCTTGTCGATCATGTTCTTCTCGACGCACTCGGCCATCAGCCTCAGCGCCTGCGGCTCCGCCCAGGTGGTGACGAACGTCGCGAGGTTCAGCCGCGCGTTGCCGTCCAGCATCAACTCGTCGTGCACCAGCTGGTAGGCCGTGTCCGGCTCCATCTCCCCGTCCGGCATGGCGTGGCGCGGGACCCGGCGGGGCTCCCGGCTGAAGATCGGGTTGATCTCCAGATCCCGGCTTCCGCGCCCGGTGCGACCGGGCCGCCTCAGAGGCATAGTCCGTGTCCTTCCCGAGCTGATCAAGCACCGTGAGCTGGAGTTTTCCCCCTGGACGAGGTACCCCGCCACCGCCGCGCGACACCACCTTGAGACGCGTGGGACCCGGGACTTGAGACGCGTGGGACCCGGGACTTGAGACGCGTGGGACCCGGGACCGTCCGGGCGCGGCGGCCGGCTCACCGATGTTCGCCCCCCGGATCACCCCGGCCCCCGGATCATCCCGGTCGCCGCGGGCGGGCGGCTCGGGCCCGTCAACGAACGTGGTCCTCGATTCGATCCGGCCGCGGCGTGCCCCGCCGGGAGCGCGCCGCCGACCACACGTGCCACGCGGCCACGTAACCGGCCAGGACGACGCCTCCCCCGATCATCGCGCCCAGGATCACGCACCGCACCAGGTCGTACAGGCTCACCGCGGCACGGTCGCCGCTCCCCAGCACGGCCGCGCCGACGGTCGCGGCGCCCGCCCCGGCGGCCAGGACCCACCCGCGCGACCGCCCCGTCACGCCGGGCGGGCGTCCCGGCCGTACGGCGGCGCGCCGGTACCACAGGGCGAACCAGCAGGCCAGGACCACGAGCCCGCCCAGCGAACTGACGTACATCACCACATTGAACACCCGGTGCGCCCCGACGACCGAGACGCGCATCGCCGGCCAGTGCACCACGGCGAAGCCTCCCACCTGGGTGAACCCGTCCCAGACCAGGTGCGTGGCGACGCCTGCCAGCAGCGCGGCCACCACCGCGATCCCGCGCCCGGACGGCGCCGGGTCGGGCAGCCGCGCGCGCAACCCGTCCGGGGCGAGCGCCGTCAACGGCGCGCGCAGTAGCAGGTTGAAGACGACGAGCACCACCACTCCCACGGGCAGATCCACCAGCAACGCGCCCGGCCAGCCGTGAGTGATCCTCGAGGAGAAGGGCAACGGCAGGTAGTACGGCAGGTCGGGCACCATCGCGCCGATCGCCAGCGCCGAAGGAGGCAACCACCGCCGCAGCGGCAGGATCGCGACGGTGTGGCTCAGGGTGAAGGGCATACCCCATTATCGACATCGTCGGCGCGGGCGGTGATCATGCCGGACGGCCGGTCGTCCGCGGACGGTGATCACGCCGGACGGCCGGTCATCCGCGGACGGTGATCACGCCGGACGGCCGGTCATCCGCGGGCGGCGCCGAGGTCGTCCCGTCCGCGCCGGTAACCCGGTGGCCGTCCGGCGGCCACCCGTGGCACGGTGTACCGGTGTCCGATCTCATCAGAGCGCCCCGCTCGGTCGCCGAGGCCGTCGCAGCCGAGCGAGACGGGGAGCGGTTGCGTTACCTGTTCTTCTGGGGCCACCGGCCGCCGCGTGACGGCGGGATCGGCGCCGGATGCCTCAGCCAGTGGTGGGAGGCCGTCTTCACCTCGGAGGGGCACGACTTCCGGTCGGCCGAGCACTACATGATGGCGCACAAGGCATGGCTGTTCGGCGACGGCGAGACCGCCGCGCGGATCCTCGCCGCCGAGCACCCCGGCGAGGCCAAGAAACTCGGCCGCGAGGTCCGAGGCTTCGACGAGGCCGTGTGGGACGAGCACCGCTACGGGATCGTGGTGCGCGGCAACATCGCCAAGTTCGGCGAGCACCCCGAGCTGAGGGACTTCCTGCTCGGCACCCGCTCCCGGGTCCTGGTCGAGGCCAGCCCCGTCGACCGGGTCTGGGGCATCGGACTCACCGCCGACGACGAACGCGCCGCCTCCCCCGCCACGTGGCGGGGCCTGAACCTGCTCGGCTTCGCCCTCATGGACGCCCGCGACGCCCTCGACGCCTCCTCGTGAGAGGGCCGGGACCTTCCTTGATCGAGGCGGAGTCCGGCCAGGCCACCGGTCGAGGGATCCGGGGCGCTTAAGCTGGTGCGCCACGCGCCACGCGGCATCGCCGTCGTATGTCGCCTGGCCGGACATGAACGCCGACTCCGCGAGGGAGGAGACAGGGTGACGCCGTGGGAGATGCTCGCCGTCCTCGCGGCGGGCGCCTGCGCCGGCGCCGTCAACACCGTCGTCGGCTCCGGGTCACTGATCACCTTTCCCGTTCTGCTCGCCACCGGGATGCCGCCCGTCACCGCCGCGGTCTCCAACACCCTCGGCTTGATCCCCGGCTCCATCAGCGGGGCGATCGGTTATCGCGCGGAGCTCGGCGGCCAGGGCCGGCGCATCCTGAAGATGAGCGTCGGCGCCCTGCTCGGCGGCCTCACGGGGGCCGCGCTGCTGCTGACCCTGCCCGCCACGGCGTTCGAGAGGATCGTGCCGGCCCTGGTGGGCCTCGCCCTCGTCCTGGTCATCTTCCAGCCCTGGATCGGCAGGAGCGTGCGGCGACGCCGCGAACGCGTCAGCGGCACCGCCCATCCCGACGGCGGCCCACTGCTTCTCACCGGGCTGACACTCGCCGGCGTCTACGGCGGCTACTTCTCCGCCGCCCAGGGGATCATCTACATGTCCCTGATGGGCGTGCTCCTCGACGAGACCGTGCAACGCCTCAACGCCGCCAGGAACGTCCTCGTCGCCGTCGTCAACACCGCCGCCGCGATCTTCTTCCTCTTCTCCGCGGATTTCGACTGGACGGCCGTCGCGCTCATCGCGATCGGTTCCGCCCTCGGCGGCTCGATCGGGGCCAGGGTGGGCCGCCGGCTCAGCCCCGCGGTGCTGCGCGGCCTCATCGTGGCGGTCGGCACCGTCGCCGTCGTCCAGTTGCTGCGCCCCTGACCTGGGAACTTCGTACCGCACGGTCCCCGCCCCAAGCGCCGCTGCCGGAATCTCAGCACGTATTCGGCACGGTCAACCACCGAAGACCGGCGGCGATCGGTGACAACCGGACGCGACGAAAGCGCCCTCGACCGCGAACACACAGGTCAGGGGCGCTTTTCAGGTGGTCACGGAGGGTAGGGCGGGCGGGACTCGAACCCGCGACCCAGGGATTATGAGTCCCCTGCTCTAACCGGCTGAGCTACCGCCCCTCGCGCACGCCGTACGCGGCATTCAACCAAACGTAGACGCTGTTCGCACACCTGCCGGGCGGGACGGGTTCAAGATGTGACCTTCGGGAGGATCAAGCGCGGGACCTGGGCTCCGGCCGACTCGCTACCCTACTGGTGAACCTTGTTGAGGAGTGTTGGATCATGCGCGTTGTTGAAGCTTTCAGGGACTCGTACGGCACGGAACCGGCCGGGGTGTGGCACGCTCCGGGGCGGGTCAACCTGATCGGGGAGCACACCGACTACAACGACGGGTTCGTTCTGCCGTTCGCGCTGCCGTGGGGGGTGACCGCGGCGGTGTCGCCGCGCGAGGACGGGGTGATCAGGCTGCGGTCGCTGCAGGCGGGCGAGCCGGTGACGCTGGCGACGCTCGACGAGGCCGAGGGCTGGGCACGCTACGTGGTCGGGGTGTTCTGGGTCTTCCGCCAGGGAGGACAGCAGGTCGGCGGTGCGGATGTGGTGATCGACGGGGACGTGCCCCGGGGGGCGGGACTGTCGTCGAGCGCGGCACTGGAGGTGGCCGTCGGCACCGCGCTGAACGAGCTGTACGGGCTCGGCCTGACCAAGATGGAGATCGCCCTCGCCGCGCAGAAGGCCGAGAACGACTTCGTGGGCATGCCGTGCGGGATCATGGACCAGGCGGCCTCCGCCCTCGGCGAGGAGGGGAAGGCGCTGTTCATGGACTGCCGGAGCCTCGGGACCAGGAACATCCCGTTCGACCTGGCGAGTCACGGCCTGCAGCTGCTGATCATCAACACCGGGGTGCACCACGAGCTCGCCGACGGGCAGTACGCCCGCCGTCGCAAGGACTGCGAGAACGCCGCCAAGCACCTGGGCGTCGACGCGCTGCGCGACGTCACGGACCTGGCGGGCGCCCTCGCGCAGCTGAGCGGCGACGAGCGCAGGCGCACCCAGCACGTGGTGACGGAGAACCACCGGGTCGAGGCGGTGATCGGGATGCTGCGGGCCGGTGCGGTACGGGAGATCGGGTCGCTGCTGAATGCCTCCCACCTGTCGCTGCGCGACCAGTTCGAGGTGTCCTGCGCCGAGCTGGACGTGGCCGTGGAGTCGGCGGTCAGGGGCGGGGCGCGAGGGGCGCGGATGACCGGGGGCGGGTTCGGCGGGTCGGCGATCGCGCTGGTCGCCGACGACCGGGTGGAGTCCGTACGGGAGTCGGTGACCGAGGCCTACGCCGAGCGCGGCTGGGCCGCGCCGGAGATCTACCCGGCGACCCCGGCCGCGGGAGCCCGCCGGTTGCTCTGACCGCCCCGCCCCTCCCTCGCAGGGGATCGTCCGACGGCCGGCATGGTGATCGCGGAACCGGTTCCGCGATCACCGGGCCGGCCGTCTCCACTCCCGAGATCACCCGCCCGGCCGGCTCGACCCCGTATCCGTACCGGAACCCGGCCCCGCCACCGAATCCGCCACCGGACCCGGCCCGGACGGCCAATCAGGCATCAGCGGCGAGCCGTCCCGCTCCGCGTTCCGGACCATCCGGCGCAGGAGATCGTCGAGGACCTCGCGCTCCCCGGGGTCGAGCGGGCCGAGCAGTTCCCGCTCCGAGAGGTCGCCCTGGTCCATGCGCTCCTGCCAGACAGCGCGCCCGGCGGGGGTAAGCGCGACGAGCAGGCGGCGGCGGTCGCCCGGATCGTGCACGCGGTCGACGTATCCGGCCTGCTCCAGCCGGTCGAGCCGGTTGGTCAGCGTGGCCGGATGGGTGTCGAGCCACCCGGCCAGCAGCGAAGGGGTCGCCCGGTAGGGCGGACCGGCCGCGACCAGGTGGTGAAGGACGTCGAACTCCCAGGGCTTGAGCCCTCCGGCGGTCAGCCAGGCGTGCTTGTTCCGGCTGAGCAGCCGCACGAGCGCCTGCATGCGCGTGACGATCCCCTCGACCTGCGGATCGAGGTCGGACAGCTCGCGGGACCAGTGCGCGATGTGCCGGTCGATGGAGTCAGGCTCTGGCATGCCCAAAGGGTAACGCCGCCCTCCGCCGGATCGCCGTCGACGTCACATCACCTTTAATACGGATGCATATATTATGTTTTCGTAGTAATTTTCCATCCATGACCCCTTCGCACGGCTCCTGGGCCCCCTTGCGAGATCCTCGCTTCCGCCTGCTGTGGACCGGCCAGACCCTCTCGCACATCGGCGACTCCATCACCGTCGTGGCCCTCGCGCTGGCGATCGTCACCGCGACGGGCTCGGCCACCGACCTCGGGGTGGTCCTGGCCGCCCAGTCGATCGCCACGGTGGCGCTGATGCTGCCCGGCGGCGTGTGGGCCGACCGGCTCCTGCGCCGTCGCGTGATGATGGGCGCGGACGTGGTGCGCGGGCTCGCCCACGCCGCCATGGGCTTCGAGCTGATCACCGGTACGGTCGACATCGTCCACCTGGCGGTGCTGGCCGCCGTCTCGGGGGCCGGTTCCGCGTTCTTCCTGCCCGCCACGACCGGCCTGGTGCCCGCCACCGTGGCGCCGGAGCACCTTCCCCGGGCCAACGCGCTCATGGCGATCGCCCAGCGCGGGTCCATGCTGCTCGGCCCGGGGATCGCCACCGCCCTCGCGCTGACCGCCGGGCCCGGCTGGGCGCTGCTCCTGGACGCCGCGACGTTCACGGTCAGCGCGGTGCTGCTGGGCCGGCTCCGGCTCGCGCCGATCCCGCCCGCGCCGCGCGAGCGGTTCGTCAGGCAGCTGGCCGAAGGCTGGGCGCAGCTGCGCCGCCACCGGTGGTACTGGACGAACCTCGTCGGCCACTCCCTGTGGAACCTCAGCCGCTGCGCCCTGATCACGATCGGGCCCGTGATCGCCGTCACGAGTCTCGGTGGCGAGCTCGCCTGGGGCACGATCGTGCAGGGTGGCACGGTCGGCGCCCTGTGCGGCGCGCTGCTGGCACTGCGGGCGAGGCCACGACGGCCCCTGGTCGTGGCCAACCTCGCGCTCGCGCTCGGCGCCCTGCCCCTGGTCCTGCTCGCCGCCGAGGCGCCCGCGCTGACCGTCGCGGCGGCCTACGGGCTGATGACCGGGGGCCTGGCCTTCATGTCCCCCATGTGGGAGACCGCCGTGCAGGAGCACATCCCGGCCGAGGCGATCTCACGGGTGTCCGCGTACGACTGGCTGCTCTCCCTCGGGCTCACCCCTCTCGGCATGGCCCTGGCCGGGCCGCTGGCCGGGGCGGTGGGCACGGCCCCCGCCCTGTACGGGGCGGCGGCGCTGCTGGCGGTCTCCTGCCTGGGGGTGCTGGCCCTGCCCGACATCCGCGGTCTCCGTCAGGGCTCGGCCGGCACCAGTTTGGGCACCGCGCCGAGCAGCTCGCGGGTGTAGTCGTGCCGGGGCAGGAAGAACACCTCATCCACGTGCCCCTCCTCCACGACCCGTCCCCCGCGCATGACCAGCACCCGGTCGGCGACGTGGTGGAGCACCCCGAGGTCGTGGGAGATGAAGATCAGCGCGGTCCCGTCGGCGGCCTGGATCTCCGCGAGCAGGTCGAGCACCTGGGCCTGGATCGACACGTCCAGCGCGGAGACCGGCTCGTCGCAGACGAGCACGTCGGGGCGGGTGGCGAGGGCCCTGGCGATGGCCACCCGCTGGCGCTGGCCGCCGGACAGGCGCCGGGGGTGCCGGCCGGCGACGTCCGCCGGGAGTCCGACCCGCTCCAGCAGCCCGGCCACCCGGTCGAGGAGAACGCCGCGCGATGAACCGTGCTCCGCAGGGATGCCGCGCGAGGATCCGCGCCTGAAAGGAGCGCCGCCCGAAGACGCTCTCCCGGAGGAGACGCCGCGCGAGGAACCGTCCCCGGAGGAGAAGCCGCGCGGGGAACCGCTTCCGAAGGAGACGCCGCGCGGGGAGCCGCGCTCGAAGGAGGCGCCGCGCAGGGGTTCGGCCACCAGGCGGCCCACCATGTAGCGGGGGTCGAAGGAGTCGAGCGGATTCTGGGAGATCACCTGGATGCGGGACCTGCGGGAACGCCGCCCGCGCTCGCGGATCCCCGACCAGGGCTCGCCGCCCAGCCGGACCTCCCCCGAGGCCGGTTCGAGCAGTCCGAGGACGAGCCGGGCGACCGTGGTCTTCCCCGAACCCGACTCTCCCACGATGCCGAGCGTCTCTCCGGGGTAGACCTCGAAGGACACGTCGTCGACCACCGTGCGCGAACCGTACGCGGCCGACAGCCCCGAGACCTCCAGGACCGGCGCGGTGTGGTCCACGGTCCGCTCCGGCAGCGGGGTGCGCAGCGCGATCCCCCCGGCGGCGATGGCGGAAAGGCGGGTGCCGCGCGAGACGGCGGAGGGGACGGCGGCGAGCAGCAGCCTGGTGTAGTCGTGCCGGGGCGCGGACAGCACGCGTCCCGTCGGCCCCTCCTCGACGATCACCCCGTCCTTCATGACCAGTACGCGGTCGGCGACCGCGGAGACCACGGCGAGGTCGTGACTGATCATGAGCAGCGCGGTGCCCTCGGCCTTGCGGGCGGCGAGCAGCCGCAGGATCTGGGCCTGCACGGTGACGTCGAGCGCGGTCGTCGGCTCGTCGGCGATGATCAGGGGCGGGTCCGCGGCGATGGCGGAGGCGATCAGGGCGCGCTGGCGCAGTCCCCCGGACAGCTGGTGGGCGTACTGCCGGGCCCGCACCTCCGGTTCCGGCACCCCGACCGCCTCCAGCAGCTCGATCACCCTTTCCCTGCGGGCGGCGCGGGGTACGACATCGTGGGTGGCGAGCACCTCGGCGATCTCGTCGCCGACGGTACGGAGCGGGTCGAGCGACGTCAGCGCGTCCTGGAACACCAGCCCCGCGAACCGGCCGCGCAGCCGTCGCCAGTCGCGGGCGCCGAACCGGAGCGCGTCCCGGCCGTTCACCTCGAACCGGGAAGCTGTGACCTCGGCGACCTCGGCACCGGAACCGGCCAGCCCGACCAGCGTCCTGGCCGTGACGCTCTTGCCGGAGCCGGACTCCCCGACGATCGCCACGCACTCGCCCGCCTCGATCGACAGGCTCACTCCCCGTACGGCCCGCACCCCCGCCCGGGGGAAGCCGACCCGCAGGTCCTCGACGTCGATGAGGCTCAACGGTTTCTCCCCTCGAAACGGCGCTGCAGGCGGCGCCCGACGAGCGTCAGGCTGATGACGGTCAGGGTGACGGAGAGACCGGGGAAGAGCACGGTCCACCAGGCGACGCGCAGGTAGTTGCGGGCCTCCGACAGCATCGAGCCCCACTCCGGGCTGGGCGGCTGCGGGCCCATGCCGAGGAAGCTGAGCCCGGAGGTGGCGATGATGGCGGTGCCCATCCCGATCGTGGCGAGCACCGGCAGCGGGCCCAGCACGTTGGGCAGCACGTGGCGGGCGACCAGGATCGGCCTGGTCAGTCCGAAGGTGACCGCCTGTTCGACGTAGCCGGAGCGGCGCACCACGAACGTCTGGGCGCGGATCACCCGGGCGTAGTTGGGGATCTGCGCGATGCCGATCGCGAGGATCACGTTGCCGGTGCCGGGACCGGTGATGGCGATGACCAGCAGGGCGAGCAGCAGTTCGGGGAAGGTCGCCACGACGTCGAACAGGCGGCTGAGCAACTCGTCGACGTAGCGGGGGGACAGCCCGGCCAGCACGCCCAGCAGGGCACCGGCCCCGGCGGCGAGCAGGACGGCGGCGGCGCCGATGCTCAGCGAGTGCCCGGCACCGTGGACGACGCGCGACAGCACGTCACGGCCGAGGTGGTCGGTGCCGAACCAGTGCTCGGCACTCGGCCCGGCGAGCGCGCGCAGCGGGTCGGCGGCCAGCGGGTCGACACCGGTCAGCAGGCCGGGCGCCACGGCGGCGACGGCGGCGACCGCCAGGAACAGCAGCGGCGCGACCAGCGGCGCGCTGAAGCCGTACCCGCGCCCGGCCGGAGCGGGGGCGACGGCCGCGACACCGGGGACCTCCGTGATCGTCGTCATCGGATTCTCCTCGGGTCGTACGGCGAGGGCGCCCCTCCCGGCAGGACCACCGCAGGCTCCTTGCGCGACGGGACCGTCATCGGCTCCTCCTGAGGCGGGGGTCGATCGCGAGATAGGCGAGGTCGACGATCGTGCTGACCGTCACGTAGGCGAGGGCGGAGATCAGCACGACCGCCATCACCAGGGGCATGTCCTTGCTGTTCACCGCGCCGACGGTGACCTGGCCGAGCCCCGGGCGGCCGAACACGGCCTCCACGATGATCGCGCCGCCGAGCAGGAAGCCGACGAACCAGCCGGTGAGGGTGACGGCGGGGAGCAGCGCGTGACGCAGCGCGTGCCGGGCGACGAGCCGCCACTCGGTGATGCCGCGCGAGCGGGCGGTCACCGCGAACGGCTCCTCCAGCGCCCGTTCCAGGCCCTCGCGGAGCACCTGGCCGAGCACCCCCGCGATCGGCAGCCCGAGCGCGAGCCCCGGCAGTACGAGGGAGACGGGTCCCCTGTCCCCGGCGACGGGGAACCAGCCGAGGGTGAAGGAGAAGACGGCGAGCAGCAGGATGCCGATGAGGAACGGCGGGACCGAGACGACGACCAGCTCCGACAGCCCGACCAGGCCGCCGAGCCAGGGGCGGCGGCCGGCGGTGGTCAGGGCGAGCACCAGGGCCAGGACGACCCCGAAGAGCGCGGCGGTGAGGGCGAGCTGGATCGTCGGCCGGATCTGCGAGGCCAGGATGTCGCCGACGCCGCGCTGCAGGATGTAGGAGCGGCCCAGGTCTCCCTGGAGCAGGCGGAGCAGATAGTCGCCGTACTGCTGGAGCGGGGAGCGGTCCAGCCCCCACTCGGCGATGATCTGCGCCCGCCGCTCGGGGGTGTCGAGGCCGTCGCCGACGAGCACGTCGACCGTGTCGCCGGGGGCGAACATCAGGGCGAGGTAGGCCGCGGTGGCGGCGGCCCAGAGCACGGCGACGCCCGCCCCGAGCCGCCGGGCCACCGGGCCGAGCCACCCGGCGGCGGCCAGCCCCCGCCGCCGGGTGAGTGTGAGAGTGCTCACGTCCCTGTCCGGACGTCGTAAGCACTGTTGGGAGTGCCGGAGACCGGTTCGAAGGTGATCCCGGTGACCCCGGCGCCGTAGGCGATCTGGTCGGCGGGCACGTAGACCGGGAGCAGGATCGCCTCGTCGGTGACGACGATCTTCTGCACCTTCGCGTAGAGCTTCTTGCGCTCGGCGAGGTCGGCGGCGGCCGACGCGTCGGCGAGCAGCCTGTCCAGCTCGGCGCTCTCGAACTTCGTGCGGTTGATCGCGGCGCCCTTCGCCAGGATCAGGTTGAGCGCCGCCCCGGCGTCGGTGTCGCCGCGCGAGTTCTCGAAGATCTCGTACTCGTTCTCGTCGACGGCCTTCTGCGCGGTGCCCTGGTCCACGATCTTGACCTGGAAGTCGATCCCCGCGCTCTGCTTGACGGCCGCCTGGACCGCCTGGGCGAGGATGTCGCGGCGGTCGCGGACGAACGGCGCGGCGTTGACGGTACGCACGGTCAGCCTCTTGCCGTCCTTGACCCGGAAACCCTCGGCGTCGCGCTCCTTCCAGCCCGCCTCGTCGAGCAGCCGGTTGGCCCGCGCCGGGTCGTTGCCGAAGGTCTTCTCCAGCGAGGGGTCGTAGAACTGCGGGCTGCCCTGGCCGATGACGCTCCAGGCCCGCTTGGCGGTGCCCTGGTAGACGGAGTTGAGCACCGCGTCCACGTCGACGGCGTCGCGGAAGGCCTCGCGGACCCGCTTGTCGTCGAACGGGGGACGGGAGACGTTGAAGTAGTAGGAGAACGCGCTGCCGGAGTTGAGGCTGGTCTCCAGCTTCAGCTCGGGGTCGCTCTTGATGAGGCCGATCTCGGTGGCGGGCACGCCCTCGATCACCTGCACTTGCCCGGAGGTGAGCGCGCCGACCCGGACCGCCGCCTCGGGCAGGAAGCGGTAGGTGATCTCGGCCAGATGCGCGGGGCCCTGGTGGGCGGAGCCGGTGGGCGGCCAGTCGTAGTTCGGGTTGCGCCTGTAGCGGACCTCCTGGCCGGGGGTGAACCGGTCGAGGATGAACGGCCCGGTGCCGACCACGTCGACGCCGCCCGCCTTGAGGTCCTTGGCGTTCTTCAGCGACTTCGGGGAGACCTGGCCGGCGTACGGGGCGGAGAGGAAGTCGAGGAACAGTCCGTCGGGGGCCTTCAGCGTGACCTTCAGGGTGTGCGGCGCGGTCGCCTCGGCCCTGTCGAAGTTGCGCAGCTGGATGGCGCTGACCGCGGCGTTGTAGCCGGGCGAGACGAGCTGGTCGAGGTTGGCCTTCACCGAGGCGGCGTCGAACTTCTCGCCGTCGTGGAAGGTGACGTCGTCGCGGAGTTCGAAGGTGTAGGTGAGCTCGTCCTCGGACACCTTCCAGGACTTGGCCAGCCAGGGCAGGAACTCGCCGTTCCTCCCCCGGGCGATCAGGTTGTCGAACTGGTTGTGGACCAGCAGGCGGGCCTTGTTCTGGCCCCACTGGTGCGGGTTGAAGGTGATCGGCTGCGTCTCCACCGCCCACACGAGCGACCCGCCGTCACCACCGCCGCCCTCACCGCCGGCCGCCGCGCTCGGGGCCCCGCTCTCGGCTCCGCACGCCGTGAGCGCCAGCACCCCGGCGAGCGCCAGGGCGCCCCATCGCAACTTCACGTTCTTCTCCTCGTGCTTCGGTACGACATGCCTGTGTACGACATGCCTGTGTACGGCGTGCTCTTCCACGGCGCGCCTCTGCGCGACGTGCTCCTGCGCGACGTGCTCCTGCGCGACGTGCTTCTGTGCGGCGGGTTCGGACGGCCCGGTGAGGCGCCGGCCGGGACGACCGGCATGATCGGGGTGATCGGGGCGGTTCATGCGACGTGCCGTCGTATCTGGGTTCCGGCGGCCTCGGACAGCACGATCCGGGCGAGGGCGTCGGCGTGGCGGAGGAGCGGGGCGTTGAGGCGGGGCCTGGCGAAGCCGCCGGTGGCCCGGCCGCCGACGACCCAGGGGCCGAAGGCGAACCTGCGGGGGTGCGGGGTCCCCGACCTGTCGAGCAGGCGGCGGTCGGCGGGCCGTACGTTCACCAGACCCGACTCCTCGTCGAGCTCGCCCCGGTCGCGGAGCGCGGCGATGAGCGGGTCGACGGCCCGGCTCACGCTGGGCGCGGGCAGCCTGGCCTCGACGAGGGTGGTGGCCGTCACGCCGCCGGGCACGGTGGGGCTCTGTGCCCGCCAGTGCCCGTCGTGATGGTCGACCTTGAGGTCCGCGCCGAGGAAGGTGACGATCCCCGCCCTGGCCAGGGCGCGCAGCTCCTCCAGCCGGGGTCCCGGCGGGCCGCTGGCGACGTAGCTGAAGAACCCGGCGAACCACGGGTCGGAGATGCCCAGCTCGGCGAGGACACCGTAGACGGAGAGCAGGCCGAGGATCATCGCGTGGTCGGCGCTGTGCGCGGGGTCGGAGCGTCGTTGCAGGTCGACGGCGAGATAGCCGTGCATCCACTTCTGCAGGCCGGCCTGGTCGCCGAACCGGATGCCGTCCAGCGGCCGGTCGAGCCGGTCGAGGTCGAGCCGGTCCAGGTGCCGGGGCACGGCCTCGCGGATCAGCTTGCGCATCCCGAGACTGCGCCACTCCTCGGCGGCGAAGCCCTCCTCGAACTCCGCCCAGCCCAGCTTGGCGCGCTTGGGGTGGGCGGTGATGAGCTCGTGGTAGTACGCGAAGGCCAGCTCCTTGGCGACCAGCGGCCACACGTCCCGGCGGAAGTTCCACGGTCCCTCGCCCAGCGCCTCGCGGGTGAGGAAGCGCGGCACCGGCGGGCGGGCGCCCTTGAAGGGGTAACCGGTCTTGGAGTGGTACGGCACGCCGCGCCGCGACCCCACGTGCAGGAGGGGCTCGCGCCCGCTGGGCAGGTAGACCAGCTCCCCGTCGTACTCGCGGACGAACCGGCCGCCCCGGCCCGAGGTGAGCAGCACCATCAAATCGACGAAGGCCAGCCCCATCCCCCGCACGATCGCCGGCTCCCCCGCGGGAACGCCGTCGAGGTCGAGGTCCGCCGTGTAGCCGGTGGGCAGGTAGCGCAGCCCCGCGCGCGCGGCCAGATCGGCCAGCGCGCTCTCCTCCCTCGTCGGCGTCACGTCGCCGTGTCCCTGGGCCAGGATCACCGCGTCGACCTCGATCGTCCGGCCGTCGTCCAGCGTCACCGCCTGCCCGCCGGGGACGTCGGCGAGGTCGACGGCGCGGGCGGCGTGCACGTGCACCCGGACGCCGCGAGGGGCGGTCGCCACCGCCTGCCGGAAGACGTGGGAGAGGTAGCCGTTCTGCGCCGGGCGGGAGGCGAACCTGCCGGGGTCGCCGCCGAGCCACTCGGCCAGCGTGGGCCCGGGGCGGATCGGTCCCTCGCAGCGCACCGACTCGTCGGTGAAGAGCGTCACGTCGGCGGCGGTGGAGTTCATCCAGAGCAGGTCCGGCTGGTCGTGGCGCCACACGCGCCCGCCGCCCGGCGGGTGGGGGTCGATCACGTGGACGTCCAGCGACGGCCAGCCGAGCAGGTCGGCGGCGTTGGCGCAGATGCGCTCCACCAGGCAGGTGCCCGTCGGCCCGGCGCCGACGACGGCGATCGAGGCGCTCATACGGCGGCTCTGCGGTGCGGCTGGTCCCAGTCCGCGTGCAGCGGCTCGACCGGGATCCGCCAGGCGTCGGTCTCGCCCGACGGGCGGGCGATGACGGTGAAGTCGGTGTTCTCGCGGAAGGCGGGGCGGGCGTACAGGTCCCTGGCGTAGGCCCACAGGTTGGGGAAGGCGGTCAGCGGGCGCTCGCTGATCCTGGCCGCCGGGTTGTCGCTCAGGTCGAAGCGCAGCAGGGTCGGCCAGAGCCGCACGTCCGCCTCGGTGATCCCCGAGCCGAACAGGAACCTGCGGTCGGCCAGGCGTGCGTCCAGCTCGTCCAGGAAGGCGACCACGGCCCCGCGCGCCTCGGTGTACGCGGCCTCGGTGGTGGCCGCCGCCACCCGGCCCGCCGCCGTGTTGACGATCTCGTAGATCCTCGTGTTGAGCTCGTCGATCTCCGGCCTGAGCTCCTCGGGGTAGAGGTCGGCCTCGGGGTCGCCGCCGAACCGGGTGGCCAGGTCGATCGTGATGTCGGGGAAGTCGTTGCTGACGATGCGGCCGGTCGCCCTGTCCCACAGGACCGGCACCGAGACGTGCCCGTCGAAGCCCGGCTCGGTCGCCTCGTACGCCTGCCGCAGGAGGGTGAACCCGTTGACCGGGTCGGCCCCGCGCCGCTCGCGGAACGCCCACCCGCGCCCGTCGCGCTCGTCGTCGACGTAGGAGAGCGAGACCACGTCCTGGAGTCCCTTGAGGGAGCGCACGATGGCCGCGCGCTGCGCGTACGGACAGACGGCCGCGACGTAGAGGTGGTAGCGCCCGGGCTCGGCGGGGAAGGTGGGTGTGCCGATCCGCCCCTGGAAGGGGTAGCGCGGGCCGGGCCTGCCACCGGGCCGGTAGTGGCCGTGGGTGTCGAGGTCGACGGGGCTCGCGTGGTTCAGTGTGCTGGTCTTCGACATGTGGCGCTCCCGGGCATGTCTCGGTGACCCTGGTGAGGGGGTCCGCGCTTGCGGCACGCCCACCGTGCCGCCAGGTCTCCCCCGGGGGCACCCCGCCGCGGTGCGAGGGTTGCCGGTCAGCCAGCCGGGGCTTCTCACTGACACTCTTAACCTATTTAGAAGGTAGGAAATACATAGATCTCTGTCAAGCCTTAGTGTCGGGGAATGTCCTATGAGAGTGTGAACGTGGTCTACCGCAAGTACGACGGGTCACTGCACTGGCATCACCGCGGCCTGCTGCTCGGCGAGGACGAGCACGGGGTGTGGACGGGCTGCGTGGCCGACTCCAGCGGCTACAAGGGCGACGGTCCCGCGGTCCCCTGGCCGCACCCGTCCGTGATGCTCTTCCCCCGCGACGCGTGGTGGACGGCCGCCTTCAACGCCGCCCCGCACAAGCACGAGATCTACTGCGACGTCTCCACGGTGCCGGAGTGGAAAGACGGCGAGGTCACCATGGTCGACCTGGACCTCGACGTGATCCGGACCCGCCGGAACCTGCTGAAGGGCCGCCCGAGCCGGGTCTTCCTGGACGACGAGGACGAGTTCGAGGAGCACCGGGTCAAGTACGCCTACCCGCCCGGCGTGGTCGAGAACGCCCGCGCCTCGGCCGCCTGGCTGATGGAGGCCGTCACCTCCCGCACCTCCCCCTTCGGGGACGCGCCGCGCTGGCTCGCCCTGGTCACCTGAGCCCCGGCCAGTGGTGCCGGGGGCGGCCCCAGGCGCCCCCGGCACTCCCGCGACCTCAGCGGGCGCGGTGACCTCAGCTGGCGGGGTGACCTCAGCGGGCGCGGTGGCGGAACATCCTGCCGGAGAAGATCGCCGAGATCAGCAGGAGGCCGCCGCACCAGGCCAGCGCCTTCCACGGGTCGCTCCCCACGGGCCGGTCGAGCAGCAGGCCGCGTACGGACTCGATGATCGGTGTGGCCGGCTGGTTCTCCGCGAACCCGTGCAGCCACGCGGGCATGGTGTGCACCGGGACGAAGGCGCTGCTCGGGTAGGGCAGGAACATCACCAGGAAGGTGAAACCGCCCGCGACCTCCGGCGTCTTGGCCAGCAGGCCGACCAGGGCCGAGACCGCGGACATGGCCAGCACGAACACCACCAGGACGCCCACCGCGGCCGCCCAGCCGGACAGGCCCGCGTCCGCCCGGAAGCCGAGCAGGAACGCGACGGCGAACACGATGGCGAGCGAGCTGAGGTTGCGCACGGTGCCGGCGGCCACGTGCCCGCCCAGGAACGCACCGCCGCCGACGTCCATCGACCTGAACCTGTCGACGATCCCCCGGCTCATGTCGTGGCTGACGGCGACCGCCGTCAGGGAGGCGCCGTAGGAGGCGCACATGACGAGGATGCCGGGGACGGCGTAGGTGACGTAGTCGACGCCGGTCTGGATCGCGCCGCCGAACAGGTAGACGAACAGCAGCATGACCAGGACGGGCATCAGGAACGAGGTGAGCAGCGCGTCGAGGTTGCGCAGCGACAGGCGGACGGCACGGCCGGTCATCACCGGCAAGGCGGCGAGGTCAGACACCGGCCCGCTCCCTGTCCGTCAGCGCGAGGAACGCGTCGTCGAGCGTGGCGCCGCGCACGGTGAACCTCTCGACCGCCGAACGCCCCGGGTCCACCTCGTCCAGCAGGGCGCGGATCCCCGTGGCGCTCCCGTCGACCGCCGCCCCGACGGTCAGCGTGGCGAGATCCGCGTGGACGGCACGCGCCCCGAGAAGGCGCGTCACCTCGGCGAACGACCGCGCGTCGGACAGGACGAGGTCCAGCCGCCAGGCGGCGACCCTCGCCTTGAGCTCGTCGGCGGTGCCCTCCGCCACCACCCTCCCGCCGTCGAGCAGCGCGATCCTGTCGGCCAGGCTGTCGGCCTCCTCCAGATACTGGGTGGTCAGGAAGACCGTGGTGCCCGAGCCGGCGAGCTGCGTGATCACCTCCCACATCGCCTGCCTGCTCCGCACGTCGAGACCGGTGGTCGGCTCGTCGAGAAAGATCACCGACGGCGCGCCGACCAGCCCCGCGGCCAGGTCCAGCCGGCGCCACATGCCGCCCGAGTACGTGCCGACCCGCCGCCTCCCCGCCTCGACCAGGTCGAACCGCTCCAGCAGCTCGGCCGCCCTGCGGCGGGCCGCCGCGCGCGACAGGCCGGACAGGCGTCCCATCATCCGCAGGTTCTCCTCACCGGTCAGCAGCTCGTCGACCGCCGCGTGCTGGCCGGTCAGGCTGATGGCGCGGCGGACCCGGCGGCGGTCGCGCACGACGTCGAACCCGGCCACCGTCGCCCGTCCCGCGTCCGGCCTGACCAGCGTCGCCAGGGTGCGCACGGTCGTGGTCTTGCCCGCGCCGTTCGAACCGAGCAGCGCGTACACGCTGCCCCTGGCGACGCGCAGGTCGACACCGGCCAGGACGGCGACCCGGCCGTAGGACTTGGTGAGGCCGACGACCTCTATCGCTGGTTCCACTACCCCTCCTGCGTATGGCGTACGCTCTACTGTTTATGGCATACGCGGTATTGCGTAAGGTATACACTCGCAGGAAAGGACGGTCAAGCCCGGGAGCGCGATGGAAGTGCCGGAAAGCGTGGAGATCGCCTGGGGGCTGCGCGAGCGGCCCGGCAAGGGACCCAAACGCACCCTGAGCCTGGAGCACATCGTGGAGGCGGCCCTGCGGGTGGGCTCCGCGGAGGGACTCCCCGCGGTCTCGATGAGCAAGATCGCCGCTGAGCTCGGCGTCTCCACGATGGCGCTCTACCGCTACGTCACCTCCAAGGGCGACCTGCTCATGCTCATCACGGACGCGGTGCTCGGCCCGCCTCCCCCGCTCCCGGAGCCGGGCGACGACTGGCGCCGGGGCGCCCACCGGTGGGCCGCCGCCATGCGCGCCTCCCTGCAGAGGCACCCCTGGTCGTTGCGCATCCCCATCACGGGCCCGGGGATCATGCCCAACCACGTCGCCTGGCTGGAGGCCGGGCTGCGCTGCCTGCGCGGCACCGGGCTCGACCCGGACACGAAGCTGGCGGCGCTGCTGCTGGTCAACGGCTTCGTCAGGACCGAGGTGGCGCTCCTGGCCGACCTCCAGGACGCCTTCGACGCCTCCCAGGTCACCGACGAGGAGGCGCTGTCCGGCTACGCCCGGTCACTCGCCAGGCTCACCGACGCCGAGCGCTTCCCCGAGATCCACGAGCTTCTCGAAGCCCGGGTCTTCGACATGTCGGGCGGTCCCGACGACGAGTTCGCCTTCGGCATGGACCGCATCCTCGACGGCATCGCGGTGCTCGTGACCGGAGAGCCGCCCGCCTGATCCGGGACGGCCTCGCGCCCCTCACGCCGGAAACCGCCCCGGCCCGGCGGCCCGGTGTCCCGCGCTCGACGAACTCGACGAAACGGAAGGCCGCAGGACCCGCCCGCGAAGGAACCCGCGAGGACCGCGGAGACCTCGGGGACTACAGGGGCGGGAAGCCCGGGGCGCGGCGCTCGACGAAGCTGGCGACGCCCTCGACGAAGTCCGACCGGCCGAAGGACTCGGCCATCAGACGCGTCGCGGCCGACTCCGACGCCTCCAGGCTCTGCTGCCAGTCGCCCCAGACCTGACGCTTGATCACGGCCATCGAGGCCGGGGAACTGTACGCCGCCAGCTCGCGGGCGTAGGCCAGCGTCTCCTCCATCAGGCTCTCCCCCGGCACCGACCGGCCGGCCAGGCCCAGCTCGTACGCCTCGGCACCGGTGAAGGTGCGGCCCGACAGCAGCAGGTCCATGGCCCTGGCCTGACCGGCCAGACGGGGCAGGACCCACGACATGCCGTACTCGGCGATCAGGCCGCGCCGGGCGAAGGCGGTGGTCCACTTGGCCTCGGCGGCGGTGAAGACCAGGTCGCAGAGCAGGGCGTGGACCATGCCGAGCCCGGCGCAGGCGCCGTTGACGGCGGCGATGATCGGCTTGCGGACCGTGGTCGGGAAGGTGGTGGGGCGCGGGTCGGGCCGCCCCGCGTAGGAGCCGTCCTGCAGGGAGGTGAGCGTCTGGAAGTCCGCGCCGGCGCAGAAACCCCGCCCCGCGCCGGTGACCACGATCACCCGGACCTCGGGGTTCTTCTCGGCCTCGGCCAGCTGGTCGAAGTAGCGGCGGCCCATCTCGTCGGTCCAGGCGTTGAGCCGGTCCGGGCGGTTGAACGTCAGCGTCAGCACGCCCCGCTCGATCGACGACAGCACCAGATCGACCATCCCGCATCCCCCTCCGGAAGCCCGCCGGGACTCCCCGCCCGGAGAGCCACAGAATATCGTTCTACACCTTTTCTCCCTCCGGCGTCTGCATGTGCGAGCGGACCAGATCCTCGACCGTGGCACGCAGGCCGAGGAAGGAGGAGGTGCGCTTGACCGTGAGGGCCCGGTAGGCGGGCAGGCCGATCGGGACCTCGGCGGCGACCCTGCCGGGACCGCAGGCGAAGACGAGCACCCGCTGGGCGAGCAGGACGGCCTCCTCCACGTCGTGGGTGACCATCAGCACCGTCGTGCCCGTGTCGCGCCACACCTCGCGCAGGAAGAGCTGCATGTCCTCCTTGGTCTGTACGTCCAGCGCCCCGAAGGGCTCGTCCAGCAGCAGCACGGCCGGCTCGCACGCCAGCGCCCTGGCGATCGCCACCCGCTGGCGCTGCCCGCCGGACAGCTGCCGGGGCAGCGCGCCCGCCAGGGACGACAGCCCGACCTCGCCGAGATACCAGCGGACCCGCCGCTCCCGGTCCGCCCGGGAGATCGGCAGCAGTCGCAGCCCGAAGGCCACGTTCTCGGCGACGGTGAGGAAGGGGAACAGCGCGCCCGACTGGAAGACCAGCCCGCGCTCGGGCCCCGGGCCCGTGACGGGTGCCCCGTCGAGCGAGATGGATCCCGCGCTCGCCGGGGTGAGCCCGGCGATCAACGACAGCAGCGTCGACTTGCCGGAGCCGCTCGCCCCGACCACGCACACGAACTCGCCCGGCTCCATCGACAGGTCGATGCCGTCCAGGACGCGCGTGGTGCCGTAGTCCTTGGCCACGCCGCTCAGCACGAGGGTCATGTCGCCCACCTCCCGGAACGGTCACCCGGCACTCGTGACGTGGACCTCACACCACCCACCTCCCGAGACGGTCGCGCAGGACGCGCAGCGCGACGTCGATCAGCAGGCCGACGACCCCGATCACGATGAGCACCGCGAAGATCTTGTCGGTCTGCAGGAACCGCTGGGCCCGGACGATCCGGTAGCCGAGCCCCGACTCGGCCGCGACGAGCTCGGCCACCACCACGAAGTTCCACGCGGCGGCGGCGTTGATCCGCGCCGCGTCCACGACCGCCGGGAGCGCGTACGGCCAGGTCACCTTCCTGAGGATCTCACCGCGCCGGGCGCCGAGGGTGGCCGCGGCCTGTCCCAGCTCGCCGGGCACCCGCCGCACGGCGTCGGCGACCATCAGCGTGTTGAAGAACACCACGCCCAGCACGAGGATCGCGATCTTGGAGGGCTCGCCGAGGCCCAGCCAGATGATCAGCAGGGGGATGAAGGCGGCGGCAGGCATGTAGCGGAGCAGGCCGACGACCGGTTCCAGCAGCGCCAGCGCCACGGCCGAGGTGCCCATGGCGACGCCCAGCGGCACCGAGATCAGCACCGCCAGCCCGAACCCGGCACCGACCCTGCCGAGGCTGGCGAGGGTGTCGTCGACCAGCTGCCCGGTGCCCAGCATCTCCGCGAACGCCTCCAGGACGGCCAGCGGGGAGGGCAGGAAAGTGGGATCCACCACTTCCGCCGTGCTGACGGCGGCCCAGAGGGCGAGCGGGAACAGCACCGAGGCCGCCCGCAGGCCCCAGCGGGCCCGGGCGGACGGGCCCTGCCCGCCGGATCGGCCTTTCCCACCGGATCGGCCTTCCGCGGCGAACCGGTCTTTCCCCCCGGACGGGTTCGCGCCGGGCGGGCCGGAACCAGAGCCGGGGCGCCGTCCCCGGAGGCGTCCCGGCCGGTCCGGGCGCCGGGGCAGCGGCTCCCAGTCCTGCCGCCCCGCGCCGGGAGACGCGACGGGCTCCGCGGTCCGCGCGCTCATGAGGGCCTCGACCTTCCGGGTGGCGAGCAGGGCGAGCCGGACCCGCCCCGGCAACAACCGGTCGTCGCCCGGCGTCGTCCCCATGTCGGCGCTCCCGCTCTCGCAGCTCTCACGGCTTGCGGCTCTTGACGGATCACGGCTTGAGACTCCTGACGAACTTCGGCTCGAACAGGCCGTCCAGCGAGGGCTCGGTGTCGGCCAGGCCCGAGTCGACGAGGAACTTCGCGATCAGGGCGGCCTGGTGGTCGAGGTGATCGCCGGTGTCACCCGGTTCGAAGGCGGCGAGGTTGTCCTCCAGGGAGAAGATCGTGGTCCCCGCGTCGTAGCTCGCGTAGTCGGCCTCGCTCACCCCCGCCCGCCTGGCCATGATCGCGGTGGCGTCGGCCTTGTTGGCGGCGATCCACTCCAGGGTCTCGAACCAGGTCTTCACCAGCGCCTGCACCTCCTGCGGCCGCTCGGCGACCAGCGAGGTGGCCACCACCAGGTGGTCGGGGATGGCCCCGGGGAAGTCCTTGGAGGTGGCGATCGCCGTCGAACCGGGCAGTTCCAGGGCGGTGGTGGTGAAGGGCGCGAACACGCCGACCGCGTCCACCTGGCCCGCCTTGAAGGCCGCGGCGGCGGCGTCGGTCGGCAGCGGCTTGAAGGTGACGTCCTTCTCGGTCAGCCCCGCCTTCCGCAACGCGAGCAGCAGCAGGTAGTGGTCGACCGTCCCCTGTTCGGCCGCGACGGTCTTCCCCTTCAGGTCGGCCACCGTGGAGACGCCGGACCTGGCGATGATCTGGTCGTTGCCGGTGGAGTTGTCGTTGACCAGCACGATCGTCTGCTTCGCCCCGCCGGACACCGAGGCGATGGTGTCGTTGAGCGTCTGGCTGTTGGCGTCGAGGTTGCCGGTGGCCAGCGCGGTCAGGCTGTCGGTGTAGCTGTCGAAGTACTTCAGCTCGACCTCGAGGCCGTTCTTGGCGAACAGCCCCTTCTCCTGGGCGACCTGCCAGGGAAACCAGCCGGGCCAGGCGGAGAAGCCCAGCGTGAGGGTCTTCTTCCCGCCGGAGGCGGCGGGCTCGGCGGCCCCTCCCGGGGTGGACGCGCACGCGGCGCAGGCCGCGAGCAGGCAGAGCGGGACGAGCAGGCGAAGTGAGAGCGGCGACCGGGACAACCGCGGCGGGCCGATCAGGCGGAGCGAACGGAGCCAACGGAGCGGGCGGAACGAGACAGGCGGGCGGCGGAGCATCAGGAGGCTCCCTTCCTCGCGGGCAGGTGCCCGGAACGGACCAGGCAGCCGAGGGTGTCGCAGATGACGCGGGTGGCGATCAACGAGGTGATCTCCGCGTTGTCGTAGGGCGGCGAGCACTCCACGACCTCGATCCCGGCCAGCGGCGCCGCGTCGGCGATGATCTGGATGAACTTCAGGACCTCGCGCGGCAGGAAACCGCCGGGTTCCGGCCAGCCGGTGCCGGGGACGAACGCGGCGTCCAGGCAGTCGACGTCGAAGGAGAGCCACACGGCCTCGGCGTCCTTCCAGGCGACCTCAAGCGCGCGCTCGGCCGCCGCCTCGATGCCCATCTCCACGCAGTCGGTGACCGTCATGATCGTGGTGCCGCGTTCGCGGCCGACCTTCACCCCCGGCCGGGGCGCCTGCCAGCCGCCGATGCCGATCTGCACCAGGTTCTGCGGCGGCACGTTGGAAATGTCGGTCGCGTGGAACCACGGCGTGGTGTGCATGCGCTCGTCGAGGTCGGTCTCCTGGGTGTCCACGTGCCGGTCGAAGTGGATGATCCCGAGGTTGCCCGACAGATGCTCGGCCACGCCGCGCACGGTCGGGTACCCGATGGAGTGGTCGCCGCCCAGCACGACCGGGAAGGCCCCGCTGGAGTAGACGTGCGAGACGGCCTTGGAGATCTGGTCGAAGGTCTTCTCGATGTTGCCGGGGATGGTGAACACGTCCCCGAGATCGGCCATCGTGATCGACTCGCGCAGGTCCACCCCCAGCTCGAAGCTGTAGGGCCCGTACAGGGCGGAGATCTTCCTGATTCCCTGCGGGCCGAAGCGGGTGCCCGAGCGGTAGGTCGTGCCACCGTCGAACGGCGCGCCCAGGATCGCCACGTCGTACTCCCCGCAGCGCCGCACGTCCTCGACGTACGGAGCCTTGAGGAAGGTGTTGATCCCCGCGAAGTGCGGCAGCTCGCCCCGGGAGAAGGTCGGGATGCGCCGGTCGACGATGGAGTCGGCGCCCTGCAGACCCACCTCCAGGGCCCAGGCGACCTCGCGTTCCCAGTTGGTGGTGGGCAGTTCGGCCTCGCGCTCGACGGCGAAGCGGGCCTCGGGGCCGTACCGGCCGGCCCCCGAGGGGGCCGCGCCGGAAGGGCCCTGGCGGGCGGGGTCGGAAGCGGACGGGTGCCAGTGCATGGAGCTCCGATCAGCTCGGAACCCGGCCGGAGGGCAGCCGGGATCGGCCGGCCTCCCGGGCTTTTGTCCCGCCGTGGAACGGCCGCGTGGCCGCCTGCACCTCTCGGACCAGTCCCGCGCCGACGCCGTACGACCTCACGATCGTGACGCGCGGCGTCGGCGGCGGCGGAACCCTAGGTGCGCCCCACCATGAGGTGGGTCACTGCAAGTGCATCGCCGGTACGTTTCCTCCGGATTAACCCCCCGTTGCAGTCCGGTGACCGAGTGCACGCTCCAGGGAGTCCGGATGGTGGACGAAGTTCGGCGACAGCAGCCGGTCCTCGTAGTAGCGGTGGAAGACCGGCGTGGCCGAGGAGGACATGGGGGGAACGATCCAGCTCCAGTCGGCCGGGCAGACGCGCCCCTCCTTCTCCTCGCGTTCGAGATGCATCAGGAAGTGCCTGGACTCGGTGTGGTGGTCCGTCATCGTCACCCCCGCCCTCTCGAAGGAGTGCAGGACGGCCACGTTCAGTTCCACCAGCGCGTAGTCCCGCCAGAGCGAGCGGTCACTTTCGGTGTCCAGTCCCATGCGCCGGGCGATCAGCGGCATCAGGTCGTAGCGGTCGGTGTCGGCCAGGTTGCGGGCGCCGATCTCGGTACCCATGTACCAGCCGTTGAACGGGGCCGCCCGGTAGCAGATCCCGCCGATCTCCAGGCACATGTTCGAGATGACCGGCACCGCGTGCCAGCGCAGTCCCAGCTCCTCGAACCACGGGTGGGCGGGGTGCGAGAGCGCGACCTCCAGCACGGCGTCGCCGGGGATCGTGGACAGCAGCGGCGGCCCGTCACCCATCGAGACCGCCAGCGGGAGAACATCGAAGGGACTGCCGGGGCCGCCGGGCCAGCCGAACTCGCGCAGCATCGCGGTGAAATCGGTGTAGCGGGGGTCGCCGACGACCGAGCCGTCCTCCATCGCGTATCCGGCGTAGCGGATGAGCTGCTCGTTCCAGATCCGCGGCCCGGGGGCCCCCGGCCGGTCCTGAGGGAAAACTGTGATCGTCGGGCGGATCCGGCGGTTCGGCGCCGCGTCCCGCAGGTGGTTCACGCACTCGACGGCGACCCCCTCGGCCGTGGTGACGTGCCGCCGGTCGCGCACCCGCAGCGAGCGCCAGTACAGGCGTCCGATGCACCTGCCGCTGTTGCGCCAGGCCACCCTGGCACCGAAGATCAGCTCGCCGGGAGTGTGCGTGTACGTCCCGGTCCTGGCGATCTCCTGCCGGACCTCGCGCAGGCGCTCCCGCAGGACTCCCGCCCCGGGATTCTCCGTGTAGAACAGCCCGAGGTAGTCCTCGGCCGCCGCCACGTCGACCGGGGACACCTCGGGGACACCACCGAGGACCCCGGGGACACCAAGCACATCAGAAACATCAGGGACACCGGGGACGCCGGGGACGCCGTAGATCGAATCCGGCGCACGCCGCCGGGACCTTCGCCAGGTCAGCACAGAAAAACCACCAATTGTGGCTCACGGGCACGACGACCGTTCCGGGCGGCGCGGTGCCCTGAACGCGGCGGCCCTTCCCCGCTGCGATCGCTGTTGTCCGCGGCAACCGCGCATCGGCTCACTCGCCGCGATCAGGGCGGCACCGGGCGCGGCGTTCCTCATTTTCTGTGATTCACCGTGGTTTGTCCGGCGAATCGCGAGGCGAGAGGCCCCCCGAATCGGAACGGGAGACGACGAAGGCCCCGGAAGCGGGGCTTCCGGGGCCTTTCAACTGGCTCCCGCGATAGGACTCGAACCTATAACCTGCCGGTTAACAGCCGGCTGCTCTGCCGATTGAGCTACACGGGATTGCGCTTTGCGCTGGTCGGACCGGGTGTTCCCCGTTCCTTGCGGCGCAGGAATAGATTAGCGCACTCCATGGGTGTGTGTCGCATCGATACTCCGGGGTAGGTGCGAGACGAGGCGATCCGCGAGTGATCACAGGACAGGGTCCGCGGAACATGCTTGTGGAGGTGGACATGCGTTATCGACTGATGCTCGGAGTGGGATTCGCGGTCGGCTACATCCTGGGGAGTCGCGCCGGCCGGGAACGTTACGAACAGATCAAGGGACTGGCCCAGCGGATCTCCGACAACCCCACCGTGCAGGAGACGGCCGGCCTGATGGGCGCCAAGGTCTCCAAGGCGACGGGTGTGGCCAGGACCAAGGTGAGCGACGTGGCCAGGAACCGGCTGCCGTTCCTGCGCTCCGCCAACGGCTGGCACGGCGACGAGCACGACGACACGGGCACCGGCTGGCCGGACAACCAGAGGACCAACGCGCCCTACTGATCTTTCCCGCCGCTCCGTCGGCACCCACGGGCCGGGGACGGCCCGCCGGTGCGAAAGGCCCCTCCAGGGGCCTTTCGCGTGTCTGAGGCCGATCTTCGCCCGCCCTCGGGCCTACGCGAAAACCCGGCTCGCGCAGAAACGGACCCACGCGGAGACCCGGCTCGTACCGGAACGGAAAGGTTCGGCCGGCCAGGGCGGTCCCGCTCCGGGATCTCAGACGCCGAAGCTCCGGCGTGTCTCCTCGAGCGCCTGTTCCGCGAGGGCGCGCAGGCCGGGATCTTCCGGATCGAGACCGGAGTCGAAGACGAACTCCCAGATCAGCCGGTCGGCGTCGGCCTTCCTCGCCACCAGCCGCACTCCCCCTCGCGCGTCCAGCGGGACGTATTGGTTGACCACGATCGAGGCGGTCACCCGCTCCCGTACGGCCTCGGGGATCCGGCCGGGCTCGGGCAGCAGCGCCCGGTGCGACCGCCCGTCGGTGGTGCCGACCGTCAGCCCCTCCTCGTCCCACACCCCGCGATCCACCTGGAACCAGGGCAGGCGTTCACCGCCCAGGTAGAGGGCCTTGTCCGCGGCGATCACGTAGCCGTCGGGCCCCTCGGCGTAGGCGAGCACCCGGTCGCCCGGAGCGAGGGCCGCGCGGACCTCGGAGGGCATGCGATTGAAGAGCTTCACCGTTCCACGGTATCCGCCAGCAGGTCGAGGGTGAGCGCGGCCGACCAGGAGAAGTCCCGGCTGCCCCGCCCGCTGCCGTCAAAGGGGTCGAAACACTCGCGGAAACCCGCCTGCCGCACGAGGCGCAGGGTGCCCGAGCCGAGCAGCCGCACCAGTCCCGCCAGGTCGTGCGCGCCCGCCGCCCGCCGCAACAGCCAGTTGGTGTTCACCCAGGACGGCCCGCGCCAGTAGCAGGACCTGTCGAACTGCTGGGCGCGGATCTCGCAGCTCGGCACCGGGTATCCGGCGGCTCCCATGAAGCGGGCCGACTCCAGCACCCTCACCAGCTCCGCGACCCGGTCGGCGGGCATCTCCTGGTCGAGCATCGGCCCGAAGCAGCCGACCGTGCAGACGGGGCTGAGCCGCCCGCCGCGCAGGTCGCGGGCGCGGAAGACGCCGTCGTCCCAGAGGCGTTCCAGCAGCGCCGCACGGATCCGCTCCGCCGCCTCCCGGTACGGGCCCGCGTCCGCGCCCGCCACCGGGGCCAGCTCGGCGAGGGCCTGGCAGGAGGCGAGCCAGATCCCGTTGAACATCGGGTCCTCGACCGCGAACGGGTGCTCGTCCCGCAGGTAGGCCGGATCGTAGCCGGAGTCCCGGTAGCCCAGGACGAGGGCCATGTAGCGGTCGTGACGGCTGTCGGGATGCCGCTCGGTGGGCTCCTCCCGCCGGTGGTAGGCGTGGCGTACCGAGGGCAGCGCCTCCAGCGGCGCGTCCCAGGCGGGGCTGTCGTCCATCCCGGACTCCCACGGGTGCACGATCGCGGCCAGTCCTCCCCCGCCGAGGTCCCTGGACGTGGCCAGGTAGTCGTGCTGGGCGGCCAGCATGGGGTAGATCCGCCGTACGAGGGCGACGGCCGTGTCCCGGTCGGCCGCGTGCCGCCATATCCACCACAGGGCGAGCGCGTGCAGTGGCGGCTGCGTCAGCCCGGAGGTGCACACGGCGTTGGGAGAGGCCGGATGGTCCGGGGAGCGCCAGACCGAGGGGCCGGGGAAGTAGCCCTCCGCGCGGACGGGGCGGAAGACGATGTGCGGCACCATCCCGGTGCCCCACTGCCCCGCCAGCAGGCTGATCAGCTCGGTCCCGGCCCTGCGGGTGTCCCAGCGGGCCAGGCCCATCGCGACGAAGGTGGAGTCCCAGTTCCACTGGTGGGGGTAGAGGCCGGGCGCGGGGACGGTCGCGGACCCCGTCCAGTTCGCGTCGAGCACGGACCACGCCTCGCGCCCGAGCGCGGCGTCGTCGACCGCCGCTCGCGACTCCATTCGCCCAGTCTGCGCCTGTATCGGCCGGGAGAACAGTCCGGCCCGCCTCCAATGCGCCGAAGAGGGGGCGGCGCGGCCCCCGGAACGGCGCGGGCCCCGGGAACGGAGGTGCCACGACGATCACAACAAGCCCCGCGCAACGGCGCGAGCCCCGGGACCGGAGGTGCCACGACGATCACAACAGGCCCCGCGCAACGGGGCGGGCCCCGGGACCGGAGGTGCCCGGGGCCCGCGCCGTGTGGCTCCTCAGTCGAGGTAGTCGCGAAGCATCTGCGCCCGCGTCGGGTGCCTGAGCTTGGCGAGGGTCTTCGACTCGATCTGCCGGATGCGTTCGCGCGTCACGCCGAACTCCCGGCCGACCTCCTCCAGGGTCCGGGGATGTCCGTCCGCGAGCCCGAAGCGCAGCTGGATGATGCGCTGCTCTCGATCGGAGAGGGTCGCGAGGATGTCGTCGAGCTGGTCCTGCAGCATGATGAAGGCCGCCGCCTCCATCGGCACCACCGCGTCCGCGTCCTCGATGAAGTCTCCGAGGTCGGAGTCCTCCTCGCCGATCGGCGACTGCAACGACACCGGCTCCTGGGCGATCCGCTGGATCTCGATCACCCGGTCGATCGGCAGGTCCATCTCCATCGCGATCTCCTCGGGCGCGGGCTCGCGGCCGAGATCCTGGTGGAGCTGGCGCTGGACCCGTACCAGCTTGTTGATCGTCTCGACCATGTGCACCGGAATCCGAATGGTGCGCGCCTGGTCCGCGATGGCCCTGGTGATCGCCTGGCGAATCCACCAGGTGGCATATGTGGAGAACTTGTAGCCCTTGGTGTAGTCGAATTTCTCGACCGCCCGGATGAGGCCGAGGTTGCCCTCCTGGATGAGATCCAGGAACAGCATCCCGCGTCCCACATATCTTTTGGCGATTGACACGACCAGCCGCAGATTGGCCTCGATCAGCCGCTGCTTGGCCCGCGTGCCCTGCCAGGCGAGCTCCTTGAACTCCGGGAAGACCAGACGCGAGACGACGCTGGTCAGCTTGTCCTCGGCGAACAGGCCCGCCTCGATGGACTTGGCGAGCTCCACCTCCTCCTCGGCCGTGAGCAGGGGCACGCGACCGATCTCCCGCAGGTAGATGCGGACCAGATCGCTGGTCGGGGCCCTTTTCCCGACATCCTCCTCATCGGGCCGGACGGGTTCCTCGTCGCCCTGGGGCTCGAGGACCTCCACTCCGTGCTCGGCGAGCATGCGGACGACGCGTTCGAGCGCGTCGGACGGCAGCTCGGACTTGTCGAGAGCGGCGGCCACGTCATCGACCGTGACGCTTCCGCGCTCCCTTCCCTTCGTAACGAGGTCGGCCACCTGGTCTACCGATGGCGGCCCACTTGGCAGCACCGATGCACCCACGGGAGACAGTCTGCTGTATTGGGTCCCCTAAATGGCAGACCTATTTTTGTCACCGGAGGTAAGGCCGCGATCATTATCGGATCGAGACCTTATTCGGGTTTGGTGGAATCATCCCGCGGATATTAATGCAAATTACGCCGTCAGCTCCCGGCGGCACGATCCTTGAGCACCCGCCGCTGCTGTTCCAGCGCGACCAGCTCTCCGAACAGCCGGTTGTACTCCTGCTGCTCGTCGACCGGGTTCGTCCGCTCCATCCTCGATTTGAGCCGCTCGATGGCCCGCGCCACCGAGACGAGCTCCAGGGCCGCCAGCATGGCCGAGGCGTAGCGCTCCTCGCTCGCCAGGTCGGCGCGCAGCTCCTCCACGGCGAACCGGGTGACGACCCCGCGCAGGGAGTCCTCGGCCCCGCCGAGCAGCAGGTCGACCCACTCGCGCCCGCCCTGCCCTGCCGCGGCGGTGCCGCCGGAGCCGACGATCAGCCGGTAGAGGGCCGCGTGCTCGGCGAGCGTGAACGCCTCCGCTCCCAGCGCCTCGAAGGCCGGGCCGAGCAGCGCGGGACGCTGCACGGCCAGCCGCAGCACCTCCGCCTCGGTCCGTACGCCGGGGTCGGTGAGGTCGGCGACCTTGCGCGGGCCGGCGGGGCGCTGCTGGGCGCGCGGCTGGGCCGCCGCGGAGACCTCGGCGATCCGGTCGAGGACGAACTGCTCATTGTTGAAGCCCAGCCACCGGTCGAGGTCGACGGCGTACAGCCGGCGCAGGGAGGTGTCCTTGATGCCGGCCACGATCGGGGCGGCGGCGTCGAGGGCGGAGAGCCGCCCCTCGTTGGTGCTCGCGTCGTAGCGGGAGATCACGCTGCGGATGGCGAACGCGAACAGCGGCTCCCGCCCGGCGATCAGGTCGCGCACGGCCGCCTCGCCGTGCCTGATGCGCAGGTCGCACGGGTCGAGGCCGTCGGCCTGCACGGCGACGAAGGTCTGGGTGACGAACTTCTGCTCGTCGGCGAAGGCGCGCAGGGCCGCCTTCTGGCCCGCCGCGTCGCCGTCGAAGGTGAAGATCACCTCGCCGCGCGACCCCGACTGGTCGAGCAGCAGCCTTCGGAGCACCTTGATGTGCTCCTCGCCGAACGCGGTGCCGCAGGTGGCCACCGCCGTCGGCACGCCCGACAGGTGGCAGGCCATCACGTCGGTGTAGCCCTCGACGATCACGGCCTGGGAGCGCTTGGAGATCTCGCGCTTGGCCAGGTCGACGCCGTAGAGGACCTCGCTCTTCTTGTAGAGCGGGCTTTCCGGGGTGTTCAGGTATTTCGGCCCGTCTTCGGCATCGTTCAATTTCCGTGCGCCGAAACCGATGACGTCGCCGGTTATGTCGCGGATGGGCCAGACCAGCCGTCCCCTGAAGCGGTCGATGGGGCCGCGCCGCCCCTCCTTGGCCAGCCCGCCCTTGATCAGCTCCGCGGTGGTGAAGCCCCGCGCCATCAGGTGCCGCGAGAGGGCCTCCCACTCGGCCGGGGCGTATCCGACGCCGAAACGCTCGGCGTCGACCCGCTCGAACCCGCGCTCCGACAGGAACCTGCGCCCGATCGCGGCGTCGGGGGCGGACAGCTTCGAGACGTAGAACTCCGCCGCCGCCCGGTGGGCCTCGATCAGGCGGATGCGCTCGCCCTGCTCGCGCCCGGGGACGTAGCCGCCCTGCTCGTAGCGGAGCTGGACGCCCGCCCGGCCGGCCAGCCGCTCGACCGCCTCGCCGAACGACAGGTGCTCCAGGCGCCGGACGAAGGTGATGACGTCGCCGCCCTCGGCGCAGCCGAAGCAGTACCAGTAACCCCGGGTGGGGGTCACGTTGAAGGACGGGCTCTTCTCCTCATGGAAGGGACAGAGCCCTTTCAGGTTGCCGCCGCCCGCGTTGCGGAGCTGGATGTGCTCGCCCACGATGTCGGCGATCGGTGAGCGCTCCCGTACGAGCGCGATGTCCTCATCACTGATCCGGCCTGCCACGCCGCGAGTCTAGTCCGGCCCCCCGACAGGTCGGGGCGACGAGTGCGCCCGCCCTCGCCGCGATCTTCCGGCAGGCCGGGACGCTACTGCCGGGACGGGAGGGACAGGAGGAACGATGACTTTCCCGAAGTGGTCGTGACCAACCAGGACGTCGGTTACAAAGGTAAAGGCGGATTCTCGATAATGTACGCGGGTGGAGATCATGCGATCGGGGCATATAGCACGATTGGCCGCTGTGACCGGTGCGGTGCTCGTCACCGGAGCCTGCGCGTCGCCCGGCGGGGTGGCGGGCATCGGCACGGCGATTCCGACCCCCGGGACGGAGTCCGCGGCCGGTTCACCGGCCTCGTCGGTCACCGCGACCATGCCCGAGGCGACCCCGACCCCCGCCCCCCGGACCGCGGTCGACCGCCCCAAGGCCGACCCCCCGGTGCGGGTCCCGCCGCCCAAGGTCTCCAAGCACACCTACGCCTTCCCGGTGAAGGGCTGCTCGGTCACCTACGAGAGCAGGCTCCTAGTGCTGCCCAAGACCACGATCTGGGCCGGCAAGGGCTGCTCGTTCGTCTCGCCGGTGAACGGCGTGGTCGACGAGGTCAACACCAAGAACCGGTGGAAGCCCTCCACCGACCGCGGCGCCGACCGGGAGGGCCGGTTCGTCACGGTCATCGGCGACGACGGCGTGCGCTACCTCGGCGGCCACCTGGACAAGGTCGCCCTGGGGATCAGGCCGGGACTGCGCGTCAGCGCCGGTCAGGTCCTGGGCCAGGTCGGCAACTCGGGCAACGCCCGCTCGACCGCCAGCAACCTCTACTTCGCGATCTCCTGGAAGACCTCCCCCTCGATGTGGTGGGTGCGCCGGGGCATGGTCAAGCCCTGGAACTATCTGGACGCCTGGCTGAAGGGCAACCCCACGCTCTCCCCCAGGGAGGAGATGCAGGCCGTGATGAACCAGACCGGCGCGGCTCCCCGGTGCTTCACCCTGTGCGCGTCGAAACCGGAGCCGACGAAGAAGCCGACCAGGAAGCCGGAGCCGGAGCCGGAGCCGAAGCAGAGCCTGTTGGGCGGCACCGGCGCGCCGGCCTAGGGAACGTGACACGGCGGCCCGCGACGGGCTCGTCCACGACGCCGCCCGGGGACCTCAGGGACCTCAGGGACCTCAGGAACAGAGCACCGGCCCCGGGGGCGGAGGCGCCGGGAACGTGACACGGCCCGGTCAGCGGGCCGCCAGGGCGCGGTGCCAGGCGACGGCGGAGGTGTCGGTGAGCGAGGCGATCTGGTCGACGACCACGCGGAGCCGGCCGGCGTCGCCGCCGGCCCTGACGAAGGCGGGCCTGAACGCGGGCTCCAGGGTGCCGGGGGCGCCCAGCATGATGTGGTGGGCCAGGTCGTGGATCAGCTCGCGCTGCCTGGCCTGGTTGGCGTTGTGCGCGTCGCTGGCCATCACGTAGTGGGCCGTGACCCCCTTGAGCAGCGCGCACTCCAGCCGGGTGGCCCTGGGCACGATCAGGTCGGCGCTGTAGCGCCCGGCCGCCGGTCCGTACACCTCTCGGGTGGCGACCTCCGCGGACTTGCAGAAGTGGCCGATGAGCGAGCTGGTCAGCCCCTTGATCGCGGCGAGGTCGGCGAGTGAGCGGTCGAAGTGGCGGGGCCAGAGCGGCTGGGTGATCAGGCGTCCGAAGAGGTCCTCCAGCTCGCCGGGCTCGGCGTCGGGGGCGTACCACTCGCGGGTGGTCGCGCAGACCTCGCGGCGCTCGGCGGGGTCGCGCATCGTCTCCAGGACCACGCCGCCGGAGTGCAGGGCGTCCTCCAGGTCGTGTACGGAGTAGGCGACGTCGTCGGCCCAGTCCATGATCTGGGCCTCGAAGCTGACCTGCCCCTCCGGCGCGCCCTCCCTGATCCACTCGAAGACCGTCATGTCGTCGTCGTAGACGCAGTACTTGGCGCCTCTCTCGCGGGTCCACGGGTATTTGACGGCGGCGTCCAGGGAGGCGCGGGTGAGGTTGAGCCCGGCGCTGCGGCCGTCCTCGGTGACGACCTTGGCCTCCAGCCGGGTCAGCAGGCGCAGGCTCTGCGCGTTGCCCTCGAAGCCGCCGCACCCGGCGGCGAGCTCGTTGAGCGCCGTCTCCCCGTTGTGGCCGAACGGCGGGTGGCCGAGGTCGTGGGCCAGGCAGGCGGTCTCCACCAGATCGGGGTTGCGTCCGAGGGTCTCCCCCATCTCCCGGCCGATCTGCGCGCACTCCAGGGAGTGGGTCAGGCGGGTGCGGGGGATGTGCTGGCCACTGCCGAAGGTCTCCCCCGGGCCGACGACCTGGGTCTTGGCGGCGAGCCGGCGGAGCCCCGCGCTGTGCAGCACCCGTGCCCGATCGCGCTCGAACGGGCTTCGGCCGGGGTTGCCGGGCGGTTCCGGCACCCACCTGGCCTGATCGTGTTCGTCATAGCCATGCATAAGTGCACTGATTTTATCCGCGAAAGGGCCCTGCCATGCCGAACGACGAGAAAACACCTGGTCACCGGGCATGTGCCGCCGCTTCCCACCCGTACGAGCGGCCCGTCAGGGGAGGCCCGCCACGAGCGCGACCGCGCGGGCGTGGCGCGTACCGGGCCCGCGGCCGCCCCGGTGAGGGTGGGGCGGGCCGCGGGGACCGGCTCCGCGGGGCGTCGTCTCCGGTGGTGCCGGAGCGCCCCCGCGAAGTGGGCGGGGTCAGCGGGTGTCGGAACCGCCGCACACCAGGGTGGCGCGGGCGGCCTCCAGCCGGGCGACCGGGACACGGAACGGCGAGCAGGACACGTAGTCGAGACCGGCCTGGTGACAGAAGTGGATCGAGTCCGGGTCGCCGCCGTGCTCGCCGCAGATGCCCAGCTTCAGGTCGGGACGGGTCGCGCGGCCCTGCTCGACGGCGATCTCGACGAGCCTGCCGACGCCGTCGCGGTCCAGGGTCTCGAACGGGGAGACGCCGAAGACGCCGAGCTCCAGATACTTGGCGAAGAAGGCGGCCTCGACGTCGTCGCGGGAGAAGCCCCAGGTCATCTGGGTCAGGTCGTTGGTGCCGAAGGAGAAGAACTGGGCGGCCTCGGCGATCTGCCCGGCGGTCAGCGCCGCGCGGGGCACCTCGATCATCGTGCCGATCAGCGCGTCGACGCCGGTCTCCTCCAGGATCCGCCGCGCCTCGTCCTTGACGTGCTCCAGCTCCTGGACGGCGGCCACCAGCGGAATCATGATCTCCGGACGGCTGCCGGGCACCGCCTTGGCCGCCGCCGCGATCGCCCGGACCTGCATGGCGAACACGCCGGGGATGACCAGGCCGAGCCGGACGCCGCGCAGGCCCAGCATCGGGTTCTCCTCGTGGAGCCGCTTGAGCGCGACCAGGAGCCTGCGGTCCTTCTCCTCCGCCGCGTCACCGGCGAGGGCGACCTTCACCGACAGTTCGGTGTAGTCGGGCAGGAACTCGTGCAGCGGCGGGTCGATCAGGCGGATCGTGACGGGCATGCCGTCCATCGCCTGGAAGATCTTCGTGAAGTCCGCCCGCTGCAGCGGCTCCAGCGCGGCCAGTGCCCGCTCGCGCTCCTCGGCGGAGGTGGCCAGCACCAGGTCCTCCACCAGGCTGCGGCGGTCGCCGAGGAACATGTGCTCGGTGCGGCACAGCCCGATGCCCTGGGCGCCGAACCTGCGCGCCCTGGCGGAGTCCTCGCCGGTGTCGGCGTTGGCGCGCACGGCCATCCGGCGTACCCCGTCGGCGTGGGACATGATCCGGTGCACGGCGCGGACGAGTTCGTCGTCCCGGTCGCCCGAGCCCTCGAAGTACTCCACGACCGGGGAGGGGACCACGGGCACCTCGCCGAGGTAGACGGCTCCGCTGGTGCCGTCGATGGAGATGACGTCGCCCTCGGAGACCACGAGGCCGGAGGCCGTGGTGAACGCGCGGTCCGCGGCGGAGACCTCCAGCTCCTCGGCGCCGCAGACACAGGTCTTGCCCATGCCCCTGGCGACCACGGCGGCGTGCGAGGTCTTGCCCCCGCGGCTCGTCAGCACGCCCTGGGCGGCGATCATCCCGGCCAGGTCGTCGGGGTTGGTCTCGCGGCGGACCAGGATGACGGCCTCTCCGCTCTCGGCGAGTTCGACGGCCCTGGGCGTGGAGAAGACGGCCTTGCCGACGGCCGCGCCCGGCGAGGCGTTCATCCCCTTGGCGATCACCTTGCCGCCGGCGTCCTCGGCGAACCGGGGGAACATGAGCTGGGCGAGCTGGTCGCCGGTCACCCGGGTCACGGCCTCGTCGAGGTCGATCACGCCCTGGTCGACGAGCTGCACGGCGATGCGGAACGCGGCGCCCGGGGTCCGCTTGCCCACCCGGGTCTGGAGCATCCAGAGCTTGCCGCGCTCGACCGTGAACTCGATGTCGCACAGGTCGCGGTAGTGGTCCTCCAGCGTCTTCATGGTCCGCATGAGCTCGTCGTAGACGGGCTTGTCGATGCCCTCCAGCTCCTGCAGCCGCATGGTGTTGCGGATGCCCGCGACCACGTCCTCGCCCTGGGCGTTCTGCAGGTAGTCGCCGTACACGCCCTGCTGGCCGGTGCCGGGGTCGCGGGTGAAGGCCACCCCGGTGCCGGAGTCCATGCCGCAGTTGCCGAAGACCATCGAGCAGACGCTGACCGCGGTGCCCAGGTCGGCCGGGATGCGCTCCTGGCGGCGGTACAGGACCGCGCGCGGGGCGTTCCACGACGCGAACACGGCCTCCACCGCCATGCGCATCTGCAGGTACGGGTCGGCGGGGAAGTCCTCGCCCGTCCTGGCGCGCACGATCTCCTTGTACGTCGCGACCAGGCGCCTGAAGTCGGCCGCCTCCAGTTCCAGGTCGTCGCGGCCGTCCTTGAGCTCCTCCAGGGCGTCGTCGAAGAGCTCGCCGTCGATGTCCTGGACGGTCTTGCCGAACATCTGGATGAGGCGCCGGTAGGAGTCCCAGGCGAAGCGCTCGTTGCCGCCCGCCTGCTTGGCCAGGCCGTGGACCGAGTCGTCGTTGAGCCCGATGTTGAGGACGGTCTCCATCATGCCGGGCATGGAGAACGCGGCTCCGGAGCGCACGCTCACCAGGAGCGGGTCGTCGGCCTGGCCCAGCCGGCGGCCCATCGCGGTCTCCAGGGCGGCCAGGTGCTCGGAGACCTCCTCCTGCATCCCCTCGGGAAGGACCCCGTCCGCGAGGAAGCTCCGGCACGCCTCGGTGGTGATGGTGAAGCCGGGGGGCACCGGCAGCCCGAGGTTGGTCATCTCGGCGAGGTTCGCTCCCTTACCACCGAGCAGGTCCCTGAGATCTTTGTTGCCCTCGGTGAAGTCGTAAACGTACTTCGGCACGGTTGCTCCTTCTGCGACTTCAAACGGCGTCTGGTTCCGCCTCTCTCCGGACTCTACCGACGAACAAGACGATGAAACGGCACTCACTACACGGAACAGCATCATCGCAGCTCAAAGCGGGCGAACCGGTCTAATCCAATTCAAATCCAGATCAAATACGCGAGGATATCGATCATCTCGGAAATTGGTTTACACCAATTGGTATAAACCAATTTCCCACCCATTCAAACCCGTTCACGGGCGGTTCAGCGACCCGCCAGACCGGCTCCGGCGAGAGGGTTCAGGTCGGGAACCTCCCCTTCCGCCGGGCCCTCGCCGGACGGCAGCCACAGCACGAACACGCTTCCCTCGCCCAGCCGGGAGAACAGGCGCACGTGCCCGCCGTGCGACTCCACGATCTGGCGGACGATCGCCAGGCCCAGCCCGCTGTGCCGGTCGCGGCGGCTGGTCTGGCCGCGCCAGAACCGGTCGAACACCCGCGCGTGGTCGTCCTCGGGCACCCCGGGCCCGGCGTCGCGCACCGCCACCCAGATCCAGTCCCCGGTACGGCCCGCCGCCACGACGACCTCGCTCCCGCCGGGCGCGAGCCGCACCGCGTTGGAGAGCAGGTTGCCCACGGCCCGGCGCAGCGCGTCGTGGTCCCCCACCCCGCGCAGCCCGGCGGGCAGCGCCCTGCGGATCGACAGCCCGCGCCCGGCCGCGAGCGCGGTGAACTCCTCGGCCGCCTCGGCGGCCAGCGCCCCCACGTCCACCTCGGCGTCGGCCAGCGCGGGCGCGGACCGGCGCGCGGTCGCCAGCAGGTCCTCGACCAGGCGGGTCATCCGGGTGGTGGCCCGGTCCACGATGGCCACCGCGCGCATCCGCTCCTCCTCGGTGCTGTCGGGCGAGGCGAGGACCGCGTCGACGTTGGCCCGGATGATGGCCAGCGGGCTGCGCAGCTCGTGGGAGGCGTCGTCGATCAGCTGCCGCTGCGCCAGGAAGGCTCCCTCCAGGCGGCCGAGCATGGTGTCGACGGTGTCGGCGAGGTCGCGCAGCTCGTCCTTCGGGCCGGTGAGCAGGATCCGCCGCGACAGATCGGTGCCCTGGATCTCGGCGGCGGCCCTGGTGATCGAGCGCACCGGACGCAGCACCCGCCCCGAGAGGACCCAGCCGATGCCGAAGCTCGCCAGGAACAGCCCGCCCAGGGTCAGGAACGAGTAGTCGCGCAAGGTCCGCAGGGTGAGCAGGTTGACCGCGTTCTCGACCTCGGCGAGCTCGACGACGGGGGCCTTGCCGACGTAGCGCTCGGTGTCGACGCTGTAGAGCTTGGCCTGCTGGACGGTGTAGGGCCGCTCCTCGGCGCTCCTGGCCACCGCGACGTACAGCAGGCCGATGACCAGCGCGGAGAGCAGGAACAGCAGGCTGGAGTAGAGCACGGTCAGCCGGAAGCGGATCGTCTGCACGAAGGAGAACCTCACACGTCCTCCCGCAGCCGGTAGCCCTTGCTGACCACGGTCTCGATCACGGCGTCGGCGCCGAGCTTGCGCCGCAGGTTTCCCACCGTCACCCGCACGGTGTTGGTGAACGGGTCGGTGTGCTCGTCCCAGACGTGCTCCAGGAGCTCCTCGGCGGAGACGACGTGCCCGGGGCGGGTCATCAGGTAGTGCAGGACACCGAACTCCTTGGGGGTCAGCCCCAGCTCGCGCCCGGTCGAGTGGGCCTCCACCCGGGAGGTGTCCAGCCGCAGCGCCCCCACCTGCAGGATCGCGGTGCCGCCGCCCGGCTCCCTGCGGAGCAGCGCGCGGACCCGGGCCAGGAGCTCGGGGAAGGCGAACGGTTTGACCAGGTAGTCGTCGGCGCCCTCGTCCAGCCCTCTGACCCGGTCGTCCAGCCGGTCCCGCGCGGTGACCATGATGATCCGCACGGCCTGGCCCTGGTCGGTCCCGCGCAGCGCCCGGCAGACCTCGAAGCCGTCCCCTCCGGGCAGGTTGAGGTCGAGAAGGACCAGGTCATACGAGTTGACCTGGAGCTTCTCCCGCGCCTGGGCCACGTCGTAGGCGACGTCGACCGCGTATCCGGCCCGGACGAGCCCCACGCGCAGGGCGTCGACCAGGTCTTCCTCATCTTCGACAACGAGCAGTCGCATGGTACGAACCTAGGTCGTGCGCGGCCGGAAACGCGGATGCCACCGCCATACCGCGCCCCTGTTCCCCTGCATTCCCTTCCCTCCACTTCCGTCCGCCTCCGTGCGTCTCCATGCGCCTCCGTGCTCTCCGTGCGTCTCCATGCGCCTCCGTGCTCTCCGTGCGTCTCCATGCGCCTCCGCGCGCCTCCGTGCCCTCCGTGCCCTCCGCGCGTCTCCGTGCGCCTCCGTGCACCTCCGCGCGCTCCCGGAAGGTCCGTCAGCCTTCGTTCACTCCCGGATGATCCGTTCGGCGACGGGCGCCGCCCTGTCGATCGGAATGGCGAAACCGATGCCGATCGACCCGGCCCCGCGCCGCGAGAGCGTCGCGATCGCGGTGTTGACCCCGATCACCTCGCCCCGGGCGTTGACCAGCGGACCTCCGGAGTTGCCGGGATTGATGGAGGCGTCGGTCTGCAACGCGGTCTGCCCGCGCCCGCCCAGCCTCACCTGACGGTCGAGGGCGCTGACGATGCCGCCGGTGACCGTACCCGCCAGTCCCAGCGGGGAGCCGACGGCCAGCACCTGGTCCCCCACCGCGAGGTCCGCGGACCTGCCCAGCTCCGCGGGGACCAGCCCGCGGGCGTCGTCCACCCTGAGCACCGCGAGGTCGTACGCCTCGTCGGTGCCCACGACGGTGGCGGGCAGCCGTCGCCCGTCGCCGAGCACGACGGTGACGCCCGTACCACCGGCCAGGACGTGCGCGTTGGTGAGCAGGTGCCCGGCACCGTCGATCACGAAGCCGGAGCCCGAGCCCCGGCCCGACTCGACCGACACGACGCTCGGCAGCACCCTGGCCGCCGTACCGCGCAGGCCGCCCGCGACCCCGGCCGGCCCGGACGGGCCGGCCGGGCCCGCGGTGGATCGGGGCAGTGCCACGGGGGCGGCCCGCTCCTCTCCCGCCAGCCGGGCCGTCGCGACGCCCGCGGCTCCACCGGTGACCACGGCGACGAGCGCCGCGGCGACCAGGACGCGTCCCGCCCCCGCCTTCCGCGCGCCGGTCACCGGGCCCGGCAGCGGGCCGGTCTCCTCCGGTGGCGCGGCCGCAGGCGGGTCCCCCGGCGTGAAACCCGGCCCGCGGGGCCGCCCGAGCCCCGGGGGCCGATCGTGTGACGTCACCATGGCCGACTCCTCACAGGATCCTCGAGAACCAGAACAGGGAGGTCCCGGCCGCCACGACCGCGCCGAGCAGGGCCACCCCGACGAACCACGGCCAGACCTCCTGCCGCTCGGTCCGGTAGCCCACCGAGCTGCCGATGTCGTCGTAGACCGCCCGCAGCTCGCCGCCGGAGGCCGCCTCGTAGAACCCTCCGCCGGTGCTCTCCGCCAGCTCGCGCAGCGCCGGGCCGTCCACCGGCACCCGCGTCTCCCGGCCGCCCATCTGGATCGTGCCGTCGGAGGTGCCGTACGCGATGGTCGAGACCGGCACGCGCCGGGAGGCCGCCTCCCGCGCCGCCAGCTCCGGCGTCCGGCCCATGGTGCTCGACCCGTCGGACATCAGCACGATGTGGGCGGGCGGCCGGTCTCCGCCCTCGCCGCCCTCCAGGGCGTCGATCGCGTCCAGGGACGAGAACACCGCCTCGCCGATGGCCGTACCGGAGTCCGTGGTGAGCCGGTCGATCGCGGACAGCACCGCCGCCCTGTCGGCGGTGGGCGGCACGCTCACCGAGGCCGAGGACGAGAACGTGACCAGGCCCAGGTTGAACCGGGAGGGCAGGTCCGCGACGAACCGCCGCGCGGCCTCCCGCGCCGCCGCGAACCGGTTGGGCGCCACATCCGTGGCCTGCATCGACGCGGAGACGTCGAACGCCACGACGATCGTCGCCCGCTCTCTCGGGACCCGCACCTCGGCCGTCGGCCGCGCGAACCCGACGACGAGGAGCACCAGCATCCCCATGAACGCCGCGGCGGGCACGTGCCTGCGCCACCCGGGCCCCTTGGGCGCCAGCTTGTCCAGCAGGTCCAGATTGGTGAACCGCAGGGCGTACCGGCTGCGCCGCAGATACATGACGACGTAGAGAACCGCGAGCGTCAGGGCGGGCACCAGCAGCCACAGCCAGACGGGGGAAAGGAACGTCATGCCACACCGCCTCTCGTACCCTGCGCGCCACGGGCCCGCGCCAGGCGGCGTTGCAGCACGACGTGACGGACCAGGTCGCGGACCCAGTCGCGGTCGGTGTCCAGGCGCAGGTGCGCGGCCCCACACCGGCGCAGGGCGGTCGCGATGGCCGCCCTCTGGCCCGCGGCGGCCTCGGCGTAGCGCTCGCGAAGGCGGGTGCCGGCCGTGGAGACCTCCCTGCGGCGGCCGGTCTCCGGGTCGACGAGGGTGAGCACCCCCACGTCGGGCAGGGTGAGCTCCCTGGGGTCGACGACCTCCACCGCGAGGAGCTGGTGGCGGAGCGCGAGATGGCGCAACGGCCGCTCCCAGCTCTCCGGGGGATCGAGGAAGTCCGAGACGACGACCACGAGCCCGCGGCGGCGCACGACGCGGCGCAGGTCGTCGGCGGCCGGTCCGACGCGCGGCGCCGCGACGCCCGGCTCGGTACGCGGCAGCGAGAACACGGCGCCCAGCAGCGCCATGAGATGCGGGCGCCCGCTCCTGGCGGGGAACCGCCGGACCTCGCCGCCGTGCAGGAGGTGCGCCCCGACGCGGTTGCCGGTCCGCTCGGTGAGGAAGCCGACCGCCGCGACGGCGGCGAGCGCGAGCTCCCTCTTCTCCATCAGCGCGGTGCCGAAGTCCATGCTGGCGCTGGCGTCGAGCAGCACCCAGGTCTCCAGCTCCCGATCGGCGACCATGTCCCGCACGTGCGGCTCCGTCGTGCGGGCGGTGACGTTCCAGTCCATCCGGCGCACGTCGTCACCCGGCGCGTACGGCCTCGCCTCGGCGAGTTCGCCACCGGGCCCGGGGGTGAGCCCCCGGTGGTCGCCCTGCAGCAGCCCGTCCAGGCGCCTGACCACCGTCAGCTCCAGCCGCCGGAGCACCCGCTCGGACAGCAGGTGCCGCATCAGGCCGCCTCTCCCTGCCCGGGGGCGATCCTGGGCATCGGGATCGCCGCGGCCACCAGGTCCACGATGTGCCGGGGGGAGACGTCGTCGGCCAGCGCGTCGAACGACGGCACCAGCCGGTGCGCGATCACGTCACCGGCCAGGTCCGCGACGTCCTCGGGCAGCACGTAGTCACGCCCGCGCAGCAACGCCAGCGCGCGGGCCGCGGCGACCAGGCCGAGCGTCGCGCGGGGGCTCGCGCCGAAGGCCAGCAGCGGGGCGACGTCCGCCAGCCCGAACCGTGCGGGCTCCCGGGTCGCGTACACCAGCCGGACCGCGTACTCGGCGACGGCGTGGTGGACGAAGACGTCGTCCACGGCCGTCTGGAGCGCCAGCAGCCGCTGGGAGTCGAGCACCCGCCGGGAGACCGGCCGGCCGGTGCTCATCCGGTAGAGGATCGCGAGTTCCTCCGACTCACTCGGGTACCCCACGTCGATCTTCATCAGGAAGCGGTCCCGCTGGGCCTCGGGCAGGTGGTAGACGCCCTCGGACTCGATCGGGTTCTGGGTCGCCAGGACCAGGAACGGGGCGGGCACCGGATGGGTGCGCCCGCCGATGCTCACCTGGCGCTCGGCCATCACCTCCAGCAGCGCCGACTGGACCTTGGCCGGAGCCCTGTTGATCTCGTCGGCGAGCACGAAGTTGGCCATCACCGGTCCCAGCTCGATGTCGAAGCTCTCCGTGGACGGCCGGTAGATGCGGGTGCCGACGATGTCGGCGGGCACCAGGTCGGGAGTGAACTGGATCCGGGCGAACGAGCCGCCCACGACACCCGCGAGCGTCTCGGCCGCCAGCGTCTTGGCGATGCCGGGGACCCCCTCCAGCAGGCAGTGCCCCCGGGCGAGGACCGCGACGAGCAGGCGCTCGACCATGCGGTCCTGACCGACGATCACCCGCTTGACCTCGAACAGCGCCCGCCCGAGCACGGCGCTCTCCGGCGCTCTCTCCGCCCCGCCGTCCGTGCCGTACGGGATCTCCCTCACGTGGTCGGTGTGCTCGGCGTGCTCGGTGTACTCGTTCACGGGGCGATCGGGGAGGTCGAGGCCGGGCAGTCGTCGACGAGCAGCCGCAGCTCGATCGCGTCGTGGGCGGGTCGCGGATCGGCGTGAGCCGCACTTCCCGTGAGCAGGAAGACGACCCCGCCGAGGGCCACGACCCCCGGAACGGCCTTCCAAGGTGATACGCGCGCCATCGTTCTTCCCTTCGTCGAACGAACGATCACCCTGATGTCATCAAAAGCCTCCGAAAACCGCCGTAAGCCTGCTTTTTATCTCGTCTTTCGCCCCGGGCCACCCGGTGGGGGGACCGCCGGTGGCCACCGGACCGGAGCTGGGCGGGGAGCCGGAACGGCCGGAGGAGAACCCTGGCGGGAAGCCGTGGGAAGCCGTGGCGGGGAGAAGCCGAGGCCGGGGAGAAGCCGGGACCGGCGGAATCGGGAGTCGGGAGAGGCCGGGGCCGGGAAACAGCGACGGCCGGCGACCCCCGGAGTGCGGGGGGCGCCGGCCGTGACCGGTCGGGCGGGGCGGGCCTCAGTCGTTGAGGTGCTGGCGAAGGTAGGAGTCGACCTGGTCGAGAGCCACGCGCTCCTGGGCCATCGAGTCGCGCTCGCGAATGGTCACCGCCTGGTCGTCGAGCGTGTCGAAGTCGACGGTGATGCAGAACGGCGTGCCGATCTCGTCCTGGCGGCGGTAGCGGCGGCCGATCGCCCCCGCGTCGTCGAACTCCACGTTCCAGCGACGGCGGAGCTGGGCCGCCAGGTCCTTGGCCTTGGGCGACAGGTCGGCGTTGCGCGACAGCGGGAGCACCGCGACCTTGACCGGTGCGAGCCGGTGGTCGAGGCGCATGACCGTGCGCTTCTCCATGACGCCCTTGGCGTTGGGTGCCTCGTCCTCGGTGTAGGCGTCGATCAGGAAGGTGAGCGTGGCCCGGTCGACACCGGCGGCCGGCTCGATGACGTACGGGACATAGCGCTCGCCGGTGTCCTGCTCGAAGAAGCTCAGGTCGGTGCCGGAGGCCTTGCCGTGCGCGGTCAGGTCGAAGTCGGTGCGGTTGGCGACGCCCTCGAGCTCACCCCACTCGGTGCCGGTGAAGTTGAAGCGGTACTCGATGTCGACGGTCCGCTTGGAGTAGTGGGAGAGCTTGTCCTTCGGGTGCTCGTAGATGCGCAGGTTGTCCTTGTTGATGCCCAGGTCGGTGTACCAGCGGAACCGCTCGTCGATCCAGTACTGGTGCCACTCCTCGTCGCTGCCCGGCTTGACGAAGAACTCCATCTCCATCTGCTCGAACTCGCGGGTGCGGAAGATGAAGTTGCCCGGGGTGATCTCGTTGCGGAACGACTTGCCGATCTGGCCGATGCCGAACGGGATCTTCCTGCGCGCCGACTGCTGCACGTTGAGGTAGTTGATGAAGATGCCCTGGGCGGTCTCGGGACGCAGGTAGGCGAGGCCCGACTCGTCCTCGACCGCGCCGAGGTAGGTCTTCAGCAGGCCGCTGAACTGCTTCGGCGAGGTGAAGGCGCCCTTGGTGCCGCAGTTGGGACAGGTGATGTCGGCCAGGCCGCCCGCGGCGGGCTTGCCGTGCTTTTCCTGATAGGCCTCTTCGAGGTGGTCGGCCCGGTAGCGCTTGTGGCACGACTGGCACTCGGTCAACGGGTCCGTGAAGGTCTCCACGTGGCCGCTGGCCTGCCACACCTCGCGGGCCAGGATCACCGAGGAGTCGAGGCCGACCACGTCGTCACGCCCCTGCACCACGGTCTTCCACCACTGCCGCTTCACGTTGTTCTTGAGCTCCACGCCCAGCGGACCGTAGTCCCACGACGCGCGCAGGCCGCCGTAGATCTCGCTGGAGGGATACACAAGACCGCGCCGCTTGGCGAGGCTGACGATGGTGTCCATGATGTCCGTACGGCGTGCCATAAGGGAGAATCTCCATCCGGCTGGAGGTCGGCGAGGAATTGATTGAGCCTCCAGCTTAGGGGAGACGAACCCTCGGGACGTGCGGATAAACCATGCCGCCCTCCTCGTCCGGGCAAAGCTTCCCAGGGACGACGGCGAGACGACGGGCAGGACGACGGCGGGGCGACGGGCGGGACGTCAGGGGCGCTCGACGTCCTCGAACGCGCTCGGTTCGTTGATCATGAGGGTCATCAGCGGATACATCGCCATCCGCGCCGCGCCCAGTGCCCTGCGGTAGAACCCCGCACCCTCCCACTCGCTGACCAGCGCCCACAACTCCGGCTCGTCCACCGACCTCGACACCCGGCCGCGCACGTAGCCCGGCTGCCCGGCCAGGGTGTCGACGATCTCGTGGGCCCGGAGCGTGAACTCCTCGGTCTGGCCCGGCGGCACCGAGTAGCGGATGAGAGCAAGCATCCGCCCAGCATGACAGAGCCCGCTCCCGGTCCCCGCCACGCCGTGCCCTGAGAGGCCGTGTCCCGAAGGACCGTGTCCCGGAGGGCTTGACCTGCCGCGCCGCGCCGCGCCGCGCCGCCCGTTCCCGGACAGCGGGCGGCGGGCGGCGGACGGCGGACAGCGGACAGCGGACAGCGGGCGGCGGGCGGCGGGCGGTCCCGGGCTCCGGGCATGTCGCGGCGGGCGCGGTGGCGTTAGGCTCGGCCTGTGGCCGACAAGCGTCAGGAACGCCCCGCACACCCGCTGGCACAGCCCCGCCCCAGGCAGGGCAAGCGCCCGCTGCCCCCGGGTGAGCAGTTCTTCACGCCGGGGGCGACCGGGCTGCGGCGGAAGGTCGAGCGGCGCAGTGCGGCCCCGCTCGTCTTCCTGTTCCAGCTCCCCCGGTGGATCGCCCCGGTGGCGCTGGTGGTCCTCCTCCTGGCCGGATTCGCGGTGCCGTCCTTCTGGGGCGGCGTCGCCGTGCTTCCGGTGATCGGGTTCGTGAGCTGGCTCGCCTACATGTCGTGGCCGTCCCTGGGAAACGGGGGGCGTCTCCTGCGCGTCGCGCTGCTCACCTTCCTGATCTTGCTCGCCGCCGACCGCTTCGGCGCCTTCTGACACCGCTTCGACACCCTCCCGGTGTCATGTGGGCGGGCGGGACGCCTTCTCAGGGACGCCTTCTCAGCGGGACGTGGGCAGGAGGGTGTAACCGGGGAAGTTTCCCGGCAGGCGCTCGGTGTCGGGCCCCTGGGTGACGGCCCGGACGAGCAGTTCGCCGCCGACGAAGGCACCCCGCCAGGAGGCGCCGAGTCCGCCGAACAGCTCCTCCCTGTCGCCGCGCGAGCGGGGCGCGTTGATCCCCACCTTGAACGCCCGCACCTCCGGGGCCAGCCGCCTGACGGTCTCCTCGTCGTCGCAGGAGACCGTGGCGACCAGCGCGCCGTTGCTGGCGTTCATCGCGGCCAGCAGCTCGGCCTCGGTGTCGACCAGCACGACGGTGTCGACCGGCCCGAAGGGTTCGGCGTGGAAGAGCGGGGACGATCGCGGCGGGCCGAGGATGGCGACGGGCGCCAGGTAGCCCGAGGTGTCCTGGCCTGGCAGGAACAGCCCGTCGTCGAGGGAGCCCCGGTAGAGGGGGACCCCGCCCTTGGCCACCGCCTCGTCCACCTGGTCGGCGAGCTCCTTGACCTTGGCGTTGGTGATCAGCGGGCCGAAGTCGAGGTCGGGCGGCGGGTCGTCGGGCCCCTGCACGGCCAGCGGGTGGCCGAAGCGCACCGACCGGACCGCCGGCAGGTAGGCGGCCAGGAAGTCGTGGAACAGCGAGCGCTGCACCACGAAGCGCGGGTAGGCCGTGCAGCGCTGCTTGGCGTAGTCGAAGCTCTTGCGGATCTGCCCGGTCAGCAGCTCCCAGTTGCCGTACTCCCACACCCCCCAGCAGTTGAGCCCTTCCTGCTCCAGGACGTGCCGGTGGCCGAGGTCGGCGAGCGAGGTGGCCACCTGCCCGCCCGCGTCGCGCCCGCCGACGAAGGAGACGCAGCCCAGTTCCTTGCCGCGCACCAGCGCCGGGGAGAGCTCGGCGCCTCCTCCGCTGACGAGGGTGAACGGCAGCCCCTCCTGGGCGGCGAGCGCGGTCGCGAGGGTGAGGCAGGCGAGCCCGCCGTCGGTGGGCGCCTTGGCGATGACCGCGTTGCCCGCGAGGGCCTGCACGAGCATGGCGTGCATCAGCACGCTCATCGGGTAGTTCCAGCTGGCGATGTTGCTGACCGGGCCGGCCAGGGGGACGCGGCCGGCGACCATCCGGTCGATCTCGCCGACGTACCAGTGCACCCCCTCGATGCACCGGTCGACGTCGGCCGCGGCGAGCTTCCAGGGCTTGCCGATCTCCCAGACCAGCAGCAGGGTCAGCAGGTCGCGGTGGGCGGTCATCGCCTCCAGTGCCGCCGTGACGCGGGCCTTGCGCTCGGCGAGCGGCACGTGGCGCCAGAGGCGGTGCTCGTCGAGACCGGCCCGTACCGCGCGCAGGGCGGTGGCCCTGTCGAGGCGGGGCGGCCCGGCGATGGCGGTGCCGTCCACCGGCGAGGCGGCCGGCTCCGGACGTCCGTCGCGCTGCCAGAAGCCGCCCCAGTGGTTGAGCACCCGGTCGTCGTGGAAGGCCTGGGGCGCCGCCGCCACGCACCGGTCGTAGGCGTCGGACCAGGCCGACCCCGGCTTGAGTATGAGTGACATGGGTGGTCTCCTCGGTTGGACCGGCCGATTCAGTCGGACCAGTCGATGGCCAGGGCGAGCTCCTGCTCGGGCAGCGGCTCGAACTCCTTGATCGCGTCGAGTGCGGGGCCCATGGCCGCGTTGGCCTCTCTCTCGACCATGACCTCGACCAGCACCGGGAGCTGCAGGCGGTCCGACTCCGCGCTCGCCCAGGCCAGCGCGTCGCCGATCTCGCCGGGCAGCTCGACGCGCCGGGCCGGGCAGCCGAACGCCTCCATGAGCTTCACGTGATCGACACCGCCCTCGCCGTAGTGGAGGTCGACGGCGTAGTTCATGTCGTAGGGGATCTCGGCCTGGCGGATCAGCCCGAGATACTCGTTGTTGATCATCACGATGACGAACGGGATGCGGTACTGGGCGGCGACCGCGATCTCCTCCATCAGGAACTGGAAGGAGTAGTCGCCCGCCACGGCCACCACCTGCCGCTCCGGGTAGGCGCACTTGACGCCCATCGCGGCGGGCACCTCCCAGCCCAGTGGCCCGGCCTGCCCGCAGACGAGGTAGCGGCGCGGGAGGTAGGTCTTCTGGAACTGCCCCGACCAGATCTGGTAGAGGCCGATCGCGGTGACGAACGTCGTGTCGGGCCCGTAGAAGTCGTTCAGCTCCCGGAAGACCCGCGGCGGCTTGATCGGCACGTCGTCGAAGTCGTCGCGCCGCAGCAGCGTGCCGCGCAGCTCGGTGACCCGCGCGGGCCACCGTCCGGGACGGCGGGCCTCGGTACGGTGGCCCGCCTCCTTCGCCAGAGCCGCCAGCGTGGGCCGGGCGTGGCCGACCACGCCCAGGTCGGGCTCGAAGACCTTGCCGATCTGGGTGGGCTCGATGTCGACGTGGATGAACTTGCGTCCCCGGCGGTAGGTGTCGAGGTCGCCGGTGTGCCGGTCGCCGAACCTGGCGCCCACCGCCAGCACCAGGTCGCTCTCCAGCAGCGCCGCGTTGCCCCAGCGCGTCTGGGTCTGGATGCCCGCCATGCCGGCGAACAGGGGGTGGTCCTCGGGGAAGGCCCCCTTGCCCATCAGCGTCACCTGGACGGGAACCTGCAGGTGCTCGGCGAGCGCGCGCAGCTCGGCGGCGGCGTCGGCGATGACCACCCCGCCGCCGGCCAGGATGAGGGGCCGCCGGGCGCCCATGAGCATGTCGATCGCCGCCCGGACCGCCGGGGCCGTGGGCTGCGGGACATCGACGGGAAGCGGGGTGTCGATCTCCGCGTCGTACAGGCAGGTGCCGCGCTGCACGTCGATCGGCAGGTCGATCAGGACGGGGCCCGGCCGGCCGGACCTGGCGATCCTGAAGGCCTCCCTGAACACCCACGGGGCCTGGGCCGGCTCTTTCAGCTGGACCGCCCACTTGGTGACGGGCTTGGCGATCTCCACGATGTCGACCGCCTGGAACGCCTCCTGGTGGAGTTTGTCGCGCGCCGCCTGCCCGGTGATGCAGATCATGGGGATGGAGTCGGCGAGGGCGGTGTAGAGGCCAGTGATCATGTTGGTGCCGGCCGGGCCCGAGGTGCCGATGCAGACGCCGACGTTGCCGGTGACCCGGGCCCAGCCGTCGGCGGCGTGCGTGCCGCCCTCCTCGTGGCGGACGGTGACGTTGCGTATGTCGCTGTGCTGGAGCGCCGCGTAGAGCGGGAGGATCGCCGCGCCCGGGATGCCGAAGACGGTGTCGACGCCTTCGGACTCCAGGACGGCCACCACGGCCTCCATGCAGGGAATCCGCTTCACTGGTTGATCCTTTCGATCACCTTGAGCAGGGCGGAGTGGTCGAGGGAGCCGTGCCCCTGGGCACGGGCCGCGGCGACGAGCTGGGCGACCAGCCCGGTGAGCGGGAGCGAGACGCCCGCCTCCCGCGCCGCGGCGACGGCGATGCCCATGTCCTTGTGGTGCAGGTCGATCCGGAACCCCGGCGTGAACTCGCGCCTGATCATGGAGTGCCGCTTGAGGTCGAGGATGCGGGAGCCCGCCAGCCCGCCGGCCAGGACGTCGAGCCCGCCGGCGGGGTCGACCCCCGAGGCTTCGAGCAGCACGATCGCCTCGGCGACCAGGCCGTAGATGCCCCCGACGACGAGCTGGTTGGCGGCCTTCACGGTCTGTCCCGCCCCGGCGGGACCCACGTGCACGATCGTCGTGCCGACGACCGCCAGGAGCGGGCGTACGGCCGCGAAGTCGGCGGCGGCGCCACCGACCATGATCGAGAGGGTGCCGTCGACCGCGCCGCGCTCGCCGCCGCTCACCGGGGCGTCCAGTGCCCTGATGCCCTTGACGGCCGCGGCCTGCGCGACCCTGCGGGAGGTCTCGGGCCGCACGGTGCTCATGTCGATGTGGATCAGACCCCGCCTGCCCTGCTGGAGCAGCCCGTCGTCGCCGAAGGTCACCTCCTCCACCTGGGGCGAGTCGGGCAACATGGTGATCACGACCTCAGCCTGCGCGACGGCCTCCGCCACGCTGCCCGCGGACTTGCCGCCGGCCACGGCGAGGGCGTCCATCCGCTCGGCGCTCATGTCGTAGCCGACGACGGTGTGCCCGGCCCTGACCAGGTTCGCCGCCATCGGACTGCCCATGATCCCCAGGCCGATGAATCCGATGTTCATGAGCGGCTCACCGCTCCTCCCTCGCTCAGCGTTCATCGAATACCTCCAAGGTGGAGATCCCGGGCCTCGGCCCGGGGGTGGGGGCGCGGCCGGTCACCGCGCGCGATCCGGTGGTGTGCCGTGTGCGGCCCGTGCGGGAGGTCAAGCGTCCCTCCAGCCGAAGCTCTCGGCGCTGGGGCCGGTGGGGCGGTACTCGAGCCCGACGTGGCCCCGGTATCCCGAGGTCTCCAGGCGCTCGAGGATCCGGTCGTACGGCATGGCGCCGGAGCCCGGCTGCCCCCGGCCGGGGGCGTCGGCGATCTGGACGTGGCCGAACCGGTGGACGCTCGTGTCGATGAGGGTGAGCACGTCCTCGCCCATCCGGTGCAGGTGGTAGAGGTCGGCGAGGAAGGCCACGTTGCCCGCGTCCACCTGGTCGATCACCTCGAAGGCCGCGTCCGAGGAGGTGATCGGGTAGTCGGGGCTCTCGTAGGAGTTGAGCGCCTCGACCACGACCGTGGCGCCGACCCCGGCCGCCGCCCTCGCCGCCAGGGACAGGTTGGACAGCGCCAGCTCGCGCTGGGCCTGCGGGGGCAGCCCCGCCACGCTGTTGCCGTAGAGGGCGTTGAGCACCCGGCAGCCGAGCGTTCCGGCCAGGCCCGCCGCGACCTCGACGTTGGCCTGGAACCTGGCCGAGCCGTCGGGCCGCGACAGCAGGCCCCGCTCCCCCGCCGCCATGTCCCCGGCGTCGAAGTTGAGGCCGACCAGGCGCACCCCGGCCTCCTCGATCGCCCGTCGCAGGGCGTCGATCTCGCGGTCGGCCGGGCAGGGGACGGCGAAGGGCCACCAGAGCTCGACCGCGTCGAAGCCCGCCTTGGCCGCCGCGGCGGGGCGCTCCAGCAGCGGCAGCTCGGTGAAGAGGATGGAGAGGTTGACGTCGAACTTCACGACGCCTCCCCCACTCCCAGGGAGACCTTCGCGGGCGGCGCCGACGGCACCGCCGGCCCGGACGGCGCGGCCGTCGTGCCCAGCGCGGCCAGTGCCGACCGCATCAGGCGGGCGGTCTCGCTCGGGGTCCTGCCGACGCGGACGCCGACCTTCTCCAGGGCGTCCTTCTTGGCCTGGGCGGTGCCGGCCGAGCCGGACACGATCGCGCCCGCGTGGCCCATGGTCTTGCCCTCCGGAGCGGTGAAGCCCGCCACGTAGGCGACGACCGGCTTGGTGACGTGCTGCTCGATGTAGGCGGCCGCGCGCTCCTCGGCGTCGCCGCCGATCTCGCCGATCATCACGATCGCGTCGGTGCCCGGGTCGTCCTGGAAGGCCTGCAGCGCGTCGATGTGGGTGGTGCCGATCACCGGGTCGCCGCCGATGCCGACCGCGGTGGAGAACCCGATGTCGCGCAGCTCGTACATGAGCTGGTAGGTCAGCGTGCCCGACTTCGAGACCAGGCCGATGCGGCCCGCGCTGGTGATGTCGGCCGGGATGATCCCCGCGTTGGAGGCGCCGGGGCTGATCAGCCCCGGGCAGTTGGGCCCGATGATCCGGGTCCTGCCGCCCACCGCCCGGGCGTGCGCCCAGAAGGCCAGCGTGTCGTGGACGGGGATGCCCTCGGTGATGACCACGCAGAGGCCGATCCCCGCGTCGACGGCCTCGATGACCGCGGCCTTGGCGAACCTCGGCGGCACGAAGACCACCGAGACGTCCGCCCCCGTCCGGGTGATCGCCTCGGTGACCGTGCCGAACACCGGCACGCTCCGCTCGGCGAAGTCGACCGTGCCGCCGCCCTTGCCGGGCGTGACACCGGCGACCACGTCGGTGCCCGACGCGAGCATCCTGGCGGTGTGCCGTCTCCCCTCCGCGCCGGTCATGCCCTGCACGACCACCTTGCTGTGGCCTGTCAAGAAGATCGCCATGCTTGCCGCTCCCTCTCCGTGCTCGCGTGCCCTCCGTGGGCGGGACCGGCGGGCTCGCCGTGTCCGGTGGGTCCGGTGGGTCCGGTGGGTCCGGTGGGTCCATTGGGTCCGATTGGTCCGGTGGGACCGGTGCGTTCGATGAGTCCGGTGGGTCCGGTGGTGGGCCCGCTCATGCCGCGGCGAGCCTGGCCGCCTCTTCGGCGGCGCCGTCCATGGTGGTGACCTGGCGGATCGCGGGGTGTCCGGCCTCGGTGAGGATCCGGCGGCCCTCCTCGGCGTTGTTGCCGTCGAGCCTCACGACGATGGGGCGGCTCAGGCCGCGGTCGCCGAGCAGCCCGAGCGCGGAGACGATGCCGTCGGCCACCGCGTCGCAGGCGGTGATGCCGCCGAAGACGTTGACGAGGACCGACCTGACGTCGGGGTCGGAGAGGATGATCTCCAGGCTGTTCGCCATGACCTGCGCGGACGCCCCGCCGCCGATGTCGAGGAAGTTGGCCGGGCGGACCCCGCCGAAGCGCTCCCCGGCCTGGGCGACGACGTCGAGGGTGCTCATCACCAGCCCCGCGCCGTTGCCGACGACCCCGACGCGGCCGTCGAGCTTGACGTAGTTGAGGCCCTTGGCCCTGGCCCTCGCCTCGAGGCCGCCGTCGCCGGGCCCGGCGGTCAGGGCCGCGTGCTCGTGGCGGAAGGCCGCGCCCTCGTCGAGGCTGACCTTGCCGTCGAGGGCGAGGATCGTGCTCCCCGCCGTCCACACCAGGGGGTTGACCTCGACCAGCAGGGCGTCCTCCTCCACCATGACCTGCCAGAGGCGGACCAGCACCTCTGCCACCGCGCCCTGGAGGTCGGGGGGGAAGCCCGCCCGGGTCACCAGCTCGCGCGCGGCGCTCTCGTCGATCCCGGTCAGGGGGTCGATCGGCATCTTGACCAGTGCCTCGGGCCTGGTCGCGGCCACCTCCTCGATGTCCATGCCGCCGTGGACGGACGCCATGGCGAGGAAGCACCTGTTGGCCCGGTCGACGAGGTAGGCCACGTAATACTCCTCGACCGGGACCGTGGCCGTCTCCACGAGCACGGTCTCGGCGATGTGGCCCTTGATGTCCATGCCGAGGATGTGCCGGGCCTCCTGCTCGGCGGAGTCGGGGCCGGGGGCGGGCCGCACGCCCCCGGCCTTGCCCCGGCCGCCGGTCTTCACCTGAGCCTTGATGACCACCGGGCCGCCGAGGCCGGCCGCGATCGCGCGGGCGTCCTCGGGAGTGGCCACGACCTCGCCGGTGGGGACGGGGACCCCGTGCCGCGCGAAGAGCTTCTTCGCCTCGTATTCGAACAGGTCCACGCGACCTCCCTGGATACGGTTCTTGTAGACGGTATACCGTATGGAAATCTAGCCGTCCAGGCCTCGACAGGGACTCCGGCGACGGATATTCCATACGGTATGGAGAAGACGCAGCTCGTACGAGACTGGCGGGGACGCGATTACCTCGTCGGCGACACCCCGCAGGATCTGATCAACCGTCCCCGGTCGTGGATGTTCTGGCTCCCCTGGGCCGCCATGGCCTCCATCGGCGCCATGCAGTACGGCTACGCGGCGGCGGTGCCCGCCCTGGCGCAGGCGCGCGGCTGGCCGCTCGCCTCGGCCCTGGCACCGCTGGCCGTCTGGATCATCTGCCAGGCCGCCGTCGCCCTGCCCACCGTCCTGCTGCTGCGGCGCGGAGCGCTCGGGATCCGCGTCGCGCTGTGGGCCGGCGCGCCGCTCAGCGCCGCGGCGCTGCTCACCACGGCCTTCGCCCGCGACCTCCCCGCGGTCCTCGCCGGTTACGCCCTGCTCGGCGGCGTGGGAGCCGGCCTGGTGTACGGCGCGTGCACCGAGGCGGTCGCCCGCTGGTACCCCGAGCGCCCGGCCGCGAAGGTGGGCTTCATCACCGGCGCCTTCGCCTACGGCACGGCCCCGCTCGCGGTGGCGGCCGGCCTCTACGGGGCCGCGGGGGGCACGGGGAACACGGGGAGCGCGCTCCAGCCGCTGTTCGCCGTGGCGGCGGCCGTCGCCCTGGTCGCGGTGGGCCTGGCGGCGACCTTCGTCCGCCTGCCGCCGCCGCACTGGTGGCCCGCCCACATCGACCCGCGCGCCTGGGCCGACGACCGGATCGCGCTGCGCAGGGAGCCTCGGGCCGTACGCCAGTTCTCCCTGAGCCAGGCGCTGCGGACGGGCTCGCTCCCCACCCTGGTGACGATCCTGGTCTGCGCGGGGGCGGTCTCCATCTTCGACGTGGTCGCGCTGGCGACCTTCGGCGGCCTCTTCCCCTGGGCGGCGGTGGCCCTGCTCCTGGTGCTCAACGGCGTGGGGCGCGCCTGCGCCATGCTCGCCGCCGAGGTGACCGGGCGGGGGCGCACGCTCAGCGCCGTGCTGGCCCTGCTCTGCCTGGGGCAGCTGCTGCTGGCCTGGGGGACGGTGACCGGATCGGCCGTCATGATCCTGGTGGCGACGGTGCCCGCAGGCCTGGGCGGGGGCGCGTTCTACCCGCTCATCGCCAGCCTGGTCCGCGAGTACTTCGGCGAGAGGCACACCGCCTCGATCCACGGCGTGGTCTACAGCGCGAAGGCGGTCGCCGGGCTCGTCGGGGTCGGCCTCGCCGCTCTGGCCCTGACCTCTTCCGGCCACGCCGCGGCGTTCTTCCTGGCCGCGGGCCTGGTGCTGGCCGCCACCGCCCTCAGCGCCACACTGCGCCAGCCCGGCCATCCGGTCACGCTTCCCGGATGAGCGATGATGTGATCAGGCTCACCACGGACACCCTGCCCGAAACTGTATACTGTAGGCAGTCGACAACAGACAATGGGCTGGCCGGACGCGGGGCCGCCATATTTTCTCATCCTGGAGCTGAAGAGACATGGTGCGGTCGGAACTGGCGAACTCGGGAGCGGCGCCCAAGATCCCGCGCCCGACCACTCTCCGGGAGAGCGTTTTCGAGGCGATCCTGGAACTCATCGTGAACGGGAGCCTCAGCCCCGGCCAGCACCTCGCGGAAAGCGAGCTCGCCGAGCTGCTCGGCGTGTCACGCCAGCCGGTCCGCGAGGCGCTGCAGATGCTCAGCGGCGAGGGCTGGGTCGATCTCCGTCCCGGCCACGGGGCTTTCGTCCACGCGCCGACCGTGCAGGAGGCCGACCAGCTGCTCGCCGTACGCGCCCTGCTGGAGACCGAGTCGGCGCGGCTGGCCGCGCTCAACTCGGACGCCGCGGGCGTGGCCCGGCTGCGCGAGGTGTGCGCGCGCGGGCTCCGGGCCCTGGAGGCGGACGACATCGACACCTCGGTGGCGGCCAACTCCGAGTTGCACGCGCTGGTCACCGAGCTGTCCGGCAACGCGGTGCTGGCCGAGCTGGCCTCGCAGGTCTCCCGCCGCGTGCGGTGGTATCACACGCCGGTGGCCCGCCAGCGCGGCCGGGACTCCTGGGAGGAGCACGACCAGCTGATCAACGCCATCGAGGCGCGTGACGAGATCAGGGCCGCGGAGATCATGCGCGACCACACCGAGCACACCCGCTCCTCCTACCTGGAGCAGCGAGCCTCGGAGCCCGTCGAGCCGGAGGAGCCCGCACCCGCCGCCCGCCGCCGGCGCCCGCGCTCACTCAGCGCGAGCTGACCCTCCGTCCCCTCACTGTCCCCTCGCCGTCCCCTCGGCGCGCGCCGGCCCTCCCGGGCCGGCGCGAGCCGATCACGGCTCCTTCCCCTCCCGCTCGCGCCGGATCGATCCGGCGCGAGCCCTCCCCTCCCGTGCGGGTCCGGCGCCGGCTCGGTCCGGTGCGGGCCGATCACCGGCAACCCGCTCGCGCCCCGCTCCGGCACGAGACAAGCTCGCGTGTCCCGGTCCGGGGAGGCACACACCTGTCCCGGTCCGGGAAAGCACACACGTGTCCCGGTCCGGAAAAGCACACGCGGAGCGGCACACACGGGGAAAGCACGTCAGAAAAGGCGCGTCCTGAGAAGAACATCCGAGGAAGCGCGTCCGGGGAAGCGCGGAAGAACCCGTGCGAACCGGCACTTGAACCCCTTGCGTACCGGTATCGAAGATCGAATAAGCCCGCACCGGATAATCCAGCGGATCGGCACCCGCTAATCCGCGCGGATCGGCACCCGTTTTCCCATGCCGGCCGGCACCCGCCGGTCCGTGCCGACGGGTGCGGAAAAGCGCGGTCACCCCGCGCGGACCGGCACGGGCCCCAGCCTCTCCCGGGCTGTTCCCGCGCGGTCCGAGCAGCTCACGGGCCAGTTGACACAGAATTCACGGTTCGCCCGTTTGAGTGAAACACCCAGGGCAGATACTTGACGAAAGAATTGGTGGTGATGATCGATGAGAGCGTTTCTCAACAGGTTCCGCTTTCTCACCTCCGCACCGGCGGGCTATTCCGCCGACGGCAGGATGATGGGAATCGGCCTCGCGACGGCCATGCGGAAGTACGGTTCGGCGGAGAACGCCGAGCGCCATCTGCGTCGCTGGGCGACCGAGCAGCGGACCGACGGGATCGACGTTCCCAAATGAGCGAGCGGGAGGTCCCCACCGGGGAGACCACCCGCTCGCGACGGCCGGCCGCGCCTCAGCCGTCCGCGTGCGCCTCGCTCCGCCTCGCGGCGGGGTCGGCGGGGTCGAGGGCGTCGGAGGAACCGGGAGGGTCGGCCACCGGGTCCGCGGAACCGGCGGCCGGATTCTCCGCGGAGCCGTTCTGGTCCGCCGGGGTGCGGCCGCGGTCGCTTCTCGACTTGAGGAGGCTGGCCACGGTGGTGACGGCCAGCGTGCCGACGATGACTCCGAGGGAGACCAGGATGGGGATCTCCGGGGCCCAGGAGACGCCGTCGTGGTGGAGTGCCTCGAAGATGAGCTTGACGCCGATGAAGGCCAGGACGATCGACAGGCCCTTGCTGAGATAGACCAGGCGGTCGAGCAACCCGCCGATCAGGAAGAACAGCTGCCGCAGCCCCATCAGCGCGAAGGCGTTGGCGGTGAACACCAGGTAGGGCTCCTTGGTCAGCCCGAAGATGGCCGGGATGGAGTCGAGGGCGAACAACAGGTCCGTGGTCCCGATCGCCACCATCACGATCAGCATCGGGGTGACGGCACGGCGGCCGTCGACCATCACGGAGAGCGACGAGCCGTGGTATTTCTCCGTGGTGGGAACGACCCGCCTGACCGTGCGCAGCGCGATGTTCTCGGAGAACTCCGCCTCCTCCTCCTCATGACCGATGAGCTTCCACGCGGTGTAGATGAGGAAGGCGCCGAAGATGTAGAAGAGCCAGTCGAAGCGGGTCACGGCCTCCGCCCCGGCGGCGATGAAGATGCCGCGCATGACGAGTGCCAGGACGATGCCGATCAGGAGCACCTTCTGCCGGTAGCGGTCCGGCACCGAGAAGCGGCTCATGATCAGCAGGAAGACGAACAGGTTGTCGACGCTGAGGGAGTACTCGGTGATCCAGCCGGCGAAGAACTCGCCGCCGTACGACGGCCCCGTGACCACCAGCAATCCCACGCCGAAGGCGATGGCGAGCGACACGTAGAAGATCACCCAGAACGTGCACTCGCGGAACGTGGGCTTTCGCGGATTGCGCGCCACGAGGTAGAAGTCGATGGCGAGCACGAGGCCGAACCCGGCGATCGTGACCAGCCACACCCAGGTGGGAATGTTCAACGCGCTCCTTTCCGTGCGCGGCGGCGTTCCTTGGCGAGCCACAGCGCCTCAGCGTGCTCGACGTAGGCGGCGAACAGCTCGCGCGCCCGCGGATTGCGCTCTCTCAGGCGCATCAACCAGTGGGGCATGAGCCTCTCGTGCAACCAGACGAAGCCGATCGCGAAGCCGAGGCTCACCATGGCCTGGTAGGCCAGGAATCCCGCCACCCCGCCGGCCAGGCTGACCTGGCCGAAGACGGCCAGGCCGGTGACCGTCTCCTGGAACAGCCGGGCCAGGGGGAAGCCCGCCAGCCAGTACAGACCCGCGGGGGCGAACAGCCCCGGTCTGAACAGGTTCTGGCCGAGCAGGATGGAGTATCCGGCCCCGAGGAGGCCCAAGGGGAGGGCCAGCGTCACCGCGGAGATCGCGGCCCAGCCGGCGGGCTGCCCTGCGAGCAGGGTCAGCCCCCCGGCCATGGCGCCGGCGACGGCTCCGATCAGCGCCCCGGGGAGGGCGAGTTCAGCTTGTCGCATAGGCACGGTGTCAGCTCACAGGACCACGCCGTAGGCGAACAGACTGTAGAGCAGCATCCCCAGGTAGAAGACCGCCCCGAAGCCGATGATCAGGTTGGTCCAGATCTTCGGCCGGATCGGTTTGGGCAACATGCGGTTGTTCACCAGCAGGAGCGTCACGCAGTAGGCGCCCATGGCGAACGTGGACAGGAACGCCAGCGTGTCGAGGATCCCGCTCGGGCCGTCGGCCGGGCCGAACAGCAGGATCAGGATACCGAACGCGATGACGCCCCACAGGAAGCCGGCGTACAGGCGGGACATGCCGAACTTCTTCGCACCGCGCACGAAGTGGAAGCTCATGTCCGCCTGGCCCCTGGAGAAGGAGTCGAACAGGCCCAGCGTGGCGTTGAGCCCGATCAGCGCGATGAATCCGAGGAAGACGACGCCCAGCACCGAGCTGCCGGCCGAGGCGAAGGAGTCGGCCATCGCGTACAGCGCCGCCTCCCGCTCCCCGGACTCGATCACGGTACGGACGTTGGGGGTGTTCCTCGTCGCCGCCTGGGCGATCACGGTGAAGGAGATGGTGACCAGCATCGTGATGCCCCAGAAGAGCAGGAGCGCGTCGAAGGTGACCCAGCGCCGCCACCCCTTCCACTTGCGCATCTCCTCGGGGTTGTTCGTGTCGAACATGAAGCCGCGCGAGGGCATGGCCTCTTCCTCGCCGGCGTGCCGGAGACCGCGGACGGCCGGGATGTGGGCACCCATTCCGGCGCCGGAGTCACGCAGGTGCAGGGTGTACCACATCTGCTGCATTCCGGACGGCCCGGCGAAGGCGATCGCTCCCACGATCACCGGGAACCAGGCCGGCGACATCGCCTGCTCCGGCAGGTAGCCGAAGGCGAACATCCCGGTGACCGTGCTCACCACGTCGCCCCAGGTGCCGACCATGGCCGCCACCACGGCGGTCCCGACGACGAGCGTGCCGATCAGGATCGACAGCACGTTCTCCAGCAGGTTGTAGATCACCTTCGCCAGGCTGAAGACGACGCCGACGAGTATCAGGCCCGCGACGGCCGTGATCACCCATGGAATGCCGGTGATCTGCTCGAAGGCGGCGGCCCCCGCGGACAGATGACCCGGCCAGATGTAGACGAGGATCGCGACGACGAAGAAGAACCACATCAGGGGCTTGAAGACCCGGGCGGCGCCGAAGAAGATGCTCTCCCCCGTCGCCATGGCGTAGCGGGCCATCTCCAGCATGACCACGGCCTGGAGAGTGACGCCGATGAGGAACAGCCACCGGATCTCCGGTCCGAACAGCAGGACCAGCCGAGGCCACATGTACGACTCGCCCATGCCCACGCCGAGCGCGACGAGGAACACCGTCGGCCCGAGGATGTGGATCGACGGGGGAGCGTCGGGCAGGGTGCGTATGGGCATCGGCTCCAGCCCGCCCGCCCGCCATACTTTTTCTTCCTGGCCGGATGCGGCGGCGGCTTCGCCGGGCTCCGCTGCAGCCGGTGTTCTCGATGTGTCCACCTGCGGACCTCCTGGGGGGTTGGTTGATCCTGCGAGTGCCCCGATTCGCCCCCTCGCTCATGAGGCGCGGCTCAGCCGCGCAGCAACCCTGCGGCCCTCGCCCAGCGATACTTGGCACCGAGCACGGCCACGGGCTTCTCCGTGGTGTACGGGTAGGCGATCACCCCGTTCGCGAAGAGATGGTCACAGGCCTGCTCGACCTCGGTGTCACCGGCCAGCGAGGCGACCACGGGCTTGTCGTTGCCCTTGGCCCGCTCCTCGGCCACGACCCGCGCGACCAGCTCGGCGAAGACCATCGGCGGGGTGACGATCGTGTGCCAGTAGCCGATCACCAGCGCGTGCACGCGGGGGTCGGTGAGGCCCAGCCTGATGGTGTTCTCGTAGGTGCTGGGCGGTTCGCCACCGGTGATGTCGACGGGGTTGCCCGCCGCCCCGAAGGGCGGGATGTAGGCGCGGAAGGCCTCGTCGAGATCCGGCGGGATCTCCATGAGGGTCAGTCCGTTGTCGACGCAGGCGTCGGAGAGCAGCACTCCCGAGCCGCCCGCCCCGGTGATGATGACGACGTTCTCCCCCTTGGGCGTGGGCATCAGCGGCAGCGCTCTGGCGTACTCGAGCATGTCGTTGAGGCCCGGGGCCCGCACGACGCCCGCCTGGCGGAGGATGTCGTCGTAGACCTTGTCGTCGCCGGCCAGCGCCCCGGTGTGCGAGCCCGCGGCCCGCGCGCCCATCGCGGTGCGCCCGGCCTTGAGCACGATCACCGGCTTCTTGGCGACCATCCGCTGGGCGGCCTCGACGAACCCGCGCCCGTCCTTGAGGTCTTCCAGATGCATGGCCACGCAGTTGGTGTTGTCGTCCTGCTCGAAGAAGGTGAGCAGGTCGTCCTCGTCGACGTCGGCCTTGTTGCCGACCCCGACGATCGCCGAGACGCCCATCCCGGTGGTGCGGCTGAAGCCGAGGATGGCCATGCCGATGCCGCCGCTCTGCGAGGTCAGCGCGACCCCGCCCTTCACGTCGTACGGCGTGCAGAACGTGGCGCACAGGTTTTCCGGCGTGTAGTAGTAGCCGTAGATGTTAGGGCCGAGCATCCGCACGCCGTGCTTGCGGGCGATCTCGACGATCTCCTGCTGGCCCTCGACGTTGCCCGTCTCGGCGAACCCTGAGGGGATCATGATGGCTCCCGCCACCCCCTTGCGCCCGGCCTCCTCCAGCGCCGCGGGCACGAACTTGGCCGGGATGGCGAAGACCGCCACGTCGACCTCGCCCGGCACGTCGGCGATGCTGGGGTAGGCGGGCAGCCCGAGGATCTCCGGGGCCTTCGGGTTGATCGGGTAGATGTGGCCCCGGTAGCCGCCGTTGATCAGGTTGCGCATGACCGAGTTGCCGATCTTGCCGGTCTCGCCGGAGGCACCGATCACCGCGACGGCGCGCGGCTTGAAGATCCGGTTCATCCCGGCGAGGATCTCCTCCCGCGAGAGCCGGGCGGGCGCGGCGACGGGGTCGGCGTCGAGGAGGATGCGCACGTCGGCGGCCGTCGCCCCGTCGGCGGTGGCGAAGACGGGGTTCAGGTCCACCTCCGCGATCTCGGGGAAGTCCCCGACGAGCGCGCCGACCCGCTCGATCATGTTCGCCAGCGCCCCCCTGTCGGCCGCCTCCGCACCACGGACACCACGGAGCACCTCCGCCGCCCTGATGTCGTCCAGCATCCCGAGTGCATCATCACCCGAGAGGGGGGCCAGCCGGAAGGTCACGTCCTTGAGGACTTCGACGAGCACCCCGCCGAGCCCGAAGGCGACGACCTTGCCGAAGGTCTGGTCGGTGACCGCGCCGATGATCACCTCGTGCCCGGCACCGACCATGGCCTGCACCTGGACGCCGTCGATCGACGCCTCCGGGTCGTACGAGCGCGCGGAGGCCAGGATCCGGTCGTAGCCGGCACGCACCGCGTCGAGGTCGGCCAGGCCGACGAGCACCCCGCCCGCCTCGGTCTTGTGCAGGATGTCGGGCGACACGATCTTGAGCACCACGGGCAGGCCGATCTCCCCGGCGAGCGACACCGCCTCCTCGGCCGAGGTCGCCACCCCCTCACCGGGGGTCGAGATGCCGTACGCCTGGCAGATCCTCCTGCCCTCGGGGGCGGTCAGCGCGGTGCGGCCCTCGGCACGGGCCTTGTCCAGCACCTCGCGTACGGCGACCTGGTCATGCGCCATCAGATGACTCCGTTCGTCTTCAGCTCGGCCAGCTCGTCGGCGGACAGGCCGAGGCCGGCGTAGATCTCGGTGTTGTGCTCGCCGAGCAGGGGCGGTGCGGTGACGTCCACCGGCGAGTCCGACAGGTGCAGCGGGCTGCCGACCGTCACGAAGGAGCCGCGCTGGGGGTGGTCGACCTCGACCAGCGCGCCCTCCTGCCGCAGGCTCTCGTCCTCCAGCAGCTCCTTGGTGGACAGGATCGGGCCGCAGGGGATGTTGGCGGCGTTGAGCAGGTCGAGGACCTCCCACTTGTCGCGGGTGATGCTCCACTCCTCGATGAGCTGGAACATCTTGTCGAGGTTGGGAAGGCGCGCCTCCGGGGTGGCCCACTCGGGATCGTCGGCCAGCTCGGGGCGGCCGATGATCCCGGCGAGCGGCGCCCAGCCGACCGGCTGCACGATGACGTAGATGTAGTCGTTGGGCCCGCCGGGGGCGCACCGCACGGCCCAGCCGGGCTGGCCGCCGCCCGAGGCGTTGCCCGAGCGCGGCACCTCGTCGCCGAAGGTCTTGTTGGGGTATTCCGACAGGGGCCCGTGACCGAGCCGCTGCTGGTCGCGGAGCTTCACCCGGCACAGGTTGAGCACCGCGTGCTGCATCGCCACCTGCACGCGCTGGCCGCGCCCGGTCTGCTCGCGCTGGTAGAGGGCGGCCAGGATGCCGGCGACGGCGTGGATGCCGGTGCCCGAGTCGCCGATCTGGGCGCCGGTGGCCAGCGGCGGGCCGTCCTCGAAGCCGGTGGTGCTCATCGAGCCGCCCATCGCCTGGGCGATCACCTCGTACGCCTTGAACTTGGCGTAGCGTCCCGGGCCGAAACCCTTGATCGAGGCGTAGACCAGCCGCGGGTTGAGCTCCTGGAGCCGGTCCCAGGAGAACCCCATCCGGTCGACCGCGCCGGGCCCGAAGTTCTCCACCAGGATGTCGGAGTCGCGCACCAGCTCGGTGAACAGCTGCTTGCCGCGCTCGCTCTTCATGTTGAGGGTGATGCTGCGCTTGTTGCAGTTCAGCATCGTGAAGTAGAGGCTGTCGACGTCGGGGACGTCGCGCAGCTGCTTGCGGGTGATGTCTCCGGAGGGCGCCTCCAGCTTGATCACATCGGCGCCGAGCCAGGCCAGGAGCTGCGTACAGGACGGACCCGACTGCACGTGGGTCATGTCGAGGACGCGGACACCTTCCAGTGCCTTCATGGGGTCCCCCTCACTTGTACATGGTCTGGTTCATGGTTCCGGGCGCGTAGACGTCCGGATCGACCCACACGTTGATCAGGGCGGGCTTGCCCGACTCGCGGGCCCTCTCCAGCGCGGGCCTGATGTCGGCGGGGTCCCTGACCTCCTCGCCGTGGCCGCCCAGCATCCGGGCGAACTCGTCGTATCTGACGTCGCCGAGGGTGTTGCCGACCCGGCCGCGGTTCTCGCCGTACTTGGCGGCCTGGCCGTAGCGGATCTGGTTCATCGACGAGTTGTTGCCGATGACGCCGATGAACGGCAGGTCGAAGCGGACCATCGTCTCGAAGTCCCAGCCGGTGAGGCTGAACGCCCCGTCTCCGAAGAGGCAGAGCACCTCCTTGTCGGGCCTGGCGTACTTGGCCGCCATGGCGAAGGCGACGCCGACGCCGAGGGTGCCGAGCGGTCCGGGGTCCATCCAGTGCCCGGGGGACTTGGGCTGGACGACCTGGCCGGAGAAGGTGACGATGTCGCCGCCGTCGCCGATGTAGATGGTGTCCTCGGTCATGAACTCGTTGATCTCGTGGACCAGGCGGTAGGGGTCGATCGGCTGCGCGCCGGAGAGCTGGCGGGGCAGCCGCTTCTCGTAGGCCGCGGTCTCCACCGCGCGCAGCTCCTCCAGCCACTCCTTGCGCCGGGTCGCGCCGTTCTCGACGCGGCCCGAGGCGGCCTGGGTGGCCGCGGCCAGGATCAGCCCGGCGTCACCGACGATGCCCAGGTCGACGTCGCGGTTCTTGCCGACGGTGCGGTAGTCGAGGTCGATCTGGACCACCGTCGCCGTAGGCGACAGGCGCTTGCCGTAGCCCATCCGGAAGTCGAACGGGGTGCCGACGATGATGATCAGGTCGGCGTTGGTGAAGGCGTAGCGCCGGGAGAGCTGGAAGTGGTGCGGGTCGCCGGGGGGCAGCGTGCCGCGGGCCGAGCCGTTCATGTAGGCGGGGATGTTGAGCGCGCGGACGAAGTTGATCGCGTCGTCGGTGCCCCGGGTGGTCCAGACCTGGCTGCCCAGCAGGACGCAGGGCTTCTCCGCGTGGGCGAGCAGGTCGGCGAGGCGCTCGACGGCCTCGGGGTCTCCGGCCTGGCGTACCGAGGCGCGATAACGGCCCGCCTCGGGGATGCGGGCCTTGGAGATCGGGACGCTGGCGTCGAGGACGTCGCGCGGGATCTCCAGGAAGGACGGCCCGGGAGCGCCGTGGTAGCACTCCCTGAAGGCCATCGAGACGATGTCGGCCACCCGCTCGGTCGAGGGGACCGTGGCCGCGAACTTGGTGATCGGAGTCATCATGTCGACGTGGGGCAGGTCCTGCAGCGAGCCCATCTTGTGCTGGCTCAGAGCCCCCTGCCCCCCGATGAGCAGCATGGGGCTCTCCGCCCTGAAGGCGTTGGCCACGCCGGTCACCGCGTCGGTGGTGCCCGGTCCCGCCGTCACGACCGCACAACCCGGCTTGCCGGTGATCCGGGCGTAACCGTCGGCCGCGTGCGCCGCCACCTGCTCGTGACGGACGTCGATGACCTCGATGCCCTCGTCGATGCAACCGTCGTAGATATCGATGATGTGGCCGCCGCAGAGCGTGAAGATCACATCGATCCCCTCCGCCTTGAGCGCCTTCGCCACCAGGTGGCCTCCGGAGATGGTTTCCGGCGCCGTGTCCGCTGGCTGGGTCATTCTGAGGTCCTCTCGATTGTGTTCTCCATACTGCATACCGTATGAGGGCAATGGTTACCCCCGGGGTCCAGGGATGTCTAGACCCTTTGTGCGGGCAGTGGGACGAGCTCGACCGGCTCGCCCCTCCAGCCGGGCGGGACGACCGCGAGCGCCTCGGCGAGCGCGGCCCCCCACAGCGATCCCGGCCGGTCGTGCCCGACGGGCACCGCGCCACGTCCGCCGCGCCGCACCGCGACCATGCGGGTGTCGGCGTGGTGGGGCCGTACGTGACCTGCCAGCGCGGACCGCTCGCGCGGGGCCTCGGGCCCGCCCGCGAGCGCCCGGACCGCCGGGGCGAGCAACGTCAGCGCGGCGACCAGGGCGGCGTAGGGATTGCCCGGCAGCCCGGCCACCAGGCGCCCGCCGGGGAGCCTGGCGAGGAGTTGCGGATGGCCGGGACGCACCGCGACGCCGTCGACGAGGATCTCCGCCCCGAGCCCGGCGAGCACCGCCCTCAGGTGGTCGGCGGGCCCCTTCGACGAGGCCCCGCAGACCACGATCACCTGGCCCGGCGGGCCGTCCGCGGTCCCCGCGAGCGCGGCGGCCAGCGCCCGCGCCCCGTCGGGCAGCCACCGCGGCGCCTCGGTGCGGCCGCCCGCCCACTCGACGAGCCCAGGCAGCATGGGACCGATCGCGTCGCGCACCCGCCCCGGGCCCGGCAGCCCGAGCGTCACCACCTCGTCGCCCGTGACCAGCACGGACACCAGGGGTCTGGGCCGTACGCGGAGCACGTCGTGCCCGAGCCCGGCCGCGAGGCCGAGCACCGCGGGCGTGACGGCCGAACCGGCAGTGAGCACCACGGTCCCCAGCGGGCAGTCCTCACCGCGCCGCCGGATGTGCCTGCCCGGCTCGACCGCCCCCGCGGGGGCCGACACCCATTCGCCGACCGGCTCGCCCGCCGGCCACGGCTCCCCGCCCCGCGGCGCGAACCGGCCGAGCGGCGGCGCGAACCGGCCCGGCGGCACGGATCGGCCGGGCACCCCGCCTCCGGGGGCCGGTCCGGCCCACGGCGCCCCGCCGGTCCGCACGGCCAGCTCGTAGGGCAGCACCGCCTCGGCGCCCTCGGGCACCGGGGCGCCGGTGGCGATCTCCACCGCCGTGCCGGGCGCGAGCGCGGCCCCGAAGGGCGCGCCCCCGGCGAGCACGAGGCCCGTGATCCGCCAGGGCGGATCGCCCGCGACCGCGTAGCCGTCCATCGCGGCCACGTCGGCGCCGGGCACCGGGACGAGGGCGTGCAGCGGCGCGGCCAGGCGGCAGCCGTACGCCAGGTGGAGGGGGAGGTCGACCGGGGGGAGCGGCCCCGCGGCGGACGCCGCGACCTCGCGGGCCGACTCCCACGGGAGCGCCTCCCCGGGGGCGCCGCGGTGCGCCGCCCCCGGGGGCGGCGGCCCCGGCGAGGACGGGGGCGACGGGGCCGACGGGGGCGACGGGGGCACGGTGTCCGGGTCGCGGGACGGGGCTTCGTGGACGGTGGATCGGGGGACGGCCATCGGCGGCTCCTTGACCGGATTTTTTCCATACTGTATACCGAATGCACTATGGACGCGAGGACGGAGCCTCTTGTGAAAGTCGCTGTTCTTGGCGCCGGCGCCATCGGCGCCTACGTCGGCGCCGCCCTGTGCAGGGCGGGCGCCGAGGTGCATCTGATCGCCCGCGGAGAGCACCTCGCGGCGATGCGCGAATCGGGAGTGCGCGTGCTGAGCCCGCGCGGAGACTTCACCGCCCACCCCCACACCACCGACGACCCCCGCGAGATCGGCCCGGTGGACCACGTCTTCCTCGGCCTCAAGGCCAACTCCTACGCGGCGGCCGGACCCATGATCCAGCCGCTGCTCCACGAGACCACCGGCCTCATCGCGGCCCAGAACGGCATCCCGTGGTGGTATTTCCACCGGCTGCCCGGCCCCTACCAGGGCCACGTGATCGAGAGCGTCGACCCCGGCGGGGCGGTCACCGCCGCCCTGCCGCTGGAGCGCGCCATCGGATGCGTCGTCTACGCGGCGACGGAGATCGAGGCGCCCGGCGTGATCCGCCACCTGGAGGGCACCCGCTTCTCCATCGGCGAGCCCGACGGCTCCCTCTCCTCACGCTGCGTCGACTTCAGCACCGCCATGATCGAGGGCGGGCTGAAATGTCCCGTCGAGACGGATCTGCGGCGCGACATCTGGATCAAGCTCATGGGCAACATCGCCTTCAACCCGATCAGCGCGCTCACCCGGGCGACCATGGCGGGCATCTGCCGCCACCGCGGGACGCGCGATCTCGTCGTCACCATGATGCGCGAGACCGTCGACGTGGCCCGCCGGGTGGGCTGCGAGCCGGACATCTCGATCGAGCGCCGGATCGCGGGCGCCGAGCGGGCGGGAGAGCACAAGACCTCCACGCTCCAGGACCTGGAGAAGGGCAAGCCCCTGGAGCTCGACGTGCTCCTCGCCGCCGTCGTGGAACTGGCCGACCTGACCGGCGCCGAGGTGCCCACGCTCCGGGCGATCCACGCGGTCGCCGACCTCCTGGACGAGCAAGTCCGGGAAAATCTTGCCGCCGCCAGTTGATGCGACATACCGTAGACTGTATACAGGACTGTCGAAAGGATGGGGTATGAAGAGGGATCGCGGGGACCGCGCCGAGCACTACGACCGGCTCACCCATCCCCTTGTCCGTGAAAACGGCGTGCTACGCCGCGCCACCTGGGACGAGGCGCTGCAACGGGCCGCGGAGGGCTTCCGGCGCAATGTCGAGCAACACGGGCCCGACTCCTTCGCGATGCTGTCGTGCGCCCGTTCCACCAACGAGATGAACTACGTGGGCCAGAAGTTCACCCGGGTCGTGATCGGCACCAACAACGTCGACTCCTGCAACCGCACCTGCCACGCCCCGAGCGTGGCGGGCCTGTCCGCGGCCTTCGGCAGCGGCGGCGGCACCTCCTCCTACCAGGAGGTGGAGGACGCCGACGTGATCCTGATGTGGGGTTCGGCGGCGCGCAACGCGCACCCGATCTTCTTCCACCACGTGCTCAAGGGCATAAGAAAGGGCGCCCGCATGTTCGCGGTCGACCCCCGCCGCACGGGCACCGCCGAGTGGGCCGACCTCTGGCTGGGCCTCAACGTGGGCACCGACATCCCGCTCGCGCACGCGGTGGCCCGGGAGATCATCCACGCGGGGCTGCACAACACCTCGTTCATCGAGCGCGCCACCGAGGGCTTCGAGGAGTTCGCCGCCTCGGTCGAGCCGTGGACGCTCCCGGTGGCCGAGCAGGTCACCGGCGTCCCCGCGGCCGCCATCCGGGAGCTCGCGCACGCCTACGCCAGGGCCGACCGCGCCCAGCTGTGCTGGACGCTCGGCATCACCGAGCACCACAACGCCACCGACAACGTGCGCGCCCTCATCAACCTGGCGCTGCTCACCGGCCACGTCGGGCGCTACGGTTCGGGTCTGTCCCCGCTGCGCGGCCAGAACAACGTGCAGGGCGGCGGCGACATGGGCGCCATCCCCAACCGGCTGCCCGGCTTCCAGGACATCCTCGACCCGGGGATCCGCGCCAAGTTCGAGCAGGCGTGGGACACGCCGATCCAGCCGCGCTACGGCCGCAACCTCACCGAGATGCTGGAGGGGATGGCCGAGGGCGAGATCACCACCTGCTACCTCATCGGGGAGAACCCGGTGCAGTCCGAGGCCGACTCACTGAACTGCGTCAAGCGGCTCAGCATGCTCGACCACCTGGTCGTGCAGGACATCTTCCTGACCAAGACCGCCCAGATGGCCGACGTGGTGCTGCCGGCGGGCGCGGCCTGGTGCGAGAGCGAGGGCACCTTCACCAACAGCGAGCGGCGGGTGCAGCGGGTCCGCAAGGCGCTCCAGGCGCCGGGCGAGGCCCGCGACGACATCTGGATCCTCTGCGAGCTGGCCCGCCGCCTGGGCCACGACTGGAACTACACCGGCGCCGAGGAGGTCTGGGACGAGCTCCGCGCCCTCTCCCCCGCCCACACCGGCATGACCTACGACAGGCTCGACAAGCTGCAGGGCATCCAGTGGCCCTGCCCGTCGGAGGACTCCCTCGAACCGCCCTTCCTTCACGGGCGGCTCTGGGAGAGCGACCCGGCCCGGCGGGGCAGGGCCGCGCCGTTCGCGGTGCTCGAACACTCCCCGCCGGTCGACCTGCTCGACGACGAGTATCCCCTGCGGCTCACCACCGGCCGTCGTCTCGACTCCTACAACACCGGCGTGCAGTCGTCCGGGTTCGCCTCGCCGCTGCGCAGGGGCGAGAACATCGAGTTGTCCCCCGAGGACGCCGCGCGGCTGGGGGTGAGTCCCGGCGAGGAGGTCAGGATCAGCTCCCGGCGCGGCTCGGTCGTCGCCCCCGTCCACATCGACCCGGCCCTGCGTCCCGGCCTGGTCTTCATGACGATGCACTTCCCCGACGAGGTCGACACCAACTCCCTCACCATCGAGGCCACCTGCCCGATCGCGGGCACCGCGGAGTTCAAGGCCGCCGCCGTGCGCGTCGACAAGCTCGTACCCGCGAAGGCCGGGTGAAGGGGGCGTGGATCTCCGGTTCAGTGACGCCCAGCCTTCTGCCGAGGAACGCGCCGCAGTCGACGCCTTCCTCGGCGCCCCGGCGACGGGCTGGGAGGGCGGCGCCCGCTCGGACGACGACCTGCGGATCGCCGTCGGCGGACACGAGGCCCGCGGCCGGCGTGACCTCCTGCTCCCCGCGCTGCACGCGGTCAACGACAGGATCGGGTGGATCAGCGAAGGAGCCCTCGACTACATCTGCCGCCGCCTGACCGTGCCGCCCGCCGAGGCGTACGGGGTGGCGACCTTCTACTCGCTGTTCTCCATGAAGCCGCGACCGGCGCGGGTGCTGCACGTCTGCACCGACCTGGCCTGCCAGGCGCGCGGCGCCGACGCGGTGCGGCGGAGCACCGAGGAGCGGCTCGGCCCGCCCGGCATGTCCTGGCAGCCGAGCCCCTGTCTCGGCCTGTGCGAGCGGGCACCCGCCGCGCTGGCCCTGCAGGCCGGCGAGTTCCCGGGGGCGACCGTGTACGGCCCGGCCGAACCGGTACCGGCCTCCACCGGCGGCGCGAACGGAAACGGCGACCCGAACGGAAACGGCGGCCCCGGCGGCGCGGGCGACGCGAGCAAGGTGAAGGACCTCAGCAGGCTCGGCGGCCTCAGCGGCATGGACGCCACCGGCGGCCCCGCCCTGGCCGAGCGCGCGGAGCCACCCGCCGAGCACGCCGTCCCGCAGGCGGGCGACCCCTCCCTCGTGCTGCTGCGCCGGGTGGGCGTCGTCGACCCGGCGAGCCTGGACGACTACCGGGCCGAGGGCGGCTACGCCGCGCTGCGCGAGGCCGTCAGGATCGGCCCCGCCGGCGTCATCCGCGAGGTGCTCGAATCCGGTCTCGTCGGGCGGGGCGGGGCGGCGTTCCCCACCGGGCGCAAGTGGGAGGCCGCGGCCCGCCAGCTCGACCACCCCCATTACCTGGTCTGCAACGCGGACGAGAGCGAACCGGGCACCTTCAAGGATCGTGTGGTCATGGAGGGCGACCCGTACGCGCTGGTGGAGGCGATGACCATCGCCGCGTATGCCACCGGCTGCCCCAAGGGCTACCTCTACATCCGCGGGGAGTATCCCCGGGCGATCAGCCGGATGGCCCACGCCATCGAGGTCGCCCGTGCGCGCGGCCTGCTCGGGGCCGACGTCATGGGGCAGGGTTTCGCGTTCGACATCGAGATCAGGCGCGGCGCGGGCGCCTACATCTGCGGCGAGGAAACCGCGATCTTCAACTCGATCGAGGGCTTCCGCGGCGAGCCGCGCAGCAAACCGCCCTTCCCCGTGGAGAAGGGCCTGTTCGGCAAGCCCACCGTGGTCAACAACGTCGAGACCCTCGTCAACGTGCTGCCCATCCTGGCCGGCGGGGCCGCCGCCTACGCGGCGACCGGCACGGAGGGCTCGACGGGCACCAAGCTGTTCTGCGTCTCGGGCACGGTCGCCAGGCCGGGCGTCTACGAGCTGCCGTTCGGCGCCACCCTGCGCGAGCTCCTCGATCTGTCCGGGGGCGCGACCGGAGAACTCCGGGCGGTGCTGCTGGGCGGCGCGGCCGGCGGGTTCGTCCGCCCGGACGAGCTCGACGTCCCGCTGACCTTCGAGGGCACCCGGGCGGCCGGCACGACACTGGGTTCGGGCGTGGTCCTGGTGCTCGACGAGAGCGTCGACCTGGCGCACATCCTCGTGCGCATCGCGGAGTTCTTCCGCGACGAGTCGTGCGGGCAGTGCGTGCCCTGCCGGGTGGGCACCGTGCGGCAGGAGGAGGCACTGCACCGGCTGCGCCGCAAACCCACCTCCGGCGACATCGCGCTGCTGCGGGAGGTCGGCCAGGCCATGCGCGACGCCTCGATCTGCGGGCTCGGCCAGACCGCCTGGAACGCCGTCGAGTCGGCCATCGACAGGTTGGGCGTCTTCTCCCCCTCGGAGGCATCATGAGTGTTCCCCTGCAGCCGCCCCGGCGGCTGATCGAGATAACCGTCGACGGCGACCCGGTCCGGGTGCCGGAGGGCTCGACCGTGCTGGACGCCTGCTCGGCGGCGGGCAAGGACATCCCGACCCTCTGCTACGGCGACACCCTCACCCCGAAGAACGCCTGCCGGGTCTGCGTGGTCGAGGTCGAGGGCGCCCGTACGCTCGCCCCCGCCTGCTCGCGCAGGGCCGAGCCCGGCATGGCCGTCGGCACCGCGACCGAGCGCGCCCGGCACAGCCGCAAGATCGTCCTGGAGCTGCTGGCCTCGACGGCCGACCTGTCCACCACACCGCGCGCGGCCGAGTGGATCGAGGAGTACGGCGCGCGGCCCGACCGCTTCGGCGAGGAGGCCGCCACGGTCGCGCAGCCCGCGAAGGTCGACAACGACCTCTACGTGCGCGACTACTCCAAGTGCATCCTCTGCTACAAGTGTGTCGACGCCTGCGGCGACCAGTGGCAGAACAGCTTCGCCATCTCGGTCGCCGGGCGGGGCTTCGACGCGATGATCTCGACCGAGCACGACGCCCCGCTCACCGACTCCGCCTGCGTCTACTGCGGCAACTGCGTGGAGGTCTGCCCCACCGGGGCGCTGTCGTTCAAGAGCGAGTTCGACATGCGCGCCGCGGGCAGCTGGGACGAGTCCCGGCAGACCGAGACGACGACGATCTGCAGCTACTGCGGGGTCGGCTGCAACCTGACCCTGCACGTGCAGGACAACCGGATCGTCAAGGTGAGCTCGCCGCACGACAACCCGGTCACCCACGGCAACCTGTGCATCAAGGGCCGCTTCGGCTTCCAGCACGTCCAGAACGTGGCCACCTCGGAGGACACGCTCCCCCTTTCCGGCCCTGCCTCCGTACCCGTTTCCGCGTCCGCCTCCGGCCCTGCCTCCGCACCCCTTTCCGGGCCCGCCTCCAGCCCTGCCTCCGCACCCCTTTCCGGGCCCGCCCCCGGCACGCGGACGGCCTCCGCCGATGGGTAGGGTCACCGTCAAGCGCCGGGTCCTGCGGCTGCGGGAGGCCGCGGCCGCCCACCGGGTCGACGTGCTGGCGGCCGAGGAACCCCTGGAGATCCGGCTCGACGGGCGGCCGCTCACGATCACCATGCGCACGCCGGGCGACGACTTCGACCTGGCGGCGGGCTTCCTGGTGAGCGAGGGGGTGGTCACCTCCGCCGAGGAGGTCACCGCGATCCGCTACTGCGCGGGCGCCACCGCCGACGGCGCCAACACCTACAACGTGCTCGACGTCAGGCTGGCCGCGGGCACCTCCCCGCCGGCGACCTCCCTGGAGCGCAACTTCTACACCACCTCCTCGTGCGGGGTGTGCGGCAAGGCCTCGCTCGACGCGGTACGCACGGTCGCGAAATGGCGGGTGGACGGCGATCCCGCACCGGTGACGGCCGAGGTGATCGCGGCGTTGCCCGACCGGCTCCGCGCGGCCCAGCGGGTGTTCGACCGGACCGGCGGGCTGCACGCCGCGGGCCTGTTCACGCTCGGCGGCGACGCGCTCTGCGTGCGCGAGGACGTGGGCCGGCACAACGCGGTGGACAAGCTGGTGGGCTGGGCGCTGCGCGACGGGCGCCTGCCGCTGGCCTCGACCGTGCTCATGGTGTCGGGACGCGCCTCCTTCGAGCTGGTCCAGAAGGCGGTGATGGCCGGCATCCCGATCCTCGCCGCCGTCTCGGCCCCCTCCTCGCTGGCCGTGGAGCTGGCCGCCGAGACGGGGCTGACACTCATCGGGTTCGTCAGGGGCAGCTCGATGAACGTCTACACCGGGGAAGGACGCGTCGGCCTGGTCCCCGGCTGAGGCCGGGCCGCACCTCCCGGCCACCAGCGGGGCCGGGCGCCCGCACCCTCGGACGCCGCGGCCCACCGGGAGCCGGGAGGTGCGGCCCGGATCCTCTCGGCCGGGCCGGAATTACCGCGTTCACCCCCACCGACCGCCGAGGCCGGAGAGCGGCGGCTCCCTGCCCGGCGACGAGAGCCCGGCCCGCGATACTCGCCCCCTTCGCCGGCCGGGCTCTCTGATGCCCACCGTCCGGAGGCCCCCGGTTCCCGGCCGCGGGCATCGCCCCCGTTCCCGGCCGCAGGCATCGCTCCCGTTCCCGGCCGCGGGCATCGCCCCCCGTCCCCGGCCGCGGGCATCGCGCGAGGCCCGGTTTTGACAACCATTTTCATTTACGCGCATACTAGCTAGCATGATGTCCGAGTCCTCCCGACGTATCCGTATACGTAATGCCAGCCTGGCCGTGTCCGCCGCCCTTCTCGCCGCCGTCACCGCCTGCGGCACCGAGGCCGGCTCGGCCACCGGCTCATCCGGGGGGGCCTCGGGCGTTTCCGCGGACGGGAAGCCCGCCGTCACCGCGGCCATGTATCCCCTGCAGTGGCTCGCCGGGCGGGTGGGCGGTCCCGACGCGACCGTCACCGGCCTGACCAAGCCCGGCGTCGAGCCGCACGACCTGGAACTGTCCCCGCTCCAGGTGGCCGGGCTGGAGAAGACCGGACTCGTCGTCTACATCAAGGGCGTCCAGCCCGCGGTGGACGAGGCCGTCGAGCAGCACGCCGCCGACCGGGCCTTCGACGCGGCCACCTCGGTCACCCCCCTTCCCGCGGTCGCGGAGGAGGAGGACCACGGTGAGGAGGGACACGACCACGAGGAGACCGGCCACGACCCCCACCTCTGGCTCGACCCGGCCCGCTTCGCGACGGTCGCCACCAAGCTCGGCGAGAGGCTGGCCACCGCCGACCCGGCGCACGCGCAGGGTTACCGGGACCGCGCCGCCGCCACCGCCGCCGACCTCACCACCCTGGACCGGGAGCTGGCCAAGGGCCTGGCCACCTGTTCCTCGGACGCGATCGTCACCAGCCACGCCGCGTTCGGCTATCTCGCCGACCGCTACAAGCTGCACCAGATCGGTATCAGCGGCCTCGACCCCGACGCCGAGCCCTCTCCCGCCCGCCTCGCCGAAGTAACAAAAGTGGCCAAGCAGGAGAAAGTAACTACGATTTTCACCGAAACCCTCGTCAGCCCGAAGGTCGGCGAGATCCTCGCCCAGGAGGTCGGTGCGAAGACCGCGGTCCTCGATCCGGTGGAAAGCCAGCCGTCGAACGGCGACTACCTGTCCGCCATGCGCCAGAACCTCTCCACACTCCAGGCAGCGCTCGGCTGCTCGTAAAGGCCACACGTGACATCCAGCAAAACGGTTTTCACCATGAACGGCGGCCAGGTCAACCTGGACCGCCGTCCGGTGCTTCGCGGGATCGACCTGTCCGTCGAACCCGGTGAGGCGGTGGCGGTGCTCGGCGCGAACGGATCGGGAAAGTCCACCCTCATCCGCGCCCTGCTCGGCCTCATCCCCCTCTCCGGCGGCGAGACCCTCCTGTACGGCAGGCCACCCGCCCGGTTCCGCGAATGGTGGCGGATCGGCTACGTACCCCAGCGGCTCTCGGTGGGCGGGGGTGTGCCGACCACGATCCGCGAGGTCGTCGCCTCCGGCAGGATCGCGAGGCAGCGCCGGCTGCGCCCGACCGGCGCGGCCGACCGTGAGGCGACCGGCAGGGCCCTGGCGGCCGTCGGCCTGGCCCACCGCGCCTCCGACCCGGTGCAGGCGCTGTCCGGCGGGCAGCAGCAGCGAGTGCTGATCGCCCGCGCACTCGCCGGGGAGCCCGACACCTTCGTCATGGACGAGCCCACGGCGGGCGTCGACTCCGGGAGCCAGCTGCTTCTCGCGGAGACCCTGTCCACGCTCGTCGCGCAGGGCAAGACGGTCCTGCTGGTCGCGCACGAGCTCGGCCCGCTGGAGCCCCTGATCACCCGGGCGGTGGTCCTGCGGGACGGGTACGTGTGCCACGACGGCCCGCCACCCCAGGCGGTCGGCACGCACGCGCTGCCCGGCCACGACCACGTGCACCCGCACGCCGAGGAGGAGCCCGTGAGCCCGCTCGACTGGAGGCCCGCCTCGTGATCGAGCTTCTGCAGTTCGACTTCATGCAGCGGGCGCTGATCGCCGCCCTCCTGGTCGGCCTGGCCGCCCCCGCCATCGGCACGTTCATGGTCCAGCGCCGCCTGGCCCTGCTGGGCGACGGCATCGGGCACGTCGCGCTGACCGGCGTGGCCCTGGGCTTCCTGACCGGAACGGCCCCGGTGCTGACGGCCGTGGTGGTCTCGATACTGGGCGCCGTGGCCATCGAGCTGGTCCGCGAGCGCGGCAGGACCAGCGGGGACGTGGCGCTCGCCCTGCTGTTCTACGGCGGCATCGCCGGAGGTGTGCTGCTCATCTCGCTGGCTCCCGGGGGGAGCAACGCCACGCTGATGTCCTACCTGTTCGGCTCGATCAGCAGCGTCGCCGTCGAGGACGTGTGGGTGATCGGCCTGCTGGCGGTGGCGGTGCTCGGCGTGGTGACCGTCTTCGGGCGGGAACTCTATGTACTGTGCCAGGACGAGGAGGTCGCCAAGGCCAGCGGCCTGCCGGTCCGCTTCCTCAGCCTGCTGATCGCCGTGACCGCCGCGCTGACCGTGGTCATCGCCATGCGCGTCGTAGGATTGCTTCTGGTGAGCGCTTTGATGGTGGTACCGGTGGCGACCAGCCAGCAGCTCACCCGGGGGTTCGTGAGCACGATGTTCCTTTCCATGCTGTTCGGGATGATCTCCACGGTCGGCGGCCTGGCCTCCTCCTTCTACATCGAGGTCCCGCCGGGCGCGATCATCGTCATCGTCGCTCTCGCGGGGTTCGTCCTCGCCCTCGGGCTCGGTAGATTCGTACGTCGAAGCCGACCTCAGGAGTCCAGCCCATGAGCAACAGGCGTGACGCCGTCCACGCGATCCTCCGCCAGAGCGAGGGGTTCCGCAGCGCGCAGGACGTCTACGCGGAGATGCGCGCGGAAGGCGCCAAGATCGGACTGACCACCGTCTACCGGGCGCTCCAGGCGCTCGCCGACACCGGCCACGTCGACGTGCTGCGCACCGACGACGGCGAGTCGGTCTACCGGGCGTGCGCCAGCGGCGACCACCACCACCACCTGGTCTGCCGCAGGTGCGGCCGTACGGTGGAGGTGGCCGGGCCCGCGGTGGAGCGCTGGGCCGAGACCATCGGTTCCGAGCACGGCTTCACCGAGATCACCCACACGGTGGAGATCTTCGGAACCTGCGGCTCCTGCGCCACCGCCGCCAAGCCGCTCCGCACGCCGAGCCGCGCCTGAGCGGACGTCCCGGCGCGACGGGGCACACGTACGAGAAGGCGACGGGGCACAGGTACGAGAAGACTGTTCTCAGGACGCGGCCCGCGCATCACGGCCCACCAGGGCATGCTTCGCGGAAAGCCTCGCCGCACGGGGCGCGCCACTGTGACGGGCGCCCGGGAGGGGGCGCCGGAGGTCCACGGGAGAGATACGCTTCCGACACGGCGAGCCGCCGTACGCGCCTCCACGTTGCAATCGCCTCCTACAGGAGTCAACATGCCATTCGGACATGACATGGTGCACTCACTCGCCACCGCGGTCGACCTGGTCAACACCTCCCCTTCCACCGGAGGCGAGGACACCCTGACCGACCTGCGGAAACTCGGCGACTTCGTGGCGCGCTGGGAGGTCAGCGGGATCGGCGAGCTGGACGCCGCCGACCTGACCCAGGTGCGCGCGCTGCGCGAGGCCTTCCACAGGGTCTTCACCGCCCCGGACCAGCCCACCGCGGTCATCCGGCTGAACACCCTCCTGAGCGGGACCCGCATCACCCCGCGCCTGGCGGAGCACGACGGCCACCCCCTGCACGTCCACTACTTCGCGCCGGACGCCTCGCTCCACGAGCACCTCGCGGCCGACATCGGGGTCGCCCTGGCCCACCTGCTCGTCGAGGGCGAGTGGGAGCGCCTGCGCACCTGCTCGGCGCCCGACTGCGACCACGTCTTCGTGGACGAGTCGCGCAACCGCTCGCGGGTCTACTGCGACAGCCGCACCTGCGGGAACCGGATGCACGTCGCCGCCTACCGCGCCCGGCGCCGGGCCTGACGTCACTCTCCGCTAATACCTATTGACTGAGTAGGTAATGCGGGTAGGTTGTGACGTGACGTCGCCTACCCCCGAGGAGAACCCATGAGCGTCACCGACGAGCTGCTCGCCAACGCCGAGCGTTACGCGGAGACCTTCGTCAAGGGCCACCTGCCCCTGCCGCCCGCGCGCGGGGTGGCCGTGCTGGCCTGCATGGACGCCCGCCTCAATCCGTACGGCCTGCTCGGGCTCTCGGAGGGCGACGCGCACGTCATCCGCAACGCGGGCGGCGTGGTGACCGCCGACGAGCGCCGCAGCCTGGCCATCAGCCAGCGCCTGCTCGGCACCAGGGAGATCATCCTCATCCACCACACCGACTGCGGCATGCTCACCTTCACCGACGACGACTTCAAGCGGCAGATCCAGGCCGAGGTCGGGATCAAGCCCGACTGGGCGGCCGAGGCCTTCACCGACCTCGACGAGGACGTCGTCCAGTCCCTCTACCGGATCAGGAACGACCCCTTCATCCCGTACACCGACTCGGTGCGCGGCTTCGTCTACGAGGTGGAGACCGGCCGCCTGCGTGAGGTCAAGGCCTGAGCCGGGGCGACGCGGAGGGGCGCGACCCCGGCACCCGGCCGGGAACCGCGGGTCACGGAGCGCCGAAGTCGCCGTGGCGGCCGGCCCCCGCGGCGAAGCGGGACGCCCCGGCCACCGCGCCGGGCAGGGCGTTCAGGCCGTGGCGCAGCTCCCCCGCCATGGCCTCCGGCTCGGGAAGCCCCTCCTGCTCCAGCACCGACATGCGGTCGCCGCGCATGCACTCCTGGGGAAAGCGCGCGATGGAGGCGGCCAGGTTCTCGGCGGCGGCGCGCGAGGTGCCGGCCGGCACCACCCGGTTGACCAGCCCCATGCCGAGGGCCTCCGCGGCGGCCACCGGACGGCCGGTGAGGATCATGTCCATCGCCCGTCCCGTCCCGACCAGCCGCGGCAGCCGGACGGTGCCGCCGTCGATCAGCGGGACGCCCCAGCGGCGGCAGAAGACCCCGAACACCGCGTCCTCCTCGGCCACCCGCAGGTCACACCAGAGAGCCAGCTCCAGCCCTCCGGCGACCGCGTGCCCGGCGACGGCCGCGATCACGGGCTTGCCGAGCCGCATCCGGGTGGGCCCCATCGGCCCGTCGCCTTCGGGATCCACCCGGTTGGCGCGGCCCTCGGCGACGGCCTTGAGATCGGCTCCCGCGCAGAACGTGCCCCCCTCGCCCCACAGCACGGCCACCGCCGCGCCGGGGTCGGCGTCGAAGTCGCGGAAGGCGTCGGCGAGCGCCCGGGCCGTGGGGCCGTCGACGGCGTTGCGGACCTCGGGCCTGGAGAGCACGACGGTGGTGACGGGCCCGTCGCGTTCGATCCTGACAGTCATCCGGGGGCACCTCTCAGCGAGCCGGCGTCACCCGGAACATAACATCATTCCGCTGCGGCACCCGGGACACCCGAGGCGTCCCGCGCGGAGGGGACCGCGTTCGGCACCGCTCCCCCGTATCTCCGGTCGCGCTTGGCGTACGTCTCGCAGGCCTCCCACAGATCGCGGCGGTCGAAGTCGGGCCAGAGACGGTTGAGGAAGACCATCTCGGCGTACGCCGTCTGCCAGATCAGGAAGTTGGAGATGCGCTGCTCGCCGGAGGACCGTACGAACAGGTCGACGTCGGGGATCTGCGGCTCGTCCAGGTATCGGGCGAAGGTCTCCTCCTTCACCCGGCCCGGCTTCACCCGCCCGTCGGCGATGTCCTGCGCCAGGCGCAGGGCGGCGTCCACGATCTCGGCGCGGCCGCCGTAGTTGACGCAGAACTGCAGGGTGAGCGTGGAGTTGCCCTCGGTCATCTCCTCGGCGTCGCGCAGCTCCTGGATGACGCTCCGCCACAGCCGGCCGGGGCGGCCCGCCCAGCGGACCCGCACGCCCATCGCGTGGAGCTGGTCCCTGCGGCGGCGGATGACGTCGCGGTTGAAACCCATCAGGAAGCGGACCTCGTCGGGGGAGCGCTTCCAGTTCTCCGTGGAGAAGGCGTAGGCCGACAGGTAGGGGATGCCGAGCTCGATCGCGCCCTCGATCACGTCGAAGAGCGACGCCTCGCCCGCCTTGTGCCCCTCGGTGCGGGGCAGGCCGCGCTGCTTGGCCCACCTCCCGTTGCCGTCCATCACGATCGCCACGTGCCGGGGCACGAGGTCACGCGGGATCGGGGGCGGGGTGGCGCCGGAGGGATGCGGGACGGGTGGGCGGACGTTCACGTGGCGAGCTCCCTTTCTACGTGTCGAAGAGAGCGTATGCCGTGTTCCAGGTGCCACTGGAGGTAGGCCGCGACCAGGCCGCTGCACTCGGCGCGGTGCCGGGCGACGGAGGCGTCCGCGGTGAGCCAGTCGCCCTTGAGCAGCGCCACCATCAGGGCGAGGGTCTCCCCCTCGGGCACCGCGGCGCCCGCGGGACGGCAGCTCCCGCACACCACGCCCCCGGCCACGATGGCGAAGGCCCGCACCGAGACGGCCTTGCACCGGGCGCAGGCCTCCAGGGCCGGGGCGTACCCGGCGACGGCGAGGGAGCGCAGGAAGTAGGCGTCCAGGACGAGCCTCGCCTCGTGCTCACCCGCACCGAGCGTGCGCAGGCCGCCGACGAGAAGCAGGAACTGGCGCAGCGCGGGCTCCTTCTCCCCCATGACCAGGCGGTCGGCGGTCTCCAGCATCGCGGTGCCCGCCGTGTAGCGCGGGTAGTCGGAGACGAGCGGCTCGCCGTACGGCCGGATGGTCTCGGCCTGGGTGATCATGTCGAGCGTGCGGCCGGTGTGGAGCTGGAGGTCGACGTGGGTGAACGGCTCGAGCCTGCCCCCAAATCGTGATGTTGTCCGCCGGACCCCCTTGGCGACGGCCCGGATCTTGCCCATCCGCCGGGTCAGGACGGTGACGATGCGATCGGCCTCGCCCAGCTTGTGGGTGCGCAGCACGATGCCGTCGTCACGGTACAGACTCACCCGCACAGTGTAGTGGGACCGTTCACTTGGCAGAGGTGGAACCATGATCAAACGACACGGATAGATCACCGGTGCGTGTTGTTCACCCAAAACTCACTAAACTTTGGCCTCTGGCGAAATGCCGCCCCCGGTTACACCGCCTCAACACCCGTCTCCGCACGAAAGGGTGCCATGCCCCGCGTGGTCCTGCTGGGCTCATCGCCCGGCCCCGATGCCGCTCCCGGCCAGGCGACGCCCGCCGCGTTGACCCTGCCCGCGCTTCCCGGCTGCCCCACGGTGATCGGCAAGCTGCACGGCCAGCTCGCCTCACTCGACCCCCAGCCGGTGACGATCGTCCGCTCGGGCGACGCCGCCGCCCACCGGGGCTTCCCCGGGAGCCTGGTCGAGACCTCCGACCTGGCCGGCGACCTGCGCGCCGTGGCCGACGCGGTCGAGGGCGCCACCGAGAACCTGCTCTTCCTGCCGACCAACTCGCTGATCCACGACGAGCTGATCTACCAGATCACCAAGTCGAAGCGCGGAGCCCTCGCGCTGATCACCAAGGAGCCGCGGGAGGAGGACGAGAACGGCGACGTCATCGTCCCCGACGTCCCGATCGACGAGGCTCTGCCGGAGATCGGCGACCGGAGACTGGAGGGCCTGCCCGTCCGGGTGCGCGCCCGCAAGTCCCGGGTCATCTCGGTGGGCTCGGCCTTCCACGGGGTGACCAGGCCCAACTCGGTCCTGCTCGGCCCGCTGCACCTGCACCACAAGCACGCGCCCGTCCTCGCCGAGGCCGCCCGCGAGCTGGCCGACATGGCCCACCTGCTGGGTCCTGACGACGACCTGGTCCAGCTGCTGGTCCTGGGCCTGGTGCGCAAGGGCGTCTCCGTCGGCATCCGCGGCCGCCGCGACCTGTTCTTCCGCCGGGTGTCCTCTCCCGAGCAGGCCGCCGAGGCGCTCGCCGAGATGTCCACGTTCAACGAGGACAAGGCTCGGCTGAACAACGCGGTGAAGGGCGCCGACGGCTTCTTCACCACGTACTTCGTCAGCACCTACTCCCGCTTCATCGCCCGCTGGGCGGCCAGGCGGGGGCTCACCCCCAACCAGGTCACGCTGATCTCGATCGCGCTGGGCGTGGCGGCGGCGCTGTGCTTCGCCACCGGCGAGCGGGCCGGGATGGTCGCGGGCGGCGTGCTGATCTACTTCGCGTTCGTCTTCGACTGCGTGGACGGCCAGGTCGCGCGGTACGCCCGCAAGTTCGGCGTGCTGGGGGCGTGGCTGGACGCCACGTTCGACCGGTTCAAGGAGTACGTGGTCTTCGCGGGCCTGGCGGTCGGCGCGGCGGTCTCCGGCGTCGGCGACGTCTGGACGCTGGCGCTGATCGCACTCGGCGTGCAGTCCATCAAGCACCTCCTCGACTTCTCCTACGGCGCGGCGAACCGGCGCAAGCCCCCGTCGCCGCTGCCCTCGGTGCCGCTGTCGGTCAGCGCCGACACCGGCCTGCGCCAGGCGCTCGAGCAGCGCAAGAACGCCACGACCAGCGGGATCCGCAGCCTGCTGAAGATGTGGGGCAGGGCCGGCAGGTACCGGGCCGTGCACTGGGCCCGCAAGATGATCGTGTTCCCCATCGGCGAGCGTTTCGCCGCCATCGCGATCGTCAGCGCCCTGTTCGACGCCAGGATCACCTTCCTGACACTGATCATCTGGGGCGGCATCGGGGCCGCCTACTCGCTCACCGGACGCCTGATGAGGTCTCTCGCATGATCACCCAGCCGCAGACCGTCCCCGCTCCGGACCCGTACGAGGAGCGGCTGCGCGTGCAGACCGCCCGGCTGCTCGCCTACCGCGACGACGGCCCGCTGGTCACGCTGCTGCGCGGCAAGGTCGGACCGGGCCTGCCCCCGGTGCCCGCCTCGCTCGCCGCGCTGCTGGCGATCATCGCGATGGCCGTGACCGGGATGCTGACGGACGGGCCGATCCTGCTCGTCCCGGTGCTGGTCATGATCGTCCTGGTGCTGCCCACCGCGGCCCGCGACCACCTCGGCAAGCTCGACTGGCTGGCGCCGCCGCTGATCCGGGCGGCCGAGTTCCTCACGATCATCCTGATCGGCCTGGCGGCCGACGCGCCCAAGTGGCTGCTGTACGTGCTGATCTACGTGATCGGCTACCACACCTACGACACGGTGTACCGGACGCGGCAGAGCATCTGGCCGGCTCCCTGGGTGTTCCAGGCCGGGCTGGGCTGGGAGCTCCGGCTGCTGCTGGTCGGCGCCGGTGCCGCGCTGGGCGTGCTGACGTGGGTGCTGGCCGCCCTCACGCTCTACCTCGGCGTGCTGTTCGCGGTCGAGAGCGTGACGAGCTGGGTCGGCCTGGACAAGCAGACGGCGAACGCCGCCCAGGCGAGCGACGACCTGGAGACCTCCCCCGAGGAGGCCCAGGAACAGGCCACCGGCGAAGCCGACCAGACCTGACCGAACCTCGCGAACGGCGAATGCCGCCGGGCAGATGATCTGCCCGGCGGCATTCGTGTGTCCGGGCCGTGTATCCGGGGTATCCGGGCCACGCCACCGCCGCCCACCGCGAACCCGCGCCGATCCAGGCGGTATACAGGTCTGCGTGGAACTGGACAGGCTGGATCGCGACATCATCGAGGCGCTCGTCGAGGACGCCCGCGCCACGTACGCGGAGATCGGGCAGCGGGTGGGCCTGTCGGCGTCGGCGGTGAAACGCCGGGTGGACCGGCTGCGCGAGACCGGCGCCATCACCGGGTTCACCGCCCGGGTGGAGCCCGCGGCGCTCGGCTGGACCACCGAGGCCTACGTGGAGCTGTTCTGCGCGGGCAAGACCTCGCCGTCGGAGATCGGGGTGGCCGTCGGCCGCCATCCCGAGGTCGTCTCGGCGTGCACCATCACCGGCGAGGCCGACGCCCTGCTGCACATCAGGGCCACCGACGTGCGGCACGTGGAGAGGGTGATCGAGCGCATCGCCGCGGAGCCGTTCGTGGTGCGGACCAAGAGCTCCATCGTGCTCTCCCGCCTGATCGAGGCCCCCCTGGTCACCTCGCGCAGCGAGCCGTTCATCGCCCCGCACAACGAATCGACGTTTCTGACGTGAAACACGCAAGAAACCCGCGTCAGCACGCAAACACAGCCCCTTGGCCTGCGAGAACGCTGTTCCTAGGCTGATGGCACCGCCGTCGAGACCGTGACGGCGGCTGTCACCACGACCTTTACCTGCGGGGTTATCCATGACGAGGCACTACCTGATGTGTCGGCCCGACCACTTCGCGGTCGAGTACGCGATCAACCCGTGGATGCATCCCGAGTCCGGCGCCGACCGCGAGGTGGCGATCAGGCAGTGGGAGACCCTCAGGAGCGCCTACGAGGAGCTCGGGCACCGCGTCAGCCTCATCGACCCGGTGGAGGGCCTGCCGGACATGGTCTTCGCCGCCAACGGCGCGCTGGTCGTGGACGGCCGCGTGTACGGCGCGCGGTTCACCCACCCGCAGCGCGCGGCCGAGGGACCCGCGTACCTGAGGTGGTTCGTCGACAACGGCTACGACCGGGTCCACGAAGCGGCCTTCACCAACGAGGGCGAGGGCGACTTCCTCACGCTCGACCACCTGGTGCTGGCCGGGACCGGGTTCCGCACCGACATCACCGCGCACAAGGAGGCCCAGGAGTTCCTCGGCCGCCCGGTGGTGACGCTGCAGCTGGTGGACCCCCGGTTCTACCACCTGGACACCGCACTCTTCCCGCTAAACGGACATAACGTGGCATACTTCCCAGGGGCCTTCTCGCCGGGGAGCCAGGAGGTGCTCCGCGTCCTCTTCCCCGACGCCGTCGTCGCGAGCGAGGACGACGCGGCCGTACTGGGCCTCAACGCCGTGAGCGACGGCGTCAACGTGGTGATCAACGCCGAGGCCGCCGACCTGCAGCTCGAACTCAAGCGCCGTGGCCTCGAGGTCATCCCGGTGGACCTGTCGGAGCTTCGCAAGGCGGGCGGCGGCCCCAAGTGCTGCACGCTGGAGATCCGGGGACGGCGCGCGGCATGAGGACCACGGACCAGGCGAACCAGGGAGGGGCGGACATCGGATGACCGGCACCGAAGACTTCATCGAGCTGAGCGAGCGCCGCAGCGCGCACAACTACCACCCCCTGCCCGTCGTGATCCGCGAGGCGCAGGGCGCCTGGGTCGTCGACGTGGAGGGCAGACGGTTCCTCGACTGCCTGTCCGGCTACTCCTCCCTGAACTTCGGGCACGGCAACCCGAAGATCATCGCAGCGGCGCAGGAGCAGCTGTCGCGGCTCACCCTGACCAGCCGCGCCTTCTTCCACGACCAGTTCGCCACCTTCGCCGCCGGGCTGGGCGACCTCACCGGCAAGGACATGGTCCTGCCGATGAACACCGGCGCCGAGGCCGTGGAGACCGCGATCAAGGTGGCCCGCAAGTGGGGCTACGAGGTCAAGGGCGTGGCCGCCGAGCAGGCCAACATCATCGTGATGGAGGACAACTTCCACGGCCGGACCACCACGATCGTCGGCTTCTCCACCGACCCCGACGCCCGCGGCGGCTTCGGCCCGTACACCCCCGGTTTCAGGATCGTGAAGTACGGCTCCGTCGAGGCGATCCGCGAGGCCGTCGACGCCAACACCGTCGCGGTGCTGCTGGAGCCCATCCAGGGCGAGGCCGGGGTGCTGGTGCCGCCGGACGGCTACCTCACCCAGGTCCGCGAGCTGTGCACCGCGGAGAACATCCTGATGATCGCCGACGAGATCCAGTCGGGTCTCGGCCGCACCGGCGAGACCTTCGCCTGCGACCACGAGGGCGTCGTCCCCGACGTCTACGTGCTGGGCAAGGCCCTGGGCGGCGGCGTCGTCCCGGTCTCGGCGATCACCGCGAACGAGGACGTGCTCGGCGTGATCAGGCCGGGCCAGCACGGCTCGACCTTCGGCGGCAACCCGCTCGCCTGCGCGGTCGCCAACGCGGTCATCGAGCTGCTCGGCACCGGCGAGTACCAGGCGCGGGCCAGGGAACTCGGCGAGGTCATGCACGAGAGGCTGCGCGGGCTGATCGGCCAGGGTGTGATCACCGTGCGCGGGCGCGGCCTGTGGGCGGGGGTCGACATCGACCCGTCGCTGGCGAGCGGGCGGGAGGTCTCCAAGGCGCTCATGGCCCACGGCGTCCTGGCCAAGGACACCCACGGCTCGACCATCCGCCTCGCCCCGCCGATCGTCGTCTCCGAGGAGGACCTCCTGTGGGCGGTCGACCAGCTCGGCGCGGTCCTGGCGGAGCTCGCACGGTGACCCCTCCGGTGCGGCCCGCGCCCCGGAGGGGACGCGCCGCACCGGAATCCCGGGGCCTCTAGCGGACGGAGGAGTCCTCCTCCAGCTCCACGACGGTGATCTCCGAGACCTCGGTGCCCGTGGCGGTGTCCCAGCGGACCGACGTGGGGGCGGTGTCCAGGGAGAGGATCGCCACCGCGTTGGAGAACCACGGGCCGTTGGTGATCCGCCACTTGAACGGCGGCTTGGGGATCTTCGCCGCGCGGGAGAGCGAGCGGCCGACCAGGGTGGCGATGCCGAACTGGGCGACGATGTTGGCCAGGCGGAGGGTGCGGCTCAGCGGGTTGCGGATCGGGGAACAGACCAGCTGGTAGATGGGAAGCCCGCGCGCCTTGGCCACGTAGGAGTAGTGCACGTCGCCGGAAAGCATGATCACCGGCTTTCCCAGCCCCATCAGCAGCTTGGACAGGTCCTCGAACGAGCGGCGGAAGGCCGCCCAGTGCTCCAGGTCGACGGCCTGGCGCAGGGTCTCCGACCAGCGGGCCACGGTCTTGCCCCAGGCGCCCTGGGCCAGGGCCTCGTTCCAGTTCTGGATGTGGTGGATGCCCGCCGGGAGCAGGAACGGCACCGAGGAGCCGATCACGAAGCGCTTCGCGCCGTCCCTGCGGAGCTGCTCGGTGAGCCACTCCCACTCCACCGGATCGATCATGCGCCGGTCCCTGGGGTCGAGCTGGCGGGAGCAGCGGGAGTCGAGCATGATCAGACGGGTGTCGCCGAGGTCGCGGGCGTAGCTCCACCGGCTGTCGGCGGGGACGTCGTAGGCGTGCTCGGCGAAGACGTCGAGGACCTCGGCGCCGTCCCCCTCGGCCGCGCACACCTTGCTGAGCACCTCGTCGGAGGCGCGTTCCGCCGGCGACATGTTGCCCAGGTGCTGGTAGACCCAGTAGGCGCCGATCCCGGAGACCACCCGGTGCCGCCACCAGGGGACGTCCTCCATCGCCGTACGCCAGGAGATGGAGGTGTTGAAGTCGTCGCGCAGGTCGTGGTCGTCGAAGATCATCGCGGTGGGCACGGTGGAGAGGAGCCAGCGGATCTCCGGGTCGGTCCACGCCAGGCGGTACAGCTCGGCGTACTCCTCGAAGTCGGCGATCTCCTTCTTCGGGTCGGTGTCCCTGCGGCTCGCGATGAACTCCAGCATCTCGGCGGACGGCTCGTCGGCGTAGACCTGGTCGCCGAGGAGCAGCAGCAGGTCGGGCCAGCGCTCGTCGGGCGCGTCCGGCAGGGTGCCGCCGTACGCGCGCAGCACGTCCACCCCGTGGGAGATCGTGTAGACGAGGTCGTGCGGCACGCTGGTCCGGCAGGAGCCGAACATGACGCGGTTCGGGCCCTCCGGGCCGAGCAGGCGGATGCGGCTCGGCGGCTGGTCGGGCAGCGGCCACACGGTCTCCCCGCCCAGGCGCACCTCGTAGGTCCCGCCGCTCTCCACGTCGACGATCGCGTAGTGGTGGCCGTGGACGGTGAACGTCCTGGCCTCCGAGCGCACGCCGCCGACCTCGACCGTCACCTCACACGGCTCGCTCGTCTCCACCCACACCGACGCGCTCGTCTCGTCGACATAACGCAGCATCGGTCCGACCACAAGTTCCGGCACGTTCATCCCCTCAGCCACTGCACAACGGCAAGAATCCATGACCGGAGACTGCCAAATCTGCGTGTTACCCCCAGATTGCCCAAGAGGACCGGCGGATAACAACGCACCTCCTGTTCGCGTGCTCGCGAACAGGCCCGGTGATCAGTCATCAGAACGAAACACGGTCCGTCCTTGGGGGCAAAAAACCGCACCTACTCTGATCGTGACCATGTGCCCCGAGTGGAGCAAGGGCGCTCCGCTCACCGTACGGAGGTTTGCCTTGACAACGCTCACGGTGCCGTCGACGACGCCGGCCGCCACCGCTCCGGTCAGCCCGGGCCGGCAGGCCCTCGACTCCGCGCTGTTCCGGCTCGGCCAGGCGGCCGACCGGCTGGACCTGGACGACAGCCTGCGCGCCATGCTCGCCACTCCCCGCCGCTCACTCGCCGTCTCGGTCCCGGTCCGCCGCGAGGACGGCCGGATGGACGTCGTGCAGGGTTTCCGGGTTCAGCACAACACTACCCGGGGCCCGGCGAAGGGCGGCATCCGCTTCCACCCCCGCACCGACGTCCACGAGGTCACCGCCCTGGCCATGGGCATGACGTGGAAGTGCGCGCTGGCCGGCATCCCTTACGGGGGCGCCAAGGGCGGCGTCTCGGTGGACCCCGCCTCGCTGAGCGCCCGCGAGCTGGAACGGGTCACCCGGCGCTACGTCAACGAGGTCCTGCCGATCATCGGTCCCGAGAGGGACGTCCCGGCCCCCGACGTCGGGACCGACGAGCGGACCGTGGCCTGGATCATGGACACCTACTCGGTGAACGCGGGCTACCCGGTGCCCGGCGTGACGATCGGCGGTCCCGTGACCCCCGGCCGCGCGCCCGACCGGGCCGGTGCCACCTCTCGCGGCGTGCGGATCGCCACGCTCAGGGCCCTGGACGGCTCCCCCGAGGGCCGCACCGTCGCGATCCAGGGCTTCGGCAAGGTCGGCGCCCCGGCCGCGCGCTACCTCGCCGACGCGGGCTGCCTGGTGGTCGCCGTCTCCGACCGCACCGGGGCCGTGATCGACCGCTCCGGCCTGGACGTCGACGACCTGCGGACGTGGTCGGAGGAGACCGGCGGCGTACGCGGCTACCGTCGGGCGGACGCGCTGTCGTGGGAGGAGCTGCTGGAGCTCGACGTGGACGTGCTCGTCCCCGCCGCGATGGAAGGGGCGATCACCGAGGAGAACGCCACCCGGATCAGGGCCGGTCTGGTCGTGGAGGGTGCCAGCTCCCCCACCACGCCCGGGGCGGACCGCGTCCTCGCCGACGCGGGCGTCACCGTGGTCCCCGACATCCTGGCCAACGCGGGCGGCGTGATCGTCTCCTACCTGGAGTGGCTGCAGCACATGCAGGCGCGCTCGTGGAGCGCGCGCGAGGTCGACGCGAGGCTCCGCGGCATCGTGGAGGACGCGTTCGACACGACCGCGACGGTCGCCGCCGAGCACGGGATCACCCTGCGACAGGCGGCCCATCTGATCGGTGTCGGCCGGGTCGCCGAGGCCCACCGGGCGCGCGGGCTGCACTCCTGAGGCCGTGATCGGTGCCGGCCGTGTCGCCGAGACCCACCGGGCGCGGGCTGCACTCCTGAGGCCGTGAGAGGGCGTGTCGTGGGGCCTGACGAAGCCGTGGACCGGAGCGCGGCGCGGTCCCCGCGGATCAGGGCGCGCATGGGCTCCGACGCCGCCGACCCCGGCGCGTCACGGGCGGCCGGGACCGCCCTGAGCGCCCGGGACCACCGGAGACGGGACAGCCGGCGAGTCGTCCAGGGCGGTGACCAGCCCCTCCAGATCCCGCATGAGCCGCTCGGTGCGCTCGGTGCCGTAGACCGCCTCGATCAGCCGATGGTGCTCGGCCACCCCGCCCTCGACCCGGGCCAGCAGCTCGGACCCGCGGTCGGCGAGGAAGACGGCGACCTTGCGGCGGTCGCCCGGGTCGTGACCCCGGTAGACGAGGGAGCGGTCGATGAGCCGGTCGATGGCCTTGGTCAGCGTCGGGTGCGGCATCAGCACGGCCTCGGCCAGGTCGCCCATCGAGTGCCCCCGGCCGTCGGCGAGGGCACGCAGGATGCGCCACTGCTCGACGGAGACGTCCTGGGCGGTCACCGCTGCGGCGAGTCCCCGGTTGACGCTGCGCTCGGCCCTGCTGAGGAGGTAGGCGAGCGAGGATCCCAGCCCGGTCGTCACCACATGGAGCTCCCGTCTGCGTCACGATCCGTGTCCCGTCCGAGTAACGGGACTGCCGTACCCATCCATTCCGGAGGATACTCGTCTGTGTGGCAGAAGCCATCACACCCGTCATAGAACCCCTGGAAGCCCAGCTGCTCCCGGGGGACGCGCTGCGCGTCGGGCTGGTCGTGCCGATCTCCGGCGTGCTCGGCCTGGTGGGGCCGTGCGCGATCAACTGCGCGATCCTCGCCGCCGACGAGGTGAACCTCGCGGGCGGGATGCTCGGCAGGCCGGTGGAGCTGGTCCTGGTCGACGGCGGCCGCCCGGCGGCGCAGGTGGCCGCCGAGGTGGCGGGGCTCGCGCGCTGGGGCGCGATCGACGCCGTGGTCGGCACCCACGGCAGCGACGTCAGGATCGAGGTGGTCCGGGCGCTGGCCGGCAGGGTGCCGTTCGTCTACGCGCCGCCGTACGAGGGGGGCGGTCACGCGCCGGGGGTCTACTTCCTGGGCGAGACCCCCGCCCGCCAGCTGCGGCCCGGCCTCGACTGGCTGATCGACCGCCGCCGGGCGCGCAGGTGGTTCCTGCTCGGCAACGACTACGTCTGGCCGCGCCTGGTCCACGGGGCGGCCCGCCGCCACCTCGCCGCGCGGGACGTCGGGGTCGTCGGCGAGCTCCTGGTGCCGTACGGCGCCCGCGACTTCTCCCCGGCCCTGGAGAGGCTGGTGGCCGGCCGGCCCGACGCGGTGCTGCTCAGCCTGGTGGGCAGCGACCTGGTCGCCTTCAACCGGGCCTTCGCGGCGGCCGGATTGTCCTGGCCGCGGCTCTGCGGCGCGCTGGAGGAGCACGGCCTGCTCGGCATCGGCGGCGACGCCACCGGCGAGCTGTACGGGGCGATGGGTTACTTCGCGAGCCTGGGCACCGACGACAGCCTGAGCCTCGGCGAGCGCTACATCCGCCGGTTCGGCTCGACCGCGCCGCTGCTCAACGGGCACGGGCAGGGCTGCTACGAGGCGGTGCTGATGCTCGCCGCGCTCGGCTCGCGCGCCGGGACGCTCGCCGTGCCCGAGGTGGACGCGATCGCCGACGGCACCTCCATCGTCACCGCGCGGGGGCGGCTGACCCTGCGCGGACGCGGGGTGCGGCGGCAGGCCCACATCGGCCGGGCCGACGGGCTGGACTTCGACATCGTCCGCTAGGGCCGGTACGGACGTCGGATCCTCAGGCGGGCGGAGGACCTCGAACCCGCGGGACAACCCCGCGCGGTGTTCTCAGCGGGTCCAGGCGGGGTCGCGGCCGATGAGGCCGAGCATGCGGTCCAGCGGCGACGCCGAGGCCGGGACGGCGACCTCCGGCCCGTAGACGCCCATCTCCCGCCCCTGCGCGGCGTTCTTGGCCAGCTCGTCGTGCAGGTACGCGACAAGGTCGTCGTCCCAGGCCGGGCGCCGGTCGATCGCCCGCGCCAGGTCCCAGCCGTGCACGACCAGCTCCCCCACCACCATGCCTCCGACCAGCGACGCCGGCAGCTCCATCGGGCCGCCCATGTGCGTCGTCCCCTCCCACGCGGCGGGACGGCTCCAGGCGGCCACGGTGCGCTTGACGTGGATGTCGAGGGCGGCCGCCCAGTCCCCTTCGGTCAGGTCCACGTCCTTCTCGCTCCCGGCCGGTGGCGGTACGGTCTCCTTGCGCGCGGCCGCCTCGAGCGACGGTCCCCAGAACAGCAGGTGGTTGATCAGCTTGCGCACGTCGTACTCGGAGCACGGGGTCGGGGCACTCAGCCGGTCCGGCTCGATGATGTGAATGATCTCCGTCAGGGGCGCGGCCGCGCGGATCATCAGCTCTCTGTCATGCATGGCGTCAAGGAAAGCACCTCGCGCGACGGGTGTATTGAACAAACGCGACATAGGCTCGGCCGCATGTCCAGGGACATCCGTGAGCTCGCCGGTGCGTGGACGAGGTTCCAGCGCCACGCCTTTCCGAGGCCGTCGCCCGATCTGGCGCCGTACGTCGAGCGCTACTGGGTGGTCTCGTGGGACTACGCCGAGCCCTACCGGCAGCTGGTCGTGCCGTACCCCAATGTGCACCTGACCTTCCGTGACAACGGCGCGACGGTGCAGGGCATCTGTGACGGGCATCAGATCAAGGTGCTGGAAGGCAGGGGCGGCGTATTCGGGGTGGCGTTCCGGCCGGGGGGATTCCGGCCGTTCCTGGGTGCGCCCGTCTCGACGATCACGAACCGGTCCCTCGACGCGCGCCAGGTGTTCACCGGTGACCTGCCGGACCCGGTCGACGTCGCGGCCGTCGAGGACTTCCTCAGGGCGCGGCTGCCCGAGCGCGACGCCAAGGTGGAGCGAGCCGCGGGGATCGTCGCGACGATCGCCGCCAATCCGGAGATCACCAGGGTCACCACGCTGGCCAACCACGCCGAGACCAGTGTCCGGGAACTGCAGCGGCTGTTCGCCGACTACGTCGGCATCGGTGCGAAATGGGTGATCCGCCGCTACCGGCTGCACGAGGTCACCGAGCGGCTGGCGCGGGGCGCGCCGGCGGACTGGGCGGGACTGGCGACCGAACTCGGGTACGCGGACCAGGCGCACTTCGTCCGGGACTTCAAGGACATGTTCGGCGAGTCTCCGACCTGGTACGCCGAACGTCTCTAGGGCCCGTACGGGGTCGAGGCCTGGGGGACGGGCCCGGTTCCGGACCTGCGGCAGTGGCTCGCCGGCGGGTGCGGCGGTTCCGTACCGGCCCCGGATGTGCGGCGGGTCAAGGTCGGACAAAAACGTTCGACTGGAAACTTTTCCTTTGAAAAGAAAGGTTCTAGGGTACGGCTGCAGCCACTTCAAGGAGCCGTACATGACAACCGATCCCTCACTGGAGCAATTCGGCTACCGACAGGAACTCCGCAGGTCACTGAGCTTCACCGACCTGCTCGTCTACGGCCTGATCTTCATGGTCCCGATCGCGCCGTTCGGCATCTTCGGCGGCGTCTTCCAGGCCTCGGGGGGCATGGTCGCCCTCGCGTACGCCATCGGCATGGTCGCGATGGCCTTCACCGCGCTCTCGTACGCGCAGATGGCCCGCGCGTTCCCGATGGCCGGATCGGTCTACACCTACGCGGGCCGCGGCATCGCCGCGCCCGTCGGCTTCCTGGCCGGGTGGGTGATCCTGCTCGACTACGTGCTGGTGCCCGCCCTGCTCTATCTCATCGCGAGCGCGGCGATGGCCTCCTTCGTGCCCGCCATCCCCGTCTGGGGCTGGCTGATCGTGTTCGTGGTGCTCAACACGGTCGTGAACTACACGGGCATCCAGATGACCGCGCGGATCACGAAGATCATGCTGATCGGCGAGCTCATCGTGCTGGCGATCTTCATGGTCGTCGGGGTGGTCGCCCTGGCCCAGGGCAAGGCCCAGGCGGGCGCGCTCAGCCCGCTGTTCGACTCCTCGACCTTCTCCTGGTCGCTCGTCTTCGGCGCGGTCTCGATCGCGGTGCTGTCCTTCCTCGGCTTCGACGGCATCTCGATGATGGCCGAGGAGAGCCGCGAGGACTCGCGGCGGCTCGGCAGGTCCATGGTCGCGGCGCTTGGCCTGGCCGGGGTGCTGTTCATCGCGCAGACCTGGGTGGCCGCGCTGCTCACCCCCGACCGGGCCCGCCTGCTGACCGAGGGCGACCCGGCGGGCACCGCCTTCTACGACATGGCCGCGTTCGCCGGGGGCCACTGGCTCAGCGTGCTGACCGCGGTCGCCACCGCCATCGCCTGGGGCTTCGCCAACTCCCTGGTCGCCCAGGCCGCCACCTCCCGGCTGCTGTTCGCGATGGCCCGCGACCGCCAGCTCCCCTCCTTCCTGGCCAAGATCGACCCCAAGCACCGGGTGCCCGTCAACGCCACCCTCGTGGTGGCCGCGGTCTCCCTGATCGTCGGGCTCTACCTGACCACCCGCGACGACGGCATCACGCTGATCAGCGGGCTGGTCAACTTCGGGGCGATGACCGCCTTCCTCGCGCTGCACGTGTCGGTGGTCGTCCACTACGTCGTGCGCCGGGGCAGCCGCGACCTGTGGCGGCACCTCGTCGCCCCGGTGCTCGGCTTCGCGATCCTGCTCTACGTCGTGATCAACGCCAGCATCGCGGCCCAGACGCTCGGCATCGTCTGGTTCGGCGTCGGCCTGGTGGTGCTGGGCGTCTCCTACGCCACGGGCCGTCGGCCCACCCTGGCCGGACTCGTCGACACCCCGGAGGCACCCGACACGGCCGGCAAGCCCTGAGAGCCCACGACCCCCGTCCCACCGACCCGACAACATGCGAGGGCAGAACCGTGTTCGAGATCTTCCAGGAGGTCGGGGAGGGGCCCGGCTCCCTCCGCGCCCCCTCCGCCCTTCCCGTCGCGGAACGCGGTTCCGCCCCGCTTCCCCCGGAGGGCGCGCGATGAACGTCTTCTCCTACCGCCCCGCGCCCGAGGACCTCAGCTACACCTTCGGCGGGCGGCCCGCGGTGGCCAGGGTCGCCCCCGGCTCCATCGTCGAGACGTACACCGAGGACTGCTTCGGCGGCCTGGTGACCTCGGTCGACGACCTGCCCTCGCGGGTCTGCGAGTTCCCCTACCTCAACCCCGTCACCGGGCCCTTCCACGTGGAGGGGGCCGAGCCCGGCGACACGCTCGCGCTGCACTTCGTCTCCATCGAACCCGCCAGGGACTGGGCCGTGTCGGCCACGTTCCCGCACTTCGGCGCGCTGACCGGCACCCACACCACCGCGATGCTCACCCCTCCCCTGGAGGAGCTGGTCTGGCGCTACGACATCGACACGGCCGCGGGCGTGGTCCGCTACCACGCCCGCAGGAGCGACTTCACGGTCGAGCTGCCGCTCGACCCGATGCACGGCACGGTCGGCGTCGCGCCCGCCGCGTCCGAGGCCCGCATGACGATCACCCCGGACGCCCACGGGGGCAACATGGACACCCCCGAGCTGCGCGCCGGGGTGACCGTCTATCTCGGCGTCAACGTCGAGGGCGGGCTCTTCGCGATCGGCGACGGGCACGCCAGGCAGGGGCACGGCGAGGTGTGCGGCACCGCCGTCGAGGCGGCGATGAACACCGTCGTCGCCGTGGAGCTGATCAAGGGGGTGAGCACCCCGTGGCCCCGCCTGGAGGACGACGCCCACCTGATGTCCACCGGCTCGGCCCGCCCGCTGGAGGACGCCTACCGGATCAGCCAGCACGACCTGGTCACCTGGGCCTCCGAGCTCACCGGCCTGGACCCGCTGGACGCCTACCAGCTGGTCAGCCAGATCGGCGAGGCCCCGGTCGGCAACGTCTGCGACACCAACTACACGATGGTCGCCAAGCTTCCCAAGTCCGCCCTCGGCCGTCCGGACGCCTACGAGTCGGCCCACGATCGCCTGCGCGCCCTCGGCCGGAGGTACCTGGCCGAACGCTGACCGGGGACGTCCCGCCGTCTTTCCGGCGGGGACCCGGCGAGCCGGCCGTCCGCGTCGTGCCACCGGGGCGCGCGACGCGGGCGGTCAGGTCGCGGCGGTGACGATGTCCTCGCCGATCACACCCACATCCTGATCACTCCACGTCAAAAGAAGATAACCCAGTGCGAACAAATCTCGATGGGATTAACCTAGGAGCATGGCTGAGCCCGCATTCGAGATAGCCCTCGACGAGGCATCCGAGCATCTTGACCAGCTGACCCGTGCGGCCAGTGAGCGGGGTATCGCCTACCTCACCGAGCACGGACGGCGCCGATTCATGGTGCTTCCCGCTGAGGACTCTCCGGAGGCTTGGCAGGTCGGCACCGAGGTTCAGGACGAGGAAGAAGATTCCCTCGAGACCCTGATCGGCTCCGCTCCCGGGCTCTCCGCGGCGACCGACCTCCAGGCATTGCGGAACGAATGGCGCCGGTAGTCATCGACAGCTGCGTCCTGTTGGGGATCTTCGACCCCAAGGACTCGCTGCACAGAGTCGCCGCCGAGACCGTTCGGGAGCGTCGTCTCCGTGGTGACAAGCTCGTCGTCCCCATCATCGTGTCTTCGGAGATTCTGGTGGGCGCCGCCCGTCAGGGCGAGCACGCCCTGACGGACCGGCTCAGACGTCTCGTCTCCGCGTTCGGCACACCGGTTCCCATCGATCTGGACGTCGCCGTCACGGCGGCCAGGCTCCGTGCGACACACTCCGCGCTGCGCCTGCCCGACGCTCTCGTACTGGCCACCGGCATCGTCATGGATGCCGAGGTCCTCTCCGCCGACAGGAAATGGGCCAAGATCGACCAGCGCGTCACCCTGGTCAGACCCGCGACCGCCTGACTCACCGGCCTCGATCAGGTCGCGGCGGTGACGATGTCCTCGCAGATCGCGTGGGTGGCCAGGGCGTCGCCGGCGTCGAGGACGGTGCCGGAGCGGACCGCGTCGAGAAACTCCAGGCAGACCCGCTCGATGCCCCGCTGCCGGGAGACCGGGGTCCAGTCGCCTCGCCTGGTGAGGGTCTCGCCGCCGGTGTAGTCGATCACGTCGGCCAGGTTGACCACGCGGCGCCTGGCACCGCCTCCCGTGACCTCCACGGTCTCCTCGGCCGCACCGCTCATCCTGTTCATGATCCCGAAGGCGGTGAAGCCGTCCCCGGACAGCTCCAGCGTCACGTACTCCAGCAGCCCGTCCCTGACCCGGGTGCGGATGCCGGTGTGCTCGACCTCGCCGGGCACCAGGAACCTGAGGGTGTCCACGACGTGGACGAAGTCGTCGTAGACGACGGTCCGCGGGTCGGCGGGGTGGCGCGCGCGGTGCTTCTGCATCACCACCAGGTCGCGGGGAAGGTCGCGCAGTGCCGCGTAGGACGGTGCCCTGCGGCGGTTGAAGCCGACGAGCAGCGACCGTTCGCTCTCGCGCGCCAGCCGCACCAGGCGCTCGGACTCGGCGAGGGTGTAGGCGATCGGCTTGTCCAGGTAGACGTGCACGCCCGCTCGCAGCAGCGGCTCGACGACCTCCGCGTGCGCGGCCGTCGCGACGTGCACGAAGGCCGCCTCGACCCCCGCTCCGAGCACCTCGTCGACCGAGGAGAAACGGCGCTCGACCCGGTAGGCGTCGCCGAGGCGGTCGAGCGTGGCGCGGTCACGGGTGCACAGGTGGAGGTCGAGTCCGGGGGTCGCGCCCAGGACCGGCAGGTACGCCTTCTCCGCGATGTCCCCGAGGCCGATGACAGCGATCTTCATGCTCAAAGCGTACGGCGTGCCCCCGGCCCCGCCCCGGCGGGTGCGGCCCCGGCCTCCCCGTTCGGGCGGGTGCGGCCCCGCCCCGGCAGGGGCGGCGTGCCGCCGATCCCACCCGGCGGGGGTGCCCCGCGCTCCCCCGCGTACGGCGTGGGACGTCCTCCGCTACGCCGCCACGGCCAGGCGGTCGCGCCACCAGGCGAGCGTCGCGGCCAGCGCCTCGTCCATCGGGGTCGGCGCGAGGCCGAGGGCGGCCTGGGAGTCGCCGGAGTCGAGGACGAAGGGGCGGACGAACTGGTAGCGCAATTCCTCCAGTTCCCCGAGCATCGGTGAGAAGAGCCCGGCGGCGCGCAGCAGCCAGTGGGGCATGGCCTTGACCCCCGGATCGGGGACTCCGGCGAGCGCGCACAGGCGGCCGGCGACCTCGCGCACCGACATCGGCTCGTTCGTCGGGACGTGCCACGCGCGGCCCCAGGCGCGGTCTCCCTCGCCGGCCGCGACCAGGGTCCGCGCGACGTCGGGCACGTAGGTCCAGCTGTGCGGCTGGGCGGGGTCGCCGGCGAAGCGGACGGTCCTGCCGGCCAGCAGCGCGGGGACGAACCTCTCCCCGAGGTGCGACTGGTCGAGACAGCCGGGGCCGAAGTAGTCGGATCCGCGCACCTCGGTCACCCTGACCCGGCCCGCCTCGTGCGCGGCCAGGGCGTCCCGCCACACCTTGACCCGGATCGCGCCCTTGGCGCTGGGCGGGTCCAGCGGGTCGTTCTCCCGCATCGGCCGGTCGGGAGCCGCGTAGACGTAGAGGTTGCCGAGGATGACGTATCCCGCCCCGGTGGTCTCGGCGGCTCCCAGCAGTGACGCGGCGAGCGGCGGCCAGTCACGCGCCCACTCGTGGTAGCGCGGGTTGACGCAGTTGTAGAGGACGGCGGCGCCCCCGGTCAGGGCGGTCAGCTTCTCGCGGTCGCTCACGTCCGCGGCGACCCTGCGGATTCCCGGCAGGTCGGGACCCGAGCCCGAGCGGCTGACGAGGACGACCTCGTGCCCCTGCCCGGCCAGTTGCCGGGCGACCTCGGAGCCGACCTGACCGGCTCCCGCGATGACGTGCTTGGTCATGATTCCTCTTCCTTCACTGATCGCTGATCGCCGATGTGTCCGGCTTCACTGGTTCCAGACGAGCCGGAGGACGGCGTTGAGGACGAAGACGGCGGCGAAGGCGGCTCCGGGGACGAGGCGGCCCGCCATGACCAGCGCCACGGCGCCGCCGCCGAACCAGAGCACCTCAAGGACGACGCGGGCGAAGCCGGTGAGCGGGATCATCGCGCCGCCGGCCGCGCCGAAGATCGCCCAGATCGCGATGAACAGGGCGGGCCCGCCGAGGCCGAGGAGCAGCTTCAGCGGCCAGTCCGAGCCCACGACGAAACCCCAGTAACCGACGGAGGCCAGCACGCCCAGCTCCAGCAGGAACATGACGAGAAGGTTGAGGTTCTTGGCCAGGGACAGCATGGAGGCTCCTTGAGAATCACCGTTCCGTTATGAGAGCAATGCTCTCGCTAGAGAGCAGTGTTCGTCAAGAGCAGTGCTCTCTTTTGTTCTCAGTGCTCTGATATGGTCGCGGCATGAGTTCGAGCCTCACCGCACGCGAGAGGGTCAGAGCCGAGCTGACCCGCGAGATCACAGACGTCGCCCGGCGGCAGCTGGCCGTCGACGGCGCGAGCGGCCTGTCCCTGCGCGCGGTCGCCCGCGAGATGGGCATGGCCTCGTCGGCGATCTACCGCTACTTCCCGTCCAGGGACGACCTGCTCACGGCCCTGATCATCGACGGCTACAACGCCGTCGGCGAGGCCGTGGAGAACGCCGACGCGGCCGTGCCGCCCGAGGACCACGGGGGCAGGTGGATGGCGGTCTGCCACGCCGTACGGGACTGGGCGCTGGCCCATCCGCACGAGTACGCCCTGCTGTACGGCTCACCCGTACCCGGCTACCGGGCACCGCAGGACACCGTCCCCGCCGCGGTCCGCGACACCGTCGTCTACGGCCGGATCGTCTCCGACGCCCACCGCGCCGGAGCGCTGAACCCGCCCGACACCACCCAGCCGCCCGCCCCGCCGTCCTTCCACGAGGACGCCGCGCGCGTGCGCGAGCTGATGCCCGACGTCCCCGACGACGTGATCGTCCGCGGCCTGATCGCCTGGACCGGCCTGTTCGGCTGGCTCAACTTCGAGCTGTTCGGCCAGTTCAACAACGCGATCCTCGACCTCGCGGCGGCCTTCGACCACGCCATGCGCTGCCAGGCCCGCACCCTCGGGCTACCTGCCTGACACGTCACGACTTGGCCGCGATGAGTAACGTCCACCTGCCTGGAGTGATAAACGAGGTGAAAGGCTCTCGAATGAGTCGTCTTCTCGATGGACGAAAGGCACCCCCGACTTCATGGTGGAAAGTCCTATTCACGGCGAAGGCGTGACGGTCCGCACGCTGTTCGAGCGGAATTCCTTCGCGCTGGACTACTACCAGCGGGAGTACACCTGGACCCGCCACGAGGTCGGCACCCTGATCGACGACCTCGGCCAGCGCTTTCTCAGCCAGTGGAAACCCCTGCACGACCGCGAGGAGGTCGGCCGCTACGCCCCGTACTTCCTGGGCCCCTACGTCTACCACGAGAGCAGGGGCCGCACCTTCCTCGTCGACGGCCAGCAGCGCGTCACCACGCTCCACCTCGTGCTGATCTATCTCCGGCAGCTGCTGCTCGACCAGGAGAGATGGATCGACGCCGACGAGCTGGAGCGGCTCACCTACACGGCGCGGCACGGCAAGCGGAGCTTCAAGGTCGGCAGCTCCGAGGAGCTGTCCCGCGCGCAGCTGCTCAACTCCCTGGTCACCGATTGGAACGGTCTCAAGGGGTTCACGCTGCCCGACAACGCCCACGTCTCGGTGCGCAACCTGCACGACCGGAGCAGGGAGATCGACGGGGAGTTCCCCGAGGTGCTGCGCGGCGAGGCCCTGGTGCCCTTCGTCCACTGGCTGCTCGACCGGGTCTGCCTGGTCGGCATCCGGGCCCTCGACCAGGAGAACGGCCGCGAGATCTTCGTGTCGATGAACGACCGAGGGCTCCGGCTGAGCCACGTGGACCTGCTGAAGGGCCACCTCTTCCGGCGGGTCGACGTGAAGGCGCGCGAGGACCTCGGCGGGGCCTGGGCCGACATGCTCGCCCGCCTCACCACCTCCGAGACCGACTCCCCCGAGGCCAACACGCCCAGCGCGTACGTCCGCTCGTTCCTCCTCGCGCAGTACGCGGATCTCGGTGAGGGGTCCGCGGACGCCGCCGAGATCGGGCGAGCCGTCCACGAGTGGATCCTGCGCAACGACGTCCAGCTCGGCCTCGGCCGCGTGGCCGAGGCGCAGGCGTTCGTGCAGCGGCTCACGAACGTGTCGAAGCGCTACTGCGAGCTGCTCCGCGCCTGTCGAGAGTTCACCCCCGCCCTGGCCGGCGTCTACTTCAACGGCCACAACGGCATCGACAACCAGTTCACGCTGCTGCTCTCCGTCGTCTCCCCCGAGGACTCCGACGAGGTCTTCGCCCGCAAGTGCTCGATGGTCGCGTCGTTCCTCGACCTCGTCTACGTGCGCAGGTCCGTCAACAACCTCCCCGTGCAGCGCCGCGACCTCAATGAGATCGTCCACCGGCTCATCCCCCTCCTGCGGATGTGCCGGACCACCGACGACGTCGCCACGGTCCTCGGCCGGGAGACCTCCCTGCTCGAACACGACTTCCGCGAGCTGGCCTCCTTCGGGCTCCGGGCCAACAACCGCCGCCTGGTCCGCTACCTGCTCTCCCGGATGACCGCCCACGTCCAGCGCGAGTGCGAGGGGGGAAACCACGAGTACGAGTTCCTGCGGGGAGCGCGCGAGTACGAGATCGAGCACGTCTGGGCCAACCGCTTCGAGCGGCACAGGGCCGAGGTCAAGACCACCGCGGAGTTCTACATCCGGCGCAACCGCCTCGGTGCCCTGCTGCTCCTGCCCAAGTCCGTCAACGCGAGCTTCCGCGACGACCCCTACGAGCGAAAGATCGAGCACTACTACGCGGAGAACCGGCTCGCGGCCTCCCTGCACCCCAAGAGCCGACTGCGCAACACCCCGTTCACCCACTACCTCAGGGACTCGGGTCTGGACAGGGCATTCCAGCCCTGCCCGGAGTTCGGCGTACGGGAGATCGAACGGCGGCAGAACCTCTACCGGCTCCTCTGCGAGGAGATCTGGAACCCGGTCAGGCTCGGCTTCCGCCTGCCGGTGATCCCTCTCCCGGATCCCGCCCCCGAGCAGCCCGGGTCCCGCCGCCACTACGGCGTCGAGGTCGTCGACCTGATCAAATTCGGTCTGATGGCGCCGAACGCCAAGATCTTCCGTACGGTCAGGGGCGAGATGCACTTCGCCACGGTCGAGGAGGGCGGGACGATCAGGGTGGCGGCGACGGGCCAGGCCTACCATTCCCTGTCGGCCGCCGGAGCCGCGGTCGCCGGGACCAGGGCGTGCGCCGGCTGGGACGTCTGGCGCATCGAGCGCGACGGCGCCGCGCTGCCGCTGAAACGCCTCCGCGAGGAGGCCATCAGCCGCGGTCTGACGTCCAAGGTCTGACGCCACCCCTTCGCGTTAACGCCCGGCGAACAGGGCGGCACGCCTCTTCCACCCGTTCCCGCGGGCGGAAGAGGCGTGCCGCGACGCCGCCGACGTGACCGGAGGCCGTCTGCCGCCGCCCGCACGGCCGGGGTACCGGCGGCGGCGCCCCTCGGGCGTACGACGACCTCCGCGAGACCGTGTGACCGGCCGGAAGCCTCCTACCGGGAGAACTGCTTGCGCACGGCTCCCCGGAGGATCTGACCGGGCCGCTGCTGCTCCCCGTGCAGGGAGGTCATGACGACGATCGTCCCGGTGAGGGCCGGAATGACCCACTGCATGAGCCGCAGCTGCTGCTGCGCTTTGGCCACGTCGTCCGGGGTCTCCTTCTCCGGCTTCACGGCGCCCTCCACGGGCACGTCGCCCGCGTCCGCGAGCTTGGCGCCGAGCATCCCGGTGTAGGCGGTCGCGGCCAGCGCGGCGACGGTCAGCGCGGCCTTGGTCGCGGTGCTCGCCCCCACTCCCTGCTGATGCGCCACGCGCTGCTTGTTGGCCGCCAGCAGGCCGGCCGAACCGATGAGGAAGGCGCCGATGCCCACGGCGTTGACCGGCCTCCAGCGTCCCCATCCCACGTTCGCCACCCGCAGGCGCTCGCTCCTGTCACTGACCACGTTGGCAGCGCCGTTGAGGCCGATCGCGCCCATCAACGAGCCCCCGAACCAGGCGGCCAGCCCTACATCGTGCATCGCGCGCACGACCGTATTGCGTTCCATGCGTCTCCCCCTCGTCACAAGTGTCGGATTCGCGACCTTTATGGTTAACATCGCGCCGTTACCGCTGTGATGGGGGTTAACTACCCGGATCTACTCATGCGATCCGCTCATCTACTGATGTACAGATCAAGGTTGAGGCTGCGAACGGTCAGGAAACGGGGCTTCCCCCGAAGACCCGGGCGTCGAGGAACGGGTTGCGGAACTTGCCCGTGGGATCGAGGTCGGCGGCCAGCCGCCGGAAGTCCGGAAGCCGGTCGTACAGGGAGTTCAGACGCTCGGGACCCATGAGGAAGAGCTTGCCCCAGTGCGGGCGGGCCTCGAAGGGCTCCAGCACCTCCTCGACCACGGCGATCACCCGGCTCACCGCGGGCCAGTCCTTCTTCCAGGTGAAGTGGACGGCGACGACGTCCTCGCGGTAGGAGGTGCTCAGCCACAGGTCGTCCGCCGCGACGGTGCGGACCTCCGAGATCTGCAGCACGGGGGCGACGACGTCCCTGACCGCGTCCAGCGCGCGGAGCGCGGCGAGGGCGTGGCGGCGCGGGAGCAGGTACTCCGACTGGAGCTCCTCCCCGCTGCTCGGGGTGAAGTCCAGGCGGAAGTGCGGCAGCCGGTCGTACCAGGGACCGGGCACGCCCATCTGCGCGGTGCAGTTGACGGCGGACATCCCCGGCAGCGGGTGCCGGTCGGCCGTGGCCGCCGTGGCGTCCAGCCAGCGCGGCGCCGGCTCCCAGGGGCCGGGCTCGCCGTCGCGGCGCTTCACCCACACCTGGTCGATCCCGGAGCCGGTCCAGCCGGTGAACAGGCCCACGCTGTACGCGGCCGAGAGGATCTCCTCGAAGTGCTCCTCCATCCGCGCCCAGGGCAGGTTCTCGTAGACGTACTGCCGCACCTCGAAGGCCGGGACGACGTCGAGGACGACCCTGGTGACGATGCCCAGCGCGCCGAGGGCGACGACCGCTCCCGCGAAGCGGTCGCCGTCCTTCTCCCGGCTGAGGACGGTGATCTCACCGTCCGCGGTGACCAGTTCCAGGCCGGAGACGGCGGTGGCCAGGTTGCCGTTGGCGACGCCGGAGCCGTGCGTGGCCGTGGCGCAGGCACCGGCGACCGAGATGTGCGGCAGGGAGCCGAGATTGGGCAGCGCGTGGCCCCGTTCGTGCAGCCACCGGCTCAGCTCGCCGTAGCGCACCCCGCCCCCCACCGTGACCGTGCCCCGCACCGGGTCGAGCTCGAAATCGGCGGGCAGGCCCTCCAGCGAGACGAGGTCGCCACCGGGGCGGTCGGCGATCTCGTTGAAGGAGTGACGGGTGCCGAGTGCCCGGATGGCGCCGCTGCCGGCGACCAGCTCCTGGAGCTCCTCGATGCCGCCGGGGCGGTGGAACCGCGCGGCGCCATAGGTGATGTTGCCCGCCCAGTTCAGCAGTTCTCTGGTCACGATGTGCCCTCTCTACGCCTCACGCCAGGCCGTACGCGGCGGATGCGCGCCACACGCGGGTGATCGTGTGGGACACGGGCTCACCGGGTGACCGTGAGGGGCACGGGTCGCGACCGGGCGGTCGTGGTCGTGCGGGACACGGCTCATGGCCGATGATCATCCGAGGCGCGACGGCGGGCATCGCCGCACCCAGGGTAGTTCAGGAATTTCGCTACAACCGCCGCGAGTCGTCACCACCCGATCCGGTGCCATCCCGACGCGGGCGGCGGGACCCGGCCCGCTCAAAACCTCTCGGATGTCGTCACCACCCGATCCGGCGCACTCGACGCGGGCGGCGGGACCCGGCCCGCTCAGAGCCTCTCGGCGTCATTACCGCCCGCGTCCGGCGCACTCGATGCAGGTCCGGGCGACCGGGCGTGCCTTCAGGCGCTCCAGGGCGATGGGCCGCCCGCAGTCGTCGCACACGCCGTAGGTGCCCTGCTGGAGCCGCTCGGCCATCTCGTCGAGGGCGGCGAGGTGATCTCGTGCCCTGTCGAGCAGGGCCTGGAGATGGGACCGCTCGAAGGCGATCGTCGCCCCCTCCGGGTCGTGCTCGTCGTCGTTGGCCACCAGTGCCGACGAATCGACGAGGTCGTCCCAGTCACGTGTCAACGCCGTGATCTGGGCCACCGTCCTCTCGCGGTCCGCGGTCAGAAGATCCCGCAGGGCCGCCCGCTGAGCAGAAGAAAGCACGGTTCCCGAAGGCTGCTTGCCCATCGCCGTCTCACCCCGTCCTACCGCGGATCCGCTCCTGGCCGTGGGCACCGGCTCGTGACGCGAGGCCGCCGACCCGGGACTTCCCTCCATTTTACGGCTCGCGGGGGTGAACGGCCTTCCTCCAGGGCCGGAACGGCCCGTGCGGAGGCGGGGACGTCCCCGCCTCCGCACGGGCTCCTTTCGTGGAAACCGGCGGCCGTCCGCCGGCGAGCAGGCCGTCGGCCGCTCCGCCCGTGACCGCTCCGCCCGCCGTCCGGCGACGGGCCCGCTCGATCCCCCGGCCTCTTTGGCCCCTTTGGCCTCTCCTGTCTCTGCGGCGCCTGCCGCCTCCCGGGCAACGATCGGCGGTATCACCTGCCCCGGACGCCGAGCGGGTCCGGGGCGTGTGCTCCAGGCGTGTCCCGCGGGACGGGTCCTAGGTGTCTCACGGGACGGGTCCTAGAAGGAGAAGATCACCCCGGTCGCGGCGCGAAGCTCGCACTGGTTGCTGAAGGTCCGCCGGTACTGGACGTAACGGCCGTTCCAGGTGCCGGTCGCGGACGCGGTGACGGGGTCGTAGTGCCGCGGGCAGGCCATCCAGGGCAGCCTGACGTAGGCGGGGTTGCCCCGCACCCGGCTCAGCAGCGCGCACGCCTCCGGCCCGCGAGGGTGCGTGCCGTACGTCGGCGTGCATGCGAGCCGGACGGTCCGTGTCCTGCCCATTCGCGAGACGGACAGCGTGAGGCGCTTGGGGTACGGGCCGTCGATCGTCGGACCCCACGGCGGGACCGTGACGGGCGGGCGGGGCGGCAGCGGGATCGGCCGGGGTGGGAACGGAACGGGCCTGGGCGGCGTCGGCCGGATCCACGACGGGTTGGGGACGGGTGGTTCCGGATTCGGGCGAGGCGGCAGGGGGTAGGGCAGCGGCACCGGCCGGGGCGGCCACGGGGGCGGGTCGACGGTCGATTGAGCCGCGGACGGGTCGGGTTCGTAGCGCGCCGGCTGCGCGTCCGCGGCGGCGGTACCGCTGAGGATGACGAGCCCGGCGGTGGCCAGGCCGAGGATACATCGCATAAATTCCCCCGATAAATACGAATTCCATAAACAGCCGAATATGTCGCGTTCGGTCAGTTCGGGGGGAGCGAGTTACACCCTGAGCTGCAAAGAGGCTATGTCGATGATGTTGGGATGTCTCGCAGCGACTCGCCATGGAATGCCATGAATTCATCAGGTGGGAAATCCGCCGGACGGCCCGGTTGGAGCCCGGGGCGAGCGGAGACGACTCGACCGCGCCCGGACGGATCTCGCGGTGGGCGCGGTCGGGTGAGCGACGTGGATGCCTTGTGGGCGGCCGTCGGACCCCGTACGGCAGATCGTGCCGTACGAGGCGGGGCTGTGCGGGAGGGAGCGGGTGGTACGGGTGCGGGGCGACGCGGACGGCGCCGGGCGAGAGGTGCGCGGGCAACACGAGCGACACGAGCGACACGGCCGGTGCGGCCGTACGCGGGAGCCGTGCCGCCCCGCCCGCTCCGCTAGCGGCCGGCGCGGTTGACCGCGGAGATGACGGCCTTGAGCGAGGCGGTGGTGGTGTTGGAGTCGATGCCGACACCCCACAGGGTCCGGCCGTCGATCTCGCACTCGATGTAGGAGGCGGCCTTGGCGTCGGTCCCCGCGCTCATGGCGTGCTCGGCGTAGTCGAGGACGCGTACCTGGACCCCGACCCGGGCCAGGGCGTCGCAGAAGGCGGAGATGGGACCGTTGCCGACTCCCTCGACCTCGCGGATCTCCCCGTCGAGGCGCAGGTCGGCGCTGATGGCGTCCTGCCCGTCACCCCTGGAGGTGCTCCGGTGGGCCAGCAGACCCAGGCGGCCCCACGGGCTCGTCGGGTTGGGCAGGTACTCGTCGGTGAAGACCTCCCACATCCGGGTGGCGTTCACCTCGCCGCCGATGGCGTCGGTGTGGCTCTGGACGGCGCGGGAGAACTCGATCTGCAGGCGCCGCGGCAGGTCCAGGTGGTGGTCGGCCTTCATGATGTAGGCGACCCCGCCCTTGCCGGACTGGCTGTTGACCCGGATGACCGCCTCGTACGTACGGCCGATGTCCTTGGGGTCGATCGGCAGGTACGGGACCGCCCAGGCGAACTCCTCGACCGGGACGCCCGCGGCGGCCGCGTCGCGCTCCAGGTGCTCGAAGCCCTTCTTGATGGCGTCCTGGTGGGAGCCGGAGAAGGCGGTGTAGACGAGCTCGCCGCCCCACGGGTGGCGCGGGTGGACGGGCAGCTGGTTGCAGTACTCGGTGACCCGGCGGATCTCGTCGATGTCGGAGATGTCGACCTCCGGGTCGACGCCCTGGGAGAACAGGTTCATGCCCAGCGTGACCAGGCAGACGTTGCCGGTGCGCTCGCCGTTGCCGAACAGGCAGCCCTCGATCCGGTCGGCCCCTGCCATGTAGCCCAGTTCGGCGGCGGCGACGGCGGTGCCGCGGTCGTTGTGGGGGTGCAGGGACAGCACGATCGAGTCGCGGTAGGCCAGATTGCGGTGCATCCACTCGATCTGGTCGGCGTAGACGTTGGGCGTGGCCATCTCGACGGTGGCGGGCAGGTTGAGGATGACCTTGCGGTCGGGGGTGGGCTGCCAGACGTCGTTGACGGCGTCGCAGACCTCCACCGCGTACTCCAGCTCGGTGCCGGTGAAGGACTCCGGGGAGTACTGGAAGTAGATCTCGGTGTCGTCCATCTCGGCGGCCAGCTTCTTGCAGAGCTTGGCGCCCTCGACCGCGATCGCGGTGATGCCCTCGCGGTCCTGGCCGAAGACGACCCGGCGCTGGAGGGTGGAGGTGGAGTTGTACAGGTGGATGATCGCCTGCTTGGCGCCGCGCACCGACTCGAAGGTCCGCTCGATCAGCTCGGCCCTGGACTGGGTCAGGACCTGGATCACCACGTCGTCGGGGATCAGGCCCTCTTCGATGATCTGCCGTACGAAGTCGAAGTCGGTCTGGGAGGCGGCGGGAAAGCCCACCTCGATCTCCTTGTAGCCCATCTTCACCAGCAGCTCGAACATCTTGAGCTTGCGGTGGGCGTCCATGGGGTCGATCAGCGCCTGGTTGCCGTCACGCAGGTCGACGGCGCACCACCGGGGGGCCCGGTCGATGACCTTCCCCGGCCAGGTGCGGTCGGCCAGCTGGATCGGCGCGAAGGACTCATAGCGCTTGAACGGCATGGGACTGGGCTGCTGCTGCGGATACATGCAAGGCTCCTCGACTGGGAAAACAATCGTGGCCGACGCGCATGGCTCGCTCCGCGACGAGGGAGCCGGCCTCTACAGGCCCTCGTCGCGGCAGCTAAGAAGCAGGCCGCGCAGCATGCCTAGCACGTTAGCAGACGTCTCAGGATGCCCGGGCCCCGGTCTCACATGGCGGAACTCGCAGATCTTCGGTGTCTCGCCCGGGGAAGGGCCGCCGTACCCCGGGGCGGCGGGGGCGCCGCGGCCCCGGGGCGGAGGCCCGGGACACGGTCAAGGACCTGTTCCGGCGCTTCCACGAGACGTCCGGTCCCGGGCGGATCGTCTTCGGCACCGACTCGTACGACTTCCCGTGGGGATACATCACGCAGTACGCCGACGAACAGGTACGCGTGATGGACGAACCGAACCTCTCCCCGACGACCGGAGGCCGATCCTGGCGGGTAACGCCGCCCGGCTTCCCGGCCTCGGCCTGCCCGGCGTGACCACCAGCAGAAAGGACGCGGCATGAGCATCGGCACAGGCGGCACGAACACGGCTCCGGACACCGGCGCGAACCTCCCCGCGAACACCGGCGCGAACACGGCTCCGGACACCGGCGCGAACCTCCCCGCGAACACCGGCACCGGCACCGGCATCGCCGACGACCCCGACCGCGCGCCCGCGCGCTCCCACCTGTACGCCATGGGCATGTCCGACGAGGAGATGCGCCGCCCGGTCGTGGGCATCGCCTCCACCTGGACCGGCACCATGCCGTGCAACCTCACCCACCGAGAGCTGGCGGCGCACGTCGCCGAGGGGGTACGGCGGGCCGGGGGCACCCCGATGGAGTTCAACACGATCGCGGTCTCCGACAACCTCACCATGGGCACGCCGGGCATGCGGGCCTCGCTGGTGAGCCGGGAGGTGATCGCCGACTCGATCGAGCTGATGGGACGCGCCCACGGGTTCGACGCGATGGTCTGCGTCGTGGGCTGCGACAAGACCGTACCCGCGGCGATCATGGCGATCGCCCGGCTGGACGTGCCGTCCGTGGTCCTCTACAGCGGCAGCATGATGCCCGGCCGCTGGCGCGACCGGGACGTCACCATCCAGGACATGTGGGAGGCGCTCGGCGAGCGGGCGGTGGGCCGCATGTCCGCCGAGGACGTCGACGATCTCGCGCGGCACGCGTGCCCCGGCCCCGGCACCTGCGCCGCCCAGTACACGGCGAACACCATGGCGGGCATCGCCGACTTCCTCGGCCTGGCGCCGTTCGGCATCGGCGACGTCCCCGCCGTCGCGGAGGAGAAGAACGAGGCGGCGCGGCGCGCCGGGGAGATCGCCATGGAGGCGCTGGCCCGCGACGCCCGGCCGTCCACGGTGCTGTCGGAGGGCGCGCTGCACAACGCGCTCGTGGCGGTCGCCGCGATGGGCGGCTCGACGAACTCGGTGCTGCACCTGCTGGCGATCGCCCGCGAGGCGGGCCTGCCGCTGCGGATCGACGACATCGGCGAGGTCTGCCGCCGGGTGCCGATCGTGGCCGGTCTCAAGCCCAGCGGCCGGCACACGGCCGCCGACCTGTGGCGCGCGGGCGGCACCGCGCTGGTGGCGCGGCGGCTGCACGAGGCCGGGCTGCTGCGCGAGGACGTCACCCTGGTCGACGGCCGCACCCTGGCCCAGGTCGCGGCGGACGCCGTCGAGACGCCGGGCCAGCGGGTGGTCGCCACCGTCGCCGAGCCGGTCAAGGGCCCGGGGGCGCTGGCGATCCTGCGCGGCTCGCTCGCCCCCGAGGGCTGCGTCCTCAAGCTCGGTGGCCGGCCCGACTTCCGCCGCGAGGGCCCGGCCCGGGTGTTCGACTCCGAGGAGGAGTGCTTCGCCGCGATCCAGGAGGGTGTGATCGTCCCCGGCGACGTGGTCGTCGTCCGCTACGAGGGACCGGCGGGCGGTCCCGGGATGCGGGAGATGCTCTCGATCACCGGGGCGCTCGTCGGGCGGGGGCTGGGCGACTCGGTCGCCCTGGTCACCGACGGCCGCTTCAGCGGCGTCTCCCACGGCCTGGTCATCGGGCACGTCGCCCCGGAGGCCCATCACGGCGGGCCGATCGCGCTGGTCCGTGACGGGGACACCGTCGTCGTCGACTCCGCCGCGAACCGGCTCGACCTGGAGGTCGACGACGAGGAACTGGCCCGCAGGCGAGCCGCCTGGCGCCGCCCGGAGCGTGTCGTGGAGCGCGGGGTGCTGGCCAAGTACGCCGCCGTCGTGGGGTCGGCCTCCGACGGTGCGGTGACCTGCTGATCGGATACAGTCCAGAAAAACTCTGACAGGGGGAACCGACATGAGGGACGGCGACATCCTCGCCCACATCAACGAGTTGATCGCCGAGGAGCGGGAGCTCCGGGCGAAGCTGGGCTCGCACTCGATCTCCTCGCACGAGGAGAACAACCGGATCAAGCAGCTGGAGGAGGCCCTCGACCAGGCGTGGGACCTGCTCAGGCAGCGCCGGGCGCGCCGCGAGTTCGGCGAGGACCCCGACTCGGCGGCCCCCCGCCCCATCGACGAGGTCGAAGACTACCGTCAGTGACCTCCCGGAAGGCCCTTCCGGGAGGTCGTCGGCCGTCCCGCAGGGTTCTTCCGGAAGGTCATCGGCCGCCCGGGGACGACGGCGACCCCGGGGACGGCGACGGGCTCGAGGACGAGTTCGGGCTCGGAGACGGCGACGGGCTCGGAGAGGAGTTCGGGCTCGGTGGGGCCGGGCCGGTTTCCGCGGCCGGGCGGCCCTGGCAGCGCGAGTCGGCCGGAGTCCGCTGCGAGACCGGGGCGAGCCAGGAGATCACGCTGTGCTCGACGTACCAGCCGTGCAGGTTCACCCACGTCCGGGGCACCTCACCGGGGTCGGGACAGAGCACCTTCGACCGCAGCCGGTCGTTCTGGATGAACTCCACGACACCGTCACGCCGCAGGACGGTGGTCATCTGGTCGTCGCTGGCGACCATGTAGCCCACCACCACCTCCGCGGACCTCTCCGCGGTCGGCTTCTCCAGGGCGATCTCCATGGCGATCAGCGGGAGGATCGGCGCCCTCATCACGACCACGCCGACCAGGAACGGCGTGAACACCGCCATCCCGATCGCGATGCCGTGGGTCAGCACCCTGGCCGGCGCCTCGGGCACCGGACCGGTCAGCAACGCCGCGAACACCGGGGGAAGGGTCAGGAGGATCGCGGTCGCCACGTCCCGCGCGGCGAACGCGGAGACGATGGCCGGCCACAGCAGGACGTACGACAGCACGGCGGCTATCACCGGAAGCGCGTAACAGAACGTGGTCCGCAGTTCCTCGTGATCCGGGAAGCGTTCACGCACGGTCAGCCCGAGCAGGGCCAGTGACAGCATCGCCAGCGTCGGCAGGAAGCGCAGCTGCCAGGTGCACACGCCCATCGCGACGGCGAGGACCACCACCCAGCCGGGCAGCCGCTGGGCGCTGTGCACCAGCCACGAGGAGCGGCCCGTGCTGATCCAGTGGAGAGTGCCCAGGAGCCTGCCGCCGACCACGACGACGGGCAGCACCCACACCGTGGTCAGCAAAACCGCGCTCAGCAGGCCCAGCGGGCTGATGGTCTGCACGAGCAGGAGCAGCGTCTGGGTGTCCTGCTTGCTGGCGTACCACAGCCGCATCACCAGCAGGACGATCGGGAACACCGGCAGCAGCGTGAGGAACCACTCCTGGTTCCTCGGCGCGTCCCTCACCCGCGCGTCGGGTTTCAAGGGGCGGAGGGACAATCCTGGACGGGGAGGGTCCGCTCCCACGGCCAGCGGCGCACGTCCGGGGGAAGCGCGCACGGCTGCCGCGCCTGCGCCACGTCCACCCCCGGGTTGGCCGCCAGCAACGGCCGGATGTGTTTCTCGTACGCCTCCTCCCACATCTTGTTGTCCGGATCGGCGTAGGAGCGGTAGAGCGCGAGGTCGACCAAGGTGCGCAGCGCGCCGTTGGAACCCGCGTTGACCGCCCACATCTCCGTCTTCTCCAGCGCGATGTCGTGGTGGCGCAGCTTCCTTCCCGGTTCCGCGACGAACCCGGCCAGCAGGGCCGCGTCGGTGGTCACCGCGTCGGCGGTCCTGTTGGCCGCGAGGCCGTCAGCGAGACGGTCCACGCACTTGCTGATCAGGAGCTCGGCGATGGGATCGACCTTGATCGCCTTCTTCAGCTCGACCAGGGAGGTCGAGGTGCCGAGCGAGCAGACCCTCTTGCCCTCGAGCTGTCCAAGGGAGGCGACGTTGTCGTCGGGGTAGTCGGCCCTGGTCACCACCGACTGCTCGGTGTAGAGGTAGGGCGTCGAGAAGCCGACGGAGGGATCGGTCCTGCGTTCCGGCGTCACGCTGAAGGTCGCCACCACGAGGTCGACCTTGACGAACGCGCCGTCCGTGTCGCGGGCCTGCATGCGCGCCCTGTCCTCGGTCTCGATGGACAGGAAGTCGACCTGGTCGGGCCGGAAGCCCAGATCCGCCGCGATCATGTAGGCGATGTCGATGTCGAAGCCGGTGAAACCGGTCTCCCCCGGCTTCCGCAGGGCGATGCCCGGGGTGTCCTCCTTCACGCCGATCAGCAGCCGGTCCTTGTTGAGGAGCCCCGCCTTCTCCCGTAGCTCGGCCTCGGTGGGAGGCCCGCTCACCCACGCGACGGACACCCCGACCACGACCGCGGCGAGGACCAGCGCGATCCAGGCGGCCAGCCGGAAGCGGCGGAATCTGCGGCGGCGGGGCGGGCCGGACGGTCCGGGCGGGCCGATCGGCGGCCTTGGGCGAGGGCCCTCGGCGTCCGCGCCCTCGGACCGCGCGTCCCGGTCGTACCGGTCGTCGTCCCACCGGTCACGGTCATAGTCATACCGGTCGTCGGGCCGCCGGTCGGGCTCGTGGCGGTCGTCGTCCCAGCGGTCGCGCTCGTACGGCCCGTGGGAGCGCCGCCCACGCCCGTACCGGTCGTCGTCCCACCGGTCGGAGTCGTAGTGGTCGGAGTCGTAGTGGTCGGGCTCGTGGCGGTCATCGGGCCGCCGGTCGCGCCCGCCCGCGGCCCGGTCCCGGCGCTCGCCGGCGGGCGGCTCCCCGGTCCCGCGGCCGATTCGCCGGCCGGGAGCGTCACCGGCCGGCTCGCCGGCCGCGCGGCCGGGCCGTGCCTCACGCTCGTCACCGGCCGGGCCTCCGGTCTCCTCACGGGAAGAACCGGTCTTGCCACGGGAGGAGCCGCTCTCCTGGCGGGAGGACCCGGCCTCACGGGAGGAGCCGCTCTCCCCGCGAGAGGACCGGCCCCGCTTCGCGGGGGGCTCGGAGGGCTCGGGAGGGGAGGACACTCGCTCCGGCCGCTCTTGCCCGTCCGCAGGTTCCTTCGCCATGACACCCCCGGACTCCGCTTTTCTGGGCAGGCTATGTCGTCATCACCCACGGCGGGAGCCTCTTCATCAAGAAGTGATCAAACGCGGCCTTCTTGATATGGAAAGTCCGATTCAGAGCTTTAACGGTCAGACGGCGAGAAGGCGGTGAATTCCCTCCCCGCGCAGTTCCTCGGCCTCCCCCGAGTGGACGACGTGCCCGGCGTCGAGAATGAGGAAGCGGTCGGCGAGGCGGAGCGCCAGGTCCAGATACTGCTCGACCAGCAGGAGCGACAGGCCGGTGGCGTGCAGCCGCTCGATCGCCTCCTCGATCTCGATGATGATCGACGGCTGGATGCCCTCGGTGGGCTCGTCGAGGATGAGCAGCTTGGGCCGGGTGACCAGGGCGCGGGCGATGGCGAGCTGCTGTTGCTGCCCGCCGGACAGGAATCCGGCGCGCCGCTTGAGCAGCGGCTTCAGCCGCGGGAAGGTCTCCAGGGCCTCCTCCAGCGCCTCCTGCGGCCCCTTGGCGGCCTCCAGCGTGACCTGGAGGTTGCCGAGCACGCTGAGCTGGGGGAAGGTCTCGTGCCCCTGGGGGACGTACGCCATGCCGAGCCGGACCCGCTCGTGGGGCGGCAGGCGCGTCACGTCACGTCCCTCGAAGACGACCGATCCCGAGGTGGCGGGCAGCACGCCCATCACGGTGTTGAGCAGGGTCGTCTTTCCCACCCCGTTGCGGCCCATCACGCACATCAGCTGCCCGGGCTCCACCTCCAGGGAGACCCCGAACAGCACCCGGGCCCTGCCGTACCCCGCGTCAAGTTCCCGTACCGACAGCATCGCTGCGCTTCCTTCCGATGTAGACCTCCTGCACGCGCGGGTCGTCGCGGACCTGGTCCACCGATCCCTCGATCAGCACCTTGCCCTCGTGCAGGACGGTGACCTGCGAGGCGTACCTGCGCAGGAACTCCATGTCATGTTCGATCACGATCACCGTGTGGTCGTTCGCCACGGACGTCAGGAGCTCGCCGGTGCGCTCCCGCTCGTCCTTGGACATGCCGGCCACCGGCTCGTCCAGCAGGAGCAGCTTGGGGCGCTGGGTGAGCAGCATGCCGATCTCCAGCCACTGCCGCTGCCCGTGGGAGAGCACCCCCGCGGGCCGGTCGGCCAGTTCCTTCAGGCCGGTGGTCTCCAGGGCCTCGGCGACGGCGTCGGAGACACCTCGCCTGCGCCGGGCCAGCGACCAGAGCGGGCGGCGGAAGGACGCGGCCAGGTCGAGGTTCTCCAGGACGGTGAGCTCCTCGAAGACCACCGAGGTCTGGAAGGTCCGCCCGACGCCGAGCCGGACGATCCTGTGCTCGCGCAGGCCGACCAGGCTGCGCCCGTCGAAGACGACCTCGCCGGTGGTCGGGCGGGTCAGGCCGGTGATGACGTCGATGAGAGTGGTCTTCCCGGCCCCGTTGGGGCCGATCAGGAATCGCAGCTCCCCCTTCTCGACCGTCAGGTCGACGCCGTCGATGGCGCGGAAGCCGTCGAAGACCACCGACAACCCGCGTACCTCGATCATCGGGCTCATCCGACCTCCTCCATCACTCTCGTACCGGGAGCGTCCGCGGGCGGCGGTTCGGGGTCCGTACGGCGCCTCGACCTGCGCGCCCAGGCGTCGCGCGCCGACGCCGCCACGCCGAGGATCCCCTTGGGTGCCAGGGTCATGACGAGGATGAACAGCGCGCCCTGCAGGTAGAGCCAGCCGTCGGCGAACTGCTCGCTGAAGGACGTCTTGGCGTACCCCATCACGACCGCGCCGAGGATCGCCCCGGCCAGCGCGAACCTGCCGCCCACCGCGACCGCGACGACGAGTTCGAGGGAGGGCACCACGCCCAGCAGAGCGGGCGAGATGATGCCGACCACGGGCACGAACATGGCCCCCGCGAGCCCGGCCATGCCCGCCGAGAGCGCGAAGGTGACGGTCTTGACCCTGGCCGGGTCGTAGCCGAGGAACCTGACGCGGTCCTCGCCGTCCCTGATGGCGACGAGCAGCCGCCCGAAGCGGCTTTTGACCAGCTGGCGGGCACCGAGGTAGAGCAGCCCGGTGACGATCGCGACCGCGAAGTACAGGCCGCGCTGGGTGGAGTCGGCCGCCAGGTCCTGGCCGAACAGGTCGTAGAAGTTGGTCAGGCCGTTGGTGCCGCCGGTCAAACCCTGCTGGCCGACGAGCAGGATGACGAACGCGGCGGCGAGCGCCTGGGTGAGGATCGCGAAGTACGCGCCGCGCACCCGCTGCCTGAACACCAGCAGGCCCAGCACCGTGGCGATCGCCATCGGCCCGACGACGACCATGGCCAGCGCGAACACCGGGTTGGCGAACGGTTTCCACAGGGCGGGCAGCTGCTCGACCCCGCTCCACACCATGAAGTCGGGCAGGTCGCCCTGGGCGTCCACCAGTTTCAGGTGCATGGCCATGGCGTAGCCGCCGAGCCCGAAGAACACGCCCTGGCCCAGGACGAGCATGCCGCCCTGCCCCCAGGCCAGGCCGATGCCCAGGGCGATGATCGCGAAGCAGAGGTACTTGGCCAGCAGGCCGAGGCGGAAGGGCTCCAGCAGGAGCGGTGCGACCACCAGGGCCAGCACGGCCACCACCGCGAAGACCCCCGGTCCCTTGAGTCGTGCGAGGTTCATGTCAGCGCCCTCGATCGGAGTACGAACAGGCCCTGCGGCCGGAACTGGAGGAAGGCGATGATCGCGGCGAACACGATGACCTTCGCCAGGCTGGCGTCGCTCCAGAACTCGGCGTAGGAGTTGAGCAGGCCGAGTCCCGCGGCGGCGATGACGGCGCCGCGCAGCTGGCCGAGCCCTCCGGCGACGACCACCAGGAAGGCGTCGACGATGTAGTAGGTGCCGAGGGCGGGTCCGACGGGGCCGATGAGGGTGAGGGCCACCCCGGCGACCCCGGCCAGGCCCGAGCCGATGAAGAAGGTGCGCTGGTCGACGTGGGCGGTGTTGATGCCGCTGACCGCGGCGAGCTGCCGGTTCTGCATCACCGCCTGCATCCGGCGGCCCTGGCCGGTGCGGTTCATGTAGGCCCAGACGCCGACGACGGTGGCGACGGCGAGGGCGAAGATGAACAACCGGTTGTACGGCAGGGACGCGATGCCGCCCTGCAGCCAGGTGGGCGCCTGGACCTGCACGTTGGGCGCGCCGAACAGGTCGCGGGCGAGCTGCTGCAGCACGAGGCTGACGCCCCAGGTGAGCAGCAGGGTGTCGAGCGGGCGGCCGTAGAAGTGCCGGATCGCGGTCCGTTCCAGGATGAGCCCCATCAGCCCGGCGACCAGGAAGGCGACGGGCAGGGCGACGATCACGGCCATCCGGCCGGTGAGGTCCTGGAGCAGGTAGGCGGTGTACGCGCCCGCCATGATGAACTCGCCGTGGGCCATGTTGATCACGCCCATCTGGCCGAACGTGAACGTCAGGCCGAGGGCGATGAGAAGCAGTACGGCGCCGATGGACAGGCCGATCGGGAGCTGGTTGAGAAACGCCTCCACCGAAGGTCCCCTTCCTACGAGTGTTTGGCTCCGGGGCGGGCCGCGCCGCATTGTGGGTGCGTCACGGTGCTGCCCGTGATCTGGTCACGGCCCGGCCCGGAGCCGGTCTGAGAGGGGATCAGCCGTTGGCCAGGCCGCTCGCCCAGGGGTAGCCCTTGAGGTAGGGGTCGGGTTTGATCGGCTCGCCGGAGTTCCAGACCTCCTTGATGAGGCCGTCGGGCTGGATCACCCCGATCCTGGCCGTCTTGTACATGTGCTGGTTCTCGCCGTCGATGGTGACCTTGCCCTCGGGACGCTCCAGGGCGATGCCCCCGGCGGCCTTCCTGACGGCCTCGACCTCGACGGACCCGGCCTTCTTGACGGCCTCGGCCCAGAGGTAGACGGCGTTGTACCCGGCCTCCATCGGGTCGGAGGTCACCTTGTCGGCGCCGTACTTGGCCTTGAACGCGGCGACGAACTTCTCGTTGGCCGGGTTCTCGGTGGTCTGGTAGTAGTTCCAGGCGACGGGGTGGCCGGCGATGTTGTCGACGCCGATGCCCTTGACCTCCTCCTCGGCGACGCTCACCGACAGGACGGGCATCTGCTCGGCGGTGACCCCTGCGCTGTTGAGCTGCTTGAAGAAGGCGACGTTGCTGTCGCCGTTGAGGGTGTTGAAGACGGCGTCCGGCTTGGCCTGGACGACCTTGTTGGTCAGCGTGCTGTACTCGGTGTGGCCGAGCGGGGTGTACTCCTCGCCGAGGATCTCCATCCCGTTCGCCGCCGCGTACGCCTTGATGATCTTGTTGGCGGTGCGCGGGAAGACGTAGTCGCTGCCGACCAGGAAGATCTTCTTCTTGCCCTGTTCCTTGAGGTAGTCGAGGCCGGGGATGATCTGCTGGTTGGTGGTCGCGCCGGTGTAGAAGATGTACGGCGAGCTCTCCAGGCCCTCGTACTGGACCGGGTACCACAGCAGGGCCTTGCTCCGCTCGAACACCGGCAGCATCGCCTTGCGGCTGGCGGAGGTCCACCCGCCGAAGGTGGTGGCGACCTTGTCCTGGCGGATGAGCTTGGTGGCCTTCTCCGCGAAGGTGGGCCAGTCGGACGCTCCGTCCTCCACGACGGGGATCAGCTTCTTGCCGAGCACGCCTCCGGCGGCGTTGATCTCCTCGATGGCGAGCAGTTCCGAGTCCCGGACGGTCACCTCACTGATGGCCATGGTGCCGCTGAGCGAGTGCAGGATGCCGACCTTGATGCCGTCCTCACCGCCGCCGGCGGAGGCCGCGCTCGTGCCCGAGGGGGCTTCGCCGCCGCAGGCGGCCAGCGCCGTGGCCAGCGCCGCGACGACGATCCCGGAGCGCCATGCTGTGTTCCTCAATGACTTTCCTCCTTGCCGGTACGGCCCCCGCACCGATCTATCTGCCGTCAAGGTGACTGAGTGAGGTTTCCCGCCTAGTTCGTGATTGTTAATTGCGCTTTACCGGGATTTCACCGCCGTGACAGGACACGGCGGCGCGGACACCACACCATTTTTTATCCCGACATATCACCAAATTTCGTGATATCTGCTTCGGAATGCGGCGGCATACCCGCAGGAAAGAGCGCATCGAGGAGCGCTTCTTCCCCGTTCGCACCACTCGCGGCACCTGGAAACCGGCACGACATCGACGCGCAACATCATGGAAACCGCCGGTTCCTATGGTCCGGGAATGCGGCTCACACCACACGAGCAGGAACGCCTGCTCATTCACGTCGCCGCCGGTGTCGCCCGCGACCGCAGGTCACGGGGCCTCCGGCTCAACCACCCCGAGGCCACCGCGATCATCGCGTCCTTCCTCATGGAGGGCGCCAGGGACGGGCGCACCGTCGCCGAGCTGATGGACGCGGGCCGCAAGGTGCTGTCCCGCGACGACGTCATGGACGGGGTGCCGGAAATGCTGTCTTCGGTGCAGATCGAGGCCACCTTCCCCGACGGCACCAAGCTCGTCACCGTCCACCAGCCCATCCCGTGAGCCCCGGCCGACCCCGTGAAAGCCAGCCACCCGCGCACGCCGGCCGACCCCGTGAAGCCAGCCGCTCGCGCGCACGCCGGGCGGTTCCGTGAGAACCAGCCGCTCGCGCGCACGCCGGGCGGTTCCGTGAGAACCAGCCGCTCGCGCGCACGCCGGGCGGCCCGCGACACCCCGCCGCACCCCAGGAACGGTGAACGCCGATGACACCCGGTGAGATCCAGTACGGCGACGCGCCCATCCCGCTCAACCCGGGCCGCGAGCGCGTCACCGTCCGCGTCGTCAACACCGCCGACCGGCCGATCCAGGTCGGCTCGCACTACCACTTCGCCGCGTGCAACCCCGGCCTGGAGTTCGACCGCCAGGCGGCCTGGGGCACCCGGCTCGACGTCCCGGCCGGCACGGCGGTGCGCTTCGAGCCCGGCGTGGAGCGCGACGTGACCCTCGTGCCGATCGGCGGGCTGCGGATCGTCCCCGGTCTCCGCCCGGAGTGGGCCGGACCTCTCGACGGGAGCCCCCGTGTTCATTGAACGATCCCGCTACGCCGCGCTCTACGGCCCCACCACCGGCGACCGGATCAGGCTCGCAGACACCGACCTGCTCATCGAGGTCACCGAGGACCTGTCGATGGGCCCGTCGGGGGCGGGCGACGAGGCCGTCTTCGGCGGCGGCAAGGTCATCAGGGAGTCGATGGGCCAGGCCAGGACCACCAGGGCCGAGGGCTCGCCCGACCTGGTGATCACCGGCGCGGTGATCCTCGACCACTGGGGCGTGGTCAAGGCCGACATCGGGATCAGGGACGGCCGCATCGTCGCCCTCGGCAAGGCCGGGAACCCCGACATCATGGACGGCGTCCACCCGGACCTGGTCATCGGCCCCTCGACCGAGATCCTCGCGGGCAACGGGAAGATCCTGACCGCCGGGGCGATCGACTCCCACGTCCACCTGATCTGCCCGCAGATCCTCGACGAGGCCCTCTCCGCCGGGGTGACCACCATCGTGGGCGGTGGCACCGGACCCGCCGAGGGCACCAAGGCCACCACCGTCACCGGCACCTGGTACCTCGCCCGGATGCTGGAGTCGCTCGACTCCTACCCGATCAACGTCGCGCTGCTCGGCAAGGGCAACACGGTCAGCAGCGAGGGCCTGCTCGAACAGCTCCGCGCCGGGGCCTCGGGCTTCAAGCTGCACGAGGACTGGGGCACCACCCCCGCCGCCATCGACGCCTGCCTGTCGGTCGCCGACGCCACCGGCACCCAGGTCACCATCCACACCGACACCCTCAACGAGGCCGGGTTCGTGGAGTCGACGCTGGCGGCGATCGGCGACCGGATGATCCACGCGTACCACACCGAGGGAGCGGGCGGCGGCCACGCGCCGGACATCATCCGGGTCGCCTCCTACGGCAACATCCTGCCGTCCTCGACCAACCCGACCCGCCCGCACACCGTCAACACGCTCGACGAGCACCTCGACATGCTGATGGTCTGCCACCACCTCAACCCGTCCATCCCCGAGGACCTGGCGTTCGCCGAGTCCCGGATCCGGCCTTCCACGATGGCGGCCGAGGACATCCTGCACGACATGGGGGCGATCTCGATGATCGGCTCGGACTCCCAGGCGATGGGCCGGGTGGGCGAGACGATCATCCGTACCTGGCAGACCGCACACGTGATGAAGCGCCGCCGCGGCGCGCTGCCCGGCGACGGCCCGGCCGACAACCTCCGCGCCCGGCGCTACGTCGCCAAGTACACGATCTGCCCGGCCGTGGCCCACGGCCTGGACGGCGAGGTCGGCTCGGTGGAGACCGGCAAGCTGGCCGACCTGGTCCTGTGGGACCCGGCCTTCTTCGGCGTCAAGCCGGACCTGGTGGTCAAGGGCGGTGTCATCGCGTATGCCCAGATGGGCGACGCCAACGCCTCCATCCCGACCCCGCAGCCGGTCATGCCGCGCCCGATGTTCGGCGCCGCCCCGGTCACCGCCGCCGCTACGTCGGTCCACTTCGTCGCCCCCCTCGCGCTCGAGGACGGCCTCGCCGACCGCCTGGCCGTACGCAGGCGCCTGCTGCCGGTGGCCGACGTCCGGCGCAGGGGCAAGGAGAGCATGCCGCTCAACGGCGCCATGCCCAGGATCGACGTCCACCCCGACACCTTCGCCGTCAGCGTCGACGGCGAGGTGATCGAACCCGCCCCCGCCGAGACCCTGCCCATGACCCAGCGCTACTTCCTGTTCTGACCGGCTCCCGATCGACCGCCGCGCCGTCTCGTCCGGCCGGTCTCGTCGGGCCGGTCCCGTCCAGCCGAAAGGGGAACCCGTAGCGCATGAACGCCGCGTTGCTGCTCCTGGCCGACTCCCGGCTGCCCGCCGGGGGTCACGGCCACTCCGGGGGCGCCGAGGAGGCGGTCAGGATCGGCGCGATCCACGACCTTCCCGGCCTCGCCGCCTTCCTGCGGGGCCGCCTGGCCACCGCGGGCCTGGTGACGGCCGCCCTCTCCGCCGCGGCCTGCGAGCTCGGCGCGGCCCACCTCTCCGCGGGCCCCCCGCCCCCGGCGGACGGCCCGCCGGCGGAGGTTCCCGCGCGGACGAACGGCGTCGCCCCCGCCCTCACTCCCGCGGACGGTCCCGCTCCCGCGAACGGCTCGTCCCCCCGTCCGGAGACGAGCCGTTCCGCGTGGGTACGGCTGGACGCGGAGGCCGACGCCAGGATCTCCTCTCCCGCCCAGCGGGAGGCGAGCCGCACGCAGGGAAGGCTGCTGCTGCGTACCTCGCGGAGGATCTGGCCCTCCCCGGTGCTCGACGCCCTGGCCGGGGCCGTGTCCCAGGGCGTCCACCACCCGCTCGCGCTCGGCGCGGTGGCGGCCGTGGCCGGGTGCTCCCCCGCCGAGGCCGCCCTCGCGGCGGCCTACACCTCCGTCACCGGACCCGCCACGGCGGCGGTGCGACTGCTGGGCCTCGACCCGGTCGCCGTCCACCGCCTGCTCGCCGACCTCGCCCCGGCCCTGGAACGGGTCGCGGCCACCGTCTCCACCGGGGAGACCCCGCGGTCGCGGAAGCCCTGGGAATCGCAGGAAGCGCAGGGGTCGTGGGAGTCGTGGGAGTCGTGGGAGTCGTGGGAGTCACTGCCCGCGCACGCCGCCCCCGCGCTCGACCTGCTCGCCGAACAGCACATCCGCGCAGATCTGAGGCTTTTCGTCTCCTGACGACCACCTGGAAGGACGGTGACCCCCATGGGCGCCAACCACGACGACCACCATCACGCCGCCGACCCTCACGGACGAGCGCTGCGCCTGGGCATCGGAGGGCCCGTCGGCAGCGGCAAGACCGCGCTGACCGCGGCCCTGTGCCGGACGCTCGGCCCCTCGATGCGCCTGGGCGTGGTGACCAACGACATCTACACCACCGAGGACGCCGACTTCCTGCGCAGGGCGGGCGTGCTCGACCCGGAGCGGATCGTCGCCGTGCAGACCGGGTGCTGCCCGCACACCGCCATCCGCGACGACATCGCGGCCAACCTCGACGCGGTGGAGACCCTGGAGGAGCGGTTCGGCCCGCTCGACCTGGTGATCGTGGAGAGCGGCGGGGACAATCTCACCGCGACCTTCAGCAGGGGCCTGGCCGACCGGCAGATCTTCGTGCTGGACGTGTCGGGCGGCGACAAGGTCCCGCGCAAGGGCGGCCCGGGCGTGACGACGGCCGACCTGCTCGTGGTCAACAAGACCGACCTGGCCCCGATGGTCGGCGCGGACCTCACGGTCATGTCGCGCGACGCGGCGGCCGTACGGGAGGGCAGGCCCGTGCTGTTCACCTCGATCAGGGAGGATCCGAGCGCGCACGCGATCTCCGAATGGGTCACCGGCCTGGTCGATTCCTGGTCCCACGAGCACTCCAACGCCTGATCCCATGCCCGTCACCGACTCCGTCCCGGCCCCCGGCCGCGCGCCCGCACCCGTCCACGACGACGCCCCCACGCCCGCACGGCCCGTACGGCCGGAGCCGGGGCCGGCCGGGCGGCGGTCGATGAGGGCGCGGGCGGCGATCGTCACCCGCCGGGACTCCGGCGGCCGGACCGTCCTCGCCACGATGCGTTCGGGCCCGCCGCTCACGGTGCGGGCGACCGCGCCGGGCCGGGTGCACCTGGTGTCCACCGCGGCGGGTCCGCTGGGCGGCGACGACCTGGCCCTCGACGTCGAGGTGGCGCCGGGAACCGCGCTGGAGGTGCGGTCGGTCGCGAGCACGCTGGTGCTGCCCGGCTCCGCGGGGGCCGAATCGGTGATGACGATCACGGCCAGGGTCGGCGCAGGCGCCTCGCTGCGGTTCGCGCCGGAGCCGACGGTGCTCGCGGCGGGCTGCCTGCACCGCACGGTCGTCCGGCTGGACCTGGCGGAGGACGCGCGGGTGCTCTGGCGCGAGGAGATCGTCTTCGGCCGGTACGGCGAGCGGCCGGGACGCTGCCACTCGCGCTTCGACGCCGTCCTCGGCGGGGTGCCGCTGCTCCGCCAGGAGTTCGTGGTGGGCGACCCGGAGATCGACGGCAGCTCCGCCGTCTACGGCGACGCCCGCTGCGTGGGCAGCACCCTGATCACCGGACGGGCGCCGGGGACGGTGGTCGGGGACGGCTGGGCCGTCCTCCCCCTGGCCGGCCCCGGCACCCTGGTCTCCGCACTCGGCCGGGACGCCGTCGAGCTGCGGCGACGGCTCCGGCACGGCGAGGAGGCGACCACCCTTGACGGCGCGGGGCCGGACTCCTGGTCGTGGAACCGCCCCTGAGGGGACGGAGCCGGGCGCTCAGTCATGGAACCGCCCCTGAGGGGACGGAGCCGGGCGCTCAGTCATGGAACCGCCCCTGAGGGGACGGAGCCGGGCGCTCAGTCGTAGAAGCCCAGGCGGCGGAGCTGCTTGGGGTCGCGCTGCCAGTCCTTGGCGACGCTGATGCGCAGGTCGAGGTAGACGCGGGTGCCCAGGAGCGCCTCGATCTGCTGGCGGGCGCGGCTGCCGACGTCCTTGAGCCGGGAACCCTTGTGCCCGATCACGATGGCCTTCTGGGACGGGCGCTCGACGAACATGTGCGCGTAGATGTCGAGGAGGTCGTCGCGGCCCTCTCTCGGCAGCATCTCGTCGACGACGACCGCGATCGAGTGCGGCAGCTCGTCGCGCACGCCCTCCAGGGCCGCCTCGCGGATCAGCTCGCCCACCAGCACCTGCTCGGGCTCGTCGGTGAGCTGCCCCCCCTCGTACAGCGGCGGGCTCTCCGGCAGGCGCTGGACCAGCACGTCGGCCAGCACGTCGAGCTGCTCGCCCGACTGCGCGGAGACCGGGACGATGTCGTCGAAGTCGGCGAGCTGGGAGATCGCGAGCAGCTGCGCGGCGATCTGCTCGCGGGTCGCCAGGTCGCACTTGGTCACCACGGCGACCACCGGGGTCTTCCTGATCCCCGCGAGCTTCTCCGCGATGAAACGGTCGCCCTTGCCGATGGGCTCGTTGGCGGGCACGCAGAAGCCGATCACGTCGACCTCGGTGAGGGTGGAGAGCACCAGGCTGTCGAGCCGCTCGCCCAGGAGCGTGCGGGGCCGGTGCAGGCCCGGCGTGTCGACGATGACGAGCTGGGAGTCGGGGCGGTGCACGATGCCGCGGATGGCCCGGCGGGTCGTCTGCGGCTTGGAAGAGGTGATCGCCACCTTCGTGCCGACCAACGCGTTCATCAGCGTGGACTTGCCGACGTTGGGCCGGCCGACGAAGCAGGCGAAACCGGCATGGAAATCAGCAGCTGAGGAACTCACGTCAACCATTGTCGCCGATGCCGGGCTCAGCTCTGACGCGGTGTCCCGTCGGGACCGGCCACGAGCACGGTCTCGCCGCCCAGTTCGCGGACCGCCCGCGTGTCGGCGTCGGAGGGACCGTCACCCGCCGTGACCAGCGCGGCGGCCTCCAGCGACTCCGCTCCGCTGGACACGGCCATCGCCACGGCCACCTGGAGCGCCGACAAGGTCAGCGACGGCAGTGCCACATTGGTCGCCGAGTAGGTCCGGCCGGTCTCGTCCCGCACGGCGGCCCCCTCGGCGGCACCGTTGCGGGCACGGGCGGAACGGGCCAGCACGATGATCTTCTTGTCCTCGGGATCGAGGGTCGCGTCACTCACGGCACAAGGGTATTCAGCTCCCGGCCCCCACGGCGACCCGGCCTCGCCCAGGCGGAGATCCACTTCGAACAGCGGCACCCCGGCGGCCGCACCCAGACGGTGCTCACCCGAACGGGGCTCACCCGGACGGTGACCTCCCAGAGGGTGACCCCTTCACCGGACGGTGGCCTCACGCAGCCCGGACGGTGACCTCTCACGCGCCGACCTCATCGACCAGCAGGCGTGCGAGCTGCCCGGTACGCGCGGCGTCGACGTCCCTGACCCCCGCGTGCACCAGCGAGATCAGGGTGTGGCCGCTGAGGGCGAACACCAGGTGGATCTCGTACGGGTATCCGTTCAGCCTGCCGTTCAGCCGCCTGGCCTGCACCCCGTCACCGACCGGGCCCAGGTCCAGATCGGAGACCCTGAAGGCGGTGCCGCGCCCGGCGACGGGGGCCCGCGCGACCGGGCAGCCGCCCAGCGCCTCGGCGAGCTCTCCGAAGTGGAGCGCCGCGTCGTCACCGCCGTAGGAGGCGAGGCCGAACCCGGCCAGTTCCCCGACCCCGTCGCCCTGGTAGGTCACGGCGGCCCGCGCTCCCAGCGCCCGCTTCGGCGGCCTGCCTCCGGCGGCGTCGAGGACGAGCCTGCAGTCCTCGTCGACGGCCTGGAAGGGGGCGCGCCAGCCGTTGCGCGGGCGGGCCGAGAACCCGTCCGGCAGGTCCCGCGCCTCGCTGAGCACCCCCCGCAGCCGGTTCAGCTCCGCGGCGCGGTCCGTGGTGCCGTCGGGCCCCGCGTCACCACCACACCCGACTGAAACACCCGATAAAAGCCCACATAACACCGCAAAAACGACAAAACTCGTTCCCCGTGCCATGAGCATTCCCCCGATGTCATGGGCGAGGCGTCCCATCCCCACCGACTCGCTTTCTTCCCCGTCGGCAAAAGCGGCAATCATCCAATAAACGCCTAAGGGTGCCCTCAACCGCATTTCACGGTCGAGAACACCCTTGAGCGAGTGACGCAGAACAGCCTCGGAGCCCTGCGTGACTCTGTCTCCCCCTGAAGCCGATCCCTCGCACCGCGAACCCCTCCGGGCGCCGGGACCTTCTCCACCGGCCCCCGCGCGACCGGGTGCCGTGAGAGGAGCATCGCGCGCCCCGCTTGCAGGAGGCTTGCGGGCGGCTTGGGAACGGATCGGCCCACCGGATCCGCCCACCTGGATCCACCCGTCCCGGGCGCTCCCCGGGCCACCACGGCGGCCCGGGAGCCCTCACTGGTCGGCGGAGGCCGAGACCGAGTCGGGCTCGGCGGGAACCGCCCTGGTGACGAGGACCGTACCGATCCGGTTGCGACGACCGGCGAGGCTCTCGGCCGTCAGGCTGAGCCCCTCGACCACCGCCTGGGAACCGGCGATCGGCACCCGGCCCAGCGCGTGCGCCAGCAGCCCGCCGACGGTCTCGACGTCGTCGACCTCCAGCTCGATGCCGAACAGGTCCTCCAGGTCGCCGACCGGGAGCCTGGCGGTCACCCGGACCGCGCCGCCCTCCAGCGGCTCCACCCTGGGCGCCTCCTGGTCGTACTCGTCGGCGATCTCACCGACGATCTCCTCCAGGATGTCCTCGATGGTGACCAGGCCGGCCGTGCCGCCGTACTCGTCGATGACGATGGCCTGGTGGATCTGGCGGGCCTGCATCTCGCGGAGCAGCTGGTCGATCGGCTTGCTCTCCGGCACGTAGGTGGCCGGGCGCATGAGGGACTCCACCGGCTCGGCGCGCCCCTCCTCACCGATGTCCTGCACCCGGCGCGCGATGTCCTTGAGGTAGGCGATGCCGATGACGTCGTCCTCGTTCTCGCCGACCACGGGGATCCGCGAGAAACCGCTGCGCAGGGCGAGCGACAGGGCCTGGTTCAGCGTCTTGCCGCGCTCGATGAACACCATGTCGGTACGGGGCACCATGACCTCGCGGACCAGGGTGTCGCCGAGCTCGAAGACCGAGTGGATCATCTCCCGCTCGTCGGGCTCGATGACCCTGCGCTCCTCGGCCAGGTCGACCAGGTCGCGCAGCTCGGCCTCGGAGGTGAAGGGCCCCTCGCGGAAGCCCTTGCCGGGCGTCACCGCGTTGCCGAGCAGGATGAGCAGCTTGGGCAGCGGCCCGAAGATCCGGGTCAGGCCGTAGACCAGGGGCGCGCTGGCGAGCGCGATCGGCTCCGCGTGCTGGCGGCCCAGCGTGCGCGGGGAGACCCCGACGATCACGTAGCTGACGACGATCATGACGGCCGCCGCGGCGGTGTAGGCCCAGCCCTGGTCACCGAGCCAGTCGATGAACAGCAGCGTGGCGATCACCGTGGCGACCAGCTCGCAGCTCAGCCGGAGCAGGAGCAGCAGGTTCAGGTAGCGCGGCGGGTCGGCGACGATGACCTGCAGGCGCTCCGCGCCCCGGCGGCCGTCGCGGACGAACTCCTCCGCGCGAACCCTTGAGATGCGGGTCAGGGCCGTCTCCGCGCTGGCGATCAACCCGCCGACCACGACGAGGACGACGGCCGAGAACAACCACCCGTTGGCGAAGTTCACCGCTGGGGGCGCACCTCCCGCCACGACTCCAGAAGCTCGGCCTGCAGGCCGAACATCTCCTTGTGCTCCTCGGGTTCGGCGTGGTCGTAGCCGAGCAGGTGGAGGATGCCGTGCGTGCACAGCAGCTCCAGCTCGGCCTCGGTGCCGTGCCCGGCCTCGGCCCCCTGTTTGGCGGCCACCTGCGGGCAGAGCACCACGTCGCCGAGGAGCGCCGGGTCGGTGGGCGCGTCGCCCTCCTGCCTGGCACCCGCGCCGGGACCGGGACGCAGCTCGTCCATCGGGAAGGCGAGCACGTCCGTGGGACCCGGCTCACCCATCCACTGCTCGTGCAGCACCGACATGGCCTCTTCGTCGACGACCAGGATCGACAGCTCCGCGAGCGGGTTGATGCCCATCCGCTCCAGCACGTGCCCCGCCAGCGAGACGATGAGCCCCTCGTCGATCTCGACGCCGGACTCGTTGTTGACCTCGACGCTCATCGGCCGTTCACCGCTCCCCGCCCGCCGCGCGACCGGTTCGTGCCACGCGACCCGATCCGCTTCCCGCGCCGGAGTCGCTCCGTGCTCATCGCTCGCCCACCGCTTCTCGACCGGCCGCCGGCCCGTCCACTCTCATGATCTCCCCCGGGGGCGCTGCTTGACCACGCCCTTGATCTGCTCCACCGCGCTGCTCTGGCGCTGCGTCTCGTCGTAGCGCCCGTATGCGTCCACGATGTCTCCCACCAGCTTATGCCGCACCACGTCGGCACTGGTCAGGCGACTGAAGTGGATGTCGGAGATGCCCTCGAGGATGTCCTGGACGACCCTGAGGCCGCTCTGGGTGCCGTTCGGCAGGTCGACCTGGGTGACGTCACCGGTGACGACGATCTTCGAGTTGAAGCCCAGCCTCGTCAGGAACATCTTCATCTGCTCCGGCGAGGTGTTCTGCGCCTCGTCCAGGATGATGTAGGCGTCGTTGAGCGTACGGCCGCGCATGTAGGCCAGGGGGGCGACCTCGATCGTGCCCGCGGCCATCAGCCTGGGGATCGAGTCGGGGTCGAGCATGTCGTGCAGCGCGTCGTAGAGCGGGCGCAGGTAGGGGTCGATCTTCTCGTAGAGCGTGCCGGGCAGGAAGCCCAGCCGCTCGCCCGCCTCGACCGCGGGGCGGGTGAGGATGATCCTGTTGACCTTCTTCTCCTGGAGGGCCTTCACCGCCTTCGCCATGGCGAGGTAGGTCTTGCCCGTGCCGGCCGGTCCGATGCCGAAGACGACGGTGAACTTGTCGATCGCGTCGACGTAACGCTTCTGGTTCACGGTCTTCGGGCGGATGGTCCGGCCCCGCGAGGAGATGATGTCCAGGGAGAGGACCTCGGCGGGCCGGTCGGAGGTCATCCGCAGCATGGCGATGCTGCGCTCGACCGCGTCGGCCGTGAGCTGCGCGCCCCCGCGGACGAGTTCGGACATCTCCTCGAAGAGCCGCACCACGGTGCTGCTCTCCTCGGGGCTGCCGGTGACGGTGATCTCGTTGCCCCGGACGTGGATGTCGGCGCGGAAGGCGCCCTCGATGACGCGCAACAGCTCGTCGCGCGAGCCCAGCAGGCTGACCATCGACTGATCGTCCGGAATAACCACCTTCGCCTGGGTCCGGCTGGCACCCCGGGACCTCGGCGGCGTTCTGCTGGAATCGTTTGTCTCGGACATGAGCGGGCCTTACGGCCTGTTCGCCTCCAGATATAGGCGCGGAACTTCAACGCCATGCTAGCCGCGATCGCCGGGATCGCGCCTACCGGTTTTCAGCCGGGCGGCCACTGCAGGCCGCGCCCGCCGAGCACGTGTCCGTGCAGGTGGAAGACGGTCTGGCCGGCACCGGGCCCGGTGTTGAACACCAGCCGGTAGCCCGACTCGGCGACCCCCTCGCGCAGGGCGACCTCGTGCGCGGCCTTGATCACCTCGTCGGCCAGGCCGTGGTCGGCGGCGGCCAGGGCCGCCGCGTCCCGGTAGTGACCCTTGGGGATCACCAGCACGTGGGTCGGCGCCTGGGGATTGACGTCGCGGAAGGCCAGCGCGCGATCGGTCTCGTAGACGATCTCCGCGGGAATCTCCTTGGCCACGATCCTGCAGAACAGGCAGTCGGCTTCGCTCACCATGACAGGCACCATACCGCCGAGGACGTTGCGAATCGGTGATGGTTCCCGTCCGCAAACAAAGATCCGCCCGGATATGGTGGGTGTGCAAAACTTCAACCACGACAGCCCTTTGCGCGCAGCAATATATGGCCGCCTGGCGAGGACACGACTGGGTCATGCCCCCTAATGAACCGGAAGAGCGTAAACCCTCTGGGAAGGCCAAGCGTCCCACTGATGTGACCACCGAGACCCTCGTGGCCGACAGGTCGCTCGGGGCGGTGCCCGTCGGATGGGATGCCGACATGGCCGTTACCGCGCTCTACAGCGCGCACTATCGGTCTCTTGTCCGTCTCGCCGTCTTACTCGTCCGCGACATGGCAACCGCGGAGGAGGTCGTGCAGGACGCGTTCGTCGCCATCCATGGCGCCTGGCGTCGACTGCGCGACACCGACAAGGCACTGGCCTACCTGCGACAGTCGGTCGTCAACCGATCACGTTCGGTGCTTCGGCATCGGGCGGTCGTCGAGAAGTACGCGCCCAAGGGCATGCCCGACGCGCCGAGCGCCGAGAACGGGGCGATCGGCGAGTTCGAGCGTTCCGCCGTCATCGAGGCGCTCCGCGGGCTGCCCGCACGCCAGCGGGAGGCCCTGGTGCTGCGCTACTACGGAGACCTGTCCGAGGCGCAGATCGCCCATGCGATGGGCATCAGCAAAGGCGCGGTCAAGAGCCACACGGCTCGCGGCATGGCCGCCCTACGAACCTCACTGGAGCAACTGTCATGACCGACTCCCCGGATGAGTACGGCGAGCTGCTTCGCCGCGCGCTCAGCGCGGAGGCGAACTCGGTCGTTCCCTCCCCGGACGGGCTGGAGGTGATCCGCGGACGCATCGAGCGGCGCGGGATCCGCCGGCTGGTGTGGTGGCGCGCCGGGGCCTCCGTCGCCGGCGCGGTCCTCGTCGCGGCGACCGTCGTCATGGTGGTTCCCCAGTTCCGCGAGGAGGTGGGCCGCCAGGTGAGGGTCGAGTGGATCAAGTTCGCCGAGTCGACCCCTCCCGTCGACGGGTCCGCCACCTCACGCCCCCCGGCGCCCTCCTCGCAGCCGCCGTCCGACCCCGCCCCGCTTCCGGCCGCCAGCAGGTCGGAGCCCGGCGCCACCATGCTCTCGCCGAGGCCCGCACCGTCCAGGAGCGCGGCGCCCAGCACGCGGCCCACCTCCAGGCCCAACCCGGCGACGACGGCTCCCAGGCCGACGCCGACACCGACGCCCACCTGCCCCACCCCCCTCGACAGCCCCACCGTCGAGCCCAGCGGGGTCTTCAGGAGGTGCGAGGAGATCGAGGCGACACCGACGCCGGCGAAGACGAGGCCGATTCCCTCGGAGAGCCCGTGCTCGCCCGACGAGTGCGCGCCCTCGGGCGACGCCTCGCCCCCCATGCCGACGGAGGCGAGCACCCCGATCCCGATCCCCACCCAGAGCTAGCGCGGTGACCGGTCACGGCGGACCCTGACCGGTTCTCTCCTCGTCACCCGCTCGCGGGGGGCGGGTTCCCGGGGCCTCACGGACCCCTCCCGGTGGTCTCACGCCTCCCGGGGCCTCACGACACCGCTTTCCGGAGCTCACGCTTCCCGGCGCCTCATCCTCCCGGGCCTCACGCCTCCCGGGGCCTCACGCTTCCCGGCGCCTCACGCTTCCCGGCGCCTCACGCTTCCCGGGGCCTTATGACACGGATTCGCCGGGACCGGCGACCGCCGAGGAGCGACCGGCCGCACCCCGGCGGGATGTCACCAGCGGCCACTGCGCGTCTGGAGCACCGCCGCCGCGACGACCCCGGCGGTCGAGGTGCGCAGCACCGTCGGCCCGAGCAGCGCCGGTACCGCCTTGGCCTCACGGAACGCGGCGATCTCCTCGCCCGAGACCCCGCCCTCGGGGCCGACCACCACGACGATGTCGCCGCCGGCCGGAAGGGGCAGGCCGGACAGCGGGGCGGCGGCCTCCTCGTGCAGCACCACACCCAGCGCCGCGGCCGACAGCAGGCCGGCGACCTTCGCGGTGGACGCGAGCTCCGTCACCTCCGGCAAATGGAAACGGCGCGACTGCTTGCCCGCCTCGCGTGCCGTGGACCGCCAGCGGGCCAGCGCCTTGGCCGCCCGCTCGCCCTTCCACTGGGTGACACACCTGGACGCGGCCCAGGGGACGATCACATCGACCCCCGCCTCGGTCATCATCTCCACGGCCAGCTCGCCCCGGTCGCCCTTGGGCAGGCCCTGGACCACGACCAGGCGCGGCGACGGCACGGGCACGTCGTGGCGGCGCAGCACCTCGACCCGGAGCGAGTCCCTGCCCGCCTCGGTCACCACGCACTCGGCGACGGAGCCCGCCCCGTCGGTCAGGTCGAGCCGCTCCCCCGCCCGCAGCCGCCGTACGGCCGCCGCGTGGCGCCCCTCGGGACCGCCGAAGACGAACTCCGGCCTGGCCAGGTCGGCGGGTTCGGCCAGGAAGACCGGGACGGTCATGGGCCATCGGAGCCGGACGGGCCGGGACGCCACGCCCCGGAGCCGGCCCGGCCCGGGTGACACGACCCCGGGACGGCCGCGGCGGGACGCTCCGGCCGGAGGTGAGCCCGGCCGCGGCGCGACCGGGCTCGGGCCGGGTCAGCGGCCATTGAAGGCGTCTCGCAGGCGGGAGAAGAAGCTCTGCTGCCCGGGGGCGAACTTGCCCGGCGGGCGCTCCTCGCCGCGGAGCCTGGCGAGCTCCTTCAGCAGCTCCTCCTGCTCGGCGTCGAGGCGGGCGGGGGTCTCCACGTTCACGTGGATCAGCAGGTCGCCGCGGCCGGTCTCGTTCAGGCGCTGCACGCCCCGCCCGTAGAGCGGGATCGTCTGCCCCGACTGCGTGCCGGGACGGATGTCGAGATCCTCGGCGCCGTCGAGCGTCTCCATGGTCAGGATGGTGCCGAGCGCGGCCGCGGTCATCGGGATCTGCACGGTGCAGTGCAGGTCGTCTCCGCGCCTCTCGAAGATCTCGTGGGGGCGCTCGACGATCTCCAGGAACAGGTCGCCGGGCGGGCCTCCGCCCGGGCCGATCTCGCCCTCGCCGGCGAGCTGGATGTGGGTGCCGTCCTCGACGCCGGCCGGGATGCGGACCTTGATGGTCCGCCGGGTGCGGACCCGGCCGTCGCCGGAGCACTCCTGGCAGGGGTTGCGGATGATCGACCCGAAGCCGCCGCACTGGGGGCAGGGGCGGGAGGTCATCACCTGGCCGAGGAAGGACCGGGTGACCTGGGACACCTCACCCCGGCCGTGACACATGTCACAGGTGTCGGGGTGGGTGCCGGCCGCGGCGCCCGAGCCCGTGCAGACCTCACAGACCACGGCGGTGTCGACGACCAGCTCGCGGGTCGTGCCGAAGCCCGACTCGCGCAGGTCGAGCTCGACCCGGATGGTGGCGTTGCGCCCGCGCCGGGCACGGGAGCGGGGACCGCGGCCACCGCCGCCACCCGCCGCGCCGAAGAAGGCGTCCATGATGTCGCTGAACGGGAAGCCGGCACCGAAGCCCCCGGCCCCCGCGCCGCCGCCCGAGGCGAACGGGTCGGCACCCATGTCGTACATCTGCCGCTTGCTGGAGTCGGACAGGACCTCGTAGGCCTGCGTGATCTCCTTGAAGCGTTCCTGGGTCTCGGGGTCGGGGTTGACGTCGGGATGCAGCTCGCGCGCCAGGCGCCGGTACGCCTTCTTGATCTCTTCCGCACTGGCGTCGCGGCGCACCCCGAGGGTGCCGTAGTAGTCGCTCTTAGCCACTTTTCGTTGACCTCTTATGATGCAGCCAGGATCTGGCTGACGTAGCGTGCCACCGCGCGCACCGCGCCCATCGTGACCGGGTAGTCCATTCGCGTCGGGCCCAGCACACCGAGCCGGGCCAGTTGCTTGTCCCCAGAACCGTATCCGGCGGCGACGATGGACGTGCCCTGGAGTCCGGTGTAGGGGTTCTCCGAGCCGATCCGCACGGTCAGCGCCGAAAGGTCGGAGGTCTCACCGAGCAGGCGCATGAGCACGACCTGCTCTTCCAGAGCCTCCAGCACGTCGCGGAGCCCGACGGTGAAGTCGGCTCCCGCGAGGTTGGCGGCTCCGGCAAAAACGATCTTCTCGTCGTGCCGGTCCACCAGGGACTCCAGCAGCACTGACAGGATAGTGGCAGCGAGCGGCCGGTCTTCCGGGGGCAGCCGCTCCGGCAGGTCGGCGACCTTGTCGGGGACGCTGGTGAGCCCGCACCCGTCGAGGGAGGCGTTGAGCATCGCGCGCAGATGGGCCACGCGCTGCTCGTCGACGACGTTGGGCAGCTCGACCACGCGCTGCTCGACCCTGCCGGTGTTGGTGATGAGCACGAACATCAGCCGGCGCTCGCTCAGCGGCACCAGCTCGACGTGCCTGACCGTCGAGTGGGTCAGCGTCGGGTACTGAACCACGGCGACCTGCCGGGTGAGCTGGGCGAGCAGCCGCACCGTCCGCATGACGACGTCGTCGATGTCCACCGCGCCCGCGAGGAAGCTCTCGATGGCCTTGCGTTCCGCGCTCGACAGGGGTTTCACCTGCGAGAGGCGGTCGACGAAGAGCCGGTAGCCCTTGTCGGTGGGCACCCGGCCTGCGCTGGTGTGGGGCTGGGCGATGTAGCCCTGCTCCTCCAGCACCGCCATGTCGTTGCGGATCGTCGCCGGGGACACCCCCAGGTTGTGCCGGTCCGCGAGGGCTTTCGAACCCACCGGTTCGTTGGTGGACACGTAGTCCTCGACGATGGCGCGGAGCACGGCGAGCTTGCGGTCGTCGACCAACGTGGTCACCTCCCTGCCTGCGTTCAGAGGGAAACACGAGGTTTGGCACTCTGTGTTCCCGAGTGCCAAGTGTACGGCCCCGGTGCGGAAGGCGCGATAAGCAAGAGCCGCGGATGATGACGGCAAGCCGTTGTCAAGTCAACTGCTATCGCGATCCAAGCGGCACCCACCAGAATTCGGGCATGTCCAACGATTTCGGTTCTTATCCGGGTGACGCCTCCCGCGGCCCCGGTCACGGCGGCCCCCAGCAGCCGTATGGCCAGCAGCAGTACGGCCAGCAGCCCCCTTCGTACGGTTACGCGCCTCCCGGTTACGGCGCCCCGCAGGGACCGCCGCCCCCCGCCGGGAAGATCAAGCCCGGCATCGGGTGGATCGTCGGTGTCTGGCTGCTCGCCCTGGTCAGCATCATCGTCGGCATCGGCGGCTTCGCCGGCGGCCTCATCGGCGTGGTCACCGACGCGGCCCCGACGCAGACCTTCGCTCCCGGCCAGGCCACGACGGTCACGATCGACCCGGCGGACAAGCCGGCGATCTACGTCGCCACGGGCGGGCCCACCAAGTTCGAGTGCACGCTGAAGGGCGGCACGGGCACCCCCAGGCTGCAGAAGCCGGACCTCCAGCAGACCGTCGCCGGGTCCGACGGCGTCACCTGGGAGATGGGCCTGCGGGTCGGCGTGGACCAGGCGGGCGACTACCAGGTCCAGTGTTCCGCCGAGCCCGCCGAGGGCACCAGGTTCGGCGTGGGCAAGGAACTCGCCGCCGAATCGCTGGTGGGCGGGGTGGTCGCCCTGTTCGTGATCCCCGGCGTCGGGATCCTGCTCGCCATCGTCGTGACGATCGTCGTACTGGTGAAGCGGAGCAACGCCCGCAAGCGCCGGGCCGCCGCGATGCCGGTGGGACAGTGGGGACAGCCGGGACCCTACGGCAGGTGACGGCGGCGTTTGCTAGCGTCCCACCTGATCCCCGGCGAGAGAGGGTGGGCGGTCGGTGATGTACGAGCGTGACGTTCTGGCGGGAGACTGGCGGCGCCCGCGCAGGGGGACGATCCCCCAGGTGCCCGCGGAGCTCGACCTGGTCGTCGAGGACGCCGACGGCGGCTTCTGCGGCGCCGTGGTGGCCTGCGACAAGGAGGCCGTCACCCTGGAGGACCGCTTCGGGCGCCGGCGGGTGTTCCCGCTGGAGCCGGCCGCGTTCCTCCTGGAGGGCAAGGTGGTGACGCTCGTACGGCCCGTCGCGGCACCGCGCGGTCCCCGGCGGAGCGCGTCGGGTTCCATCGCGGTGGAGGGCCTGCGGGCGCAGGTCGCCAAGGAGAGCCGGATCTACGTGGAGGGCGTGCACGACGCCGCGCTCGTGGAGAAGGTCTGGGGGCACGACCTGCGGGTCGAGGGGGTGGTCGTGGAATACCTGGAGGGGGTCGACCACCTGCCCTCGATCGTCGAGGAGTTCGGCCCGGGGCCGGGGCGGCGGCTGGGCGTGCTCGTCGACCACCTGGTCCCCGGTTCCAAGGAGAGCCGGATCGCCGCACAGGTCTCCTCCCCGCACGTGCTGATCGTCGGGCATCCGTTCGTGGACGTCTGGCAGGCGGTCAGGCCGCACGTGCTGAAGATCCCTTCCTGGCCGTCGGTGCCGCGCGGCGTGCCCTGGAAGGAGGGCGTCATCGCCGCGCTGGGCTGGAACGTGGAGCCCGGCGCCGCATGGCGCCACATTCTCGGATCGGTCACGACATATGCCGATCTGGAGCCCGAACTCCTCGGCCCCGTCGAGGAGCTGATCGACTTCGTGACGGTTCCCGGCGAGGACGGCCAAGCCGTCTGACCCGTCAGGGCCGTCACCCCATCAGGAGGGGACATGAGCGAGAACCCCGAGGACCCGCCGGGCGACGACCGGACGCGGCGCATCGGCGAGCCCCCGCCCGGCCACACGTGGCCGGGCCAGAGCGCCCCGCCCCCCGGCCAGGGCTACGGGCAACCCGGCCAGGGCTACGGACAGCCGAATCAGGGATACGGGCAACCCGGCCAGGGCTACGGACAGCCGAGTCAGGGGTACGGGGGCTACCCGCCGCCTACCTCCCCGTACGACGCGGGCGGCTACCAGAGCGGCCCCGCGGGCGGCCACCAGCCCGGACACCCCCAGTACGGCCCGTACGGCGCGGCACAGGGATACGGCTACCAGGCCCCGCCGGGCACGTACGGCCCGCGGCCCGGCAGCGACGACACCACCATGTCGATGCTCGCCCACCTGCTGGGGCTGCTGACCTCCTTCGTCGGGCCGCTGGTGCTCTATCTGGCGAAGAAGAACGAGTCGCCCTACGTGCGCGACCAGGCCGCCGAGGCGCTCAATTTCCAGCTCACGGTGCTGATCGTCTACTTCGTCTCCTGGGTCCTGGCGTTCGTGCTCATCGGTTTCGTGCTGATGTTCTTCCTCTGGGTCGCGTCGATCATCATGACGATCGTCGCCGCGGTGGCGGCCAACCGGGGAGAGAGATACCGCTATCCGATGAACATCCGCTTCGTCAGCTAACCTGTCCGGACCCGGGGCGGAGCCTCAGGTGAGGTCGCGGACCAGGGCGTCGGCCAGCAGGCGGCCGCGCAGGGTGAGCACCGCGCGGCCCGCCTTGAACGGCTCCACCTCCAGCAGGCCGTCGGCCAGCGCGCGGGCGACCACCGGGGGACGTTCCAGCTCCTCGAGCGGGAAGCCCCGGGCGAGCCGCAGCTCCAGCATCAGCCGTTCCACCGCCCGGTCCTGAGGGCCCAGCACCTCGCGCGCGTGCGCGGGCGAGGTGCCCGCGGCCAGGCGCTGAGCGTAGGCGGCGGGATGCTTGACGTTCCACCAGCGGGTGCCGCCGACGTGGCTGTGCGCCCCGGGGCCGACGCCCCACCAGTCGCCGCCGGTCCAGTAGAGCAGGTTGTGCCGGCAGCGTCCGGCCTCCGAGGTCGCCCAGTTGGACACCTCGTACCACTCGAACCCCGCCTCGGCCAGCATGGCGTCGGCGATCAGGTAACGGTCGGCGGCCACGTCGTCGTCGGGCATCGGGAGCTCACCGCGCCTGATCCTGGCGGCCAGCCTCGTCCCGTCCTCGACGATCAGCGAGTACGCGGAGACGTGGTCGGGGCCCGCCTCGATCGCCGCGGCCAGCGACGCGCGCCAGTCGTCGTCGCTCTCCCCGGGCGTGCTGTAGATCAGGTCGAGGTTGACGTGGTCGAACCCCGCCTCCCTCGCCTCCCGCACGGCCCGCGCGGGGCGGCCGGGGGTGTGGCGGCGGTCCAGCACCTGGAGCACGTGCTCGCGGGCGCTCTGCATCCCGAAGCTCATCCGGTTGAACCCGCCGGCGCGCAACTCCGCCAGGTAGGCGGGATCCACCGACTCGGGGTTGGCCTCGGTGCTCACCTCGGCGCCGGGGGCGAGCCCGAACTCCTCCTCGATCGCCCGCAGGATCCGTACGAGGTCTCCGGCGGGGAGCAGGGTGGGGGTTCCCCCGCCGAAGAAGACGGTCTCGACGGGGAGGTGCGCGGCGCCGAGATTGGCCCGCGCCCGCCGCACCTCGTCGACGGCGGTGTCCGCGTAGTCCTTCTGCGACGCGCCGGGACCGAGCTCGGACGCCGTGTAGGTGTTGAAGTCACAGTAACCACACCGGGTCACGCAGAAGGGGACGTGGACGTAGAAACCGAAGGGGCGCTCGCCGAGCCCGGCGAGCGCGCTCTCCGGGAGCTCGCCCGAGGCGGGCGCGGGGTCCCCGTCGGGAAGTGTGGATGGCACGCCCCAAGTCTGCCGCCTCCTCCGCGATGCCCGGTACGCCGGGGATCCGGGGCTCAGGGACGGCTGACGGCTCGAGGCTCGGGGACGCCGGACGGCTCGGAGCTCAGGGACGCCGGCGGAGGACCCCGGCCCCGCGGGCCTGTCCGATCGCCCCGGCCCCCGCGCCGCGGGCGGGAACCGCGCTCCGCCGGATCGCCTCCCGCGGCCCTCCCGGGCGTCAGATCTCGTGCTCGTCCCGCACCGGCAGGCCGTACCGCCGGGCGAGGGGGTTCCACAGCTTCAGAAAGGCCCGTTTGGCGGTGGTCGCCTCGCCGGAGAAGGCGAGACCGCGCCGGTAGTCGTCGTCGCCGCTCCAGGCGCGGCTGCACCCGGCCTCCTGGCGGGTCGCCCAGGCGAGGAACGCCTCGTCGGCGTTGAACGAGGCGTTCAGGGCCCTGGTGAGGCGCGCCTTGACCGCGTCGCCGCCGTCGAGCTCGCCGGTGCCCAGCGCGTCGACCTGGACCACCTGCTCGCGGCGGGCGGCGGTGATCCGCTGGAGCGTGGCGAGCCCGGTGGCGGTGCCCTCGCAGGAACGCAGCTGGTCGAGGGCCGAGCCGAGACCCGATCTGGAGCCGCCGCTGTCGGCGAGCAGGGCGTCGAGGACCCTGGCCTGGGTCTCGGCGTCCTGGGGCCCCTGGGGAGCGCGCCCCGCCGGGGGTGCCCCGGCCTCGGCCTCCGCCCGGTCGCCGGTCGTCGCCGCCCGGACGCCGCCCGCCACGGACGTCCCGCCGTCCCGCGGGGTGAGCCAGAAGGACCCCGCGGTGGCCAGCGACATCGCGAGGACCGTGGCCGTCGCCACCAGTGGCCAGACCTTGCGGTCCCCGCGGGGCGTCCGGTCCCGGCCACGGTCCGGCGGCGGTGCCGGAGCCCGGTCCCCCGCAGGGGGTCGCCAGGGCCGATCGTCCCGCTGGAGGGGACGCTCGTCCGGGGGGAGATGCTGCTGCCAGTCGGCGGGGTCCTGCCGCCACTCTTCCGGCGGGACCCTGGTCCCGCCCGCGGGAACGTCCCGCGAGGGTTGAGCCGGTGGAAACCGGGCCGGTGAGGACTGATCCAGCGGAGGTCGACCCCCCGTCGACGCCCCGCACCTGGGGCATCGCGACAGCCCGCTCACAGGGGTGCCACATCGGTTGCAGAACGCCTGCTGCTCCATGCCTTACCAAGTTAGCCGAAGCATCCCGCCGTCCACCGGTCAAAACGCCGTTGGCCGTTGACGGCCAGATCCCGCAGGTCTACGATCCGGGAAAACTTAAAGGAAAGTTTCCTATAAGTTACTTATTTCAAGCAGTGGAGAAGCCCGTGCAGAGACTCCTCCGTAAAGTGCTCGCGGCAGCCCTCGCCGCGGGTCTCGCGGCCGTGGCCGTGCCGGCCACGGCCCAGGCCCAGACCTCCCGGGAGCACGGTGACCGCTACAAGCGGGTCGCCTACTTCATCCAGTGGGGCGTCTACGGCCGCAACTACCACGTCAAGGACATGGAGACCAGCGGCGCCGCCGCCAAGCTGACCCACATCAACTACGCCTTCGGCTTCGTCAACGCCGGGGGCGACTGCTACTCCCCCGACCCGTGGGCCGACTGGCAGCGCCCGGTCCCCGCCGAGCAGAGCGTGGACGGCGTCGCCGACGCCGAGGGCCAGGCGCTGAACGGCAACCTGAACCAGCTGAAGAAGCTCAAGGCCAAGCACCCCGGTCTCAAGGCGCTGATCTCCCTCGGCGGCTGGACCGGTTCGAAGTACTTCTCCGACGCGGTGCTGACCCCCGAGGGCCGCGCCAAGCTGGCCTCCTCCTGCATCGACCTGTGGCTCAAGGGCAACCTGCCCGGCACCGCGGCCGGTACCGGGGCGGGCGTGTTCGACGGCATCGACCTCGACTGGGAGTGGCCCGGTTCCTCCGGCGAGGTCGGCAACATCATCCGTCCCGAGGACAAGCGGAACTTCACCCTGTTCGTCACCGAGCTCCGCCGCCAGATGAACGAGTTCGACCGGCGCACCGAGCTGACCGCCTTCCTGCCCGCCGCCGCCGCGAAGATCGACGCGGGCTTCGAGGTCCGCGACGTCTTCAGGCAGCTCACCTTCGCCACCATCCAGGGCTATGACCTGCACGGCTCGTGGGAGACCGTCACCGGCCACAACGGCAACCTGTTCAACGACCGGCGCGACCCCCACCCGGTGAAGTACAGCGTGGACCAGACCGTCCGCGACTACCTGACGCGCGGCGCGCCCGCCAAGAAGATCGTGGTGGGCGTACCGGCGTACGGCCAGGGCTGGACCGGCGTCACCGGCGGGAAGAACGGCCTGTACGGCACCGCCACCGGGCCCGCTCCCGGCACCTTCGCCGCCGGAAGCGAGGACTACAAGATCCTCGTGAACAAGCCGGGCAAGCGCTACCGCGACCTGCTGACCGGGTCCGTGTGGCTCTACGACGGCAACGAGTTCTGGTCCTACGACGACCCGGCCTCGCTGCTCCAGAAAGCGGCCTACATCCGCCTGAAGGGCCTCGGCGGCTCGATGATGTGGTCCATCGACCAGGACGACACCAAGGCGTCGCTCACCTCGGCGCTCTACAGCGTCCTGCGCTGAGCGCCCCCCTCATACCGGGCGAGGCCGCAGGATCTGGGTCACCTGCGGCCTCGCCCGCACGTTTTCCCTCCCCGGGCACTCTGCCCCCGGGCGCCGTTCACAACCCGGCCCCGGGCGCCGTTCGCACCCGTTCCCCGGGCGCCGTTCACACCCGGCCGAGCCGGTGCGGGGGCGGTCCGGAGCGGACCGAGCCGGTCGCGGGGCGGGCCCGGGCCGGCCTGGGGGGAGCGCCTACTTCTTGGCCTTGGGGAGCGCCTACTTCTTGGCCTTGTCCGTGGAGGACTCGGTGGACAGCGCGGCGACGAACGCCTCCTGGGGCACCTCGACGCGGCCGACCATCTTCATCCGCTTCTTGCCCTCCTTCTGCTTCTCCAGCAGCTTGCGCTTGCGGGAGATGTCGCCGCCGTAGCACTTGGCGAGGACGTCCTTGCGGATGGCGCGGATGTTCTCCCGGGCGATGACCCGGGCGCCGATGGCCGCCTGGATCGGCACCTCGAACTGCTGCCTGGGGATGAGCTCGCGCAGCTTCTTGGCCATCTCGACCCCGTAGGCGTACGACTTCTCCCGGTGGACGATGGCGCTGAAGGCGTCCACGGCCTCGCCCTGGAGCAGGATGTCGACCTTGACCAGGTCCGACTCCTGCTCGCCCGAGGGCTCGTAGTCCAGCGAGGCGTAGCCGCGCGTACGGGACTTGAGCTGGTCGAAGAAGTCGAAGATGATCTCACCGAGCGGCATGGTGTAGCGGATCTCGACGCGGTCCTCGGACAGGTAGTCCATGCCCTGCAGGTTGCCCCGGCGGTTCTGGCAGAGCTCCATGATGGCGCCGATGAACTCCGAGGGGACGAGCACGGTCGTCTTGACCATCGGCTCGAAGACCTTCTCCACCTTGCCGGTGGGGAACTCCGAGGGGTTGGTGACGACGACCTCCTTGCCGTCCTCCATGATCACCCGGTAGACCACGTTGGGCGCGGTGGAGATGAGCGAGAGGTTGAACTCGCGCTCCAGCCGCTCGCGGACGATCTCCATGTGGAGCAGGCCGAGGAAGCCGCAGCGGAATCCGAAGCCCAGGGCCGCGGAGGTCTCCGGCTCGTAGTCCAGGGCGGCGTCGTTGAGCTGGAGCTTGTCCAGGGCCTCGCGAAGGTCGGGGTAGTCGTCACCGTCGATCGGATACAGGCCGGAGAAGACCATGGGCTTGGGGTGCTCGTAGCCACTGAGCGCCTTGAGGGCCGGACGCGTCACGGAGGTCACCGTGTCGCCGACCCGCGACTGGCGGACGTCCTTCACGCCGGTGATCAGGTAGCCCACCTCGCCGACGCCGAGCCCCTTATCGGCGATCTTCGGCTCGGGCGAGATGACGCCGATCTCCAGCGTCTCGTGGGCCGCGGTGGTGGACATCATCAGGATGCGCTCGCGCTTGCCCAGGTGACCGTCCATCACCCGGACGTACGTGATCACGCCGCGGTAGGTGTCGTACACCGAGTCGAAGATCAGCGCGCGGGCGGGCGCGTCGGCGTCGCCGACCGGGGCCGGGACGCTCGCCACCACGTGGTCCAGCAGCTCGCGGACCCCGATGCCGGTCTTGCCGGAGACCTTCAGCACGTCCTCCGGCTCGCAGCCGATGAGGTGGGCGATCTCCGCGGCGTACTTCTCCGGCTGGGCGGCGGGCAGGTCGATCTTGTTGAGCACCGGGATGATCGTCATGTCGTTGTTCATGGCCAGGTAGAGGTTGGCCAGGGTCTGCGCCTCGATGCCCTGCGCGGCGTCGACCAGCAGGATCGCGCCCTCGCACGCCTGGAGCGACCGGGAGACCTCGTAGGTGAAGTCGACGTGCCCGGGGGTGTCGATCATGTTGAGGACGTAGTCGGTGTCCCCGACCTTCCACGGCAGCCTGACCGCCTGCGACTTGATCGTGATGCCGCGCTCGCGCTCGATATCCATCCGGTCGAGATACTGGGCGCGCATGGAACGGTCGTCGACCACTCCGGTGATCTGCAGCATTCGGTCGGCGAGCGTCGACTTGCCATGGTCGATATGCGCGATGATGCAGAAGTTGCGGAGCACAGCGGGGTCGGTCTGGCCAGGCTGAATGCGCACCGGGGTCCGTTTCAACAGATTGATGACGATCACACGGCTGGCATGCCAGCCGTCTTCCATGGTGACATGTCCGGGTGATTGCCCGGACCAGAGCACGGCGCGGCCTGCGGTTCCTCGCTATGGTGGCGGCCCTGCTCCTCGCGCTTCCAGGGGTGGCCGTGGCCACCCTCACCCTGCAGTTTACCGGGACACCCGCCCCATGGGCGAAGACGACCGGCCACGACGCCCTGTGGCTGGGCCACGCGTGGGTCGACGGCCGCAAGACGGCCGACGACGTGCGCACCCTCGCCGCCCGGCTGCGGAAGACCGGGATCAAGGACGTGTACGTCCATTCTGGCCCGTTCGACCCGGACGGGACACTACCTGTCAGCAAATATCCGAAGGCGGCCGACTTCCTGAAGTGGTGGCGTGAGGAACTCCCCAAGGTCAGGGTGTCGGCCTGGCTCGGCCAGAAGGTCGACGGAGTCCTGGACCTCGACGACGCGGCCTCCAGGCAGCGCGTGCTGGACGGCGCCCGCGCGATCACGGCGCTCGGCTTCGACGGCGTCCACTACAACTTCGAGCCGATCGGCGACGGCGACACCGACTTCCTCGACCTGCTGACCCGGACCCGCGCGATCGTGGGCGGCGGCCTGCTCTCCACCTCGACCCCGCAGATCGAGCCGTTCCCGCTCGTCCGCCCGGCCGCGCGCGCCGCCATCGGCCACGACAAGTACTGGTCACCCGACTACTTCCGCCAGGTGGCGAAGCTCACCGACCAGGTTGCGATCATGACCTACGACTCCTACCTCCCCTTCCCCTCCGTCTACGGCGGATACGTCGTACGGCAGGGCTCGCTGGCGCTGGAGCTCGTCCCCGAGGAGAAGACGGTGCTGATCGGCGCCCCGGCCTATCACGACCACAACGTCTCCTGGGCCGACGCGGCCGAGAGCGTCGAGAAGGCGGCCAGGGGCGCCCGGCTGGCACTGACCTCGTACGGCAAACCACGCGAGCGGTTCGGTCTGGCGCTCTACGTCGACTTCGCCGCCACCAAGGAGGACTGGGCGGAGTACGAGAAGTTCTGGTTCAAGCCGTGAGCATTCCGGTCCGAGCCATCGCGACCACACGCTAAACTGATCAGGCATCCTTCTGCCCGGCCTGTTGATTTGAGTGTCGGCCATGGCAGTTGGTAGCCTAGTCAACTGCGTGTGGCGCGCCCTCTCTGCCCGCGCGCCCCATCCAACGACATTCACCGAGGCTTCTTCGTGGCGAACATCAAGTCCCAGATCAAGCGCAACCGGCAGAACGAGAAGGCCCGGCTGCGTAACAAGGCTGTCAAGTCTTCCCTGAAGACGGCCATCCGCAAGTTCCGCGAGGCCGCCGACCAGGGTAACGTCGAAGAGGCCGTCGTGCTGCAGCGCGCCGCCTCCCGCCAGCTGGACAAGGCAGCCAGCAAGGGCGTGATCCACCGGAACCAGGCCGCCAACCGCAAGTCGGCGATCGCCCAGCGCGCCGCCGCCCTGTCGGTCGCCAAGTAGCTCCACGTTTCGCGAACGCCGCACCCCTCGGGGATGCGGCGTTCTTGCGTTTCAGGCCGGCTTCCCCCGGTGCGCCCGACACCACCTTCTCCCGGTGCGCCGACCTTCCCTCGGTGCGCCCGACACCACGTCTTGCGTCTCAGGCCGGCTCTCCCGGAACGCCTAACGCCCCGTGCGACTGGCGACCACGGTCTGGACCATGTGCTCCAGCGCGTACGCGGGGTCGGCTCCGCCGCCCTTCACCTGCGCGTCGGCGGTGGCGGCGGCCTGGATCGCGCGGGCGAGACCCTCGGGGCCCCAGCCGTTCAGTTGCCGCTGGACCCGGTCGATCTTCCAGGGTGGCATGCCGAGATGGCTGGCGAGCTGGCCGCCCCGGAGGTTGCGGGGCGCGCCTCCCACCTTGGCCAGCGAGCGCAGGCCCCCGGCGAGCGCGCTCACCAGCAGGACCGGTGCCGTACCGGTCGAGAGCGCCCAGCGCAGCTGCTCCAGGGCGTCGCCCAGCCGTCCCTCGACGGCCGAGTCGGCCACGGTGAACCCGCTGACCTCGGCCCTGCCCCGGTGGTAGCGCGCGACGGCGGCCTCGTCGATCGTCTTGCCGGGGGTGTCGAAGGCGAGCTGGCTGCACGCCGCGGCCAGCTCGCGCAGGTCGTTGCCCACGGCGTCGAGGAGCGCGGCGGCGGCGTCGGCCCCGATGGTGCGTCCGGCCCGCTTCAGCTCCGCCTTGACGAACGCCAGGCGCTCGGCCGGTTTGGTCACCTTGGTGACGGAGACCACCTGGGCTCCGGCCTTCTTGACCCCGTCGACCAGGGCCTTCCCCTTGACGCCTCCCGGGTGGACGAGGACCAGCACGGTCTCGTCCGCCGGGTGGGCCGCGTAGGAGACGACCTCGGCGATGACGTCCTTGCCGAGGTCCTGGGCCGAGCGGACGACCACCACGGACCTGTCGCCGAACAGTGAGGGCGACGTCATGCGGGTGAGCTCTCCGAGCTCCATCTTCGAGCCGGGCAGATCGTGCACCTCGGCGGTCGGATCGGCGGCCTTGGCCGCCGAGGTCACCTCGCTCACCGCGCGGTCGGCCAGGAGTTCCTCGTCGCCGAGTATCAGGATCACGGGTGCCGGATCGGTTGCCGCCATGACGAGCAGCATGCCACGTCCCGGCGACCGGGTGAGCCGTCGGCAAGTCGTTCGCAATCGGAATGCAGGTGCCGCGAGGCACTCTGGGAACAACACAGGAGGTGAGAACCATGACAAACTCCACTATTCGCCGCTACGCCTGCCCCCGCTGCGGAGCGTCCCTCGACGAGGGCCCGATCATGTACCGTTGCGCGCGCTGCAGCCGGTCGGTCTACGCCGCCGACGTGGACACCGAGTTCCGCCGCCCGGCCAGGACCGGGAGCTGACCCACACTCCCCGGGCAGAACCGGGATCCGGCCCACGCCCCCGGCCGGAACCGAGGCCTGACCCGTACCGCCCGGCCAGGACCGGGACTCGGCCCGCGCCGGCCCCGCCCATCCGGGCCGTGCCCCATGAGACGCCCGCCAACGGGGTCGCGCGCCCTCGGGCGACGACCGCCAGAGCCCCCTCGCGGACCACCACCGCGAGGTCTCCCGACAGGTCCGTCCGGTAGGCGCGCATGCCGAGCCGGTGCAGCGCGGTCAGGGTCGACGGGGCGGGGTGGCCGTAGCCGTTGTCCGCCCCCACACTGATCAGAGCGGCACGGGCACCGGAGGCGGCGAGGAAGGCCGGGTCGTACCTGCCAGAGCCGTGGTGCGGGACCTTGAGGATCTCGGCGGGCGGCAGGCCGCGCCGGAGCAGCTCCGCCTGGGCCTCGGTCTCGATGTCTCCGCTGAGCAGAGCCGCCCCCGCGGCCCAGCGGACGTGCACCACGACGCTGGCGTTGTTGACGGCCGCCCCCTCCCCCACGCCGGGCGGGGGGTCCTCGGCCACCGGGCCGATGACCGTGAGCTCCGAGGGTCCGAACCGCCAGCTCGCACCGGGCCTCGCCGCCCACGCGACCACGTGGCGGCGGGCGAGATCGGCGCTCAGCCTCACCCCCTCGCGCTCTCCGGCACCGTGCGGGGTCACCATGACCGCTCCCACGGCGCGCCCGCGGAAGACGCCGTCGAGACCGCCCACGTGGTCGAGGTGCGGATGGGTGAGAATGACCAGCGGCACCTCCCCGATCCCCATGGAGCGCAGGCAGCGGTCCACCGGCACCGGGTCCGGTCCCGCGTCCACCACCACGGCCCGCCCCGGCCCCGCCGCGACGAGCAGGGCGTCCCCCTGACCGACGTCGCAGGCCACGAGCAACCATCCGCGAGGCGGCCAGCGTGCCACGATCGGCGCGGCCACCGTCACGGCGAGGACCAGCCCGGCGAGGGCCGCCAGGACGATCAGGCGTGGCCGCCGGTGCCGCAGCACCAGCACGGCGAGTGGCGCGGCACAGGCCAGCAGGAGCAGGCCGGTGACGCCGCCCGGCCACGGGATCACGCCCAGCGGGAGCGCCGCGGTGTGCTCGGCCACCTCGATGATCCATCCGGTGGCCAGCCCCGCCGGCCGGACCAGCAGCTGGGCGAGCCCTATGTGCAGGGGCGCGATCAACGCCACCGCGAAACCGAGCAGGGTGGCGGGGGCCACGGCCGGGCCCGCGAGCAGGTTGGCCGGGATCGCCACCGGTGCGAGCTGTCCCGACATCAGGACCAGGACGGGAGTGACCGCGACCTGGGCGGCGGCGGCCACGGCGGTCGCCTCGGCGAGCCATCGGGGCATGCGGGCCGAGAGCCGGTCGCGCCAGCCCGGGGCGAGGACCAGGATGCCCGCGGTCGCCGAGACCGACAGGGCGAAGCCGTAGGAGCGGGCGAGGTCGGGGACGAAGAAGACTAGCCCCAGGACGGTCGCCGACAGGGCCGCGACACCGTCGCGCGAGCGGCCCGTGCCGAGGGCGAGGGCGGCGACCCCGCCCATCAGGAGGGCCCTGAGCACGCTGGGCGAGGGCCGGGCGACGACCGCGAAGGCGACCATGGCCGCCATCGCCAGCACCGCCCGCGCCGCGAGAGGCAACCCGGCCACCCTGGCCAGCGCGACCGCCGCCCCCGCCACGACGGCGAGGTTCGCGCCGGAGACCGCGAGAAGATGGCTGAGGCCCGCCGCCTTGAAATCGGCTTTGACCTGCTCGTCCATCCGGGACACGTCGCCGACCACCAGGCCGGGCAGCAGTCCGCGCTGCGCCGGCGGCAACACGCCGGCCGCCTCCCGCAGCCCCGACCTGAGCGCCCCGGCCGCGCGCTGCTCCCAGGAGGGCCCGCTCAGGACCCGCGGCGCTCCCCTGACCAGCACCACCGCCGCGAGCAGCTCTCCGGGGTCGGCCCGGCCGAAACGCCCGCTGACCTCCACCCGCTGGCTGGGCAGCAGGGAACGCCACCCGGCGCCCGAGACGAACAGCACCACCGGAACCCGCAGCGCCACCCTGCCCGCTCCCGTCCCGACCGACTCGACCCGGGCGGGCACCACGAAACTCTCCCGGGGGAAAGGCCCTCCCCTTCGGCTCGTCTCCCGGGGATCGTCGGTCACCACCACCTCGGCCGTCGCCGAGGCGTTCCTGCTCGCGAGCTCGGCGACCGGCCCCGTACCGACCGCGTGCACCCGGAAGGCCACCGACCCCGCCACCGCGGCGGCGCATCCCAGGACCGCGATCGCGGCGTTCCGCCGGCCCGTCACCCCCTGGGCCCGGGTCAGGACGGCAACGGCCAGGGCGCCCGCGGTCATGAGACCGGCCGTCACCGCACCGGTCGCGGCCGAGCAGCCCAGCAGGACGAGGGCGGTCATCCATGAGGCCGCCGCCGGCAGGACCAGATGCGTGGCATGCGTGCGCCACCCCTTTCCTGAACCGCCCAGGATTCCCATCCCTTCGGACCCGCCGAGGGACGCGGAGCCACCGGAGCCACCGGCCGTGGCGAACCGCGTCACGGCCCTCCTCGCGGCCGAGGTGTCAGACACGGGCCCTGTCCCGCATCTCGGCGTACTTCCGGTCACCTATCCCGCTCACGTCGCGAAGCTGCTCGACGGAGCGGAAGCCGCCGTGTGCGTCGCGGTATTCGACGATGCGCCGGGCGAGCACCTCGCCCACGCCCGGTAGCTCCTCGAGCTGCTCGGGGGTGGCGGCGTTGAGGTCGACGACGGCAGTGGTGGGATCCATCGGATTCACCGGAGCGGGCGCCGCCGCGACGGTGGCCGTGCCGGAAAGGCCGACGACGATCTGCTCGCCGTCGATGAGCCTGCGCGCGAGGTTGAGGGATCCCGTGACGGCCGCTCCACGGACGCCCCCGGCCTCCCGGAGCGCGTCGGCGACCCGTGAACCGCCGGGCAACGTGATCACCCCGGGCCTGCGGACCTTACCCGTCACGTGAACGGTCAGCTCGGCGACCGGCGTGGACTCCCGCCGCGAAACGGTGACGGGTGCCGACAGCGGTGACCCGGCGATCGGCATCGGCGGGGCCAGGGGCTCGGGCTCCGGCTGGGACCGCCAGGCGTACAGACCGCCCGCGACGGTGGCCACCAGGGCGACGAGCAACAGGAGGCGCAGCCCTGGACGCTCAGGACCGAGCGCGGCCTTCTGGGTGGCCACGACCTTGCGGAGCGCCTCGAAGGACGGAGGGATCGGCGCCGAACGCATGCGCGCGGCGGGACCGTCGTGGACGACGACGTCCTCCGGCTCGCCCTGACCACCGGCCCGCGCATGCCTGCCCTGGCACGGCATGCCGGCCGGGCGGCACGGCGTGGGCGCCCGGTCGGGTGATCCGCCCCCGGTCAGGGTCCGCAGTCGCGACTCGGCTTGGAACCGCTCGGTGTTCTGGCCTGTGGTCCGCACCCGCAGGACGCTACGGAGACGGCGGCGGGCGCACTTTCGCCGAATCTCGTTCTGGGGATAAGGGAACAGTCGGCGGATCGCGTACCGGAGCGCGGGGACACAGACCGGCCTGATCGGCGCGCGGGTCAACGAGACGAGCCATCAGAGCGAGCCACCCGAGCAGATCACCGCAGCGGAGCACCGAATCCGGGCAAGAAGCCCGGCACAAAGCCGGGCCTCACGGATCGGTGGACACCAGGGGCTCGCCCGCGGAGACGGTGATGCCGAGCATGCCTGGACCGACGTGCGCGCCGATCACCGGGCCGACCTCGACGACGATGACCCTGGCAAGGGCGGGAATGCGCCGGTGCAGTCGTGCGGCCAGGGTGTCCGCGCGGGACCGGGCGGCGAGGTGCTGGACGGCGACCTCCACCGGGCCCGTGCCCGCGGCCTCGACCGCGAGGTCTTCGAGGCGGGCGATGGCTCGGCTCGCCGTGCGGACCTTCTCCAGAGGAACGATCGCGCCGTCGGAGATGTGCAGGATCGGCTTGATCATCAGCGCCGATCCGAGGAGGGTCTCCGCCGCGCCGATCCGGCCTCCCCTGCGGAGATACTCCAGGGTGTCGACGTAGAAGAAGCTGCGCACCGACTCCGCGCGGCGGCGGGCGGCGTCCGCCACCTCGGTCCGTGTCGCGCCCGCCGCGGCGGCGCTCGCGGCGGCGAGGACGGGGAACCCGAGGCCCATGGCGATGGACCTGCTGTCGACGACGTCGACCGGGACGGGGGAATGCTCGGCCCCCGCCCGGGCGGCCTCGACCGTACCGGACATCTCCGCTGACAGGTGGATGGAGACGATGCCGGTCGCGCCCCGGGCCGCCGCCTCGTTGTAGGCGTCCGTGAAGCGGCGCGGGGCGGGCATGGAGGTCGTCACCTGGCCCCGTTCCCGCAGTATGTCGCCCATGCTCGCACCCTCGATCCGCGGCATGTCGTCGAGCGGTCTGCCTCCCACGATCATCTGGAGCGGCACCACGACGATTCCCCGGCGGGAGATCTCCTCAGGCGGGAGGTAGGCGGTGGAGTCCGTGACGACGGCGACCGGTGGAGACATGCCCAGAGGTTACGTGGTGGAGATCACGCGAAGGAGACGGGACCGGCCTTTTCCCCAGGTGAACGACTTCCCTGGTGAACGACGAGGAGCCCTTCGCGAACGGCGGGAAGCCGAGAGCGCGAGAGAAACGGCCGTCCGAGGGGAGTGGCCCGCCGGAAGCGGGGATCCGGCGGGCGAGGGTTCCGGGAGCGGAACCTCCGGAAGGAGAGACCTACTGGACGGGGGTGCCGCCGCGCCAGACCCTGCGGGGCTTGAGGCCGAAGGCCCAGGCGAAGGCGCCCTCGTGGTCGGCGTCCCACTGGACGATGTCGGCCAGGCGGCCGGGGGCGAGAACGCCGCGATCGGGGGCGCCGAGGACCGTGGCACCACCGAGGGTGGCGGCTCGGAGGGCGTCGCCGACGCTCATGCCGAAGGCCGCGACGGCGAGGCTGATGACCAGGGACATCGAGGTGATGCCGCAGTGGCCCGGGTTGTGGTCACTGCCGAGGGCCACCGTGACCCCCTGGGCGAGCATCCGGCGGACCGGGGGCAGGCTGCCACGCTGGAGGGCGGTCCCGGGACAGACCACGGCGGGGACGCCGTAGCGGGCCAGGATCGCGATGTCCTCGTCGGTGGTGTGGTGGAGCAGGTCGGCGGAGGCGCAGCCGAGTTCGGCGGCGAGCTGGACGGCGCCGCGCCGGGTGTAGGCGCCCGCGTGCAGGCGGGGCAGCAGGCCGACGTTGCGTCCGGAGGCCAGCACCCAGCGGGCCTCCTCCGCGGTGAAGTGGCCCTCGTCGCAGTAGACGTCGACACCGTCGGCTCCCGCCGCGGCGGCGTCGGCGCACCAGGCGCCCACGGCCTCGACGTAGTCGCGCTGGCGGCCGAAGTATTCGGGCGGGACGACGTGCGCGGCCATGAAGGTCACGTGCACCCGCGGCATCATCGGCTCTTTCTCCAGCTCGCGCAGGAGTCGCACGTCGGCCAGCTCGCCGTCACGGGTGAGGTGGTAGCCGGTCTTGGCCTCGATGGTGGTGGTGCCGCTGAGCAGCCAGTCGCGGAGCCGCTCGCGGACGCCGTTGCAGAGCGTCCGGGGTCGGTGCCGCGGGTGACCGTCACGGTGGAGCCGATGCCGCCGCCCGCCGCGGTGATCGCGGAGGGGGTGGAACCGCTGGAGCGCATCGCCATCTCGGCGTAGCGGTTTCCCGCGTAGACCGGATGGGTGTGCGCGTCGATCAGGCCGGGAGTGACCAGCGCGCCGCCCAGGTTCTCGACATGGTCGACGTCGACGATGTCGTCGACGACACCCGGCACGCTCTGCGGAAGATCCGCGGCGCGGCCGACCCAGGCGATCCGGTCGTTGTGGACGAGGATCGCCGCGTTGCTGAACACGTCGTTTCCGGTCCAGAGCCGGCCGATGTTGGTCAGGAGGCGGACCGTCATCGCATCACCGCCTTGTGTTCAGGGGAAGACACCTGGAGGAGGACCGCAGCCGGACGGGGCGAGCCGCCCCGGACGTCGCCGGGCACCGTGCCCTTCAAGCCCGCTGTGAGTCCGGACGGCATCGGGGGGTCTCCTGCTCTCATCCGCGTATCCGCTGTGCGGCGACGGTATCGCCGAGATCATGATCGGGCGATTTCAGTTCAGTTACGTTATTTCACAAGTCGGCCCGCTGTACAGGCTAATTGGGAAGAACGCCGCCCCTCCGCGATCGCACCTCACCAGTCGGCTCGACGATCACGCGTGGCGTTGAGCAACTTTCCACAGCTCAGACTACTTCTTCATCGCCCGTAACAGTAGTCACCAGAGCAACTTGCGTCATAACATCTCGCTAGATTTGCCTTATGGTAGCAATCCAAACCTTGGGCGACCACTGTCACTTTTGAGGCTTTTGTACGTTTTCGCCCTCTTGTATTGCAGCCACCTCAGGCCTCCCGGTGCAAGTTTCACCATTGAAACGCCGTTCGCCACCACTCTAGGCTGACATCCGCAAGGCTCACGCTCCCTCGGCCCTCCTCCCTCTGAGGCTCCCTATCCCTCCGGGGCCCCCTATCCGAGGCCCCCTATGAGGCCCCTACAGCCCGCTGCGGCCCCCAAGGCCCTCCCGTAGTCCCCGTGCGGCCCCTGCGCTCACCCGCGATCTTCCCGGGCTCCGCGCGCGGCACGGCGCCGCACCCTGAGATCACCCGCGACGCACGTGATGTGATACGGCCGCACCGGCCGCCCGACCCGGTCGCTCACTCTTCTGAAGCTCTGGCGACAAGCGGCTCACCCGGCTCCTGAAAAAGGTCGCAAGCAGAACGTGCCATGTAGCCTTTCGTGCGAGTTGTCTCCAGGTCGTACGCATGGGAGTTGCCTTGTCCGTCCACGCGGACGCCGGTCGGCGTCGCATCGAAGAACTTTTCCAGGAGCACGAAGCGCGCGTCCTCAAGCGCTGGCTTGAGATCGCCCGTTCGCCCACCGGCGGCACCGGCAACCAGACGGATCGCGGAGGTCTGTCCGACCAGCTGGGCGAGCTATACCAGGCGCTGCGCCAGGCGTTCAGCGACTCCGGCGACCTCAGCGACCTGCGCGGCCTGCTCGCCGAGCTCTCCCGTGACCGCGCCCGCCAGGGTTTCACCCCGACCGAGACCGCGGTCGTGGTGTTCGGCCTGAAAGAGGCGCTCTACGAGATCGTCGAGGAGGACGGCTCTCCGGAGGCCGTGCGAGGTTTCATCTGGTTCTCCCGGGTAATCGACGACCTCGGGCTCTTCACCATGGAGAGCTACGCGGCGGCCAGGGAGAAGATCATCATCGATCAGGCGGAACAGCTGCTCGAGCTGTCCACCCCGGTGGTCAAGCTCTGGGAAGGCATCGTCGCGGTGCCCCTGGTCGGCACGCTCGACTCGGCCCGAACCCAGGTCGTCATGGAGAAGCTGCTGCAGACGCTCGTCGACACCGGCTCCGAGCACGCGGTCATCGACATCACGGGGGTGCCCGCCGTCGACACCGAGGTCGCCCAGCACCTGCTCAAAACCGTGGTGGCGGCCCGGCTGATGGGCGCCGAGTGCGTGATCTCCGGCATCCGCCCGCAGATCGCCCACACCATCGTCACCCTCGGCATCGAGTTCGGCGACATCGTGACCAAGGCCACCCTCGCCGACGCGCTGGCCCACACGCTGCGGGCGAGCGGGGTCAAATTCGTCAAGGGCGCGGAGTCGCGCATCGCGGTACGGACGGTGGAGAGCTGATGGATCGTGTCCCCATCCTCAAGCTCGGCGACATCCTGATCGTCTCCATCCAGATCGACCTGCAGGACATGAGCGTGCTCGCGCTCCAGGAGGACCTGTCGGAGAGGGTGGTCGAGACCGGCGCGCGCGGGGTGATCATCGACATCACCGCCGTGGAGATCGTCGACTCCTTCATCGGCCGGATGCTGGCCACCATCGCGGCGATCTCCCGCATGCTCGACGCCGAGACGATCGTCGTCGGCATGCGCCCGGCCGTGGCGATCACCCTCGTCGAGCTCGGCCTCTCCCTCGGCGGCGTGCGCACGGCGCTCAACCTCGAGAAGGGCGTCGCGATGCTGAACCAGATCGAGAGCTCCCAACCCTCCACGGCCGCCTGGTGACGACCGTGGAGGAGTTGCCCATCAACGTCAACGGCGACGTCGTGCTGGTCCGCCAGCACGTCAGGACCGTCGCCGTGAACGTGGGCCTGTCCCTGGTCGACCAGACCAAGGTGGTGACCGCGGCCAGCGAGCTGGCCCGCAACGCCCTGGTCTACGCGGGAGGCGGGCAGGTGCGCGTCGAGGTCGTCCACAAGGGCATGCGGCGGGGCCTGCGGATGGTGTTCAGCGACAACGGGCCCGGCATCCCGGACATCGAGCAGGCGCTGACCGATGGGTGGACGACCGGCGGAGGCCTCGGCCTCGGCCTCAGCGGCTCCCGCCGCCTGGTCGACGAGTTCGACCTGGAATCGACTCCCGGTGAGGGCACGTTGATCACGGTGACGAAATGGGCGCGCTGATCCACTCCCAGCACGACACCTGGGTACGGGCGGAGGACGCCAGCGCGATCGGCGCGCTCCGCCGTACCGCCGTGACGCTCGCGGAGATCCGCGGGTTCAGCGAGGAGGACACCGGGCGGGTCGCCGTCGCGGTGAGCGAGGCCGCGTCGAACCTGGTCAAGCACGCGACCGAGGGGGTCGTGCTGATCCGCCCGCATCCGGAGCTGGACTCGGCCGTGGAGGTCCTCGCGATCGACCGGGGGCCGGGGATGCGGGACGTCTCGCGCGCCCTGCGCGACGGCTACTCCACCACCGGGACCCTCGGCATCGGGCTGGGCGGCATCGCCCGGATGGCCAGCGGGTACGAGGTTCACTCGATACCCGACCGGGGCACCGTGCTCGGCATGTACTTCGTCGCGCAGGGCGCCCCGCGTCCTGCGTGCCGGGTGAGCGGCCTGACCCGCCCGATCGGCGAGGAGACCGTCTGCGGCGACGCGTTCGTGATCATCGAGGAGGGCACCACGACGACCGTGATGCTCTGCGACGGCCTCGGCCACGGCCCCGCGGCCGCGCAGGCCTCCCAGGAGGCGGTACGGCTGTTCCTGCGGCACGCCGGCCTCGCCCCGGTCACCGTCCTGGAGCGCATCCACGCCGGCCTCGGCCACACCAGGGGCGGCGCGGTCGCCGTGGCCCGCGTCGACGGCGCCGCGGGCACGGTGAGCTTCGCCGGCCTCGGCAACGTCTCCGCGTGGATCGCCCACAACGACGGCCGCCAGGGAATGATCTCCGTCCCGGGCATCGCCGGGCACAAGGCCAGGACCCTGCGCCAGTACGAGTACGCGCTGCCCCGGCACAGCGTCGTCCTGCTCCACTCCGACGGCCTGACCGAACGCTGGGACATCACCTCCTATCCCGGGCTCGTCACGCGCCTCCCCTCCGTCGTCGCCGGCACGCTGCTGCGCGATGCCGGGACCCGCAGGGACGACGCCTGCGTGGTCGCCGTCAGGCCGGGCGTATGACCGGGGACGAGCTGATCCGGATCCACGTCCAGGACGACCAGGACGTCTTCGCCATGCGCAAGCTGGGTCGTGAGGTGGCGGAGAGCGTGGGGCTGGAGGCCCAGGACCAGATCCGGGTGGCCACCGCGCTGAGCGAGATCGGCAGGGAGTTCGTCGAGGCGGGCGCCGACGTCTCCGTCTCCTTCCGGCTGGAGCGGGACGCCCTGCTCGTCGCGGTCGACTTCTCGGCGAAAACCGACTTCCGTCCTTCGGACGGCGTGACGCTGGCGGGGCGTCTCGTCGACCTCATCGAGCTCGATCCCGCCGAGGGAAGAATAAGCATGGTCAAACGGCTCCCGCAGGGCCGCAAGCCGAGACTCTCGGCGGAGGAGATCCGCGCCAGGATCGCCGCTTCGGCGCCCACCACCGCCCTCGACGAGCTGCGCAGGCAGAACAGCGAGCTCGCCGAGACCCTGGAGGAGGTCCTGCAGCTCAACACCGAGCTGCAGGAGACCAACCAGGGGGTGCTGGCGCTCTACAACCAGCTGTCCGAGGAACTGGAGGAGACCAACCGCGGCGTCGTGGCGCTCTACGCCGAGCTGGACGAGAAGTCCGCGCAGCTCCGGGTGGCGAGCGACGCGAAGAACAGGTTCTGGACCACCGTCAGCCACGAGCTGCGCACCCCCCTCAACTCGATCATCGGCCTGGTCCGCCTGCTGGTGGGACCGGGCGGGGATCCGCTGGCCGCCGAGCAGCTCCACCAGATCAACCTCATCGGCTCCTCGGCGGAGACGCTGCTGTCACTGGTGAGCGAGTTGCTCGACATGGCGAAGGCCGAGGCGGGAAGACTCGATCCCCAGCCCTCCATGGTCGATCTGATGGCCCTGGCCGAGCGGCTGCGCATGACGCTGCACCCCACCACCGGCGACGACGGGGTGACGCTCACGATGGAGGTCTCGCAGGCGCCGCCGGAGATGCTGGTGGACGAGGTGATGCTCACCCGGATCCTGCGCAACCTTCTCTCCAACGGGCTGAAGTTCACCGAGCGCGGCGAGGTCAAGCTGGAGGTGAACCTCGACGCGAACACCCAGGATCTGGTCTTCACCGTGACCGACACCGGAATAGGCGTGCCCGAGGAGCACCTGGAACGCGTCTTCGAGGAGTTCTTCCAGGTTCCCGGGCCGATCCAGGTACGGAGCAAGGGAACCGGGCTCGGCCTGCCGTACGCCCGGCGGCTGGCGGAGGCGCTGGGCGGCGCGCTGCACCTGGCCAGCGTCGCCGGGTCCGGCACCACGGCCACCCTGAGGCTGCCCTACCGGCACGACGGGACTCCCGTGGTCGGCCGGGTGCTCGTCGTGGACGACGACGAGGAGTTCCGCGCCACCGTACGCCGGATGCTCACCGGGTTCGCCGCGCACGTCGACGAGGCCTCCGACGGGCTGATGGCCCTGGAGATGATGACGGAGAACCCGCCCGACCTCGCGCTGGTGGACCTGCTGATGCCCCGCCTCGACGGCACCGCGCTGATGTTGCGGATGTCGGACGACGAGCGGTTGCGCGAGGTTCCGGTGGTCGTCGTGACCGTCGCCACGTCGCGCCAGGTCCCGGAGAGGGCACACATGATGATCTCCAAGCAGGGGCTCCGCCGCGACACCCTTCTGGAGGCCATCGGAAGCGCCCTCGGACACGCCGATGGGTGACAACGGGGCGACGGTACTCGTCGTGGACGACACCCCGACCAAGCTGTACATCCTGTCGAGCTGGCTGCGACGCTCGGGGCACAGGGTCGTGCAGGCCACCGGCGGCGTGGAGGCGCTCCTCAAGGTCAGGGAGCTGCGGCCGGACCTCGTGGTCCTGGACGTGCGGCTGCCCGACATCAGCGGCTACGAGGTCTGCGAGCAGATCAAGGCGGACCCGGCGACGTCCTCCATCCCGGTCATCCAGATCTCCGGGGCCGCGATAACCCCGGCCGACCGGGCGCAGGGCCTCGAACGCGGGGCCGACGCCTACCTGGCGGAGCCGGTCGAACCGGACGAGTTCGCCGCGACGGTCGAGGCCACGCTGCGCTACTACCGCGCCCGGAAGCGGGCCGAGCTGATGGCCCTGCGGCTGGCCACCCTCACCGAGGTCACGCTCTCGATGAACTCCGCCGAGACGTTCGACGAGCTCCTCGCCACGGCCGTCGAGGGAACCTCACGGATCCTGGGCAGGCAGGCGGGCACGCTCGCCCTGCCCCCCGACGGCCGGACCCGCAGGTTCTCCGCCTTCCCCTCGGAGGCCTCCGTCGCCAAGGTCGCGGCGCCGGACACGCTGCCCGGGCTGAGCGCGATGTCCCTGGGCGCCGCCGCCGGTACGCAGGTCTTCGCGGTGCCGGTCGCCGAGTGGCTGAAGCTGATGCCCGACGCGACGCTCAGCGGCAACGTATCGGCCGTGGTCTGCCGCACCAAGCTGGGCAGGCCTCCCGTCTACCTCGGGGTGGAGGGGACATCGCCACTCGACGCCGACGAGTCCAACGTGCTGCGCCAGCTCGGTCAGGCCCTCGCCCTCGCCGTCGACGCGCTGCGGGCGTACGCCGAGGAGCACGCGATCGCCCTCACCCTGCAGCGCAGCCTGCTGCCGACGCGGATCCCCGAGGTCCCCGGGCTCGCGATCAGCTGGCGGTATCAGCCGGCGGTCGACAACGTCGAGGTCGGCGGTGACTTCTACGAGGTCCTGCGGATGGGCCCGCGGGTGCTCATCGCCATCGGCGACGTCCAGGGACACTCGCTGCTGGCCGCCACCGTCATGGCGGAGCTGCGCCACGCGCTGCGCGCCTCCGTCATCGGCACCTCGGACCTCGGCGCGTCGATGGCGCTGCTCAACGAGGTGCTGCGGCGCTACCACCCCGGCATGACCGCCACCGTGTGCCTGCTCCTGCTCGACCCGGAGACCGGGGAGATGGAGATCGCGAACGCGGGGCACATCCCGCCCCTGTTCATCGCGGACGACCAGGCCGGCTATCACCGCCTGGGCAATCTCCTGCTGGGGGTGGCCGCGGAGACCTACCGGGTCGACCGGGTGAACGTCCCCGAGGGAGGCTCGGTGCTGATGTTCACCGACGGGCTCATCGAGGACCGCGACAAGCTGCTCGACGAGAGCCTGGAGATCGTGCGGCACCTGGCGGAGCGGGTGGAGGAGGACCAGGAGGTCTTCTGCGACCGGCTGATCGAGCGGTTCGGCGCCAGGGAGGACGATGTGGCGCTGGTGATGTTCCGCCGCGGGGCCCGTCGCTGAAACCCTCGCAAACCCTTCGCCGTACCGTCCCGGAGGGACGGTACGGCGTGCCGGAAGGGCGGGTCAGACGGCGGTCTCGACCGGCTTGGCGGTCTTCTCCAGCTCGGCGAAGAGGCCGGGCAGGACCCTGGCGTGCAGGACCGTGCCGTCCCCGGTGTGCTCGACGCCGAGGACCTCGCCCTCCTTGTGCGCCCGGGAGATCAGGTCGCCGCGATCGTACGGCACGAGAAGCCTGACCTCCTGGTCGAAGCGGGGCAGTTCCCGCTCGATCACGGCCCTCAGCTCGTCGAGCCCGGCACCGGTGCGGGCCGAGACCACGACGGTGCGACTCTCCTTCGCGGTCAGCTGGGCCAGCACCACCGGGTCGGCGGCGTCGGCCTTGTTGATGACCACGATCTCGGGGATGTCGCGGGTGCCCTCGATGTCGCCGATCACCTCGCGCACCGCGGCGAGCTGCGACTCGGGGTCGGGGTGCGAGCCGTCGACCACGTGCAGGATCAGGTCGGCGTCGCCGACCTCCTCCAGCGTGGAGCGGAACGCCTCGACGAGCTGGTGCGGCAGGTGCCGGACGAATCCGACGGTGTCGGCCAGCGTGAACAGGCGGCCGTCGGGCGTGTGCGCCCTGCGGACCGTCGGGTCGAGCGTGGCGAACAGGGAGTCCTCGACCAGCACTCCCGCGCCGGTCAGCCGGTTCAGCAGCGAGGACTTGCCCGCGTTGGTGTATCCGGCGATGGCCACGGCGGGGACCTCGCGCTGCGTGCGCCGCGAGCGCTTGGTCTCGCGGGCGGTGGTCATTCCGCCGATCTGGCGGCGCAGCTTGGCCATCCGCTCGCGGATCCGGCGGCGGTCCAGCTCGATCTTGGTCTCACCGGGACCGCGACCGCCCATGCCGACGCCGCCCGCGGCGCGGCCGCCGACCTGGCGGGACAGGTTGCCACCCCAGCCTCGCAGGCGCGGCAGCAGGTAGTTGAGCTGCGCGAGCTCGACCTGCGCCTTGCCCTCGCGGCTCTTGGCGTGCTGGGCGAAGATGTCGAGGATCAGCATGGTCCGGTCGATGACCTTGACCTTGACGATCTCCTCAAGCTGGCGGAGCTGGCCGGGGCTCAGCTCTCCGTCGCACACCACGGTGTCGGCGCCGGTGGCGGAGACGATGTCGGCGAGCTCCTGTGCCTTGCCCGAACCGATGTAGGTCGCGGTGTCGGGCTTCTGCCGGCGCTGGATCAGACCCTCCAGCACTTCCGAACCCGCGGTCTCGGCGAGGAGCTTCAGCTCCAGGAGGGAGTTCTCGGCGTCGGTCGCCGTTCCGGAGGTCCAGACGCCGACCAGGACGACCCGCTCAAGCCGCAGCTGGCGGTATTCGACCTCGGTGACGTCTTCCAGCTCCGTGGAGAGGCCCGCCACCCGGCGGAGTGCCTGGCGCTCGGCCAGATCCATCTCGCCGTTGTCGAGCAGGTCGTCGAATCGGTCGATGTCCAGCGGCTCACGAGTGTCTATGTCGTCGCTCCATTCAGATGGTTGGTGCCTGTGCGTTCTTCTCATATGAGTGAACGCCCGAACACCCCGGGTCTCTTCCCCCCGATGGTGCCACGGGAACCCCTACGTCATCACCTGGTTATCACCACTTCGTCCCCACGGGACGCGGGCGCCCCGATCGGGCGCCGGGGAACGCCCCGGGTCCGCGGCGTCAGGGGAGCAGGACCTGGGCGTCACCGGAGCCGGTCTTCAGCGTGACCTTGCGGGGCGAGGCGGGGTCCTTCGTCACCTCCACGGCCTTGTCGCCGGAGCCGGTCTCGGCGGTGACGTCGTAGCCGCCCTGGGGAAGGTACGCGACGACGTCGCCGCTCCCGGTCTCGATCCGCACCCCCTCGGGCGCGGCGGAGAATCTCGCCTCGACGTCGCCGGAGCCGGTCTCGGCGGTGAACCGCTTGGAGGTGAGGCCGCCGGCCTCGATGTCGCCGGAGCCGCTCACGGCGTTCACCTCCCCGGTCAGCCCGCGCATCGTGATGGTGCCCGAACCGGTGTCGAGCTTGGCCGTGAGGCCCCGCGGGATCTCGACCTTGTAGTCCACCGTGCAGTTCCCGCGGCAGTCGTCGCGCAGGGTGAGCGTGCCGCCGTCCACCGGGTGCCTGGGGGCGGGCTTGTCGCCGCGCCAGTGGATGGTCTCGGTCACGTGGACGGCCGTCCGGTCCGACTCTGTGACGACGATGTCGCCGGAGCCGGTGGCGACGTCCAGGTTCGTCAGCTTGCCGGTGACGTCGTAGGAGACGACCTCCTGCTGCCGCTCGCGGAAGTCGAGGGCGAAGTCGCATCCCGAGAGCACGAACACCGACCCCACGACCGCTCCGGCGACGAGCATGTTCTTCCTCATGCGCTCAACCCTCGATTTCCCGGGAAGTCTTCGCTTCCCATGTGCGACCGGCCCGCTCCCCCGCTGCCGGGGGCGCTGACCTCACTCTGTCCGAGTACGCCCCCCAGATCATCGGGGAACTCCCCGAGCGAGCCCTGAGGAAGACCCTGCCTTTGACCCGCAACCGACCCTCAAGTAGCGTCGATTCCACAATTCAGAATTACTTTTCCACGCTGCGGAAAATTGCACGGAAAGAGGGACTCATGGACGGTGTGGAGATCGGCGGCCCCATCCAGGACCGTTTCGACGAGATCCTCACGCCGGAGGCACTGGCCTTCGTGGCCACCCTCCAGCGCGAGTTCGACGGCCGGCGCCTGGAGTTGCTGGAGGCCCGCCAGGCCCGCCAGGCGGAGCTGTCGGCGGGCGGCACCCTCGACTTCCTGCCCGAGACCAGGCACGTGCGCGAGTCCGAGTGGCACGTCGCCCCGCCCGCGCCCGGGCTGGTGGACCGCCGCGTGGAGATCACCGGCCCCGTCGACCGGAAGATGACGATCAACGCGCTGAACTCGGGTGCCAAGGTCTGGCTGGCGGACTTCGAGGACGCCAACGCCCCCACCTGGGAGAACACCATCAGCGGCCAGCTCAACCTGCGCGACGCGCTCGACCGGACCCTGGACTTCTCCGCCGGGGAGAAGAGCTACGCCCTCAAGCCGGACACCGAGCTGGCCACCATCGTGGTCCGTCCCCGCGGCTGGCACCTGGACGAGAAGCACCTCACCCTCGACGGCAGGCCGTTCTCCGCCTCCCTCGTCGACTTCGGCCTCTACTTCTTCCACTCGGCGCAGCGGCAGATGGCCAAGGGCAAGGGCCCGTACTTCTACCTGCCGAAGATCGAGTCGCACCTGGAGGCCCGTCTCTGGAACGACGTCTTCGTCAGGGCCCAGGAACTGCTCGAGATCCCCCAGGGGACGATCCGGGCGACGGTGCTCATCGAGACGTACCCGGCCGCGTTCGAGATGGAGGAGATCCTCTACGAGCTCCGCGACCACTGCGCGGGCCTCAACGCGGGCCGCTGGGACTACCTCTTCAGCGTGATCAAGAAGTTCCGCACCCGCGGCCGCGAGTTCCTGCTGCCCGAGCGCAACGCCGTGACGATGACCGCCCCGTTCATGCGCGCCTACACCGAGCTGCTGGTCAGCACCTGCCACCGGCGCGGGGCCCACGCCATCGGCGGGATGGCCGCGTTCATCCCCTCCCGCCGCGACCCCGAGGTCAACAAGGTCGCCCTGGAGAAGGTCACCGCCGACAAGACCCGCGAGTCCGGCGACGGCTTCGACGGCTCGTGGGTGGCGCACCCCGACCTCGTGCCGATCTGCCGCGACGTCTTCGACGCCGTCCTCGACGACCGGCCGAACCAGCTCCACCGCCTGCGCGAGGACGTCTCCGTCTCCGCCGCCGACCTGCTCGCGGTCTCCAAGACCCCCGGCGACATCACCGAGGCGGGGCTGCGCAACAACGTGGACGTGGCGCTGCGCTACCTGGCCGCCTGGATGGGCGGGCAGGGCGCGGTGGCGATCCACAACCTGATGGAGGACGCGGCGACCGCCGAGATCTCCCGTTCCCAGATCTGGCAGTGGATCCACAACGGCATCGAGCTCGCCGACACCGGTGCCGTGGTGACCAGGGAGCTGGTCGAGAAGATCATCGACGAGGAGCTCGCCAAGATCGAGGCGGAGCCCGGCTACGACGGGACCCTCTACGGCCAGGCCACCGCCCTGTTCAAGGAAGTCGCCCTGGACGACGACTTCGCGGAGTTCCTTACTCTCCCGGCGTATGCGCGTATGCCGTGACATGACCATTCCGACGGTGAGGAATCCTCATCCCCTGGCGGGGATTCCTCACTCCGGGCGGCCACCGGGGGCGGATGCGGACGTCGGACCGAGTGGATACTTTGCGTGCATGAGCGATGACAGGAACGGCGAGGGAGCCGACCAGGGCGGGTACGAAGCGCTGCTCGACGCCGTCAAGCGCGAGATCATCGGCAGCAGGGGGCGGGTGGCACTGCTCACCACCGACACCGAGCTGATCCGGCAGTACTGGCGGATCGGCCGCCACATCCTCGACCGGCAGCCGGACGACGAGTGGGGCAGGAAGGTGGTACCCCGGCTCTCGGCCGACCTGCGCGGCGCGTTCCCCGAGGCGATGGGCTACTCGCGGACCAACCTCCTCTACATGAGGGCCTTCGCGGCCGCCTGGCCCGACTCCATCCCGCAGACGGCGCGGCCGATTCCCTGGGGTCACCACATCGTCCTGCTGGATATGCTGGACAACAGGGCTACCAGGGAGTTCTACGCGCGCAAGACCGCGGACGAGGGATGGGCCAGGGGCGTCCTGATCACGATGATCAAGGGTCGGCTCCACCTGCGCATCCGCCGCTCCCCGGCGGGACCCGTCCGCGTGCCGCCCTCCCCCGACTGCCGGGCGTCGCAGCGGGCGGCCGGCGAGCCCCGCTTCGCCGGTCTCGTGGACGAGGGCCCCAGGCACGGCAAGAATGCCGGCGCCGCCGCGCTGAGCGAGAATTCGAGACGAGGATGACGAGGGTGCCGTCCTCGATCGGCCGATGGAGGCCGGCGGGCACCGGCGGCGCCGGACCGCCGGGCACGCCGGAGGAGGAACGATGTCGACGAAGACCCTGGACGAGCCGGCCCGCAGGTTCGAGGAACTCCTCGGCCCCGGGTCGGTCATCACCGATCCCGTACGGCTGCGCACCTACGAGTGCGACGGGCTGACCCACCACCGGGTCACCCCCGGCGTCGTGGTGCTGCCCGAGAGCGCCGAGCAGGTCGCGGCCGTGGTGAGGATCTGCAACGAGTACGGCCTGCCGTTCGTGGCCAGGGGCGCCGGGACGGGACTGTCGGGCGGCGCCCTGCCCCGGGCCGACGGGGTGCTGGTCGTGACCTCGAAGATGCGGCGGATCCTCTCCGTCGACCTGCCGAACCGGCGGGCGACCGTGGAGCCGGGGGTCACCAACCTGGCGATCACCGAGGCCGTCCGCGACCTGGGCCGCTACTACGCGCCCGACCCCTCCAGCCAGCAGGTCTGCACGATCGGCGGCAACGTGGCGGAGAACTCCGGCGGCGCGCACTGCCTGAAGTACGGCTTCACCGTCAACCACGTGGTCGGCCTGGAGATCGTCACCCCCGACGGCGACATCGTCGAGCTCTCCGACACCGACCCCGGCTACGACCTGCTGGGCGCGTTCGTCGGCTCGGAGGGCACCCTCGGCATCGCGACCAAGGTCGTCGTACGGCTGAGCAGGCTGCCCGAGTCCGTCACGACGCTGCTCGCGGCGTTCGAGGACATCGAGCGGGGCGGGCAGGCGGTGTCGGCGATCATCGGCGGCGGCATCGTGCCCGCCGCGATCGAGATGATGGACGCCCTCGCCGTCGAGGCGGCCGAGGCCGCCGTGGCGTGCGCCTATCCCGAGGGCGCGGGGGCGGTGCTCATCGTGGAGCTGGACGGCCCCGCCGAGGAGGTCGCGCACCAGTTCGGCGAGGTGACGCGGCTCTGCCGGGAGAGCGGCGCGTTCGAGATACGGGTCGCCGACGACCCGGCGGAGCGGGCCGCGATCTGGCGGGGCCGCAAGTCGGCGTTCGCCGCGGTGGGCCGGATCAGCCCCGCCTACATCGTCCAGGACGGCGTCGTCCCCCGGACCGCGCTGCCCGGGGTGCTGGCGAGCATCGACGCCCTCTCCCGCGAGTACGGCATCAGGGTGGCGAACGTCTTCCACGCCGGTGACGGCAACCTGCACCCGCTGGTGCTGTTCGACGACGCGGAGCCGGACGCGGGCGAGAGGGCGGAGATCGTCTCGGGGAGGATCCTCGACCTGTGCATCGAGCACGGCGGCTCCATCACCGGCGAGCACGGCGTCGGCGTGGACAAGTCCCGATATATGACCAAAATGTTCTCCGAGGACGATCTCAACACCATGCAGCTGGTGCGCTGCGCCTTCGACCCCCGCGGCCTGTCGAACCCGGGCAAGATCTTCCCGACCCCCCGGCTGTGCGGCGAGGTCCCCGGGGTCCGCAAGGGCGTGCACCCGCTGGTCGAGTCGGGACAGGCGGAGCACTTCTGATGGGAGCACTCTTGGAGGCGCTGCGCGAGACGGGCGTGACGATCAGGGAGGCGACCGCCGACGACGCGGTGGGCGGGGTCCCGCCGCGCTGGGTGGCCCTGCCGGAGAACACCGGGGAGGTCGCCGCGCTGATGCGCGTCTCGGCCGCGCACGACCTGGCCGTGGTCCCGGTGGGAGACGGCACCAAGCTCGGCTGGGGAAACCCTCCCGAACGGTGCGACCTGCTGATCGACACCTGCTGCCTGCTCCTGGGGACCGGGTCGGGGGTCAAGCACTCCTCGGGCGACCTCGTGGCGCGGGCCGGCGCGGGGCTCCCCCTCGACGTCCTCAACGACACGCTCTCGCGATCGCGGCAGGAACTCGCCCTGGACACCCCGCTGGGCGCCGGCACGGTCGGCGGCACGCTCGCCACCGCGGTCGCCGGGCCCCGCAGGTTCCGCTACGGCACCGCCCGCGACCTGCTGATCGGCATCACGGTCGTGCTGGCCGACGGCACGATCGCCACCTCGGGCGGCACCGTCGTCAAGAACGTCGCGGGCTACGACCTGGGCAAGCTCTTCACCGGCTCGTACGGCACACTCGGCGTCATCACCGAGGCCGTCTTCCGCCTCCACCCGATCCCCGCCGACCGCCGCTGGGTCACCGTGGACCTGCCCGCCTCCGCCGGGCCGGGTTCCCCCGAGGCGAGGGACGCGCCGGCCGCGCAGGCCGCGCTGTCCGCGCTGGTCGCCGAGCTCGCGGCCTCGCAGGCCGAGCCGAGCGCCGTCGAGCTGGACTGGCCGGACCTCACCGGCGGGCCCACCGTGTCCGCGCTCGTCGAGGGGGTGGCGGCCGTCGCCCGGGCCGAGGCCGTACGCAAGACGATGGACGAGTGCGGGAGCGCGCGGATCACCACCGAGGCGCCCGGCTGGTGGACGGCGCCGCCCGGCGAGGAGGTGCTGCTGGAGCTGCGGGTCCCGCCCGCCGCCGCGTACCCGGCGCTGCGGGCGGTCGCCGCCCGCGGGCTGCCCGCGCGCGTGCGCGGGTCGGTGGCCTCCGCGGTCCTGCTGGTCGCCCTGCCGGAAAATGTCGGAGAGGCGGAGTTCGCCGGGTTCGTGACGGGGGTGCGCGACGACCTCCGCCGGCTCGGCGGCGGGCTGACGGTGCTCGCCGCGCCCGCCGCCCTCGCCCGCGGGATCGACCGCTGGGGCCCGTCGGGCGCCCTGCCGCTGATGCGACGGATCAAGGAACGGTTCGACCCCGGCCGGAGGATGTCCCCCGGCCGGTTCGCGGGAGGGATCTGACGTGGACCCTGAGCTGATCAACGACTGCGTGCACTGCGGGTTCTGCCTGCCCTCGTGCCCGACGTACGTCCTGTGGGGCGAGGAGATGGACTCCCCGCGCGGCCGGATCCACCTGATGAAACAGCACGTCGAGGGCACGCCGCTGACGCCGGAGATGGCCGGGCACTTCGACGCGTGCCTGGGGTGCATGGCGTGCGTGACCGCCTGCCCGTCCGGGGTGAGGTACGACCGGCTGATCGAGCAGACCCGGGCCGAGGTGGAGCGGGTGCACGTGCGGGAACCTGACGACAGGGCGCTGCGGGCGCTGGTCTTCCAGCTGTTCCCCTATCCCCGGCGGCTGCGGGCGATGCGGCTGCCGCTGCGGCTCAGCGCCGGGCTGCGCCGGGCGGTCGCGCCGAGGCTGGAGCGGATCAACCCGTCCCTGGCGGCGATGGCCGACCTCGCTCCCCCGGCCGCCGCCAGGGTGCGGCTGCCGGGCAGGGTCGCGGCGCGGGGGTCGCGCAGGGCCACGGTCGGGATGCTCACCGGCTGCGTGCAGGGGGAGTTCTTCCCGCAGGTCAACGAGGCCACGGCCCGGGTGCTCGCGATGGAGGGCTGCGACGTGGTGATCCCGCCCTCGCAGGGCTGCTGCGGGGCGCTGTCGCTGCACTCCGGCCAGGAGAGGCAGGCCCTGCGGTTCGCGAAGCGGACGATCGCCACCTTCGAGCGGGCGGGCGTCGACACGATCGTGGTCAACGCCGCCGGCTGCGGGTCGACGATGAAGGACTACGCGGAGATCCTCGAGGGCGAGGGCGGCGACTGGGCGGACAGGGCGCGGGCGATCAGGACCGTCGACCTGGCGGAGTATCTCGTCGCGCTCGGCCCGGTGGCCGAGCGGCATCCGCTGCCGCTCACCGTGGCCTACCACGACGCCTGCCACCTGGCCCACGCCCAGGGAATACGGTCGGAGCCCCGCAAGCTCCTGGAGGGCGTGCCCGGCCTGGAGCTGAGGGAGATCGCCGAGTCGGCGATCTGCTGCGGCTCGGCGGGGACCTACAACCTGTTCCAACCGGAGACCGCGAGGGACCTCGGTGACCGCAAGGCGGAACGGGTGCTCGCCACCGGCGCCGACCTGCTGGTCTCGGCCAACCCCGGCTGCACCATGCAGATCGCCTCGGCGATCCGCCGCCGGGGCGCCGAACCCGTCCCCGTGGCGCACACCGCCCAGGTCCTCGACGCCTCGCTGCGCGGACTGGCGAGGGTGCCGTGAGCGAGGGTCTTTCAGGCGGTGAGGGCCTGGTGAGCGGGGGTTTCGTGAGCGGGGGTCTTTCAGGCGGCGGGGTCCTGGTCAGCGGGGGTTTCGTGAGCGGGGTCCCGGTGAGCGGCCCGCCCGGCCGGTGCGGGATCGAGGGGGGCGTATGAGCGCGGTGCAGTCGGTCGACCGGGCGCTGGACGTGCTGGAGGCACTGGCCGAGCGGGGCGGCGAGGCCGGGCTCTCGGAGATCGCGGCCGGCACCGGGCTGCCGTACGGGACGATCCACCGGCTGCTGCGCACGCTGCTCGCCCGGGGCTACGTGCGCCAGGAGTCCGACCGCCGCTACGCCCTGGGCGGCGCGCTGGTGCGGCTCGGCGGGGTGGCCGAGCGCATGGTCGGCGTGTGGGCGCAGCCGTACCTGACGAGGCTGGTCGAGCTGTCGGGCGAGACGGCCAACCTGGCGGTGCTGGAGGGCGACTTCGTGGTCTACGTCGCCCAGGTGCCCTCGCCGAGGCGGCTGCGGATGTTCGCGGAGGTCGGCAGGCGGGTGCTGCCGCACAGCACGGCCGTGGGGAAGGTCCTGATGGCCGGCAGGGCGGACACCGAGGTGGCGTCGCTGGTCGAGCGGACCGGCATGCCGCGCAGGACCGCCAACACGATCACCGACCTGCCCGGGATGCTCGCCGAGCTGGAGCGGGTGCGAGAGCACGGGTACGCGATGGACCTGGGCGAGGAGGAGCTGGGCGTGCACTGCCTGGCGGTGGGCGTACGGGACGGGGCGCGGACGGTCGCCGCGCTGTCGGTGTCCGGACCGGCCGAGCGCATCACCGCGCTCGACCGGCGCGACCTCGCCGAGGGCATGCGCAGGATCGCGCACGACTTCGGCGCCGAACTGGGCCCGGTCATGCCCGGCCGGGCGGACCGCACGTCGTGAGCCGGTCGCCCGCCCCGGCGGGTACGGCGTGAGGCGACCGCGGGATCGTCCGACGGCCGCAGGACGAGGACTCCGGGAAATGGCGTGAGGCGACCGCGGGATCGTCCGGCGGCGGCCGCGGGACGAGGACTCCGGGGACCGGCACACCTTCTGCCCTGACTCCCGGCCGTCCGCTTCCGGCGAGGTTTCCGGGCGCCGGGGTCAGCGGCCCTGGGGGGTGATGTTGAGGTCGCTGCCCTGCGGCACCGGGACCACGCTGACCTGACCCTTCTGGATGGCCTGCCAGAGCACGGCGCCCTGCGGGCCGAGAACCCTGACCAGGTCCTTGATCGATTCGATCTCGGTGCGGACCTTGGCGTTGCGCTGGGTCTGCGCGACGTTCTCCGCCTTGGCCGCCTGCTCCGAGGCGAGCGCGGCGACCAGGGCCTCCGGCGGCTCGGGCTTCTGGATGGTGAGGGAGATGTCACCGCACTGCCCGCTGCCCGAGTAGTTCTGGTTGCAGAAGTAGTCGCCCCCGGCCGTCGCCTTGATGAACTCCCTGGCGAGCTCGCCGACCCGCGCCTCCCACGCCTGCTTCACCTTCGGGTCGTTGAACAGGCCCCGCCACTCGAACTCCTGCGAGGCGGCGTCCATCGCGCGGTCCAGCGGCACCCGCATGTAGATGTTGAGCATCCGCCGCCAGCCGTCGGACGACTCGCCCTCCTCGTAGTAGGCGCGGAACTTCAGCCCGATCTTCTCGTGGAACTGCTGCAGCGTCCTGCAGTCGGTGTTCAGCGTGAACGTCGCCACCCCGGACACGGTCATCTCCACGTTGTCCTTCGAGACGACCGACAACGGCTTGGTCTCGGCGTCGTCCGCCTCGGAGAAGTCGAAGGTCCGCTGGCCGAACGGGTAGGAGTATCCGTTGTCGCCGGGGCCGAGGAGCGTGGCGCCGCTGGAGGGGTTGACGCACCTCTCGAACTTGATGGCCTCGAAGACGCCGCCCGCGTAGTGCAGGACCACCTCGTCGGGCTGGGTGCTCACCCGCGAGCACGCGCTGAGGGCGAACCCGGAGACCACCAGCAGGGCGACCGCGAAAAGGAACCCCTTCAGCAACAGCCGCCTGCCGCCACCGGCCTTCTGAGCGCTCATCATCTCTCCCTTTGCACCCGTTTCGTGAAGGCGGATCCTAATGGCGGCCGATCACGGGCGGGGGGCCTCTGGCGACTCGACGCCCAAGGGAGACATATACATCTATGGAACTCGATGCAGGTGACCGGCGGAGTAGGGGGTGAGAGCGCGGACGCGCTCCGGAAGGATTCCCCTTGATGACGACTGGACGAAGCGGGTGGTGACACTGGGTCTCCCCCAACGGGCCGGGGCCCTCCCGCCGCCCACGCCCGCCGGCGACGCGACCGACGCGACACTGATCGGGGAGTCCCTGGCGGACCCCGACAGGTTCGCGGGACTCTTCGACCGCCACGCCGACGAGATCCACCGGTACGTGGCGCGGCGGCTGGACGACGTGACCACGGCCGACGACGTGACGGCCGAGACGTTCCTCGTGGCCTTCCGCAAGCGGGCCCGGTACGACCTCGGCCGCGCCGACGCCAGGCCCTGGCTGTACGGGATCGCCTCCAACCTGATCTCCGGCCACCGCAGGTCGGAGACCCGCAGGCTGAAGGCGCTCGCCCGGCAGGCTCCCGAGCGCGCGGCCGGGTTCGAGGACCGCAGCGCCGAGCGCGTCACCGCCGACCGGCTCAGGCCCGCCCTCGCCGCCGCGCTGGCCGGGCTCGGCTCCGCGGAGCGGGACCTGCTCCTGCTGGTGGCCTGGGCCGACCTGACCTACGAGGAGGCCGCGCAGGCGCTCGGCATCCCGATCGGGACCGTCAGGTCCCGCCTCTCCCGCACCCGGACCAAGATCCGCCGCTCCCTGGAGTCGCACAGATGAACGATGACGAGATCCAGCTGGTGGCCTCCATCCGGCCCGACGCTTCCCCGTACGACGCCGAGGCGAGGCAGGCGGCCCGGCGGGGGCTGGCCGCGGCCGCCACGCCGCGGGCCCGGGGCTGGAGGCCGCGGTGGCGCGGACCGTACGCGATGGCACTGGCCGGGGCGCTCGCGGTGGCGGTGGGGGCGACCGCGATCACCCTGGCACGGGCTCCCGGCGGTTCGCCGGGCCCCGCGGAGGAGGTCGTGGTGACGATGCCGAAGATCGCCGCCGTCTCGGCGAGCGAGGTGCTCGACAGGGCGGCGCGGGCCGCCGTGAGGACGGACCTGGCGCCGCGTGACGACCAGTTCGTCAAGGTCGAGTCGGAGACGATGTACGGCTCCTTCAGCGGCGAGGCGACGAACGCGGAGACGGGTGAGGCCGGCGGGGAGACCCGCTACCTCTACCGGACCAAACGGGCCATCTGGCTGTCCGCCGACGGCACCAGGAACGGCGTGGTGCGGATCGAACACCTGGAGCCCAAGGCCTACCCGGGCTGGCCGATCCCCGAGATGGCGTACGAGCGGACCGGCACCGAGACGCTCCCGCTGGTGAACTGCGGGAAGGTTCCCGAGTACATGCGCACCGACCACGCGGCGCTCAAGAGGCTCCCCGCCGACGCAGAGGGGATGCGCGCCCACCTCTACACCGGCGACCGGGGCGGCAGCTCCAAGGACGAGGCGGCCTTCACCGCGGCGGGCGACATGCTCAGGGAGACCTACATGCCCCCGGCGCAGCGGGCGGCGCTGTTCAAGGCGGTCGGCACCATCCCCGGGGTCGACGTCACCGAGCGGGCCGAGGACGCGGCGGGACGCCGGGGGATCGGCGTCGGCAGGGTCGGCCTCGACGGCGTCAGAGAGGATCTGATCTTCGACGCGAAGACGTACGAGCTGCTCGGCGAGCGCGGGATCGTGGTCGACGAGAAGGCCGCCAGGTCTCCCAAGGGCAGCCTGGTCGCCTCGACCGCCCAGCTCTCGGTCACGGTGGCCGACGAGGCTCCCGAGGTGGGGATCACGGACGCGGACAGATGCGGCTGACGGCCGCCCTCCCGGTCCCGCCCTCGCCGCGGGCCCGGGGTTCCCTGCGCCGCTGACCGGCCTGCACCGTTGACCGGCCTGCACCGCTGACCGGCCGGACGGTGCGCGCCCGGGGCCTCCGGTCTTCCGGCCCCGCCCGCCCGCCGGCCGGACGGTGCGCGAGACGGGCCCGGGGTGCCCGGCCCCGTCCTTCGGGGTCAGGTGTGAACGCTGTGGACGGGTGATCCGTCGGCCGCGCAGCGGACCTCGACCTTGATCTCGTCCTCCTCGGTCTCGAACTCGACGCGGGCCCGGGCGGCGGGCCCGCGCTCGACGTCGTCGGCCTGGAATCCCTGGGCGGGGCTCCAGGACCGGAGGGTGACCAGGCCGTTCTCGCACCGGGCGATGACCTTGCCGCCCACCGTGGTGATCAACCGGCTCTTGCCGGGCTCCGCGACGGGTGTGGCGGTGGTGGTGACGGTGACGGTCGGCTCGGGAGTGGGCCCGGCGGGCTCCGTGGTGCCCTCGGCGGGAGGAGCGGACGGGGGGACGGACGGGGGAAGGGCACTGGGCAGGGACGAGGCGAGGGCGAGCGCCTCGTCGACCTCGGCGGCGGAGAGCGGCCGGAGCCCGGTGTCCGTCAGCGGCTCGCTGAGCCGGTCGATCACCGCCACCCCCACTCCGATCGCGATGAGCCCGGTGATCAGCCATCCGGCCACGACCAGGGAAAGACGCTTGCGCATGTCCTCACTGTGCCACCGGAAACGATAAGACAACGCTAAGGAGCGACTAACCCGCTTTTGGCGCGGTACGGAAGAGGGCTAACGTGGCGGCAAATGTCGAACGTGCTGCTCATCGAGGACGACGTCGCGATCCGCACCTCCCTCACCCGGGGCCTGCGCGACCGCGGCCACGCCGTGTCGTCCGCCCCCGCCGCTCTCGACGGCCTGCGGCTGGCCGTCGAGGAACGCCCCGACCTGGTCGTCCTCGACCTCGGCCTGCCCGACATGGACGGCCTGGACCTGCTGCGGATGCTCCGCGCGGTGAGCCGGGTCCCGGTGATCGTGGCGACCGCGCGGGACGGCGACGCGGAGATGGTCAGGCTGCTGGACGCGGGCGCCGACGACTACGTGGTCAAGCCGTTCAGCGCGGCCCAGCTCGACGCGCGGATCCGGGCGGTGCTCCGGCGGATGGCCGGGGAGAGCCGCGCCGACAGCGCGGTCACCGTCGGGGGCCTGCGGATCGACCCGCGCACCCGGGAGGCGACCCTGGACGGGACGCCGCTGGATCTGAGTCCCCGGGAGTTCGACCTGCTCCACTACCTGGCGGCCCGGCCCGGCGAGGTGGTCACCAAGCGGGAGCTGCTCACCCACGTCTGGCAGATCCCCTACGGCGGAGCCGACAAGACGGTGGACGTCCACCTCTCCTGGCTGCGCCGCAAGCTGGGCGAGACGTCCCAGGAGCCCCGCTACCTGCAGACCGTCAGGGGGGTCGGCGTGCGACTGGCCGCCCCGGCATGAGGCGCTGGCTGACCCTGCTGGTCGCGGCGACCACCTCCCTCGTGCTGATCGCGCTGCTGGTCCCGCTGGCCCTGCTGGTCCGCACGGTCGCGGTGAGCGGGGCGGTCAGCGAGGCCGAGAGCGAGGCCGAGTCGGTGGCGGTCGTGGTCGGCGCGGTGGACACCGAGACCCTGCGGCTCACCGCGGAGCAGGCCGAGCATCCGGTCACGGTCTTCCTCCCCGGCGGCGAGGTGGTCGGCGATCCCGCCCCGCGCTCCACCGCCGTGGAACTGGCCTCCCGCGGTCGCAGCGTCACCGCCGCCGCCCCCGGCGGGCGGGAGATCCTGGTCGCGGTCCAGGGGGCGCCCGGGGGTACGGCGGTGGTCCGGGTGTTCCTGGACGACGGCCGCCTGACCAGGGGCGTGCCCCAGGTCTGGGCCGGGCTGGCGGCGCTCGGCCTGGCCCTGGTCGGGCTGGGCGTGCTGGTCGGCGACCGGCTGGCCCGCGCGGTGATCAGGCCGATCACCGCGCTGGCGGGGGTGTCGCACCGGCTCGCGGCGGGCGACCTGTCCGCCAGGACGGTGCCCGACGGCCCTCCGGAGGTGCACGCGGTCGGCGTCGCCCTCAACCACCTGGCCGAGCGCATCACCGGCCTGCTCGCGGAGGAGCGGGAGAGCGCCGCCGACCTGTCCCACCGGCTGCGCACCCCGCTGACCGGGCTGAGGCTGGAGGCGGAGTCGCTGGCCGATCCGGAGGAGGCGGCCAGGATCGAGGCGAGGGTGGACGCCCTGGAACGCGCCGTCACCTCGGTGATCACCGAGGCCAGGCGGCGGGGGCGTGAGCGGGCCGAGTGCGACGCGGCGGCGGTGACCGGGGCGCGGGTCGCGTTCTGGTCGGTGCTCGCCGAGGACCAGTCGCGGCACTTCACCCTCGACCTGGCCCCCGGCCCGCTGCCGGTCAAGGTCGCCGCGGACGACCTCGCCGCCTGCGTGGACGCCCTGCTCGGCAACGTGTTCGCGCACACGCCGGAGGGGGTCTCGTTCTCCGTACGGCTGGAGGCGACCGGTGGCGGCGCGCTGCTGACCGTCGCCGACGCCGGTCCAGGCTTCGCCACGCCCGACCCGTCGCAGCGCGGTGAGAGCGGTGCCGGGTCGACCGGTCTCGGCCTCGACATCGCCCGCCGGACGGCGGAGTCGGCGGGCGGCTCGCTGTCCCTGGGGGCCTCCCCCGAGGGCGGGGCGAGCGTGGTCCTGTTCCTGCCCGCCGTCACGCCCTGAGGCCGGGGGCGGAGGCTAGTCCCGCTCCTGCTGGAGGAGGTTCATCACCATGATCACTCCATGGGGTGACATGTCGTCTGTGTGCAGGCGGGAGAGCTCGACGTTGAGCCGGGCGGGGCGTCCCCTCCGGTTCACGCTGTCCAGGATGACGCCGTCGCCGCGGCCGTTCCCCGGCTCGGGCCCCGTCTCCAGGATCCGCTGAGCCCTGGTCAGAAGCTCCCCGACGGGGAGGCCGATGTCGAGGGAGGCCAGCCGGCAGCCGATCGCCTCGTCGGCGCGGAGCCCCCACAGCTCCTCGGCTCCCGGGCTCCAGACCAGCACCCGCATGTCGGTGTCGATCACGGCCACGGCGTCGCCGAGGCTGCGCACCACCGAGGAGACGAGGAGGGTGGCCCGCTTGAGCTCGTCACTGCGGGAGTTGAGGGTGTCGTTGATCTGCTGGAGCTCGTCGTTGGTCGACTGCAGCTCCTCGTTCATCGTCTCCAGCTCCTCGTTCGTGGACTGGAGCTCCTCGTTGGTGGTCTCCAGCTCCTCGTTCGTGGACTGGAGCTCCTCGTTGGTGGTCTCCAGCTCCTCGTTGGTCGACTGCAGCTCCTCGTAGGCGTGCTCCAGCTCCCGGTTCGTCTGCTCCAGCCGGTCGCGGAGCTGGCGGTAGCGCGTCACGTCGTGGAAGGTGACGCCGACGCCGACCAGCTCACCCCCCGGTTCCAGGAGCGGGACGACGGAGATGTCGAAGACGCTCGGCTCCGGCGTGTTCGGCCGGTGCCAGGTGACGTCCTGCAGCTCGGCGACGCGCAGGTCCAGCTCCACCTGCTCGATCACCGAGCGGAGCTCGACCGGCCGGTAGGACACCTCCAGATCCTGGAACGGCCGCCCGATGTCGCGGGGGTTGAGGTTGAAGAGCAGCTCGGCGCGCGAGTTCGCCAGGGCGAGGTTCCTGGAGCGGTCGAGCGCGATCTGCGCGACCGGGCCGGTGGCGAGCGCCGCCGCCTGCAGCACCGTGTGCCGCACGTACGGCCGGGCCTGCGACACGCCGGCACCGGGGGCCCAGGTGGTCCGGCTGCCCGGCGGCGGCGATCCGATCTTCTTGAACAGCCTCATCCGGAGGTTCACCGGCTCGAACCTGTCGCCGTGGTTCAGCAGCATCTCCGCCTTGCCCAGGAAGAGGTAGCCGGGGTCGGAGAGCGCGAAGTGGAACCGGCGCACGATGCTGAGCTGGGTCTCGCTGTTGAAGTACATCAGCGTGTTGCGGGCCAGCAGGAGGTCGACCCGGGAGATCGGCGCGTCGCGCGTGAGATCGTTGCGACCGAAGATCAGCTGGCGTCGCAGGTCGCGCCGGAACCCGAAACCGGCCTCCACCGGCTCGAAGTAGGTCTGGCGCAGATCTTCCGGCACCTCTGCGAGCTGCCGCTCGCCGTACACGGCCGCCCGCGCCGTCTGGAGGGCCTTCTGGTCGAGGTCGGTGGCGTATATCTTCACCCGCTCGCGGAACTCGTCCATGCCGAGTTCCTCGGCCAGCACCATCGCGAGGCTGTAGGCCTCCTCGCCCGTCGCGCAGCCGGCGCTCCAGATCCGGATCACCTTGCCGGGCCCCTTGCTCGCCAGCAGGCTGGGGATCACGGTCTCGCGGAGCGTCTGCCAGGCCGCCGGATCGCGGAAGAAGGCGGTGACGTTGATCAGCAGGCTGTCGAAGAGCCGGTTGAACTCCTCGGGTTCCAGCTCCAGATAGTCCCGGTACTCACCGTAGTCACGAAGTTTGAGCGCCTCCAGACGCCTGCTTATGCGGCGCATGAGGGTGGTGCGCTTATATCCCGTGAAGTCGAAACCGCGCGTCTCCTTCAACATGAGCAGGAGGTCGTCGAATTCACGTTCGTCGCCGGGCATCACACTCCCAGCCTAGGCCCGTCACCGACCGCTACGTGAGGGCAAGGGTGTCCCCGGTGCCGTCGATGCGGCTTTGTAGCATTCGCATCGTCTCCAGTGCCTGCCTGGTCTGCTCCGCGTCCTCCAGCAGGAGCCGCGACGAGTGTCTCCTTCCCTGGGCCTCCGCGCGCTCCAGCATGCGCTCCAGCATGCGCAGCCGCTCCTCCAGCCGCAGGACCGCCGTCCACAGCGCCCGCTCCACGGCCTCGGCCTGGCTCGCGGCCATGCCCTGCGGGGACCATCCGTGCCCCACCCGGCAGCCGTAGTGGGCCTCGCCACCGTTCCTCGCCTCGTACACGGGCCCGCCGCACTCCGGGCAGCTCAATCCGGTGAGATCGCCCCCGTACGGGCCGATCTCACCGGATAACAGATAGAGGGCGACCTCCTTCTCGATGCCCGGATCCTTCACGACCTCGTCCTCGACGATCGTGCGGCTCTGCCGCACGATCCACTCGGCGATCTCCTCCACCGGGAACGCCTCCGCGCTCCGTGCCGCGGCCAGGGCCGCGCGGGGCATCCCGTCGAACATGCTCTGCCGGGGATCCTGGACGGCGACCGCGCCGAGATGGCGCTCCACCACGGCGCACCCCCTCGCCCCGTCGTCGAGCGTGCCGCTCAGCACGACGGCGAGCGTACGGGGACCCGCGTCCAGCGCGGCGCTGAGGAACAGCGGGTCGGCGGCCGGCCGGTGACCGTTGTAGCGGGGGCCGCGCGAGAGCCTGATCGCGCCGCCCTGGACCATCAGGTGGCGGTCGGGAGGCGCCACGTAGACCCGGCCGTGCCGCAGGGACTCGCCGTCTCCCGCGGTGGCGGCCTCCAGCGGCCCGGCCCGGTCGAGGATTCCCGCGAGACTGCTCCCCGACCGGGGGGGCAGGTGCAACACCACGAGGACGGAGGCGGCGAGGTCGCCGGGCAACCGCGCGAGCAGGGCGCGCAGAGCCTCGACACCGCCGGCCGAAGCCGCGACGACCACCACATCACGCCCGCTGGAACCTGCCACATTTAGCTTCTATCCCGTCGGGACCCATTCATACTGGGGAACCGTAGGATTGTCGGCGGGGCCTCAGGAAGACCCTTGAAGGGTATGGCCAATATGGATATGTCGGTGTATGTCATTCATCAATATGGTGACACGGCTCTGGTGGCCGTGATGGGCGAGATAGACGCCTTCAACTACCGGCTGCTGGAGTCGGAGCTGGAGTCGCTCATGCTCGGAGGCACACGACATATCCTCGTGGACGCCGGGGAGCTGCTCTTCTGCGACGTCAGCGGGGCCCGGGCGCTGGAGCGGATTCACGAGGGCCTCCGCGCGGCCGGAGGAGAGCTGTTCGTCGTCCCCTCCCCGACCGTGATCCGGCTGTTCACCGTGCTCTGGGGAGCGCAGGAGCCCGAGCACCCCGGCCTGGTCGACACCTCCGGCATGGACGATTTCCCCGAGGTCCCACCGGTCCCCCCGCGGCACGTCCCGGCCCTGCGGCGCATCGGCGGCAGGCGCCGCACCCGCCGGGACACCTCCCTGCGCGCCGGGATCCCCGATTCCGAGAAGCCCTCCCCGCGGGAGGCCGGCCCGCCGGAGCACACCTCCCCCTGGGAGCGGGAGAGCACGACGCTCCGAGGGCGCATCGCATCCCTCAGGGAGAGCACGCAGCCCCGGGCCGAGCCGGACGCGGGACACCCGCCCGCCGAACGCGCGGCGCACCCGGCGCTGGAGAGGGCCGCGCGCCTGAGGCGGGAGGCGGCGGCACGCCTGGAGACGCTCCACCTCCAGACGCAGACGACCTGCGCGACGCTGGCCGAGATCCACGACCGGATGGCCGCCCTCCAGGCCGGGCTGGACACCCACATCGCGATGCGGGCCGCGGTGAGGCTGGCCTGCGAGGAGCACGTCAACCGGGCGAAGGCGGATCGGGCACGCGAGCTCACCGCCTCCTTCCCCGCCGGGTCCGCCTGAGTCGCGCCCCGGCTGGGGCGCCGAGCGAATGATCAGTCGCTTTCGCGGTTATCCGCGGCCATGCCGGAAAGCATGATGTCGTGACTTTTCCACTTCCCTGAGGAAGAGGAATCCCGCCGAGCCGCTACCGCGGCTCCACGAAGGGCAAGCCGTATGGCGGGCGATCCCGAGATCCACGACAGCTCAGACTCCCACGACGGACCACAGGACGAGCGTCGCGAGGCCGGCAGGGAATGGAGCGAGCGCACTCGCGAGCGCATCGCCCAGGCCGGCGAGCGGGCCGGTCAGGCCGCCGAGCGCCGGCACGAGCTCGCCCGCGGCGAGACCACGCCGATCTCACCCGATCTCCCGTCGCTCCCGTCGCTCCCGTCGCTCCCGTCGCTCCCGTCGCTCCCGTCGCTCCCGTCGTCCCCGTCGTACGCCGCGTCCCCTTCACCCCCCACGTCCCCTTCACCCCCCTCGCCCTCCGAGTCACTCTCGTCGCGCACCGAGCGGACGGACCGGGCCGACGCCCACCTGGGAAAGGCGCGCCTGCGGGCCGACCAGGCCCGAGAGCGCGCGGTGGCCGGATACCGGTCGGCGGCCCAGGCCCACCGGAACGCGGCCGCGAGCCACGACCGGGCCGCGGCGGCGGGAAGCGGGGACGCGGAGACCCACCGGCTCCAGGCGCTGACGCATCGCCGCCAGGCCGCCGCCGACGAGCACCGGGCGTCCATGGCCGAGCGGGCGGGTCCCGATCTCCGGAAAGACGGCCCCGGGCGAACCGGCCCCTGATGCGGCCCGCCTGAAGTGGCGTACGGAAACAGGCCGTAATTCGGCGGCGGGCCGAACTCGCCTCTGGTTAACGGTCCCTTAGCGCGCCCCTAGCAAAGTCTCCGCAAACCTTGGCATATGACACGAATTGCCAAGATTACTGTCGGAACCCTCGCAACCGCCGCCCTCTTGATCGGTGGAGGCGGCATCGCTCTCGCCGCGCAGACGGACAGCGCGGCGATCACCGCCACCGCGGCCGGCACCGGTGCGACCGGTGCGACCGCGACCGGCGCCACGGGTACAGCCGCCGCACCTGTCACCACCTCGGCGGGCATCTCCTCCCGCAAGGCCGTGCAGATCGCCAAAAAGCGCGTCCCCGGCGCGCGCGTCAGCAAGGTCGAGCGCGAGTGGGAGCACGGTCAGCGGGCCTGGAAGGTCGAGCTGCACAAGGGTGCCTGGGAGTACGACGTCTACGTGTCGGCGAAGACCGGAAAGATCATCAAGTTGAAGCGCGACCACGACGACTGATCAGCAGGACTTGAGAACGCCCTCCATGGCGTCCTTCTCGCCGGACGTCACCCACAGGTCGTACTTGACCTTCACCCTGATCTGACGCTCGACGTAGGGGCACCGGTAGGCGCGGCGCGGCGGCAGCCAGGTCGCCGCGTCTCCGGCGCCCTTCTGGCCGTTCAGCGGCCCGTCCACGGCCAGCAGGTTCAGCGGGTCGTTGGCGAGTTCCTTCCGCTTGGAAGCGGACCACTGCTGGGCGCCCTTCTGCCAGGCGTCGGCGAGCGCGATCACGTGGTCGATCTGCACCGCCATGCTGGACCGCGTCCCGCGCTCGAACTTGATGGTCTTGCCGCTGTACGGATCCTCGAGAATTCCGGACTGCACGACGCAGCCGTCCTCGCCCTTCTTGAAGACCTCTTCCTTCAGGTCGCGAATGAGAATGTCGTTGCGGGTGTCACAGCCGTTCCCGTCAACGTCCGACCACGCGGAACCGAATTCGTCGCGGTCGAACCCGGTCATCGAGGCGCGCCCCTTGACCTGCAACTTCTTCAAATCCTTGAGCGCCTCGGACGCGGACTTCCCTCCGCCGGAGGACTGCGCCCCGTCGTCCACTCCTCCGCCCGGCACCGGGCCGCAGCCCGCCACCGTGAACGCGATCGTCGCGACGACCACACCTCGTACCAGCGCAGCCCGCACCATGCCACCTCTCACGCGCGTCATTCTCTGAAGCGGCAAATTACCCCAGATAACGTCCTCAATCTTAAAAGCCTCAAGCAGTCTTTGGGAGAACGTAAGAATTTCCGGCCCATCAATCCACACCTTAACGACATCTCCCGCGTGACCTGCACAAAGACGCTCACAAGCGCGCCACGATCACCGGACCGGGTGATCGGTTCCTGGAGATCAGGTGATCAGGATCCCGCCGTCGACCGGTATCACCGCACCGGTGACGTACGAGGCGGCGTCCGAGGCGAGGAAGATCGCGGCGGCGACGAGCTCGGCCGGATCGCCGGGGCGCTTCATCAGCACCCGGTGCTCAAGGTGCCAGTTCAGATATCCCTCGGCGTACTGGTCGGTCATCTCCGAGGCGAAGAAACCCGGCTCGAGGCAGTTGACCCGGATGCCGCGCCGTCCCGTCCACTGCTGGGCGAGATCGCGCGTGAGGCCGACGACCCCCGCCTTGGAGGCGCTGTAGGCGGCCTGCGGCAGCCCGGCGGTCGTCTCGCCCAGGATGCTCCCGACGTTGACGATCGAGGAACCCGGCCGCATGAGCCTGGCGCAGGCCTGCGCCATCCAGTATGTGCCGTGCAGGTTGACGTCCACGACCTGCCGGAACTGCTCGGGCGTCTCCTTCAGCGCCGGGACCGCCGAGCCCACACCCGCGTTGTTGACCAGGATGTCCACCGCGCCCAGCTCGGCCACCGCCGCCTCGGCCAGCGCCTGGCAGTCCTCCGGCCTGGTCACGTCGGTGACGAGGGCCACGCATCGCCTGCCGGTCTCCTCGACCAGGGTGCGGGTCTCCTCAAGGCGGTCCTTCCTGCGGGCACCGATCACGATGTCCGCGCCCGCCTCGGCCAGGCCCCTCGCGAACGCGACCCCCAGCCCCGAGGACGCGCCGGTGACGATCGCGACCTTGCCGTCCAGCCGGAATCGTTCCAGCATCCGGATTCTCCTTCGTCCGCCCAATGCGCCGAATGAGATTCTAGTGACCGCGACGAGAATCGCCCGTGAGGGGTCTCCTCACGGGCGACGCGTTGTCCTGTGCCGCCGACGGCGCGAGCGGTTCACGGACGGTACGGCTTCCCGGCTCCGAGACGGTCAGGCGGGCGCCGCCCCCTTCCGGAGACCGGACGACGCCACGGACCGCCGGGCGCGGCCGTGGCGAGCCGTCCTACAGGCCGTACTCCTTGGTGATCCTCTCGTGCCGCTCGACCTCGACGTCGACGGCCTTGGCCAGGTCGAGCCAGGCCAGCGGGTGCACCCAGCGCTCGGTGGCGTCGTCCAGAAGCGCGTCGAGCTCGACCGGGCTGACGTCCGGCGGGACCGCGATCCAGCCGAACACGCCGGGCAGCGGCTCGCCCGAGGTCGGGTGGTTCACGGTGTAGTTGTCGTCGCTGTAGACCCACATCGGCCAGCCGCGCTCGGCCATGACCTCGTTGAACTCCGTCCAGTCGGCCTGGCTGGGAGCGGCGCCGTCGAAGAACCAGCTGGTGTAGCCGCCCGGACGGAGCATGCTGACCGCGGCGAAGGGCGGGACGAAGTTCTCCTGCTCCTCGGCGCTCTCCGGGATCGGCTCGAGCAGCTGCGGCTCGAAGACGACCAGGTCACCCGCGTTGTACTCCATGCCGGGAGGCTGGGGGATGGCCAGCCGCGCCGTCGCGGGGCCGGTGCGCACGCTCAGGACCTGGCGCTGGCTGCCGTCGGGGGCGGGAAGGATGATGCGCACCAGGCCCATCTCCTCCTCGATCGGCCCCTCGCTCGACTTCAGCGGCATCCCGATCTTGGCGGCGCCCAGGCGGACGGTCTCCCAGTCTTCGGCGGCCGTCGCCATGACGACCATCCGCCAGACGTCCTGCTGCTCGATCTCCCCGGAGTCGAGGAGGTCGCGCAGGATGCCCGCGCCCTTGGCGTTGTCGCCGAGCTGCTGCACCGCGGCCGACCACAGGCGGGCCGCCTCGATGCCGCCGCCCGCGGCGGCCGCCGCCTCTCCCTCGGCCGCCGCCTGCTCCCAGCGCTCCCGCGCGGTGTACAGGCGGCCCAGGGCGAGGTGGCGCTGCGCGGCGGGCAGCCGCTCGGCCATCTGCTCCAGGCGCTCGTCCTGGCGCGCCTCGATCAGCAGGCCGCTGAGGTACGCGGCGTCCTGCGGGTCGGCGTTCTCGATGTCGCCGGACTCGACCAGCATGGTCCAGTAGATGTCGGCGCCCCTGGCCGGGTAACCGAGGAAGCCCAGCGTGGTGGTGTGGCGCCGGGTGGCCTCCACGTCACGGCCGGACAGCGGGGTCAGCCAGCCCACCCAGCGCTCCGGGTCGGCGTTGAAGCCGTCGGCGGCGTCGAAGGAGCCGACCAGCTCGGACTCGGGGCCCGGAGCCGGAAGCGGGGTGGCCTCGTCCGCGGCGGCGCGCAACTCGGCGATCCGCTTGGCGGTGTCGCCGGGGTTCCTGAGCTCTCCGGCCGCCGACTCCGCGAGGTCGGCCAGGAGGCGTGCCTGCCAGAGTCCCTGGCGTGCGACCGCCAGGTGCCCCGCGACGAGCGACAGCTCGACCCGGGCGCGGTAACCGCCCATCATGGCGAAGTAGTCGATCCACTGCTTGAGCACCCGGCCCAGCTGCCAGGTGTTGGTGATCTGCGCCGTTCCGGCGAGCGCGCGGATGGCGTGCGACCACTCCACCCAGACGCGGGGGTGGTCACCCACCACGTCGAGGTCGGGCAGCGCGTCGACGGACTCCTGCACCCGGTCGAGGGTGGCGAGCACGAGCGCGCGGAGCACTCCCTCGCGGTGCTCCTTGGCCACCGGGTCGTCGGGCTTGAAACCGGTCGCGGCGTCGAGCGCGGTGAGCGCGTCCTCGGCGCGGCCGGCGGCCAGCAGCGCGCGGGCCGAGGCGGCCCCCAGCTCCCAGCTCGCCTCGCGGCCCGCGCCGCCCAGCGCCGCCACCGCGGTCTCGGCGTGCGAGACGGCCTCGTCGACACGGCCCGCGTCGACCAGCGCCGCGACGTAGTGCTCGGCGACGGAGGCGAAGGCCAGCGAGTCCGGCCCGACGTCCAGCGCCGAGAGCGCGGCCAGCCGCTCGGCGGCGTAACCGGGACCGTCGGCGTTCGCCTGCGCGATGGCCAGCGCCACGACGGCACCGGGCACGGCCGGGCACTCTCGCACGTCCTCCCGCTTGGTGAACTCCACCAGCGTCTCGGCGTCGGCGATCGCGACCGTCCCCTGCGCACGGTCGCCGACGCGGCCGATCAGGTGCCAGTAGCGGGCGTAGAACTCCAGCCAGGGCAGCTGCAGGTTCTCCGCCTGCTGCGCGATGGCGGGCGCGAGCACGTCGAGCTGCGCGTACCGGCCTTCCAGCGCCTGCGCGGGCACATCTCCGATCGCCATAGCCAGACCGGTGTTACCTGCTTCATGCAGTTGCCGCTGGGTGTCGCCCACCCAGGCCCAGATGTCCACGTCCATGAGACGTCAGTCTGCCAGGTCGGCGAGCATGCCCCAAACGGCTTGGGCGAACCCGCACAACCCCGAGGCCTCACGGTATGGACCCACGCACGTGCGGATGAGCGCGGTCCCGCCGTGCTCGACGCCCACGGGGCACCGCGGGGTCACGGAAGATTCACCCGTACGCCCCGCGGCGTGACCTCCGCGGACACGACGCGCCCACGGCGGACGCCGCGCGGGTCACGGGGGCCCGGGGTCCCGCGCACGCCTCGGAACGTGACCTCACCGGACGCGACCGGGAGGCGGCGGCAGGTGGCACGCACAGCTCGGAACGTGACCTCACCGGACGCGACCGGGAGGCGGCGGCAGGTGGCACGCACAGCTCAGAGCGTGACCTCACCGGACGCGACGAGGACGGCGGGGCCCGCCAGGTAGCTGGTGCGCTCGTCGAGGGTGACGGTGACGGTGCCGCCGAGCACCTCCACCGCCCAGGTGCCGCTGGTCTCACCGGTCAGCCGCGCGGCGGCCACGGCCGAGGCGACGGCACCGGTGCCGCAGGACCTGGTCTCGCCCGAGCCGCGCTCGAAGACCCGCATGACGACCCGGCGCGGGCCCACCGGATTGAGCAGCTCGATGTTGACCCCCGCCGGGAACACCTCGGGGTCGAACGCGGGCTGGTGGCTCAGGTCGAGCTGGGCCACCGGGTCGCCGATGACGCAGGCCAGGTGGGGGTTGCCCATGTCGACGTGGAGGCCCTCGTACTCGTGGCCCGCGACGGTCGTGCGGCTCGCCCCCAGCACCCGGGGCGGGCCCATCTCGACGGTCACGTCACCCGTCTCCGCGAGCCGTACCCGCTTGACGCCCCCCCTGGTCGCGATGCCGAACTCCCCTGGCGCGGCGAGGCCCGCGTCGACCAGGTATCGGGCGAAGACACGCGTCCCGTTGCCGCACATCTCGGCGATGCCGCCGTCGGCGTTGCGGTAGTCCATGAACCACTCGGCCTCGCCCGCCTGGCCGGACACCTCCGGGCTGAGCTTCGTCCGCGTCACGCGCAGCACGCCGTCCGCGCCGATCCCCGCGCGCCGGTCGCACAACGCCGCCACGAGCGTCGCGGACAGCTCCAGCTCACCGTCCGGGTCGGGGAGGATGACGAAGTCGTTCTCGGTGCCGTGTCCCTTCGCGAATCGCATGGGACCAACTCTATCCAGGCACGCGTCCGCCCCCGCCGCCCCGACCCGCCCTGCCCCGCCGGTCTCCGGCCCGGGGAGCGGTCAGCCGCGGATCGCGGCGAGAGCGCGGCCCAGGAGGTCCGGTTCCCGCTGGGGCAGCCAGATCACGCGGGGATCGCGGCGGAACCACGACTCCTGACGGCGGACGAACCTGCGCGTCGCCCGTACCGTCTCCTGCTTCGCCTCCTCCTCGGTGCACTCACCGCCGAGGAAGCTCAGCACCTGCGCGTACCCGAGGGCGCGGCTGGCCGTACGGCCTCCGGCGAGCCCGCGCGCGGCCAGTTCCCTGACCTCGTCCACCAGCCCGGCCCGCCACATGTGCTCGACCCGTGCCTCGACCCGGGCGTCCAGCACCTCCCGGGGCACCTCCACCCCCAGCTGGACGCTGTCGTAGACGGCGTCGTACGACGGCATAGTGGCCGAGAACGGCCGCCCGGAGATCTCGATGACCTCCAGGGCCCGGACGATCCTGCGCCCGTTGCCCGGGAGGATGGTCTCGGCGGCCTTCGGGTCGCGCTCGCGGAGCCGCTCGTACAGCGGGCCGGGGCCGCGCAGGTCGAGTTCGGCCTCCAGCCGGGCGCGGACCTCCGGGTCGGTGCCGGGGAACTCCAGGTCGTCCAGGGCGGCCCGCACGTACAGCCCGGATCCGCCCACCAGGACCGGCACGATCCCCTTGGCCCGCAGGCCGTCGATGATCGGCCGGACCAGCGACTGGTACTCGGCCACGCTGGCGGCCCTGGTCACGTCCCAGATGTCCAGCAGGTGGTGAGGCACCCCCCTGCGCTCCTCCACGGAGAGTTTCGCCGTCCCGATGTCCATTCCTTGGTAAAGCTGCATGGAGTCGGTGTTGATCACCTCGCCCCCCAGTTCGAGGGCGAGATCCACGGCCAGGTCGGACTTTCCGGCCGCGGTCGGGCCGACGACGGCGATGACGGGTAGCTGAGGCACGGGGTAAGTCTGCCAACTCCCCGGGTATGGATGAGAAACGATGCGTCCTCGCATCGGAATTGGGGGATTCACCATGTCGATCCTCGACAGGGTCAAGCACATGCTGGGTGGCAGCGCCAAGACCGAAGAACTCGCCAAACAGGGCATCGACAAGGCGGAGCGGATCGCCAAGGCGAAGCTGGGCGGAAAACACGCCCGGCGCATCGACACCGCCGCGCAGAAGGCCAGGGAGATGGCCGACAAGATCAACGAACCGGACACCAGGCCCCCGGGCACGACACCCGCGCCCGAGCGGGACGACAGCGCGTCCGGACCCGGCCGGCCCGGCACGACACCCGCGCCCGGCCGCGCCACGCCTCCCGGACGGGACGACGGCACGTCCGGTCCCGGCCAGCCCGGCACCACGCCACCGCCCTACGGACCGTAGGCGGTCGGCGAGGCCGATCGCGGGTCCCGGCCCCGGTCCCGGTCAGTCCCAGTCGAGCATCGGCTGCAGGTAGCCCTCCAGGGTGAGCAGCCGGCGCTTCGACTCCACGCCGTCGCCCCCGCTGAACCCGCCGAGCCCGTTCCCGGCGACCACCCGGTGGCACGGCACGATGACGGGGACCGGGTTGGCTCCCATGATCGACCCGATGGCCCGCGCCGGCACACCCGTCCCGCTGCGGGCCGCCAGCTCCCCGTAGGTCACCACCTTGCCGTACGGAACCGTCTCGTAGAGCGTGCCGAGCACCCTGCGCTGCACCGGCGAGGTCAGCCGCCAGTCCACCGCGACCCCGAAGACCCTCAGCCTGCCCGCGTAGTAGTCGCCCAGCTCGCCGAGCACGGCCGCCGTCATGCCGGGGTCGTCCGCCTCCTCCAGCCCCAGCCGTTCGAGCAGGCGGGCCCTGAACCGGGACGGCTCCCCCCAGCCCACACTCGCCACACCGTCCTCGGTCACGGCGACGGCCATGTCCCCCAGCGGTGTCGGAACGCTCCCGAACGCCACGCTCCCCGCCATCGGCCCCTGCCCCCTTCGCGAACCCTTCGTCCCCGGCGCCCCGGGCACCGTCCTCTCCCGCCACCGTAACCGCTCCGGGCGGGATCACTCCGTCCAGCGGGCGGCGAAGTAGCCGACGCCGTAGGGCGCGTCGTCGTAGAGGATCTCACCGCGCAGGGCGCTCCCGCACCCGCCGAGGACCTGCAGGGCCGCGCGACCCGCGACCCACAGCTCGGCGGCCTCGCCGGGGTCGAGCACCGGGACCTCGCCGCGGGCGAGCGCCTCGACGATCGCCCTGTCGTACGGTTTCGCGCGAGGGTCCAGGTATCCGGGGGACTTCTCGGTGAGGCGGGCCGAGCCGTCGGCCATGACGAGCATCGCCACGCGACCGGTCGTGGCCGCCAGCCGCTCCCCCAGGGCCGCGCACTCCCCCGGAGTCGCGTCGAAGGAGATCGCGTGGAACCCCGAGGCGGTCAGGTGCTCTCCTTCGAGGAGCCGGCGGCCGATCGTCAGGGACAGCGGCAGGACGGGCTCCCCCTCGCCGCTCCGGACGTCGACGCCCCAGGGCGCGAGGCTCCCGGCGGAGTCCGCGCCGTACGCCGCGGTCCGGTCCGCGCCTCCCACCACCACGATCTCGTCGGCGCCGGCGTCGCGCAACGCCCCGACCGCGGCCGCGCAGGCCGCCCTGAGGTCGTCGAGCTCCGAGGCCGCGGTCCCGGCCAGCTCGGGGACCAGCAGCGGGGGATGCGGGCACACGGCCGCGGCGACAAGCACCTCGCCAGACTAACGGAGCCCTGCCGGCGCGGTCCTCTCCGGGAACCGCCCCGCCGTCTCGCCGTCTCGCGTCGTCGCGTCTCGCGGCTCGCGGCTCGTGTCGTCGCGGCTCGCGGCTCGTGTCTCGTGTCGTCGCGGCTCGTGTCTCGCGACTCGTGTCGTCGCGGCTCGCGGCGAGAACGGCCGTGCGGGGCAACGGCTCGCGGGATGCCGGAACGCGGCGGGGCACGGTGATCCACTCACCGTGCCCCGCGTGCCGAACGTGTCCGGCGGGCCGAACGTGTCCGGCGGGCCGAACGTGTCCGGCGGGCCGAACGTGTCCGGCGGGCCGGAGACGTTCGGCTTTCCGATCTCGGTCAGTAGCCGCCGATGGGCCCCTGGGGATGCACGTAGCCGGCGGGGTCGTCGGTGCCGGAGTCCTGCGGCCGCTGACTGCTCTGCGGCTGCTTCGACGGTTTGTCCTTCGAAGGGCTTCCGGCGGCCGACTCGGCTCCGGGCTCGCCCTCGTCCGCCCCACCGGTGCCGGCACCGGCACCGGAGTCGGTGCCGCCGCCTCCGGCGGACGTGTCATCGGCTCCGGAGGCGGCGTCCGCCCCCTTCTCCTTCTCCGGCTTCCGCTTCGTGGCCTGCGGCGGGCTCTGGTCCGGCGCGGGCTCCTGGGACGCCTCCTGGGCGCTGTCCGGCGCCGGCGGCACCCGGGGGTCGTCGCCCCCGGCGTTCATGAAGGCGAAGACCGCGCCCCCGCCCAGGAGGGCGGCGGCGAGGACGGAGAAGACGGCTATGGCCAGGCCGCTCATCCGCTGGGGCTTGCGCTTGCGCTTGCGAGACTTCTTGGGCCCGTCGGCCGGGCCGACGAGGATCTCTGGTTCTCCGGGACTGCCCGGAGATGGAGGGACGTGCATGAGGAAGAACTCCCTGCGGCTCTCGGGGGGAAACCTCCACGGCTTCCGAGGGTGCCGAACCACAGTAGTCACAGCAGGGAAATGCTCGCACACCAATCACAGGCGAATCACGAAATATCGTTCTTCAGGGAAGTCACGGCGACCCCGCGCGCATCCCCCCTGGCAGGGGCGGCGGTGTCGCCGGAATCGCCGTCGCCATCGGGGATTCCGGAAATCGATCATGGGTCGGCGCCACGTGGAGGGGCGCCTTCGAAAAAGCGCCCGGAAGATCTCAACCGAAGGGAAAAACTCGGGCGAGATGCTTCCGGGCGCGGCGCTCGAAGGGCGGGACCTCAGGAGACGGAGCAGCCCGAGGTCTCCGGGAGCGGGGCGGGACGGCCGATCGAGGGCATGCCCAGCATGACCCCGGGACCGGCTCCGGCCGGGGCGCCCTGGCGGGCCTCCCAGGCGTCGCCCGCGCGGGTTCGGCGGAGCCTCAGCGCGGGACCGTCGGCGACCAGGTGGTGCGGTGCCGCGTACGTGACCTCGGCGCTCACCACGTCACCCGGACGCGGGGTCTCGGCACCGGGGGTGAAGTGCACCAGGCGGTTGTCGGGGGCCCGCCCCGACATGCGGCGGGTCGCCTCGTCCTTGCGGCCCTCGCCCTCGGCGACCAGCACCTCGAGCGTCCGGCCGACCTGCTTCTTGTTCTCCGCCCAGGAGATCTCGGTCTGCAGGGCGACGAGCCGCTCGTAGCGCTCCTGCACGACCTCCTTGGGAACCTGGTGCTCCATGGTGGCGGCGGGGGTGCCGGGCCGGATGGAGTACTGGAACGTGAAGGCGTTGGCGAACCGCGACTCGCGCACCACGTCGAGGGTGGCCTGGAAGTCCTCCTCGGTCTCGCCGGGGAAGCCCACGATGATGTCGGTGGAGATCGCCGCGTCGGGCATCGCCGCGCGGACCCGCTCGATGATGCCCAGGTAGCGCTCGGCCCGGTAGGAGCGGCGCATGGCCTTGAGGACCCGGTCCGAGCCCGACTGCAGCGGCATGTGGAGCTGGTGCATCACGTTGGGCGTCTCGGCCATCGCCGCGATGACGTCGTCGGTGAACGCCGCCGGGTGCGGGCTGGTGAAGCGGACCCGCTCCAGGCCCTCGACGTCGCCGCAGGCCCGCAGCAGCTTGCCGAAGGCCAGCCGGTCGCCGAACTCCACGCCGTACGTGTTGACGTTCTGGCCGAGGAGGGTGATCTCCAGCACGCCCTGGTCGACCAGGGTGCGCACCTCGTTGAGAACGTCGCCGGGGCGGCGGTCCTTCTCCTTGCCGCGCAGGGCGGGCACGATGCAGAACGTGCAGGTGTTGTTGCACCCCACGGAGACCGACACCCAGGCGGCGTAGGCGGACTCGCGCTTGGTCGGCAGCGTGCTCGGGAAGGTCTCCAGGGACTCCTTGATCTCGACCTGGGCCTCCTGCTGGACGCGCGCCCGCTCCAGCAGCACCGGCAGCGAGCCGATGTTGTGGGTGCCGAACACCACGTCCACCCAGGGCGCCCTGCGGACGATCTCCCCCTGGTCCTTCTGCGCCAGGCAGCCGCCCACGGCGATCTGCATGCCGGGGTTGCCCACCTTCGAGGGGCGCAGGTGGCCGAGGTTGCCGTAGAGCTTGTTGTCGGCGTTCTCCCGTACGGCACAGGTGTTGAACACGACCACGTCGGCCGTCTCCCCCTGGGCGGCCGGGACGTATCCGGCGTCCTCCAGGAGGCCCGACAGGCGCTCGGAGTCGTGCACGTTCATCTGGCACCCATAGGTACGGACCTCGTACGTGCGGGCGCTCTCCACGGTGGCAGTCATCTCACGACAAGGGTAGGCGCTCCGCCGAACCTTCAGGTACGCCCTCGACCCTTCGAACTCCAGGTAATCGACTGGTCACTCAACGTCAATTCTCTCGCTAAGCTGGGGCTCCAAAGCCGCATGCGAGAATTAGGACTCGACCGACAGCTGAGAGTGGTGAGCCACGGTGGCGATGCTCGTGCAGACCTCGGAGGCCCCGGTGAAGGCCAAGAAGCCCGCAAAGAAGCCACGCAAGAAGCCGCAGAGCACCGCGGTCCCGGCGGCGGGCTTCTGGGAGACACCCGGCGAACTCGGCATCGACGAATGGTTCGAGCTCAACTCCCGCGATGACGGCGGCCGCTACGAGCTCATCGACGGGAGCCTGATCGTGTCTCCTGCCCCATCCGCCCAGCATCAGTGGATCGGCGACCGGCTCCGCCGGTTCCTGGAGGACTCCGCCCCCGAGGAGTTGATGGTCGTCACCGGCACCGGGCTCCTCCTGGACTCCCGGCCGGGCGTCATTCCGGACGTCATGGTCGTGGAACGGAAACCGATCCGCGACGGCGCCCAGGTCGTCGACCCGGAATGGGCTCACCTCGTCGTGGAGATCGTCTCCAGGTCCACCACGGCCGTGGATCGGATCATCAAGCCGGCGAAGTACGCGGAGGCCGGGATCCCTCACTTCTGGCGCGTCGAGATGAAACCGTTCCGGGGGCAGGGATCCGACGAGCTTCCGGTGATTTTCACGTACGCCCTCGACGAGAACGACGACTACCAGCTCGTCCACCGCGTCGCCACCGGAACGACCGTGAACCTGACGAAACCGTTCGCGTTCAGGGTTGACCCCGAGGCCCTGAGCAGGATTTGATGATCAAGGTGTGAGCAGGCCGTGATCTGATCGGTACCGCAGGGTTAGCCTCAGGTGCCCTTTACAGAATTACGTTGTCCACCATGACGGAGAACGGGGACAAGACTCCTCTGGTCGTGCTCGAAGGCGTCAACAAGCACTTCGGCAGCCTGCACGTCCTTCGGGACATCAATCTGACGATCTCCCGCGGCGAGGTCCTCGTCGTCATCGGCCCATCGGGCGGCGGCAAGTCGACCCTCTGCCGGACGATCAACCGGCTGGAGGCGATCGACGAGGGAACCATCACCTTCGACGGGCAGCCGCTCGCGGCCGAGGGCAAGACCCTGGCCAAGCTCAGGTCCGAGGTCGGGATGGTGTTCCAGTCCTTCAACCTGTTCGCGCACAAGACGATCCTCGAGAACGTCACCCTCGGGCCGATCAAGGTTCGCGGCATCGCGAAGGCCGAAGCGGAGCGGCGGGGCATGGAGTTGCTGGAGCGGGTCGGCATCGGCGCCCAGGCGTCGAAGTATCCCGCGCAGCTCTCGGGAGGCCAGCAGCAGCGCGTGGCGATCGCCCGCGCCCTGGCCATGGACCCCAAGATGATCCTGTTCGACGAGCCGACCTCGGCGCTCGACCCGGAGATGGTCCAGGAGGTGCTCGACGTCATGATCGGCCTCGCCCAGGAGGGCATGACGATGATGGTCGTCACCCACGAGATGGGCTTCGCCCGCCGCGCGGCGAACCGCGTGGTGTTCATGGCCGAGGGCCAGATCGTGGAGGAGAACACCCCCGAGGAGTTCTTCACCAACGCCAGGACCGGCCGGGCCAAGGACTTCCTCTCCAAGATCCTCACTCACTGACGGCTCTGCTCATCCCTGATATGTCCCTGATGAAAGACGAGGTAGCAAGAATGCGTGTACGTCGTATTGGAGCCGTGGTGATCGCAGCCGCGGCGGCGATGGCCGGTCTGACCGCGTGCGGCGACGACGCCGGCGGCGGAAGCGACAAGTTCGTGGTGGGCATCAAGGTCGACCAGCCCGGCCTCGGGCAGAAGCAGCCCGACGGCTCCTTCAAGGGGTTCGACGTCGACGTTGCCCGGTATGTCGCCAAGGAGCTCGGCTACACGGACGACAAGATTGAGTTCAAGGAGGCCATCTCGGCCAACCGCGAGTCTTTCATCCAGCAGGGCCAGGTCAACGCCGTGATCGCGACCTACTCGATCACCGACGACCGCAAGAAGAAGGTCGCCTTCGCCGGCCCGTACCTGGTCACCGGCCAGGACATCCTGACCCGGGCGGACGACACCACGATCAACAGCGTCGAGGACCTCAAGACCAAGAAGGTCTGCGGCGCCCAGGGCTCCTCCTCGCCCGCCCGCCTGGTCGAGAAGTTCGGCGACGAGTGGAAGAGCGGCTTCCTCACCGAGCAGCAGGGCTACGGCGCCTGCCTGCCGCTGCTGGAGAACAAGCAGGTCGACGCGATCTCCACCGACGCGACGATCCTGGCCGGCTTCGCCACCCAGTCCCCCGGCAAGTTCCGCCTCGTCGGCAAGCCCTTCTCCGAGGAGAAGTACGGCATCGGCCTGAAGCTGGACGACAAGGCGACCCGCGACAAGGTCAACGCCGCCGTCGAGAAGATGTTCAAGGACGGCGCCTGGAAGAAGGCCATCGACGCCAACTTCGGCGAGTTCGGGAAGTTCTTCACCACCCCGCCGGCTGTCGAGCGCTACTGATCGGTCACAACCTGGGCCGGGGCGTGCGAACGCCCCGGCCTGTGACCTTTGGAGGGATGAGTGCAGGCACTCTTCGATGAGTTCCCGATCATTCGGGACGCTTTCTGGTTGACGATACGGCTCACCCTCGCCAGCGGGCTGGTGGCGCTCGTGCTCGGGACGATCCTCGCGGGCATGCGGGTGAGCCCGCTGCCGATCCTGCGCGGGATCGGCACGGCGTACGTGAACATCCTGCGGAACACCCCGCTGACGCTGGTGATCGTGTTCTGCGGGCTGGGCCTCGGCCTGGTCCTGGACGTCTCGTTCTCCGAGAGCCTGTCCACCAACTACCTGTGGCTCTCCATCATCGGACTGTCCGCCTACACGGCGGCGTTCGTCTGCGAGGCGATCCGGGCCGGGATCAACACGGTCCCGGTCGGCCAGGCGGAGGCGGCCCGCGCCATCGGGCTCACGTTCGGCCAGAACCTGAGGCTGATCGTGCTGCCCCAGGCGTTCCGCGCGGTGATCGCCCCGCTGGGCAGCATCCTGATCGCGTTGACCAAGAACACCACGATCGCCGCGGCCATCGGGGTGGGTGAGGCGTCCCTGACCATGAAGACGCTGTTCGAGGCGCACGGCGACGCGGTCATCCAGATCTTCGCCGGGTTCGCGCTGGGCTTTTTGATCCTGACCCTGCCGACCGGACTGCTGTTCGGCTGGCTGGCCAAGCGCCTGGCGGTGGTCCGATGACCGCGGTCACCGCCGAGCGGCCCCCGGCGCGCAAGCGGCGCGTCGAGAGCTCGGAAAACGTCAGCGTCCTTTACGACATTCCCGGCCCCAAGGCCCGGATACGCAACAACGTGCTCACCGTGCTGGTCGTCCTCGCCGTGCTGTTCGCGGTGTACGTGATGGTGACCAAGCTCGGCGAGAAGAACCAGCTCAACGCCGACCTGTGGACGCCGTTCCTGCGCGGCGACGTGTGGATCAACCTGATCCTGCCCGGCCTGGTCAACACGCTCAGCGCGGCCGCGGTGGCGGCGCTGATCGCGGTGCCGTTCGGGTTCGTCTTCGGCATCGGCCGGCTCTCGGCGAACGCCTGGATCCGCCGCTCCTCGGGGGCGGTCGTCGAGTTCTTCCGGGCGATCCCGCTACTGATCATGATCTTCGCGGTGATGTTCGGCGGGAGCGCGGTCTTCGGGCTCACCGTGACGCCCTTCTGGGCGGTGGTGATCGGCCTGGTCCTGTACAACGGCTCGGTGCTGGCGGAGATCGTACGGGCGGGCATCCTGTCCATCCCCCGGGGGCAGAGCGAGGCCGCGCTCGCGGTCGGCCTGCGTCCGGGCCAGGTGATGCGGATGATCCTGCTGCCGCAGGCGGTCACGGTCATGATGCCGGCGATCGTGGCGCAGCTGGTGGTGCTCCTGAAGGACACCGCCCTGGGCTTCATCGTGTCGTTCGAGGACCTGCTGAACGCGGGGGCGCGCGTGCTGCCCTCCAACTTCAACAACATCATTCCCGCCGTGATCGTCATCGCGATCATCTACATCATCATCAACGTGATGGTGGGCGCCGTCGCCACCTGGCTGGAGAGGCGGAGCCGTCGCAGCAGGAAGACCGCGGCCAAGCCGATCGCCCGGCCCGACTCGCCGACGGCGGTCGAGGGCGGCCTCGGAACTCCCACCACCCCGGCTCCGTAGGAACACCGTAGGAACACGGCAGCCTCGGAGAACACGGCAGCCCAAGGGCGGTCACCGGATCCGGTGACCGCCCTTCCGCGTGCCGGGCGGGTGAAAACATCCGCAGGCCGGCTTAAGGCGGAGACCGGACCAACGGCTCTCATCTCATCATTCCCCCCGATCTCACGGCCCGCGCGGTTCACCGGCGGCATATCTCGGGTGACGCGAGCGTGATACCGGCGACACGCGGCGGGTTATCGGGCAGGATTGCGCCATGTCCCCCGAGCAGGTCGTCCTGCCGTACGCCACCTGGCCGTCGCCGGTCTCCACCTCCGACGTGGCCCGTTCCGGGCTGCGCCTCGGATACCCGACGGTGCTCGGCGAGGAGGTCTGGTGGACCGAGGACCGTCCCGCCGAGGGCGGGCGGACCACCATCGTGCACCGGAGCGCCGACGGCGCCCAGCGCGAGCTGCTGAGCGCGCCGTGGAGCGCCAGGACCAGGGTCCACGAGTACGGCGGACGGTCGTACGCCGTGGTGCCCGGCCAGGGCGTAGTGTTCGCCAACTTCGTCGACCAGCGCCTCTACCTGCTGCCCACCGGTGGCGAGCCCAGGCCGCTCACGCCGGAGCCCGAGGAGCCGGCGGCCCTGCGCTACGCGGACCCGGTCCTCCACGACGGGCAGATCTGGTGCGTCAGGGAGCGCCACGACGGCGGCCGGGTGAGCCGGTCGATCGTGTCCGTCCCGCTGTCCGGCGAGGGCGAGCCGCGCGAACGGGCCGGCGGGCACGACTTCTACGCCTCCCCCGCCGTCTCCCCCGACGGCGAGCACCTGGCCTTCGTCTGCTGGGACCACCCCCGGATGCCGTGGAACGGCACCGAGCTGTGGATCTCCCGGCTCGCCGACGGCACGTCCTGGAAGGTCAAGGGCGGCGTCTCGGAGTCGGTGCTCGCCCCGCGGTGGCGCGACGAGCAGCACCTCTACCTGGTCTCCGACTGGTCGGGCTGGTGGAACCTCTACCTGGTCGGGATCCACGGCACCTCGGCGAAGGCGCTCCACCCGGCGGAGCAGGAGTTCGCGGGGCCGCTGTGGCAGCTGGGCGCGATGCCGTACGCGCTGCTGGACGACGGGAGCCTCGCGGTCCTGCACGGACGGGGCGACCTGCGGCTGGGGGTCCTCGACCCGGACAGTGGCGTGCTGAGCGACCTGGACGCGCCCTACGACGGCTGGGAGGTGGTGCTGGCCACCGACGGGCGCGCCGTGGTCGGGATCGGGTACGGCCCGGCGCTGCCCCGGTCGATCGTCCGGATCGACACCGTGACCGGGCGGCTGGAGGAGCTCCGCCGGGACGTCAACGAGCTGCCCGATCCCGGTTACCTGCCGCGCGCCAAGCCCGTGGAGTTCGAGAGCCGGTTCGGGCGCGAGGTGCACGCGTTCCTCTACCCCCCGTCCAACCCCGTGGCGCGCGGCGAGGGCCCCGCGCCGTATGTCGTGTTCGTGCACGGCGGGCCGACCGGGAACAGCGTCGGCGCGCTCGACCTGGAGAAGACGTTCCTCACCAGCAGGGGCATCGGCGTGCTCGACGTCAACTACGGCGGCTCCACCGGCTACGGCCGCGTCTACCGCGAGCGGCTGCGCGGCCAGTGGGGCGTGGTCGACGTCGAGGACGCGATCGCCGCGGCCGAGTGGCTGGCCGCGGAGGGGCTGGGCGACCCGGCGCGGATCGCGATCCGTGGCGGTAGCGCGGGCGGCTGGACGGTCATGGCGGCCTGCTGCGCGTCCGACGCGTTCGCCGGAGGCGTCTCCTACTACGGCGTGAGCGGGCTCGCCAACTTCAGCGCGACCACCCACGACTTCGAGTCGCGTTACGTCGAGTGGCTGATCGGCCCGGAGGACCCCGCCCTGTACGCCTCGCGCGAACCCGTCGGCCGGGTGGCGGGGGTGAGCTGCCCCATGCTGCTCCTCCAGGGCCTGTCCGACCCGGTGGTCCCCCCGGCGCAGTCACAGGCCTTCGCCGACGCTCTCGCCGAGCGCGGCGTTCCCTGCACCTACCTCACGTTCGAGGGGGAGGCCCACGGCTTCCGCCGCGCCGAGACCCGTAGCGCGGCCCTGGCCACCGAGCTCGCCTTCTACCAGCAGATCTTCCATTCCTGAGCGAGAGGCCGGGTGGACCGGCGGATCGCCGGACGGATCAGCGAACCGGGCGGATCGACGTGCTCCCCGGTTGAGCGGACTGGTCCGGTGGGTTGGTCCGGTGGGTTGGGCGGACCCGGCCGGTTGGGCGGGTCCGGCGCGCAGCGGGTCCGGCCGGTAGGACGGGTTCAGCGGGCAGCGGACCCGGCCGGTAGGACGGGTTCAGCGGGCGAACTCGGTGGCCCGCGATTCGCGGACGACCGTGATGCGGATCTGGCCGGGGTAGGTGAGCTCCTCCTCGACCTGCTTGGCGACGTCGCGGGCGATCACCTGGGCCTGGATGTCGTCGACCGCGTCGGGCTTCACCATGACCCTGATCTCCCGGCCCGCCTGCATGGCGAAGACCTTCTCCACGCCCTCGTAGGAGGTGGCGATCTCCTCAAGACGCTCCAGCCGCTTGACGTAGGCCTCCAGCGACTCGCGGCGGGCGCCGGGACGGCTGCCGCTGATCGCGTCGGCGGCCTGGGTGAGAACGGCCTCGACGGTCTTGACCTCGACCTCGTTGTGGTGGGCCTCGATGGCGTGGACGACGTCCTCGTGCTCGCCGTATCGTCTGGCGATCTCGGCGCCGATGAGCGCGTGGCTGCCCTCGACCTCGTGGGTGAGGGCCTTGCCGATGTCGTGCAGGAGCGTGCAGCGCTTGAGCAGCGTCGTGTCGAGCCGCAGCTCGGCCGCCATGATGCCGGCGATGTGGGCCGACTCGATGAGGTGGCCGAGCACGTTCTGGCCGTAGGAGGTGCGGTAACGGAGCTGGCCGAGGAGGGTGACGAGCTCGGGATGCATGTCGGTGATGCCGAGCTCCACCAGGGCGTCCTCGCCCGCGCGCACGCACAGCTCCTGGACCTCGGCCTTGCTGCGCTCGTGGGCCTCCTCGATGCGCTGCGGATGGATGCGGCCGTCGAGGACGAGCTTCTCCAGGGTGAGCCGCGCGGTCTCGCGGCGGACCGGGTCGAAGCACGACAGCAGCACGGCTTCCGGCGTGTCATCGATGATCAGATTGACGCCGGTGGTCGACTCGAAGGCCCGGATGTTGCGGCCCTCACGGCCGATGATGCGCCCCTTCATCTCGTCACCGGGCAGGTGCAGGACGCTCACCACGGACTCGGCGGTCTGCTCGGTGGCCACCCGCTGGACCGCCAGCGTGACGATTTTGGTGGCGCGCTTCTCGCCCTCCTTGCGGGCCTCCCCTTCGATCTCCCTGATGATCAGCGCGGCCTCGCGCTTCGCCTGGTTCTCGATCTCCCTGACCAGCTCGGCCCTGGCCTGGTCGCTGGTGAACCCAGACACCCGTTCCAGGATGGTCCTGCGCTCCTCGGCGACCCGTTCGAGATCCTCGCGACGGTCGGCCAGCTCGGTCTCCGTCTCGGCGAGCTTGCGGGCCCGGTCGGCCTGGCGCCTGGCCTCCTCGTCGAGACGCTGCTCGCGCTCCGCCAGCCGGTTCTCCCTGCGTTCGAGGTCGGACCGGAGCTCCTTGAGCTCGTACTTCAGGATCTTGCCCTCGGCCTCGGCCTCCTTGCGCATCTCGGCCGCAGCCTCGATCGCCGTCTCCGACTTGCGCAGCAGCTCTCCGGCGTCGTCCTTGGCCTTCGCCCGGATGTCGGCGGCCTCGCGCCTGGCCTCCTCCAGGTGGGCCTGGACCTCGGCCTCCTGCTCGGGCGTGGGGCCCTTCGCGGCCCCGGCTCCACCGACACGACGCAGCAACACGACCAGCACGGCTGTCATCACGGCGAGAGCCATAACCGCCACTGTCAACATGACGACCACGACCGGATCCATGCGCGCCTCACCTTCCTCGCGTCGCAAATATCAGGCACACGAGGGGTCACACGCACGGCACGGAAAGCCCGAGAGACGGCACCGTCGGGACAGAAGTGAACCCAGAGGGGATCACCCACCGGCTGTTCCCGCCGGTCCATCGTCCCGTCCTCATCCGCCAAGCCTGCTTGTCCGTATTACACCGCTATGACAATCCGCGCTGCGCGGAGTAACTCCTCACTGCCGTTGAGATTAAGCGTCAGAGAGGTAACGAGCAAGCAAAGACCCGCTGTCAAGCTGCTTTGGACTAGTCGAGTGGATAGCCCGGATCCTCCGCGAATGGCGACGTTTCCGCCCCTTCGTCCTCCAGCACTTCGCGGATCACGCGAAATGCCAGGCCGGGGCCGTACCCCTTGCGGGCGAGCATGCCGGCAAGCCTGCGGGTCCTGACCGCGGGCTCCAGACCCCGGGTCGAGGAGAGTTTGCGCCGCACAAGGCGACGGGCGGTCTCCGCCTCCTCCTCGGGGTCGAGCCGATCCACCGCTTCCTTCACGGTCTCCTCGTCCACCCCTCGGTGGCGGAGCTCCGAGGCGAGGGCCTTTCTGGCGAGACCCCGTCCGGAGTGACGCGAGCTCACCCATGCCGCGGCGAACGCCTCGTCGTCGATGAGCCCGACCTCGGAGAAGCGCTCCAGCACGGCGTCCGCCGCCTCCTGGGGCACCTCGCGCTTGCGCAGCGCCTCCGCGAGCTGGGCCCGGGTGCGCGGCGCCATGGTCAGCAGCCGCAGGCAGATGCCTCGCGCAACCGCCTGCGGATCGGATCCGGCCCCCCGGCTCGTCCGGGACCCCTCGGCCGGCCCGTCGGACCTGTCACGCCCACCGAAACCGTCACGTCCGCCGGACCTGCCGCGTCCGATGGGCCTGCCGGATCCGCCAGGCCCATCGGATCCGTCTCCATCGGATCCATCAGATCCGTCGAATCGGTCAGATCCGTCGAATCGGTCAGAAAGAAAGCCCGGGGTAGAGCTCCCGGACCGCCGCCCACGCCGTGAGGCACGCTTCTTCCGGCCTCGCGGCCCGTCACTCGCCGGGTCCGCGGCTTCCTCGCGAAAGCCTCCCTCCGAGGTGGACGGACCGTGGTCGTGCCCGCGCCTGCCCGATGAACCCGCCCGAGGTTCGTCGGGCCAGGCTCCCCAGTCTCTCGGCCCGGCCTCGCCGGCCGGACCGGAGTCAGGTCCCGTGGTCATCGATCAGCCCGGATTCAGGCGTCACCCGGCTTGGGGGCGGCGGCGGCCTTGGAACCACGACCGGACGCGGCGGGAGCCGAAGCGGCACCGGACGCGCGGCCGGACGCGGCGGCAGGGGCCGAGGCCACGGGGACGGGCGACGGGGCGGCCGGGCTGTCGACGCGCGGGCCGACGCCGAGCTTCTCCTTGATCTTCTTCTCGATCTCGTTCGCCATGTCCGGGTGGCTCTTGAGGAAGTTTCGCGCGTTCTCCTTACCCTGACCGAGCTGGTCACCCTCGTAGGTGTACCAGGCGCCGGACTTGCGGACGAAGCCGTGCTCGACGCCCATGTCGATCAGGCCACCCTCGCGGGAGATGCCGACGCCGTAGAGGATGTCGAAGTCGGCCACCCGGAAGGGCGGGGCCATCTTGTTCTTGACGACCTTCACCCGGGTGCGGTTGCCGACCGCCTCGGTGCCGTCCTTCAGCGTCTCGATGCGGCGGATGTCGAGGCGGACCGAGGCGTAGAACTTCAGCGCCTTTCCACCGGTCGTGGTCTCGGGCGAGCCGAACATGACGCCGATCTTCTCGCGGAGCTGGTTGATGAAGATCGCGGTGGTGCCGGTGTTGTTGAGCGCGCCGGCGACCTTGCGCAGCGCCTGGGACATCAGGCGGGCCTGGAGGCCGACGTGGCTGTCGCCCATCTCGCCCTCGATCTCGGCCTTGGGCACCAGGGCCGCGACCGAGTCGATGACCAGCAGGTCGACGGCGCCGGACCGGATCAGCATGTCGGCGATCTCCAGCGCCTGCTCACCGGTGTCGGGCTGGGAGACGAGCAGCGCGTCGGTGTCGACGCCCAGCTTCTGGGCGTACTCCGGGTCGAGCGCGTGCTCGGCGTCGATGAACGCGGCGATGCCGCCACCACGCTGGGCGTTGGCCACCGCGTGCAGGGCGACCGTGGTCTTGCCCGAGGACTCGGGACCGTAGACCTCGACGATGCGGCCGCGCGGGAAGCCGCCGATGCCGAGGGCCACGTCGAGCGCGATGGAGCCGGTGGGAACCACCTCGATGGGCGCCCGGGTCTCGTCGCCCAGGCGCATGATCGAGCCCTTGCCGAACTGCCGCTCGATCTGAGCGAGTGCGGTCTCAAGCGCCTTCTCGCGGTCGTTAGCTGCCATGGGAGCCCCCTGAAGGGTCGCGGGTTGGGTCGGTTGCCAGAAAGCTACGGGGTGCCGCCGACAATTTCGGAAGGGCACGCCAAGAGTGGTGGCTTGTTCAATATAGCCGAACGACTGTTCGATCGCCGCCCGTTGGCACCATACGTTGCGGGAGTCTCGAACCGCCGCGGAGTCCTCCCGCGCACGACCGGGCGCGGCCGGGCGGGCCGCCGGGCCACGGCTTCGGGAGATGCGGACCCCATCCGGGAGGAGACATTTCCAAGAATTGCCCAGGACCTGTTGTAACCGGGTTGACCTGGAGTGATCCTGAGGGGAAACGACCCGAGGTGCCCGACGTGCCCAACACGTTCACGCAGCAACGTCTAGCCCATCTCGATTCCCTCGCCGCCGAACTGCGACAACGGGGGCTGGCGAGCCGCACCCTCGGAGGCGCCGCCCCGGTGCTGTGGGTGTGGCATCCGGACAGCCGCCGGCAGACCATCGTCTTCGCCACCCCGGTCAGGGACGGCTGGCTGTTCCTGTGGGCACCGGACGGTGAGGAGAGCGCCGACGATCCCGCGCGGGCGGCCGACTCTGTGGAGAAGCTCCTCGCCCCGCTCACGGAACCGTCCTGACCGGCCCTTCCCGGCTCCCCGGCTCTCGGCCTCCGGCCCCTCGAAGGGCCCCTCGGGCCTTCCCCCGGCCCTTCTGATCTTTCACCGTGGGCCCAGGGCCTCCACGGGATCTCGGGCTTTCACGGGATCTCGGGCTTTCACGGGATCTCGGGCTTTCACGGGATCTCGGGCTTTCACGGGATCTCGGGCTTTCACGGGATCTTGGGCGCTCGGGTTTCCACCGTGGCCTGAGGCTCTCCGGCCCTTCACGCTTCCCGGACGCCCTCCACGCTCTCCGGCTCTCCGCTCACCGGGCCGCGCGCTCACCGGCTCTCAGCGGAGCCCGGGCGCGACGTCGGTCACCCCGCACACGGCGCGCCAGACCTCCTTGGCCCCGACCCCCTCGGCCAGCGCCTGGATCACGGTCCGGCCGCCGAGGTCGGCGATGACGTAGTCGCGGGCCCACGACTCGGCGTACTGGTCGCCGAAGTGTGACTTCATCCGCTTCCAGAAATCCGATAGACGCATGCCCCAAGTATGGATCCCCTCCGCCGTGCCGCGACCCACCCCGGCGAGCCGCCGGGCCGCGAGCCGCCCGCGTCCTGCGCTCCCGGCCTCCGCCGGACGGGGCGAGCCGGAGACGGAGCAGGCAAGACGGCGGCGGCGGGGGCGAGGGCGAGGGCGAGGGGAGCGTCGCAGGCGAGAACAGGGGGCGAGGACAGGGGGCGAGGGGGCGAGGGCGGGGCGGCCGGAGGCGGAAGAGGGGGCATCAGAGCACGCGGGAGCCGTACATCTCGCCGAGGGGGTCGGCGAGCAGTTCCAGGCGGGCCCCGTCGGGGTCGGCGAAGTAGATCGACGCGCCGCTCTCGACCTGGTGCGGAACGCCCGCCGCCTCCAGCTTGCCCCGCAGGCGCTCCCACGTGGAGGGATCGACGGAGATGGCGACGTGGTGGAGCCCGCCGAGGACCTCCTTGTAGGGGCCGAGGTCCAGGTCGGGGAAGTCGAAGAAGGCGAGCAGGTTGCCGTTGCCGATGTCGAAGAAGAAGTGGTTCGATCCCCGGTAGTCGCGGTTCTCGAAGATCTCCGTCAGCGGGAACTCCAGGAGGTCCTGGTAGAACGCGATCGTCGTCTCGACGTCGGAGGAGATCAGCGCGAAGTGGTGCAGCCCCCTCGCACTGCTCGGCGGGCGGTGCGCCCTGAGGTGCTCCGCCTTGATCCGCTCGCGTGTCGCCTCGATGGCCTGATGGTCGATGCTCACCGTTAGCTCACCACTCAATACGTCGTGTGTTCGTCAAAGCCATGTCCTCAACGGCAGGGAGCCAACCTATCCCGGACGTCACGTCATGGTGGCGAATGGTCACCGTCCCGGCGAACGCCGCGGATCCGGTCTCCCGCGGGGAGGCCGCGGCATCGGTGGGCCACGCGTCCGCAGGCGATGCGCGGACCGGCCGCTCCCGCCCGCCACCCGGTCGCAGGCCGGGCGGTGACGGGTTCTGTCGGTGGGGCCGTGCAGTATGGGCGGTGAGCCGGTCGGTCGTCCGGACCGGGAGCTAGGGGGCGGCGATGAGCGAGACGGCGAGCACGGGCGGGGCGCTCGACCACTTCACCCGGATGACCAGGGACTGGTTCACCGGGGCGTTCGCCGCGCCGACCGCCGCGCAGGAGGGGGCGTGGGCGGCGATCGCCCGGGGTGACAACACGCTGGTGGTCGCGCCCACCGGATCCGGCAAGACGCTGGCCGCGTTCCTGTGGTCGCTCGACCGGCTCGCCTCCTCCGCTCCCGGCTCCCCCCTGGACGCCGGATCCTCCGATACGGACCCGACGGCCGGTACGGGTGGCACAGGCGGCACCGGCGGCACAGGCGGCACCGGCGGCACAGGCGGTACGAGCACCCGGGGCGGGCGAGGGCGTTCGCGGGGGGACCGGGCGGACGGCGAGCCGGTGAGGCGTTGCCGGGTCCTGTACGTCTCGCCGCTCAAGGCCCTGGCGGTCGACGTCGAGCGCAACCTCCGGGCGCCGCTGGCCGGGCTGAGGCAGACCGCGCGGCGGCTCGGGCTCCCGGTGCCGGAGATCTCGGTGGCGATCCGGTCCGGGGACACCGCCCCCGAGGAGCGGCGGCGGTTCGCGACCCGGCCCTCCGACATCCTGATCACCACTCCCGAGTCGCTGTTCCTGCTGCTCACCAGCCAGGCCCGCGAGGCGTTGCGCGGTGTGGAGACGGTCATCGTCGACGAGGTGCACGCGGTGGCGGCCACCAAGCGCGGCGCGCACCTGGCCCTCAGCCTGGAGCGGCTCGACACCCTCCTGCCCCGGCCCGCCCAGCGGATCGGCCTGTCGGCGACCGTCCGGCCGGTGAGCGAGGTGGCCGCCTTCCTGGGCGGATCGCGCCCGGCGACCGTGGTCCAGCCGCCCTCCGACAAGGAGATCGAGGTCGAGGTGGTCGTCCCGATCGAGGACATGACCGAGCTCGACACGCCCCCCGCCCCGCCCGCCCCCGACGACGACCGCTGGCTGACCGAGACCCCGGCCAGGCGGTCGATCTGGCCGCACGTGGAGGAGCGGCTGTTCGAGCTGATCGGAGGCCACAGCTCCACGATCGTGTTCGCCAACTCCCGGCGCTTGGCCGAGAGGCTGTGCACCCGCCTCAACGAGCTGGCGTGGGAGCGGCGGGAGACCGGCGAGGAGCCGGCCGGGCAGGACGCGGAGGCGGGGGCGGAGCCGGTGCACTGGGCCGAGGGGTTCCCCGTCCCGCCGGCCTCCCTCTCCACCCCGGCGGAGACGATGGCGCAGGCCGGCGCGGCCAAGGGGGTCGTCCCGGAGATCGTGCGGGCCCACCACGGTTCGGTGTCGAAGGAGGAGCGCTCCCAGATCGAGGAGGCGCTCAAGTCCGGGCGGCTGCCCGCCGTGGTCGCGACCTCCAGCCTGGAGCTCGGCATCGACATGGGCGCGGTCGACCTGGTGGCCTGCGTCGGGGCGCCGCCGAGCGTGGCGAGCGGCCTGCAGCGGATCGGCCGGGCCGGGCACCAGGTGGGAGCGGTCTCGCGTGGCGTGATCTTCCCCAAGTACCGGGGGGACCTGGTCCAGACGGCCGTGGTGGCCGAGCGGATGAGGAGCGGGGAGATCGAGGACCTGCGCTACCCGCGCAACCCTCTCGACGTGCTCGCCCAGCAGATCGTGGCGATGACCGCGCTGGACGAGTGGACGGTCGACGAGCTGGAGGAGGTCGTGCGGCGGGCCGCCCCCTACCGGACGCTGCCCAGGAGCGCGCTGGAGGCGACGCTCGACATGCTCGCCGGCCGCTACCCGAGCGAGGAGTTCGCCGAGCTGCGTCCGCGCATCGTCTGGGACCGGGTGACCGGCACCCTGCGGGGCCGCCCCGGAGCCCAGCGGCTGGCGGTCACCAACGGCGGCACGATCCCCGACCGGGGGCTGTTCGGCGTGTTCCTGGTCGGGGAGAAGTCCTCCCGGGTGGGCGAGCTGGACGAGGAGATGGTCTACGAGTCGCGGGCCGGGGACGTGTTCGTGCTGGGCGCGACCTCCTGGCGGATCCAGGAGATCACGGCCGATCGGGTGCTGGTCACTCCCGCCCCCGGCCAGCCGGGCAAGCTCCCCTTCTGGCACGGCGACACCGCCGGGAGACCGGCGGAGCTGGGCAGGGCCATCGGCGCGTTCCTCCGCGAGATGTCGGCGGCGGGCGCGGACGCCGAGCCGGGAGGCGGGCGCGCCCCGGGCGCGAGGACGGGGGGCGCGGGAGCGGAACGCGCCGAAGCGGGAAACGGGGTGGCGGAGAACGCGAGACCGGGAGGCGCGGCGGCGGGGGGCACCGGGCGTGAGGGGGCCCTGGAGAGGATCAGGGCGGCGGGGCTGGACGAGTACGCCGCCGCCAACCTGCTCTCCTATCTGGCCGAGCAGCGGCAGGCGACCGGCTACGTGCCGGACGACAGGACGTTGCTGGTCGAGCGGTTCCACGACGAGCTGGGCGACTGGCGGGTGGTGGTGCACTCCCCGTACGGGGCGCGGGTGCACGCGCCGTGGGCGCTGGCGATCGGGCGGCGGCTGCGGGAGCGCTACGGCGTCGACGTGCAGGCCCTGCACTCCGACGACGGGATCGTGCTGCGCATCCCCGACACGCTCTCCGACCCCCCGTCCGACGTCGCGGTCTTCGACGCGGACGAGATAGAGCGGATCGTCACCGAGGAGCTGGGCGGCTCCGCGCTGTTCGCGGCGCGGTTCCGCGAGTGCGCGGGGCGGTCCCTGCTGCTGCCGCGCCGGGTGCCGGGCAGGCGGTCGCCGCTCTGGCAGCAGCGGCAGCGCGCCTCGCACCTGCTGAGCGTGGCGGGCCGCTACGGGTCGTTCCCCGTGGTGCTGGAGACGATGCGCGAGTGCCTTCAGGACGTGTTCGACGTGCCGGGGCTGGTCCGGCTGATGCGCGACATCGAGGCGCGGCGGGTCCGGCTGGTGGAGGTCGAGACTGACAAGGCGTCGCCGTTCGCGGCGTCGCTGCTGTTCAACTACATAGGCGCGTTCATGTACGAGGGCGACGCCCCGCTGGCCGAGCGCCGCGCCCAGGCGCTCGCGCTCGACACGACCCTGCTGGCCGAGTTGCTGGGCCAGGCGGACCTGCGCGAGCTGCTCGACCTCGACGTGATCACCGACGCCGAGCGGGAGCTGGCCCGGCTGGACCGGCCGCTGCGCGACGCCGAGGACCTGGCCGACCTGCTCCGCTCCCACGGCCCCCTGGTGGCCGAGGACGTCGGCGTGCGCGAGGGCGACCCGGCGTGGCTGACCGTGCTGGAGGGCTCCCGGCGGGCCATCAGGGTGCGGGTGGCGGGGCAGGAGCGGTGGGCGGCGATCGAGGACGCCGCCCGGTTGCGCGACGCGCTCGGCGTGCCGCTGCCCGTCGGGGTTCCGCACGCGTTCCTCGAGCCGGTCGACGACCCGCTGGGCGACCTGCTGGCCCGGCACGCCCGTACGCGCACCCCCTTCCTCGCGAGCACCGCCGCGACCAGGTTCGGTCTCGGCCCCGCGGTCGTCACCGATGCGCTGCGCCGCCTGGCCGCCTCGGGGCGGCTGGTGAGCGGGGAGTTCCGGCCGGGTGGCCGGGGCGAGGAGTGGTGCGACGCGGGGGTGCTGCGGATGCTGCGCCGCAGGTCCCTGGCCAGGCTCCGCAAGGAGGTGGAGCCGGTCCCCCCGGAGATCCTGGCCGCCTTCGCGCCCGCCTGGCACGGCATCACCGGCGCCCCGCAGCGGGGCAGGCCGCCGATCGACGCGCTGGTGGGCGCGATCGAGCAGTTGCAGGGCGCGGCGGTGCCCGCGTCGGCGCTGGAGACGCTGATCCTGCCCTCGCGGGTGCCCGGGTACGACCCGTCGTTCCTGGACGAGCTGACGGCCTCCGGCGAGGTGATCTGGGTGGGGCAGGGGTCCCTGCCGGGCGGCGACGGCTGGGTGTCCCTCTACTTCGCCGACACCGCGCCGCTGCTGATACCCGGCCCCGCCGACATCACCCTGACGCCGGTGCACGAGGCGGTGCTGGAGGTTCTGGGTGGCGGGGGCGCGCTGTTCTTCCGCGAGCTGGGCGGCCGGGCCGGCGCCCTCCTGGCCGGCGCCGTCCCGGACGACCGCGCCCTGTCCGCCGCCGTGTGGGACCTGGTGTGGTCGGGCCGGATCACCGGCGACACGCTGGCGCCGCTGCGTGCCGTCCTCGGGACGGGACGCCCCGCGCACCGCCCGGCCCCGACCCGGCGACGGCGGGCGGTGCTGCCGACCAGGAGCGGCCCGCCCACGGTGGGCGGGCGCTGGTGGGCACTGCCCGCCCTCGCGGAGGACGCCACCCAGCGCGCCCACGCCCAGGCCGAGGTGCTGCTGGAGCGGCACGGCGTGGTGACCAGGGGTGCGGTGACCGCCGAGCGGCTGCCGGGCGGGTTCGCCGCCGTCTACCAGGTGCTCCGCGCCTTCGAGGAGAGCGGCCGGTGCCGCAGGGGTTACTTCGTGGAAGGGCTGGGCGGTGCCCAGTTCGCCCTCCCCGGTGCCGTCGACCGGATGCGCGCCACATCCCCCTCCCCCACCCACCCGGACACGGCACCGGCGCCCGACCCGTGGAGTGCGCCGAAGCCGGAGAGGGCGGGGGGGAACGCCCGGCGGGCTGTGGTGCTGGCGGCCGCCGACCCGGCCAGTCCGTACGGGGCGGCCCTGCCGTGGCCCGCGCACCCCGGGGAGGTGTCCCACAAGCCCGGCAGGAAGGCCGGTTCCCTGGTCGTGCTCGTCGACGGGCACCTGGTCCTCTACGTCGAGCGCGGTGGCAAGACCCTGCTGTCCTTCTCCGGCGACGACCGCCTCCGGCCCGCCGTCGACGCCCTCGCGCTCGCCGTGCGCGACGGCGCGCTGGGCAAGCTGACCGTCGAGCGGGCGGACGGCACCGCCATCAACGACTCCCCCCTGGGCGCCGCCCTGGAGGCCGCCGGTTTCCACCCGACTCCCAGGGGCCTGCGCCTGCGGGCCTAGCACTCCAGCGACACTTCGCGATCACGCTTGGAATCGGCGCCGGTGCGGCAATGGCCGGCGATGAGCCTGGCCGAGCTGATATGCTGACCAGCAGATTTTTGAGCCTTCCCAGCCGGGTCCAGCCCGCCGGGGAGGCTTTTTTCATGCCCGGATCCGGCCGGACCCCGATGACCGCGGCACGTAATCACACGAAGACGTAAGGATGATCATGGCCTTTGCCACTCCCGCCGCGGCGGCGGGGACCTGGAACCTCGGCGATCTGACCATCAACCGGATCGGGTTCGGCACGATGCGCCTGACGGGCAGCGTCGCCTTCGGTCCGGGCGTCCCCGGCGACCGCGACCGCTCGATCGCCGTGCTGCGCCGCGCGGTCGAGTTGGGCGTCGATCACGTGGACACCGCCGCGTACTACTTCTCACCGCACCTGGCGGCCAACGAGCTGATCCGCCAGGCCCTGGCCCCCTACCCGGACAACCTTGTCATCGCCTCGAAGGTCTGGCCGTCCCGGGACCCGTCAGGCGCGTGGTCGTGGGCCGCCCCAGAGGAGTTGCGCGGCCAGGTGGAGAAGAATTTGCGCGCCCTCGGCCGCGACCATCTCGACGTCGTCAACCTCCGTATCCCGCCGAGCAGGCGAACCGGCTCGATCGCCGACCACTTCGGCGCACTGGCCGACCTGCGCACCGCCGGCCTCATCCGCCACCTGGGTGTCTCCAACGCCACCTCCGCGCATCTGGCCGAGGCTCAGACCATCGCGCCGGTGGTCTGCCTGCAGAACGCCTTCGGCGTCGGCGCCCCACCCAGCGAGCAGGAGCTCCTGCGAAGCTGCGCCGAGCAGGGCATCGCGTTCGTGCCGTTCTTCTCGATCGCCGGCGCCGGGCGCGAGACGGGCGCCGGCGGCACGGAGCACGAGGAGATACTCGCCATCGCCCGCGCCCGCGGCGCCACCCCCGCGCAGATCCGGCTGGCCTGGACGCTGCACCAGGGACCGAACGTGCTGGCCATCCCGGGCACCGGCAACCCGGAGCACCTGACGGAGAACGTGGCCGCCGCGGCGCTGCGGCTGTCGGACGACGAGGCGGCCCGCCTCGCCTCCCTCGGCTAGGGTCCACTGGCAAGGCTACGTGCACGCCTGGCCCGTAACGCGGGCATCTCCCGGTATCCGGTGACACTTCGCGATCATGGCTGGGATCTGCGCTGGTAGTGGCAATGTCGGGCGGTGGCCTGATGGCGTCGGCGCCATCGCGACCAGTGCAGTACCTGCCGGCCCCGGCCCGGGTCCGTGGAGCAACCGCCCACTTCATCATCGACCCGGGCAAATGCGAAGGTCAGCGGTCAAGCGGCAGGCCAACCTCGCCGACGTCGCGCTCCGCGCCCTGCCCGCCTCGGGCACCCACCGCCACACCGTCGATGTGACCTACCGGTCAGCGTGGGCGGCTGAGGGCGGCCTCGGCCAGGTCCGTCCATTTCTCGGCCGAGGAGTGGGGCACGACCACCCAGTCCTTCATCGTCCTGCCCCGCCCCGAGGGATCGAACAGGGACGCCCCGGCCAGCTGGAGCGCGGCCGTGTGTTCGGGGGTGTCCCTCACCAGCCGGAACACCATCGCGCCGTCGCGCTGCAGGCTCGCGAACACCTTCCCTGCCTGGTCTTTCAGCGCGGGATTCCCCATCATCCTGGAGATCCCCACACCCAGGTCGGCCAGCTCGGCGCCGACCTGTTTGAAATCCTCTTCCGCGCTCATCGTCAGTCGATCCCAAACTCCATGGCGACATGGTCGAGCGGCTTGTCGTGGTCGGGGCTCTTCGCGCGTGACGCGCTCGCCTCGGCCCCGCCTTCCGGCAGCACGGCGATCAGGCTAGCCATCCTGGCGACACCGATCAAGGCCGGACGCGGGGTGCCGACCGGGCCGAGCAGGCGCCGCGGCCCCGCGCGGCCGGCCGTGCACGCCGCCAGGAAGACCTGGTGCGCCCGCACCCCGTGGTCGAACCGGCGCGACCGAGCCGACCAGATGGGCCGCCAAGCTTCCGAGCAGTGCGGGAATCGGCTGCGGACGTGTCGGCCGGATCGCCCCGCCACGCGGGAAACGTGACCGTCCCCACTTGTGTTCCCACGGTGGCAGAAGTGTCGGTCCCCACATTGGATTACGTTTACCCAGCAATTCCGCACCCGCCCTGTGCTGCGTCGGACCGATAGGCGGCAAGGCCCGGTCCAATGTCTCGAAGTCAAGCCCTGCAACGGAAACTTCGCGGCGGGAAAGAATCGCGAATCATATTGTGGGATAAGGATCACGGACCATATTGTGGGATTCAGCGGCGCCAGCGGTGGCTATTTCTCGAAGAGAATGCAGTGCCGTCCTGACAGTGCGTGACCGCCGCACGGTTCAGGTTTTTATCGGAGGTTCTCATGACTGATCTGACATTTTTTCCGCTGGTGAACTCGCTGCCGCCGTCGCGGCGAAAGAGGTGTCGAGCATCGAGTTGCTCGACCACTACCTGTCCCGTGTAGAGCGGTTCGGTCCGCAGGTGAACGTCATTGTCGCCCTGGACGTGGAAGGGGCGCGGACCGAACAGCTCTTGACCAGGCCGTTCATCCCTTTCTGGCGCACCTGCCGGCCCACTGGCGCCACCCTCGGCAACGGCGTGACGGGCGGTGAGGATCTTGTTCAGCCGGATCGTCGTCTTCCGGCGCCTGTCCTTGATCAGTACTGTTAGGAAAATCTGTCGTAAGGTCGGGAGGTCGGAATGACGGTCGACGTTCAAACGACTCGGAATGTGATTGAGATGATCACCGGTGGGGTGGAGGGCGCAAGCCCTCTATACCGCGGTCAAACTCGGGCTGCCGGATCATATCGAAGCCGGCCGGACCACCTGCGGCGAACTCGCCGAATCGACCGGGGCGAAGGAAGAGGGCATTCACCGCCTGATGCGACTTCTGGTGGCCATGGGCGTATTCGAGGGCAACGAGCGGACCGGTTATCGGAATACCGCTATGAGCGCGGCACTGCTCGACGATCCTCAGTCCCTGTGCGACATGTGCCTGCTCCACGGCGAGGAGTACTATAACGCCTGGGGTCACGCCCACCACGCCATCAGCACGGCCGGCTCGGCTTTTGAAGTTGCCTACGGTCAGTCGTTTTACACCTATCTCAGTCAGGACAAGGACACCGCAAAGCGTTTCCAGCACACCATGAACGCCGGAAACATGTTCTTCGACCAGGTGCCGGAGATCTTCGACTTCTCCGGCAAGAGGGTCGTGGACGTGGGCGGAGGGGGCGGGCACCTGCTCACCGCGATCCTGGGCGCCACACCGGATGCCCGAGGTACGCTCTTCGACCGCGAACACATGATGCCCGCGGCGCGTGAGCACCTGGCCACCACGGTCGGACTGGACCGTGTCCAGCTGGTCGGGGGTGACATGTTCAAAGCCGTCCCGGAGGGTGGGGACGTCTACGTTCTCTGCCGGGTGCTGGCAGGCTGGGAAGACGACGCGGTCGTCGAGGTCTTCGAGAACTGCCGGCGTGCCATGGCGGACTCCTCGTCGCGACTGCTGGTCATCGATCGTCTTGTCGTGGACGAGGACTCCACCGTGCTGCCCGCCCTGTGGGATCTGCACCTCCTGATGACGACCGGTGGCAGGCACCGCACTCTCGACAGGTTCAAAGAGATGCTGAACCGGGCCGGCCTGGACGTCGAACGGGTCGCCGAGCTGCCCATGGAGACGACCGCCATGATCGCGGCGCCACGTCCTTCGGCGTAACACCGAGGTCGTTGTTCCTCGCCGATCCCGCGGCGGACGATCGCGACGCTGCCTGGGGGACAGCCTCCGCCGCGGGAACGGGAGTCGTACGCCTGCGTGCTTCCAGTCCACCGCCGCCACGAACTCCAGGGGTCGGGTCAACGCGTCACAGCGGGCGCAAGTGCTCAACCGTGACGGGGTGCTGCTCGGTCAGCCGCTGAGCGATCAACGAGCGATGGCAGGCCTCGGCGTCGCGCTCGACACAGAGCAGCGCCGCGGTCCCGGTGCTCGACACCGCCGACACGATCGGCACGAGGTCGGCACAGTCGAGGATCTCGTTGGTGTAGCGGCGGGTGTACTCGGCGGCGAGTTCGCGGCGCGAGCGCTTGCCGACCCCTTGACGGCCATCCTCGGCGTACTGGAGCTGACGTAACTCCGTGGTCGGAGCGAGCTCGAGGTGGTGCTCGTAAGCGATCCCGGCACGAGCGAGAGCCGCCTGCAGCCGGAGTGAGTTCGCCCAGGCGTACTCGGATCCCCGGACACCACGGCGCTGGCGTACATCGAGCAACAGACGGACATCCGCCTGCCGCAGCCGTCGCAGAAAGGACTCGCCGTCGAAACCGTAGACACCGATCGTCGCCATCTCGAGCACCGGGAATCACCCACCTGCCTACTGATCGTGCCGCCTCCGGCACCGCTGCCGGAGGCGGCGATGTGGTACTACGCGACGGCGGTTCCCTCGAGCTCGACCATCAGGTCGGGGATCGCCAGCCGTGTCACTCCGAGCATCGTGGTGGACGGTGTCACCCTGGCGGCGCCCAACCGTGCCGCCAGCACGCCGTAGTGCTGGAAGAGGCGATCGACGTCGGTGGTGTAGACGTTGAGCCGGACGAGGTTCGCGAGGGACATGCCGGCCTCGCTGAGCACGGCCTCCAGGTTGTCGAGGCTCAGCGCCAGCTGCGCCTCCATGTCATCGGTATGCTGGGGCTTGCCGTCGCCGCTCATCGCGGTCTGCCCGGAGATGTACAGGGTCCGGGTGTGGCCGGAGACGACCTCACCCTGGTTGTATCCCAGCTCCGTCGACCACGCCCACGGATTGACCGCCGTTCGCTCCACTGCCACATTCGCTCCATTCGATTCGTCGACACCACGCACGTCGATCGGCTCGGTAGCCGACATCTTTTCGGTCGCGTTGACGAGCCTCCCAAGTAATCACGACATCTTGTGTCGTATATCGCGGTTAAAGTTCTTGTATGCGCGCCGACCGGTTGGTCTCGTTGGTGCTGCTGCTGCGGCGGCACGGCCGGCTGTCCGCGGCCGCGCTGGCCCGCGAGCTTGAGGTCTCCACCCGCACCGTGCTGCGCGACATCGAGGCGCTGTCCGCGGCCGGTGTCCCGGTCTACGCCGAACGCGGCCGGCACGGCGGTTTCGCGTTGTTGCCCGATTTCCGGACCGAGCTCACCGGGCTGAACCCCGACGAGGCCCTCGCCCTGCTGGTCGCCGGATCGCGGCGCGGCGCGCAGGCGTTCGGCCTCGGCTCGGCGCTCGCTTCGGCGATGCTCAAGGTGGTCGACGCGCTGCCCGAGGGCTATCGGGACACCGCGGCCGGCGCGGCCGAGCGACTGCTCATCGACCCGGAGAGCGACCTCCTCTCGCGCCGGCTGGCCGCCGAGGAGGTGCCCGACGCCGTAGCGGCCGAGGTCCTGCGCGCGGTGTTCGCCGGACACAGGCTGCGCATCCACTACGCGGCCGCGGACCAGGCCCCCAAGTGGCGCACGGTGGACCCGATCGGGCTGGTCACCATACGCGACCGGGGCTACCTGCTGGCCACCAGATCCGGCGCGGACCGCACCTACCGGCTGTCTCGGGTCCTGGCCGCCGAGGAACTCGACGAACCCGCACAGCGACCGGACCGGGTCGATCTGGACCGGGCCTGGCAGGAGCGCAGCACCCGGTTCCGGGCCGGCGGCGACCAGGTCACCGTGCTGGTACAGGTGGACCCGGCTCGGCGCGAGGACCTGCTGGGCACCGCGCTGGCCGTCCTCTCCGAAGAGACCGATCCGGACGGCCGGCTGCGGCTGGAGGTGACCTTCCAGGATCCGAGACACGCCGAATGGGCGCTGTGGCAGCTCACCACGAACGCCGAAGCCCTGGCCCCGCAGTGGCTGCGCGACTCCCTGCGCGATCGCGCCGTCGCGATCGCCGCCCGCTACGGGGTGTCGTCCTGAGAGTCGGGGATGCGGATCGTCTCGACGACCTCGGTCAGGCGGGTGCGGCCCGCGAAGACCGGGTCGCCGCGACCTGGAGCCGGCTGAGGACCTGCGGCGGCTCACACAGGTGGAGCCGCTCCCTGGACGACCGCCGGGAAGACGGACGCGGGCGTAGATTCCGGTGATGGACGAATTGGACGCCAGGTTGCACCGGATCGGACAGCACCCCTTCCGCGCGAGGTTCCGGCTGCGTGGCCGGGACCGCGCGGTGGTCGACCTGCGCGGCATCACGACCGTCCGCAGACACGCCGAGGAGCTGATCGGCCGCAGGCTGGCCCCGGCCGAACCGCGCAACGACGGCCGTCAGACGCCCTACCGCGGGCATCCCGTCTTCGTCGCCCAGCACGCCACCGCGACGTGCTGCCGCACCTGTCTGGCGCGCCGGCACGACATCCCCGCCGGGCACGAACTCGACGACGCCGAGCGCGGCTACGTCGTGGAGGCGATCTGCCGGTGGATCACGGATCAGTACGACTCTCACCCCCGTCACCTTTTTCACGTCCCCACCGTGAGGTGGGGAGCCCGGTCACCCTGCCCGGCATGACTCAAACCCCCTGTCGCAAGCATGATCCGGGGGGTGTTGTCACCGGGCCCGGGTGGCGTCGGTGGACCGCTTATAGGGACAAGGCAACCTTCTGTGACGAAGTCATCGTCTCGCCGTAACGTTGATGCCGGCAGCCGTCGCCAGACCTCTGTGACCAGGCCAAACGACACAACCCCCCCGAGTGAGGTAAGGCATTGGGCCCCGAGTACGCGGTGTTCCTGGGACTGGACGTCGGCAAGGGCGAACACCATGCCTGCGCCCTGGACCCGTCCGGTAAGAAACTGCACGACAAGCCGCTCCCGAACGACGAGCAGCGGCTGCGAGCGTTGTTCGGCCATCTCAGCAGGCACGGCCGGGTCTTGGTGGTGGTCGACCAGCCCGCTTCGATCGGCGCGTTGCCGGTTGCGGTCGCCCGGGCCGAGGGCTGCCAGGTCGCCTACCTGCCCGGACTGACCATGCGGCGCCTGGCCGACGTCCATCCCGGCAACGCCAAGACCGACGCCCGCGACGCCTTCGTCATCGCTGATGCCGCCCGCACTCTCCCGCACACACTGCGGCGGGTCGACACCGGCGCCGAGACACTCACTGAACTGGAGGTTCTTCTCGGGTTCGACGATGACCTGTCCGCAGAGGCCACCCGGGTCGCCAACCGAATCCGCGGGCTGCTCACCACGATCCATCCCGCCCTGGAGAAGGCGCTGGGCCCCAAGCTGCACCACCCGGCCGCCCTGGAGTTCCTCATCCAGTACGGCGGCCCGGAGGGGTTGCGCACGGCCACCGCCGAGGAGCTGCCGGCCATCGCCAAGCCCCTCGCACCGCGGATGGCCGGACGGCTGGTCCAAGCCGTGAAGGCCTCGCTGGACGCCCAGACCGTCACCGTTCCCGGCACCACGGCGGCCGCGACCGTCCTGCCGCACCTGGCCTGGTCGCTGCGCCTGGTGCATGATCAGCGCAAACAGGTCGCCGCCCAGGTGGAGGAGATCCTTGCTGCGCTCCCTCTCGCAGGGGTCCTGACCTCGATGCCCGGCCTCGGGATCAGGACCGCCGCGCGGATCCTCGTCGAGATCGGCGACATCGCCGCCTTCGCGACGTCGGGGCATCTGGCCGCCTACGCCGGCCTGCCACCCGTCACCCGCCGATCGGGATCCTCCATCAAGGGCGAACACCCTCCCAAAGGCGGAAACAAGAGCCTGAAACGAGCCATGTTCCTGTCCGCGTTCGCAGCCCTCTCAGACCCGCTGAGCAGGGCCTATTGCGACCGGAAGAGAGCCGAGGGCAAGAAACACAACGCCGCCCTCATCTGCCTGGCCCGCCGCCGCAGCGACGTCATCTACGCCATGCTCCGCGACCGGAAGCCCTACCAGCCCACCCGAAAAACCACCGCTCAACCCGCCAGGACCGCAGCGTGAGGAAGGTCATGGGGCATCATCAGCACCGTGAACGACTTCGACCTGGCCCACTTCGCCGCTGCCGTCCATGACCGCGCCCCGGGCTGGGAAACGGCCGACGTTCAATGGCAGCTCACCATCGGTCCGACCCGCGACAAGTCCGCAGCATGGGTCACCTGCGAGGATGCCCGCCGAGTAATCCAACTCACGGTCTGGACCAGCGGCGAAGCAGAACTCGATGTCGGCGACCTTGCCAGTGGCACCACCGCCAGCGTCCACTACGACCTGGCCACCTCAGAAGATCTCGCCGCCTGCCTCGACGACCTCACGCAGCATTTCGCTAAGCAGGTGCGCTGCACCACTCGACCAATCCCATAGGGACACCCCCCGCCGCAGTGACACCCCCACGCGCCCCGGCCACCCGATCGCCGGCAGGGGCTGTTCCGCCGGCGCCGTCCGCGCCCGTCTCCGTCGCCGGCAGATCGGCGATACCGTCCCCGGACACGGCGGCCGGCTGACCGCCCGCGCTCGCCGCGGTGTCATCTCCGGGCCGAGATCACCTCGGCGACCGGCTCGTCACGCTCGCGTTCCTGACGCCTCTGGATGGCCTGGAAGCCGACCAGGTCGTCCGGGAGCGCGTCGGGGACGTCCGTGTCGAACCTGGACAGCGTGCGGGTCCGCATCGCGACCAGCGCCGTGACCGCGATGGCGACGGCGAACAGCACGTACATCAGGCCGACGCCCCGGCCCTCGCCGGTGCCGAGCACGAGGCCGGCCGTGCCGGCCAGCGGCCCCCCGGGGACCAGCAGCGGTTCGAACAGCTTGCTGCCGTACGGGGCGACCAGCCCGAAGCCGACCGGCAGGGTGGACCAGGCGATGAGCGTGTTGAGCGCGATGACGCGGCCGTGGAAGCGCTGCGGCACCTTGACCTGGATGATCGTCGCGTAGACGCCGTTGAGCATGGTCAGCCAGAACGACATCCCGAAGGCGCCGGCCGCGATCAGGATCAGGTTCTCCCGCAGGCCGGTGACCAGGCAGAAGAGGCTCAGTACGAGGGTGGAGAGCATGACGCCGCGCAGCCGGTGCCGTCGCGGGCCTCCCCAGACGGTCATGGTCAGGCCGCCGAGGAAGACCCCCAGGCCGCCGAAGAAGGAGATCCAGCCGACGTCCTCCAGCGTGGCGAAGCCCAGGACCAGCGGCGAGATGAGCAGGAACAGCGGGGACAGGAAGATGTTCAGCACCGCGAAGAAGAACAGCATGCCGCGGAAGCCCCGGTTGCCCCAGGAGAACTTCCAGCCCTCGACCATCTCGGCGACCAGCGACTCCCTGCGCTTCCACGCCATGGTCCCGGGGAAGCGGACGAAGACCAGCACCCCGATCGCGAAGACGTACGAGACGACGTCCAGGACGAGGATGCCCTCCAGCCCGATCACGGCCATCAGGCCGACCGCGGCCAGCGGGACGACCAGCTGGGCGGTGCCGGTGACCATCTGGACCACGCCGTTGGCGTGGCCGAGGAAGCGCTTGGGGACCAGCTGCGGGATGGCGGAGTTGTAGGCGAGGCGCTGGAAGGTCAGCGCGACCGACAGCAGGACCAGGAGCGGGTAGATGTGCCAGATCTGCAGGTTGCCGGTCCACAGCAGCACGCCCAGTGCCAGCTGGGTGCCGAACGCGCCGAAGTCTCCGGCGAGCATGACCCTGCGCCGGTCGTAGCGGTCGACGAGGGCACCGGCCAGGGGGGACACCAGCATGCCGGGGACCAGCGCGAGGACGGAGAACAGGGCCATCATGGGGAGGGAGCCGGTGGTGATGTAGATCCACAGCGGGATGGCGAACTCGGTCAGCGACGACCCGACGATCGAGACGAGCTGTCCGGCCGCCACGGCGGCGAACCGCTTCATGCTCGGCTGCGGACCGGAACGCGCCGGGGGGTCCGTCGCGACCGGGTGTCCCGTCCCCGGTGGAGCCCCGCCCGTGCCCGAGCCGGGAGGAGCCGACGCGTCCGCCTCCGTACCGGCAAGAGCGGGCGCGGGCGTCCCCGGACCGGTGGAGGCGGGAGCGGCCGGTCCCGCACCGGTGAGCGCGGGCGCCGCCGTCGCCGGGGCGATCTCCGCGAGGGCGTCCTGGGTGGAGACGCCGCCGAGCCACCAGGTGGACCGGTCGGTACGGGCCAGCTTCGCCGTGTCGCGGGAGGCGATGGCCCGGTGGGTGCCGGTGACGATGGCGGCAAGCTCTTCCGCCCGATATTTCAAGAAAAAGTGCCCGGCCTCGTCGAGGACGACCACGGCCGTGGAGTCGCTCAGCAGGTGCCACTCGCGGTAGCGCTCCTGGTGGAACTCGGTGGCCGGGTCGCGGTCGCCCACCACCGAGATGATCGGCGCCCCGAGCGGCTCGACGCCCTCCTCGAAGAGGCGGGTGAAGTAGCGTTCCGCCTCCCTGGTGCCCTTTCGACGGTTGTCGATCACCAGTTTGAGCTGGTCGGGCTCCAGGTCGTCCACCTCCAGACCGGCGGCCCGCAGGGCGTTGGCCCAGATCTGGTCGCTGCGCAGGCGGTCGGTCAGGTTCGACAGCTTGGCAAGCACCGAGGCGGGACGGGCGAAGGGGAAGACCCCGCCGAAGTAGAGAGCCTCGATCGGGCGGCCCATCTCCTCCAGGCGGCGGGCGATCTCCACGATCAGCATGACGCCGAGCCCGCAGTGCCCGTACAGCGCGATCGGGCCGCGGGCCTCCTTGAGGATCTCCTCCACGCAGTCCCGCGCGACCTCCCCCACCGGCCGGGTCGCCTCGACCAGCCCCATCTCCTGGCCGGGGACGGCGACCGCGTGCAGCGCCCAGTTCTGCGGCAGCGCGTCGGCCAGCGGCTGGTAGATGGCCGCGCTGCCGCCGCCGTACGGCACGCAGACCAGGGTCGAGGTGGCCGCGCGGGCCGGGGTGAGCCGGTGCAGCAGCATCCGCGGGCCGTCGTCGGCCGTCTCGACGAGCCGCGCCAGCTCGCGGACGGTCCGGTTCTTGAACAGGTCCAGGATCGTGACCTGGCGCCCGCCTTCGGGAATGGCTTTCCGAAGGCGGGCGACCACCTGTGCGGCGAGCAGCGAATGACCACCCAGGTCGAAGAAGTCGTCCAGCACGCCGACCTGGACCAGTCCGAGCACCGTCGCCCACACCGCCGCGATCGCCTCTTCGAGAGGCGTCTCCGGCGGGACGAATCCGGCCTCCTGGTCGGGTCGCGCCTCGTCGGGTTCGGGCAGCCTGGCCCGGTCGACCTTGCCGTGCGACTTCAGGGGCAGCTCGTCCAGCCAGACGAACCGCCCGGGGATCATGTACTCGGGAAGCCGCTCGCCGAGCCGCGCCCGCAGCTCGCTGACGCCGACCCGCTCCCCCGCGACCTCGCCGACCACGTACGCGACCAGCCGGTCCGCGCGCAGCTCGACGACGGCGTGCGCGATTCCCGGCTCGCCGGCGAGCACCGACTCGATCTCCGACAGCTCCACCCGGTAGCCCCTGACCTTGACCTGCAGGTCGCGGCGGCCGAGGAAGCACAGGTCGCCGGAGGGCAGCCAGCGGCCGAGGTCGCCGGTCCGGTACATGCGGGCGCCGGGCCCGCCGTACGGGTCGGGCAGGAACCTCTCCGCCGTCAGGCCGGGGCGTCCGAGGTAGCCGCGGGCGAGCCGGTCGCCGCCGAGGTAGATCTCGCCGGTCATGCCGGGCGGGACCAGCCTCAGGTGCTCGTCGAGCACGTAGACCCCGGCCCCGGGCAGCGGCCTGCCGATCGGCAGGTTCAGCGCCCGCTCGTGCTCGCCGGTGACGGCGTGGGTGGAGATGCCGACCGTGGCCTCGGTGGGGCCGTAGTGGTTGACCACCGTGGTGTGCGCGGTCAGCTCGCGCGCCCAGCCCCACCTCGAGGCCTCGCCGCCGAGGACGAGGAGCTTGCGCGGGAGCAGCTCGGCGGGGTCGTCGACCGCGGCGAGCAGCGAGGCGAGGTGGGAGGGGGTCATCTTCAGGTAGTCGGTGCCGCTCAGCAGCCCGGCGAGCTCCTCGGCGGGGGCCTGGGGGTCGGCCAGGTGCAGCTCCCCGCCGGTCATGAGCGACAGGTAGAAGATCGTCACCCCGAAGTCGAACGAGAGCGACTGCAGCAGCGTGTAGACCGCGCCGGGCTCGACCTCGAAGCGCTCTGCGACCCCGGCGAGGTAGTTGAGCACCTGCCGGTGCTGCACCCCGACGCCCTTCGGCCGCCCGGTGGTGCCCGAGGTGTAGATCACGTACGCGAGGTGGCCGGGCGAGACCTCCGGGGGCTCGAACCCGGTCTCGTCCAGCGCCTCGGAGTCCAGGCGGATCACCGGGACGCCGGGAACGCCGGGAAGCAGGTCGCGCAGCGCGGAGGTGGTCAGGACGGCGACGGCCCCGGCGTCGGCGAGCATGTACCCCAGCCGGTCGCGGGGCTGCTTGGGATCGAGGGGCACGTAGGCGCCGCCGGCCTTCAGCACGCCGACGACGGCCGCCGCCAGGTCGGTGGACTGTTCGAGGAAGACGCCCACCCTGGTGTCGGGGCCCACGCCGTGACGGTTCCTCAGCAGGGCGGCGATCCCGGTGGAGCGCTCGTCGAGCTCGGCGTACGTCAGCGAGCCGCCGCCCGCCTTCTCGGAACCGGAGCCGCCACGTGCCCCGGATGCCTTCCGCGAACCGGAGGAGCCGCCGCGCGCCGCGCGCACCGTGCCCGAGGCGGGCGAGCCCTCGTGGACCACGGCCGTCGCGCCGGGGGTGAGCGCGGCCTGCGCGGTGACGAGGTCGTGCAGCAGGTCGTGGCCGGACGGCCGCAGGGCCGGTCCCGAGCCGAAGCCCAGCACCAGCTCCCGCTCGTCGCCGGAGAGCAGCGACAGCTCCCCCACCCGCGTGTCCGGGTCCGCCACGATCGAGCGCAGCAGCGTCTCGAAGCGCGCCGCCAGCAGCTCGACGGTCTCCGGGTCGAACAGCGCGGTGCTGTAGGCGATGTGGCCGGCCAGCCCGCCGTCCGGGCTCTCGAACAGGTAGAGGCCGAGGTCGAACCGGGTGGTCCTGGCCGGGAGCGTGAGGTAGGAGACGCGCCCGTCCTCCTCGCCCGCCTTGAAGTTCTGCAGCGCGAAGGTGACCTGCGCGAGCGGCGACCGGCTCACGTCGCGGACCACGTTCAGCTCGCTGACCAGCTGGTCGAACGGGAGCTCCTGGTGCGCGTAGGCGTCCAGCGCGGTCTCGCGCGTCCGGGCCAGGAAGGCGGTGAACGACGGGTCGTCGGCCAGGTCGGCGCGCAGGACCAGGGTGTTGACGAACATGCCGACGACCCCGTCCAGCTCGGGCAGCCCGCGCCCGGCGACCGGGGAGCCGACCGCGAAGTCCGTCTGCCCCGAGTAGCGGGCCAGCAGGACCTGGAAGGCGGCGAGCAGCGTCATGTACGGCGTGGCACCGGCCGCGGCGCCCAGCTCGGCGAGCCGCCGGGTGAGGCCGGCGTCCACCCGGACGTCGAGGGCGGCTCCCTCGTGGCGCTGCTCGGCGGGGCGCGGCCGGTCGGCGGGCAGCTCGATGGCGGGCAGCCCGGCGAGCCGGTCGCGCCAGTGGTCGATCTCGCGGCGGTGGTCGCGACCCCGCTGCCAGAGGGCGTAGTCGCCGTAGCCGACCGGCGCGGGCGGCGGGGTGGCGCCGTCGTGCAGGGCGAGCAGCTCGCGGATGAGCAGGTCGCTGGACCAGCCGTCGATGACGGTGTGGTGGGCGGCGATGAGGAGGACGTGGTCGTCGGGCGCGATCCTGACCAGCACGGTGCGAAGGAGCGGGCCGCGTTCCAGGTCGAACGGGACGGCGAGGTCGGCGTCGAGCAACTCGATCGCGGCGTCCACGCCGTCCGCCTCGGCGACGCGCAGCGCGGCGGGCCCCGGCTCGTCGATGACCAGCTCGGGGGTGCCGTCGTCGGTGGTGAGGAACCGCGTCCGCAGGGCCTCGTGGCGCGCGACGATCTCGTCCAGCGCCCGGCGCAGCGCGCCGGCGTCCAGGTCCCCGCGCAGGCGCACCGCGACGGGGACGGTGTAGGTGGTGGTGCCCGGCCGGTACTGCTCCAGGAACCACAGGCGTTCCTGGGCGTGGGACAGGGGCGGGACGGTTCCGGGGGCGCGGCGGGCGACGGTGGCCCGCGCCTCTCCCCGGCTCTTCAGCCGCCTGGCCAGAAGCGCCTTCTTGGCGTCCGACAGCGTTGTCTCGGTCACGCGTGTAACTCCGTCCGGAGGGCCGCGAGGAAGAGCGCGGCGTCCCTGCCGTTGATCAGCCGATGGTCGTAGGCGAGGCCGATGTTGGCGACGGTCCTCGCGGTCACCGTGCCGTCCTCGGCGAGTGCCAGTTCGGGCTGCGGCGAGGTGATCGCGAGGGCGCAGACCGTGCCGGGGAAGATGAGGGGGATCGCGAGGACGACGTCGGCGTCGGTGTGCAGGGTGACGGCGATGTTGGCACCGGTGAGGTCCTTCTCTCGGAAGTCGCCCTCGGTGGCGGCGAGCCGGTAGCGCATGAGCGCGTCGGCGATGGCCTTGAGCGAGCCGGTGTCGTGGACGACCGGCACGTACAGGCCCTCGCCCATGTCGAACGTGACGCCGACGCGCGGGGCGTCGGCCGGATGCGCCCGGTCCCCGTCGAGCGAGGCGAAGAACAGCGGGAACGCGGGGTGCAGCGCGGCCACGGCCTGGACGAACAGCTCCGCCAGGCCGACCGGCCTGCGTACCTCCCTGCTCAGCCCCCTGGCCCGCTCCAGCAGCGGGCCCACTTCGAACCTCACGACGGTGTACGCGGCGGGGATGGTGCCGTGCGAGGTGGTGACGGCGCGCGCGACGGCCCGCTGCACCCGCGAGAGGCGGTGCGCTCCCACGTTCACGACCGGTTCCGGCACGTCCTCCAGCACGTCTCCCGGCACGGCCTCCCGCACGTCCTGCCCCGCGCCCTCCCGCACGTCCTCGCGCACGTCGGAGGCCGTCTGCCCGGTACGGCGGGAGGCCACGGCCTCCACGTCGGTCCTGCGGACGACGGTCAGACCCAGGGACGCGACCTCGGCGAGGGAGACGCCGAGCTCCTCCATGGCGGCGCGGGCGGGAGCGGTGACGACCGGCTCCGCCACCGGCGCGTCCTGCTGCCCCACCGTCTCCGCGGGGGCCACGACCTCGGGCACGTCATCGGACACGTCATCGGACACAGTGGCGGGCCCAGAGACGAGCGGCGGGGCCGCCTCGGCGGTGACGCGGGCGAGGAGCGCGCCGGGAGCGATCCAGGTGTCGAGGGCGGCGGCGTGGTGCAGGTAGCCGGTCTCCCCCGACTCCAGCTCGTCGGCCGCCTTGGAGGTCTCCAGGACGGCGATCGGCTCCCCGGCGATGACGGGCTTGCCGTTCCCCACCAGCCACTGGACGATCAGGTACTCGGTGTCGTTGTTGTTGAGCTTGGGGACGTGGATGTCAGCCACGCAGGGCCTCCCGTACGGCGTGGTGGATCGTGGACTCCCCGGCCAGGACCTCGTTCTCCAGGTGCGCGGCGGTGGGGATGACGGAGGCTCGCGAGTGGACGAGGCGGACGGGCCCGCGCAGGCGGCCCCAGAGGCGGGCGTGCAGCAGGTGGGCGACCTCGCTGCCCCAGGTGCCCCCGGCGGTGCTCTCCTCCGCGACCAGGACGACGTCCCCGAGGTGGGGCAGGAACGCGTCGGCGTCCAGCGGGTAGAGGCGGGAGGGGACCAGCAGCCGGACCGAGATCTCCTCCTCCATCATCAGGGAGCGCATCGCGCCCAGCACCCGGTGGACCATCCCGCCGGGAGCGATGACCACGCAGTCGGGGCGGTCGCCCGCGTCGCGGATGTCCACCATCGCCAGGTCCCCGTCGCGGCGCATCAGGAACAGCGGGTCCACCCGCTCCATCTGCCGGGTGTAGAGGACCTTGTCCTCGAAGAACACGCACGGCTCGCCTCGTTCCAGCATCGCCGCGAACACCGCGCGGTTGTCGTGGAAGGGGGACATCTCGTACAGCGACAGTCCCGGCATGCCGACGAAGTGCTTCTGCAGGCTCTGGCTGTGCGTGGGACCGTAGCCCCGGCCGCCGCCGGTCGGGCAGCGCACCACCATCCGCAGCGGGAGCCGCCTGCCGTACATCGACACCGACTTGCTCGCGAAGTTGCAGAGCTGGTCGAAGGCGAGCGCCACGAAGTCGCCGAACATGATCTCGGCCACGGCCGTGTTGCCGGTCAGCGCCAGTCCCGCCGCGACGCCGGTCAGCGCGCCCTCGCTGATCGGGGTGCCGATCACCCGCTCGGGAAAGCGGGTGGACAACCCCTTGGTGACCTTGAAGGCGCCGCCGTACGGATCGAGGATGTCCTCGCCGAGCACATAGGCGGTGGGGTCGTCGTCCAGCAGCCCGTGCAGGGCGGCGTTGAGGTTCTCCGCTACGCGCACGACCCCTCCCATCGGGAGGGCGGGCGCGCGGCCACCTCGTCGGCGACGGCCTCGACCTCGGCCTTGACGACGCCGTCGAACCGGTGGAAGTGCTCGGGGTGGTCGTGGGCGTAGCGGGCGTACCAGTCGTTGTCCCTGGCGGCCCGTACGACGTCGGCCGGGCGGATGTCGTCGCCCTTGCTGTGCGGCCCGAGGCGGTGGGTGACGAACTCGACCACCAGCGGCTGCCCCTCGCGCACCCGCGCGATCTCACGTTCCAGCGAGAGGCGGATCTCGTTGACGTCGCCGGAGAGGACCGGCCGGTGCGGGATGCCGAAGGCCGCCGCCCGGCCGGCCACCGTGCCGGCCATCTGCGCGGCGGTCGGGGTGGACTGGGCGATGCCGTTGTTCTCCACCACGACGAGCAGCGGGAGCTTCCAGAGCGCGGCGAGGTTCAGCGCCTCGTAGACCGCGCCCTCGCCCCAGGTGCCGTCGCCGATGTGCACGCAGGCCAGGGTGCCGGGCTCGGAGCGCTTGAGGTGGAGCGCGACCCCGGCGGCGACCGGCATGCTCTCGCCCTGCACGCCGGTGGACATGTAGCGGTCGCGGTGGATGTGCTGGCTGCCGCCGACGCCTCCGCAGACCGCGCCCTCCCTGCCCATGATCTCGGCGAGCAGGCCGTGCGGGTCGCGGAACCTGGCCAGGTAGTGGCCGTGTCCCCGGTGGTTGCTGAAGACGTGGTCGGCCGGGCCGAGCAGGGAGCGCAGCGCGACCGGGACGTACTCCTGGCCCAGGCAGGTGTGCGTGGTGCCGTTGAGGTCACCTCTGCCGTACAGCTCCAGGAGCTTGAGCTCGAAGTGCCTGACCAGGAGCAGGAGCTCCAGGTCGTCGTCGGCGAGGGGGGAGAGACGGAGCCCGTCGAGGGTCTCAGTCATCGCCGAGTGAATCTACGATCCCGGCGATCGTCGGGTTGTCGAAGAAGGCGTCCAGGGAGACCTCGATGTCCAGGCGCTTGCGCATGCGGGCGATGATCTGCGTGATGGTCAGGGAGTGGCCACCCAGGTCGAAGATGTCGTCATCGTCGGCGATCGGCGAGATGCCCAGTACTTCCTCCCAGATCTCGCGCACCTGGTCGGTCAGCGTGGTGACGGAACCCATCTCGTTCTCCAGAATTTCGTGCAGTGACAGGTCAGGGTCATGCATGGCGCGTTCCAGAAGGAGACGCAGGTCGTCGGCGACCCGGGCGGCGTCGGGCACCGTCTCGGGATCGTGACGCAGGCTGATCCGCAGCCCGCCGGGGCCGTCCACGCACTGCAGGTGCAGCGCGCCGCGTACCGCGTGGTTGAAGACGGTCCACTCCACCGACGTGTCGAGCCCGGCGAACACCGGGTCCGCGTCGCGGCGGGTGCGGTAGCTGACGGAGACGGGGACCAGCGCGGCGTGCGGCCGGAGGCGGGGCATCGCCCGGGAGAGCGGCACCTGGCGGAACCGGTAGACCTCCCGCAGCTCGGCGCGCAGGGCGGTGGCGAACTCGCGGAAGGTCGCCTCCGGGGACGGGCTGGAGGCGACCGGGAGTTCGTTGACGAACAGGCCGATGTGGCCGGCGGCCTCGGGGGGCCGGGTGGACAGGTCGACGGCGGTGGTGACCGCGGTGTTGCCGTAGCCGAGGAGCAGGGTGTGCAGCGCGGCGAGCAGCACCTCGAACCGGGTCAGGCCGGGGGGCTGCGTGGGTGAGGAGGAAGAGGGGGTCGAAGACGGAACGGACGTGGAAGGGGAATCCGAAGACGGAACGGACGCCGAGGAAGAGCCCGAGGACGGAACGGACGTGGAAGGGGAATCCGAAGACGGAACGGACGCCGAGGAAGAGCCCGAGGACGGAACGGACGTGGAAGGGGGATCCGAAGACGGAACGGACGGCGAGCGGGGCGTGATCGACGGATCGACGGTGAACCGCAGCACCCGGCCCTCGCCCGCCCGCCGGGATCGCAGCGCGCGGCCGAGCACGACGGTCTCGCCCGGATCGCGCCAGCGGGGCTTCCAGAACTCCCGCGCGCCGGGAAGCAGGGCGGCCACCCGGTCGCGCTCGGCCCGGCCGTGGTCGATCGCGGGCAGCGGGGGCGGCGGCTCGCCGTTGTGGAAGGCGGCCAGGTCGCGCACCAGGATGTCCTTCGACTGGCCGTCGAAGACCAGGTGGTGGGCGACGAAGAGGAGCAGGTGCCGCCCGGGGCCGATCCCGAACAGGGTGAACCTGGCCAGCGGGCCCTTCTCCAGGTCGAACTCGCGCAGGATCTCCTCCCGCACGGCCTCCTGTACGGCCCGCCCGTACCGCTCGCCGCTCTCGCCGTCCTCGCCGCTCTCGGACGAGGAATCCGGCGGGGAATCTCCGGTGACGGCATCGGAGTCGACAGGGCCGGAGGAGATCGACGCCTCGCGTACCGGGACCTGGGCGCCGGGCACGAGCCGCAGCTCGTTGTCCACCTCCGCCACCACGCTGCCCAGCATCGGGTGCCGGGCGGCCACCGCCGCGCAGGCCGCCAGGAGCGCGCCGGTGTCCAGGTCGCCGCGCAGGTGGACGAGTATCGGCATGTGGTAGGCGGCGCCCCCGCCCACGGTCTGCTCGGTCACCCACATCCCCTGCTGGGTGAACGTGACCTCCGGCAGGCCCGCGGACGCGGGTCCGGACACGGGCTCGGAAGCGCTCGCGGACGCGGGTCCGGACACGGGCTCGGACGGGCTTTCCCGCGGCGGCCCGGAGGTGTTCCCGGACGGGACCCCGGCCATCACGCGCCCTCCATCGTCCGGCGCAGGGCCTTCTTGTCGACCTTGCCGCCGGCGTTGCGCGGCAGGGCGTCGACCGTGATGACGTGCGCGGGCAGTTCGTGCGGGGCCAGGCGGTCCTTGAGGAAGATCCGCAGGTCCTCGGGCGTGAGGGGTTCCCTGGTGGCGAGGGCCACGGTGACGACGGTTCCGAGCACGGGGTGCGGAACCCCGAACGCGGCGGCCTCGATCACGGCCGGATGCCGGTAGACGACCTCCTCGACGTGGATCGTGGAGACCTTGAAGGCCCCGGACTTCACCACGTCGCTCTCGCGGTCGACGAGGTAGAGGTAGCCCTCGGCGTCGATGTAGCCGAGGTCGCCCATCCGCACCCAGCCGTCGCGGAAGGTCCCGCTGCCGGGGTCGCCGTAGTAGGCGCGCGGCGCCGCGGGAGATCGCATCCATACCTCCCCGGTCTCCCCCGGCGCCAGCGGTTCCCCCTCCGCGGTGGCGATCCTGACCCGTCCCCCGGCGATGGCGCGGCCGACGCTTCCCGGCCGGTCCGGGTCGAACATCATGATCGTCTGAGCCGGGGCGGCCTCGGTCGAGGTGTAGTAGTTGGTGATCGTCGCGTTGGGGAAGGCCGTGGTCAGCGCCTGGGCGACGGCCGAGGGCAGCGGCGCGGCGGCCGAGCCGAGCAGCAGCACGCTGGACAGGTCGTGCCGTTCGGCCACCCCCGCGTTGATCAGCTCGATGGCCATCGCGGGGACCAGGAAGACCGTCCCCGCGCGGTAGGACTCGATCAGCGAGGCGAAGCGGGCCGGGGTGAAACGCGGCAGCGTCACGACGGCCGGCTTCGCGTCGAGCGCGTTGATCAGCATCGCCTGCCCGGCGTTGGTCCCGATCGGGAAGGCGTGGACGAGATGCCGGGAGTGCGCGAACGGGCGGCGCTTGGCACCGCAGCCGTAGGCCAGATTGGCGTGGGTCGCCGAGACGCCCTTGGGACGGCCGGTCGTACCGGAGGTGTAGAGGATCTGGGCGAGCTCCCCGGGCTCCGGGGGCTCCAGAGGCGCGATATCGGCCATCTCATAGGACGTTTCGACGTTCAGGTCGTCGACCGTGGCGCTCCAGCCGATCTCCGGCACGGCGAGGCCCGCGGCGTGGACGACGCCGGTCGCCCGGCAGTTGTCCAGCATGAAGCGCAGGTCGTCGAGGGTGAGACGGTCGGAGAGCGGTACGGCCACCGCTCCGGCCGCCAGGACCCCGCAGAACGCCACGGCGTAGTCGGCCCAGTCCGCGGCCCCGAACACCAGGCCCACCCGGTCGCCCCGGCCGACACCGCGCGTGACCAGGCTGTTCGCGAGCGCGACGGACCGCTCGTGCCACTGGCGGTAGGTGAGCTGAGCCGAGCCGTGCACGATCAGCGCGACCCCGTCGGGGTCGGTGAGGGCCCGGTCTCCGAGCAGCTGGGGGACGGTCAGGTTCACCAAGTGAACCTCCCATTAAAGATCGGATGTATGTGCCCTCAGTGTGTGCGGACACCGAGGGCACTACAGGAAAGAATCTTTACTATTTAAAATCGAGCGTCAGTCTTACATGATCGTAAGGGGTGCGCAAGACTTTGGGGAGAGGTTCGCAGAGGCAACAAAACCCACGCGAAAGTGACCCTTGCGCCCTCAGGGCGAAGGTGTAACACTGACGACCGCAGAACTAACTGAAAGGTTTCTTTCCAGAAAGAGACCCTTCCCGATGCCCGCCCAAGCTGGTCATATATGCACAGAGCGGGCCTTTTGCGTACTAACCTCCAGCGCGATTGCGTGAACTAACGGGCCCGCGGCCGAAAAAGGAGCCCTGCGTGTTCCCACCGGAGACCGTTTCGACCGGCCAATCAGGGATGGAATACCCCCTGTCGTACGGCCAGCAGCGGCTTTGGTTTCTCCACCGGCTCGATCCAGGCGACTCCGCCTACAACACCTCCTATGTTTACAGGTTGAAAGGTCGCCTTGACAAGATCGCTCTGGAGGCCGCCTTCACCACGGTGGCGGCACGGCACGAGAGCCTGAGGACCCGGTTCCGCGAGGTCGCCGGGGAGCCCGTGGCGGTCGTCGAGCCGCCGTCACCGGTGACGGTCCATCGGCTCGCCGTCCGGGGCGAGCATGAGGTCGCGACCCTGGTCTCGGCGCTCACCAACACGGCCTTCGACCTGGCCGCCGCACCGCCGTTCCGCGTCTCGCTGATCGAGCTCGGCCCCGCCGACCACGTGCTCTGCGTCGTCCTGCACCACATCAACGGCGACGGCTGGTCGCTGAACGTGCTCCGCTCCGAGGTGTCCACCCACTACGGGAGCCGGGGCACCGCCCCGCTGCCCGAGCTGCCCCTGCAGTACGGCGAGTACGCGCGCGCCCTGCGCCCCGCGGACTCCGATCTCCGCTGGTGGACCGAACGGCTGGCCGGGGTGCCTCCCCTGGAGCTCCCTGCGGACCGGCCGCGTCCCGCCCGGCGGACCGGCGCGGGCGCCGAGGTCGAGTTCCGGATCCCCTCCGACGTGGCCGCCTCGATCGGCGACCTCGCCCGCCGCGCCCGGTGCACGCCGTTCATGGTGCTGCTCTCCGCCTACCAGGTGCTGCTGCACCGGCACACCGGCCAGACCGACTTCTGCGTGGGCACCCCCTCGGCCGGCCGCGGCAGCACCGAGCTGGAGACCATGATCGGTTTCCTCTCGACCACGCTGGCCCTGCGCTGCGACCTGTCCGGCGACCCCACCTTCGAGGAACTGCTCAGACGCACCCGCAGGGTCGTGCTGGACGGGCTCTCGCGGCAGGACGTCCCCTTCGAGCGCCTCGTGGTGGACCTCGACGTGGAGCGGGACCTGAGCCGCACGCCCCTGTTCCAGACCCTGTTCGCCTTCCACACCCACGGCGACCTGGCCGATCCGCTTCCCGGCCTCGACGTCACGGACTTCCCCAACGGCTGGGCCCGCGCCAGGCTCGACCTGTCGGTGGACATCTACCACGGCGACGACGGCGAGCTGCACGGCACCGCCATCTACAGCACCGAGCTATTCGACAGCGAGACCGTGGAACGTTTCGTCGCCCGCTTCCAGGAGCTGCTCACGGCCGTCGTGGCGGACCCCGGCTCCCCGGTGAGCGCGCTGCGGATGCTGCCGGGCGCGGAGCTCGCCCGGCTGGAGGGGTGGAACGACACCGCGGCCGAGCTGCCCGAGGTCACCCTCGTCGACCTGCTGCTCGAACAGGCCGCGGCGACCCCCGACGCGGTCGCGGTACGCGCCACGTCCGCTCACGCCTCCACGCCCGCGACCGCACCGGTGAGCGCGCCGGTCGACGAGCCGGCGGACGAGCCGGCGGACGGGCCGGCGGACGGGCCGGCGGGCGGGGCCGGCGTGCAGGAGCTGACGTACGCGGAGCTGGCCGGGCGGGCGGCGGAGCTGGCCGGGCGGCTGGGCGCGGCCGGGATCGGGCGCGGCTCGCTGGTCGCGGTCCGGATGGAACGCGGCACCGACATGCTCGTCGCCCTGCTGGGCGTGGCGATGAGCGGCGCGGCCTACCTCCCCGTCGACCCCGACTACCCCGAGGCACGCGTCGCGTACGTGATCGAGGACTCCGCGGCGGCGCTGGTGCTGACCGGCCTCGACGACCTCCCCCCGGTGACGGGCACGGCGACCAGCACGGCAACCGGCACGGCGACCAGCACAGCGACCGCCGCGCCCGCGCGGCCGCTTCCCGGCGACACCGCGTACGTGCTCTACACCTCGGGGTCCACCGGACGGCCGAAGGGCGTGGTGGTACCCCATCGGGCGCTGGCCAACTTCCTGCTGGCGATGCGCGACCTGGTGCGGTCCTCGCCGCGGGACGTGTGGCTGGCGCTGACCTCGCTGTCGTTCGACATCTCCGCCCTGGAGCTCTACCTGCCGCTGGTGACGGGCGGGCGGGTGGTCGTCGCCGACGCGGAGACGGCCCGCGACGGGGTGCGGCTCGCGCGCCTCGTCGGGGACGAGGGCGTGACGCACGTCCAGGCGACGCCCTCGGGGTGGCGGGTCCTGCTCGCCGGGGACCTGCCGCGCGTGGTGGGGCTGACCGGCGGCGAGCCGCTCGCCCCCCGGCTCGCCCGCGAGCTGCGTCCCCGGGTGGACCGGCTCGTCAACGTCTACGGCCCGACCGAGACCACCATCTGGTCCACGGCCTGGGACGTCCCCGAGGACCCGGGGGAGATCGTCATCGGCCGCCCGATCGCCAACACCGTCGTCCACGTCGCCGACCCCGGCGGCGGGCCGTGCCCGATCGGGGTGGCCGGAGAGCTGCTCATCGGCGGCGAGGGGGTCGCCACCGGCTACCTGGGCCGCCCGGCCCTGACCGCGGAGCGCTTCGTCCCCGGTCCCGGCGGCTCGCGGCACTACCGGACCGGAGACCGCGTCCGCCTCCGCAACGACGGCACCCTGGAGTTCCTCGGCCGGACCGACAACCAGGTCAAGCTCCGGGGTCACCGCATCGAGCTGGGCGAGATCGAGGCCGTGCTGGACGCCTGCCCCGGCGTGCGGCAGGCGGTCGTCGCGGTGCGCGGGGACCGGCTGGTGGCCTTCGTCGTGCCCGCCGCGCCTGTCGTGCCCACCTCGTCATCAGAGGCGGAGACAGAGGGCGCGGGAGCGCTCGACGGGCTCGGGGAGCGCGCCGCGCGCGAGCTGCCCGGCTACATGGTGCCCAGCGTGTTCGTCGAGGTGGAGGCGTTGCCGCTCACCCCCAACGGGAAGATCGACCGCAACGCGCTTCCCGACGTGGACGCGACGCCCTCGCGGGACGTGGTCGCCCCCCGCACCCCGGGCGAGCGGATGGTCGCGCAGGTCTTCGCCGAGGTGCTCGGGGCGGCGGAGGTCGGCGCGTACGACGACTTCTTCGCCCTCGGCGGGCACTCGCTGCTGGCCACCATGGTCACCGCGCGGCTGGCGGCGCTGTCCGGGACGGAGGTGCCGGTCCGGGAGGTGTTCACCCGGCCGACGGTCGCCGGGCTGGCGGAGCTGATCGCGACCGCGTCCGGCGGGAGGAGCGACGGGCCGAGGCCGAGGCCCGAGGGAACCGTACCGCCGCTCTCCTTCGGCCAGGAGCGGCTCTGGTTCCTCAACCGGCTCGACCCGGACGACGCGTCGTACAACATGTGCCTGGTCAGGCGGCTGCGCGGGCCGCTGGACCGGGAGGCGCTCGCCGGGGCGCTGGCCGGGACGGTCGCCAGGCACGAGAGCCTGCGCACCCGTTTCCCCGAGGTGGACGGCGTGCCGGTCGTGGTCGTCGACCCGCCGGGCCCCGTGACCGTCGAGGAGGCGGACGCGGCGGGCGAGGCCGGGGCGCTGGAACTGGTCGCGGCCCTGACCAACGCGCCCTTCGAGCTGGGCGCCAGGCCGCCGCTGCGCGTCACCCTGATCAGGGTCGCCGAGGACGACCACGTCCTGTGCGTCGTGCTCCACCACATCCTGGGCGACGGCTGGTCGCTCAACCTCATCTTCGACGAGGTGTCGCGGCTGTACTCCGGGGCCACCGCCCTGCCGCCGGTCCCGCTCCAGTTCGGCGACGTCGCCCTCTGGCAGCGCGGCCGCGACCTCGGCGACCTGCTCGGCTACTGGCGGGACAGGCTCGCCGACCCCACCCCGCTGGACCTGCCGGTCGACCGGCCGCGCACCGCCGGGGCCGCCAGGCGCGGCGACGTGGCGAGCGTCCGGCTGGACGCGGCGGAGGCCGCCGCCCTGGCCCGGCTGGGCAGGGAGCACGGCGCCACCATGTTCATGGTCCTGCTCGCCGCCTACCAGGTCCTGCTGTCGCGGCACACCGGGCACGGCGACATCCTGGTCGGCACGGCCACCGCGGGCCGGGACCGGGTCCAGCTCGAACCGGTCGTCGGCTACCTCAGCGACACCCTGGTCATGCGCGGCGACCTGTCGGCCGACCCCACCTTCGCCGATCTGCTCCGCGAGACCCAGATCGGCGTCCTGGACGCCTTCTCCCACCAGGGCGTGCCGTTCGAGGAGCTGGTGACGGCCCTGAGGGTCGAGCGCGACCTGACCCGCACGCCGTTGTTCCAGACCATGCTCATCCTGCACACGCAGGACGTCGCGCAGGCCCCCGACGCCTTCGCGGGGCTCACCGCGACGGGGTTCGAGCACGGCATGCGGCAGGCCAAGCTCGAACTGATGCTGGAGGCCTGGCACAACGAGCACGAGCTGGCGCTCAGCTTCGTCTACGACGCCGAGTTGTTCGACCGGGCCACGGTCGAGGCGATGGCCGCGCGGTTCCGCCTGCTGCTCACCGCGCTGCCGGACGCGTCCGGCGACCGGGTCTCCGAGCTGCCGCTGCGCACCGGCGACGACGACGTCCTGCTGCGGCGCCTGTCGCGGGGACCCGCGCGACCGCCCGCTCCCCCGGTGCCGGACCTGTTCGCGGCGGCCGTACGGGCCACGCCGGGCGCGGTGGCGATCGGATGCGGGGACACCACGCTCACCTACGCCGGACTGGACGCCCGCGCGGACGAGCTGGCGGCGCTGCTGCGCGGGCGGAGCGTCGCCCCCGGCGACGTGGTCGGCGTCTGCCTGGACAGGTCGCCCGACGCCGTCGCGGCCCTGCTCGCCGTCTGGCGGGCGGGGGCGGCCTACCTGCCGCTCGACCCGGACCACCCCGCCGAGCGGCTCGCGTTCATGCTGGACGACAGCGCCGCCTCCCTCGTCCTCACCACGGCGGGCCTGGGCGACCGGCTGCCCGCCGTCACGCCGCGCGCGTACGCGGACGAGCGACCCCTGCCCGCCGGCCATGCGGCCCGTACGGACGAGCACTCCCTCGTCCCGGTGGGCGCCCCGGTGCCCGGCTCGGCCGCCTACGTGATCTACACCTCCGGGTCCACCGGAACGCCCAAGGGGGTCGTGGTCTCGCACCGCAACCTGGCCTCCCGCGTCGGGTGGATGCGCGAGGCGTACGAGCTGCGGCCCGACGACCGGGTGGTGCAGTTCGCCTCGCTGAGCTTCGACACCCACGCCGAGGAGATCTATCCGGCGCTGGCCGCCGGGGCCAGGCTGGAGCTGCTGCCCGAGGGCGGCGTCACCCTGCCCGATCACCTCGACCGGGTCACCGTGCTCGACCTGCCCACGGCGTACTGGCACGCGCTCGTCGACGACATCGGCGAGATCGCCTGGCCGCCGACCCTGCGGCTGGTGATCCTCGGCGGCGAGCAGGTGCACGAGGCGGCCGTGGCCCGCTGGCGGGAGCGCTTCGGCGACCGGGTGCGGCTGGTCAACACCTACGGCCCGACCGAGGCGACGATCATCGCCACCGCCGCCGAGCTGGACGGCTCCCCCGGGCGACCGCCCATCGGCGTCCCGATCGCCGACACCTCGATCCTGCTCCTGGACGGCTCGGGCGAGCCCGTGCCGCCGGGGGCGCCGGGCGAGCTGTGCGTCGGCGGGGCCGGGGTGGCCGTCGGCTACCTGGGCAGGCCGGACCTCACGGCCGAGCGCTTCCCCACCCTTGACGACCCCCTCGGCGGCTCCGGCGATCCCGATGCCCCCGGTGTTCCCGGTGTTCCCGGCGGGGAGCGGATCTACCGGACCGGCGACCTGGCGCGCTGGCGGGCCGACGGGCGGCTGGAGTTCCTCGGCCGCCTCGACGACCAGGTCAAGGTCCGCGGCTTCCGGATCGAGCTCGGCGAGATCGAGGCGCGGCTGCTGGCCCACCCCGGCGTCGGCCAGGCGGCGGTGGCCGTGCACAGGGAGACGCTGGTCGGCTACGTCGTCGGCACGGCCACCGGGGACGAGCTGGCCGGGTACCTGGCCGGGACGCTGCCCGCGTACATGGTCCCCGCGCTCTGGGTGAGCCTCACCGCGCTGCCGCTGACCGCGAACGGCAAGCTCGACCGGGCCGCGCTGCCCGCGCCCGAGGCCGGGCCCCGGACGAGGACCGCCCCGCGCGGCGACGCCGAGGAGCTGGTGGCCGAGATCTTCGGCGAGGTGCTGGGCATCGAGGAGATCGGCGCCTTCGACGACTTCTTCGCGCTGGGCGGGCACTCGCTGCTCGCCACCCGCGCCGTCGCCAGGCTCCGCGCCGCCGTCGAGGTGGAGGTGCCGATCCGCACCCTGTTCGCCCGCAGCACCGTGGCCGACCTCGCGGCGGCGGTGGAGGAGCTGCTCGTCGCCGAGCTGGCCGAGATGTCCGACGAGGAGGCCGAGCGCCTCATGGAAACCGGGAGCTGAAGATGGGTCACCGCGTCGTGGTCAACCACGAGGAGCAGTACTCGATCTGGCCGGACGGCCGGGACCTCCCGGACGGCTGGCGCGAGGAGGGCGTCTCCGGCACCAAGGAGGAGTGCCTCGCCCACATCGACCGCGTCTGGACCGACCTGCGCCCCCTCAGCGCGAGAGGGGCGTGAGATGCGCGGTGACTGGACCCGGATCCCGGCGAGCGACGCCGGAGACCGTACGAGAGGGGCTGGCAATGATTAGGGAACGGCTGGCGGCGATGGTGGCCTCGGCCTCCGACGGAGCCGTCACGGCCAGGGAGGCACTCGCCGCCACGGTCCCGTTGTCCGCGCTGGGGGTCACCTCCCTGGCGCAGATGCGGCTGATCGACGCGGTGGAGACCGAGTTCGGGGTGGAGATCGACCTGTCGGGCGACGGGCTCGACCTGCTGGAAGACCTCGACGCGCTGGAACGCCACATCAACGAGGCGCTGCGCGCGCACTCCTGAACGCATTTCCGAACGGGGGAAGCACATGGACATCCGGTTCTCGGGGAGCCGATCGGAGACGGCGCCGCTGACCTGGGGGCAGCGGGCCATCTGGGACACGATCCGGAAGACGGCACCGGACGACCACTACTTCAACTTCGGCCGCGTGCTCGCCGTGCCCGGACGGGCCAGGCCGCTCACCGTGGCGGGGGCCGCCGAGGTCCTGCGCGCGCTGGTGGAACGGCACGAGTCCCTGCGCACCAGGCTGGGTGAGGCGCCGTACGGGAAGGCCGGCCGCGCGAACGGCACGGAACCGTACGGAAAAGTCGTCCACACGAGCGGCGCGGAACCGTACGGGAAGGTCGTCCGGGCGAGCGGCGCGGAACCGTACGGAGGCGGCGCCCGGGAGGGCGGCGGCGCGGAGCCGTGGCAGGTGCTCGCGACCGGCGGTTCCATCCCGGTCACCGTGTCGGAGGGCGGCGACCCCGAGCGGCTGCGGGACACGCTGGCGGAGACCGCGTTCGACTACGGGAACGAGTGGCCGCTCAGGATCGGGCTCGTCGTCGACCGCGGCGAGGTCACCCACATCGTGCTCGTCTTCTGCCACCTGGCCGCCGACGGCCTCGGAGCCGAGGTCGCGGTCACGGACCTGCGGCTGCTCCTGCTGCGCGGCTCCGTACCCGGACCGCCCCCGCCCTCCCCGCTGGAGCTGGCCCGCTGGCAGGGCTCGGAGCAGGGCCTGAAGGTCGCGGCGATCGCCGCGGAACACTGGGCGAGCGAGTACCGGCGCATCCCCCCGACCATGTTCGACCGGCGGGCGGGCGTCCCCGCGGATCCGCCGATCTGGCGGGCGCACCTCGTCTCCCGGGCGATGGACCTGGCCGTGCGGCGGATCGCCGCGCTGAGCGGCACGAGCACCTCGACCGTCCTGCTGGCCGCCGCGGCCACGCTGACCGGAAGGGTGACCGGCCACGACGTGAGCGCGATGCTGCCGATCGTGGGCAACCGCTTCCGCGGCGACACCGTCAACGCGGTCACCACGCTCTCCCAGGAGGGCCTGTTCGTGCTGGACCTGCGCGAGGGCGGCTTCACCGAGCTGCTGCGCGCGGCCAGGCCCGCCGCGCTGCGCGCCTACCGGTCCGCCTACCACGACCCGGACGACCGGGACCGGCTCACCGAGCGGGCCGGCCGGGAGCGGGGCGTGAGAATCCACCCGTACTGCTGCTTCAACGACATGCGCTTCACCGACCGGGCGGACGCCTCCCCCGACGAGCGCAGCGTGCGGCGGGCCCTGGACGAGACGACGCTCACCTGGCCGCTCAGCCAGGAGCGGCTCAACTGCCGGTTCTGCCTGCACGTGACCGGCGAGCCCGGCGGGCTGGGCGTCTCGCTCACCGCCGACACCGGCTACCTTCCCCGCCCCGCCATGGAACGCTACCTGCTCGACCTGGAGTCGCTGCTGGTCGAGGCCGCGTTCCGCGAGGTGCTGGAGCCGGTCGGTTGACGATCCACGCCTACGCCGAGTCGACGTCCTGCGTCCAGGGCGGCGCGCTCCGCTTCCACCTCGCCCGCGCCTCCCGCGCCCCGCTGCGAGGCTCGGTGCTGGTCGAGGACGTCGCCACCGAGGTGGCCGTACTCGACGGGGAGTTCACCGGCCCGGTGTGGACGCTCGACGTCTCCGCGGGCTGGTCCAGCTCGCTCTACCGCGCGGTCTTCACCGCCGACGAGGAGAGCAGCGAGGTCTACTTCGTCGTACGGGCCGCCCGCCCCCGCTCGCCGATCCTGCTGTCGATCCCGTTCCCGACCTGGCAGGCCTACAACCGGGCGGGCATCCCCGGCGAGTCCATCTACTGGAGCGAGCAGCCGACCCGCGCCTCGCGGGTGTCCTTCGACCGGCCGGGCGGCGGGCCGCCCCCCGAGCGCTGGGAGGAGGGCATGATCCGCTGGCTGGGCCCGGCCGGGTACGACGTCGACCACTGCTCGGCCCTGGACCTGCACGAGGGGCGCGAGCTGCTCTCCGGCTACCGGCTGCTCATGGTCAGCGGGCACGACGAGTACTGGTCGGCGGGGATGCGCGACAGCGTCGAGGAGTTCGTCCGCCGGGGCGGCAACCTGGCCGTCTTCTCCGGCAACACCTGCTGGTGGCAGTTCCGGCTGGAGGACGACGGGCGCACCATGGTCTGCTACCGCGACGCGATCGCCGACCCGATGGCCGCCGTCGACCCGGCCCTCACCACGGTCGAGTGGTCCAGCGCGCCGGTGAACCGCCCGGAGAACGGCCTGACCGGGGTCAGCTTCCGGCGCGGCGCCGGGACCTGGGGGCCGTACATGCAGCTCATGCACGAGGAGTCCTACACCGTCCGCTTCCCCGAGCACTGGGTGTTCGAGGGCACCAAGCTGGGCGAGGGCGACACGTTCGGCAAGGGCGCGATCGGCTACGAGACGGACGCCTGCGACTTCGTCGAGGAGGACGGCGTGCCGGTGGCCACCGGGCGCGACGGCACCCCGCCGTCCTTCGTCATCCTGGCCACCGCCGACCTGCGGCACTGGCACCGGTACGGCCAGGGCGGCATGGCGACCATGGGCGTCTTCGGCCTCGGCGCCGGGACGGTGTTCACCGCCTCCACCGTGAACTGGGGAAACACCCTGCACGACCCGGCCGTGGACCGGATCACCCGCAACGTGCTGGACCGGCTGTCGGTGCGCGCGGGCGGCTGGGAGACCATCGGCGGCGCGGACGAGGTCGGCGCGCTGACCGTGTTCGACTCCCTGCTGTACGGCGCCACCTCCGGCGGCTCGCTGCTCACCCGCGCGGTCTCGGACCAGAACCTGCGCTGGCGCCCCGCGGGGACCGCCCCCGCGCTGGTCGCCCTGGCCACCCCCAGGGAGGCCACCGCCGTCCACCCGATCGGCCTGTACGGTCTCACCGCCGACGACCGGCTCGTCTTCCGCGACCCCGGGCACGGCTGGGTCACCCTCGCCGACGGACCCCGCGGCGGGGTCGGCCTGGGCATGGTGAACGGCGAGCTGTTCGCCGCCGCCGCGGAGGGCCTGTGGCTGTTCGACCCGGAGACCTCCGCCTGGAGCCTGGTCGAGGCCGCCGCCGGAGCCGGGGCCGTGGCGCTGGCCGCGATGAACGGCCGGCTGTACATGGCGGACGCGAACGGCCGGATCCGCACGCGGCTGCCGGTGGCGACCCCGGCCGGGTGGACCGACCTGTGCGACGCGGGCGGCTGCACCGTGCTGACCGGCCACGCGGGCACCCTGATCGGCACCGCCCGCGACCGCCCCCTGCTCCGGCGCGCGAACTTCCTGGAGGAGGCGGCCTCCGGTGAAGCAGCGGCTCTCCCGGGACAGGCGGCGCCCGCACCGTGACCCGTCCCCCGGGAGCGACGGCGTTCAGGTCGCGGTGGAGGTCCCGGTGAGCGCCGGGTAGTCCTTGAGCTCGATGTCCGTGGCGAACATGTCGGTCATCCTGAGCATCGACCACAGCAGGAACCGGCTCTTGAACAGCCGGTTCCGCATCCTGATCCCCCGCCGCGTCGCCGGGGCGAGAAAGGAGCCGGCGCCGCCCTGCCGGGCCACCTTGGCGTAGCCGCGGAAGGCCTCCTCGTACGCGCGGAACGCGGTCCGGTGGTCGCCACCGGCCGCCGCCAGCTCCCCGGCCAGCACGTACGCGCCCACGACGGCCAGGCCGGTGCCGAAGCCGCCCAGGGTGTTGCCGTAGGCGGCGTCGCCGAGCAGCACCACCCGGCCCCTGGCGTAGTGGTCGATCCTGACCTGGCTGATCGAGTCGAGGTAGAGGTTCCGCGCCTCCGGCAGCCTGGCCACCAGCTCGGGAACCCGCCAGCCCATGCCCCGGTAGGCGTCGGCCAGGATGCGCTTGTGCCGCTCCACGTCGTAGCGGTCGTAGTCGAGCCGCTCGGAGGCGAAGACGAAGAACGCGGGGGACTTGGGACCGCCGAGCGCCACCATCCGGCCGGGCTCGTTGTACATCCCGCCGCCGGGACCCGTGTCGAGGTCGGCCAGCGCGTAGTAGTACCCGAGGAAGCGCACGTGGTCGGACTCGGGGCCGAAGGCGAGCCGCCGCACGTTGGAGTGGATGCCGTCGGCGCCCACCACGAGGTCGAAGGTACGCGGCGCGCCGCGCTCGAAGGTGACGTGCACGCCGCCCGCCGTGTCGGTCAGCGAGGTGATGGAGTCGCCGAAGACGTACTCGCAGCCCGCCTCGGTCCTCTCATACAGCAGGGCGGCGAGGTCGCCGCGGAGGATCTCGACGTCGCCGCCGGTGAACGCGCCGGGCAGGACCGCCAGCGGCCTGCCGTCCGCGTCGACGATGGTCTGGTCGGTACCGCCGGTCTGGCGCCGCCGCACCTCGCCGAGGATTCCCATCCGCTCCAGCACGACGCGGTGGGTCTCGCCCTTGAAGTCGACGGCCTGGCCGCCGGGGCGGAGCGCGGGTGCCCTCTCGACGACGGTGACGGCGTGGCCGGAACGGCTCAGCCAGTACGCGAGCGCGGGCCCGGCGATGCTCGCACCGGAGATGAGGACCGTGGTGTTCTTCATGCTCACGAACTTCGCGGGGGGCGCTGACAGTTCGCCGACCATCGGCTGACAGCCGGACGCCCTCGGCGCCGAGCGCCGTCAGCCGCCCTCGGCGTCGAACCCCCCGGCCGTTCCCGACACCGGGCGCTTTCGGCTTCAGCCGTCGCCCGCGCCGCCCGCGTCGCCCGCGTCGTCCGCATCGTCCGCGTCGCCCGCATCGTCCGCGTCGCCCGCATCGTCCGCGTCGTCCGCGTCGTCCGCGTCATCCGTGTCATCCGGGTCGAGCGCCGCGAGCACCTCGTCGCGGCGCATCGCGGCCCCGCGGGCGTACGCCGACGCGAACGCCTCCTCCCCGGCGAGGTCGCGGGCGCCCGCGGCGACCCGGGCGACGTCGCGGTCACCGGCCACGGCCGTCCCGCGCAGCGCCACCGCCATGCCGAGCAGCAGCGCCGCCCGGGTCCCCGCCCCTTCGAACGCTTGTGTCCCCGCCCCTTCGAGCAGGACGGCTCCCGCCAGGCCCTCGACGGCGTCGGCGAGGTCCATCGCCAGTGGCGACCCGCACGCGCGGGCCCGCGCCCGGCGGTGGTGGAGCAGGGCACCGGCGAGATCGCCCTCGGCCTCGGCCAGCCGTCCCAGCGCGGTGAGCGCGCGCGTCCGCACCGACTCCGCGCCGAAGGCCCCGGGCTCCGCCCCTCGAAGCGCCAGGCCGATCCGGCGACGGGCCTCGGCGGGATCACCTTCGAGCCGTGCGATCTCCCCCAGCCCCAGATGCGTCACGGCGAGCACCTCCGGCATGCCCGCCTTCCCGGCGAGTTCCCCGGCGCGCCGGTGGTCGGCGGCAGCGGCGGCGAGGTCACCCTCGCGTACCAGCGCCTCGGCCCGGTGCCCCAGCATGTCCGCGGTCTCCTCCAGGGCCCCGAGCTCCTCCAGCAGCTCCAGCGCCTCCCGCCACAGGTCCCGGGCGCGCGCCCACTCCCCGCGCCGGCCCGCGACAAGGGCCAGCCAGTCGAGTCCCTGAGCCGTCCCCCAGCGCTCCCCCAGGGACCTGAAGCGCTCCAGCACCTCCTCCAGCTCCCGCTCGCCTCCGGCCGGATCGCCGCCGAACACCTTCAGCAGGGCGCGGCCCAGCCCGGCCAGGGCCAGGCTCCACGGATCGGAACCGAACAGCCGGTCGGTCTCGGGCCCGGCGGGCGGCGTCGACCTCGGCGGCCCGGCGGACATGCCCCACAACGCTTCGGCGAACGGGTACCGCAGCGGCCGGTCCCGCGACCGCATGATCGCCTCGGCCCGTTCCCAGTGTTCCGGCAACGCTCGGGGCACGGCGTGTGCCACGCACATGACGTACTCCTCCTCCAGCCCGGGGAGGGGACGACCGGTCGCCTCGAGCAGCTCGGCCGCCGCCTCCCCCGCGTCGCCGCGCCGGCCGCCCAGCCACCAGTACGCCGCCAGCGCGGCGACCAGCCGCAGCCCCGTCTCCCTGTCGTCGCGCACGGCCCAGCGCAGCGCGGCCGTCAGGTTGTCGTGCTCGGCGGAGAGCCTGGCCAGCCACCGGAGCTGCTCGGCCCGGCGCAGGTGGGGATCGGCGCGCCGGGCCAGGTCGAGGAAGTGGCGGGCGTGGCCGCCGCGCAGGCGGTCCTCCTCGCCCGCCTCCACCAGCCGTTCCGCGCAGAACAGCCTGATCGTGTCGAGCATCCGGTAGCGGTCGCCGTCCGCCACGACCAGCGACCTGTCCACCAGGTCTGCCAGCAGCCCGGCCGCGTCCTCCACCTCGCAGACCCCTTCGGCCGCCTCCAGGGACGCGCTTCCCGCGAACACGGCGAACCGCCTGGCCAGCACCTTCTCCCTGGGCGAGAGCAGGTCCCAGCTCCACTCCACCACCGCGCGCAGGGTCCGGTGGCGGGCCGCCGCCGTGGGGTCGCCGCGCGACAGCAGCCGGAACCGGCCGTGCTCCTCCAGGCGCGTGGCGATCTCCTCGACGGTGAAGGAGCGCAGCCGCGCGGCCGCCAGCTCGATGGCCAGCGGCAGCCCGTCCAGTGCCGCGCAGATCCGGACGACCGTCTCCACGTTGGCCCGCCGCACCTCGAATCCCGGCCGTACGGCCGCCGCCCGGTCGGCGAACAGCCGCACGGCCGGACAGTCCAGGGCGGCGGACGGCGAGGAGTCCGGCGGCGGGGTCTCCAGCGGTGCCAGCGGCACCAGCGTCTCGCCGGTGATGCCGAGGGGCTCGCGCCCGGTGGCCAGGACGGCCAGCCCGGGACACTCGCCCAGCAGCCCGCGGGCCAGCGTGGCGGCGGCGTCGTTCACGTGCTCGCAGTTGTCGAGGACGAGCAGCAGGTCCCGCCCGCGCAGAGCCGCCACCAGGTGCTCCACCAGATCGGCCGGGCGCGGCGCGTGGAACCCGGGCTCGCGCAGCCCGAGCGCGCCGAGCACCGCGCGGACCACCTGGTCACCGTCGCCTGCCGTACCGTGACCGCCTGACGGGCCGAGACCACCGCGCAGAACGGGACCGCCTGACGGGCCGAGACCACCGCGCAGAACGGGACCGCCTGACGTACCGGGACCACCGGGCAGAACAGGACCGCCAGGCAGAACGGGACCACCGGACGCGGCAGGGCCGCCGAGCGGGGAGAGGTCGACGAAGCACACCTCGCGCCGCCCGCGTCCGGCCGCCTCGATCGCCAGCCGGGTCTTGCCGATGCCGCCGGGCCCGGTGATCGTGACCAGCCGCGAGTCGCGCAGCGCGGCGATCCGCTCCAGCTCCCGCTCGCGTCCCACGAAGCTGGTGAGCTGGGCCGCGAGCCCCCGCCGTGGCGGCGCGGGCCGCTCGGCGCGCAGGACGGCCAGATGGATCGCGGCGAGCTCGGGCGAGGGATCGGCGCCGAGTTCCTCGGCGAGCAGCCGCCTGGCCTCCTCGAACACCGCCAGCGCCTCGGCCTGCCGCCCCGCCGCCCGCAGAGCGAGCATCAGCCGGCCCCGCAGCCGCTCCCGCAGCGGATGCGCGGCCACCAGCCGCTGCAGCTCCGCCACCGAAGCCGCCGAAGTCACCGAGCCGCCCTCGGGAAGGGCCGACTCCGCCTCCGCGAGATCCTCCGTCGCCGTCAGCCGGAGTTCCTCCAGCCGTGCCGCCCATGCCCGCCCGAAGGGCAGGTCGGCCAGCGCGGGCCCGCGCCACAGGGCGAGCGCCTCCCGCAGCGAGCCGGCGGCGGCGGCGTGACGCCCCTCCGCCAGCAGCCGCCGCCCCTCGCGGGCCAGCCGTTCGAACCGGTGGGCGTCGACGTCGTCGGGGTCGGCCACGAGCCGGTAGCCGGTCCCGTGGAACTCGATCACCTCGGCGGGCAGGCTCCGGCGCAGCCGGGAGACCTGGGCCTGCACCGCGTTGGCGGCACCGGCCGGGGGATCGTCGCCGTACTGGCCGTCGATCAGACGCCGCACGCCGACCACCCGGCCCGCGTCGAGCAGCAGCATCACGAGCAGGGCACGCGGCCGGGGCCCGCCCACGGAGATCTCCTCACCGGTGGGGGACCGCACCTCCAGGGAACCGAGGACGCCGAACCGCATGGCCTCGATTGTCCCCCACGCCTCCGGCGAGGGACCGACGCCGCGGGCGGCACGAGGCCGCGGTTCCCCGGGACGCGGGACGACCTCCCGGTTCACCGGCCGGACCGGAGGAGGGGCGAGCGAGCCCGAAGGAGGCGCCGGTGGTGGTCAGCCGGCCAGCGGCACCCGCAGCTGCTCACGATGTGCTCGGTTCACGGCCATCAGCCCGTCGAGCGCGTCGCGGGTGCGGATGAGGTCGCCGATGTGCGCGGAGAGCCGGTCACGCTCCTGTGCCATCCGTTCCAGGGCGGCGTCGGAGTTCTCCGTGCTGGGCGACTCGGTGCACGGGAGCAGTTCGGCGATGGTGCGGCTGGACAGGCCCGCGGTGTACAGGCGCTGGATGAACGCGACCCGCTCGACCTCGTTGTCCGTATAGTGCCGCTGGCCGCTGGAGCTGCGGGTGCTGGTGAGCAGCCCCTGCTCCTCGTAGTAGCGCAGCGACCGGACACTGACCCCGGTCCGTGACGCGAGCTCACCGATGCGCACGTCGCCCTCCCAGTGTGATCTGCAACACAGAGCTTGCCTCTGACATTGATGTGAGCTTCTAGCGTACTCACCGTACCCGCGATCCGGGATCGACGACCATGGAGGACGACGTGACGACCCTTTTCGACAGCTATCGGCTCGGCGACCTGACGCTGCCCAACCGAATGGTGATGGCCCCGATGACGCGAATCCGGGCCGCCGCCGGCGGGCTGGCGACACCGTCGATGGCGACGTACTACGCCCAGCGCGCGACGGCCGGGCTGATCGTCTCCGAGGGTGTGCAGCCGAGCCTGATCGGGCAGTCCAACCCGGGCACGCCGGGACTGCACACCGACGAGCAGGTCTCCGCGTGGCGGCCGGTGACCGCCGCCGTACACTCCAACGGCGGGCGGATCTTCGCCCAGCTCATGCACGGCGGACGGGTCTCCCACCCCGACACCACCGGTGCGCAGCCGGTCGGGCCCTCGGCGGTCCCGGCCGTCGGCGACGTGTTCACCCCGTCCGGCCCCCGGCCCGCGCCGATGCCGCGCGCCCTGGACACCGCCGAGGTGCCCGAGCACGCCGAGTCCTACGGCCGGGCCGCCCGCCGGGCCGTCGAGGCCGGCTTCGACGGCGTGGAGCTGCACGGCGCGAACGGCTACCTGATCTCGCAGTTCCTCTCCTCGAACGCCAACCTTCGCACGGACCGCTACGGAGGCTCGGTGGCCAACCGGATCCGGTTCGCCGTCGAGGCGGTGTCCGCGACCGCCGAAGCCGTCGGCGGGGCCAGGACCGGGATCCGCCTCTCCCCGGGCGTGACGTTCTGGGGCGTGGAGGAGACCGACATCCCTGAGCTGTACGCCGCGCTGCTGGCCGAGCTGGCCCACCTCGACCTGGCCTACATTCACCTTGAGGCCACCGCCGACGAAGAGGTGCTGGTCGGGCTGCGCCGCGCGTGGCCGGGCACCCTCGTCATGAACCCGGTGCTGCCGATGGGCCCCAAGCAGACCGGACGGGCCGAGGCCGACCACTGGCTCGGGCTGGGCGCCGACCTCATCAGCTTCGGCCGCGGGTTCCTCGCCAACCCCGACCTGGTCGAGCGGCTGCGTACCGGCCTCCCCATCGCTCCCGTCGACGAGGCGACGTACTACCAGGGCGGCGACGCGGGCTACCTGACCTACTCGACGTACCAGCACACCGCCTGATAACGGGTGGCTTCTCCCATGTGGCAGGGTTCATCCTGTTCGCCATGGAAGAACCGAGGCACGGGATCCGGGCGGTCCACAGCGCGTCCACGATCACCGTCTACCAGGCCTACGCTCCGGAGATCGGTCTCCCCACCGCTCGTCTCGGCCGCTTCCCGGCCACCTGGAAACGGGATCGGATGACGTGGGTCAAGCCGTCGTTCCTGTGGATGATGTACCGCTGCGGCTGGGGCACCAAGGAGAGGCAGGAGACCGTCCTGGCCATCGAGATCACCCGCGAGGGGTTCGAATGGGCCCTGCGCCACGCGTGCCTGTCGCACTACGAGCCAGGGCTTCACCCCGACCGGGCCACCTGGAGGCGGGATCTGCGGCAGGCGCCGGTCCGGGTGCAGTGGGACCCCGAACGCGATCTCCACCTGCGGCCGCTGCCCCACCGCTCGCTGCAACTCGGCCTCTCGGGCGAGGGCGCGCGTCGGTACGCGGACGAGTGGACGGTCGCCGTCACCGACGTCACCCCGCTCGTCCATGAGATCCATACACTCCTGCGCGAGGGCGAGCAGGACGCCGCGACCCGGCTGCTGCCCGGGGAACGTCCCTATCCCGCCGGGGACGAACTTCTGGCCCACCTGCGCGCGTAGCCGGTTCCCGGCAGGCGCGACGGCGTGGGGCCCCGCGGCACGCCCCGGGCCGGTGTCGATTCCCGCCCGGTTCCTCAGCGCGGGGTCAGCACTCCGATTCGCCACCCGCGGGCGGTCCTGAGCAGCTGGTACACCAGGCGTTCGGCGGGGGCCGCGCCGCCGTAGTCCCAGCTGACATCGGCCCAGATACTGTGCTCGGTGGCACCCATCACCGTGATCGACGGGATGGCCTCCTCCACTCCGTCGTACTGGCCGATCGCGTTCTTGAAGAACTCGCGCGTCTGGGAAGGGTCGGTGACGGCCCGGATCTGATCGGGAAACGCGATCAGGACGTCGCAGTGGTAGGAGTCGGCGATGCGCTCCACATCGCGCGACAGCAGCGCGTCGCGGTAGTCCTGAAAGAAGGCCCGGGCACTCTCGTCGGCGTGCGTGAGTGTGTTCATGTGCCCCACGCTAGGCTGAGATGCCGCCACGCCGGTGGCGGGATCTCAGATGGATCGTGATGAGTCAGTCCGTGGCCCTCGCCGCCGCCTCGCGCGACGCGCTCCTCACCCTGCGCAGGGTCGAGCGCCAGCAGCGACTCGTCGAGATCCTCGTCGCCCGCCGTGGCGTCCCGGTCCCGACCGGCGAGCTCGCACGCGTCGTCGGAGCGTCACGGCGCAGCATCGAGCGCGACCTGGCCCGGCTGCGCGACTCCGGTGTCCCGGTACGCTCCCGGCGCGGCCCCGGGGGCGGAACGTGGCTCGCGCTGACGAGCGAAGCCGCGCCGCTCACCCTGGACGTGGCGGAACTCGCCGTCCTCATCTCCAGCCTCGTCGCCCTGGGCCCGACGACGACCGCCGGCGCCGGCTCCGCGATGAACAAACTCCTGTCGGCCCTCGCGACCTGCACGCCCTCCGCCTGACACGCGGTCCGCCGGTCTACGCCGCGGCCCCGGCACGGCCGACGCCAACGCCCCGCTCCCGCCAGCGGGAGCGCCCCGGCGGCTCGATGTCCGGGTGGCGGAGGCGGGACTTCCCGGCGGCAGGCATCCGGACCACCGGCTGATCCGTACCACTCCTCAGTCGCCGTACGGAAAGGTCAGATGGAGACCGGGCCGTAGAGGGCGGCCGGGGAGCCGGTGGTCATCGCCCAGTAGCGGTCGCCGTAGGACCAGTGCCACCACTCGGTGGGATAGTTGACCAGCCCGACCGCGTCGAGGGCGACGCCGAGGAGCTTGCGGTGGTGGCGCGCCTCGGGGGACAGACCGGGGGCGTCGGTGTAGCAGGCGCCGTCGCTCTCCTCGGGGGTGGCGTTGAGCCGGGTGCCCATGTCGAGCTCGGTCCCGTCGTCTGCGGCCAGGGTCAGGTCGACCGCGGCCCCCGCGGTGTGCGGGGCGATCTCGACGGGCGACACGTAGCGGCTCGCCGCGGCGCGCAGCTCCGCGGGCGACATATCCGGATACAGCGCCCGGAGCTCCGCCGAGTATCCGTCGAAGATCTTCTTCTGCGTCGCCGGCGGCCGGTATCCCTCCACGACCAGCAGCCGGTATCCCCCGGGAAGCTGCGCCTGCGCCTCCTCCAGCCTGGTCAGCAGCCCGAGCCTGAGGTGGGCGAAGGCCCCCTCGGGGTCGGCGAGCCGCTCGTCCGTCCGCAGCCGCCCCCGGACGTCGACCAGCCGCTCCCCGGACTCCTCGACGGGGATCGCGGCGACTCGGGCATCGGAGATCAGAACGATGTCAGGCATGGTGGCAATTCTTCCTCAAGAGCCACAGTGCACCGACCCTGCCCACGGGGAACGGGAGCACCGGACCGTCGTCCCTGCGCCCGTACTCGCGCCCGTGCCCGGAGAACGCGGTACGCCGGTCCGGCCCGGGTCCCGTCGCGACGGGACCCGGGCCGGACCCGTGCGCGGGGCGTCAGACCGTGTCCGAGAACACCTGCTCGCGGGCCTGCTGCAGCGCCGACACCAGGGCACCGCGCAGTACGGGGTTGCCCCTGACCCGCGAGACCACGACCTGGGGCTGGCTCGGGCAGACCCGGGCGACGGCGTCCTGCACCCTGGCGGCGAGCGCGTCTCCCCCGGCCCTGCCGACGTCGCCGCTGAGCACGATGAGTCCGGGGTCCAGGACCACCGCGACGGCGGCGACGCCGACGGCCAGCCGTCCGGCCAGCTCGTCCAGGAACGCCTCGGCGCCCTCCGCGACGGCCGTACGGACGAGGTCTCCCACAGAACCGGCGTCGGGATCGCCTCCGGAGGCCCCCGAGGCCCCGGAGGCGGAGAAACCGATGCCGTGGGCGTTCGCGAGCCCGGTCACGGCGTCGCCGCCGACCAGGCGCTGGAACGAGCCCGACTGGGGCTCGCTCACGTCGGTGGGGAGCGGCTCGCCGGGCACCGGGAGCCAGCCGATCTCGCCCGCGCCGCCGGTGAAGCCGCGGTGCAGCCGCCCGCCCAGCATGACGCCGAGCCCCTGCCCGACCCCCGCCCAGACGAGCACGAAGTCGTCGACGCCCAGCGCGGCCCCGTACGCGCGCTCGGCCAGCGCGGCCAGGTTCACGTCGTTCTCTATCGTCACCGGGACACCGAGGTCGCGGCGGAGCTCGGCGAGCACGCCGTTGTGCCAGGAGGGCAGGTCGAAGGAGAATCGCACGTCGCCGGTGCCGGGGTCGACGACGCCGCGGGTGCCGATCACGAAGGCGCGCAGCCGGTCGGCGCCGATGCCCGCCGACGCGCACGCCTGACCGACCGCGCTGCGCACCAGCCGTACCGGGTCCTCGTGACCGCTGGGGTCCGCGGAGACCTCGGCGACGATGGTGCCGGTGATGTCGGCGACCCCGGCGCTGATCCTGCCGGGCAGCACGTCGAGCCCGGCCACGTACGCGCAGGAGGGCACCACCCCGTAGAGCGCGGCGTTGGGGCCGCGCCCGCCCGCCTGCTCGCCGACCACCGCGACGAGGTCGCGCTCCTCCAGTCTGGAGAGCAGCTGACCGGCGGTCACCTTGGAGAGCCCGGTATGTTCTCCCAGCTCGGCCCGGGTGAGAGGGCCGCTGGACAGCAGGAGTTCCAGCGCCGCGCGGTCGTTGAGCCGGCGCAGCAGCCGGGGTGTCCCCGGGCGTGTGGGCAAGGTCGTCCTCCCCGTCACGATCCGCTAACGATCGTTTCTTTTAAGAAAGTTTCTTGTTAGTTTAACCCTAGTCAGCCCGCAGGCAAGCGATCGGAACCGCGGGTTGCGGTAGTTCCGACCGCTCCCAGTGAGTGCAGAGGGTCGCGGGGGACCCCGGCCATAACAGAGCGCAAACCCTGGCGAAAGCCTGAAAGGGAGAACTCCAGTGAAGTTCGCGAGAATCGCCACCACGACGGCCACCACCGCCGCCCTCGCCCTGGGGCTCGCCGCGTGCGGAAGCAGCGAGCCGACACCGGCCGCCGAGAACCAGGCGTCGGCGCCCGCCGCGTCCGGCCCCAAGTTCGCGGGTCAGACGCTGACCGTCTGGCGCCTCGGCGCTCCCGACGAGAAGCAGAACAAGCTGATGGCCGACCTGAACGCCAAGTTCAAGGAGACCACCGGCGCCGACGTCAAGCTCCAGTGGGTGCCCTGGCCTGACGCGCAGGCCAAGTGGACCGCCGCGCTCGCCGGCGGCGAGGGCCCCGACGTCACCGAGTTCGGCAACGACCAGGTGGCCGCGTGGGTCGCGCAGGACGCGCTGACCGACATCACCGACGTCGTCAAGGCCACCCCCGACTTCCAGCAGATCCCGCAGAACCTGTGGGGCTACGAGACGGTCGACGGCAAGATCTACGCCGCCCCGTGGGGTGGCGGCACCCGCGCCGTCCTCTACCGCAAGGACTGGTTCGAGGACCTGAAGATCGAGGTGCCCAAGACCTGGGAGGACCTCGTCGCGGCGGGCAAGAAGATCGTCGCCGAGAAGGGCAAGGACGTCGACGGCTTCGCCTTCAACGGCGGCTCCGACGCCAACATGTCGCTGTCGCCGTTCGTCTGGTCGGCCGGCGGCGACTTCGCCGCCTTCGAGGGCGGCAAGTGGACCGGCAAGCTGACGGAGCCCGGCTTCAAGGAGGGCTTCCAGTACTACACCGACCTGGTGACCAAGCACGGCGTCTCGCGCAAGTCCGCCCTCACCCAGAACTCGGTCGACATCGCGACCCGCTTCGCCAACGGCAAGGTCGGCATGTACGTGACCGGCGGCTGGGACATCACCACCATCAAGGAGCAGAGCGGCGGCAAGGTCGACGACGCGAAGATGGCCTTCTTCTCGCTCCCGGCCAAGGACGGCAGCGGCCCGGCCCCGGCCTTCCAGGGCGGCAACGACATCGCCATCTGGAAGGACACCAAGAACGTCGAACTGTCCGCCGAGTACGTCAAGCTCGCCGCCGGCAAGGAGTTCGGCACCCGCTACGCCAAGGAGGGCGGCCTGCTCCCGCTCTACCCGGAGGCTCTGACCGAGTACGCGGCCGACCCGGTGCAGGCTCCGTTCGCCGAGACCTTCAAGGTCGCCAAGGGCTTCCCGAACGACACCAACTGGGCCGAGGCGAACGACACCAAGGCGGTCCTGCAGAGCGCGGCCCGCTCGGTCATCGAGGGCAAGAAGGACGTCGACACCGCGCTGGCCGACGCCAACAAGGAACTCGAAGAGATCCTGAACCAGTAACCATGGCGAACACCTCAACCATCGCCCGGGACGGGGGCACCCCCTCCGTCCCGGCGCGGGGGCCCCGAGGCGCCACGCCCCCGCGCAGGTCCAGCGGACTGCCCGCCTGGGTGGTCCCCTACGCGCTGCTCGTCCCCGGCCTGCTCGTCATCGCCGGCCTGCTGCTCTACCCGCTGTACCAGATGGTCGTCATGTCCTTCCAGAACGTGGGACTGCGGCAGGTCAGGGGAGCGCCGGCCGAGACCGTCGGCTTCGAGAACTACCAGAAGCTGATCGAGTCCGAGCTGTTCTGGTCGTCGCTCCGCAACACCGTCGTCTTCGCCGTCGTCACGGTGGCGGGCACCCTGATCCTCGGCACGCTGGTCGGCCTGCTCCTGCACAAGCTGGGCAAGAAGATGTCGACCTTCCTCATCGTCGGCATCATGGCCGCCTGGGCCACCCCGCAGATCGCCACCGCGATCATCTGGCGCTGGCTGTTCGACGCGGAGTCGGGCGTCATCAACTGGCTGCTGAACGCGCTGCCCGACTGGTTCTCCTCGCTGCTGTTCGGCCGCTCCGACTGGACCGGCGAGCCGTGGCTGAACGACGCGTTCACCATCTACATCGTGCTGATCATCGCGGTGGTCTGGGCGTCGTTCCCGTTCATCGCCGTCTCGATCCTGGCCGGGCTGAAGAGCATCTCCCAGGAGCTGTACGAGGCCGCGAGGGTGGACGGCGCCTCCGCGTGGCGGATCTTCTGGAAGATCACCTTCCCGCTGCTGAAGCCGGTCTTCGCGGTGCTGACGGTGCTCTCGGTGATCTGGGACTTCAAGGTCTTCACCCAGCTGTTCGTGCTGGCGGGCGGCACGTCCAACCGGGAGGCGTACAACCTGTCGCTGTTCGCCTTCACCCAGGCCTTCAGCGCGCCGCCCAAGATGGGCATGGGCGCGGCCATCGCGGTGGTGCTGACGCTGATCCTGCTCGTCATCACCTTCTTCTACGTCCGCCAGATCGTGAAGACGGAGGACGTGCGATGACCACCTACGACACCCGGGCTCCGCGCAAGGCCCCCCGGGGAAACCCGAGAACGCGCAAACGGCTCGGCAGGATCGGCCTGAACACCACGGCCGTCGTGGTGTTCCTGTTCGCGGTGTTCCCCGTCTACTGGATGGTGAGCACGGCCTTCAAGAGCAGGCAGCAGATCTTCACGACGGACTTCATCCCGTTCCCCACCGATCCCACGCTCGAACACGTGAAGCGGGTCTTCACCGAGGGCATCGCGGGCCACTCCATCTGGCAGTATCTGCTCAACAGCTCCGTCGTGGCCCTCGGCACCGTGCTCGTCGGCGCGGTGTTCTCCCTGCTGGCGGCGACCGCGGTGGCCCGCTTCCGGTTCCGCTTCCGCACCTCGTTCCTGATCCTGCTGCTCATCGTGCAGATGGTCCCCGGCGAGGCGCTGCTCATCCCGCTGTTCATCATGGTCAGGCGTGCCGGGTTGTACGACCAGCTCCTCGGCCTCATCGTGGTGAACGTCGCCATGACGCTGCCGTTCGCCATCTGGATGCTGCGCACCTTCGTCGCGGCGGTGCCCAAGGAGCTGGAGGAGGCCGCCTGGATCGACGGCGCCAGCCGGTTCGCCACCTTCTGGAAGGTATTGTTCCCGCTGGTGGCCCCCGGGCTGGTGGCGACCAGCATCTTCTCGTTCATCACCGCGTGGAACGAGTTCGTGTTCGCGCTGACGCTCATCAGCGACCAGGGCAACTACACCATGCCCGTGGCGCTGCGCTACTTCGTCAGCCAGCGGTCGGTCGACTGGGGCGCCATCATGGCCGCCTCCACCCTGATGACCATCCCGGTCATCGTCTTCTTCCTTCTGGTGCAGCGGCGGATGGTCTCCGGCCTCGTCGCGGGTGCCGTCAAGGGCTGATCCCATTGGTGCTGGTACGGCACGCACCCACAAGGCGCGGGCCGTACCAGCCCTGCTCTGTTTTCTCTGTTTACATCCATGTCCGACACCCCCCTACATCTCAGGTAAGGAACACCTACCGCCATGTCTGAGTTCATCGCGGATCGCGGCGATCAGGGGCTGCGTCGTCTCGCGGCCGGCACGCTGCTCGCCGCGTTCCAGGGCACCGAGGCACCCGAGTGGGTCCTGCGGGAGCTGGAGAACGGTCTCGGCGGCGTCACCCTCTTCGGTTTCAACGTCGCCGACGCCGCACAGCTGTCCGCTCTCACCTCCCGGCTGCGCGAGGCCGCCGATCCGGTCATATCGCTGGACGAGGAGGGGGGTGACGTCACCAGGCTCGCCTACCACGTCGGCAGCCCGTACCCCGGCAACGCCGCCCTCGGCGCCGTGGACGACGTCGAGCTCACCCGGCGGGTCTACCGGTCCATCGGCGACGACCTGGCCCGCTGCGGCGTCAACCTGGACATGGCCCCGTCCGCGGACGTCAACACCGCCGACGACAACCCGGTGATCGGCACCCGCTCGTTCGGGGCGGAGAGCGCGCTCGTCGCCCGGCACACCGTCGCCGCGGTCCACGGCCTGCAGTCGGCGGGAGTGGCCGCCTGCGTCAAGCACTTCCCCGGCCACGGCGCGACCCGGCAGGACTCCCACCTGGAGGTCCCGCTCGTCGACGCCTCCGTGGAGCTGCTGCGCGAGCGCGAGCTGGTGCCCTTCCGCGCCGCGATCGACGCCGGGACCAGGTCCGTCATGACCGCGCACGTCCGCGTGCCCGCCGTCACCGGCGCGCTTCCCGCGACGCTCTCCCCCGCCGCCCTGACCGGCCTGCTCCGCGGCGAGATGGGCTACGAGGGTGTGATCGTCACCGACGCCCTCGACATGAAGGCCGTCACCGCCGCGTACGGTCTCGCCGGGGGCTCGGTGCTCTCCCTGGCCGCCGGAGCCGACCTGCTCTGCCTCGGCCCGATCCCCACCGAGGACGACGTCCGCCGCATCGTGGACGAGATCGTCGCGGCCGTCCACGACGGGCGGCTGCCCGTGGCCCGCCTGGAGGCGGCGGCCGAGCGGGTCGCCGCCCTGCGCGCCTGGTTCGGCACGCCCCGCACCGGCGAGGCCGAGCGGGACGTGATCGGCCTCACCGCCGCCCGCCGCGCGGTCAGCCTCACCGGCTCGGCGTCTCCCCTGGTCGACCCGCTGGTGGTCGAGGTGGACACCCCGCCGACCATCGCGGTCGGCGACGTGCCGTGGGGCTTCACTCCGCTGCTGCCGCAGGCGGAGGTGCTGCGGGTCAAGCCGGAGGCGGCCGACGTGCCGGACATCCTGGAACGTGCCTCGGGCCGTTCCCTGATCGTCGTCGTCAAGGACGCGCACCGCTACGAGGCCAGCCAGTCGGTGGTCTCCGCGCTGCTGGCCGCCCGTCCCGACGCCACGGTGGTCGAGATGGGCCTGCCGATCTGGCGCCCGGAGGGCGTCACCTACCTGGCCACCTACGGCGCCGCCCGCGCCAACGCCCAGGCCGCCGCCGAGCTCCTCGGCGTCTGACGGCACCGGCCACACCCCACGGCTCGTCCCGCCGCCCGGAGACACCGGGCCGGCGGGACGTACCGGCGGCGGCACGGCCCGCTCTCGCGAGAACCGCGGGGGCGGGCCGTGCCGTCGCTGTCGTCGCTCGCGTTCTCGCCGGAACGCCGAGAACGGTCAGGACGGTCAGGACGGTCAGGACGCTGTCAGGGACGGCGCGCAGGACGTGTTCGCGGGCACCAGGCCGTAGCGGCCGGCGACGGCCTGGATCTCCGCCCTGAGGGCGGCCGGCGGGCGGTCGCCGAAACGTTCCAGGTACGCCGCGACCTGCGCGGGGTCGTCGCGCAGGAACGGGAAGTCGGTGGCGACCATGTGCCGGATCGCCAGCAGCGGGACCGGGCTGCCCAGCGGCAGGAAGGCGGGGTTCCACAGCCCCGCCTTGGGCGGCGGGCCGGGGTAGAACTCCCCGATCATCAGCCCTTCCGAGACGTAACGCGACTTGAGCGCCTCCTGGGCGTGGTCGATCACCGCGGCGGCCTCGGAGTCCGGCAGGTCGGGGAAGAGCACCAGGATCGTCCGGTACTGCGCGGACACCCCCGGCGTGGCGGGCAGCCTCGGGAACCAGTCGCGGTAGCCGGCGAGGGCCTCGGCCGCCTCGGGCCCGCCGGGCCGCCCGGGGCGGACCGCCAGGTAGAAGGTGCCGCGGTCCAGCGCGGTCTGGGCGTACGGGCAGACGGGCCCCTTCCTGCCCAGTTCCTCGTGGGGGCGGCAGAGATACTCTCGTGCCCAGGTGACGATCTCCCTGAGCGGGGTGCGGTAGCGCAGGACCAGATCGTGGTCACCGGCCAGATCGACGGTCTCCAGGAGGACGCGAGAAGGGTCCGCGGGATCGGTCAGCATGGTGGTTCGCCCTTCCGGGTGTTTCGCTGTGCGAGGCGTGCGCGACGTGCGAAGCGCGTGAGGCGTACGAGACGTGCGAAGACGGTGCGGCGTGCGTCGGAGTCGGCACCGCGTACGAGACGTGCGAGGACGGTGCGGCGTGCGTCGGGGTCGGCACCGCGTACGAGACGGCGGACGGCCGGAGCGGCGGCGAGCAGCCCGGCGACGGCCACCGCCGCCCCCGCCCCGCGCAGGAGCGCGTCCTGCCGCCGGGCGCGGGCGAGCGCGTCCGCGTACGGGACGGTGGTGTGGGAGATCATCGTGTAGAGCGGGACCCACCGGCCGGGGAACGCCCGGGCGAGCAGCAGGTCCGCCTTCTTGCGCAGCAGGTGCAGCGGGGAGCGGAGCCGGTCGCGCAGCTCCACGAAGTTCTGCTTGGACAGCTCGTCGAGCACGTCGGTGTGCGGTTTGCGCAGCCGCTGGTACTCGGCGAAGGCGGCCCCGAGGTCTCCGGGGTGATCGCCCACGCAGCGGTCGAGGACCGTGCAGTCCTCGAGCGCCGAGTTCATGCCCTGGCCGTAGAAGGGGTAGACGGCGTGGCAGGCGTCGCCGATGAGCGCCACCCGGTCCCGGTGGTGCCAGGGCGAGGTGCGGATCGACACCAGGTGCCCCACCGGGTGCTCGGCGTACTCCTTGGCCAGGTGGGGCATGAGGCCGAGCGTGTCCGGGAAGCGTTCCCCGAGGAACTCCTCGGGGTCGGTGATCTCGCCGAACCGCTCGGCGGGCAGGAAGAGCGTGCCGGTGAGCGAGTTGTCGCGGTTGGGGTGGGCGACGATGAGGGCGTCCTCGCCGGGCCAGACGTGCAGGGCCTCCAGCCTGGTCCTGGCCGACCCGTCGCCGGCGGCGGGGATGGTGAGTTCCTTGTAGCCCCACTCCAGGGTCTCCTGGTGGTGCTCGGCCCGCAGCCCGTGGTGCATGTGCGCCCGCACCTGCGAGAACGCGCCGTCCGCGCCGATCACCGCGTCGCCCGCGACGGTGCTCGCGACCCCGGTCTCCTCGTGGACGAGGCGCGCGGCGGCCGTCTCGCGGTCCAGGCCGGCCAGCCGGTGCCGGAAGTGGAAGGTCACCCCCGGCTGGGCCTCGGCGTGGTCGACGAGCGTGGTGATCAGGTCGCGGCGCAGGACCGAGTGGAGGATCTCCCCCTCGTGGGCGCCGTAGGGCTGGAACGGCACCGCGCCGCCGGGCAGGTGGATGGCCCGGCCGCGCATCGGGACGGTGAGCGGCCACAGGGTGTCCATCAGGCCGATGTCGGTGAGCGCCGCGATGCCCCTGGCCGACAGCCCGAGGTTGATCGACCTGCTCTCGTCCTCGTCGAGCAGCCGGGGGTCGGCCCGCCGCTCGTAGACCTCCACCCGGAAGCCGCGCCTGGCCAGGTAGCAGGCCAGGAGGGTCCCCGCGGGGCCCGCTCCGATGACGGTGATCTTCATGTGGTCTCCAGGCGGGCGACGAGCAGTTCGTTGGGGCCGTCGACGTGCCGCCGCTCGATCCGGCCGAATCCGGCGCCGGACAGCCAGGCGGCGACGTCGGCGAAGGAGTGGATCCCGCCGCCCTGGGTGGTGGCGAGGTTGAGGCCGAAGGCACGGATGAACGCCTCGACCATCGGGGGCGTGCCCTCGGGCAGGTCGGCGAAGGTCTCCAGCACGACCACCGCGCCGCCGGGACGCAGCGCGCCGGCCACCCTCCTGAACAGCGCGCGGTTGCCCGCCTCGTCGAACCCGTGACAGAGGTTGAACAGCAGCGCGGTGTCGTACCCGGTGCCGAGGTCGGCGCCGGGGCCGGCCAGGTCGCCGGGGAGCGCGGTGACGCGGTCGCCCAGCCCGGCCGCCTCGATCCTGGCCCGGCCGCCCTCCAGGGCGTTCGGCAGGTCGGCGATCGTCGCGGTGAGCCCGGGGTGCGCCCGGCAGAACGCGATGGTGTAGCGGGCGTGCCCGCCGCCGACGTCGAGCAGGCGCTCCCCGGGGTGGGGCGCGGCCGCGGCGACCAGCGGGGCGAGCCCGGCGGCCATCCCGTCGAGCATGCCCTGGAACTCCGCCAGCGTCCCTGGCCGTTCCTCCAGCCAGGCGTAGAAGTCGGCCTGGGGGGTGCCGGTGCGCACCGACTCCTCCAGCCCGTCCCAGAGCTCGGCCAGCACGTCCTGCCAGAAGGCCAGCGCGGGAGCGTAGCTCCACGGGCTCCGCCGGTCCAGGGTGCCCGCGGCCATCGGGCTGTTGCCGTACACCCGGCCCGGCGCCCGGTCGAGGTAGCCGAGGGAGGCGAGCGCCTCCAGCAGCACGGCGAGCCCGGCCGGGTCGGTGCCCGTCCTGGCGGCCAGCTCCGTCACGGGGAGCGGGCCGGGCATGAGCGCCTCGAAGACCCCCAGGCGCTGGGCGGCCCCCGCCGCCCGGAACGCCATCGCGCCGATCAGGTCGAGGTGGGGGCCCGGCGCCCCGCGGAGTTCCTCAGGGTCGAGATAGAGCGGCATCGCTGTCTCCTTGCGCGACGTGGTCTCCTTGCGCGACGTGGTCTCCTTGCGCGACGTGCGCGACGTCGGTTCCCGGGTCGGCCTCACCGCGTCCCGCGGCGGGTTCCGCAGGGGCGTGCACGTCCTCGGCGTCGGGCAGTTCGGACTCCACCTTCCGCAGGCGCGGCTGGAGGTAGGCAAGCGGTGCGAGCAGCACCAGGCACAGGCCGGTGATCAGGAAGATCGCCGCGATGCCCCGCCCCTCGCCCGTGCCGATCACGGCGCCGAGGGTGCCGGAGAGCGCCCCGCCGGGGGCGAGCATCGGCTCGAAGACCTGGTCGGCCAGCGGCCCCGCGGCCAGGTAGGTGAGCACCGTGGCGGTCTGGGTGAGCGCGCGGACCGTGCCGAGGACCCGGCCCAGCGCCGCGGGGTCGGTCTTGACCTGCAGCACGGTCATCCCGGTGCCCTGCACGAACGGCAGCGTGAACAGGAAGGCGGGCGCCACCACCGCGATCAGCCAGGGCGAGGGCGCGAGGCTGTGCAGGGCGAGCAGCGCCCCTCCCAGGGCGACGAACACCGCGACGCCGCGCACCCGCCGCCTCGGCCCGCCCCACGCGCTCAGAACCAGCCCTCCGGCGAAGACCCCCGCGCCGCCCGCGAACATCAGCGCCCCCAGCACCGCGGCCGACCCGAACGACAGGATCAGCGGCTGGACCAGCACCCCGGACATCCCGAAGAACAGGTTGTACGCGGCCAGCACCACGACCAGCTGGAACAGCCCGCGCCTGGCCCGCAGGTGGCGCCAGCCGAACAGCAGGTCCCCGCGCAGCGGCTCCGGCGCGGCCGCGGCCCCGGGACGGGTGACCTCGCGCGGCAGCCGTACGGCGAACATGACCACCCGGGTGAGCAGGAAGGTGACCAGGTCGATCACGACCACGCCGGTGACGCCGACCGTGACCAGGAGCGTTCCCGCCAGCAGCGGAGCCGCGATCTTCACGGAGTCGGCGACCTGCATCAGGCCGTTGGCCCTGCCCAGGTGCCGCTGCGGCATGATCAGCGGCATCATCGCGTGGTACGCGGCCATGTGGAAGGTCCCGAACACGGCCCCGGCCACCGTGATCACGTAGACGTGCCACACCTCCGGCGAGCCGAGGACGAGCAGCAGCGCGAGGGCGCCGGTGACCGCGGCGGCCCCGGCGTCGGCGGCCATCAGCATCCGCCTGCGGTCCCACCTGTCGGCCAGCGAACCGGCGAGCGGGGAGAGCAGCACCTCGGGCAGCACCGCGCACAGCATGATCAGCACGAACTCGGTGGCCGAGCCGTTGCGCTGGTAGACCCAGACGCCCAGCACGAACCCCGTCAGGCTCGACCCGATGATCGACAGCAGTTGCGCCGCCCAGATGACGACGAACCGGCGTATCCCGTCATGCACGGTTGTCTCCCATGTGGTCACCGAGATAGAGGTCGAGCAGCTTCCCGTCCGCCGGAGGGCAGACGAGCCCGGCGGCGGCGAGGAGGTTCTCGGTGGCCGAGCAGTCGAAGGACGGGCCGGGCAGCGTGCCGTACTCGGCGAAGAACGCCGGGTAGGGGGCGATCGGCAGGTCGTCGCCGAGCTCCAGCCGGTCGCGGACCAGCCGCCGCCACCGGTCCCCCGGCATGAGCCGTACCGGGAGACCGTGCTCGCGCAGGCCCTCGGCGAGTTCCTCCGAGGTCAGCACGCGCGGGTTGTGGTAGTGGAAGTCACCGGTGGCCCGGCTCGTCGCCAGGTGCACGATCGCCGAGGCGACGTGGTCGACCGGGGCCATGTCGATCCGTTCCCCCTCGGGGACCGCGCCGAGGCGGGCGCAGGTCGCGAAGAGGCGCCCGAGGAAGTCGCCGGGCACCGACCGGCCGGTGCGGCTGTCGGCGGAGACCCTGGCCGGACGGTGGATCGCGATCGGCAGCCCTCTCTCCCTGGCGGCGCCCGCGAGCCGGTCGGCGACCCACTTGCTCTGGTCGTAGCCCAGGTGCAGCGGGCCGGGATCGGGCAGCGGGTCGTCCTCCCTGACCGTGCGCTCCCCGGGGGTCAGGTGCACGCCGAGCGTCGAGACGAGGTGGACGGGGGTGGTGACGCCGCCGGACGCGGCCAGCCGCAGGACCTCCAGGACGGCGTCCACGTTCGCCCGGCGCAGCCGCCGGTAGGGCAGCGCGAAGTTGACCAGGGCCCCGTTGTGCAGGATCAGGTCGGCCGAGTCCGCCAGCTCCGCGAACTCCCCGGCGGGCAGGCCGAGTCCCGGCAGGCCGAGGTCTCCGGCGTGCGGGACGATCCTGCCGTCGAAGCGCTCGTCCCAGAGCCCGTACCCGTCGAGGTTGTCGCGCAGCCGCCCGGCCGCGCCGTCGCCCCTGACCAGGCAGTGGACCTCGGCCCCGGTGGTGCCCAGCAGCCCGGCGAGCAGGTACGCGCCGAGGAAGCCGGTGGCGCCGGTGAGCAGCACCCGGCGCGGCGGCCCCTCGGGGACCGGCGCCCCGGTGTACGCGATGTCGCCGGGCAGCACCGCCTCCGCGTACAGGTCCACGGGGGCCGGGGTCCACGCCCGGGGACCGGGGAGGCCGATCCGCTCGTCCACCGCGGCGGCCAGCCCCGCCAGGTCGGTCGCGGCGAAGAGCGCGGTCATCGGGACCGGCACCCCCAGCTCCGCGGCGATCCTGGAGACGATCTGCGGCGCCAGCAGCGAGTGCCCGCCCAGGTCGAAGAAGTTGTCCCCGCGACCGGGATCCACCTTGAGCACGTCGGCCCAGATCCCGGCGACGACCCGCTCGGTCCCCTCCCTCGGCGGCTCGTACGCCGGGGCCTGCCCGTCCGCGTCCGGCTCGGGCAGCGCCCGCAGGTCGACCTTGCCGTGCGAGGTCAGCGGGAGCGCGGGCAGCGTGACGACCGCGCCGGGCAGCATGTAGCCGGGAAGCCGCCCGGACAGGAAGGCGCGCAGCTCGGCGACGGTGAGCCGGTCCCCCACCAGGTAGGCGACGAGCCGCCGGGCGTCGGCGGTGACCACGGCCTCGCGGACGCCGGGGTGGGCCAGGCAGGCCGCCTCGACCTCTCCCGGCTCGATCCGGTTGCCGTGGATCTTCACCTGCCGGTCGGCGCGCCCCAGGAACTCCAGGTTCCCGTCGGGCCGGTATCTGCCCAGGTCACCCGTGGCGTACATCCTCGCCCCCGGCCGGGGCGAGAACGGGTCGGGCAGGAAGCTCGCGGCGGTCCGCCCGGGACGGCCCAGGTAGCCGCGGGCCAGGCACTCGCCGCCGATGTGGATCTCGCCCGGCACCCCGATCGGGGCCGGGTTGCCGTGGCGGTCGAGCACGTAGACGCGGGTGTGCGGCAGCGCGGTGCCGATCGGCAGATGCGTGGCCGTGCCCAGCTCGGCGCCGTCGACCGTGCGGTACGAGGTGGCGCAGACGGTCGCCTCGGTCGGGCCGTAGTGGTTGTGGAACGCGACCCGGCCGCCGGTCAGCGCGGCCCAGGCGCGCAGGCGCTCCACCGGGACGCCCTCGCCGCCGACCATCATCGTGGTGATCGGGGCGGTGATCTCGTCCAGTTCCTCGACCCACTGCTGCCACAGCGCCGAGGCGGTGTCGACCATGGTGATCGAGTGCTCCGCGCACAGGGCGGCGAGGGCGGGACCGGTCAGCGTGGCGGGAGCGGGGTGCAGCACCAGCGCGGCGCCGCTGATCAGGGCGGGGAAGACGTCCCCCGCCGAGGCGTCGAAGCTGAGCGGCGGGACCGCCAGCACCCGCTCCCCCGGCCCGAACCCGTGCAGGTCTCTGAACGACCGGGCCAGGTGGGACAGCGTGCGGTGACCGACGACGACCCCCTTGGGGCGCCCGGTGGATCCGGAGGTGTAGATCACGTAGGCGGCCCGGTCGAGGTGCCCCGGCGCGGGCTCGCGCGCCGCCACCTTCTCGACCGTCGTGTCGTCGGCACGCGGGCCCTCGAGCCTCTCGACCGTCGTGTCGTCACCGGTACGCGGGCCCTCGGGGCCGGGATGCCCCGCGCCGGGCTCGGGCGCCGCCGCCCCTCCGGTGGAGCCGCCGTGCGTCCAGCGAGCCAGGTCGGCCCGGCTGACGACCGGCCCGGTGAACCCGGCGAGCTCCGCCCCGTCCGCGATCACCGCACGCGCGCCGGAGTCGGCCAGCAGGTACGCCAGCCGCTCGGCGGGCTGTGCCGGATCGAGCGGCAGGTAGGCGGCGCCCGCCTTGAGGACGCCCAGCAGCGCCACGATCGCCTCGGGCCCGGCGGCGAGCGCCAGCGCGACCAGCGCCTCCCCGCCCTCGGCGGCACCGGAACCCGCCGGCCGCTCCAGCAGCGGCCGGAGCCGGTCGGCCACGGCGTCCGAGGCCCGGTCGAGCGCCCCGTACGTGAGAACGGCGCCCGCCTCGCCGGGACCGCCAGGAGTGATCACGGCGGGGGCGTCGGGGGTGCGGGCGGCCTGCCGGGCGATCAGACGATCGAGGAACTCCCCCGCCCCGTGAACGGACCGGACCGGCCGGACCGGATCCTCCGAGAGCACGTCCCCCGGATCCCAGGCCGGACCGTCCGAGAGCAGGTCCCCCGGATCCGGCGCCGCGGCGCCGCCGAGCACGACCGCGCGCTCGGCGGCGGGCAGGATCTCCAGCCGCGACAGGCGGCGGCCCGGGTCGGAGACGATCGAGCGGAACAGCGTCTCCAGCTGCGCGCCCATCCGCTCCACCGTGGACCGGTCGAACAGGCCGGTGTCGTAGGCGAACATCAGCTGGACGTGCGTAGGGTAGACGATCACGTCCAGGGAGAGGTCGAACTTGGCCACGGCCAGGCCCGACGCCACCGGCTCGGTGCGGATGCCGTCGAGGTCGAGCGATCCGGCGTCCGGGTTGCCCAGCATCAGCATCGTCTGGAACACCGGCGTCCTGGCCGGGTCGCGGTCGACGCGCAGCTCGCTCACCACGTGCTCGAACGGGACCGAGGCGTGGCCGTACATCGTGAAGGCGCGCCGCCGCACCCGCTTGAGCGTCTCGCGGAAGGTCGGGTCGCCCGCCAGGTCGGCGCGGAGGGCGAGGGTGTTGATGAAGACGCCGAAGACCTGCTCGAACTCCTCCTCGGCGCGGCCCGCGACGGGGGTGCCGACGCAGAAGTCGTCCTGACCGGTGTAGCGGGAGAGCAGCACCTGGTAGGCGGCCAGCACGGCCATGAACGGGGTGCACCGCTCGGCCCGCGCCAGCCCGGTGATCCCCCGCCACAGCTCCAGCGGGATCCTGCGGATCACCAGGCCGCCCTCGGTGGCCCGCACGGCCCGGCGCGGCCGGTCGGTGGGCAGTTCCAGCACCGGGACGCCGTCGAGCTCGCGCACCACTTCGGCGATGTCCACCGGCTGCTCGCGCTGCCCGCGCACGTAGTCGGCGTACTGCCGTGCGGGCGGCGGGAGGGGGGACGGCAGCCCGAGGGTGAAGGCCGTGTACAGCGACGCCAGCTCCCCGAACATGACCTGCTCGATCGACCAGGCGTCCCCGGCGATGTGGTGCACGACGACCAGCAGGACGTGCTCGTCGTACCCGGTACGCACCAGGGTCGCCCGCAGCAGCGGCCCGTTGACCAGGTCGAACGGCCGGTTGCTCCGCTCGGCGAGCAACGCCTCCAGCGCCCGCTCCCGCGCGGCCCCCGCGCCCCCGTCCGGCGGACCAGGCGGCGAACCGCCCCGCGAACCGCCCCGCGACCCGCCCGGCGACCCGTGCGGCGACCCGCCCGGCGACCCGTGCGGCGAACCGTCCGGCGACCCGTGCGGCGAACCGTCCGGCGACCCGTGCGGCGAACCGTCCGGTGGCCCGTCCAGGCCGTCGTCCGTCCCCCGCTCCGGCGTCCCGTACGGCGGCTCGCCGGTCAGGTCGAGCCTCTCCATGACCAGCGGCGCGGGATCCAGGACCGTCGCGGACGGGAGGCCACCGACCTCGGGGAAGACGGTCCGCAGCGCCTCGTGCCTGGCCACGACCTCGCCCAGCGCCCGTTCCAGGGCGCCGGCGTCGAGCGACCCGATGAGCCGCTCGCAGACGACCATGTTGTACGTCCCGTCCCCGGGAGTGAGCCGGTCCAGGAACCACAGGCGCTCCTGGGCGTACGAGAGCGTGCTCACGCGACCTCGCCCCGCAGACGCGTGACCTCCTCGGCGACGCCGGCGATGGTGGGGTTGTCGAAGAAGACGTCCAGGGACACCTCCACGCCGAGCCTGCGGCGGGTCCTGGCGATGATCTGGGTGATGGTCAGCGAGTGACCGCCGAGGTCGAAGAGGTCCTCGTCCGGCCCGATGTCGTCGAGGCGGAGGATCTCCTGCCAGATCTCCCGCACCTGCGCGGTGACCGGATCCTCCTCGGCGGGGGGTTCCGTCGCGTTGTCGGGGGCCGGGACGAACAGGTCGGTCACGGAAGGCTCCTCATGGGGCGTGGGGTGGGGTGGCTCCGCCAGGTCCGCGACCTTCGCGCGGGGTTCCGCGGAGATGGCGCGCAGCAGCGCGCGCAGGTGACCCGCGATCCCGGACACGTCGTCGTGGCCGATCGCGGCGGGGTTGAAGCGGAGGCCGAGGGTGAGGCTCGGGCCGGCGTCCACGGCCTGGACGTGCAGCGCGCCGTGGGCGGCCCCGTTGAAGACCGTCCACTCCACACCCGCCCCGACCCCGGGGAACTCCGGGACGGCCGCCCTCCTGCGGTAGCTGAGCAGGACCGGCGAGGAGGGCGGGTCCGGCGGCGCGTGCCGGAACCGGTACATGGCGCGCAGCTCGGCCCGGACCGTGCGCAGGTGGTCGGGAAACCCCTCGTCGAGCTCGGGGTGCGGGACGAAAGGCACCCGTGCCACGAACGGCCCGATGCGGTCGCGCGTCTCGCGGGTGCGGGTGCCGAGGTCGAGGGCGAGCGGCGACGCGGAGGTGCCGTACCGTCGCAGCAGCACGCCCACGGCCGCCAGCAGCAGCTCGAACCTGGTGGCGCCGAGCACCGCGGCGGCCTCGGTGAGGGCCCCGGACTCCGCGCCGCCGAGCACCATCTCGACGATCTCCCCGGGACCGGTGCCGTGCGGGACGGCGCGCAGGCCGGGCAGGACCAGCTCCGCGGGCGCGCGGTCACGCTCCCTCCAGAACTCCTCGGCGCCGTCGGGCGGCGCCGGGGACACCCGGCCGTCCACCCCGCGACCGCCGGGCCGGTCCGCCCGCCCGGGCGGCGGGCCCGGTGACGGCCCGTACGGCTGCGGCACCGGGCAGGACGGCGACGCCGGCCCCGGCAGGGCGGCCCGCGCGAAGTAGGCGTCGGCCAGGTCGCGGATCAGGACGTCCTTGGAGCCCGCGTCGAACACCCGTCCGTGCGCCGTGAAGAGCAGCCTGACGCGCTCGGGACCCACCGTGACCAGCGTGAAACGGGCGAGCGGGCCGCGCTCCAGGTCGAACGGGCGGGCGGCCTCGGCCGTGGCGACCCCGGGATAGCGCTCCGGGGTCGACTCCGTGCGGGTGACCCTGACGCGGCCGAGCACCGGGTGCCTGCCGGCCACGGCGGCGCACGCTCCCAGCAGCGCCGGAACGTCGACGGGACCGTTCAGGTGAAGCGCCAGCGGGATTCCCCGCAGGTCGAAGGGGGCGTGCGACATCCTGTCCGTCTCCCTCGTGGGTGACTCACTTCGGGCAGGCGCCGGGGGCTGCGTCGCCCCTGACATGCGGTCCTGACAAAGAATTATTAGGAAAGTTTCCTGTCTATTTACGCAACCCGAATGCTACACATGTGGTACGCCTGAGACAAGCGACTTGCCACGAACCGACCTGGAGGCTTCGATGATCGTTCGCGGTGGCCGGGCGAGCGGCCCGAACGGCGTGAGCCCCGAACTGGCCGGGCTCGCCGACACCGTGCTGCAACCCGGGTTCGTGGGCGTGGAGGTGCCCGACTGGCTGCGGAGGCGGCTCGCCGAGGGACTCGGCGGGGTTGCGCTCTACTCACGGAATCTTGTAGACAGCGAGCAGATCAGGGCGCTGACCGCAGCGCTGCGCGCGGAGAACCCGGACGTGGTGATCGCCACCGACGAGGAGGCGGGCGACGTCACCCGGCTGGAGGCGCTCACCGGCAGCTCGCGTCCCGGCAACCTCGCGCTCGGTGCGGTGGACGACCCCGGGCTGACCGAGCGGGTCGCCCGCGAGATCGGGCTGGACCTGGCCGCGGCGGGCGTCACCCTCAACTACGCCCCCGTGGTCGACGTCAACTCCGACCTGGACAATCCCGTCGTGGGCACCCGCGCGTTCGGCGCCGACCCCCGGCTGGTCGCCCGGCACGCCCGCGCCTGGGTCACCGGCCTCCAGTCGGCGGGGGTGGCCGCCTGCGCCAAGCACTTCCCCGGCCACGGCGCCACCGCCGTCGACTCGCACGACGACCTGCCGACCGTCGCCTACTCGGCCGAGGAGCTCGCCGCCACCACGCTCCCGCCCTACCGGGCCGCCATCGAGGCCGGGGTACGCGCCGTGATGACCGGCCACCTGCTCGTCCCCGCCTACGACCCCGACCACCCCGCCACCATGAGCGGCCGCATCCTGACCGGACTGCTCAGGCAGGAGCTGGGCTTCGACGGGCTGATCGTGACCGACGGCGTGGAGATGCCCTCGGTGGCCGAGCGGTACGGCGTGACCGGGGCTGCGGTCCGCGCCCTCGCCGCCGGGGCCGACGCGATCTGCGTGGGCGGCGAGCGCAAGGGCCCCGGGGTGGTCGGCTTCATGCGCAACGCCATCATGGGCGCGGTGGCCGACGGGACGCTCCCCGAGGAACGCCTGGCCGAGGCCGCCGCCCGGGTCCGGCGCCTCGCCGCCTGGTCGGCGGAGCGACGGCGGGCGGCCGGCGGAACGTGCCCGGCCGGTGAGCCCGCGGGGCTCGACGCGGCCAGGCGGGCGCTGCGGGTCCGCGGCGACGGGCTCCCGCTGCCCGCCGCGCCCCAGGTGATCGAGTTCGTCTCCGAGACGAACATCGCCGTCGACCGCGCCACCCCGTGGGGCGTCGCCGCGCCGCTGGCCGAGCTGCTGCCCGGCACGACGGCCCTGCGGCTCGGCTCCGGCGACCCGGTCCCGCCGCCCCCCGACGGGCGCCCGCTGGTGATCGTGGTACGCGACGCCCACCGGCACGCCTGGGTCACGGACCGCCTGGACGCCCTGCTGTCACGGCGTCCCGACGCGATCGTGGTGGAGATGGGCCTGCCGGGTCCGGCCACCCCGGGCGCCGTCCACATCACCACCCACGGCGCCACCACCGCCTCGGGCCTGGCCGCCGCCGAGCTCCTCTCGGGCCGCCGTGGGACGTGACCTGCGGTGCCGTGGGCGGATCAGCCGTCGAGGACCCACACCAGCTCGTGCTGGAGGGGACCCGGCATCGCGAGGAACTCCCCGTGGTCGCAGGCGAGCGGCGCTATCTGCGAGGCGTACGCCAGGACCGCGCGCCGCTTGAGCGCCCACTCCTCCCCCTCCAGTCGCGGCCGCGGCCTCGCTCCGAGGCGGTACCGCCCGGCGAGCGCGCGGACCGGCGGCCTGTCCGCCAGGGCCCGCCCGGCCGCCGGGCTCCCCCACTCGCGTACGGCGGCGGCGTAGGGCAGGTCGGCGTAGGCCCAGCGCTCCAGGGCCTCGACCTTCTCCAGCGCGTCGAGCGCCCGGTCGCGCACGGCCTCGTGGTCGGCGTTGCCGATCCCCATCGGGACGAGCACGCGCGTGCGCGGGGTAACGTGCTCGGTGAGGAACGTCTCCAGGTCGTCCAGCGGGAGCCGGGCCGCCGGGACGTCCGGATTGTCCAGCGCCACCTGGTCGACACCGAGGATCTCGCACGCCCGCGCGTCCTCGGCCCGCCGCTCGCGCGCCGTCTCCTCCGCCGAGGCGAACCCGCACAGCCGGTCCCACGCCGAGAGCGCCCCGCCGGGCGCGCCGCCCAGCACCGTGACGATCACCGCGCCCCCCTCGCGGCGGGCGAGCAGTCCCGCCACCGACAGCACCGCGTCGTCGAAGTGCGGCGAGACCACGACCGTCTCCCAGCTCATCGCCGCCACCCCGCCCTGGCCAGGACGAGACCGCGGCTGCCCCGCTTGCGCAGGTAGGCGAGCCCGTCGCAGACGGACTCCAGGGTCGGCGGCGCGAGCTCGACGCGCTCGGCGACCCGCCAGGTGGACTGCTCGCGCAGCCAGGGCCAGATCCGCTCGTTGAGCTGACCGCTCTCCAGCGCGACGAGGAGCAGGTCGGTCGGCAGCCGGTCGAGGAGCGCCAGATCCTGGTCGTAGTAGAGCATCTCGACGAGCAGGTACGCCGCCGCCTGGCGCTCACCGTGGTCGGCGAGATCCTCCAGGCTGTCCGGGAGCACCTCCACGCCCGGCTCCGCCCGCTCGGTCAGGCGGGCGCGGAAACCGGCGTTGGGCTCGGTGGCCTGGACCCGGTATCCCTTCCCCGCCAGCCGCCGGGTGAGCTCGCCCTGGCACGCCCCGACCTCCACGATCGGCCCGTCCTGGGGGGAGCACCAGCGGGCGGTCCACGCGGCGGTCGCGTCCAGCCGGGCGGCCTCGTAGGCCGAGCGCCCGAACTCCCACGGGTCGTCGGCCACCGCGGCGTCGTCCCCGAGGCTGGAGATCAGCGCGTACAGGCGGTTGGCCTGCGCGGCGCTCGCGGTGAAGAACCTCTCGACGGCCGGCACCCGGTCGGTGGTGACGAGCCGGTCGGCCACCCGGCTGCGCAGCAGCTCACCGGCGTGCCGGTTGATGAAATCGATCTTCGCCTCGGCCTCGGCGCCGGTGATCGCGGTCGCCGTACCGGAGATCGTCTGCAGGAAGGGATTGTCACCGACCGAGCAGGTCACAGCCGGTAAGGACAGCGGGGAGGTCGAGGAGGGCGAGGACGCCGAGGACCCGGGGAACGGCGACACGGCGCGGGAGACGATCCAGCCGAACCGGGCCCTGCGGATGCGGTGGTCGGCGGGCGAGTGGGTCCAGATCTCATCGGGCGCCGGCGCCGGCGCCGCGCCGAGCAGGGCGGCGACGTCGGCGGGGACGGGCAGCTCCGCGGTGTTGCCCCCGGGCTCCACCAGGGGTCCGAGCAGCTCCAGGCGCTCCCGCAGGGACAGCCCTCCCGGCAGGGTCACGCTCGCCCTCGCCTGCCCGACGACCACCAGGACGTCCTGGTCGGCGTGGTCCCGCAGGACGGAGACGAACTCCAGGGCGACGTCCTCGGCATGCAGCACAGCGATGACAGCCGTCATTTGTCCCCATCCCCGATCACGGAAAGATGTCTTTTTCATGACATTTCCGCGCCAGCATAGAGGATCTTGCCCGCCGCGCGACGGTCGTTCGCCGAGAAGGGTCCCCCGGCCCGCCGGGCATCCCGGATCCGGGGCTCAGGAGGTGAAGATCTCCTCCCTGGCCTGGTCCAGGGCGGCGATGACGGCCCCGCGCAGCACCGGATTGCCGCCCACCTCGCTCGCCACCACCTGCGGCCGGACCGGGCAGCTCCTGGCCACCGCCTCCTCGATCCTGGAGGTGAGCTCGTCGCCCCCGGCCCTGCTGACCTCCCCCGCGAGCACCACGAGCCCCGGGTCGAGCACGACGCACACCGACGCCACCCCCAGCGCCAGCCGCCCCGCGATGTCGTCGATCAGGGGCTCTCCCCGCTTGCCCGCCGCGACCGCCGCCGCGACGCACTCGGCGGCACTGCCTCCCTCGAAGCCGTACGTCGCGGCGAGCTCGGCGACCGCCTCGGCGCTGACCAGGGACTGCAGGCCCCCGGCGAGCGACGGCAGCCTGCCGGGCACGGCCCGCACGTCCTCGGCCAGCGGCACCCCCGGCACCGGCAGGTAGCCGATCTCGCCCGCGCTGCCGGAGCGCCCCCGGTGCAGCCGCCCGCCGAGCACGACGCCGAGGCCGATACCGCGGCCCACCCACAGCAGCACGAAGTCGTCGACCTCGCGGGCGGCACCCAACGTGCGCTCGGCGATGGCGACGAGGTTCACGTCGTTCTCTATCCTGACGTCGCGGCGCAGGTCACGCGCGAGCGCCTCGTGGATGCCCTCGTGCCAGCCGGGCAGGTCGAAGGAGAACCGCACGTCGCCGGTGCGGGGGTCGACCACGCCCGGGGTGCCGATGACGACCGAGCGCAGCTTGGAGAGCGCGACCTTGGCCGACCGGCACGCCTTGACCACCGCGTTGTGCACGAGGGCCACCGGATCGTCGTGCCCGCTCGGCGCCACCCGCACCTCGGCCACGATCTCCCCGTGGATATCGGCGATGGCGGTCGTCACGAATTCCGGGCCGACGTCCAGACCCGCCACATAGGCCGAGGAGGAAATAATCCCATAAAGCGCGGCATTCGGCCCGCGACCCCCCGCCTGCTCCCCCGCCACCTCGACCAGCCCGCGCCCTTCCAGACGGGCGAGCGTCTGCGACGCCGTCACCTTGGACAGGCCGGTGAGCTCGCCGATCTGCCCCCGCGTCAGCGGCCCGGAGGCGAGCAGCAGCTCCAGGGCGGCCCTGTCGTTGATCTCCCTCAATAGCCTGGGCACGCCAGGACGTCGCTCCATACGCATGCTCTCTTGTTCGCCGCTTCCCCGTCGCGATACTTTCAATGAAGAATAACGCTTCTATTCTTAATAAGGCTTCCTGATAGTTTAGCGCCGCCCGGGCGCCGCGGCGGGCTACCGGGGCCGCCCCGGCCGTGTCGCGCCCCTGCTCATCGCCGTTTCGCCGCCACCTTCCGCACGCCCATCACCGCGATGCCCGGAAATCAAGGGCTTGCGACGTCGGCCCGGCGCGTGGAACACTCCCCAAAACGGTAAAGGTTCTTTTCAGTAAGACCCTTGCCGTCAGGTGGCGAGGCAGGTTTCGACATGGACACCGTCATCACGATCCCGGCCGAATACACGGGTCTGCGGACCCGGCAGGGGCCCATGACCATGGGCCAGGCCAACATGGCGCGTTGCGTGCTCCGCGACCCGCCGCTCCACATGAACTTCCGCGTCACCAAGCGCCTCCCCGAGGGCACGTCCCTGTCCGCCGTCACCGAGGCGGTCGGACGCCTGCTCTCCCGGCACGAGGGACTGCGGGCCACCATCCACTCGGACGTCCAGGTCGTGGCCGGCTCCGGCCTCCTGCCCGTCGAGGTGCACGGCACGGGGACCGGGCTCCTCGACGAGGTCGCCGAGGAGGTGGGCCTGCGGATGCAGGGCACCCGGTTCGACCTGCGGAACGAGCTCCCGATCAGGGTCGCCGTGATCACGGATGGGGAGGCGCCCCGCCTGGTGACCTTCGTCCTGCCCCACACCTCGGTCGACGCCATCGGGCTGGCCACCGTCATGAGGGAGTGGGAACGCCTGATCCGGGGGGTCGCCGTCCCGTCGCCGTGCCCGATACAGCCGCTGGACCTCGCGACCGCGGAGGGCACTCCGGCTACCCTGCGCCGGACCGAGGCCGCCCTGCGGCACTGGGAGAACGGGCTCAGGCGGGCACCGCAGTCGATGTTCGCGATCGACGAGACGGCCAGGGCCGACGCCGACGCGATCCGGCCCCGGCTGCGGGTCCGCTCGGCGGTGGCGGCCAGGGCGCTGGACGCCGTCGCGAGCCGCACGGGCGCCAGCCGCTCGGCGATCACGCTCGCCGCCCTGGGGGTCCTCATCGGCGTGCGCACCACCCAGCGGTCCTGCCTGATCGCGTCGCTGGCGAGCAACCGGGTACGACCCGAGCTGCGCGACTACGTCGGGCCGCTGGCCCAGGACGCGCTGATGACCGCGGACCTCGACGTCTCCACCTTCGACGAGGCGATCCGCCGCTTCCGCACCGCGTCCCTGTCCGGATACCAGCACAGCCGTTTCGACTCCGTCGCCCTCTGGGAGGTGATCGAGGCCGTCAACGCCGAACGAGGGGTGGACTTCGCCCGCGACTGCGTCTTCAACGACATGAGCGGCGTCACCGTCCCCGAGCCGGAAGCCGAGCCGTCCGCCGAGGTCGAGTGCGACTGGCTCCCGGCGGCCTCGCTCCCCGCGCACCTCGCGCTCTGGGCCAACCGGCTGGAGGACGTGGTCGACCTGACACTCTGGATCGATCCACGGGTGATGAGCCGGGCGGAGGCGGAGGGCTTCGGGACCGGGATCGTCCGGCTGCTGATCGCGGCCGGAGACGGGGACGTCCAGGCTTCCGACATTTCGGAAATATCAGGAATTTCACCTATTGAGCGCGGTCCGGAGTGGATCTACACCGACTCCTGCTGGGTGGACCTCGGCGCGGTGGAGCGGCTCGTCGGTGAAGCGGTTCAGGGGCGCCCCCACCGGGTGACGCACGACCCGGAAGGGCGTCTGACCTGCCACGTCACCTCCGGAACCCCCGAGGAGATCCACGCCGCCTGCCTCGCCCTGCTGCCGGGCCGCACCTCCGCGATGGCACCTCACCGCTACGTCGTGCACGCCCCGGAGCCCACCGGCGCGTCGCTCCACGGGCCCGTCGTCACCGAGGGCGACGGACGCCACTCCATCTCCGTCGGCCCCGCGCGCGTAAGGAACCAATAGCAGGCGGGATAATCGGTTACATGCGCCTATCCGCTCGTGTCGACTATGCCCTCCGTGCCGCCGCCGAACTCGCCGCCGCGGGTGACGGCCCTACCACGGTGGGTGAGCTGGCCAAGGAGCAGGACATGCCTCCCAAGTATCTTGAGAACATCCTGCTCCAGATGCGCCGCGCCGGGCTGGTACGCGGCCAGCGCGGCCCCGAGGGGGGCTACGTGCTGGCCCGCCCGCCCGCCGAGATCAGCCTCGCCGACGTGATCCGCGCCGTTGACGGCCCGCTCGCCAACGTCAGGGGGGAGCGGCCCGAACATGTCGGCTACCGGGGCCCCGCCGAGTCGCTGCAGCAGGTCTGGATCGCGCTGCGCGCCAGCGAGCGGGCGATCCTGGAGGAGGTCACCCTCGAGAACGTGGCCACCGGAGCCCTCCCCGACCGCGTCCGCAGCCTGTCGGCCGACCCCGCGGCCTGGGACTGACCATGCCGGTGCGGCCGCCCACGGGAATCCGGCCGGCCCGGTCCGCGCGGCACCGGCCCGCATCCCGGGAGCGGCCCGCATCCCGGAACCGGCTGATGCCCGGAAACCGGCTCACCTCCCGGCACCGGCCGGCCGCACAGGACCGGCCCGCGCCCCGGAACCGGCTGATGCCCGGAAACCGGCTCACCTCCCGGGAGCGGCCCATGCCCCGGAGCCGGCCCGCGTCCCGGGACGGGCGCCGTGCCCGAGGGTGACGTCATCCACCTCTCCGCCCTGCGGCTCGGCCGGGCGCTCGACGGGCGGGTGCTGACCCGCTCGGACTTTCGCGTGCCGCGTCACTCCACGGCCGACCTGACCGGGCGCGCGGTGCTGGAGACCGTCTCGCGCGGCAAGCACCTGCTCACCAGGGTCGAGGGCGGGCTGACCGTCCACACCCATCTGCGGATGGAGGGCAGCTGGCAGATCACACCCGCGGGGCGGCGGCTGCCCGGGGGCGACGTCGTCCGCCTGGTGCTGGCCAACGCGGAATGGCAGGCGGCGGGGGTGCGGCTGGGCATGGTCGACCTGGTCTCGACCGCGGAGGAAGGGCGGCTCGTCGGGCATCTCGGACCCGATCTGCTCGGGGAGGACTGGGACGAGGCGGAAGCCGTGCGACGGCTGGCAGGACGGCCTGAGACGAGCATCGGGGTCGCGCTGCTCGATCAGCGCAACCTGGCGGGAATCGGCACCATCTATCGCGCCGAGACGCTTTTCCTCGCCGGAGTGTCGCCATGGCGACCCGTGGGAGCGGTTGAGGACCTGAGAACGATCGTGTCGATCGCGTGGCGACTGCTGGACGCCAACAAGGAACGCCCGAGCAGGACGACGACAGGCGACCTCCGTCCGGGACGGAGCACCTGGGTCTACGGCAGGGCCGGGCGGCCTTGCCTACGCTGCGGGCATCGGATCAGTCGTGGGGAGATGGGCGCACAGCCGCAGGAACGGTTGATCGTCTGGTGCCGTCACTGCCAGCCGGAAGAACCGACCGGCTAGGCGGCGACCATGTCGTTGACCTCGGGAAACACGGAATCAGGCACGGTTTCGGGAATCGGCAGACGCTCTCGTTCGGGGACGTCTCCCGCCAGCACCGGAGCATGCTGCAGCTCGGCCAGGGCGAATTGATCGGAAACCTCACGGAGAACCTGTGAAAGCGGCACGCCCAAGGCACCGCAGATCGACGCGAGCAGCTCTGAAGAGGCCTCCTTCTGACCACGCTCCACCTCGGACAAATAGCCAAGAGAAACCCGAGCCAGTGTGGACACCTCACGCAGGGTGCGACTCTGCCGCACCCTCAGCCGCCGCAGCACGTCACCGAGCAGCTGACGCAGCAGGACCATCTGTCGCTCCCTCCCCGGCGCGGATGTCTTCACGACACTCCGCGCTATCGGTTCGTGCCGCCCGTTCTTCGAACGCGACCCTTGGTACATACTCCTCGCCGTCATCATCGCTTGACCTTTACCTCACTCACCGTTCCACCGTACCTGTATGGACCGACAACGCGGCAGACCATGTGGAGCATGTTCGCTGGGGACGTAACGCGGTAATCATCCTGAATGTTCCCTCACGTTCGTCTCCAGCACACCTCGGAGAAGGTCCACGGCCTCGTTCACGGTCATCTCCCGGATCTGGTCACGCGTCCCGGCGAGCCGCGGATCCCGGTGCCATACCCGCCCGTCCGGTCCGCTAACGGCGAGATGCACGGTGCCCACCGGTTTACCGTCCTGGGGGTCCGGGCCGGCCACTCCGGTGGCCGCCAGTCCGTACGTGGCACCGGTGAGGAGGCGCACCCCGTCGGCCATGGCGGCGGCGACCTCCGGGTGCACCGCCCCCTCGCGGGCGAGCAGGTCCGCGGGGACGTTCAGCAGCCGGTGCTTGAGCTCGGTGGCGTAGGAGACGACCCCGCCCAGGAAGGCCGCGGAGGCCCCAGGGGGGCCGGTGAGGGACGCGCAGACGAGCCCGGCGGTCAGCGACTCGGCCACCGCCACCGTCTCGCCCCTGCGGACGAGAAGGGCGAGGACCTCGGTGGCCGCGAGCAGGTGCCGGCTCATACGGCCCGCCCCGTGTCGCGGCTCATGCCGTCCGCCCTCACCCGGCCCGCCTTCATAGGGCCCGCGCCCGCTTCGCGACCTGCCGCAGCTTGATCGCCCGGATCACGTAGTCGAGACCGGTGGCGACGGTGACCAGCGCCGCCGCGCCCATCACGATCCAGCGGATCAGGTCGGGCACGCCCGGCCAGATGTAGGAGACGATCGCGGCGATCTGCAGGACGGTCTTCACCTTGCCGCCGTAGCTGGCCGGGATGACGCCGTGCCGGATGACGGCGAACCTCAGCGCGGTGACGCCCAGCTCCCTGCCCAGGATCACGACGGTGACCCACCAGGGCAGCTCCCCCAGCACCGAGAGGCTGATCAGGGCGGCGCCGATGAGGGCCTTGTCGGCGATCGGGTCGGCGATCTTCCCGAAGTCGGTGATCAGGCCGTAGCGGCGGGCCAGCTCGCCGTCGAGCAGGTCGGTGAGCGAGGCCACCATGAAGACCACCAGTGCCGCGGCCCGCCAGCCGGATCCCGGCAGGAAGAGGCAGGCCACGAAGAACGGAACCATCGCCAGCCGTATCACCGTCACGACGTTGGCGATGTTCCAGGCGCTCACCTTGGGGCGCGCGGATGCCGAGGTCGAGTCGGTGCCGGTCTCTGGCGTGTTGGTCATACGCTCTCCCGGCCCGGCGGCGCGCTCATGGGGCCGCCTTGATGCGGGCGATCAGGTCGACCCCCTCCGAGTCGACCACGACGGCCCGGACGATCTGGCCGGGGACCAGCCCGATGCCCTGGACCGTTACAGAACCGTCGACCTCGGGCCCCTGGTGGGCGGCACGGCCCTCGTAGCCGCCGTCGCCCAGGTCCTCCTCGATCAGGACGTCGACCTCGGTGCCGATCCGCTCCTCGGCCCGCTGGGCCATGAGCTCCTCGGCCAGCTCGGTGAGCGCGGACACGCGGGCGTCGACGACCTCCTGGTCGAGCTTGCCGGGCAGCGAGGCCGCCTCGGTGCCGTCCTCGTCGGAGTAACCGAAGATGCCGATCACGTCGAGCCTGGCCTCCTCCAGGAAGCCCACCAGCTCGCCGAACTCCTCCTCGGTCTCGCCGGGGAAGCCCACGATGAAGTTGGAGCGCACCCCCGCCTCGGGGGCGTGGGCGCGGATCGACTCCAGGAGGTCCAGGAAGCGCCGGGGGTCGCCGAAGCGCCGCATCCGGCGCAGCACCGGCCCGCTGGCGTGCTGGAAGGACAGGTCGAAGTAGGGGGCCACGCCCTCGGTCGAGGCGATGATCTCCAGCAGCCCCGGGCGGAGCTCGGCGGGCTGCAGGTAGCTGACGCGCACCCGCTCGACGCCCTCGGTCGCGGCGAGGGAGGGCAGCAGCTTCTCCAGCGCCCTCAGGTCGCCCAGGTCCTTGCCGTAGGAGGTGGAGTTCTCGCTGACCAGCACCAGCTCCTTGACGCCCTGCTCGGCCAGCCAGGCGGCCTCGCCGAGGAGCTCCTCGGCGCCGCGCGAGACGTACGCCCCGCGGAAGGCGGGGATGGCGCAGAACGTGCAGCGCCGGTCGCAGCCGGAGGCCAGCTTCAGCGAGGCCACCGGGCCGTCGCCCAGGCGCTTGCGGAGCGGCCGGGGGCCGCTGGCGGGGGCCAGGCCCTCGGGCAGCTCGCCGTGGCCGGGAATGGCGGTCTTGGGGGCGGCGGCGCGTTCCACCGGCGAGATGGGCAGCAGGGTCCTGCGGTCGCGGGGACTGTGCGGGACGAGCGACCTGCCCGCCAGCACGTCGTCGAGGCGCGTGCCGATGTCGGTGTAGTCGTCGAAGGAGATGACGGCGGCGGCCTCGGGCAGCGCGTCGGCGAGCTGGTCACCGTAACGCTCCGCCATGCAGCCCGCGGCGACCACTTTGGCACCGGAGTCGGCCGCGGCGAGCAGCGTGTCGATGGAGTCCTTTTTCGCCGAGTCGATGAAGCCGCACGTGTTGACGACGACGACATCGGGGTCGTCGTCGCCCAGCTGCCAACCGGCAGCCTCAAGACGAGCGGCGAGTTCCTCGGAGTCGACTTCGTTGCGTGCGCAACCAAGCGTGATCAGCGATGCGGTTCGGCGGGATGACATGGTGAACACTACGGTATCGGGAGTTGGCCACCACCCGATGCACCTCCCCCCATTCAGGCACCGCCGCACCCCCCGCCCCGCCCCGGACGTCCCGCCACCGGGGCGGCCCGGACGCCCGGCCGGACCCCGGTGACGGCAGGCGCCCGGAGAAGGCCCGCAGAGGGCTCCGTACGGCCTGACCTAGCGCTTCTTGGTGGCGGGAGCCTCGTAGGAGCGGTTCACGACCTGCCCCCGGCGGCCGGGGGCGCCCAGGTTCTTGCCGTTCACCTTCAGCGAGACGGCTCCCCCGTCGCCGAATGTCACCCTCATCCCGGTCTTCGCCTTCCAGGTCGAGGTCTTGCCCGCCGCGAGCGTTCCGGAGAAGAGGCGCCGGCCGCCCGCGTCCTGCACGTCGAGCCAGGAGGTGCGCTTCGCCCTGACCTGGAGGACGACCATGTCGCGCCGTCTCTCCTCGGCCAGCGACGAGGCCCGGCGCGGCGAGTCGGGGCCGGAGCCGGCCGAGGGCGGCGGCGCGGCGGGCACCGGCATCGGGCGCGGGTCCGCCACGGGAGTGTCGCCCCCGCCCATGGTCCGCACCACGCCGAAGATGACCACGATGCCCAGAGCCACCGCCATGGCCGTCGTCCAGTTGGGCGAGCGGCGCTCCCGGATCTTCAGCGGCATGTCGGCCTGGAAGACGCTGGACGCCCGCACCGGCAGCGGAACGCCCCCGTGCTGCTCGTCGTAGCGGTGCACCAGCGCCTCGGGATCGAGGTCGACGACCTTGGCGATGTTTCTTATATGGCCCCGCGCGTAGAAATCTCCCCCACATTGGGAGAAGTCATTCCTTTCGATTGCCTGGATGAGCACCTCGCGAATGCGTGTCCGCGCGCTCAACTGCCCGACGGTCATCCCCTTTGACCGCCGGGCATCCGCCAGATCGCTTCCAATGCCCATGGCGCACGCCTCTCAGCCCCCGACGTTGCGTAGCGATACCTATTCAATCAGTAACCGCGTGGAGGATGCGCGGCGGGGGTCCCATTCCCGCACGGCGCCGTCATCCCCGGGCGAGCCGGTTGGGGGGCGGTATTCCCTGATATGTACCGGCACTTCCCGGTACGGGCGGCCGGAGCCCCCCGTACGGCCCCCGTCAGCCTCCGCGCAGGTCGGCCAGCAGGCCCGGAAGCTCGTCCGGCTTGACCATGACCTCTCGCGCCTTCGACCCCTCGCTGGGCCCGACGACGTTCCTGCTCTCCAGCAGGTCCATCAGGCGGCCCGCCTTGGCGAAACCGACCCTGAGCTTGCGCTGGAGCATCGAGGTCGAGCCGAACTGGGTGGTCACGATGAGCTCGGCCGCCTGGACCAGCAGGTCGAGGTCGTCGCCGATGTCCTCGTCGATCTCCTTCTTGGCGGTCGCCACGGCGGCCACGTCGTCGCGGTACTCGACCGCCATCTGGGCCTTGCAGTGCCCGACGATCTCGCCGATCTCCTTCTCGGAGACGAAGGCGTTCTGCAGCCGCATGGGCTTGCTGGCCCCCATCGGCAGGAAGAGCGAGTCGCCCTGCCCGACGAGCTTCTCGGCGCCCGGCTGGTCCAGGATGACCCGGGAGTCGGCCAGCGAGGAGGTGGCGAAGGCGAGCCGGGAGGGCACGTTGGCCTTGATCAGGCCGGTGACCACGTCCACGCTGGGGCGCTGGGTGGCGATGACCAGGTGGATCCCGGCGGCGCGGGCGAGCTGGGTGATGCGGACGATGGAGTCCTCGACGTCGCGCGGGGCGACCATCATCAGGTCGGCGAGCTCGTCGACGATCACCAGCAGGTAGGGGTAGGGCTGGTAGACCCGCTCGCTGCCCGGCGGCGGCACCAGCTTGCCGGCGCGGACCGCCTTGTTGAAGTCGTCGACGTGCCGGAAGCCGCTGGCGGCCAGGTCGTCGTAGCGGCGGTCCATCTCCCCGACGACCCACTCCAGGGCCTCGGCGGCCTTCTTGGGGTTGGTGATGATCGGCGTGATCAGGTGCGGGATGCCCTCGTAGACGCTGAGCTCGACCCGCTTGGGGTCGACCAGGACCATGCGGACCTCGTCGGGGGTGGCCCGCATCAGGATCGAGGTGATCAGCCCGTTGACGCAGACCGACTTTCCCGCGCCGGTGGCGCCCGCGATGAGCAGGTGCGGCATCTTGGCCAGGTTGGCCACTATCGTGCGCCCCTCGACGTCCTTGCCGAGCCCGACGATCATCGGGTGGTGGTCGGCCTGGGCGACCGGGGAGCGCAGGATGTCGCCCAGCGAGACGAGGTCCTTGTCGGTGTTGGGGATCTCGACCCCGATCGCCGACTTGCCGGGGATCGGGGACAGGATCCGGACATCGGCCGACTTGACCGCGTACGCGATGTTCTTGGTGAGCGCGGTGACCTTCTCGACCTTGACCGCCGGGCCGAGCTCGATCTCGTAGCGCGTCACCGTCGGTCCCCGGGTGAAGCCGATCACCTGGGCGTCGATGGCGAACTGCTCCATCACGCTGGTCAGCGCGTTGACGACGACGGTGTTGGCCTTCGTCTGCGGCTTGGGCGCGGTGCCCGGGCGCAGCAGCTGCGACTCGGGCAGGGTGTACGGGCCCGCCTGGGGGGACAGGACGAGCTGCTCGACCTTGCGCGGGGCGGGGGTCGGCTCGGGGGGCGCCGACGACTCGGCCCTGACCGCCGCGTCGGCCGCCTCCTCGTCCACCAGGCCGGGCACGATCTCCGGGGAGTGCCCGGAGGGACCGCCGGGGGTCTCGGCGACCAGGGGCGTGTCGTAGGGCTTGACGTGGTCGCCCAGCTCGGTGCCCTCGGGCTCCGGCTTCTTGCGCGTGGCGGGCTTCCTCCTGGACGCCCGAGGCGTGGGGGGCTGGTCGCGGTTGAAGAGCATGTGCCGGATCTCGGCCAGCCGCTCGGGCACCCGGTGCACCGGCGTCGCGGTGATGACCAGGATGCCGAAGCCCGACATGATCAGCAGCAGCGGGATGGTGATGAAGGACGGCAGGATGCTCGCCGGGGGCGCCGAGACGATGAAGCCGATCATCCCTCCGGCGGCCGACACCTTGTCCATGCCGTCGGAGCTGCCCCCCGAGGGGTACGGCGTGCCGTGGACGACGTGCACGACGCCGAGCACGCCGATGGTCAGGGCGGACCAGCCGATGATCATCCGGCCGGTGTCGGCGTTCTGGTCGGGGTGGCGCAGCAGCCGCCAGGCCAGCAGCATGAGAAGGATCGGGATCACCCAGGTCAGCGAGCCGAAGACGCCGCGCATGACGCCGTCGACCACGGTGGAGACCGTGCCGGTGTTCTTGCGCCAGGTCATCGCGGCCAGCACGACCGCCCCGGCGAACACCGCCAGGCCGAGCCCGTCGCGGCGGTGCACGGGGTCGAGCTCGCGCGCGTTCTGCCCCAGGGCCCGCGCCGCGCCGCCGATGCCCCCCGCCAGGAGCATCCAGATGCCCATGAACAGCTTGCCGATCATGATGAGCACCCAGCTGATCGGGTCGTGCTGGGGTGAGGGCCTGCGGGCCTGACTCGCGCTCCTCCCCCGGCCGGCGGGCGCCCGCCTGGCGGGGGCCGTACGGGCCTGGGAGGCGCCCGAACGGCCGGAGGACCCCTTGCCGGGGGGCTTTCCTGAGGAGCCTTTAGACGTACGGGTGGCCATGTTAGGGAGGTTAACGAGACGGGTGGTGGATTGCGCGCCGACTCGCCGCAGCCGCCCGACCCTCGCCGACGTTTCACAAGATCGGTCGATACTTCGTGAACAGTGATACGGGGCGCTAAAGGTCCCATTGGTCTACCGGAAAGCGTCTTCCATTCCATGTATTGACATTGCGTTTCATGTAGTAGAACCTCCTCACCAACAGGGCGTTGGGAGGAGACACATGTCCGCACTCGACTGGTCCGTTCTGGGCGCGTACTTCCTTGTCATGATCGGTATCGGCGTGTGGTCGAAGCGCCGCATCAAAACCGTGATCGACTTCTTCACCGCCGGGGGCCGTATCCCCTGGTGGCTGTCCGGCATCTCGCACCACATGTCGGGATACAGCGCGATCATGTTCGTGGCGTTCGCGGCCGTGGCCTACAACTACGGGCTCGCGATGTACGTCTGGTGGGCGCTGACGATCGGCCTCGGCGTCGGGATCGGCGCCTTCGTGTGGGCGGCCCGCTGGAACCGGCTCCGTTCCAAGCACGGCGTGGTCTCCCCGCTGGAATACCTCGCCCGGCGCTACAACCTGCCGACCCAGCAGGTGCTGGCCTACAGCGGCGCGCTGCTGAAGGTCGTGGACATCGCGGCCAAGTGGGTGGCGATCGCCATCCTGCTCAGGGGCTTCGCGGGCATCCCGATCCAGTGGGGCATCCTGATCACCGGGGCCGTCACGCTGGTCTACATCACCGCCGGAGGGCTGTGGGCGGACGTGCTCACCGACTTCGGGCAGTTCGTCATCCAGGGCGTCGCGGGCATCGCCATGTTCGTCGCGATCATGGCCCAGCTGGACGGCGTCTCCACCCTGTGGACCATGTGGGACAAGCTGCCCCCGGGCCACGGCGACCCGTTCGCCGGGCCGTACACCACCACGTTCTTCCTCGCCATGCTCTTCATCAAGACCTTCGAGTACAACGGCGGCATGTGGAACCTGGCCCAGCGCTACATGGCCTCGCCCTCGGGTTCGGCCGCGAAGCGCTCGGCGCTGCTGTCCAGCGCGCTGTGGCTGGTCTGGCCGCTGATCCTCTTCATCCCGATGTTCGCCGCGCCGCTCATCGTGCCGGGCCTGGCCAACGCCGAGGAGGCGTACGTACGGCTGGCGCAGACCCTGCTGCCGCAGGGCCTGATCGGGCTGGTGCTCGCGGGCTTCTTCTCGCACACCATGGCCATGGTCGCCTCCGACGCCAACGTGATCTCCTCGGTCATCACCAGGGACATCGCCCCGGTGATCGTCCGCAAGGTGCGCGAGCTGTCGGCGCGGGCCGAGCTGACCTTCGCCCGGGTGACCACGTTCACCTTCGTCCTGATCAGCATGGTGATCGCGATCTCGACCGAGGGTCAGGGCGTCGTGCTGAAGATCGTCGTCGACCTGGTAGCCGCGACGATGGGACCGATCTCGATCCCGCTGATGCTGGGCATGCTGCCGTGGTTCAAGCGGAGCGGCCCGACCGCGGCCATCGTCTCCTGGGCCGCGGGGCTGGGCGTGTGGGCGTACATCAAGTGGATCATCGAGTCCAAGGACACGGCGATGGTCGTCGGCGTCCCGCTGGTCACCTCGCTGATCCTGTACGTGGCGATCGGGTTCCTGAGGCCGGAGAACAGCGAGGACCGCGACGCGCTCGTCGACTCCCTGTCCACCGAGCCCGGGTCCACCGACCCGGAGCAGCAGCAGCGGGCCGGAGCGGTCGGCTGACCCCCTCCCCCGGTACGGCGTGGGCCCCCAACGACGCGGTGGGGGCCTTCACGGCGCGGTGGAGGCCTTCACGGCGTGGAGTGCCTGGCCGGGCTCGCACGGGCACGGTGTGGATCTCCACAACGTCGTGGGGCCTCGACGAGGGCCTCCACGGCGCGGCGCGGCGGCCGCGCGGCTGTTCCCGGGCGCGGCGCGGCGGCCGCGCGGCTGTTCCCGGGCGCGGCGGGCTCCAGGACCCGCCCGCCCGGGAACAGGCTCCTTCCACCGGGAGGGGAGGGGAAACACGCGGACCGGGAATTCAGCGGGTCCGGGAGCCGGACCCCCGCCGCACCTCGGCCGCTTGTCGGACCTCGGCTATTTGTCGGACTCCAGGACGCCGCCGTTGGCCACGTCCGACTTCTCGATCTCGGTGAAGACGATGCGGACCGCCTCGCGACGCGCCTTCAGGATGTCCACGGCCGCCTCGGTCAGCGCCGCCACGAACTCGCGGCGCTGGTCGAGGGTCCTGCCGGACAGGAGTTCCACGGTGATGTTCGGCATGCTGCATCCTCCAGGTCAGGTTGTTGCATAACATGAGATCACATTCCATTACATGGAACAACTGAAGGGCGTAACCGTCTCAGCGATCGGGACGCGGGCGGATCGGCTCAGCCGTTGAGCGCCGGGGCGGCGGGAGCGCCGGGGGCGCCGAGGGCGGCGGAGACCTCGCGGGCCGCGGCGACGACGTCGGGCGCGAACCGCTCCAGGTCCTCGTGGCCCATGTCCATCGCGAGGGCGGAGATGGAGATGCCGCCGAGCACCTGGCCGGTGTGGTCGAAGACCGGGGCGCCGACGCAGAGGATGCCGGGCAGGTTCTCCTCGTTGTCGAGCGAGTAACCGCGGGACCGTACCAACTCGAGATCGGCCAGCAGGGCCTCCGGCGTCGCCAGCGTGGTGGGGGTCGGGGCGGGCATGCCCGTACGGGCGCAGATGGCGCGGACCTCGTCGGCGCCGAGCTGGGCCAGGACCGCCTTGCCGATCGCGGTGCAGTGCAGGCGCAGGCTCATCCCGACGCGGGAGGGCATCTGGTAGGGCCGCCGGCCCTCCAGCTTGTCGACGTAGACGGCCTCGTCCCCGCTGCGGATCGCGAAGTGCGTGGTGTAGCCGATCCGCTCGTGCAGGGCGTTGAGCGCGCCGGAGGCCTGGCGGGCCGGGTCGAAGCGGTTCATGACCCGGCCCGCCAGCGTGAGGATCCGGGGGCCCGGCTCGTAGCCGCCCCGGCCGTCGGCCCGCGCGAACCCCCACTCGACGAGCGACTGGAGGATGCGATGGACGGTCGATTTGGACACGCCCGTCGCGGCGGCTATGTCGGTCACGCGGTGGTGCTCGGCGATCGCCTCCAGCACCGCCAGCGCCTTGTCGATGGAACTGCCTTCCCTGACCACGATCGTGAGCCTACTGGTCAGCGCGCCAACCAGCCTCCGTCGACCGCCAGCAGGTGCCCGTTGACGTAGTCGGAGGCGCCGGACGCCAGGAAGACGGCGGCGCCCACGAGATCCTCGGGCCTGCCCCAGCGCCCGGCCGGGATACGGCCCCTGATCTCGGCCTCCCGCGCCGGGTCGTCCCAGAGCCGCTCGGTGTTGCCGGTCCTGATGTAGCCGGGGGCGATCGCGTTGACCTGCACCCCCGAGCCCGCCCACTCGCAGGCCAGCGCCCGCGTGAGGCCGGCGACGCCGTGCTTGGCCGCGGTGTAGCCGACGACGTTGACGCCGCCCTGGAAGGACAGCATGGAGGCGATCATGATGATCTTCCCGGACCCCCGGGCGAGCATCCGCGCCCCCAGGACCTGGCTGAGCAGGAAGACCGCGTCCAGGTTGACGTCGAGCACCTCGCGGAAGGACTCGTGGGAGTGCTCGGCGGCCGGGGCCCTGCGGATGATCCCGGCATTGTTGACCAGCACGTCGACCGGGCCCAGCCGCCCGGCCGCCTCGGGGACGGCCCGCGGGTCCGACAGGTCGAGGACCCACCGGGAGGCCTGCCTGCCGGTCTTGCGGACCTCCGCCTCGACCTCGTCCAGGTCGTCGTCGCGGCCGTGCAGCACGATGTCGGCCCCCGCCGCCGCCAGGCCCACGGCGAGGGCCCGGCCGATCCCGGTCCGCGCGCCGGTGACGAGCGCGGTCCTGCCCTCCAGCGAGAACATCAGCGCAGCTCGCCGATCTCGACCTGCTCCATGTCCTCGAAGGCCTGGTTCTCCCCGCCCATCGCCCAGACGAAGGAGTAACTTCTCGTGCCGAAGCCGCAGTGCACCGACCAGGGCGGGGAGACGACCGCCTGACGGTCGGCGACGACGAGGTTGCGCGTCTCGTCGGGCCGTCCCATCAGATGGATCACCCGCTCGCCGGGCGGCAGGTCGAAGTAAAGGTAGACCTCGGTCCTGCGCTCGTGGGTGTGGCAGGGCATGGTGTTCCACATGCTGCCGGGCTCCAGCACCGTCACGCCGAGCACGAGCTGGCAGCTCTGGATGCCCTTGGCGTGAACGTACTTGTAGATCGTCCGGTCGTTGGAGCCGTCCTGGCCGCCCAGCCGTACCGGCTCGGCGTCCTCCAGGGTCGCGGCGACCGTCGGGAGGGCCGCGTGCGCGGAGGTGGAGACCAGATAGAACGCGCCGCCCTCGAAGACCACCTCGCGGGCGCCCCTGCCGACGTAGAGGCATTCCCTGGGAGCCAGGGGGTACGCGGCGCCGTCGACGGTCACCGTGCCGGGCTCGCCGATGTTGACCACGCCGAGCTCGCGGCGCTCCAGGAAGTACTCCGACCTGAGCGGGTCGGGGCAGTGCAGTCTCAGTGGCCCGTCGCCCGGCAGGGCTCCGCCGACCACGATGCGATCCTCGTGGGAGTAGAGCAGCCGGACCTCCCCTGGCACGAAGAGCTGTTCCACCAGGAACCGGCGGCGCAGCCAGTCGGTGGTCGCCCCGGTGATCTGGTCGGGTGCCGTGGCGTGCCGTACCTCCATCGCCCCTCCATTGTTCTATTACATGAAATTAGAAGCTGCTACATAGAACACTGTGAGCATACAACGGCCCCCTTCCCCGCGCACTCACCGCGATTCCCGTCACGCGCGGGCGCCCGGAAAACGATCCCGGAAACGAGAACTTTTCCCGCCGGAGCCGGGTCCCACATAGGGACCACACAGGGAATCGCCACCGAGCGGACCACCGAGCAGACGGGAAAGACCGATGACGACTGGCATGGCACGGACGACGATCCGGCTGGTAGCGGCCGGCACGGTCGCGGGCACGGTCCTCGCGACCGCCCTCGCGGGCGGCATCGCCCTCGCCGAGACGGGCGGACCGGACGGAACGGGCGAGACGGGAAGGACCGCCGCGGGAATCCCGAGGAACTTCCTCCTGCACGAGCCCCAGGCCCGCAAGCCGGTGAGGTATCCGGGCGAGGAGAAGTGGACCATCAGCGACAGGCTGGGAGCGAACCTGGAGGTCAACCCGTGCGGCCTGCGCCGCCCCGCCGATCGCGACCGGGTGGCCATGCGGACCGTCGACTACCAGGCCCCCGAGCACCACTCCGGCGAGCAACTGGTGATCTACCGCTCCACGGCCGCCGCGCGCGGGGCGCTGGCCGGTCTTCTCAAGCAGGTCGAGAGGTGCGCCCGCGTCAAGTCCGAGGGCACCGTCACCAAGACCTGGGCCGAGCCCGTCCGGGCCGGGGACCGGGCCGTGCGGATCACCCTCCAGGGCTACGACGCCAAGGGCGTGCGCCCGGCCATCGGCGGGCAGCGGGCCGTCGTCGTCCGCGAGGGCCGGGCCGTCGCGATCTACCTGCTGGCGGGCGAGTACGGCAAGGTGCGCGGCTCCGACTTCACCCGGCAGCTGAAGGACGCCAGGAAGATGGCGGCCAAGGTCTGCTCCCTGCGCGGCGTCTGCTGACCGGTACGGGAGCGGCGTCCGGTACGGGAAAGGCCCGGCGGCCCGTACGGCGACCGGTGCGGCCGCCGTACGGTGCGGGGGTCAGACCTCGACCACCACGGGGATGATCATCGGGCGGCGGCGGTAGGTGTCGCTCACCCAGCGCCCCACGGTCCTGCGGACCACGCGGCGGACCTGCTGGATGTCCACCACCCCGTCGGCCGCGTTCTCCTGCAGGGCCCTCTCGACCTGCGGCAGGATGTCGTCGAACATGGCCGGGTCGATGCCGGATCCCCTGGCGTGGATCTCCGGGCCGCCGGCGAGCTTGCCGGTGGCGGTGTCGACCACGATGACGATGGAGATGAAGCCCTCCTCGCCCAGGATGCGGCGGTCCTTCAGCGCGAAGTCGGTGACGTCGCCCACCGAGGTGCCGTCCACGTAGACGTAACCGGCGGGAACCGCGCCCACGATCTTGGCCCGGCCGTCGACCAGGTCCACCACGACGCCGTCCTCGGCGATCACGATGTGGTCGTCGGGCACCCCGGTCAGCGCGGCGAGCTTGGCGTGCGCCCGCAGGTGGCGCCACTCGCCGTGCACCGGCATGAAGTTGGACGGCCGCGTCAGGTTGAGCACGTACAGCAGCTCACCGGCGGCGGCGTGCCCGGAGACGTGCACCTTCGCGTTGCCCTTGTGCACCACGCGGGCGCCCCAGCGCGACAGTCCGTTGATCACGTTGTTGACCGCGGTCTCGTTGCCCGGCACCAGCGAGGAGGCCAGCAGGACCGTGTCGCCCTCGGCGATGCGGATCGGGTGGTCGCGGTTGGCCATGCGCGACAGCGCCGCCATCGGCTCGCCCTGGGACCCGGTGCAGATCAGCACCACGTCCTCCGGCGGCCAGCCCTCGATCTCCTTGGAGTCGACGATCAGGCCCGGCGAGACCCTCAGGTAGCCCAGGTCGCGGGCGACGCCCATGTTGCGCACCATCGAGCGGCCGACCAGCGCGACCTTGCGGCCGTGCTTCTCCGCCGAGTCGATGACCTGCTGGACGCGGTGGATGTGGGAGGCGAAGCTCGCCACGATCACACGCTTGCCCGCGGTGCGGATGACCTCGTCGATGACCGGCGCGATCTCCCGCTCGCTGGTGACGAAGCCCGGCACCTCGGCGTTGGTCGAGTCGGACATCAGCAGGTCGACGCCCTCGGCGCCGAGCCTGGCGAACCCGCCCAGGTCGGTCAGCCGCCCGTCGCTGGGCAGCTGGTCCATCCGGAAGTCGCCGGTGTGCAGGACGATGCCCGCGGGCGTCCTGATCGCGACGGCCAGCGCGTCGGGGATGGAGTGGTTGACGGCGAGGAACTCGCACTCGAACGGCCCGAACCGGTGCCGCTCCCCCTCCACGACCTCACGCTTGGTCGGCTGGATGCGGTGCTCGGTGAGCTTGGCCTCGATCAGCGCCAGCGTCAGCCTGGATCCCACGATCGGGATGTCGCGGCGCTCGCGCAGCAGGTAGGGCACGGCACCGATGTGGTCCTCGTGCGCGTGGGTCAGGACCACGGCCTCGATGTCGTCCAGGCGACCCCGGATGTATTCGAAGTCGGGCAGGATCAGGTCGATGCCGGGCTGGTCGGGCTCGGGGAACAGCACCCCGCAGTCGACGACCAGCAGACGGCCTTCGTACTCGAACACGGCCATGTTGCGGCCGATCTCGCCGAGACCGCCCAGCGCGACGATGCGCAGGGCACCCTCGGGCAGCGCGGGCGGCAGCCCGAGTTCGGGATGGGGGTGACTCATCCGGCCACACCTCTCTCAGAGGTCTCACATGCGACGGAGGCCCTCGTGAGCAGCAGGACTACTCCCTCGCCGAGCACTCCGTCCCCCAGCGGACCGACGTGTCTTCTTTCTCGCAAACTCTCGTTCCTCCCGATGCGGCCGGTGAGGGCCGCGGTGCTTTATCTCATGTCACAACTTCGTCGGGCAGCTTCACACCGCCCGCGATCAAGTCTTCGCGCAGCCTCGTGAGCTGCTCCCGGGTCGCCTCCACCAGAGGCGGCCGCATCGGCCCGGCGGGCTGTCCGACCAGGGACAACGCCGCCTTCGCCATGATCGCGCCACCGGCCTGCATCATGATCCCGGAGACCACGGGAAGCAGCCTGCGGTGGATGGTGAGCGCGCCCGCGACGTCCCCTGAGCGGTACGCCTCGATCATCGCGACGATCTCCGCACCCGCGACGTGGCCGATCACGCTGACGCACCCCACGGCCCCCACCGACAGCCACGGCAGGTTGAGCGTGTCGTCACCCGAGTAGTAGGCCAGGCCGGTGGACGCGATGATCTGCGATCCCTCGAACAGGTCCGCCTTGGCGTCCTTCACCGCGACGATCCGCTCGTGCCCGGCGAGCCGCGCCAGCGTCTCGCTCCGGATCGGCACGCCGCTCCGGCCGGGGATGTCGTAGAGCATGACCGGCAGGGCCGTCGCGTCCGCCACGGTGGCGAAGTGGCGGTAGATCCCCTCCTGGGGGGGCTTGCTGTAGTACGGCGTCACCAGCAGGAGACCGTGCGCCCCGGCGCGCTCGGCGGCTTCGGCCAGCCCCACGCTGTGGTGGGTGTCGTTGGTCCCGGCTCCGGCGACGACCGTGGCGCGGTCGCCGACCGCCTCGACGACGGCGCGCAGGAGGCGCTCCTTCTCGTCGTCCGTGGTCGTCGGGGACTCCCCCGTCGTGCCGCTCACGACGATGCCGTCGTTACGCTGCTCGTCCACCAGGTAGGTGGCGAGGCGCCCCGCTGTCTCGTAGTCGACCGCTCCGTCACTCGTGAACGGTGTGACCATCGCGGTCAGCATGCGGCCGAAGGGGGCGTCGGAGGTTCCAGTTGGCGCTGCCATAGACCGAACGCTACCTGGATCCGCTGAAACGGTGGACCCCGCCACCCCGCCTAACCTCCGTCCACCGATGGGCCCAAGAGCGAACATCCCCCCGAGGTGCCCGCTGCACACCGTACACGCGGATATACACCGCCGCCGCGACGGACCCCGGCCGACGCTCCGCGCGGGCCCCTCCGGTCCTGCCGTACAGGGGGCGGAACGGCGACCGGGCCGGGTGTCCCGGGCGGCGGGAGGGCCGCAGTGATCGGGACGCGGATCCGGGCGGTCTCCGCCGACGGGGGTGAGGCCGGTCACCGCCGGGAGGAGGGAGGCAAGGCGGCCGGAAAATGCCATTCGCAGGCCTCATGCCCGATTACGTGAAATAACGAGAACTTTGTCCGCTTTGGCAGGGGCGAGGACACCCTTGAACGAGAAAGAGGCCGCCGATATGTGCTCGGGGGTACACACATCGACGACCTCTACCGTTGAATCGGCGTTCCTTACGCGGGCGTTACAGGGTCTCTGAGATATTTTTGGCCACTTCTGAGAGCGGCGGTAAAGTTGGAGCTCCAAATCGGAGCCATTACCCTGCGTTGTGCATTGAATACGACAGGATGGGACAACGCCCCAGACCCCCAGGGATGGACACGTGGCAAGCTCCGATCCTGTCTACCTGCGCGTCGTCGCCGACATCCGGCGCCAGATCGTCGACGGCTCCCTTCCCCCCGGCGCCCCGATCCCCTCGCGCGCCCAGCTGACCAGAAAGTACGGCGTGGGCGAGACCGCCGCCCGGCACGCGCTGCGCGTGCTCGTCGCCGAGGGCCTGATCGTCGGCCGCGTCGGCTCGGGTCACTACGTACGAGAACAGCCGGTGCTGCTCCCCCTGCACCGATGGCGTTTCCACGACCACCACGCCCCCTTCGGCGCGGACATCCAGTCGCAGGGCACCCGGGCCACCTGGGACTGGCGGGCCGAGCCCACCGGCGCCACCCCGGACATCGCCCACCGCCTCCGGCTGGACGAGTCGGCCCCGGTCACCCGCACCCACTACGTCTTCCGCGGCGACGGCAAGCCGATCCAGCTGGCCACCTCCTACGAGCCCGCCGAGTTCGGCGAGACCGCGGAGGAGAGCCCCCGGAGCCTGATCGCCCGCCTGTCGGCCATCGGTGTCAAGGTCACCGAGATCGTCGAGCAGGTCTACACCCGCGTCCCGCAACCGGCCGAGAGCGACGCCCTCGCCCTGCCCGCGGGCGTCCAGGTCCTGCACGTCGAGCGCACCCACTGGGCCGGAGACCGCCCGGTGGAGACCAGCGACATCGTCGTCCCCGGCGACCGCTTCCGCCTCGTCTACACCCACCCCCTGCACCCCTGACACCTCGCCCCGCAGGCCGGCGCGGCAGGCGGGAAACGGTCATAAAGCTTTAAAACTCTCTTCAGTCCCAATATCCCCTCTGGCCGCACCCGTGGCTGATTCTCGAACGGAACGGATCACCCAACCATGATCCGCTCATCCGACAGATCAGCCACGAAGAGGGACAACAGATGCGTAGATGGCGTGCGGCCGCAGTGATCGCGACGATCGGTGTCGCGATGGGGGCGCTGTCCGGGACGGCGGTCGCCGACGGGCACGGCGACGGCGACGGCGACAGGCACCACCGCCGCGCCTTCGACCTGCAGGCCCACCGGGGCGGGCTGGGACTGGTCGTGGAGAGCACTCTCGCCTCGTTCGCCAACGGGCTGGAGGTCGGGGTCAGCACGCTCGAACTCGACGTGCAGATCACCGAGGACGGCAAGGCGGTCGTGACCCACGACCGGCAGATCAACGGCAAGAAGTGCCGGGACACCGCCCCCGCGTTCGACGGCGACCCCGAGTTCCCCTACGTCGGCAAGTTCATCAACACGCTGACCCTGGCGCAGGTCAGGACCATGGACTGCGGCAGCCAGACGCTGCCGGAGTTCCCCGGCCAGCGGCCGGACCCCGGAGCTCGGATGCCCCTGCTGAGCGAGGTGTTCGACCTGGTCAAGCGCTACCGCGCGCACGACGTCATGCTCAACGTCGAGACCAAGGTCGAGGCCGGGGCGCCGCAGCAGACGGCTCCCAGGGAGCAGTTCGTCCAGGTCACCGCCGCCGAGATCCGCAAGGCCGGGATGCGGCGCCAGGTCACCATCCAGAGCTTCGACTGGGGCTCCCTGATGCGGATGCGCCAGGTCGACAGGAAGCTGCCTCTCGTGGCCCTGACCAATAAGGACTTCCTGCAGACCGGACAGCCCGGCGCGTCCCCCTGGCTCGGCGGGATCGACATCGACGACTTCGGCGGCGACCCGCTCAAGGCGATCAAGTCCTTCGGCGCGGCCGCCTTCTCCCCCGTGCACGGCACCCCGCAGAACGGGAAGATCACCGACCCCGGCTACCAGCCCTACGTCACCAAGGAGATGGTCGACCAGGCGCACCGCCTCGGCATCAAGGTGATCCCGTGGACCGTCGACGACGAGCCGACGCTGAACAAGCTCATCGACGACGGCGTCGACGGCATCATCACCGACTACCCCGACCGCCTGCGGAAGGTGATGTCGGAGCGCGGGTTCAAGCTCCCCCGGCAGTACTCCCTCAGGTAGTCCCCGGCACTCCCTCAGGTAGCCCCGGCCGCGCTTCCCGCGCCGGCTTCCAGGCGGTCCCGACCGGGGCACCGCGCCGGTCTCGCGACCACACCGCCCCTCCTGGTGCCGGGTTGCCCCGGCCCGGGGTACTTGAGGAAAAGAGACGCTCCCCGGGCCGCTGCACGGCGGTCCCGCGCCGGTCCCCTCCGACCGATGCGGGACCGCCGCCCGCCCTCTCGCCGTCCGGCCGGAATGTCGGCGCCACCTGGTAGAACCGACCTGGTTTCCCGAGCCGGAGGTGCCGATTGCGCGTCAAGGACATGCCCGCCAACGACCAGCCGCGCGAGCGCCTCCTGGCCGGCGGGGCGACCGCGCTGGCCGACCGGGAGCTGCTCGCCCTGCTGATCGGCTCCGGCAGCCGGGGCACCAACGCGATGGAGCTCGCCTCCCACCTGATCGCCCACTGCGGCGACCTGCACGGCCTGGCCCGCTCCGACGCCCACCGCCTGATGCGGGTGCCGGGCATCGGCCCCGCGAAGGCCGCCCGGGTCATCGCCGCCTTCCATCTCGTACGGCAGGCGCAGGCGGAGCCCGAGCGCCGCCGCGTCACCTGCTCCGGGGACCTGGCCGCCGTGGCGGCCCCGCTCCTGCGCGGCCTCAGTCACGAGCGGGTGGTCGTCGTGGTGTGCGACCCGAGCGGCGCGGTGACCCGCAAGGCGATCGTGAGCGAGGGCGGCAGCGACCACGCGCCCGCCCCGGTCCGCGAGATCATGAGCACCGTCCTCACCTCCGGTGGCTCCTCGTTCGGCCTGGCCCACAACCACCCCAGCGGCTCCCTCGACCCCAGTCCCGCGGATCTGGAGGTCACCGCCCGCCTGCGCGACGCCGCCGAGACCGTCGGCCTCCGCTTCCTCGACCACCTCGTCGTCACCGACACCGCCTGGCGCCGCATTCCTCCGTGACAGAGGGCCCGGCGCCGCGTTCCCCCGTAACGGGGAACGGGTGCCGCGTTCCCCCGTGACAGGAGAGCCCGTGACGAGAGACGGAGCCCGGCAGGTGAGTGTGGGAAGGGACGCCTGCCGGGCCGCTGTCCGGCGGTCCCGCACCGGACCCTCCGACCGGTGCGGGACCGCCGCCCGACCTCCCTGGACGACATGGCCTCCTTCAGGGAGTCGGGGGCTTTTCGTGGGCGCCGGTCCGGAGTCGTCCTCCTCCCGGCGCCCGACCGTCAGTGGGCGGCTCCCATCAGGAGCCGAAGCCACAACTCCTGTGTCCGCTTGGCGACCACCCAGGGCGACTCGTGCACGACCACTCCCTTTCTCGCCCGTTCCGTTCGCCGTACGAACATCAGCCCGCCCGCCTGACAGAGCTCGTAGAAGGTGGGCAGGCAGTCACAGGTGTGCTCCTTGATCCGCGACCGGTCGGCCCTCGGCCGCTCGGGCCTCCAGTCGATCGGCTCGTATCCCACCTGCAACGGCGCCGCGTGATGCCCGTGATGCCGCCCGACCGGCACCCCCGCCACCACGAGGACTCCCATCCCCCACGTGCTCACCCAGAGACTATAAGTGATTACGTCTACAGCGGTCTACCAGCACGTATCTCTCACGGCTATCAGACGTCTAGTTTGTGGGTATACGTATCCATTGGTCTAGCATTCAACTGTGCTCGATCGAGACGGTCCCGTACCGGTCTATAAGCAGATAGCGGATGAGATTCGGGGACGAATCAGCAGCGGTGACATCGTTCCCGGCGAGGCGATGCCCAGCGAGACCGAGCTTGAGAGTGAGTACGGAATCGCCCGTACGACCGCGCGACGGGTCGCCCGCGAACTCCGGGAGCAGGGACTCGTCTACACGGTGCAGGGCGAGGGCACCTTCGTCGGCGAGCCGGACGTCCCACGCGCCCCTCGCAAGACGCCGCTCTATCAGGAAATCGCCCTTGAGATCGCCGAGCGGATTCGCAACGGCGACTTCGTTCCGAATCGGGCGATTCCCAGCGAGAAAGTGCTCATGGAGCAGTACGGCGTCGCCAAGGTGACCATCCGGAACTCCGTCGCGTTCCTTCGCGAGCAGGGCTGGGTGTTCACCGTCCGCCATCGCGGAACGTACGTGTCACAGCCCGAGAAATGGCCCCGGGAGCAGGAGAAAGACGGCTCCTGAAGTCAGGGGTGGGGACGGGAGCGGAGGGCTTCGAGGGCGCGGTCGGCGTGGGCCTCCACGGAGCCCTCGCTGTGGATCACTTCCAGGAGACGGTGGTCGACGTCGATGACGAAGGTCATCCGGCGGGTGAGGAACGGGCCCACCGCGACAGTGCGACGGGCGCCAAGACGCCGGGCGACGGTGCCGTCAGGGTCGGAGAGCAGGGGAAAGCCCAGCTGGTTGGTCTGGGCGAACCTCGCCTGCCGGTCGACCTGGTCGCGGCTGATCCCGATCCTGGTCGCCCCCACGGCGGCGAAGTCGGCCGCCAGGTCGCGGAAGTGGCAGCTCTCGGCCGTGCATCCGGAGGTCATCGCCGCCGGATAGAAGAAGAGCACCACCGGCCCCTTGGCCAGGAACTCGCTGAGCCGCCTTCGTGTGCCCGTCTCGTCGAGGAGCTCGAAGTCCTCGACCACATCTCCCACCGAGAGGCTCACGCCCACGAGTCATCTCCTTATGTCATCGGAGGATCTCCGCTCGCCCCTGGCCGTCGTGATCGGCGAGAGTGGAAGTCGGAGTCCCAACCTCATTTCTAAGCGATTCACCGGCCGAGTGACAGGCCCACAACCGACCCACCCTGGAATATCCGTTCTCGTCCCGCGAAAACCCCGTGAACCGGCCGCGAGTCACCGCTGCCCCCTCAGCGGTCACGGGGACGGACTCTCCGCACGTGAGGGTGTACGACGACGAGCGCGAGAAGCGTGCAGACCGGGGCCACCGCACCGGCCCAGGGCGGCGCGAGGCGCAGGAGCAGGGACGCGCAGAGGGCACCGAGGACGAGGGCGACGACGATGGCGGCGCGGCGCCGGTTGTCGGTGGACCAAGTGGACCCGCCCGACGCCGAGGTCTCGAACAGCGAGGTGAGGGTGCCCGTGACGAACGTCGCCGTGATACCGGCGAGGTTGACGCGACGGGCCGCCGCGGCCTGCATGCCCATGGCGCAGGATCCCGCCCCGATCAGGGCGAGGATCGCGACCGGGCCGGGCGCGCCTCCGCCGAGCGCCCAGCCTGCGAGAAAGGCGCTCTGGAGGGCCAGATCGGCCCACAGGAGCCTGATGACGGCCAACGGCCACAACGCGTTCCCCTCGTGACGCCCGGGCATCGTGAAGCCGATGAGAAGTCCCGCGCAGAACCCCGCGCAGGCGAGTCCGGAACGCAGCGCGTGGAGCACCCAGTCCTCTCGGCCCGCGAGGGCGAAGAGGATGAGGTTGCCGGTCATGTTCGCGGTGAAGACACCACCGAGCCCGAGGAAGGCGATCGCGTCCGTCGCCCCCGCCGCCAGCGTCAGCAGCACGAGAGCGACATGACTCCGCCGCTGGACGGACCTCGCCTCGGGCGCTCGTACGGGAACGGGCTCATCACCGGACACGGGAACCGGACCGGAAGCGGGCACGGAAGACGGCGCGGGAGACGGGCCGACGGGCACCGAGGGGTCCTCACCCTCAGGGCGGGTCATGGGGCTGATCGGCCATCTGCCGTCCTCCGAGGTCATGCGGTCGCGCGCATGATGGATTTTCCCAGCTCAGGGCGTTTTCACCCGGCTTCTCACCTACGGAAATGGCTGGCGCGACACTTCCTCCGAAGAAGACCTCACGCTCGTGGGGGATCGTCCTATCCTGGTCGCATGCCGTACATCGAGGATCGGGTCGACACCGTCGAATCCGACATCGCTGAGATCAAAAGCGACATCGCAGCAATCAAAGCCGGGCAGAGCGGTATGGAGTTGAAGCTCAACCGCGTATCCCAGGACGTCGCCGAACTCAAAAGCGGGCAGATCGAGATCCGCGACCTGCTCGCCCGTGTCGTCGCGCGACTGGAGGGCGTGGCCTCGTAGGCCGTACGAGACCCGGACAGCAGCGAGCCCCGGCCAGGGGAAGGCCGGGGCTTTCGTATGCCTGCCCCTGCCCGCGCCGACGCCACGTCAAGGCCGCCATCGCCGAGAGGAACGGCCAGGTGGCCGGCCGGCCCCGTCGCGCCGGCTCGGCGGGGCGCGAGTCAGCTCACCAGCGACTGTGCGTAGAACTGCGCGGGGTCCGCCGCGAGCGAGGCCTTCACGTAGCGGCTCGTGTCATCGACCAGTACCTCGATCGCGCCTGACTTCACACCGTCGAGGCTGGCTCGGGCGACGTCCAGCGGGTCGATCTTCGGGATGTCGTAGCCGGCCATCATGTCGGTGTCGGCGGCCCCGAGGTGCACGCCCTGCACCAGGGTCCTCTGACCGGCGAGTTCGAGGCGCAGGCTGTTCGTCATGTTCCATTCGGCGGCCTTGGCCACCGAGTAGGCGCCCGCTCCGTCGGAGGCGAACCACGACAGCGCCGACAGGATGTTCACGACCGCCCCTCCGCCGTTCGACGCGAGAACCGGCGCGAACGCGCGGATCACGCCGAGGGTCCCGAAGAGGTGCGTGTCGAGCTCGAGCCGGATCACGTCGAGGTCGCCGGTCAGGAGGTTCGTGCCGGTCGTGATGCCGGCGTTGTTGACCAGCAGGGTGACATCGGGGGCCGCGGCGGCCGCGTCCGCCACCGACCGCGCGTCGAGGAGGTCGAGGCGCAACGCCTCGACCCGCGGGTCGGACACCTCGATCAGTTCGGGGCGGCGGGCCGTGGCGTAGACCTTCGCGGCGCCGCGCGCGAGCAGCTCGTCGACGAAGCGGCGGCCGATGCCGCGGTTGGCCCCGGTGACGAGTGCGATCGAGCCGGTGACATCCATGGGGGTTCCTTTCGATCCGGGACGGACGCGGTCGCGTCCGTCCGCTGTCGAGTACGTTAAGACTTGACGTTGACGTCAAAGGCAAGTCGTACGCGGCGGCGGATGTCGCCGGTCGGGACGAAAGACGGAACCGAAGGGGGCGCACATGCGGATCGGCGAGCTGGCCGACAGGTCGAAGGTGAGCACGCGCGCGCTGCGCTACTACGAGGAGCAGGGCATCCTCAGCTCCGAGCGCACGCCGAGTGGCCAGCGGCTCTACGCGGACGCGGCGATCGACCGGGTGCGGCTCATCCAGCAGTTGTACGCCGCCGGGCTCAGTAGCCGCACGATCGAGACCATCCTGCCCTGCGTCGATGTCGGGCACGCGGAACCCGAGGTGATCGAGATCCTGCGCGCCGAACGTGCCCGCATCACCGCGAGCATCGCCGAACTGGAGGAGGCGGGGCGGAGGCTGGATCAGGTGATCGAGCACGCCGTGCACCCGGATCCGGAGCACTGCCCGGCACTGCGCGAGCAGCCGACTGCCGGGAACGCCGCGAAAGCCTGGAACGCCGGGAACACGGCGTCGGTCTGATCGCGCGATGCGAGAAGGATCCCGAAAAGGGGCGCGGGCCGGCCTTCCGCCTCGGCAGGACCTCCGGCGACCATCTCGTCAGCCTTCGTCTCCGCGGAGCCGTCCCGGGGATCCGAGGCTTTCGGCCCGTCTGAGGATCCGAAGTCCGTACAGGTCTAGAAATCCGTACAGGTCTAGAAAACCGGGATGACGTCCTCCGGGTCGAGGGCGTCGACCTGGACGCCGTCGATGTCGAGTTCGGGGATGGCGGGGAACTCGATGCCCCAGCGTTCGACGATGACGCGGATCCTGGCCATCGCCACCCGCCAGTTGTCGGCCTGTTCCTCGTACGAGAGCACGCCGAGGCCCGCGTCGCGGGCGTGGTCCATCAGGACGCGGTGGTTGTGCAGGAAGTACGGAGGGAGCTCCCAGAAGCCGCCGGGAGGCTCCCAGAGGATCATCGAGAGGAAGACGAAACCCGCGCGCAGCTGGCGGGTGATCAGGGAACGGGTGTCGTCGGTGAGGCCCGGCCACTCGTTCTCCAGGATGGTCATGCAGATCTGCAGGTGGCGCGACTCGTCGCGGCCGATGCGGTGGAACATGTCGCCGAAGACGGGGTGCCTGGTCGCGGTGGCCATGCCCCGGAACAGGGTGGACGCGGCCATCTCCCCCATCATGAAGCTGGTGAACAGCACCGGCAGGCTGTATCTGCCGACGGCGCCGCTGTAGCCCGTCCAGTAGCGGCCACCGTTGTGATAGAGCCAGCCGATGTTGTTGTGGGCGGCCTTCTCCAGGTCGGTGGCGGGAGTCCAGTCGAGCGGCCCGCCCGGCCAGAGCCTGGCGATGGTGCGCTGGCAGCACTCCTCGTGGTTCATCTCGTCGCGGGTGATCGAGAAGAAGCACTTCCTGACCGGGTCCTCCTCGTGCTTCTCGAACGCCTGGATGGTGGCGCGGGCGAAGACGGCCGGACCCGAGGCGTCGAAGTTGGCGAGCACCGAGAACCAGTACATGATCCCGAGCCGCTGCTCGTGGGTGAAGTCGCTCGCCCTGAGATCCTCCCAGGGCAGGTCGGCCGGGTTCCAGACCGTGCGCTTGGACTTCTCGTAGATGGCGGCGAGCTTCTCGGTCTCGACCCGCCACTCCATCGGGTAGATGTTCGGCTGAGGGATCTCGGGAGCGGGCCAGAAACCGCCCTCGGGAATCGTCAGGTCCGCCATGGCCACACCCCCCTGTGACAGCTTCGTTTCACATCTTGCGCCTGTATGTCACGTCTTTCAAGGACGCCCGGGGATCCGGCCCGGCGCGCCCCGCTCCGGAATCCACCCCGCTCCGGGATCCGCCCCGCTCCGGGATCCGGCATGGGAACGACGGTCTCAGGAGCGGGCCCGCTGGGTCAGGGCGACGCACGCGAGGACGGCCAGCGCCGCCGCGATCGTGACCGGGCCGAAGAGCTCGCCGAGCAGCAGCCAGGCCCACAGCAGGGTCAGCAGCGGCTGGGCGAGCTGGGTCTGCCCGGCGCGGGCGATGCCGCCCATGGCCAGGCCCGCGTACCAGGGGATGAAGCCGAGGAACATCGAGACCAGGCCGACGTACGCGAACCCGGCCAGGGAGGCGGCGGTGGGCCGGAGGTCGGTGGTGAGCGCGAGCGCGACGGTGATCGGCACGGTCAGCGGGACGGCGAGGACGAGGGTGTGGGAGATCACTCGCCAGCCGGGGGTCGTGCGGGCCAGGCGCCCGCCCTCGGTGTAGCCGACGGCGGCCGACAGCAGCGCGCCGACGAGCAGCAGGTCGGCCCCGGTGACGTGGCCGCCGCCCATGCTGAGGGTGAAGGCGGTGATCGACACGGCCCCGAGGCCGCAGGACACCCAGAACAGCGCCCTGGGCCACTCCCCCGCCCGCAGCACCGCGCAGGCGGCGGTGGCCGCGGGCAGCAGCCCGATCACCACGGCGGCGTGCGAGGTGGAGGCCCCGGCGTAGAGCGCCAGGCCGCTGAAGAGGGGGAAGCCGAACACCACACCCGCCACGATGACGCCGTACGACCGGAGCTGGGACCTGGGCGGCAGCAGCGGCACCCTGGCCACGAGCAGGAACGCGGCGGCCGCGACGGCGGCGACGGCGGCCCGGCCGACCGCCACCAGGTAGGGGTCGAAGCCCTCCATCGCGAAGACCGTCGCCGGGAACGACCCCGAGAACGCCAGCACCCCGAGCCCGGCCAGCAGGGTCCCCCGCCACGCCCTGCCCGGTGCCCCGGACGGCACCGCGCCGGCCGGCCGCCGGTCGTGACGCGCCTCCCGCGGAGACACCACCCGCACTGGCGAGACCGCACCCGCCGCTATCCGATTTGGTACGATAGCGCTACTCTTTTCACTCATGAATGACGATAGCAGTATCGTCCGGCTCACCGCCACGCTCCGTGAGGAGGTGTCGCGGCTCCGTCCGGGCGACCGGCTGCCGTCGAGCCGGGAGCTGGTCCGGCTGCACAACGTGAGCCCGGTGACCGTCTCGCGCGCGATCGGCAGGCTCACCGCCGAGGGACGGGTGATCACCAGGCCCGGCAGCGGGGCCTACGTGGCCCCGGCGATCACGCGGAGCGGCGACAGCGCCGACATGTCGTGGCAGACGGTGGCGCTCGGCGACAGGGTGGTGGACGACAGCGAGGTCAGCGGCCTGCTCACCGCCCCGCCCGAGGGGGTCATCCCGCTCACCGGCGGCTACCTCAACCCGATCCTGCGACCCTCCAGGGCCCTGTCGTCCGCCGCCTCCCGGGCCCTGCGCCGCCCCGACGTCTGGGCGATGCCGCCGCTGGCCGGTCTCTCCGAGCTGCGCAGGTGGTTCGCCCAGGAGCTGGGCGGCGACGTCACCCCGTCGGACGTGCTCATCGTCAGCGGCGGGCAGGCGGCGCTCATCCACGCCTTCCGCGCCCTCGCCGCCCCCGGGACCCCCGTACTCGTCGAGACCCCCACCTATCCGGGCGCGCTCGCGGCGGCGCGGGCCGCCGGGCTCCGCGCGACGGCCGTGCCCGTCGACCGCGACGGGGTGCGGCCCGAGCTCCTCGCGGAGGCGTTCGCCGTGACCGGCGCGCGGGTCTTCCTGTGCCAGCCGACCCTGCACAACCCCACCGGCGCGACCCTGCCCCTGGAGCGCCGCGAGCAGGTGCTGGCGATCGCCCGCGCCGCCGGGGCGTTCGTGATCGAGGACGACTACGCCCGCTACTTCGCCACCTCCCCCGCGCCTCCGCCGCTGGTCGCGCTGGACGCCCACGGCACGGTCGTGCACATCAACTCCCTGACCAAGGTCCTGTCGCCGAGCCTGCGGGTCGCCGGGGTCGTCGCCCGTGGCCCCGCCGCCCGGCGCCTGCGGGCGAGCCAGCTCGTGGAGTCGTTCTTCGTGGCCAGGCCGCTCCAGGAGACGGCGCTGGAGTTCGTCGGCTCTCCCGCCTGGCGACGCCACCTGACCATGCTGGGCACCGAACTGGCGCTGCGCAGGGACACCCTCGCCGCCGCCCTGACCGCCCGGATGCCCGGCGCCGGGATCCACCTCGTCCCCCGTGGCGGCCTGCACGTGTGGGTGCGGCTCCCCGAGGACCGGGACGAGGAGACCGTGGTGGAAGCCGCCAGGAGGGCGGGCGCCCTGGTGAGTCCCGGGCGCATCTACTACCCCGCCGAGCCGCCGGGCCCGCGCATCAGGGTGACCCACTCGGCGGCCGTCCACACGGCCGAGCTGGTCGAGGGCGTACGCAGGCTGGCGACGGCCCTGGACACCTCCTGACCGCGCCCGACCCGTCCTCCGACGCGACCGGTCCCGTTTTCTCCCACCGGTCCCGTTTTCTCCCACAGGGCCTGAACGGCCCCTGGCCACCTGGTCGCCCTCGCGGGGGTTCGGGGGCGCCCCCTGCCCCCGAACCCCCGCGAGAGCGGTCAGGCGGCCGCGAAGACCTCGTGGTGGGTGACCGTGAGCTCGCGCTCGACCAGGAAGCGGTCGTCCTCGTCGTAGAAGACGGCGCGCGACGGATCGTCCCCCGCGAAGGAGATGATCGCCTCCCACGACTCCCAGAGCGAGGTCAGCAGGAACTCGGCCCGCTCCCCCACGTCCCGGCGGGTGAAGCACACCCCCCGGTTGCCCTGGGTCGAGGTGTAGCCGACGTATCCCGTGGCCAGCAGGTATCTCTCATAGGCGGCGGCGTCCTCGGCGCGGGTCCAGCCTCTCCACACCCTCATGATCATGGTCTCTCCTCCGATACGACGCGCGCCTGCCGGTCTCCCTGAACGCGAGATAGGCCAGATACCACATGACGACCTCCCTGAAACACCATCTATGACCTTATGAAGGTGTCGCAGAGAACACAACCCCCTAATGGCGTACAGTGGTTGCGAAAAGGGAGGAGGTAAGCGACGACATGGACAATCCCTCCGAGCTGGTGATCGACTTCGTGAACACCTACGACGTCGAGGAGGAGACCGACTCGATCCCCTCCCCGGCCACGCTGACCGCCTGGCTGGCCAGACGAGGCCTGATCGGCCCGGGAGACACGGCCACCGAGACGGATCTGGCGACGGCCGTCGAGCTCCGTGAGACTCTCCGCGAGGCCCTCCGCCACAACCACGACCGCCCCGGCGGCGGTGATCACGACCCCGGGCTGTCGCGGTCCTTCGGCGGCCTCCCGCTGCGCGTCGCCCTGACCTCCGGCGGGCCGGTGCTCGAACCGGTCGCGACGGGGGTGCCCGGCGGCCTGGCCGGGATCGTCGCCGCCGTGATGGGCGCCCACTCCGGCGGGATGTGGCCGCGCCTGAAGGTCTGCACCGAGAGCACCTGCCGGTGGGCGTTCGTCGACTCGTCCAAGAATCGTTCACGCTCGTGGTGTTCCATGAGGGTCTGCGGCAACCGCACGAAGACAAGGGCATATCGGGCCCGACGGCAGACGGAGCCGGGTTCACGTCATCTCTGAGTCGGATTCCCCGATACGGTGTAAGAGCCTGCCTCACGGATCCACCCGCCTGATGCCCGCTCGCGTGGCACGAGATCCACGAGACAGCGCGTTTCGAGGCGACGGCAGACGGCAGAGAAGGAGCGGGCCGAGATGGCAGACGTAGGCGTGCGGGCGGCTCGGCACGAGGATGTCGCCGCGGTGACGGGCACCCAGATCCGCGCGTGGAAGTACGGCTACCGGGACTTCCTTCCCGAAGGACCGCTGGAGCAGATGACCGGCCCGGCGGCCGAGAAGATGTGGCGCCAGCAGTGGGAGGACGCGATCACCTCGCCGCCCAGCCGCCGGCACCGCGTGCTGGTGGCCGTGGAGCAGGTCGTCCTCGACACCGACGCCTTCCCGGCGCTCGGTCCCGGCGGCATCGAGGCCATGGCCGCGCTGCAGGGCGCGGAGAAGGTCGCCGGTCTGGCCTCACACGCCCCGGCGGAGGATCCCGACCTCGACCCGACCACCGCCGGGGAGATGCTCACGTTCCTGATCGACCCCGACCACGTCCGGCGCGGCCACGGCAGCAGGCTGCTGAACGCCACGGTCGACTACCTCCGTGACGACGGTTACCACACCATCGTGACCTGGGTATTCGCCGACAACTACGCGGTGCTCGGCTTCCTGGAGTCCGCCGGGTGGGGCGCAGACGGGGCCGAGCGGGTCATCGACATGGGCCGTACGGTGCGGATGATCCGCCTGGCGACCGACATCAGCTAGAGCCGGAGAGGAACACCGCAACACCATGGCCACCCCGAGCCAGTGGATCGCCGGAGCACGTCCGCGCACCCTTCCCGCCGCCGTCGTCCCCGTCGCCGTCGGCACCGGAGTCGCGATCGGATACGCCGGGGGGGTGTGGTGGCGGGCCCTGCTGGCCCTGTTCGTGGCCCTCGCCCTCCAGGTGGGCGTCAACTACGCCAACGACTACAGCGACGGGGTGCGCGGCACCGACGAGGACCGGGTCGGCCCGATGCGCCTGGTCGGCTCGCGCGCCGCCTCGCCCCGCCAGGTCCTCACCGCGGCCCTCGCCTGCTTCCTGGCCGCCGCGGTGGCCGGGCTGGTGCTCGTCGTGGTCACCGGGGCGTGGTGGCTGCTGCTGGTCGGCGCGCTGGCGATCGCCGCGGCCTGGTTCTACACCGGCGGCTCCAGCCCGTACGGCTACCGGGCGCTTGGCGAGGTCTCGGTCTTCGTGTTCTTCGGCCTGGTGGCGGTGGCGGGCACCACGTACGTCCAGCTCGAGTACCTGCCGTGGCTCGCGGTCGCGGCGGCCGTCCCGGCGGGCCTGCTGGCCTGCGCGATGCTCGTGGTCAACAACCTGCGCGACATCGTGACCGACGGGCCCGCGGGCAAGCGCACCATGGCCGTGGTGCTCGGCGACCGCCGCACCCGCGTCCTGTACACCCTCTGCCTGGTCCTGCCCCTGGTGATCGCCCCCGCGCTGGCGCCGTGGCGGCCGTTCGCGGCGCTGGCGCTGCTCGCCGCCCCGCTCGCCGTCGCCCCGGTGAAGGCCGTACGGGCGGGCGCGACCGGTCCCGCGCTCATCGCCACGCTCCAGCAGACGGGCCGCTTCCAGCTCGTGTACGGCCTGCTGCTCACCATCGGCCTGGCCCTCTGAGCCCGGCTCTCCGAGCCCGGCCCCCTGGCCAGTTCCCTGAGCCCACCCACTCTGAGCCCGGCTCTCTGAACCCGGCCACGCGGACGTCACCCACGACCTCGAACGGCCCTGGAAAGCCGATGCGGATCTCGGGTTCCGGTCCCGCCGCGTGATCGGCGGGGCACGCCCGCGCCGGCCTCGTCGCCGCCCTGGTGAAAGACCCGCTGTGTCCGCTGGAGCACCCATCCGCGCAGGACCCGAACGACAAGGCCTGCCTGGCGGTCGAGCCCTCGACCGGGCTGCCGGCAAACCAAGATCTTCGTCCGCCCTCTAGGCGCGCGGCCGGACCACACCGGTCTCGTAGGCGTACACCACCGCCTGGACCCGGTCCCGCAGTTCGAGCTTCGTCAGCACCCGGCTCACGTGGGTCTTCACCGTTCCCTCCGACAGGAAGAGGTGGTCGGCTATCTCGGCGTTGGACATGCCGCAGGCGATCAGCGTCAGCACCTCCCGTTCCCGCTCGGTCAGGACCCCGGGATCCGGTACCGCGGGCGCCGGAGATCCGCTCCCCGCCGGGAGGTAGCGCTCCAGCAGGCGGCGGGTCGTGCTCGGCGCCACCACCGCGTCGCCGGCCGCCACCACGCGGATCGCGGAGAGCAGGTCGGCGGCGAGCGTGTCCTTGAGCAGGAACCCGCTCGCCCCGGCCCGCAGTGCGGCGTACACGTACTCGTCGAGATCGAACGTGGTCAGGATCAGTACCCGCGTCGGGCCGCCGTCCGCGTGGATCCGCCGGGTCGCCTCGACGCCGTCCACCTCCGGCATCCGGACGTCCATCAGCACCACGTCCGGCCGCAGTTCGCGGGTCATCGACGCCGCCTGTGAACCGTCGGCCGCCTCACCGACCACGGAGACGCCGGGTGCCTGCTGCAGGATGAGCCGGAAGCCCGTCCGGACAAGTGCCTGGTCGTCCGCGAGCAGCACCCGGATCATGCGTGCGACGCTTCGATCGGCAGTGTGGCGCGCACCTCGAAGCCTCCACCCGGAAGGGGGCCGGCCCTGAAGTGCCCGCCCAGCAGGCGAACCCGCTCCCGCATGCCGCCGATCCCGTTGCCCGGCCGGCTCCCGCGGACGGGAACCGCCACGCCGTCGTCGGCCACGCGGATGTCGAGCGCCGATGCGGCGTACGCCAGCACGACGGAGGCGGATGCGCCAGGTCCGGCATGTTTCATCACGTTGGTCAACGCCTCCTGCACGATGCGGTATGCCGAGAGGTCGAGCGGTGCGGGCAGCGCCGCCGCGACGCCTTCGATGTCGAGCCGTACGCCGGTACCGGTTCGCCGTACCTGGTCCACAAGGGCGGGCAGGTGCGCGAGTCCGGGCTGCGGGTGCCAGGCGTCGCCGACCTCGCCCAGCGCGCCGAGCACGCGGCGCATGTCGGCGAGCGACTCGCGGCCGGTGTGCACGATCGCCGCGAGCGCCGCCCGGGTCTCGGCCGGCTCGGCGTCCAGCGCCGCCGCCCCGCCCTGGGCCTGGATCACGATGAGCGACAGGCCGTGCGCCACGACGTCGTGCAGTTCCCGGCTGATCCGCCCGCGCTCGGCGGCGACGGCGAGGGCGCCCGACTGCTCGCGCTCGCGCTCGAGGTCCCGCGCCCGCGCGGCGAGCTGGTCCAGATACGCGCGCCGGGTGCGGGTCCCGGAGCCGGCCGCCCAGCCGGCAACCAGCAACGAGCCGAGCACCACCGGGCCGCTCCACCGGGCCGCGCCGCCCGGACGGTCACCGGCGACGAACTCGACCCGGCCGGGAGCCGAGTGGGTGACCTGGAAGGCGAGCATCGGAAGGCCGGGCACCAGCCGTCCGCGCAGCGCGTACGCGCCGCTCCAGCAGGCGAGGGTCAGCAGCAGGCCGGCGAGTGCGGCCGCCGACACCGTCCGCGACCGATGGACGCCCACCGCGTACAGCACGATGAACAGGCAGCCGTCGACGACTCCGACGGGTCGGCCCTGGAACAGGTGCGCGGCCGTCGAGAGCGTGCAGATCACCAGCATCGCCACCGGCCATCGGTTGCGCAGGCCCACCGCGACCAAGGCCGCGAGGGTGGCGGCCCACCAGGGCACATCGTGCTCCGGCGACTGGCCGGACAGCAACGCCACGGCGAGCAGGCCGGCAGCGGGTGCCGCCTGGCGTACCGCCCACCGCGTCTGTTCTCCCATGACCATCCGAGGGTACGGTCTCTTGACCGGGCGACGCGTCTGTCGCCGGACGGAGTCCGCGTACCTCCTGCGACAGACCGAAGTCGCGACCCGGCGCCGATGCCGGCGGCGGATCGCGAACCGCAGGCTTGCCCGCATGACCACACATCGAACCTCGCGGCGCGCCGCGCTCGGACTGATCGGCGCGGGCGGACTGCTCGCCGTGAACACCATGCCCAAGGCCGCCGAAGCCGGTGACAGGCCGCCCGGGAAGCCGGTGCCCGCCGATCTGCTCCCGGGCGGGGCGCTCGACAGGCTGATCGCACAGCGGGCGGCCGCCGACCAGTACTCCGGTACGTATCTGCTCCTGCGCAACGGCCGCCCGGTTCTGTCGCGCAGCTACGGCATGGCCGACAGGAGCCGCTCGCTGCCCAACAAGCCGGACACGATCTTCGGGCTCGGCTCGATCACCAAGATGTTCACCGGCATCGCCGTCTCACAGCTCGTCCAGCAGGGCAAGATCGCATACCACGAGAAGCTCGGAACCTACCTGGACGGCTTTCCCGCCGAGGTCGCCGGCACCGTCACGGTGCACCAGCTCCTCACCCACACCTCGGGAATGGGCGACATCTACGGCCCGGTCAACGGCCCGGTCATCCAGGGCTGGTCCAGCGAGGCGGAGGTGACCGCCGGGCTGCTGCGCCTGGTCCGCAAGGCCCCGCTCGGTTTCCCGCCCGGCACCTCGCATGTGTACAGCAACGCCGGCTACGTCACGCTGCAGTTCATCGTCGCGGCCGTCTCCGGCCAGACCTTCTACGACTTCGTACGGCGGCACGTCTTTCGGGCTGCCGGCATGACGGGCACCGACTTCTACGATCGCGACCAGTGCCGGAGCAGCCGGCGGATCGCCCATCCGTACGCCCCGCAGGACCCTCGGGCGGGCGGGCCACGCGTCGACCACCTCGAACGCGTGGAGTTCCTCGGCAACGGCGCGGGCGGCGCCTACTCGACCGCGGCGGATCTGGTCGCCTTCATGACGGCGCTGACCGGAAACAAGCTGCTCGACGCCGAGCACACCTGGCTGGCGACGAGCCCGAAGAACCCCGTGCCACCGCCGGGGCCGCCGCCGGCCGGGAAGCCCCCGCAGTTCCTGTTCGGATGCTACGGGCCCAGCGCCACCCTGACCGGCGGCCACTGGATTCTCGGCCACAACGGCGGCAGCAGCAACGGCGTCTCCACCGACCTGGCCTGGTACCCGGGCGACGGCTACCTGGCCATCGACCTGTGCAACTACGAGGGCGGCATCACGAGGGACGTCGACAGCCTCTGCAAGCAGCTGATCACCCGGTAGCCGCGATCGTACGGGCCGATGGCCGTGCCGACGGGTTCCGGTGTCAGGTATCGGCGCGGCGAGGTCTTCGAGATGCCGATCACGCCGAGGCCGGCGCCTTGGGCCTTGAACAGTCGGACGACGTCATGTCCCCGGTGATCGCCCGAAGAAGCAGGGAAGCGACTCGAGCACCGCGACGCCGGCCGGCGGAAACCGGTGCGGAGGACCGCCGGACCGGCCTCGTCACAGGACGCGGCGCATCACGACGCGGGGGACGATCTCGATGCCCAGCTCGCGCTCGTGGCGCACCAGCTCGGCCAGCTCCGGCCCCCACTCGGCGGGGTCGAGCACGGAGAAGCCGCGCCGGGCGTACCAGGGCGCGTTCCAGGACACGTCGCGGTAGGTCGTCAGCGTCACGGCGGCGAAGCCGGTCGAGGCCGCGTGCTCGCAGACGGCCTCCAGCAAGCGCCCACCGGCCCCCCTGCGCCCGTGGTCGGGGTGGACGGCGAGCTGGTCGAGGTGGACCTGCCCGTCGACCAGGCCGAACAGGGCGAACCCGATCGGCGGGTCGCCCGCCACGAGCACCCGGGAGGGGTCGCCGGCCTCCTCGACCATCGTGGTCCCCGGCGGGAAGGTGATCCCCACCTGGGCGAAGACCCCGTCGGCCGCCAGCTCCACCGCCACCAGCCCGGCCAGCTCCTCCGGCCGCGCCCAGCGGACCTCAGTCGAAGTCGAAGATGGAGTGCTTGTCATAGAAGTGGAGGATATAGCGGCAGCGCTCGCAGATCATCAGGGTTAATCGGTGCGAGGTGATACCCCAGCGGCTGTCGAGCCTGCCCTGCTCCTGCTGGAACGCGGTGCCGTGACAGAGCGGGCAGGCGAGCTCGGAAGGTGTCATGGTTGAGCAACGAGCGGCGCAAGGCCCGGGGTTCCGGAGACGGCAGGACCGGTGGGATCGCCCGCCGGTACGGTGACCGTGGGGCCCGAACGAATTCCCGGTCGCCGCCCCGGCGAAGCCGCCCCAAAACCCCCCGAAGCCACCGTCCGAACCCGCTCTTAAGCCGCCCCAAGCCACCGCCCGAAGTCGCCCGTCGCGGAACCCGGCGGACGTGGGCGGCCACCGCGCTAGAGGTCGAGAAGGTGCTCCAGGCCGACCGTGAGGCCGGGGAGCTCGCGCACCCGTCGCACGCCCAGCAGCACGCCCGGGGTGAACGACGAGCGGTTCATGGTGTCGTGGCGGATGGTGAGGATCTCGCCGTCGCCGCCCAGGATGACCTCCTGGTGGGCGATGAGCCCGGCCAGCCGGACCGCGTGCACGCGGACCCCGTCGACGTCGGCGCCGCGCGCCCCGTCGAGCTCCGTGCTGGTGGCGTCCGGCATCGGCGCCGACCCTGCCTTGCGCCGGGCCTCGGCGACCAGCTCGGCCGTACGGCGGGCGGTGCCCGAGGGCGCGTCGGCCTTGTTGGGGTGGTGCAGCTCGACGATCTCGGCCGACTCGAAGTAGCGGGCCGCCTGCTGGGCGAAGTGCATCATGAGCACGGCCGCGATGCCGAAGTTGGGGGCGATCAGCGCGTTGACCCCGGGGTTGGCGTCCAGCCAGCCCCGCACGGTCGCCAGCCGTCCCGCGTCGAAGCCGGTGGTGCCGACCACCGGGTGGATGCCGTGGGAGACGCACCATTCGAGGTTGCCCATGACGACGTCGGGGTGGGTGAAGTCGACCACCACCTCGGCGCCTTCCAGCCCCTCGATCGGGTCACCCTGGTCGACGGCCGCGACCAGCTCCAGATCGTCCGCCGCCTCGACGGCCTTGCACACTTCGACACCGACGCGCCCTCGGGCGCCGAGAACTCCAACCCTGATCACGGGCCCAAGGCTATACCGAAGGCCCCCTGGACGACGGACGGCCCCGGCGCGGGAACGCCGGGGCCGCGCGTGCGTGGAATCGGGAAGGACCATCACAGGACGACGGGGTCGCGCTCGTACGTTGAGCCGGTGAGGACCGTCACGGAACGACGGACGGCCCCGGCGCGGGAACGCCGGGGCCGCTCGGACAGGAGCCGTGAGGGACCGTCAGCCGGCGACGACCGCGCTGAAGTCCCTGTCCTCCTTGTAGGGGCCGATGACCGCGAGGGACATCGGGCGGGTGAGGACGTCCTGGGCCACCTCGGCGATCTGCTCCGGGGTCACCGCGTCGATCCTGGCGAGCAGGTCGTCGACCGAGAGCAGCTCGTCGAAGACCAGGTCGCCCTTGCCGATCCTGGACATCCGGGAACCGGTGTCCTCCAGGCCGAGCACGAGACCGCCGCGCATCTGGCCCTTGCCGCGGACGATCTCCTCCTCGGTGATGCCGTCGGCGACCACGCGGAGCACCTCCTCGCGGCAGATCTTCAGCACGTCGTCGATCTTCGACGGCAGGCAGCCGACGTAGATGCCGAACTGGCCGGTGTCGGCGAGGGCGGAGGTGTAGGAGTAGGCCGAGTAGGCCAGCCCCCTCTTCTCCCTGATCTCCTGGAACAGCCGCGAGGACATGCCGCCGCCCAGCGCCGCGTTGAGCACGCCGAGCGCGAAACGGCGCTCGTCGGTGCGGGTCAGCGCGGTCGTGCCGAGGACCAGGTTGGCCTGCTCGGTCGGCCGGTGCACCACCCGCGTGCCGGAGCGGAGCTCGACGCCGGGGCCCGACACGCGCGGGGGCACCGGCGAGGCGTCCCCGCCCAGGGCCCCGGCCCGCTCGTAGGCCGCGGCGACCAGGGCCACCACCTGCTCGTGGTCGACGTTGCCCGCCACCGACACCACGGTGTGGGTGGGCAGGTAGTAACGCCGGTAGTACTCGGCGATCCGGTCGCGGCTGACCGCGGTGATCGAGTCGACCGTGCCGAGGATCGGCCTGCCGACCGGCGTGTCACCGTACAGCTCGGCGGAGAACTGCTCGTGCACCACGTCCGAGGGATCGTCGTCGTGCATGGCGATCTCCTCCAGGATCACGCCACGCTCGGCCTCGACGTCCTCCTCGCTGATGAGCGAGGAGGTCACCACGTCGGCGAGCACGTCGATCGCCACCCGCAGGTCCTCGTCGAGGACCCGCGCGTAGTAGCAGGTGTACTCCTTGGCGGTGAACGCGTTGATCTCGCCGCCGATGCCCTCGATGGCCGCGGAGATCTCCAGGGCGTCCCGCGTGGGCGTGCCCTTGAACAGCAGGTGTTCGAGGAAGTGGGAGGAGCCCATGTGCTGGGGGGACTCGTCTCTCGATCCGATGCCGACCCACATGCCGACCGCGACGGAACGCACGGTCGGCATGGACTCGGTCACCACCCGGAGCCCACCGGGAAGGACGGTGCGCTTCACGACCCCGGCGCCGTCCTTGCCGGGGTGCAGAGTGGTGGTGATCACGAGTTGCGGTCTTCCCCTCCGCCGCCACCACGGTTGCCGCCACCGCCACCACCGTTGCTGCTGCGGGTGCGGGTGCGGCGGGGCCGCTCCTCGCGGGGCCGCTCGTCGGCGGCGGGCGCCTCGGCGGCCGGAGCGGCCGACGGCTCGGCGTCACCGGACTCGGCCCTGGCTGCGGCCTCCTTCTCGATGACCTCGACCGGCACCAGGGAGAGCTTGCCGCGCGAGTCGATCTCGGCGATCTCCACCTGGACCTTCTCGCCGACGTTCATGACGTCCTCGACGTTCTCGATGCGCTTGCCGCCGTGCAGCTTGCGGATCTGGGAGACGTGCAGGAGACCGTCCTTGCCCGGCATGAGGGAGATGAAGGCACCGAAGGCGGCGATCTTGACGACCGTGCCCAGGTAGCGCTCGCCGACCTCCGGCATGTGCGGGTTCGCGATGGCGTTGATCGCCGACCTGGCCGCCTCGGCGGACGGGCCGTCGGTGGCGCCGATGTAGATGGTTCCGTCGTCTTCCAGGGTGATCTCGGCGCCGGTGTCGTCCTGGATCTGGTTGATCATCTTGCCCTTCGGGCCGATGACCTCTCCGATCTTGTCCACCGGGATCTTGATCGTGATGATGCGCGGGGCCGTCGCGTTCATCTCCGCCGGGGAGTCGATGGCCTCCTGCATCACGTCGATGATCGCCAGGCGGGCGCCCTTGGCCTGCCGCAGCGCGGCCGACAGCACCGAGGCCGGGATGCCGTCCAGCTTGGTGTCGAGCTGGAGGGCGGTGATGACGTCCTTGGTGCCGGCGACCTTGAAGTCCATGTCGCCCATGGCGTCCTCGGCACCGAGGATGTCGGTCAGCGTGACGTACTGGTCGCCCTCGTTGATGAGGCCCATCGCGATGCCCGCGACGATGCCCTTCAGCGGGACGCCCGCGTCGAGCAGCGCCATCGTCGAGGCGCAGACCGAGCCCATGGAGGTCGAGCCGTTGGAGCTCAGCGCCTCGGAGACCTGGCGGATCGCGTACGGGAACTCCTCGCGCGCCGGCAGCACCGGCAGGAGCGCCCGCTCGGCGAGCGCGCCGTGACCGATCTCGCGCCGCTTGGGCGAGCCCACCCGGCCGGTCTCACCGGTGGAGTAGGGCGGGAAGTTGTAGTTGTGCATGTAGCGCTTGGTGCGCTCGGGGTTGAGCGTGTCGATCATCTGCTCCATGCGGAGCATGTTGAGCGTGGTGATGCCCAGGATCTGGGTCTCGCCGCGCTCGAACAGGGCCGAGCCGTGCACGCGGGGCACGATGTGGACCTCGGCGCTGAGCTGCCGGATGTCCTTGACGCCGCGGCCGTCGATGCGGACGCCCTCGGCGATGACGCGCTCGCGCATGAGCTTCTTGGTCAGCGACCGGAACGCGGCGCCGATCTCCTTCTCGCGGCCCTCGAAGTCGGGGCCGACCTTCTCCAGCACCAGGGCCTTGACCCGGTCGAGCTCGGTCTCGCGCTCCTGCTTGCCGGCGATGGTCAGCGCCGCGGCGAGCTCGCTGCGCACCGCGCCGGTCACGGCCTCCAGGACGTCGTCCTGGTAGTCGAGGAACAGGGGGTACTCGGCGGTCTCCTTGGCGGCGACCTTCGCGACCTTGGCCTGCGCCTCGCACAGCACCTTGATGAACGGCTTGGCGGCCTCGAGACCCTGAGCCACGGTCTCCTCGGTCGGCGCCACGGCACCCTCGGCGACCAGCTTGAGCGTGTCGCGGGTGGACTCGGCCTCGACCATCATGATCGCGACGTCGCCGTCGTCCAGGACGCGGCCCGCGACCACCATGTCGAAGGTGGCGCCGGCCAGCTCGGTGTTGGTCGGGAAGGCGACCCACTGGCCCTCGATCAGCGCGACGCGGACGCCGCCGATCGGGCCGGAGAACGGCAGCCCGGCGAGCTGGGTGGAGAGGGACGCGGCGTTGATCGCCACGACGTCGTACAGGTGCTCGGGGTGCAGCGCCATGATGGTGGCGACGACCTGGATCTCGTTGCGCAGGCCCTTGACGAACGAGGGGCGCAGCGGCCGGTCGATCAGGCGGCAGGTGAGGATGGCGTCCTCGGAGGGACGGCCCTCACGCCGGAAGAACGAGCCGGGAATGCGGCCCGCGGCGTACATTCGCTCCTCGACGTCCACCGTGAGGGGGAAGAAGTCGAGGTTCTCCTTGGGATTCTTGGACGCGGTGGTCGCGGAGAGGACCATCGTGTCGTCGTCGAGATAGACGACGGCGGAACCCGCCGCCTGGCGCGCGAGCCGCCCGGTCTCGAACCGGATGGTACGCGTGCCGAATGAGCCGTTGTCGATGACGGCTTCGCTGCTGTGGACACCCTCCACGGGGGACCTCCTTGTTTCGGTCGCCCGCGTCCGGCCAGACGCACGTGTCGCGCCTGGTTCGTCGTGTTGCCGGCTCCCCGTAGGTGCAGCGCCGGTCTTCGATCGAAGCGCCCGGTTCCGTATGGCTTGTGCCATGATGACCGGGGGCCACTACCGAGGACCGGCCCTCCGACGCCGTGGGGCGCGCTTGCTTGCGGACGCGGGGCACTGTCTCGGCTATTCAGTTTGCTCACTGGGACGGCGTCTTCGTGGCGCGACGCGCCAACACCATCCCGTATGAGATGAGGGAGCGGCGCGAACGCCACTCCCTCACAACACTATCGGCGCAGGCCGAGCCGCTCGATGAGCGAGCGGTAGCGCGCGATGTCCTTGCTCTGCAGGTACTTCAGCAGCCGGCGACGGCGGCCGACGAGCAGCAGCAGGCCACGACGGCTGTGGTGGTCGTGCTTGTGCACCTTCAGGTGCTCGGTGAGCTCGCTGATGCGCTTGCTGAGCAGCGCGATCTGCACCTCGGGGGAACCGGTGTCGGTCTCACCCTTGGCGTAGTCACCGATGATCTGCTTCTTTGCTGCGGTGTCGAGCGACACTTTTCTCCTTGAACCTCTGCGGGCACGCGCAATTCCGGCTCCCCGAACGACCGTGCGTGCCTACAGTCGCCGTGGCGAGATCAGCACCGGGATCATTGACCACCGGTTACAGAGCTGACATGCCAGGTTACCACCGGCTTCAACGCCCTCGCACATCGCACGAAAGCCCCGGCGAGCCCTGCCCGGGAATCCCGGCTGGACCGGGGAAGCGGGACCGGAGGGGCCGCGTGGCGCGAGGTCCGTGTGACACGAGGGTCAGGCGGGACCGGACGACAGCAGGACGGAAGCAGGCGGTATCGGGCGGGAGAGGTCAGCTCGTCAAGCGCCGCACCTCGTCCACGTCGGCGTGGATCTGCGCGACGAGCGCCTCGATCGAGTCGAACCTGGTGTTGCCGCGCAGCCTCGGCCCGAAGTCCACGGCCACGTGCGCGCCGTAGAGGTCGAGGTCGTCGCGGTCGAGCGCGTACGCCTCGACCGTGCGGGGCACGCCCTCGAAGGTCGGGTTGGTGCCCACCGAGATCGCCGCGGGCCAGCGCTCGCCGCCGTAGACGGCGGGCAGGTTCCCGGTCGAGACCCCCTGCAGCCAGCCGGCGTAGACGCCGTCGGCGGGGATCGCGGTGAACTCCGGCGACTCCAGGTTGGCCGTCGGGAAACCGAGTTGCCGCCCGCGCTGGTAACCGCGGACGACCACGCCCTCGACCCGGTGCGGGCGGCCGAGCGTCTGCGTGACCGCCTCCATGTCCCCGGCGGCGATCTGCTCGCGGATCCGGGTGGAGGAGATCGTCTCCCCCTCGCTGACCAGCGGGACCGCCTCGGCCACGAAGTCGTACTTCTCCCCGAGGGTGCGCAGCGTCTCCACGTCACCGGAGGCCTTGTGCCCGAAGCGGAAGTTCTCCCCCACCACGACCCCGGCGGCGTGCAACCGGTCGACGAGCACGGTCTGCACGAACTCGTCCGGGCTCATCCGGGAGAACTCCAGCGTGAACGGCAGGACGCACACCGCGTCGACGCCCAGCCCCGCGAGGAGCTCGGTGCGGTGCCTGGCCGTCGTCAGCCTCGGCGGGTGCGTGCCGGGCCGCACGACCTCCTCCGGATGCGGGTCGAAGGTCACCACCACCGAGGACACCCCGAGACGCCCGGCCATCTCGACGGCACGGGTCACCATCTGCTGGTGCCCGCGATGAACGCCGTCGAAGACGCCGATGGTGATGACGGACCTGCCCCAGTCTTCGGGCACGTCGTCCAATCCGTGCCAGCCTCGCACCGCAGCCTCTTCCCTCGTAGTTCCCTCGTAGCGGATGAACCCCTAAAGACTGCCATGCTCTGAGTCCTTCTCCCCAATCGGGGAGCCCCTTGGCCGGGACCCGCCGCCGGCCACGCGGTACCTCGGAGGACTTCACCGAGCTTCGAAGGACTTCGCAGGACTTCGCAGGACTTCGCAGGACCGGAAAGGACGAACTGGACAGGCGATGGCAGGCGTCCCGTCAGGAGACGAAGACCGCCAGGGACTTGGCGACCTGGCCGTGCTCCTCGACCAGCGCCACCAGGGTTCCGTCGGGGCCGAACACCCCGATCGGCCCGCTTCCCAGGCCCAGCGCGGGCAGCCTCCCGCCGTGCGCGACGGACGCCGCCTCCTCGGCGGTCACGTCCCTGCGGGGAAAGGCCGCCGCGACCGCGTCGGCCATCGGCAGGATCACGCACTCGGCGGCGAGCCGCTCCAAGGTGTGGGCCGCCGACAGGTCGTAGGGGCCCACCCGGGTACGGCGCAGGGCGGTCAGGTGGCCGCCGACCCCCAGGCCGGCGCCCAGGTCGCGGGCGAGCGCGCGGATGTAGGTGCCGCTGGAACAGGACACCGAGGCGTCGACGTCGACGAGGTCGCCGTGCCGGCGTACGGCGGTGATCTCGAACCCCGACACGGCCACCGGGCGAGCCTTGAGCTCGACCTCCTCGCCCGCCCTGGCCCGCTTGTAGGCCCGCTCGCCGTTCACCTTGATGGCGCTGACCTGCGGAGGGATCTGCATGATCGGGCCGGTCAGCGTCGCGACGCCCTTCCTGATCTCCTCCTCGGCGACCTGTGCCGCCGACGCGGTGGCGATGATCTCACCCTCGGCGTCGTCGGTGTTGGTGGTCTGGCCGAGGCGGATCGTGGCGTCGTAGCCCTTCTCGGTGAGCGCGAGGTGGCCGAGCAGGCGGGTGGCCTTCTCGACGCCGACCACCAGCACGCCGGTGGCCATCGGGTCGAGGGTGCCGGCGTGGCCGACCTTGCGGGTGCCCGCGATGCCGCGGAGCTTGGCCACGACGTCGTGCGAGGTCCACTCGGCGGGCTTGTCGACGATGATCAGCCCGCTCGGCGGCGGGGTGCGCTTGGCGCGAGCCGTACTCATTTCGGTCCTTACAGGCGTGCCGGAAAGGGTTTTACAGCAGGGCCCGGAGACTCGCGATCGTCTCCTCGACGGGCTGGTGGGAGGTGAAACCCGCCGCCTTGGCGTGCCCGCCGCCCCCCAGCGCGGCGCTGACGCGCGAGACGTCCACCCCGCCCTTGGAGCGCATGGAGACCTGCCAGACGCCGTCGTCGTCCTCCTTGAGGATGGCGGCGACGTCCGCCTGGTCGGTACGCCGGATCACGTCGATGATCCCCTCGATCTCGTCGTACGGCAGCCCGTACGCGGCGCGGTCGGCGCGGGTGACGAACGTCCACACCAGGCCGCCGCCCACCTCGGGCTCCAGCCGCACCCTGTCGAGCACGGCGCCGAGCACCTTCAGGTAGCCGAACGGGGAACGGTCCCACAGCTCACGGGCGATCTTCTCCGGGTCGAGCCCGGTGGCCAGCAGCCGGGCGGCCATGGCGTGCGCGTCGGGAGTGGTGGAGGAGTGCCTGAAGGAGCCGGTGTCGGTGACGAGCCCGACGTACAGGCAGGTCGCGATGTCCCTGTCGACCGGCAGTCCGAGCCGGTGGATCAGCTCCTCGGCGAGCACGGCGGTGGCCGCGGCGCCGGGGTCGACCAGGTTGAGGGTGCCGAACCCGGTGTTGGACGGGTGGTGGTCCAGCACGACCAGCTCGTGTGCCTTGGCCGTGTTGCCGGTCAGCACGCCGAGACGCCCGACGGTGGGAACGTCGAAGGTGACCATCACCTCGGGCGCGGCCGGGTAGTGCGCGGGATCGGCGAGCAGATCCTGCCCCGGCAGGAAGCGCAGCAGCCTGGGCACCGTGAAACGCCGGTCACCGAACGAGGCGGTGACCCGCTTGCCCGCCGCGCGCAGCGCGAGCCCGACGCCCAGCATGGAGCCGAGCGCGTCGCCGTCGGGCGAGACGTGGCAGGCCAGCGCGACCTCGTCCGCGGCGGAGATGAGCTCGACGGCCCGGGCCCAGTCCTGACCGGACACCGGGCCCGCCGAGTCGTCGTCGCGCAGGTCGGGCGTCACGTCGCGGAGTGTCCCGCGCGTTCCGAGGACTCGTCTTCCTCGTCCCCGGAGTCGTCGCCGTCCTCCCGGTCCTCGGGCTTGCGGTAGGGGTCGGCGTCCCCGGCGTGCGAGGCCCCCTCGGCCCGCTTGGCGATCTCCACGTCCCTGGCCTTCGCCTCGGCGAGCAGGTCCTCCAGGTGGCGGGCGGTGTCGGGAAGCGGGTCGTGGGTGAACGTCAGCGTCGGGGTGTGGCGCAGGCCCGTCTGGCGGCCCACCTCCGAGCGGATGAGCCCCTTGGCGCTCTCCAGGGCCACGGCGGAGTCGGCCCGCTCGGCCTCGGAGCCGAACACGGTGTAGAACACCGTGGCCTCGCCCAGGTCGTTGGTGATGCGCGTGTCCGTCACGGTCACGAACCCCAGCCTGGGGTCCTTAATCCGGCGCTCCAGCATCTCCGCCACGATCTGCTGGATCCGATCGGCGATCTTGCGTGCGCGTGCGGCGTCCATAGCTCCCCCCTTCTCACGAAGAGGGCCGGTGGCGGTAGGGGTGCCTTCGCCGACCGGCCGTCTCCGTATCTAGTCCTCGTCCTCGTTGTAGAGCCGGTGCCTGGCGGACAGCAGCTCGATCTCCGGGTGGAAGGCGATCAGTCGCTCGCAGTCGTCCAGCACCGCACCGCAGTTGGCGGCGGTGGAGGAGACGACCGCGATCCCGATCTCGGTACGGCGATGCAGATCAAGATGGCCGGTCTCCGCGACGGCCACACCCGGGAACCGTCGCTGCACCTCGGCGACGATGGGACGCACCACCGAGCGCTTCTGCTTCAGCGAGTGAACGTCGCCGAGCAGGATGTCCAATGTCAGGGCACCTACATACATAGTGGGTCACTCGCCACGGTCGGCACCGTGCCACGGGGCGTGGGCCCCGCCCACCGGCCGCGCACCCGAGGGGCACTCGGGTGGCACGGCCGGCGGAACGGTTCCTTCGCCTGTCGGGGCATCAGGCTCGCGGCTTCTCCCGCATCTCGAAGGTCTCGATGACGTCATCGATCTTGATGTCGCTGTAGCCGACACCGATACCGCACTCGAACCCTTCACGGACCTCGGTCGCGTCGTCCTTGAAACGGCGCAGCGAGGAGACGGTGAGGTTGTCGGAGATGACGACCCCGCCGCGGATGATCCGGGCCTTGCTGTTGCGGACGATCGTGCCCGAGCGGACCAGAGCACCGGCGATGTTGCCGATCTTCGGCACCTTGAAGACCTCGCGGACTTCGGCGGTGCCCATCTGGACCTCTTCGAACTCCGGCTTGAGCATGCCCTTGAGGGCCGCCTCGATCTCCTCGATCGCCTGGTAGATGACCGAGTAGTAGCGGATGTCGACGCCCTCGCGCTCGGCCAGGTCGCGCGCCCTGACCTCGGGACGCACGTTGAAGCCGATGATGACGGCGTTGTCGTCGGCGACCGCCAGGTTGACGTCGTACTCGGTGATCGCACCGACGGCGCGGTGGAGCACCCGCAGGCGCACCTCGTCGCCGACGTCGATCTTGAGCAGCGCGTCCTCCAGGGCCTCGACGGAACCGGAGACGTCACCCTTGATGATGAGCTTGAGCTCGTCGACCTGGCCCTTCTCCATCTCGCTGAAGAGCTCTTCGAGGGTGCGGCGACGGCCGGACTTGGCCATGTCCGCGATGCGCTTGCGCGCGGCGCGCTGCTGGGCGATCTGGCGCGCCATCCGGTCGTCGGTGACGACGATGAAGTTGTCACCGGCTCCCGGCGTCGCGGTCAGACCGAGCACCTGCACCGGACGGGACGGGTCGGCCTCCGGGATCGCCTCGCCCTTGTCGTCGAGCATCGCCCGGACGCGGCCGAAGGCCTCGCCACAGACGATCGAGTCGCCGACGCGGAGCGTGCCGCGCTGGACCAGCACGGTCGCGACCGGGCCGCGGCCCTTGTCGAGGTGCGCCTCGATGGCGACGCCCTGGGCGTCCATCGTGGCGTTGGCCCGCAGGTCGAGCTCGGCGTCCGCGGTGAGCAGGATGGCCTCGAGCAGCTGCTCGATGCCGATCCCGTTCTTGGCGGAGATGTCGACGAACATCGTGGTGCCGCCGTACTCCTCGGCGACCAGGCCGTACTCGGTGAGCTGGGCCCGGACCTTGCCCGGGTCGGCGCCCTCCTTGTCGACCTTGTTGACCGCGACGACGATCGGCACGTCGGCCGCCTGGGCGTGGTTGAGCGCCTCGACGGTCTGCGGCTTCACACCGTCGTCGGCCGCGACGACCAGGACGGCGATGTCGGTCACCTTGGCGCCTCGGGCACGCATGGCGGTGAACGCCTCGTGACCCGGGGTGTCGATGAAGGTGATCTTCCGGTCTTCGCCCTCGTGCACGGTGGCGATCTGGTAGGCACCGATGTGCTGGGTGATGCCACCGGCCTCCCGCGCCACCTCGTTGGTGTTGCGGATGGCGTCGAGCAGCTTGGTCTTACCGTGGTCGACGTGACCCATGACGGTCACCACCGGCGGGCGCGCGACCAGGTCGGACTCGTCGCCCTCGTCCTCGCCGAACTCGATGTCGAAGGTCTCCAGGAGCTCGCGGTCCTCCTCCTCCGGGCTGACCACAAGCAGGTTGTAGTCGAGCTCGGCGGCCAGAAGCTGGAGCGTCTCCTCGTTGACCGACTGCGTGGCGGTCACCATCTCGCCCAGGTGCAGCATGATCTGCACCAGGGACGCCGGGATCGCGCCGATCTTGTCGGCGAAGTCCGACAGGGAGGCGCCGCGCGACAGGCGGATCGTCTGCCCGTTGCCGCGGGGAGCCTGCACGCCGCCGATCGCCGGGGCCTGCATGTTGTCGAACTCTTGACGCCGCTGGCGCTTGGACTTGCGACCGCGGGTCGGGCGTCCTCCGGGACGGCCGAACGCGCCCGCGGTGCCTCCACCGCGACCACGGCCACCGCCGCCGGGACGGCCGGCGAAACCGCCGCCACCGCCACCGGGACCACCGGTTCCGGTGCCGGGACGGCCTGCGCCGCCACCGCCACCCGGACGACCGGCGAAACCGCCGCCGCCACCGGGACGACCGCCGCCACCGCCGGGACGGCCCGCGCCGCCACCGGGACGACCGGCACCCGCGCCGCCGCCGGGACGGCCTGCGCCGCCACCGCCGCCGGGACCGGCGGGCCGGCCCTGGGGCATCATCATCGGGCTGGGACGCGGACCGCCGGGACGCGGGCCGCCGGGGCCACCCGCACCGCCGCCGGGACGCGGGCCACCGGCACCGGGACCCGGACGCGGGCCACCGGATCCGGGCGGGCCGGAACGGGCGCCGGGCGGACGGGGACCGGCGTTGTCGCGGTCCTGACGAGGACCGCGGTCCTCGCGGGGACCGGGACGCGGACCCCTGTCGCCGGGAGCGCCGTCACGGCCGGGGCCACCGGGACCACCGGGGCCGCCGGCGCGCGGCGGACGGGCCTGGCCCATGCCGCTGGCGTTCGACGAGAACGGGTTGTTGCCGGGACGCGGGCCACGCGGGCCCGGACGCGGGCCGGGCCTGGGCGCACCGGCACCGGGAGCACCGGCGCCAGGGGCACCGGCACCGGGCCTGGGGCCCGAAGGCGCCCCACCCGGACCGCCCGCCGGACGACCGCCCTCGGGACGCGCCTCGGGGCGCTGGGCGGGACCCGGACGCGGAGCGGGCCTGGGACCCGGCTTGGGACCGGGGCCGGAGGCCGCCGGACGCGCGCTGTCGGTGCGGGGTGCCTCGAACCGCGGGGCCTGCACCTGCGGCGGCTGCTGACGCGGCGGCTGCGGGGGCTGGACCGGCGGAGCCGGGGGGACGACCGGCGGGGCCGCCTGCGGCGCGGGGGCCGCGGGACGAGCCGGTGCGGGACCCGGACGAGGACCCGGCCTGGGGGCCGGTCCCGGCTTGGGGATTGATGTCGACGCCGTGGAGGCGCCGTTCGGCTGGCCGTCTCCCGGCCGAGGTGCCGCCTGAGGCGGCCTGGGGCCTCTGCCCCTGTCGGACGAGCCCTTACTGGGGCCGCCCAAAGCTTCCGTGAGCCTGCGGACTACCGGTGCTTCGATAGTCGAGGACGCCGAACGCACGAACTCGCCCATCTCCTGGAGCTTGGCCATGACGACCTTGCTCTCCACACCGAACTCCTTGGCGAGCTCGTATACCCGGACCTTCGCCACTGCACTCCCTTGTCTCGGCCCGGGAGGCAGTGCCGCCGGACCGTCGTTACGTTGACGTACTCATCGCCGCATGCTCATCAGGCGCTCATAGCTATCTGACCAGCCCATCAAATCGGCGTCCTACATGACAGTCGGTAACCATTTCACCCGATCCTTTCATCGTGTTGCTCTTCCAGGTGGCCACGCAGCCGCGACAGGTCGAGCGATTCCGCGACGCGAAAAGCACGCGGAAACGCTCGGCGACGCTCTGCGAGTTCGAGACAGCTCAAGGTGGGATGCAGTGAAGCACCACGACCTTGGAGCCGTCTTCGCAGGTCAGGGACGATAACGCCCTCGACCACCACCAGGCGGAGCAGCTCGGAGGAAACCGTGCGAACCCGGCACCCCACACATGTTCTCAGTGGGGCAGCCTGGCCACCATATTCCAGCTTACCGTGTGGGCGCATCTGCGGGACCGGCCGCGTCCCCCGGCTGGGTGTCGGGACGGATGTCGATCCGCCAGCCGGTGAGGCGGGCGGCCAGCCGGGCGTTCTGGCCCTCCTTGCCGATGGCGAGGGAGAGCTGGTAGTCCGGCACGGTCACGCGCGCGGCGCGGCCGTCGAAGTCGATCACCTCTACGTGGGAAACGCGGGCCGGAGACAGCGCATTCCCCACGAAATCCGCGGGATCCTCCGACCAGTCGATGATGTCGATCTTCTCGCCGTGCAGCTCCGTCATCACGTTGCGTACCCGCGAGCCCATCGGGCCGATGCAGGCGCCCTTGGCGTTCACTCCCGGGCGCCGCGACCTGACCGCGAGCTTGGTGCGGTGACCGGCCTCGCGGGCGACGGCGGCGATCTCGACCGTGCCGTCGGCGATCTCGGGCACCTCCAGCGCGAAGAGCTTCTTCACCAGGCCGGGGTGGGTGCGCGACAGGGTCACCGAGGGGCCCTTGTGGCCCTTCTTGACCTGCACCACGTAGCAGCGGATGCGGTCGCCGTGGACGTACTCCTCGCCCGGGACCTGCTCGCTGTGCGGCAGCACCGCCTCGATCTTGCCCAGGTCGACCAGGACCACTCGCGGGTCCTTGCCCTGCTGGATGACTCCGGCCACCAGCTCACCCTCGCGGCTGGCGAACTCACCGAAGTTGATCTCATCCTCGGCGTCGCGCAGCTGCTGCAGGATGACCTGCTTGGCGGTGGTCGCGGCGATGCGGCTGAAGTTGCCCGGGGTGTCGTCGAACTCCCTGAGCACCTCCCCGCTCTCGTCGTCGAGCTCGGCGGCGAAGATGGTCACGTGCCCGGACTTGCGGTCGAGCTCGGCGCGCGCCTTGGCCGCCGCGCCCTCGCTCCGGAAATATGCGATCAGCAGCGCGTCCTCGATCGCCTTGACGACCAGGTCGAAGGAGATGTCCTTCTCCCGCTCCAGGCTGCGCAGGACGCTCATGTCGATGTCCACGAGGCTTCCCCCTTAGCCCTCGTCGCCGTCTTCGCCGTCGTCTTCGGCGTCGTCGAGCCGGCGGAATTCCACCTGCACCCGTCCTCGGGTCAGGTCCTCATAGTCGATGCGGCGCGGCGCGCCGTCGACGTCCAGCTCCACGCCGGTCTCGTCGGTGGCGACGATCCGGCCCTCCACGGCGCTGCCGTCCCTCAGGTCGGCCTTGACCAGCCTCTTCACCGCGCGGCGCCAGTGGCGCGGCTCGGTGAGGGGGCGGTCGACTCCCGGGGAGGAGACCTCCAGCACGTACGGGGTGGCCCCCATCGCCTCGTCGGCGTCCAGCGTCGCGGAGACGGCGTGGCTGACCTCGGCGACGTCGTCGAGGCTCACGCCCCCGTCACGGTCGACCACGACACGCAGCAGCCGCCGCTTGCCCGCGGGGGTGACCGTGACGTCCTCCAAGTCGAGCCCTTCGGCTCCGACGACAGGTTCCAGAAGCTCTATCAGGCGGTCGCGGGATGTGGCGCTGCCCATGCCGACCTCCCATTGTCACGATCTCAGCCGGGCGGACCTCGCCCATGCGATTAACCAGCCTATCCACACCAGGGCGTGGAAACAGCGCCACTCGGTGTGGCGGAGCCGTCCGAGAAGCGAGGTGAGTGCCATTATTCCAAGCCCGTACGATGCTAAGTGCGTCAGCTGCCGACACAGAACCGGAGGTCGTCGTGCGTTCCGTCTCCCGGCGCGCCCTGCTGAGGGGCGGCGCCCTCGGGGTCGCGGCCGTGACGGTCACGGGATGCGCCGCCGAGGAGCGGGTGCCTCCCGCGGCCGCGCCACCCGACCCCGAGACCCTGCTCCTGCGTGAGCTGATCGCGGGCAAGGAGCGGACCGTCGCCCTGTACGCCTCGGCGGCCTCGGCCCGGCTCGAGCCCTTCAGGCAGCGGCACGAGGCCCATCTGGCCGAGCTCCGCCGCCGCCTCCCGCCCACGCCGCCCGCTCCGGCCGCCGTGTCCGCCACGGCCGCGACCCCGGCGCCCGCCCCTTCGCCCTCCGGGAGCACGCCCCAGGGCGGCAGCCCCTCGGTACGGACCCTGCGGGACCTGGAACGCAGGGCCGCGGCGCTGCGTACCCGCCAGATCGAGAAGGTCTCGCCACCGCTGGCCCAGTTGCTCGCCTCCATCGGCGCCTGCGAGGCCGCGCACGCCGCGGCCCTGTCGAGGTCCCTGTGAGAGGCGCTGTGAGAGGCGCTGTGAGAGGCGCCCGGGGGGCCGGGGCCGATCAGGGGCTCGGCGCGGCGCTGGCGGCCGAGCACGCCGCCGTGTACGCCTACGGGGTCCTCGCGGCCAGGACCACGGGCAGGCTCCGCGTGGCGATGACGACCGTCTACAACGCCCACCGCGCCCGCCGCGACCAGCTCCGCACCATGACCATCGCCGCGGGCGGCACGCCCGCCGAGCCGAAGGCGGTCTACGAGCTCCCGGCCACGCCGTCGAGCGCGGCGCAGGCGGTGGAGCTGGCCGTGCTGGTCGAGCGGGGGGTGACCGGTGCCTACCTGGAGCTGGCGGCGTCCCCGGACCCGGCCCTGCGCAAGATGGCCGCGCTGGCCATGCAGGAGTGCGCCGTCCGCTCCTACAGCCTGCGCCCCGAGATCGAGGCCTTTCCCGGCATGCCGCCCCGGACGGCCTCCGAACCCGCCGCCACCCCCGCAGTGGCCCCGTCCCAGTGACTTTTCCCGCCGTTTTTCCCGGGTGACCGCCTCCCGGCGAAAGGACGGGAACCGGACTGGTCAGCGCGGAAAACGATCTCTGCCGGAGGCCCCCGGATTCGCGAGCCACGATTCGAACCCGCTTTCAAACATGTTTGCACCGTGTCTGCCGGGTAGCTGAATCTCGCGAAAAACGCCTAAGGAGGAAGTAATGGGCTGGGGATACCGGAAATCCATGAAGTTCGGTCCGTTCCGTCTTAACCTTTCGCGGAGTGGAGTGGGTCACAGCTGGGGAAACCGCGCCTTCAGGGTCACCAAGACGGCCGATGGGCGCCGCACTCTGAGCGTCAACCTTCCCGGCGGCTTCCACTGGCGCAAGACGCTCAGTGGCAACGGCAGCCGTCGCTGATGGGCATTACCCGGGAACCGTTCGCGAACGTCGCTCGTTCTCATGACACGACGCGAGATTTCGGGGAGTCCGGGGAGAAGGCAATGGGCTGGGGATACAGGAAGTCGATCAAAGTCGGTCCTTTCAGGATCGACCTGTCCCCGCGAGGGGTCGGCCACAGCTTCGGCAGTCGCCGATTCCACGTCAGCAGAACTCCTGACGGCCGCAAGTACGTGACCGTCAACCTGCCGGGCGGGTTCCACGTGGGCAAGGCGATCGGCCGGAGCTCCCGGCGTCACCAGCACTACCACTACTGACGCGGGGCCATACACCTGAAGAGAGCGGCCCGCCCCTTTTGGAAAAGGGGCGGGCCGCTCTCTCGCGTTCCGGGTGACCCGCCTTTCAGGGGCGGATCTCGGGGCTTTCAGGGACGGATCTCGGGGGTGGACCGCTCGCCGGCGTCCGCCGGTCTCCGGGGCCGCGACGGCCGGAGGATCATCCCCGGCAGGCCGCCACGACGCGCTCCACGGCCTCGGCGAGCGGGATCTCCTCCTTGACGCCGGTGGCGCGGTCGCGCAGCTCCACGACGCCCTGGGTGAGCCCCCGGCCGACGATCAGGATCGTCGGCATGCCGAGCAGCTCAGCGTCCTTGAACTTCACCCCCGGCGAGACGCCGGGGCGGTCGTCCACCAGGACGCGCAGCCCGCGGCCCTCCAGCTCCTCGGCGATCCGGGTGGCGGCCTCGACCTGGCCGTCCTTGCCGGTGCCCACGACGTGGACGTCGGCGGGGGCGACCTCGCGGGGCCAGACCAGCCCGAGCTCGTCGTGCCTCTGCTCGGCCAGCACCGCCACGGCCCGGGAGACACCGATGCCGTAGGAGCCCATGGTGACGCGGACCGGCTTGCCGTCGGGGCCGAGGGCGTCGAGCTTCGCGGCGTCGGCGTACTTGCGGCCGAGCTGGAAGATGTGGCCGATCTCGATGCCGCGGTCGATGGACAGGCCGGAGCCGCAGACCGGGCAGGCGTCGCCCGCGCGGACCTCGGCGGCCTCGATGGTGCCGTCGGCGACGAAGTCACGGCCGGCGACGACGTCGGCGGCGTGCTTGCCGGGCTCGTTGGCGCCGGTCACCCAGGCGCTGCCGGCGACCACGCGGGGGTCGACGAGGTAGCGGATGCCGAGGTCCTTGAGGACCTGGGGACCGATGTAGCCGCGGACCAGGCCGGGGTGCTTCGCGAAGTCCTCGGCCTCGAAGATGGCGGGCTCGCCGGGGGCGAGGGAGGCCTCCAGCCGCTTGAAGTCGACCTCGCGGTCCCCGGGCAGGCCGACGATCAGGGTCTCGGTCTTGCCCGAGCCGGGGACGGTCACCTTGACCACGATGTTCTTGAGCGTCTGGGCGGCGGTGACGCCGAGGCCGTGGTGCTCGTTGACGTGATCGACCAGTGACTCGATGGTCGGGGTGTCGGGGGTGTCGAGCACCCGCATCGCGGGCCGCTCGCCGGTGATCGCGGGCGGCGCGGTGGTGACGACGGCCTCCGCGTTGGCCGCGTACCCGCAGTTGTGGCAGGCCACGAAGGTGTCCTCGCCGGTGGCGGCGGGGGCGAGGAACTCCTCGGAGGCCGAGCCGCCCATCGCTCCGGACGTGGCGAAGCAGATCTTGTACGTGATGCCGAGCCGGTCGAAGGTCTTGATGTAGGTCTCGCGGTGGCGCTCGTAGGAGCGCTTGAGGCCGTCGTCGTCGAGGTCGAAGGAGTAGGAGTCCTTCATGATGAACTCGCGCCCGCGCAGGATGCCGGCCCGGGGGCGGGCCTCGTCGCGGTACTTGGTCTGGATCTGGTAGAGGGTCACCGGATAGTCCTTGTAGGAGGCGTACTCCCCCTTGACCATGTCGGTGAACATCTCCTCGTGGGTGGGGCCGAGCAGGTAGTCGGCCCCCTTGCGGTCCTTGAGGCGGAAGAGCGTGTCGCCGTACTCGGTCCAGCGGCCGGTCGCCTCGTAGTACTCGCGGGGCAGGAGGGCGGGGAAGAGCACCTCCTGGCCGCCCATGCGGTTCATCTCCTCGCGCACGACGCGCGTGACGTTCTCCAGGACCGTCTTGCCGAGCGGCAGCCAGGAGTAGACGCCGGGCGCGACACGGCGGACGTAACCGGCGCGGACGAGCAGCTTGTGGCTCGGGACTTCCGCATCTGCCGGGTCGTCCCTCAGCGTTCGAAGAAACAGCGACGACATGCGCAGCAGCACGGCTACTCCTAGTTGGCGAGGTTCGGTGCCCTACAGGCTATCGAGTCCCGCAAGCCGATTGTCGGCGGTCGGCCGCTTCCGAACCCGGCGGTGAGGACTCAGATCCCGGTGAGGAAGACGAAGTACGAGGCCCCGAGGACCAGCGCGATCAGCGCGGAGCAGACCCGGTCGCACCCGCGTCCCAGCGAGGTCAGCATTCCCAGCGCGATCGCGATCACCACCGCGACGCCCCACGGCCAGAAGCCGGAGACGTACTCGGGGCCGCCGGGCATCGCCTTGTCGATCCCGTCGAACAGGGCCAGCCCGGCCGCGCCCCCGGCCGCGATGTCCCCCCAGCGGTCGTAGCGCTTGGCGAGGTAGGAAAAGACGCCGATGGCGACGAGGTTCGCGATCAGGAGGTTCATCGAGGCGCCGTCGCCGCCGAGGCTCAGGAGCCAGGTGTTCTTCTCGAAGATCGTGGCGGCCAGCAGCGAGAGGATCGGGCCGAACGCGGCCAACACGCTGGAGAGGACCGCCCAGCCGAAGCCGACCGCCGTCCGCCCCATGACGACGACGAACAGGAGGTAGGCGTACGGATTGTAAAGCGCGTACAGCAACTCGGGCCCGTAGGCCAGCAGCGCTCCGACGCCTCCGAGCAGCATCCCCATCAAAAGGGAGAGGACCATGTGCCGGAGAATGGCGCGATCCCGGCGGTCTCCGGCGACAAAGTCAAGCGTGTAATTACGTTCTACCAAAGCCACTGATCCCCCGATCACATTTGCTAGTGGCTATCAGCAGTGTATCTGACCTGGGAAAACATCTCGAACACGTCAAGTTTACAAAGCAAGCGAGCGCTTGATAACAGTAAAGTGGACAAGCGTTTGACCAAGCCGTCGCCGCGGTCCTTCCAGACCCCTTCTCCGGGGAGCGGACCGATCTCCGCGAGGCCGTCCGCCCCTTTCCCGCCGGGCGTCCGGACGCCCGGCGGCCGGTTCGCCGCACCGGCCGCCGCCGGGATGAGCGGGCCTCGCCCGCCGCCTGGACGACGACCCCCGCCGGGCGACGCCGGCGGCTCGGCCGCTCCGGGGGCGTCAGCCGCCGAGAAGGATCTCCCAGGGGTGGCGGGAGGTGGTCCTGCGGGTGGTGTCGAGCGCCTCGCCGAGGCGGCGCAGACCGGCCCTGCCCCGGAAGCGCTCGCGGTGCACGGGGTCGACGGCGCGCAGGACGAACGGGACGCCCATGACGTCCAGGGTGGCGTCGCCCGCCGTGGCCGGACCGGAGCGGGTGACCAGCGCGCCGGGGCAGCCCGGATCGCGGACGTGCCTGGCCAGGACGGCCGCGATGTCGGCCGCGCCGGGGCCGTCGCGCCACTCGATGTGCCAGCCGTGGTCGGCCCCGCGCCACCAGGTCAGGTCGCGGCAGGACTCCATGAGCTCCGATTCCCCGGCCAGCGCGGCCATCACCCGCCCGAACGCCTCGTACCGGAGCCCGCACGAAGGCCGGTCCTCACCGGACGTCCCGGGCATGCCGGGGACGCCAGGCGCACCGGGAGCACCGGGAGCACTCGGGGAGCCGGAGGAGCCGGGAGCGCGTACTGCCCGGCGCGGTCCTCTCGTGTCCTGAAGCGGGCTGTCCTTCGGACGCCGGGCGTTCGCTTTGCGGCGCTTCTCCGCTCCTGAACTCACGAGAACCAACTGTGATCCGCCGGGCTTGTCCCCGCAAGTGCTGATCCGGCACCTGGCCTCATGCCATGGGGCGGCCTGACCGGTCGTCGCCGGCGCGGGCCGAGGAGGCGGCACGCACCGGCCGGGCGGTGAACTGGGCGTCGGCCTCCCGCTGCAGGTCGTCCAGGTCGCCGAGATCCGCGGGCGGCACGGCGTCCGGCAGTTGCCCCTCCATGAAGCGCAGCCGGCGGTCACGCCAACCGAGGATCACCCAGACCAGTTGCAGCAGGCCGCTGAGGACGACCAGCAGCGCCAGGCCACGGCCCGGCCCGGTGCCGATCACGGAGCCGACCGTAGCGGCGAGGGCTCCACCGGGTTCGAGCAGCGGCTGGACGTGACGCTCGGCCAGGGGCCCCATGACCAGGTAACCGAGCGGCATCGTCATCATCATCGTCATCATGAAGAGGGACAGCACCCGGCCCTGCAGTTCCAGGCCGACCTTCGCCTGTACCAGCGCCAGCCAGTGCCCTTCGGCGATCGAGTCACAGAACCAGATGGTGAACAGGCCGATCGCGGGGAGGTACGGGTTCTCGATGCCGGTGACGAACATTCCCACGCCGGACACGCCCAGGGCGACGATCAGTCCGGTGGCCCTGCGGGGAGTGCCGCCCCACAGGCCCATGACCAGGCTGCCGCACAGGGCTCCCAGACCGCCCGCCGCCAGCGTCACGCCGAGCATCCCGGTGGACTGCTCGGTCAGCAGCATCGGGACGATGACGGAGAAGCCGATCATGTAAAGGACGTGGTGGACGACGAAGAACCGCATGGCGCGGAGCAGGGGCGGTCGCCGGGCGATGTAACGCCAGCCGTTCGTGATCTCCTTGAGAAAGCTCTCGTCGCGGTGGCGGAAGAGCATGTCGGGGAACCGGACCGCGAGCAGGGCCGAGGCCCCCACGAGGAAACTGAGCACGTCCAGCGCGACGACGCCCTCGATGCCGATGACCCCGATCAGGCCCGCGCCGATCATCGGTGCGATCACCGTTCCCAGGCCCATGCCGAGATGGGTGATCCCGTTGGCGTGGCCCAGATAGCGTTTCGGCACCAGCTGCGCCACCGCGGCCACGTAGGCCGGACGCTGGAAGGCGCCGGCGACCGAGGTGACCGACACGACGAGGTAGATGTGCCACATCCGTAGTCCGCCGGCGAACACCAGCAGGCCGAGGACTCCCATCGCCAGGGCCGCCGCGGAGTCGCTGATCAGCATGACGCGCCGGCGATCCCATCGGTCGGCCACCGCGCCCGCCACCGGCCCGGCGACGATTCCCGGCAGGATGCCGATCGCGTTGATCAGCGTGAACTCCGTGATCGAGCCGGTTTGCCGGTAGACCCAGATGCTCAGGACGAGCGTGCTGAGGCTGCTGCCGATCATCGAAACGAACTGGCCGAGCGCCACCAGCGCGAACCGGGACAGGCCGGGCGCCGCCTGACGGGGTACGCGGCCGCGGGCCGGTGCCGGGTCCACAGGCTCCCGCCGGACCTCCCGCCGCGGCGCGTCCCCGCCCGGCCGGCGTTCGGCGTGCTCGACCAGGGCCCGGGCCAGCGGCTCCGCGTGGGTCTTCACGAAGAAGTGACCGGCCCGGGGCAGCACCGCCAGCTCGACGGCGTCGGCGAAGTGCCGCCACTCGTGGTGGCGTTCCTCGTACAGCTCCGTGACGCGGTCCCGGGAGCCGACGACACTGAGCACCGGTGCCCGCAGCCGCGCCTGCCCGGCGCCCTCGTAGGCGGCGGTGAAGTACTCCTCGGCGTCCCGGGCGTCGTGCCGGACGTTGCGCAGCACGAACTGTTCCTGCTCGGGGCTGTCCAGATCGGTGAAGCCGCCACGCGCGCGGAGGAAGGAGGCGTACTCCCGGTCGGAGGTGAACCGGTCGGTCGGGACCAGTCTGTGGAACCAGTCGAAGAACCGTCCGGGCAGCCGGGCGGTGGGGAAGCTCGCGCCGAGACCGACACCGACCACCTCGACGCCGGCCTCCTCGGCCCGCCGGGCGGCCTCGATCGTGATCGCGCTGCCGAGGCAGTGACCGTACAGCAGCACCGGTCCGGACAGCGACCGGAGCTCGCCGAGCATGAGTTCGGCCACCTCGGCGGCGGGCAGCAGGGGCTCGTCCGGCCGGCTCTGGTCGTGGCCGGGAAGTTCGACCGCGTAGAGGGACCAGTGGGCGGGAAGCGCCTCCGCCAGGGGCCGGTAGGAGATCGCGCTCCCGCCGGAGTAAGGGATCGCCACCACCGTCACACCACCCGCCGCCTGATCGGCGTCGGACGAGGTCAACCGGTGCAGCAGTCGCCGCGGTCCCGCGTCGGGCTCCGCCGGCCGCTCGTCGAGCAGGGTCGCGAGGCCGCGTACGGTGGGCTGCCGGTACAGCTCCACCAGGGCCAGGGAGGGGTCGACGCGCCGGACGAGCCGCAGCGCGCTGAACGAGTCGCCCCCCAGGGAGAAGAAGGAGTCGTCGATGCCGAAATCGTCGATGCCCAGCGTCTCCGCCCAGACGGCCGCGACGCGACGCTCGGTGGCCGTCCTCGGGGCGGTGCCGGCGGAGGTCGCCTCCGAGACCGGCGGCGCCGGCAGCGCCCGCCGGTCGAGTTTGCCGTTGGGGGTGAGAGGCAACCGGGGCAGCACGACCAGCCGGGTGGGCACCATGTGGACCGGCAGGCTCGCGGACAGGGTCTCGCGGACCGCGGCCTCGGTGACCTCACCCCCCGGCCGCGGCACCACGTACCCCACGAGCTGGGCGATCCCCGAGGGCAGCGGGTGCACCGCGGCGGCGGAGGCGAGCACCTCCGGCAGCCCGGCGAGTGCGGTCTCCACCTCGCCCAGCTCGATCCGGTAGCCGTTGACCTTGACCTGGTCGTCCAGGCGGCCGAGGAAGTCGACGTTGCCGTCCCGGTGGTAGCGGGCGCTGTCCCCGGTCCGGTACATCCGGGCCTCCGGTCCGTCGCCGAACGGGTCGGGGACGAACCGCTCGGCGGTCAGTTCGGGCCGCTCGTGGTAGCCGAGGGCGACGCCCACTCCGCCGAGATACAACTCGCCGACCACGCCGGGAGGGAGGGGCCCGCCGTGCGCGTCCAGGATGTAGACGCGGTTGCCGGGGAACGGCCGGCCGATCGGCAGCGGCGCGTCGGGCGAGAGGCCGGCGGTGTCGCCGTCGAAGTAGACGTTGTCCACCGTCACCTCGGTCACGCCGTAGGCGTTCACCACCCGGTTGCCGGGACCCACCAGCCGCCGCGCCTGCCGGTACTCCCGCACCTGCCACTTCTCACCCCCGCCGATCAGCAGCCGGACGAAGTCCAGGCTCTCCCCGGCCGCCTCGACATGCGCGAGCAGGTTCCGCAGCACGGCGGGCACCAGCTCCGTGGAGTCGACCCGCTCCCTGCGCATCAGCGCGTACAGCTCCGCCGGGTCGAGCAGCACCTCGCGCGGCACGACCACGAGCCTGCCGCCGGTGCACAGCGCGCGCAACGTCTCGCCCACGAACATGTCGAAGGAGAAACTGGCGGCCTGCTGGTACGTCCAGCCCGGCTCGAGGGCGTAGGCGTCCTGCCACATGGCCACCGCGTGGACGAGGTTGGCGTGGGTGACGACCACTCCCTTGGGCCGGCCCGTGGAACCGGAGGTGTAGATGACGTAGGCGGGGTCGGCCGGTCCCGCCGCCGCCTCCAGATCCTCGCCGCTCTCGGCGAGGATCCGCTCCGCCTCCCGGTCCAGGGCGACGACCGCCACGCCCTGCGGCGAGGGCGCGGCGGGCAGGTCGATCCTGGTGACGAGCGCGGTCGCGCCGCTGTCCTCCACCATGTAGGCGAGCCGGTCCGTCGGGTAGGCGGGGTCGAGGGGGACGTACGCGCCGCCCGCCTTGAGCACGGCCCACATCGCGGCGAAGAGTTCGACGCCCCGGTCAAGACAGATCGCCACGCGTACACCGGGGCGCACTCCGTGCCGGCGCAGCGTCCGCGCGAGCCGGTTCGCTCGCTCGTTCAGCTCCCGGTAGCTCACGGTCGCCGTGCCGGAGGTGAGCGCCGGTGCGCCGGGGGCCGACGCCGCGCATCGCTCGAACAGCTCGTGAACGGTGTCCGCCACCGGCGGCCGGATCGCGCCGTCGTTCCACTCCCGCAGGATCCGGTGCCGCTCGACGGGGGTGAGCAGGGGCAACCGGCTCACCGGCGTGGCCGGCGCCTCGGCCGCCGCCCGCAGCAGGGTGAGCAGGTGGTCGACCAGGGCGTCGACGCGTTCGGCGTCGAAGAGCTCGGTGGCGTAGTCGACGGTGAGGACCGGTCCGTCCAGCGGGAAGTGCAGGCCGAACGCGAGATCCACCATCATCGCGGCCGGCGGCTCGTCACCGGCGTACCTCATGAGCGGGCGGCGCGGGGCGGGGGTGTTGTGCACGGTCACGCTGACTCCGCTGAGCCGGTTGACCTTGCCCGCCCGGGTGGTGCCCGCCCGCGCCTGGCCGATCGCCGCCATGATGTCCGGCAGCGGCAGGTCCTGGTGCTCCAGGTCCCGTACGACGGACTCCACGACGCGGGAGAGCAGGTCGGCGAAGGTGGGATCTCCCGCGACGTCACCGCGCAGCGGCAGGATGTTGAGGGCGGCGCCCACCAGGTTCTCCAGGTCGACGTCGTCGCGCCCGGCGACCGGTGCCAGCACCGTCACGTCATCGCGCCCGGTGTACCTGCCGATCACGGCCTGCACTCCGGCCAGCAGCACCATGAAGAGGCTGGCGTGGTGTTCCCGCCCGTAGGAGCGGAGCCGGTCGAGCAGAGCGGGCGGGAGCTCGCGGGAGATCCGCTCGGCCGCGAAGGACCGCACGGCGGGGGCCGGCCGGTCCGCCGGGAGCTCCATGTCCAGGTCGGCGTCGGCGAACCGGTCCTGCCAGTAGGCGGCGAGCGAGGTGTCGGCGGCCTTCGCCTCCTTGCGGAGACCGAGCTCCGGCAGCCTGTCCGGCGGGGTCTCGACCGGCTCGCGGCCTTCCGCCAGGTCGTGGTACAGCTCCGCCAGCTCGTCCGCGAGCACGCCGGCCGACCAGCCGTCGAAGCAGAGGTGGTGGACGACGAGGAACAGTTCGTCGTCGCCGCCGGTTCGCAGCAGCACCATGCGGGCCGGCGGGCCCTCCGCGAGGTCCATCGGCTCCCGCACGGCCTGGCGGCGCGCCCGCTCGGCGCCCGGCGCCCGCTCCTCCGGCGGCAGGTCCCGCAGATCGATCTCTGTCAGGGGCACGGTGCCCGTGGGGTCGACGACCATGACGGGTTCCCCGTCCTGGAGCGGGAAGCGGGCCCGCAGCGCGGGGTGCCGGCGGACCAGCTCCGCCAGGCACGCCTCGATCAGGTCCGCCCGTGCCGCGCCGTCCCATCCGTACCGGATGCCGAGGGTGTACGCCGGCAGTTCGGCGCTCAACTGCTCGGTCATCCAGAACGTCCGCTGCAGTCCCGTGAGCGGCAGCACCTGAGGACCCTCGGCCGATGCCCGCTCCGGCGTGTCCACGGCGGCGCGGGGATCCCGCGGCACCTCGGCCGCACGGACCGCGGCCACCACTTCGGCGAACGTCGGGGCGGCGTACAGCTCGCTGAGCGCCAGCTCCGCCCCGTACTCGTGGCGAAGCCTGCTGATCATGCGGATGGCGTGGAGCGAGTCGGCCCCGAGCGCGAAGAAGTCCTCGGCGGGACCGATGCCGGTGACGCCGAGCAGGCTCTCCCACAGCGCGCGGACGCGTGCCTCGACCGTGTCCCGCGGACCGGCCTCCCGGCCCGCCACGCCGTCGGAGGCGAGCGGTACGGCCGCCAGCGCGGCCCTGTCGACCTTCCCCTGGACGTTGAGGGGGAAGGAGGCGTGCAGGGAGATCACGGCCGGCACGAGATAGTGCGGCACCTCCTCACGCAGGCGCCGCCGCACCTCGGCCGCGTCCGGGCCGCCGGCGTCCGCGACCAGGTGGCCCACCAGCCGCGCCTGCCCGTCGCTCTCGTCGACCAGCACCACCGCGTCGGCGATGCCGGGAATCCCGCGCAGCGCGGCCTCCACCTCGGCGGGCTCCACCCGGAAGCCGCGGATCTTCACCTGCCGGTCGAACCGGCCCAGATACTCCAGCGTCCCGTCGGGAAGCCGTCGCACGCGGTCGCCGGTGCGGTACTCGGGCGCTCCTCCCGGCCCGGAGACGAACCGCTCCGCGGTCAGCTCGGGCCGGTGCAGGTAGCCGGTGGCCAGGGCGGCGCCGCCGATGTACAGCTCGCCCGGCCGGCCGTCGGCGGCCTCGGCGCCGTGCGGCGTGACGACCCGGCAGGTCACCCCCGGCAGCGGGAAGCCGATCGGCACCGGGTCGTCGCCGCGCCAGGACGTCAGATCGGCGGCGGTCGCCGTGACGATCGCCTCGGTCGGGCCGTAGGTGTTGAGCAGCCGCACGTGCCGGCGGACGCTCGCGTGCCAGCGCCCGACGGTCCGCGCGTGTGCGGCCTCCCCGCCGATGATCACCATGCGAACGCTCGCCGGCAGCGCCGCCTCTCCCCTGTCGATCGAGGAGACGAGCTCCCTCCAGTAGGCCGTGGCCAGGGGGAGCACGGTGACGCCCAGGTCGGCGCAGCGGTCCAGGAACAGGTCGGGCCGGCTGATCATGTCGTCGTCGCGTACGAGGACGGCCGCGCCCGCGGTCAGCGCGGGAAAGATCTCCTGAACGCTCGCGTCGAAGCTGAGCGAGGCGAACTGGAGCACGCGGTCGTCCCGCGTGATGCCGTACTCGTCCCGGGCGGCCCGGCAGAAGTGCGACCAGCCGCGCCGGGGCACCACGACGCCCTTGGGACGGCCGGTGGAGCCGGAGGTGAAGATGACGTAGGCGGTGCCGTCCGGGGAAGCGGCGTCGACCGGCGGCGGGGCGGTGGCCGGGCCCGCCTCTCCCAGGCGCAGCACCGGCGTGCCGGTGGGCAGGGGCGGGTCGGCGTCCATCGGCACCAGCACGACCCGGGGCCGGGTGTCCTCCAGCATCAGGGCCAGCCGCGCCGCCGGATAGCCGGGATCGAGCGGCACGTAGCCGGCACCGGCACGCAGCACCGCCAGCATCGCGGTCACCGCCGCTCGTCCGCGTGGCAGGCACAGCCCGACCAGATCGCCGGGTTCGACCCCGGAGCCGGCCAGCGCGCCGGCCATGCGGTCCACCTCGGCGACCAGTTCCGCGTACGTCGCCTGGCCGGTCGCGTCGATCAGCGCCGGCGCGTCGGGCGCTCTGCGCGCCTGTTCCCCGATGGCGGCGAGCACGTCGAAGGGCGGGCCCTGCGACGCGGTGGCGAGATCGGAAGGTCGTTCCGCCGCCGTCGGGCCGGCGACGCGCATGTCACTCATGCCTTGCCCTCCCGCCTGCGGAGGGCCGCCCAGAGGGTGCGGTAGAAGTCCAGGTAGGTGCGCTCGACGTGGACGGCGTGGAGCCGGGTCTCCTCGTGCCGCAGGGGTAGCCGGTTGATCGGCACGCTCATCGCGGCGTGGTGCTCGATGTGCAGGTTGTTGCCGTTGGTGAACCAGGTGCTCAGCCGGCTTCCCCTGATGGACCGGGTGTTGCGCAGCACGTCGGTGCTCTCGGTGTCGCAGAGGATGTGCTCGGGCAGTTCCACGAGGAAGTGCATCGGAACGGCGAGGAGGAGCGGAAGCACCCACAGCCGCAGCGGGTACTCGCCGTACCCGGCCACGGTGACGCAGAGCGCGACCAGGACGGCACCGCCCATGACGAGGTGATCGACGACGATGCGGCGGCGCATGGTGGGACTGACCGGCCCGAACCCGTACGTCCAGCGTCCCGTGGCGGCGAGCGCGACCTCCCACAGGACCGTGCCGAGCCGCCGGTAGTCGAACAGCCCGCGTACCAGGTGCGACACGGTCAGCGGGGTCCGCGTGTCGAAGCCGAAGAACTCGGTGTCCTGGGGAGTCCCGAGATGACGATGATGTTGCAGGTGACGCAGACGGTAGTGGCTGTAGACGACGAACAGGGGAATGCCCAGCGGGACGCCCGTCAGCCGGTGCGGCCAGGACCCGCGGAACGCCGAGTGGTGCAGGCACTGGTGCTGCAACTCGACGGCGTGCGTGTACGCGGCGGCGAGGATCACCACGCCGAGGACGATCAACGGCGGCTCCGGGCGCAGCGCGAGGACCGCCCCTGCGGAGGTCAGCATCGCCAGCGCGACAAGCTTGGCGACGAAGATCCGCTGGTCGTTCCGGTTCACCTTGGTGCGTGCGAAGAGCAGCGCGGGGCCGCCTTCGGTGGTTGCGGTCATCATTTCCTCGATCAGGTGCGGTCGTCGGGGTCGGTCAACGTCCGCTGAGCAACACGACGTGGGTTCCGGACAGCGAGCCCGTCACGCGGGCGTGCGCGAGCAACCCGGCGAGGGCGACGGCCCCAGCCGCGGTGGGGTTCGCGCCGTACGGGACGAGCGCGGCCCTGGCCTCGATCAACTCCTCGTCCCCCACTCCGAACACCTCGCCGCCGGTGTCGGCGATGGCCGCCATCGCCTCGGGCCCCTGCAGGGCATGCCAGTTGACCAGCGGCTGGTTGTGATCGGATGTCGTGACGGCGTCCGGCGGCAGCGTCCGGTACTCACCCGGCCAGCTGGTCACCACCGGGTTGTTGCCGGCGGAGCACACGCCGTTGATCACGCCGGGCCAGCCGAGCGCTCGCATCCGGCGATGGACGGCGATGGTCGTGGTGCCGTTGCCCACCGGAATCCACAACGCCGCGGGCGGCGCGTCGAGCGCCTCACGCAACGCGGCCACCACCACGCCGTGTCCCTCGAACACCGCGTCCACGTACGGACCGTCCACGTTGCCGTCGACCGCGTCCTCCTCCTCGGCCAGCCCGCGGGACGCGTCCACCGCCTCCTCGTAGCCGCCGCGCACCGCGACGACGTGGGCCCCCGCGTCGCGCATCCACGCGCCGCCGTCGCTCCAGCCCTCCGGCAGGACGACCGTGCAGGCCATACCGGCGGCGTGGCACGCCATCGCCATCGCGCGGCCGTAGTTGCCGCAGGTCGCGATCACCACGCGCCGGTACCCGTCGGCGGCGGCGCGGGCCACCACCGCGCGGGCCGCCGGCTCCTTGTGGCTGCCGGAGGCGTACCGGCTCTCGTCCTTGATCAGGACGCGGGCTCCGGGGACGAGGCCCGTGGCGTCGATCAGCGGGGTGCCGTACGCGTCCGTGGGCGCGCCGGCGTACGTCGGAGTTCTCGTGAACATGCGTCTCCTCGGACAGGGGGTTCGTACAGGAGGGAAGAGAGCGGGCCCTGATCGCGGGAAGGGCCGGGACCACGTCCCGTTCCCGCTCGGGAGCGCCGGCGTCAGCAGGGGGTGAGGGCCGGATGCGCGGGTGCCGCTCCCCCTCCGCCCACCGGCGAGCGCTCCTCGTTCGCGAGGTGCCCGGTCCCGGCGGGGAACTCCTGGGCCACGGCGTCGATGGGTCCCGAGAGCGCGCAGGCCCGGTCGACCGGGCCGGCGTGGCCCAGCACCCCCGAGGCGTCCAGAACCGCGGGCGTGTCAGGGGCCTGGCGGGCTTTCGCCTCGACGGCCTCCAGGATCCATCGCGCGCCTCGCGAATCGGAGAGGAAGTCTCCCGAATCGGAGGAGAAGTCTCCCGAATCGGAGGGGAAAGGACGAAGGGCGAAAGGTGCGGCGGGGACGGCGTCGTCCCGAACCGGGGAGAGCATGGTGCGGTCGGCCTCTCGTCACGGAACTGGACCGCCTGCGTACGCAGGAGTGATCACAAGCGGTAACGCGACACCGGCCATGTACACAGGAGTGATCACAGGCGGTGACGCAGCAGCGATCCTGCTCTCGCCCGATGAACGAGGAAGGTCGCGAACGTGATGATCCAGCCGACGCCGAATGACATTTGGATCACGTGCCCGCCGTTCCCCCGGCGGGAACGGCGGGTGAATCGATCATGTCGGCGCGTGAGTCTGGCAGGTTGCCCCGGGGTGATACAGAATCAAGCAGGGCATCGCGTTCATGACATCCAACGCCGGGGAGGCGACATGTCACTGCGAGTCGCGATCGTGGGGTCAGGGCCCGCCGGGATCTACACCGCCGAGGCCCTGACGAGACAGGCCACCGTGCCGCTCAGGGTGGACGTCCTGGAGCGGCTGCCGACTCCGTACGGGCTGGTGCGCTACGGGGTGGCCCCCGACCACACCTCGATCAAGTCGATAGCGGGTTACCTGCGCGGCGTGCTGGAGCTTCCCGAGGTCCGGTTCCTCGGCGGGGTCGAGCTGGGCAAGAACGTCGACGTCGCCGACCTGCTCGACTGTTACGACGCCGTGGTCTACTGCACCGGCGCGATGGTGGACCGGCGGATGGGCATTCCCGGCGAGGACCTGCCGGGCAGCGTGGCCGCCACCGACTTCGTCAACTGGTACTGCGGCCACCCCGACATGCCCGCCGACCGCTTCGTCCTCGACAGCCCCGAGGTCGCGGTGATCGGCGTGGGCAACGTGGCGGTCGACGTGGTGCGCGTACTGGCCAAGACCGCCGAGGAGCTGCGCGCCACGGACGTGCCCGAGGAGGTGCTGACCCGGCTGGCCGCCAGCGAGGTGAAGACCATCCACATGATCGGACGCCGGGGACCCGAGCACGCCAAGTTCACGTTGAAGGAGCTCAGGGAGCTGGGCGAGCTGACCAACGCGGACGTGCGCGTGCGGCCCGAGGAGTGCGTGGCGGACGTCACGACGGCGTCCCGGCAGGTCCGGGGGAACGTCGAGGTCCTGCGGAGCTGGACCACCCGCGCCCCCGTGGGCCGCCCCCGGCGGCTGGACGTGCGGTTCTGGATGCGCCCGGTGGAGATCCTCGGCGAGGAGCGGGTGGAGGCGCTCAGGCTGGAGCGCACCCGGCTGGTGGACGGCCGGGTCGTCGGCACCGGCGAGTTCGAGACCCTCCCGGCCGGCATGGTGCTGCGCTCGGTCGGCTACCAGAGCGTGCCGCTGCCCGGCGTCCCCTTCTCCGAGACCACCATGACCGTGCCGAACGAGGCCGGCCGGGTCCGCGACCGCGAGTACGTGGCGGGCTGGCTCAAGCGTGGCCCCACCGGCGTGATCGGCACCAACAAGTCCGACGCCGCGGAGACGGTCCGCACCCTCCTCGCCGACCTGGCCGGCCGCGATCCGGTACGCCGCGCGGACCTGGACGACCTTCTCGCCGCCCGGGGAGTCTCGCCGATCACCTACGAGCACTGGCTGTCCATCGAGGCGGCCGAGGAGGCCCTGGCCAGATCCCTCGACCGGGGCGAGCGGGTGAAGCTCCTCGGCCTCGCCGCCATGCTCACCGCCTGCGACCGGGAACAACTGCCGGGAAGCGACCTGGGGACCGGCTGAACCGGCCGGACCGGCCGGACGCCGGGGGCCGGGGACGGCCGGTGACCGGGACGCGTCCACACCGGCGTGCCCGTCCGGACCCGCGCGCCCGGCCCGGACCGGCCCCCGTTCGGACCGAACCGGCCCCCGTTCGAACCAGCTCGTCCAGGAGGAGCACCAGCATGCGCGTCACGCTCGCCGACCCGTCCGCCCTGATCCCGGGTTTCGAGGAGGCCCATGACGATCAGATCCTGCTGTACCCGTACTGGCCGGTCGAGTGGCAGCCCGTGCACACGGTCTACGTCCCGGCCGACCGGTTCGACGCCGGGACGACGCGGGAGTGGGGTGACGCCGCGCTGGGGCTGTTCCGGCGGCACCTGTCCGAAGGCGACCTGGCCGCGATCCTCGGCACCACTCCCGGCGTGTCCCCCGCCGCGGGCGAGGACCTCGCCGGGGCCGTGCACGGGAGGGTGGCCGCCAAGCTCGCCCGGGAGCCCGTCGAGGACCTCCGGGTCGACTTCGAGGACGGCTACGGGACGCGGCCCGAGGAGGAGGACGGCCACGTCTCCGCCGCCGCCGAGGCGATCGCGGCCATGCACGCGGCCGGGACGCTCCCCCGGCGCTGGGGGCTGCGGGTGAAGTCGTTCTCCGACGGCGACCCGGTCCGCGCCCTGCGGACCCTGGACGGTTTCCTCACCGGCGTGATCGATCGGGCCGGAAACCTTCCCGACGGGTTCGTCGTCACCTTCCCGAAGGTGCTGATGAGGGGATACATGCACCAGTTCGTCGACTTCCTCGACGCGCTGGAGGACGGGCTGGGCCTCGGCCCGAACGCGCTGAGATTCGAGCTCCAGGTGGAGGCGCCGCAGACCCTGATGATGCTCCACGCGGGCCTGACGACCTCCCTGTGGGGGAGGCTCGCGGCGGCGCACTTCGGCGTCTTCGACTACACGGCGAGCTGTGGCCTTCCCCCGCACGAGCAGCGGCTGGACCATCCCGTCTGCGACTACGCCAGGCACGTCATGCAGACGGTCTTCGCCGGGACCGGGGTCGAGCTGTCGGACGGCTCGCTGGCCGCCTCCCCCGCCTCGGACGACGGGCGTGACGTGCGTGCCCTGTGGCGGCGCCACGCGGAGCTGGTCGGGCGTTCCATGAACCACGGCTTCTACCAGGGCTGGGACATGCACCCCTCCCACCTGGTCAGCCGGTACGCGGCGGTGTACGCCTTCCACCTGTCCCGGTACGGGGAGTACGCCCGCCGGGTGCGCGCCTGGGAGGAGCGGCGCGACGCCGGGGAGGGCGTGATGGACGAGCCCGCCACGGTCAAGACCATGGCCGCCGCCCTCCGCCGCGCCGACCTGGCGCTGGGCACCGACCACACCGACCACACCGACCACGTGGAACGGCCGGTCTCTTGAGCAGGGCGCCGGCGCGTTCGGCCCCGCCGTGGACGCCTCGGATGGCGGAGCCGAACGCCCTGGCGTCGCCGGTGGGTCCGCCGCCCTCGGGTTGTGGACCGGGTGGCGTCCGGTGCCGGGTCGAGCCCGCCTGATGTCCCCGGTCAGGGCGATCTCGGAGCCGCCGGACGGGCGGCATAATCTGAGCCCAGTCCGCACTATCCGGGAGAGTCATGACGAGTAGGTTCACCGAGTTGACCGTTGACTGCCACGATCCGGAGAGGCTCGCGGTTTTCTGGTGCGAGGTCCTGGACTTCAAGGTGATCGACAGGAGCGAGGGCAAGGTCGAGATCGGCTCCTGGGTGCCGACCGTCGAGGATGTCCGGGCCCGCCAGATGCCGCCCACCCTGCAGTTCATCCGGGTGCCCGAGGACAGGACCGTGAAGAACCGGCTCCACCTCGACGTGAGCCCGATCGACGGCAGCACCGAGGACGAGGTGACCAGATTGCTCGGCCTCGGCGCCACCAGGACGGATGTGGGCCAGGGCTCGGACCGGAACTGGGTGGTCATGGCGGACCCCGAGGGCAACGAGTTCTGCGTCCTGCGCACCCTGGCACCGTAGGACCAGGCCACGCGCGGGCACCCGCACCCCGTCACACACCGCAGCCGTCACGTTGCCGGGAAGACCTCGGTGCCGGGAAGACCTCGGTGAGCCTCGGCGGGCCTCAGTCGACCTCGGCGGGCCTCAGTCGATCAGGGCACGCCACTCGCGGACCCGGCGGGCGTCGACCGGGTCCGACCAGGACGCCCGCACGGCGCTGCCGACGTGGAAGGCCCGCACGCCGTACTCCATCAGCACCCCGACGTGGCCGGGCCGGAGCCCGCCGCCGGCCATGATCAGCGGGCCGTCCCCGGCCTCGCACCGGGTCTTGAGCAGCGGCAGCCCGTCCGCCACGCCACCGGGCGCACCCGAGGTGAGCACGGTGGCGAGGTTGGGCAGGAGGCGGACGGCGCGCCAGCTCGCCTGGGTGTCGGCCGCGTGGTCCACCGCCCGGTGGAAGGTCCAGGGCAGCGGCGCGACCGCGTGGATGAGCGCCTCGGTGGCGGCCAGGTCGACCGCCCCCGCCTCGTCGAGGAAACCGAACACGAACCCGGCCGCGCCCGCGTCGGCGAGGGCCCTGGCATCGCGGCTCAGGGCCTTCAGCGACTCGGGCGTGGCCAGGAACGAGGCCTCGCCGCGCAACATCACCATCTGCGGCAGCGCGCACTCCTTGGAGATCGCCGCGACCGTTTCCGGCGCCGGGGTGAGCCCGTCGGAGGCCATGTCGGCGACGACCTCCAGGCGATCGGCGCCGCCCGCCTCCGCGGCGACGGCGTCGCGCACGTCGAGCGTGATCACCTCAAGCAAGGATCCGGTCATGAATGGAGGCTATCGGATGGCTTTGTCCTGGGATCGCCGTGGTTCAGACATGCTCGGGGACGGACGACCCGCGCCGGTCCGAGATGGGCAGCGCGAGGCCGGACGCGCGAGCGCGCAGACCTCCCGGTCGCTGGAACAGAGCACCGGAGGCACGATGCGGCAGGTCGACCGTGCGGAGATGCGTGAAACGCTGTCCCCGATAGTAGCCCTGCAACCCCGGGTTGTCCTTGGAGCAGTCAAGCCGGAGCCATCTTTTTCCCAGGGCGAGGACCCGCAGGCCCGCCCAGTCCAGGAGCGCCTCCCCCAGCCCCGTGCCCGCGTGGTCGCGCGCCACGGCCAGCTTGTGGACGTAGAGCGCCGAGCCGGGGTCGTCCCCCCGGGTCCAGAACTCGGGGTCGGCGTGGCCGTCCAGGGCGACGGTGGCGACGGGCCCGTCCGGCCCGGCCGTCCGGCCCGGCCCGTCCTCCCTGTCCAGCAGGTACAGGACGCCCTCGCCGATCAGCGGGGTGATGCGCCCGGCGGGGAACCCGTCGGCGGGCCACTGCCGCACGCCGCGGCGGTTCAGCCACCCGGCGGTCTCGGCGAGGAGCGCGAGCACCCCGTCGAGGTCACCTTCGGTGGCCCTGCGCAGCGTGAACGGGCGCGTGGCGGTGGGACTGGCGGTGTTCGAGTGCATGGTTCATCCCTTCGTTGCTTTCGGTACACGAGTTGGCACGGAGCGTGTCCATGTGATGGCGCACGGCGTCCATGCCGGGCTAGGCGGATGCCTAGGGGCCTGAGGCGAGCGGTGAGACCGCGATCGGGAGGGGCAGCAGGGCGGGGCGCGCCGGGGCGAAAGGCGCCGGCGGGAGACGCGGACAGCGGCCCGCCGGGGCGAACGGCGCGAGGAAGCGGGAAGAGCGGCCCGCCGGGGCGAAAGGCACGGAGAAGCGGGAAGAGCGGCGTCTAGCCACCCGGCGGACGCGGCCCGGTGCTCGCCCGCGGCGCGGGCGGAACGGGGGCCGGCCCGTCAGGGCGGTCACGGAGACGTCAACGGCTTTCCAGCTCGTACCGGATCAGGTGCTTGTCGGCGGGCAGGACCGACACCGCCACGCGTACGGGGGTGTCGTCCTCGTCGTAGCCGACCCGGATGTAGACGACGACCGGGGTGCCGAGCTGGAGCTGGAGCCGCTCGGTCTCCGCGCTGTTGGGCATCCGCGCCCAGATGTCGTCGACCACCCGCACCTGCCGGTGGCCGAGTTCCTCCAGGACCTTGTTGGCCCCGCGCACGATGTCGCCGGGCCGGGTGATCTCGGAGTCGGCGACCAGGGCCAGGGGGAAGTAGGAGTCGTTGGTGTTGTACGGCTGGCCGTCCACGAAGCGCAGCCGGCGGCGGACCACGGCGAGCTCGTCGTCGGACAGCTCCAGCCTGCTGGCGATCTCCTCGGCCGGTTGCACGATCGAGACCTCGATCTCCTGGCTCGGCGCGCGTCCCTCGCGGGAGACGGCCCAGGCGAAGGCCTCCAGGGTCTCCTCGCGCCGCGGCTGGAGCTCGCGCTGGGGGTGCATGAGCAGCGGGCGGCGTTCCCTGACGACGGTGCCCCTGCGAGGGGTGCGGGTGACCAGGCCCTCGTTCACGAGCTCGCCGAGGGCCAGTCGCACGGTGTTGCGACTGACCTGGTGGGAGAGCATGAGTTCCGCCTCGGTCGGCAGCTGATCCCCCGGTCCGAGCGCACCGGAGTAGATGATCCTCCGTAGGTCGGAGGCCACCTGTTGATACAGCGTTGACCGTGCCATTAAGTCCCCTTTGTGCCAACAAAACTAGACGATCTGGTTCTAGCGGGGAACAGCCCCTTGACCCAACCTCCCAAGACCCGCATCATCCAATCGTTGGTACAAATCCATCGAAAGGTCAGCGAGGGGGTGGAGACCGGTGCTGTCGGTCCGCACGGATACGCCGTACCTGCCCTGGCGCGATCCCCGCGAGGCAACACGTTTACTGCGTTACGCGTTGCACCGCCAGGGATTCACCCACACCTACCAGAGCAACGGAAACGGCATGTCGGTGCTCTCGGTGCTGACCGAGCTGACTGTCTGGTGCAAGAACGGGCTGTTCGTCTGGAACGAGGACGGCGTCGAGTCGTCCCACCCGGCCGACGACCCGGTGGGAGCGGCCCGCCTCATCTCACGGCACTACCGGCGGCCCGCCCCCGACGACGACCTCTCCGAGGAGGACGCGGACCAGCCGGCCCGCGTCCTCACCACCACAGACTCCGAGCGCGACTAGCAGGCCGAGGACCCCATCCCTCGCCGGGGTCCTCCGCCGCCGCGCCCGGGGCGGAACGCGTCCTGGCGGGTCCCCCACGCCCGCCAGGGCGCGATTCCCATCGCGGGAACGCGTCCACGGGACGGGACCCGCCAAGGCGTGACCGCTCGCCTGCCCACCCCCCGCCTCCGGCGGCGAGCGGCCCGCCGGGGACGGAAGACGTGAGACCGCCGAGGGAAGACAATTACCCTCATGCGGTTCGGGATCCTGGGCACCACGCGGGCGTGGCACGACGGCGCCGCCGACGCCGGCAACGCGGGCGATGACACCGGCGGCGAGGTACGCGTCGGCGGGCCGGCCCGGCGGGCGCTCCTGGGCCTGCTGCTCGCCCGCGCCGGCGAGGTGGTGACGGCCGACCTCCTGATCGACGACCTCTACGGCTCGAGGCCGCCGGGAGGGGCGGCGCACGCGCTGCAGTCACAGGTGTCCCGGCTCCGCCAGGTCCTGGGGCGCGGGGCCGAGATCGAGGCCGTCCCCTCGGGCTACCGGCTCGCGATCGATCCCGCCGACCTCGACGCCCGCCGCTTCGAGCGGCTGTCCGACGAGGGACGCCGGGCACTGCTCGGCGGAGACCCGGCGGGGGCGGCCGCGCTGCTGCGGGAGGCCCTGGGCCTGTGGCGGGGGCCCGCGCTCGCCGACGCCGCGGACGCCCCCTCCGTACAGGCCCTGGTGCTGCGGCTGGAGGAGCGCAGGCTCGGCGCCCTGGAGGACCGGATCGAGGCCGACCTCCGGCGGGGCGAGCACCGGGCCGCGGTGCCCGAGCTGCAGGAGCTGATCGCCGGGCACCCGCTGCGGGAAAGGCTCAGGAGCCTGCTCATGCGCGCCCTGCACGCGGGCGGCAGGCAGGCGGAGGCCCTGCTCGCGTTCGAGGAGACGCGGCGGCTGCTCGCCGACGAGCTCGGCGCGGATCCCTCGGCCGAGCTGGCGGCCGTCCACCGGGAACTGCTCAGGGGCGAGCGGCCGTACGAACCTCCCGCGCCGCCGGCGCAGCTGACCAGCTTCGTGGGCCGCGCCGAGGACCTGGCCGAGGTCACCCGGCTGCTCGGAACGGCGCGCCTGGTCACCCTGCTCGGCCCCGGCGGGGCGGGCAAGACCAGGTTGTCGATCGAGGTCGCGAGCGGGCTGCCGGACGTCTGCTTCGTCGAACTCGCGGCGCTGCGCGACGGGCGGCAGCTGCCGCAGACCCTGCTCGGCGCGCTCGGTCTCCGCGAGAGCGGGCTGCTCACCGTGCCCGAGGAGACGGAGCCCGTCTCCCGGCTGGTCGCGGCGCTGGCCGGGCGGCCGCTGCTGCTCGTCCTCGACAACTGCGAACACGTCGTCGAGGCGGCCTCGGACCTGGTCGCGCGGCTGCTCGCCGGATGCCCGGAGCTGCGCGTCCTGGCGACGAGCCGGGAGCCGCTCGGCATCACCGGCGAGAACCTGTGGCCGGTCCGGCCGCTCGGCCCGTCCCCCGCCGCGCGGCTCTTCGCCGACCGGGCCTCGGCCGTGCGCCCCGGTTTCGCGCTGGACGAGGCAGGAGCGGAGACCGTGCGGCGGATCTGCCGCGACCTCGACGGCCTGCCGCTCGCCATCGAGCTCGCGGCCGCCAGGGCCCGCACGTACGAGCTCCCCGAGCTCGCCGCCCGCCTGGACGACCGTTTCCGCCTGCTGTCGAGGGGCAGCCGCACGGCCGACGCCAGGCACCGGACGCTGCGCGCGGTCGTGGCGTGGAGCTGGGAACTGCTGTCCGGAGCCGAGCAGGTGATGGCCAGGCGCCTGACGGTCTTCTCCGGCGGCGCGACCGCCGAGGCCGCGGCGCGGGTCTGCGGGGTGCCCGACGCCGAGGACGTGCTGGACTCCCTGGCCGACAAGTCCCTGGTGGAGGTGGGCGGCGGGCGCTACCGGATGCTCGACACGATCCACGCCTACTGCGCCGAGCAACTGGAGGCGGCCGGGGAGGCCGAGGCCCTGCGGCGCGCGCACGCGGACCACTTCCTGGAGCTGGCGCGGGAGGCGGACCCCCACCTGCGGCGTGCCGAACAGCTCCGGTGGCTGGAGATCCTCGTCGCGGAGCACGCCGACCTCCAGGCCGCGCTGCGCTGGGCCGTCGAGGCGGAGGAGATCGAGCTCGCCCTCGCGCTGTTCGCCTGCTTGTCACCGTATTTCTGGATGCGCGGCATGCGGACCCTGGCGACGGCACCGGCGGTCGCGCTCCTGGACATGATCGGTGACAGCCCGCCCCCGGGACTCGGGGACGGGTACGTGCTCTGCGCCCTGGCGGCGGCGGCCGGTGACAGCGGCCGGGAGGCGTGGAAGCGCCACCGGGCGACGGCCGAGGCGGTCGTCGTCGACCCCGGCCGGCCGCACCGCCACCCGATCGTCACCTTCCTCTGGCCGATGATCAACTCCGGCGAGGAGGATTCGCGGGTGGCCCTCGCGGTGATCGACCGCGGACGGGCGGGGGACGACCCCTGGGAGAGGGCCGTCGTCCACCTGCTGTGGGGATACCCGCAGCTCGCGGCCGGGGACCTGGCGCGGGCCGAGGACGAGTTCACCTCGGCCGCCGACGCCTTCCGCTCGCTGGGCGACCGGTGGGGGACCTCGCTCGCCCTGGACGCGCTGGCCGGTCTCGCGGCCCTGCGCGGCGATCCCGGGAAGGCGATCGTCCTGACCGACGAGGCCCTCGCCCTCACCGAGCGGCTCGGCGCCCGCGAGGACATCCCGGACCTGCTGTGCAACCGGGGCGACTACCGCGTCCAGGCCGCCCGGACCGGGAAGGACCCCGAGGGCACCGGTCTCGGGCGGGCGCGCGCCGACTACGAGCGGGCCGCCGAGATCGCCCGCCACGCGGGCAGCCCCACCTACCTGGCCGCGGCGCTGCGCGGCCTCGGCGACATCGCGCGGCTGGAGGGCGACCTGGCCGGGGCCCGCCTGCTGTACGAGCAGGCGCTCGACCGGTTCGAGACGCACTGGGTGCGGAGCGCGGGCAACCGGACGAGCGCGCTCTTCGGGCTCGGCAGGATCGCCGAGGCCTCCGGCGATCTCGGCGAGGCCCGCGCCCTGTACCGGCGGGCCGCCGAGGTGGCGGCCGAGACGGGGGCGATCACCGAGGGCGCCCGCCCGATCGAGGCCCTCGCGGGAATCGCCCTGCTCGAAGGGGACGCCCCCGGCGCCGCCCTGCTGCTCGGCGCGGCCGTCGCCCTGCGGGGAGCCGCCGGCGAGGACGACCCCGACGTGTCCCGTACGGCCGCCGCCGCGCGGGCCGCGCTGGGCGAGACGCCGTACGAGGCCGCCCGGCGCGAGGGGGCGCGGCTGTCCGGGGTGGACGCGCTGCGCCTGGCCGGTGTCTCCGAGACCTCCATCCGGAACTCACCGGTCAACGGCCTCGCCGGCCCCGGGCCGGTCCTGCCCGGCTGACCGGCCTGCGATGCGCGGGTGCGCGGCTCACCGCTCACGGCTCACGGCTCACGGCTCACGGTGAGCCTTCGGTGAAAGTGGTGAGCTCGCGGTGATCGGGCGGTGAGCGCCCCCGGACAGGCTCGCCCCATGAACACCACACCGCGGCTCAAGAACAAGGACATCCTGATCTCGGGGGCCGGCGTCGCCGGTCCGGCGCTGGCCTACTGGCTGCACCGCCACGGCTTCACCCCCACGATCGTGGAACGGGCGCCCGGCGTCCGCGACGGCGGCTACGCGGTCGACTTCCGCGGCGAGGCACACCTCACCGTGCTGGCCCGGATGGGGATCCTGGACGACATCCGGCGCGAGCGGACGAACATGGGCGCGATGGCGTACGTCAACGGCGCGGGAAAGAAGGTCTCCAGCATGCCCGCCGACGTCTTCAGCGGCGACCTGGAGATCCTGCGCGGCGACCTGGGGCGCATCCTGTACGAGCACACCCGCCACCACGTCGAGTACGTCTTCGACGACTCCATCACCTCCCTTACCGAGGACGCCGAGGGCGTGCGGGTCACCTTCGAGCGTGGTGAGCCGCGCCGGTTCGACCTGGTCGTCGGGGCCGACGGGCTGCACTCCAACGTCCGGGCGCTCGCGTTCGGGCCGGAGTCGCGGTTCGTGAAGGAGATGGGCCTGTACTGCGCGATCTTCACCACCGCCAACCACCTCGGGCTCGACCACGCCGGGCAGCTCTACAACACCCCCGGCAAGCTCGTCGGCATGTACAGCGCCCGGGGGAACACCGAGGCGAAGGCGGCGTTCTACTTCGGCTCCCCGCCGCTGAGCTACGACCGCCGCGACATCGGGCAGCAGAAGAAACTCCTCGCCGAGGCGTTCGCCGGCGTCGGCTGGGAGGCCCCCCGGCTGCTGGACGCGATGTGGGACGCCCAGGACTTCTACTTCGACTCGATCAGCCAGGTCCACATGGACAGCTGGTCGGCCGGCCGGGTCACGCTGCTCGGGGACGCCGCCTGCTGCGCCTCGCCGCTGTCGGGCATGGGCACCGGCCTGGCCGTGGTCGGCGCCTACGTCCTCGCCGGGGAGCTGGCCGCCGCGGGCGGCGACCACCGCGCGGGCCTCGCTGGCTACGAGGAGGCCATGCGCGCGTACGCGGCGGGATGCCAGAAGTCGGGCGACGGGGTGGGCAGGTGGATGGTTCCCGAGAGCCGGTTCATGGCCTGGTTCGTCAACCAGAACTACAAGCTCCTGCCCTACGTACCGTGGAAGGGACTGATCGCCAGGAGCATCCGGCGGACGGCGGACGCCATCGCCCTGAAGGACTACGAGCGAGGTCCCGCCGGCGCGGGTGAGACCCGCGGCCGGGAACCGGTCAGTCCCGGTCTCCGAGGTCCAGCCGGTCGGCCAGGCCGGCGGCGGTGAAGGCGGCGACCAGCTCGTCGCGGCCCTCGGTGAAGTGGGCCCAGCTGTCGTAGTGGACGGGGACCACCCGGCGTGCGCCGAGGATCCTGGCGGCCTCGGCGGCCTGCGCGCTGTCCAGGACGATCGGTTCGCCGTCGAAGACGACGGGGAGGCGGGGAGCTCCGGCGAAGAGGACGGCGGTGTCGACGGGGGCGAAGCGTGCGGCGATCTCCTTGACCAGGCCGAGGGAGGCGTTGTCGCCACTGACGTAGACGGTGGGCACTCCTTCGCCGGTCAGGACGAAGCCGACGACCTGGCCGAGGATCGCCTCGACCTCCTCACGCGGTCCGGGGCCGTGGATGGCGGGCACGGCAGTGACGGTGACGGTGCCGCCGCCCGGGCGGTCCAGCTCGACCGCCTCCCAGTCGGCCAGGCCCCTGGCTCCCTTTCCCAGCCGCCGGCCGCCCGCGGGGGTGGTGAGGGTGAGGGGGACGTCGGCGAGCAGGGTCCGGCCGGAGATGTCGAGGTTGTCGGGGTGCTCGTCGTGGGAGAGCAGGACCACGTCGATACGGCCCAGCTCGGCGGGGGTGGCCGCGGAGGGGGCGGTCTTGACCAGGAGCGGGCCGCCCGGCGTCTGGTAGTCGCCGGGGGCGTCGAAGGTCGGGTCGACGAGGAAACGCAGACCGCCGTACTCGAAGAGGGCGGTCGGCCCTCCGAGGACGCGGACGGGGAACCGCTCGCCGGCGGGGCTGGTGGCAGACATGTGGAAGGTCCCTTACGGATAGAGGATGGCGTGCCTGAGTTCCAGAAGCTCTGCGAAGGCCGTCCAACCGGGCCCGCCCGTGACCAGGTCCACTTTGCCAGGTCACGCGCCGCGCAAGCCGTAGGGCACGGCCGGAGTCGGTCAAAGCATGGGCCGGGAGGGCCTGCCGGCGAACCGGGCAGGGTCGGATCCGCCGCGGGCTCCCCGAGAGGTGCCGCCGCGGATCGATGACCGCTTCCCGCGTCCGGGTCCGTCAGGCCCCCGGCCCATGTCGATCTCACGGACCCTCTGCCCGCGTGGACCGCTCCACAACCGCGCGGCGTCAGGTGGTGACGCGGGCGGCCTTGTGGATGAGGCCGGCCACCGCGCCGGGTTCGGAGACGGTGACGGCGTGGGAGGCGTCGATCTCGACGATCGTGGACTTCGCCCTCTTGGCCATGAAGCGCATGGATTCGGCGGGGATCGCGAGGTCCTGCCTGGTGACCATGCTCCAGGATTTGATGGTCTTCCACGCGGTCTTGGTGGCCTTGTCCTCAAGGGCCCCGGCGGCGATGGGGCGCTGGGTGACGGCCATCAGGTCGGTGGTCCGGCGCGGCACGTCGGCGGCGAACACCGCGCGGAACTTGTTCTGCAGGATGTACAGGTCGTCCGCCGTGCCACCGCCCGCGGTGGGGAACGGGACGGTTTTGAGGGCGTCGCCGAGCTCGCCGCCGGGGAACCTGGCAGCCAGCTCCGCGGTGCTCTCGCCGACCTCGGGCTGGAAGCTGGCGATGTAGACGAGGGCCTTCACGTCGCGGTCACCGTCGGCGGCCTCGCTCAGCACGGTGCCTCCGTACGAATGGCCGGCGAGGACGATCGGGCCGTTCACGCTGTCCAGGACGCTGCGGAGGTACTGCGCGTCGTGGTGCAGGCCGCGGAGCGGGTTGGCCGGGGCGATGACCGGGTAGCCCTTGCGCCTGAGGTCGGCGATCACCCCGTTCCAGCTGGAGGAGTCGGCGAAGGCCCCGTGGACCAGCACGACCGTGGGCTTGATCGAACCCGCGTCGGCGGTGGCGGCACCGCTGGAGAGGAGCGCGGCGGCGAGCACACCGGAGGCGGCGGCCGCGCGCTTGAGGTTCGTCTTGAGATTCATGGGGACTTTCCTTCCGTTCTGCGGAGGTGTGATCAGCGGGTGGTGGCGCGGGCCGCGGCGTCGATGAGCTCGGCGACGGCGTCCGGGCGGGAGACGGTGACGGCGTGGGAGGCGTCGATCTCGACGGTCGTCGACCCCGCCCTCTTGGCCATGAAGCGCATGGATTCGGCGGGGATGGCCAGGTCCTGGGTGGTGACCATGGTCCAGGACGGGATGGTCTTCCAGGCCGCCCTGGTCGCCTTGTCCGCCAGCGCGGTCGCCTCGATGGGCCGCTGCGTGGCCGCCATCAGCTCGGCCGTCTCCGGGGCGACGTCGGCGGCGAACACCGCGCGGAAGCTGTCCTGCCGGATGTACAGGTCGGTCCCCGTGCCCCCGGCCACCGGGTACGGCACCGGGTAGAGGGCGGGGCCGAGCTCGCCGCCGGGGAACCTGGCCGCCAGGTCGCCGGTGCTCTCGCCGACCTCGAGGTTGAAGCTGGCGATGTAGACGAGCGCGACGACGCCGTCGGCACCGTCGGCGGCCTCGCTCATCACCGATCCGCCGTACGAGTGGCCGGCGATCACGATCGGACCGGTCAGGCTGTCGAGCACGCTGCGCAGGTACCCGGCGTCCTCCCGCAGCCCGCGCAGCGGGTTGGCGACGGCGATGACCGGGTAGCCGCGGCGTCTGAGGTCGGCCACCACGCCGTTCCAGCTCGCGGACTCGGCGAAGGCGCCGTGGACCAGGACGACGGTGGGGGTTCCTGCCGCGACGGGCTCGCGGGACGTGGTGCTCATCGGGGTTTCCCTTCGGTACGGGGAGCGGCGGCTGCCGTTCCGGAATGAAATATGCAATATATTGCTAGCACTGTCAACGCGGCGGCTCGGTTGAAGTTTTCCGCTCGGTGTGTGCAATATATTGCATGCCCATCCCGCGGAACACCCCCGCCATCGACCGGCACCTGCTGCGCGACAACGTCTACCAACGCCTGCGCGACGCCATCGTCGACGGCAGCCTCGCGCCCGGCGAGCAGTTGCGCGACGTCGAGCTGGCGGCCTGGCTCGGGGTCAGCCGCACCCCGGTCCGCGAGGCGCTGCTGCGTCTCGCGGAGGCCGGGCTGGTCGTGGCCCAGCCGGGACGCTCCACGACGGTGAGCTCGCTGAACCTGCGCGACGTCCGCGAGGCCCGCGACGTGGTGGCGGCGATGCACGAACTCGCCGTCCGTGAAGCGGTGGGCGCCCTCACCGAGGCCGACCTCGACACGATGCGCCAGGCCAACGACCGGTTCCGCGCGGCGATCGAGCAGGGCGACGTCGAGGCGGCCCTGCGCGCCGACGACGAACTGCACGGCATCCCCGTCCGAGTGGCCTCCAACCGGGCCCTCACCTCGGTCCTCGACCAGTTCACGCCGGTACTGCGCCGCGCCGAGCGGCTGCGCTTCTCGTCGCTGGGCGGGCGCGCGTCCCTCGCCCGGCACGACAACCTGATCCGGCTGTGCGCCGCCGGAGACGCGGACCAGGCGGCGGCGGTCGCCTTCGACACCTGGCGCACCCTGCCGGCCACCGAGGAGTGAGCATGACCCTGTCCGACTTCCCCCGCCACCCGCTGACCTTCGGACCGAGCCCCGTCCACCCGCTGCCGCGACTCACCCGGCACCTCGGCGGGGCGTCGGTCTGGGCCAAGCGCGAGGACTGCAACTCAGGGCTCGCGTACGGCGGGAACAAGACCCGCAAGCTCGAGTACATCGTCCCGGACGCGCTCACACAGGGCGCGGACACGCTGGTGTCGATCGGCGGGTACCAGTCCAACCACACCCGCCAGGTCGCCGCCGTCGCCGCCTCGCTGGGGCTGAAGGCGGTGCTGGTGCAGGAGAACTGGGTCGACTGGCCCGACTCCGTCAACGACCGGGTCGGCAACATCATGCTGAGCCGGATCATGGGCGCCGAGGTCAGGCTCGACCCGGCCGGCTTCGGCATCGGCTTCAAGGACTCGTGGAACCGGGCGATCGAGGACGTGAGGGAGCGCGGCGGCACGCCGTACCCGATCCCGGCGGGCGCCTCCGACCACCGGCTCGGCGGGCTCGGGTTCGCGAACTGGGCGTACGAGGTGGCGGAGCAGGAGCGCGAGCTGGGCGTCTTCTTCGACACCGTCGTGGTCTGCGCGGTCACCGGCTCGACGCAGGCCGGCATGATCGCCGGCTTCGCCGCGCTCGAGGAGGTCGGCGGCCGGCCGCGCCGGGTGATCGGGATCGACGCGAGCGCGAAGCTCGAGGAGACCCGCGAGCAGGTCGCCCGGATAGCGAGGGCCACGGCCGAGCTCATCGGCGTCGGCCGGTCCCTGCGGGACGACGAGATCACGATCCTGGACGGGTGGGCCGGCGACCTGTACGGGATCCCGGTGCGGTCGACCCTGGACGCGATCCGGCTCACCGGCGAGCTCGAGGGAATGATCATCGACCCGGTCTACGAGGGCAAGTCGATGGCCGGTCTGATCGACCTCGTCACCGGCGGGGAGATCCCCCGCGACGCCACCGTCCTGTACGCGCACCTGGGCGGCCAGCCGGCGCTGAACGCCTACAGCGGCCTGTTCACCGGCACCCGGAGGCTGACCTGACGCCGGTCACGGCTCACGGCCCGACCTCTCAGGAACCGCCCGCGCCGTGGCCGGCGAGGACCGCCGGCCGCCGGGGGCGCCTCAGCTGAGGCCCCCGTTCGCCTGGAGGTTCTGGCCGGTGATCCAGCGCCCGTCGGGACCTACGAGAAAGGCCACGACGTCCGCGATGTCCGAGGGCTCGCCGAGGCGGGCGAGCGGGGTCATGCCGGCCACCTGGGCCAGCACCGCCTCGGGGTTGGTGCCGCGCAGCAGGTCGGTGTCCGTGGCGCCCGGGGAGACCGTGTTGACGGTGATGCCCCGCTCGCCGAGCTCGCGGGCCGCGACCGCGGTCAGCTGTTCGAGGGCGCCCTTGCTCGCCGCGTAGGGGGCGATGCCGGCCGCGGGACGGACGGTGTTGAGAGTGGAGATGTTGACGATACGGCCGCCGTCGCGCATGTGCCTGGCGGCGTGGCGGATGGTCAGGAAGGCGGCCTTGGCGTTGACCGCCATGGCGCGGTCGTACAGCTTCTCGGTGGTCTCCGCGATGGAGATCGGGGTGAAGCTCAGCGCGGCGTTGTTGACCAGGATGTCGAGGCCGCCGAGAATCTCCTCGGCGGTCTCCATCAGCCACTCCGCGGCGCCCCGCTTGCCGAGGTCGGCCTGGACGGCGCGGGCGCTCCCGCCCGCCTCCTTGACCGCCTGCTCCACCTCGCCCGCGGACGCGGCGGCGTTCGCGTAGGTGAAGACGACGTCCGCCCCGTCACGGGCGAGACGCTCCACGATCGCCCGGCCGATGCCCCGCGACCCCCCGGTGACCACCGCCGTCCTGCCCTCCAGCACCGCCATGCCGACCTCCGCGCCTCTCCCGTGAGCTCCCAGCCGCCCTTCGGACCCCGCGTCCACGTCGCCGGGCCCCTCACCCGCCGCACCAGCCGCACCCGCCGCGCCTTCGCGCCCGCTCCCCTTCCGGCCCCCTCCGCCTCCCGCGGTCCCGGGTCCCCACCATCGAACCTATGATCGGCCGGCGCGGTTGTCGACGCCTTTCCGTCCTTCCGCGACGCCGTGCCGGCCCCCGAACCGGGAGCGGGACAGAACGGGCTCATTGGTACGTTCCACATCCGTGATGCCGTGGATCTGGCGGAGTCCCTGTCCCGCGACCTAACCTGCCCACCATGACCACCGATGGGCGCTCGGCGCACATTCTCGACGTCCTGATCACCGAGTTCGGTGATTCCATCAAGCGTGATCCCGCGGCCTTCCGGCGCAAGTTCCGGAAGATGGCCGCCTCGCCCTTCGCCTTCTACCGGGGCAGCGCCTGCCTGTTCTACGCGGACATGACCGGCGCGTTCGCCGACGACGCCTTCCTGGACGAGCAGACGCGGCGCGTCTGGATCCACGGTGACCTGCACGCCGAGAACTTCGGCACCTACATGAACGCCTCGGGCGTCCTGGTGTTCAACGTCAACGACTTCGACGAGGCCTACGTCGGCCCGTACATCTGGGACCTGCGGCGGTTCGCGGCCAGCGTCGCGCTCATCGGGTACGCCAAGGCGCTGTCGGACGACGTCATCGGCGAGCTGGTGACCGAGTTCGCCCACTCCTATCTCTCCGAGTTGCACGGCATCTCGGACGGCGGGGACGACGCGATCGGCTCGCTGACCCTGGACACCACGAGCGGCGTGCTCCACCGGGTGCTGCAGCTCGCCCGGCTGAACACCCGGGTGGCGCTGCTGGACCTGGAGACGACCGTCGAGAACTTCGACCGCAGGTTCGCCCTCATGGACGGCCGCCATCCGGTGGACCAGGAGACCCGCGAGGCGGTGGAGGTGGCCTTCCGCGACTACCTGACGACCCTTCCCACGGTCTCCGGGATCGAGCACAAGATCAAGGACTTCGCGCTGCGCACCGGCATCGGGATCGGCTCGGCCGGGCTGCCCTCGTACAACATGCTCCTGGAGGGCCACACCCAGGCCCTGGAGAACGACGTCATCCTCTACATGAAGCAGGCCCAGGTGCCGGCCGTGGCGCGGCACATCACCGACGAGAAGGTGCACGGCTACTTCAAGCACCAGGGCCACCGCACCGCCGAGTCGCAGCGGGCCCTGCAGGCGTACGCCGACCCGTGGCTCGGCCACACCACGCTGAACGGCGTCGGCCAGCTGGTCGCCGAGGTCTCCCCCTACTCCGCCGATCTGAACTGGGGCGACGTCAACGAGCCGGACGAGCTGGCCTCGGTCGTCCGCGACCTGGGCCGGGCCGTGGCCAGGATGCACTCGGTGGCCGACGACGAGTCCAGCCACGACCTGGTCGACTTCTCCACCGAGGACGCGATCGTGGCCGTGATCGGCGGCGACACCGAGGGCTTCACCCGCACTCTCGTCGACTTCGCCCACGCCTACGGGGCACGGGCCAGGGCCGACCACGGGCTCTTCGTCGACCTGTTCAGGAACGGCCGCCTGCCCGGCCTCTGACCCCGGCCGCCCCGGCCTCCGCGAGACCCCTCTCCGGCGCGGGCACGCCGTCCGTACCCGTTCCTGCGCCGCTCACCGCCGCTCCGCCTCGACCTCGCCCCGGGCGGAGGCGGAGCGGGCCTCGGCGTGGTGGCAGGCGACCTGGGCGGCGGCCGAGGACGGCAGGACGGGCAGCGGCCGTGACACGCACAGCCCGTCGACCCCCGTCCCGGCCGCCGCGCCCGAGGCCAGGACCTGGCAGCGCGGGTGGAAGCGGCAGCCCCGCGGGATCCGGGTCGGGTCCGGCGGCTCGCCGCCCAGCACCACGGGCGACGGCGACTCCGGCAGGACCGACAGCAGCGCCTGGGTGTACGGGTGCGACGGCGCGGTGAGGATCCGCTCCACCGGTCCCGACTCGACGATCCTGCCGAGATACATCACCGCGACGCGGTCGGCGATGTTCCAGGCCAGCCCGAGGTCGTGGGTGACGACCAGCGCCGACAGGCCCAGCTCGTCGCGGAGGCGGAGCAGCAGCGCGAGGATCTCGCCGCGCACCGACGCGTCCAGCGAGGCCACCGGCTCGTCGGCGACCAGCACCCGGGGGTCGAGCGCGAGGGCCCCGGCGATGACGACGCGCTGGCGCTGGCCGCCGGACAGCTCGTGCGGGTAGCGGTTGAAGAACCGCTCGGGGGGCCGCAGCCCGGCGCGCGACAGCGCCGACGCGACCCGTTCCTCCTCCGCGGGCAGGCGGTGGATGCGCGGCCCCTCGGCCACCGCCTCGTAGACGGTGTGCCGGGGGTTGAGCGATCCCGTGGGGTCCTGGAGCACGAGCTGCACCTCGCGCCGGTGGGCCCGCAGCGCGCGCGAGGAGTAGGCCAGCGGGACCCCGCCGTACAGGACCGACCCCGCGGCGGGCCGCTCCAGGCCGAGCAGGGTGCGGGCCAGCGTCGTCTTGCCGCAGCCGGACTCGCCGACCAGCGCGACGATCTCTCCCTGGCCCACGACGAGGTTCACCCCGTCCACCGCGCGGGCGCGGCGCCCGCGCGAGACGAACTCCACCCGCAGGTCCCGCGCTTCGAGCAGGGTCATCGGGTCTCCTCGGGGACGCGGACGTGGACGCACGCGGCAGTGTGCGACGCCCCGGCGCGGCCCGTCTCCGTGCTTTCCGCTCCGGTAGGGCTCACGGGCCAGAGCTCGACCGGCTCCGACGCGCACGAGACGAGCGACACCGGGCAGCGGGGATGGAAGGAGCACCCCGTGGGCAGGTGGGCCGGGTCGGGCGGGTCGCCGCCCAGCCCGCTGGGCGCCATCCTGGAGGCGGGGTCGCCGACGGTGGGGAAGGCCCCGGCCAGCGCCCTGCCGTAGGGGTGCCTGGCGTCCCGGAAGACCTCGCGCGAGGGACCGGACTCGACCACGCGGCCCGCGTACATGACCGCCAGCCGGTCGCACGTCGCGGCCAGGACCGACAGGTCGTGAGAGATCATGATCAGGCCGATCCCGTGCTCGGCGATGAGCGAGCGGATCAGCGAGAGCACCTGCGCCTGGATCATCACGTCCAGCGCGGTGGTCGGCTCGTCGGCGACGATCAGGCGCGGGGAGCAGGCGAGCGCCATCGCGATCATCACGCGCTGGCGCTGCCCGCCGGACAGCTCGTGCGGGTAGCCGCGCGCCCGCCAGGCGGGCAGGCCGACCTGCTCCAGCAGTTCCTCCGTCCTGCGCCGCGCCGCCGCGCCGGTCGCCATGCCGTGCACCCGCAGCGGCTCGGCGATCTGCTCGCCGATCCTGCGCACCGGGTTCAGGGCGTGCTGGGCGCCCTGGAAGACCAGGGAGGCCGAGGCCCACCGGACCGCGCGCAGCCGCCCCCAGCTCATCGTGAGGACGTCCTCGCCGTCCAGCAGGATCTCCCCGGACACCAGCGCGTCCCTGGGCAGCAGCCGCAGCAGCGACATGGCCAGCGTCGACTTGCCCGACCCCGACTCCCCCGCCACGCCGAGGGCCTCGCCCTCCGCCAGGGCGAGCGAGACGCCCCGCACGGCGGGGACGTCCCCGGTAGCGCTCCGGTAGGTCACCGCCACGTCACGCAGTTCGAGCAGGGTCACGAGGCCTCCCGAGGGCTCGGGCCGGACACGGCGGGGGTCCCCGGAGGCCGCGGGCCGAGTACGGTCACGAGTCCTCCCCCGGGTGTGGATCGAGTACGGTCACGAGACCCCCCGAAGGCGTGGGTTGAGTACGGTCTCCAGGGCGCGCCCGCAGAGGGTGAACGCCAGGACGACCAGGACGATGCACAGGCCGGGCGGCAGCACGTACCACCAGGCGCCCGAGGTGGCCGCCCCCCAGTCGTAGGAGCCGCGCAGCATGCCGCCCCACGACACCTGGCCCGAGTCGGCGCCCAGGAAGGCGAGGGTGGACTCGGTGACGATGGCGCTGGCCACCGTGAGGGTGGTGTTGGCCAGGACCAGCGGGGCGACGTTCGGCAGCACGTGCCGGGTCATGACGTGCCAGTGTCCCGCGCCCAGCGCCCTGGACCTCTCGATGTAGGGCCTGGCCTCGACCGCCAGCGTCTGGGCCCGGATCAGCCTCGCCGTGGAGGCCCAGGAGGTCACCCCGATCGCCAGGATGATCGTGGACGCGCCGCCGCCGAGGACGGCCGCGAGGACCAGGGCCAGGACCAGGGCGGGCAGCACCAGGAACCAGTCGGTGACGCGCATCAGCACGGCCGAGGCCCAGCCGCGGAAGTGCCCGGCCGCGATGCCGAAGACCGTACCGATCACCATGCTGAGCAGTGCCGACATGAACCCGATGAGCAGCGAGACCCGCGAGCCCCACAGGAGCATGAGCAGGACCGAGCGGCCGGACTCGTCGGTGCCGAGCGGGAAGTCCACGCTCGGCGGCGCCATCTTGGCGCCCGTCGCCCTGGTCACGTCCATCCCGGACGGGTCGGTGACCAGCGGCGTGACGAGGGCCGCCAGGACGGCGACCAGCAGGATGGCCGCACCGTACAGCCCGGCCCTGTTCCCGGCGTACGCGCGGCGGAACCGCACGAGCGCGGCGCGACGGCGCGTCCTGGCGATCGCGCGCGGCGACCCGGTCGCACCGCCGGTCACGCTCGGGGTTCCGGTCGCACCGCCGGCCGTGCTCGGGGTTCCGGCGGCGCCGCCGGCCGCCTCCCTCTCCCCCGGACCTTCCCGCCTCGTGTCCTCCTCCTTCGTGCTCACGCCGACCTCACCCTCGGATCCAGGACGTGGTAGACCACGTCGGCCAGCGTGTTCATGACGATCACCGCGACGCAGACGAGCATGAAGGTCCCCTGCATGACCGCGTAGTCGGGTCCCTTGATCGCCTCGACGAACAGCAGGCCGAGGCCGGGCCAGGAGTAGACGAACTCCACCGAGACCGCGCCGCCGACCACGAAGCCGATCTGCATGAAGACCAGGGTCACCGTCGGCAGCAGCGCGTTCGGCACCGCGTGGCGGCGCCGGACGTCGTCGTCGCGCAGGCCCTTGGCGCGGGCGGTGGTCACGTAGTCCTGGCCGATCTCGTCGAGCAGCGAGGAGCGCATGACCAGCAGGTACTGCGCGTAGACGACGGCGACCAGGGTGAGGCACGGCAGCACCAGGTGGTGGGCGACGTGCAGGAGGTAGAGCGGCCCGTCCGGCGCGTCGACGTCCTGCATGCCCCGGGTGGGGAACATCCCGGGGATCGGCCCCATCCCCGCCGCGAGGACCATGAGCAGCAGCAGCCCCAGCCAGAAGGTCGGCACCGACCACAGGGTCAGCGCGGTCCCCGTGGAGAAGCGGTCGAACCGGCCGCCGTGGTGCCAGGCGGCCCTGGTGCCCTGCCACATGCCCAGGCCGACCGCGACGGCCAGCCCGGTGCCCACCAGCAGCAGCGTGGGGCCCACCCGGTCGCCGATGAGCTCGGCGACCGGCCTGCGGTACTCGTACGAGGTGCCGAGGTCCAGCCGCAGGGTCCGCAGCACGAAGTCCACGAACTGCTCGCCCAGCGGCCGGTCCAGGCCCATCTGCCGCCTGAGCAGGGCGAGCTGCTCCGGGGTGACCGGCACGTCGCGGGTGTAGGCGATGGTGGGGTCGCCGGGGATCAGGCGGAACAGGAAGAACGTCGCGACGATCACCAGCCCGATGCCGAGCAGCGCCCCGCCGAGCTTGACCAGCGCGTAGCGCGCCACGCTCCGGCGGGCACCGCCCTCCTCGTGACCGTCCTTCGGCGACGCCTTCGTCAGCTCGCCCGGCGGTGTGCTCATCGGCCGCTACTCGCGGTCGTCGGCGGTGGCGCGGCGCCGCCTGGTGAAGAGGAAGATCCCGGCCCCGGCGAGCACGGCCGCACCCGCCGCGACGGCCAGGATGACGCCCCCCGCGGAGTCGTCGCCGGCCGGGGCCGCGCGCTCCACCGCCCGCAGGGAATAGACGGGCCAGTAGCCGCTCCCGCCGTACAGGATGCCCTTGTCCTCCGGGATCGGGGTGATGGAGGCGATCCGGTCCTTGCGGTAGACCTCCAGGTTGTTGGGGTAGTAGAGCGCGATGACGGGGGCCTCGGTGTAGAGCCGCTCCTGCATCTGCTTGATCAGGCCGACGCGCGCGGCCCGGTCGAGTTCGGCCAGCTGCGCCTGGTAGAGCCTCTCGAACTCCTCGTCGCAGAAGAACGACTCGGTCCCGCCGCCCTCGCCGCTCGCGGTGGGCCGGCGGCTGCACAGGTGGGTGGCCAGGATCTCCTCGGGGTCCGGGTTGACCGACCAGCCGCTGATCGCGATGTCGTAGAGGGCGGTGCCGCCCGTCTCCTCGGTGAACTTGTTGGCGTCGAGCTTGCGGGTGGTGATCTGGATGCCGATGTCCTTGAGCCAGCCGGTGACGAACTGGGCGAGCTTGTCCTCGACGGGGTCCTCGGTGTGGATGCTGAAGCGCATCTCCAGCTTGCGGCCTCCGCCGGGCATGGTCCTGATCCCGTCGGCGCCCTTGGCGTACCCGGCCTCGTCGAGGATGCGGTTGGCCTCGGCCTGGTCGAAGGTGACGGCCTTGTCGCCCTCGGCCCTCCAGAAGAACTCCTGGTACATCGGCGGGATGATCGAGCCGTCGGCCGGGACGGCGAGCCCGTTCTGCACCTGCGCGACGAGGGTCTTCTTGTCGATCGCGTGATGGATCGCCCTGCGCACCCTGGCGTCCTTCAGCGCGGGGTGCCCGTCGCCGATCGGCTCGCCGCCCGCCGTCTCGGCGCCCGGGTTGAGCTGCAGGTAGCCGGCGCGACGGCCCTGGGTGTTCCACTGCACGAGGTTGGGGTCACCCGCCAGGGCCTGGAACTGCGGGGGCGCCAGCCGCCCGATCCAGTCGATGTCGCCCTTCCTCAGCCCGGCGACGGCCGCCTCGGGGTTCTCGTAGAAGATGACGTGCAGCTCGTCGATCTTGGGTGCGCCGCGCCAGTACGACGGGTTGGCCTTGAGCTTCACGTAGTTGTTCTTGCTGTGCTCGACGGGGATGTAGGGCCCGCCGCCGACGGCGGGGTAGGTCTCGTTCTCGAAGGTGCCGATGTCGGGCACGCCCTCCCACACGTGCTTGGGCACGATCGGGATCGGCAGCTCCAGCATCGAGGCCTGCGGCTTCCTGGTCTTGATGACGAGGGTCCGGTCGTCGGGCGCCGTCACGGTGTCGAAGTTCTCGACGGCGGGGCCGTTCGCCGTCTTGGCCGCGTCGTCCGTCATGATCTTGTTGAAGGTCCACGCGGCGTCCCCCGCGGTGACCGGCCTGCCGTCCGACCAGGTCGCCCCGGACCGGATCGTGAAGGTCCAGGTCAGCTTGTCCGGTGACGTCTTCCACGATTCGGCGAGGTCGGGGCCGGGCTTCAGGGTCTTCGAGTCGGGCACCGTGAGATAGCCGTACGTCCAGCGGTGGATCGACGTCGAGATCAGCCGGACCGCCAGGAACGGGTTCATCGAGTCCATGCTCTGTATCGCGCCCAGCCGGACGATCTTCTTCGCCGGCTGGGGCGCCCGCGCGGCCGGGACGTGCCGGGCGGGAGACCCCGCGAGCGCGAGGGCCCCGGAAGGCGCGGGGGGCGCGGAACGTCCCGGAGGTGACGCGTGCGCCACGGGAAGTGTCGTCGCCGACAGCGCCATCGACAGTCCCAGGCCCAGCACCGCCAGGCGCGCACCCGTTCTGAGCATGCCGTACCCCACTTCCGGATCGGTGACTCCCTGACAACGAAGGCACACCATACGAACGGCGCGTGTCAACGAGGGGTGGAAGATTGTTTCACTCTCGTTTTATTTGGCGACATTATTTTTCAAGTCTTCCGGCACGAAACATCACAAAAAGGATTATCTGCAATAAACGGGATGCTAAGCGTGCGGAACCAACCGGTTGGTATGGACGGGGTCGCCGGGGGTGCGGCATGCTACAGAACATGACTCTGTTCTCGGTGGAAGGAAAGACCGTCGTCGTCACGGGCGGGTCCCGGGGAATCGGCCGGATGATCGCGGCCGGGTTCGTCGACGCGGGGGCCACGGTTTACATCTCCTCGCGGAAGGCGGCCGAGGTCGGCAAGACGGCAGCCGAGCTGGGGTGCACCGCGATACCCGCCGACCTGTCCACCGAGGACGGGGTGTCCGCGCTGTTCGAGGCCGTGGCGGAGCGCGAGTCCCGGCTCGACGTGCTGGTGAACAACGCCGGGGCGACCTGGGGCGCACCGCTGGAGGAGTACCCCGAGCAGGCCTTCGACAAGCTCTGGGGGATCAACGTCAAGGGCGTGTTCTACCTGACCCAGCGGTTCCTGCCGCTGCTGCGCGCCGCCGCGAGCCCGGAGGACCCGGCCAGGGTGATCAACATCGGCTCGGTGGACGGTCTCCGGGTGCCGACGATGGAGAACTACGCCTACTCGGCGGCCAAGGCGGCCGTGCACATGCTCACCCGGCACCTGTCCCAGCGGCTCGCCAGGGAGTCGATCACCGTCAACGCGATCGCCCCTGGGCCGTTCGAGTCGAAGATGATGGCCTTCGCGCTCGACGACCCGGAGATGCGCGCGGCGGTCGCCTCCCACGTCCCGATGGGCAGGATCGGCAGCCCCGAGGACATGGCGGGCACCGCGATCTTCCTGTCCTCGCGCGCCGGCGCATACCTCACCGGGGCCGTGATCCCGGTCGACGGCGGCATCTCCGGCCACGCGTAGGCGCCCCGGCGGCGGGGAGGCCCACCGGCGGGAGGGGGCTCGGACGGCCCGGGAGGCGCTCCGCCGGAAGAGGACTTTTCATCTACAAGGCTCTCATTAGCTCCTTAGAGAACAAAAACCTCAAAAGCTCCACCCGTAACACAAGCGTAAAATTTCCCCCCTTGCCGTCATTTCTTTCAGATGACAGCTTTACCTCATGCTGAAGCGTTTCAAGGTGATGGCACCGGCCGTACTGGCCGTCGCCATCGCCCTCCCTGCCGGAGCCGCCCAGGCGGAACCCACTCCGGCCGCACCCTCCGTGACCACCTGTGACGCTACCCAGACTCCCCCCGCGTACAACGGCAAGGTGCCGACGCCGAAGAGCGTTCTCGGCTTCGAGCTCGGCGAGCGAGAGGTCACCTCGGCCGAGTCGGACACCCTGCTCACCGCGATCGACAAGGCCAGTGACCGGGTCGTCTCCGGCACGCTGGCCACGAGCGCCGAGGGACGCCCGCTGAAGTACGCGATCGTCGGCACCTCGCACAACATCAGGAACCTGCGCGCGATCGAGACCTCGATCAAGCTGCTGCGCAACCCCCTCACCCCCGCCTCCGCGGCGAAGGTCCTCGCCAGGAACACGCCCGCGATCCTGTGGATCGCCGGAAACGTGCACGGCGGCGAGGAGAGCGGCACCGACGCGGCGCTGAGGACCCTGCACGACCTGGCCGGACGGGACGACTGCGCGGCGAAGCGCATCCTGGACAACGCCGTCGTGGTGATCCTGCCGACGCAGAACCCCGACGGCCGCGAGGCCGACACCCGGCGCAACGCCTACTCGTTCGACATGAACCGCGACTGGTTCGCGCGGACCCAGCCGGAGACCGACGGCAAGATCGAGCTGATGCGCAAGTATCCGCCGCAGCTCTTCATCGACGCCCACGAGATGGGCGGCACCGAGTACTTCTTCCCGCCGAACGCCGACCCGTTCTACCACGACATCGCCGAGCCGACGATCGACTGGATCAACAACACCTACGGCGCCGCGATGATCGACGAGTTCACCCGGCGCGGCATCCCGTTCTTCAACCGCGACGTCTATGACATGTTCTACATGGGCTACGGCGACACGGTCCCGACGACCGGGTTCAACGCGGCGGGCATGACGTTCGAGAAGGGGAACGCCTCCCCGATCGCCGCCCGCGCCTTCGAACAGTGGCTGACCCAGTGGGTCTCGCTCTCCGCGGCGGCGGCCAAGAAGACCGAGATCCTCACCACCTGGCACCGCATGTACGCCGACGCGCTCAAGCAGGGCCTCGACGGCAAGCTGGAGCCGAACCAGGTCTACAACCCGGGCAACGAGGTCATCACCCAGGTTCCCGACCGCAGGGTGCGCCACTACTTCCTGCGCGCCGACGACCCGGCCAAGAAGGCGGAGACCGAGCTGATCGTGCGGCGGCTCCAGCGCATGGACGTCCAGGTGTTCAAGCTCACCCTGCCGCTGACGGTCAAGGACTTCAAGGCGTACGGCAGGCCCGAGGCGAGGACCACCCTGCCCAGGGGCACCTACTGGATCCCGATGGCCCAGGGCCAGAAGCACTGGGTCCAGGCCATGCTGAACGAGGACACCTACACGCCGTTCCCGTACTTCTACGACGTGACCGCGTGGAGCCTGCCGCTGCTCGGCAACGTCTCGGGCGGGTCCTCCGGCCAGGTGCTGCTGCCCCTCGCGACGCCGGTCCGGCCGGTGGACGCCCCGCCGGCCAAGGTGACCACCTCCCGAAAGATCGGGGTCCTGCAGCTGTCCGGCGGCACGGCGCAGAACGCCGCCGAGTCCTCCGGCTGGCTCCGGCACCGCCTCGACCGCGACTGGAAACTGCCCTACACGGTGCTCACCCCGGCCGACGTCGCCGCGGGCAAGCTGACCGGGCTGGACGTGGTGCTCGTGCCGGACGGCTCGGCCAGCGCGGCGAACACCACCCTCGGCGACGCCGGGCGCGCGGCGCTGCGCGACTGGGTGAGCGGCGGCGGGCGCTATGTCGGATGGGCGGGCGGCACCCAGCTGGCCGTCCTGGCCGGTCTCTCCGGCGTGACGCTGTCCGAGCCGACCTCGGACATCCCCGGCTCGCTCTTCAGGACCACCGTGGCCGCCGGCCCGCTGAGCAGGGACGTCGGGTCGAGCGTCATGCAGTTCTACGCGTACGACCTGGTCATGCGCGCCGCCGACCCCGCACACGTGGTGTCCTCCTACCCGGCCGCGAACTCGCCCGACTGGTTCCAGTCCGGTTTCGCGCTGGGTGCCGAGGAGCTCGGCGGGACGGCGGCCGCGGTCGACGAGCCGGTGGGCGACGGTCACGCGGTGCTGTTCGCCGCCGAGCCGAACTTCCGCGCCTTCACCGACGGCACGGCGAAGATCGTGTCCAACGCGATCACCGCCGACCTGCCGTCCGCCTCCGCGCGGGCGCGGGCGCTCGCCCCCGCTCCCGAGGCCTCCCGGGCCGCCGCGGCCATCCCGGACCCCGGGTCGCCGATCCGCGTCACGGTCCCCGCGTCCGACCGCGACAAGGTCGCCGCGGCGCTGAAGGGCTTCGGCGCCACCTGGACCGAGCAGCCCGCCACCGGCGGAGCCGTCCGGTTCACGGTCGCCAACCCCGAGGAGCTCGACCTGCACGAACACCCCTGGGCCAGGAAGCTCCCCGGTGCCCTGCGCACCGCCGGGGTCTCCCCGCTCGCGGTGGTGATGCCGCAGTAACACTTTCCGTCAGCGGTGCGGCGCGCGTCTCCTTCCCCGGGACGCGCGCCGTCGCGTTTCGTGCGGGAAGGCTCTTCGTGCGGGAAGGCTCAGAGCGCCTCGGCCAGGGCGCGGGCCAGGCTGGCGGCGGCGCCGGGCGCGTACCGCAGGAACAGGTACGGCTCGGTGAGCTCGACCTCGATGAGAGCCGGACTCCCGTCGGCCAGGCGGACCAGGTCCACCCGGGCGTAGAGCACCTCGGGGAACTCGCCGAGCACCCGCTCGGCCAGCGCGAGCTGGTCGGGCTCGGGGACGCGGAGCTCCCCGTGGTCGTTCCCCTGTCCCGGCCCGCTCGCGCTCTCCACCAGCATCGCGTTGCGCCGGACGGCGTGACTGAACCGGCCGCCGAAGTACAGCAGCGAGGTCTCCCCCTCGGTCTCGACCATGTCCAGGTACGGCTGGATCATCGCGGTCCGCCCCCCGGCGACCAGCCGGGCCGCGTGGGCCTCGGCCTCCTTCCGGTCCCCGGTCCTGATCGTGTCGCGGGCTCCCGCCGAGATCGAGGGCTTGACCACGTACTCGTCCAGGACGGGAAAGTCCACGGTCTCCCCCGGCCCGGCCCAGTAGGTCGGGATGGACGGCACGCCCAGCTCCCGCAGGTAGGTCTTGTCGGTGTTGCGCTCCAGCACGGCCGCCGGATTGAGCAGCCGCGTGACCGACTCCGTCCGATGGGCCCACGCGAGGAACTCCGCCCGCCGCTCCACGTAGTCCCAGGGCGTGCGGACCACGACGGCGTCGAACGCGGCCCAGTCGACCTCGGGATCGTCCCACCGCACGATCCGCCCGGCGATCCCCTCCTCGGCCCACGCCGCGACGGCGACCTCCTTCTCGTCGTCGCCCCCGTCGGGGTCGGCAAAGGTCACATACGCCACGGAAACGCCCACGGAAATCTCCTACGTCAGCACCAAATCAATAGAAGGCACCTTACCTAGAGGCGCGCAGCGGCGAGGCGGTGATCTCGGCGCCCTGGGCGGGGTCGGTGGTGCAGGCGTCCCAGAACCAGGCCATCGCCTTTGCCGTCAGGTACGGCCCGTCGGCGAACTCGCGGTGGCTGTCGGTGTCCTGGCCTACGCCGGCTCCCGGGCGGCGGGCTCGAGGATGTGCTTGTTCATGATGTGCCTTCTTTCGCCATGGATCAGCTACGTGCTTCGCGCGGCACGTAGGCGAAGGTGGGACCGGCGCCGCCGGGCAGCGCCATCAGGGCCTGCGCGTGGGCCCTGAGCGTGAACATGGTGCGGGTGGCGTCCGCGAGCCGCCTCGGGTCGCCGTTGAATGCCTGCTCCAGCAGGTTCAGCAGGGTGCTGTAGGTGGTGTCGAACAGATCCTGCGCAGCCCGTACGGCAGTGCCCGGCTCGGCGGGCCGCGGGTTGGGCGTCATCGGGAGCACACCGGCCGGGTCGAGCACGAGCTCCTCCCCCGTGGGCCCGGATTTCGGGGTGTCGCCCCGCTGGTAGCGGCGGCCGAGCTTGAGCTCCTGGAAGCGGTAGTAGTGGGCGACCTCGTCCCGCCCGGGGTGGAAGACGTCCTGGTCACCGTCCCAGACCTCGCCGGAGGCGTTGCCTTCCCCCTGCTCGACGATCTCCTTGAGCGCGCCGAGCGCGGACTCCAGGTCCTCGACGGCGAACAGCGATCCGGCGGTGTGACGGAAGCGGGCGCCGCTCACCTGCCGGGCCGGGTCGCCGCAGAAGACCTCCTTCTCGCCGAGCGTGTCGCACAGGTAGCGCAACCCCTGCTCGATCGCCGCGTAGAACTGCCCGATCGTCTCGTAACCGTCGTCCTCCGGCGGCGCGCTCGGCGCCGCCGGCTGCTCCAAGCGCAGGAACATCTCCAGCGCCTCCGGCCCGAACGGCACCAGCGACACCTCCAGATCGCTGTGCGGCAGCTTGCGCGGGTGCGGCGGCAGCATCTGCGGCATGTCCAGGCGCGGCGTGCCGCCGACGGCGTTGAGCAGGTTCGCCGCCAGCGCCAGATGCAGCATCTCCTCCACGAAGACGCCGCTCACCGCCTCCACCGCCGCCGGGTTACGCTCCGGATCCAGCGAGTACAGCGCCGTCAGGTACGGCGGCAGTGTGGCGTGCTCCAACTCGACCGCCCACTGCAGGTGCTCGCGGAGGCTGCTGAGCGTGTCGATCCGAACCGGTTGTTCGTGGTTCATTCGTGTCATACCTCGGGTTGTTGGCATGGCGGATCGGACCGCCGGCCGGTGGGCCGGCGGCCTGGTTCGATCCTGGGATCAGGCAACGATGACGGCGGCCGGTGCCGTCACGCTGCCGGTACTTCGCGGGTTCAGGACGGGCGCGGCGCGCGGCGGTCCTTGCGCTGGGCCAGCTCGGCCTCTTCCACCGGTGTGAACATGGGCTTGCCCGGCTCGCACAGCATGGTGACCGTGAACCGTAGGGGGACGTCATCGCGGTTGTTGCCGTCCTGGTAGTGGATGACGTCGCCACCCGGCTCCCAGAACGCCTCGCCGGCCCGGATCACCCGCTCGGGCTCCCCTTCCAGCTCCATCAGCATCTCGCCCTCGAGCACGACGCCGAAGGCGGGACCGGGGTGGCGGTGCGGAGGCGCGCCCGGGTCTCCGGGCGGGTACTCGATCACCACCGTCATCGCTTGCGCGCCCTCGGGGATGAACGGCGGCTGCGCCTCCTGCAGCACGGTCAGCGCCGTCTGCCACGCGGTCGATCGCGGCTTGTCCATCGCCCGGCCCTACTTCGCGGTGGACTGGTCGAGCCAGTCTTTGTAGGTGATGGTGCCGAGCTTCGCGCCGTCACCGGGCACCAGCGACCGCTCGTCGAGCACGCTGCCGAAGTAGCGCGCCTGCGGGTCGGTGACGACCTCGCGGGTGTCGCCCCAGGCGGCCAGCGCCTTGCGGAAGAACTCGTCCATCCTGTACTGGGTCGGTCCGGCGATCTCGACCCGGCCGTTCAGCGGCGTCCCCACCGCGGTCCTGCCGACCGCCCGGGCCACGTCGTCGCCCGCGATCGGCTGGAACAGCACCGGCGCGATGTGCACCTTGCCGTCGGCTGTGGCCTCGTCGGCGATGCCTCGGGCGAACTCGAAGAACTGGGTGGAGTGCACCAGCGAGAACGGGATGCCCGACTTCTCGATCAGCTTCTCCTGGGTGATCTTCGCCGCGAAGTAGCCGTTCTCCGGCATCCGCTCGGTACCCACGATCGACACCGCGACGTGGTGGCCCACGCCCGCCGCCGCCTCCGCCGCCAGCAGGTTGCCCGTGGAGGTCTGGAAGAACTTCATGACGGCCTCGCGCTCGAACGAGGGCGAGTTCGACACGTCGATCACCACCTGAGCGCCCTTCAGCACCTCGGCCAGGCCTTCGCCGGTCAGCGTGTTGACGCCGGTGTTCGGCGAGGCGGCCACGGCCTCGTGGCCGTGCTCGCCGAGCTTCTTCACCAGCTTCGACCCGATGAGCCCCGTGCCGCCTATGACCACGATCTTCATTACCAGCCCCTTCTGTCTTCCGGGACGCTCGTGTGCGCCCCGGTCGTCAGCTAAGACAAGGCAGCCCTCTCAGTTGTGACAGGCGGCCTCGTGTTCGAGGGCGACCTGCTTGTTGGTGGCGCCGCCGGCACGAGCGGCCGCGGGATGCCCCCGTACAGTTCGACGGCGCGGTCGGGCAGGGCGTCGTCTCCGTCCACGACGAGGTCGGCGCGCAGCCGGTACCCGCCGCCGGCGGGATCCCTGCCGACGGCCACGGTGGCCTCCACCGAAATCGTGGCCGGGTCGAGCAGGTGCCGCCTGGCGAGCAGGCTGAGCGCGCCGTGGAAGCAGGCGGCGTATCCGGTGGCGAAGAGCTGCTCGGGGTTCGGCCCCAGGTTGTCGCCGCCGAGCTCGTCGGGCATCCGCAGCTCCAGGAAGAGGGTGCCGTCGGCGGACCTGGCCTGGCCGCCGGCCCGCCCGTGGGAGGAACTGCCGCCGGTCACGGCGACGCACGTGAAGCGGAGCGGCTTGAACTCCGCCCCGATGTAGTCATGATCCGTGGAAGGGATCTGGTCGTTCACCGGCATGCCCTTCAGTGCCAACGCTGGAGCTTGTCGGGGTTGAGGACGATCCACACCGCCGTGACCTCGGCTCCGGCCACGCTCACGCTGACCACCGCCACGGCCTTGCCCGCCCGCCGCAGCACGAGCCCTGCCCTGCCGTTCACCGATCCGATCGCCAGATCGGTTCCGGGCTGGTCGATCAGCAGCGCCGCGACAACCTGTGCGACCGCGTCCACGCCGTAGGACGGCCGTACCGCGACGCGCACCTTGCCGCCGCCATCGCTGACGACGATCGCGTCGGCGGCCAGGACCTCCCGCAGCGCCTCGGTGTCGCCCGCCTGGCAGGCTGCGGCGAACCTGCGAGCCACCCGGTCGTGCCTGGCGAGCATCGCCTGGCCATACACGACCTGGTACGAGGCCGGACCCGGCACGGGTTGGGACGGGGTCACCCGGCCGCCGGGCATGTGGTCAGGGTCGGCTTCGGGGGCGGCGAGGAGCTCCAGGCAGATGCTTCCCGCTGTCCGCGTCAGCCAGGCGCGCGGCGCCGCGATGGCGGCGCGTTCCTCCTGGTCGAGGGCGTACCAGCGGCGATAGGTCTCCTGGACGATGTGGTCGGCCGTGGTGTCCGAGCCGAACATCCACAGGGCGATCTCGAGCAGGTGCTGCCGTTCGTCGAGCATCTCCGCCAGCGACTCGGCGCCCGCCTCGGTCATGGTCTGCCGCCTCCTTCGGGGTTGGCAAGTAAGACCGGACAGCCCGTTACGTTGTGACAAAACGACTACGAGACCGCTCGAAGGCCTCGATCTTGATCGGGTTGAGTATCCACAGCAGGTGGTGGATTCCCTCCCCGGAGGCCTCGATGGCGAGCAGGGCGACGCCGCCGTCCCGGTTGACGAGCACACCTGGCAGGCCGTTCATCTCGACCCACGTGATGGCGGCGCCCGTCCAGAACCACGGCGAGAACGCGGCCACGAACCTGGCCACCCGCTCGCTGCCCAGCACGGGGAACTTCGCCGATCCCCTGATACCGTCGCCGTCGGAGGAGCTGACGACGTCGGCGGCGAAGAGCTGCTCCAGGGCGCCGACGTTTCCCGTCTGGGCGGCGTCGAGGAAGGTCTCCAGCAGGCGTCGGTGCTCAACCCTGTCGATAGGCTCGTGCCGTACAGCGATCAGGCGCCTGCGGGCGCGGCTCACGATCTGCCTGACGTTGACCGGGGTGAGCCGGAGGATCTCCGCGATCTGCGGGTAGGGGTAGTCGAAGGCCTCGCGCAGGACGTACGCGGCGCGCTCGGTGGGATTGAGCCTTTCCATCAGCAGCAGGACGGCCAGCTCCAGCGCTTCGCCCCGTTCCGCGCCGACGGTGGGGTCAAGGCTGGTGTCGACGGGTTCCGGCAGCCAGGGGCCGATGTAGGATTCGCGCCGCACGCGCGCCGACTGGGCCAGATTGATGGCCAGCCGGGTGGTGACCAGCGCCAGGAAGGCCGGCGGGTTCTCGATGGTCTCGCGGTCGGTGTCCTGCCAGCGCAGCCACGCCTCCTGGACGATGTCCTCGGCCTCGGCCGCGCTGCCGAGCATCCGGTACGCGATGCCGAACAGCCGCGGGCGCAGCTCGATGAAGGCGGACGCCGCTCGATCGAGAGCGTCCGCCTGTTCCGGGGATTCCGCGTTCATGTGCCCCACATCGATTCGCCCGTTGGCCTGGGCAGGGGTTCGTCAACCTCGCGCGTGGTCGGCGGCCTCGAGGATAGTCGCTGTCACGGCGTCGGGCTGGGAGGCCGCGAGCGCGTGGGAGGCGCCGGCGACCTCGCGGGTGCCGCGCGAGTCCGCACGCTCGGCCATGAAGCGCAGTGCGGCGGCCGGAATGTTGAGGTCCTTGTCGCCGTGGACGAACCAGGACGGGATGGTGCGCCAGGGCGCCTCGTCGACGGCGAGCCCGTCGGACAGGGCGCGCTCGGTCACCGGCCTCTGGGTCGCGGCCATCAGCGTGGCCTCCTCGGTGTCGAGGTCGGCGCAGAACTGGCGGTGGAACTTCGCGGGGTCGATGCGGAACTCGTTGCCGCCGGAGGCCACCGGGTAGGCCTGCAACGCCTGGCCGAGCGTGCCGCCCTCGAACTTGCTCGACAGCAGCAGCGCGCTCTCGCCGGGCTCGGGGGCGAAGGCGGCGACGTAGACCAGGGCGCGCACGGCCGGGTTGCCCGCCGCCGCCTGGCTGATCACCATGCCGCCATAGGAATGGCCGGCCAGGACGACAGGGCCGCCGATGCCATTGATCACGTCGCACAGGTAGGTGGCGTCGCCCTCCACGCTGCGCAGCGGGTTGGCCACGGCGACCGTGGTGAGCTGGTTGCTGCGCAGGCGCTGGATGACGCGGTTCCAGCTGGCCGACTCGGCGAAGGCGCCGTGGACGAGGAGGACGACGGGTTGGTTCACGGGATTGCCTTTCTGGTTGTTCATTCGTGGAAGCCGATCTCGCGGTGGGTGCCGTCGCACAGTGGTTTGTTGCCGGAGTGGCCGCAACGGCACAGCGTCATCCGGTTCCTGGTCTCCAGGGGCCGGCCGTCCGACCGGGTGATGGGTATGCCGCCGGTCACCCAAAGCGCGCTGGCCAGGCCGCCCTCCTCCTCCAGCACCGAGATGGCGCGCGGGAGGTCGGCTTCGATCGTCTCTCCGCCGCGTTCGAGGGCGTAGCTGTAGGAGCCGGAGGGGCAGTGATCGATGCGGCCCATGATGTTCGAGCGCACGTCGCTGTCGGCGGTGTCGTCGAGCGTCTTGGCGATGGGCCTGGCGCGGCCGATGCAGAAGGCGGCGTGGATGCACAGCTCGCCCACCCGCTGCGCGGAGATGCCGACGCCGTCGTGCACGTGCTGCAGTTCCTGGTAGGGCCGCATCGGCGCGGCCTCGGTGCCGTCGAAGCCGATCGCGGCGTGGGTGCCGTCGCAGAACGGCTTGGCGCCCGAATGGCCGCAGCGGCACAGCGCATAGATCTCCTCGGTCTCCAGCGGCTCGCCGGTCTTCCAGGTGAGCGCGTTCTTCTGCTCGGCGGAGACGATCTTCCGCTTGCGCCGCAGGGGGATGCGGCCGTACACGACGTACGGCCCGTTGCGGAGCACGACGATCCGCTGGTGGTCGCCCGCGCTCCAGCGGCGCAGCTCGGGCGGGACATACTCGAAGGTGGGGCCGCCCAGCCGCATCAACTCCTGCGCCTGGGCCTTGAGCGCGTACATCTCCCCGGTAGCGACGGCGAGCATCGTCGGACTGCCGTTGAAGGCGACCTCCAGCAGGTGCAGGATCGCACAGTAGGTGTGGTTGAACTCCTCCTGCGCGGCGCGGTCCGCAGGGTTGGGCGTCGGGAGGAACACCCCGGTGAGATCCACCGAGAGCTTCTCACCGGTGGGCCCGGACTCAGGAGTGTCCCCGCGCCGGTAGCGGCGGCCGAGCTTCAGCTCCATGAAGCGGTAGTAATGGGCGACCTCGTCCTGGTCACCGTCCCAGACCTCGCTGCGGGCGGTGCCCTCCCCCTGCTCGACGATCTCCTCAAGCGCGTCCAGCGCGGAGGCGAGGTCGGTGACGGCGACCAGCCTGCCGCCGGTATGGCGGAAGTGGCCGTCGCTCACCTGCCGGGCCGGGTCACCGGAGAAGACCTCCTTCTCGCCGAGCGTGTCGCACAGGTAGCGCAACCCCTGCTCGATCGCGGCGTAGAACTGCCCGATGGTCTCGTAGTTGTCGTCCTCCGGCGGTGCGCCGGGCGGTGCGGGCTGTTCCAGGCGCAGGAACATCTCCAGCGCCTCCGGGCCGAACGGCACCAGCGACAGCTCAAGGTCGCCGTGGGGCAGCTTGCGGGGGTGAGGCGGCAGCATCTCGGGCGTGTCGAGCCGCGGGGCGCCGCCGACGGCGTTGAGCAGGTTCGCCGCCAGCGCCAGATGCAGCATCTCCTCCACGAAAACGCTGCTCACCACCTCGACGGCCGCCGGGTTGCGCTCCGGGTCGAGGGAGTACAGCGCGGTCAGGTACGGCGGCAGCGTCGCGTGCTCCAGCTCGATCGCCCACTGCAGGTGCTCGCGGAGGCCGGCGAGCGTGTCGATCCGCGGCTCAGGCAACGTCGTCACCCGGCCGCGGGCCGTCCTCCAGCACCTCGACCGCGTCGCGCAGCACCCGTAGAGCGATCTTCTCGCGCTCGACGTCCGTCGGGTCGTACAGCCACTCGGTGACCGGCTGCCCTATCTCCTCCTCCGGGTGGCTGGCCTCGGCGATGATCAGCTCCTCCTCGATCTCGACGTGGAGCTCGTACAGGAACTCGTTCTCACCGTTCGGGGTGCTCATGTCTCCTCCATGGGTTGTACGGCCGGCCTGCTGACCGCGTGGATCAGCCGGACGGCGATCTGGCCGGTGGCGAACAGGCGGGCGAAGCGCTCGCCCTGGCGGGCAGCGAGCGCGTGGGCGGGATCAGCCCGGTGGCGGCGGGCGACTACCGCGGCGACCTGGTCGGCGCGCCGCGACCACGACAGAGGCGCCCGGCCGGGCTGGTCGAGTTGCTCGAGAACCTCGAACCCGATCGCCGAACTCGGCGACCATCGCCGACGCGGTCACAACAACTCCCCCGTTCAGTGATGTGGCCCGATCGCCAACTAAGACAGGACAGCCCCGACACTTGTGACAAGATCCGGCTACTCGACGAGCTTTCCCGCGGTCGAGACCTCGCGCATGAGCGCCGCGATCTCGGCGGGAATCGGCGGGATGCTCTCCCGCTCCACCGATCCGGGGCCGGCCCAACGAGGTTGACCTGCAGCGCGGGGTCGAGTTCCGGGTGGTCGGAGCGGTTGTGGCAGCCGCGTTCTCCGGCGCGATGAGACCAGATGGGTAGAACTGCACCAGCTCGGGGTCGCGGACGCGGCAGCCGGCCAGGACGGCCAGGCGTAAGGAGTCGCCGGTGTTCTCATCACGCCGGGAGGAGGTGCGCCGCCAGATCCGGGTGTGCCCGCCCACGGCCAGGATCACCGCATCGGCATGGATGACGTAGCGGCTGCCGTCGGTCAGGTCGAACCCGTACGCGCCGAAGACCGCGTTGTCGCACGATGCGCACCGTCTCGGGGCTGGCCGGCAGGTAACTCTCCTTGAGAGTGTCGGCCGCGTGCTACTGCCAGGTGTCCTCGGGATCCATCGTGGCGAGGGCCGCGTTGATGCCGCCCGCCGCGAGCGAGGTGTGCGCGTCCGCCTTCGGCCGTTTGCCGACCGCGAGGACATCCACCCCGCGCTCGGCGAGTTCGACGGCCGCCCGCAGCCCGGCCCCTCCGGTCCCGATGACCAGGACGGACGTGGCGATTCTGTTCTCTGATGCGTGCATGATGCTCCTTCAGCCACGTGCCGCCCAGATGGCGACAGCGACCAGCGCGACGCAGGCGGTCGCGATCAGCGCGACCACGGCGGCCACCCCGATCCACGACGCCGCGAGCGGCGACAACACGACGGCGCCGACGCACCCCGCCACGGCGGTGCGGGGGACGACGGAGTCCGCGTCGACCAGCGCGTGCACCGCCCGGAGCAGGATGAGATACACCCCGACCGGGATGGCGACCGCGTAGCCGATCGCCATCGGCGATGCCGCCACCTGGCGCCCGCTCTGCTCCACCGCCACCTCGAGCCCGGCGCCAAGAGTAGCCAGCGCGGCGAAGACGCCGAAGTGGCCGTACCCCCACCAGTACGACCGATGACGCCGGTCGCTGAGCCCCTCCCCTGCCTCGACCAGGAAGTACAGCCACCACAGGGCGAACAGCAGGACGAGACCGGATCCGGCGATGACGACGAGGGGACCCGCTTCGAGCGCCCCTTCAACCCCTCTGCTCGCGGCCAGGACACTCTCGCCCAGCAGGATGATCGTGAACAGGCCGTAGCGTTCGGCGATGTGGTGCGGGTGCCAGGTGGTTGCCCTGACCCGCTCCGCCCACCACGGCACCGCCAGCTCCAGGACGACCAGGCAGGCGAAGAACGGCAGCTGGAGTGACGCCGGCAGGAGGCCCGCCTCCGCGAGAGCGAGCCGGAGCAACCAGCCCAACTCGACCAGACCTATGCCCGCGGCGTAGCGGAGCCCCGTACGGCGGCTCGCCGGGTCTTCGAACGCGGCCCTCAGCCATTGGGCTACAAGCCCGATCCTCATGATGAGGTAGCCCAGGGTGATGATCCCGTAGTCGGAGTGGCCGACCGCGGCGGGCACGCCGGTGGCGAGGACCAGCACCCCCGCCATCTGCACCATGGTCAGCAGCCGGTAGGGAACGTCGTCGGTGTCGTAGGACGAGGCGAACCAGGTGAAGTTCATCCACGCCCACCAGATCGCGAAGAACACCTGGAGGAACGGGACCAGCCCGGCCAGGCCATGACCTTCAGCGATGGCATGCGCGAACTGCGCCGTGATGGCCGCGACCGCGACCACGAAGGTGAGATCGAAGAGGAGCTCGAGCTGGCTCGACGCGCGATGCGGCTCGTCAACGGGCCGCGAGCTCATCCTGACCCGGATTCGGGCGGTGGTCCTGGTTGAGGGCACGCTCACGCTCCTGTCGCTCTTGCGGCGTTCGGTTCGCCAAGAAAGACCGGACGGCGTCGCGATTTGTGACAGCTCGTCGCGGTGGTTGTCACAAGTCGGGAGGCCACTCCTCGACCTCGGGCCGGATCGCGTCGGCCCAACGCCGGTGTCTACGCTGCGACGAAGTTCGGCATCACCGCCTTCTCCGGATCGCTGCGGCAGGAGGTCACCACCCAGGGCCTACATGTCGTGATCATCGAGCCCGGCTTCGTCGCCACCGAGCCGGCCGGCGCGGCCACCCGGAGGAGCAGGGGTGATCGGGGCACGAATGATCTCCGTTTTTCGCCACATCCCAGGGGTGCTTTCCGCGGCGCGGGAGCATGATCACAACGAGCAGTCCCGCTCCCGGTGCTCGTCGAGTGCGCGGAGCACGTCGGCGCAGGCCTGCGCGAAGCCGGCCAGCCGCTCAGGCCCAAGCACGTCGACGAACAGGGCGTGAACCATCTCGATGTGCTCGGGGACGGCCTTGTTGATCGCCGCGTAGCCCTTGTCGGTGAGCCGCACGTCGGGGTAGCGGCGGTCGTTGGAGTCCACTCGCTCGACCAGCCCGCGTTGCGCCATCCGGGTGAGCTGGTGGGACAGGCGGCTCTTCTCCCACTGGGTCGCGGCGGCCACCTCCGCGACGGGCATCTCCCTCCGCTCCGATTCCGTGAGCCGGACCAGGACCTCGAAGTCGGCCGCGGACAGGTTGCACTCGCGCTGCAGGTGCTGCTGCAGGTGCGAGCCGAGGTGCTTGGCCATTTCGATGTACGTGCGCCACATCCGGTCGGCCTCGCCGAGTTCCTGTTCCCATCCCATGACGCCCACCCTACCCGTTGCTTGACGTATCAACCTGGCGCTGTATGGTGGCCGGGTTGATACATCAATCTGAACACGTGAGGGTTTTATCGCTATGAGCGAGCAGCAGATCATCGCCGTGGTGGGCGCGACCGGAGCGCAAGGGGGCGGACTGGTCCGCGCGATCCTCGACGACCGCAGTGGGCGGTTCGCCGCGCGAGCCCTGACCCGGGACCCGGGTTCGGCGCGGGCCAGGGAGCTGGCCGCACTCGGGGCCGAGGTCGTCGGGGCCGATCTCGACGACGCGGGCAGCCTGCGCAAGGCGTTCGACGGCGCCCACGGCGCCTTCGTGGTGACCAACTTCTGGGAGCCTCGCATGCCCGAGGAGGAGCGGGCGCGGCCCGCGACCACCAAGGAGCAGGAGCAGGCCGGCAACGCGGCGCGGGCGGGACAGGAGGCCGGCGTACGGCATTTCGTCTGGTCCACGCTGTCCGACACCCGCAGCTACTTCCGGCCGGGCGACGGGACACCAAGCTTCGAGGGCTCGTACAAGGTGCCGCACGCCGACGGCAAGGCCGAGGCCGACCGGTTCTTCCTGGAGTCGGGCGTGCCCACCACCTTCCTGCAGGCGAACGTCTACTACGAGGCGTTCCGGGACATGTTCGCGCCCCGGCGTGACGAGACTGGCGCACTGGTGCTGCCGCTCGGGTTCGGCGAGGCGCGGGTGGCCGCGCAGGCCGCGGAGGACGTCGGCAGGACCGCGCTGGGGATCTTCCGCCACGGGATCGGGATGGCCGGCAGGCGGGTGAGCGTCGCCGGGTCCGTGCTCACCGGCGCACAGTACGCCGCCGCGCTGAGCCTGGCGCTCGGCGAGCCCGTCACCTACCAGGCGGTCAGCCCCGACATGATCCGGGCCGCGGGGTTCCCGGGCGCGGGCGAGGTCGGCAACATGCTCCAGTACCTGATCGCGGCCGCCCCGGACATCGCCGAGCTCATCGACGTCGAGCTGCTGCGCGAGCTCAACCCGAGGCTGCAGTCGTTCGACACGTGGCTGGCCGCCTACCGCGACACCATCCCGCGCTGACCGGCACCCGTCCCCTCCCCGCGCGTGGTCGCCCCCGGGTAACGTCGCGGAGCCGTGTCACAAGATCGGGAGCTGCCCTGTCTACAGGTTTGCTGGAGTAGTAGGACGCATCGTCGGCTAGGTGGAACCTGCCGTACGTCAGCAAAGAGGCCGCAGGAGATTTCGGAGGCCGTTCTCAGATCGCGGACAGGTCCGCGACGATGTCCGCCGCCGGCGCGTTCCGTGCCCGGTTCCAGGAGGTCCCGGCCCACAGGTGCAGCGTCTCGGCGTCCCCGCCGGCCGCCGCGGCGCGGCGCAGCGGCGCCGTCAGGTGGTGGAGATGCGGATAGGCCGCGGGCGCCCGGCCGGAGTACTCAGCCATGAACCGGTTGACCAGGCCGCGCGCCGGACGTCCGGTGAAGGCCCTGGTGACGGCGGTGCCGGTGAAGCGGGGGTCGGTCAGCGCCGCACGGTGGACCGCGCCGGTGCCGCTCTCGGGACAGAGCAGGAAGGCGGTGCCCGCCGCGGCCGCGACCGCCCCCGCGGACAGGACCCGGGAGACGTCGGCGGCCGAGGCCACGCCTCCGGCCGCGACGAGGGGCAGCCGTGACACCTCCCGTACCCGTGACAGCAGGTGCTCCAGGCTCATCGCCTCGGCGTCCGCGTTGGCGAACGACCCTCGGTGGCCACCCGCCTCCTCCCCCTGGACGCACAGCATGTCGGCCGCCGAGGCCAGCCGCGCCTCGTCCGCCGAGGTCACCGTGACCACCACGGTGGTCCCCTTGCGGCGGAACGCCTGGATCAGCTCGTCCTCCGGGCAGCCGAACGTGAAACTCACCACCGCGGGCGGATCCGCCAGCAGATCCTCGACCTTGGCCGTGAAATCGTCATCGCCCCCGCGTGGGACTCCCAGGGTGGCGCCCAGCCGCTGAGCCTCCCCCTCGATGACCCGCGCGTAGGCGTCGATCTCGGCCTGGTCGGCGTCATCGGCCGTGGGCATGAACACGTTCATCCCGAACGGCCGGGACGTGAGCTCACGCGTCTGCTTGATCTCCTGGCGCATCTGCTCGGCCGTCTTGTAGCCGGCCGCGAGGAATCCCAGGCCGCCGGCCTCGGACACGGCCGCGGCCAGTCGGGGGGTGGACGCCCCACCGGCCATGGGAGCCTGCATGACCGGCAACCTGGACGGCCACGACACCGGACCGGACATGGCTTCTCCTCCCCCAACGCCCTTGAGTCATTGCCGTAACCGCCACAAGCGCTACGACGGCAAACGGGGCCGGACGGCTACACCACCGGCGATCTCCATCAGCTCTGAAAGCCTATGCCACCGCCCTGCGCCACCCCACAAGCGAGTCCCGGGTAGCTCCAGGTCAGGCGTCCGGCATGCTCCGCCGGGTGATCGGCGTGGCGGGCGGGGCGGTCCGGCCGGGACCGGATCGCGACCTCACGACCCGAATCCCGGATCCTGAATCCCGAACAGGGCCTAAGCCCCGCGGACCGGTTCCGGGTCCGGGGCCTCGACGAGGAGCTTGGCGACGGCGTCGCCGATGTCGGCGGGGTCCCAGCGGGCGCCCCGGTCGGCACGGGGACCGTGCCGCCAGCCGTCGGCGAGGGAGACGCTCCCGCCCTCGACCTCGAAGACCCTGCCGGTGACGTGCCGGGATCCGGCCGAGCCGAGCCAGGCCACCAGCGGCGCGATGTTGGCCGGGTGCGCGGCGTCGAAGCCGTCCGCGGGCCCGGCCGCCGTGGTGAGGGCCCCTTCGGTCATCCGGGTGCGGGCGGTCGGGACGATCGCGTTCACCGTGACGCCGTAGCGGCCGAGCTCCGCCGCGGCGACCTGGCTGAGCGCCACGACGCCCGCCGTGGCCGCGGAGTGGTTGGCCTGGCCGACGCCGCCGAACAGCCCCGCCCCGGAGGAGGTGTTGATCACCCGGGCGTCCACCGGGTCGCCCGCCTCCGACCGCTCCCGCCAGTGGGCGGCCGCGTGCCGCAGTGGCAGGAAGTGGCCCTTGAGATGGACCCGGACCACGTCGTCCCACTCCTGCTCGGTCATCGAGACCAGCATCCGGTCGCGGACGAACCCGGCGTTGTTGACCAGGACGTCCAGCCGCCCGAAGGCGCTCAGCGCCGTCTTGACCAGGCGGCCCGCGCCGTCCCACTCGGTGACGTCGTCGCTGCTGGCCACGGCCCGGCCGCCCAGGTCGCGGATCTCCTCGACCACCTCCAGGGCCGGTCCCGCGGATCGCCCGTCGCCCTCGCGGCCGGTGCCGAGGTCGTTGACCACGACCCTGGCCCCCTGCCTGGCGAACTCCAGGGCATGCTCCCTGCCGATGCCGCGCCCGCCGCCGGTCACGATCACCACACGCCCGTCACAGATCCCGCCCATGCCAGGCCCCTTTCGCCACGATCATGCAGAGTTTCCCGGCTGTTCACCTTTCATGTCTAGATGCGATCTTTAACCGGTACGGCGAAGCCGTGCGGGCCCGGAGTCGTCAGTTCACGGTGAGCCCGCGGGCGGCGAGGATCAGGGCGGCCTGGGTGGGGCTGACGACCGCTCCGCGCAGCGACCGGAGCCGGGTGTCGTCGACCTCGCCGAGGTCGGCACCGCGCAGGTCCGCCTTGGTGAAGACCGTCTCGACGATCCGGGCGCCGATCATGCGGCAGTCCTCGAACACGGTCTTGGTGAAGTCGCAGCCCGACAGGTTGGCGTCGTCGAAGCGGACGCCCCGCAGGTGGAGGTCCCGGAACGAGCAGCCGGTGAGGTCGGCCAGCGCCAGGTTGGACCCGTCGAACCGGTAGCCGGTGCCCCGGCAGGCGGACAGCACAGCGCCGATCATGCGGCAGCCGGTGAAGGTGACGTCGGTGAGCAGGGCCAGCTCGAAGCGCGCGCCCGACAGGTCGACGTCGGTGAAGGTCGCGTCGACGAGCTCGGCGTTCGCGAACCGGAGCCCCGCTCCCCCGCCGCCGGAGAAACGCGCCCCGTCCAGGTCCGCGCGGCGGAAGTCGGCCCCCTCCAGCACGCACTTCTCGAACGAGGCCTCCACCAGCGACGCCCCGGCGAGGTCGGCGCCGGTGAGATCGCACTCCCTGAACACGTAGGGCCCGTCACCGGTCAGATGATCGCCGAGCGAGAGCCCCGCCAGATCGACCCCGTGGATCTCCCGCTGGCCCGCCAGCAACTGTGCCGCATCCATCCCGCGATTCAAGCAGCCCGCCCCGACAGAATCCCGGCCGCCGCACTCCGCGCGGGGCCCGCCCGGTCAGGCGGTGCCCGTGTCCCCGGCGAGGAGCTCGGCGGCGGCCTGGCCGCAGACGCGGGAGGCCCCGTGGGTGGCGACGTGGACGGCACCGAGGTCGGAGCGGCCCGGCAGTCCCATCTCGACCACGACGGCGTCGGCGCGGGCGGCCAGCAGGTGCCGGAGCGCGTCGGCCTGCCAGGGGTGGCGGTGCGCGTCGCGGACGACGATGACCAGGGGGCGCTCGGCCGCCGCGGCGAGCACGGCCTCGATGGCGCCTCCGGTGGCCGTGGCGGCGGCCAGCCGGGTGACCGTGGTGCCGGGCAGGAGCTTGCCGAGCGGCTCGCCGACGCCCCACGGGGTGTCCTTCTCGATGGCGAGGTTCATCTCGGGGGCGAGCTCGACGACGTGCGGCGGGGCGGGCAGGGGGAACACCGCGGCCGAGGAGCGGCGGGTGATCCGCAGCGCCCGCCGGGCGGCGGCCAGGCCGATCGACGGGGTCCCCGGACCGCCTAAAAGGCCCGAAGGCGCGCTCCGGTGGGCGGTCGTGGTCCAGAGGGCGAGCTCGCAGACGCGCCGGGAGGCGTCGGCGAGCCGCTCCTCGGAGAGCCTGCCCTCGATCACGGCGTCCACGATCGCGTCGCGGATGCCGATCGCGGTCTCCTCCCCCGCGTGCTCGCCTCCCACGCAGATCGCGTCGGCACCCGCGGCGACGGCGAGGACCGAGGCCCCGCCGATGCCGTACGGGCCGGAGACGGCGGCCATCTCGATGCCGTCGGTGACGATGACGCCCTCGAAGCCGAGTTCGACCCTGAGCAGGTCGTGCAGGACCGGGCGGCTGAGGGTGGCGGGCATCGCGGGGTCCAGGGCGGAGACGAGCAGATGCCCGGTCATGACCGTGCGCACCCCCTGCTCGACGGCCGCGCGAAAGGGCCGCAGCGCCACGTCGCGCAGTTCCCCGGGGGGAGCGGCGACGAGAGGCACGCCGTGGTGGGAGTCGACCGAGGTGTCGCCGTGGCCGGGGAAGTGCTTGGCGCAGGCGGCCACTCCCGCCGACTGCATGCCCCGGATCCAGGCGACGGTGTGCCGGGCGACGAGGTCGGGGTCCGCGCCGAAGGAGCGCAGGCCGATCACCGGGTTGTCGGGATTGGAGTTCACGTCGGCCGAGGGGGCGAAGTTGAGGTTGACGCCCGCCCGGGCCAGGTCGCGGCCGAGGTCGGCGGCGAGCTCCTCGGTGAGGCCGGTGTCGTCGACCACGCCGAGGGCGAAGTTGCCGGGCCGGGTGCTCCCGCCCGCGGCCTCCAGGCGGGTGACCTCGCCCGACTCCTCGTCGATGCCGACCAGGACCTGGGGGTTCTCCTCCCGCAGCGCGGCCGTGAGGTCGGCCACCTGGGAGGGGGTGGCGATGTTCCTGGAGAACAGCACCACCCCGGCCAGCCCCTCGCCGAGCCGGCGCCGGAGCCAGTCGGGCGGGGACTTGCCCTCGAAGCCGGGAAAGACGACCGTCTCCGCCAGGCGGAGCAGCTCTGGGCCGCGCTTCATTCACCCCTCCTCGCCTGACGGCCGGTCGGCGTTCCTGCCGAAGACGCGCAGACACCACGTTGTACCGGACCGCTGGGGAAAGCGCTCCCACAGCGGCTTTGCGCAAATCTAATAGGAAAGTTTCCTAATTGCTAGTGGGCTGACCATAGGCCTTCGGCTCATGATTTTGCAGATCGGGACGATGGACGGGTTCGAGGCCCGCTGGTACGGAGCCGGAAGCGAGAAGTCGTCCGCGCGCGTCGGGACCCGCCATCGCCCCGCGGCGAACGCGGCGGGCGTTCGGTCAGGGCCGGCGACGGGAACGAGCCGGGAACGGGAACGAGCCTGCGCGTTCCGGTGAACAAGCGATTGAGCAAGGGCTCATAATGGGGGCGTGAACACGCGAAAGAACTCCGGCGGCGCGACCACCACCCCGGTCAGGCGCCAGGGCGGGACCAGGCGCGCGGCCACATCCGGCCCCGCCTCGGAGCGCCGTGACCATCTCGTCAAGCTCGCCGCCGAGCTCTTCGCCCGCAAGGGTTTCCAGGCGACCACCGTCCGGGAGATCGCGGAGGAGGCCGGCATCCTGTCCGGAAGCCTCTATCACCACTTCGACTCCAAGGAGACGATCGTCGACGAGGTGCTGACCACCTTCCTCGACGACCTCGTGGGCCGTTACCGCACCGCCCTGGACCAGAACGGCGACCCCCGCACGATCCTCTCAGAGATGGTGCGCATCGGGTTCAGCACGCTGGAGCCGCACCGCGCGGCGATCACCGTCATGCAGAACGACTGGAACTACCTGAGATCCCTGCCCGGCGACCGCTTCGACTACCTGGTCAAGGCCGAGGACGAGGTCGAGCGCATGTGGGTCGAGCAGATCAGGCTCGGCCAGGCCGACGGCCTGTTCCGTGCCGACGTCGACCCCAAGCTCACCTACCGCATGATCCGCGACACCATCTGGGTGGCGGTGCGCTGGTTCCGCCCGGGAGGCCGCCTCAACACCACCGGCCTCGCCGAGCACTACATCACCGTCCTGTTCGACGGCCTCGCGACCGGCGAGCGGAGTAGCCAGAAGGCATGACGCCCGCGGAACCGGCGCGGCGAGCGGCGCGGCCTGTGAGAATCAAGCGTCCGCGAAGCGAACGGGAAGTGGTGGGCGAGCATGGAGATACTGCAGAAGGCCGTGCGAACGGCGCTCACCGACGTGGCCGACCCCGCCAAGGCCCCGGTCATGCAGGCCTACATGAAGTCGTCGATGCCGTTCCTCGGCGTGCAGGCCGCTCCCCGCCGCGCCGCGCTGAGGCGGGTCTTCGCCGACTACCCCGTCGACACGGCCCCCGCGTGGCGGGAGGCGGCGCTGGCCCTGTGGCGCGGGGCCGAATACCGCGAGGAGCGTTACGCGGCGATCGAGCTGACCGGCTTCCGCCTCTACCGCGCCTTCCAGACGCTCGACGCGCTGCCGGCGTACGAGGAGATGATCGTCACCGGAGCCTGGTGGGACTACGTCGACGAGCTCGCCGTCCACCGCGTCGGCGGCCTGCTCGCGGCCTTCCCCGACACCATGCGCCCCCTCATGCTCCGCTGGGCCCGCGGCACCGACCTGTGGAAGCGCCGCACGGCCATCCTCAGCCAGAACCGCTTCAAGTCCGCCACCGACACCGGCCTGCTGTACGCCTGCATCGAGCCGAGCCTGTCCGACAACGACTTCTTCGCCCGCAAGGCGATCGGCTGGGCCCTGCGCGAGTACGCCAAGACGAACCCCGGCGAGGTCGTCCGCTATGTCGACCACACCCGCATCAGCGGCCTGAGCCGCCGCGAGGCCCTGAAGAACCTCCCGGCCCGCTAGTGTCGTCCCGCGCCGGGGACCACCTCGGGCGTCAATCGGGGAGCCACGGGTCTCCTCGCCCCTTTTCCCGTGTGAACGACTTTTCCCGTGTGAACGACCGTGAAGACGGTGATTCCGAGCCTCACCGGCTGTGACCTTGCTCTAAGATCCGCCGGCATTCTAAGATCCGCCGGCCTTCAGGATCTCTGCGACGATCACGAAACTGATTCCCATGATTCCGCTGACCGACGCGACGACGCCGATGGGCAGACCGCTTTTACTCTGTGGTTCCATGTGTCGCAGAATGACCAGCGCGACAAAGCAGACCAGCAACGACATCATGCCGGCCGCTGTCATCCCTTCGAACCCCGGTGCGACGAGAAGAACCACGCCCCAGATCGCGGCGACACCGACCACGGTGTAGGGAGCGAACTTCAGGAACACGCCCCTGTCCGCCGTGTTCCGCCGAGCCTGTGCCTTCATGTTCCGAAACCGCTGCGCCCGCAGCCGCTTTTCTCTCTTGTTCGATCGCTGTTTCGGCTTGTTCACACGCTCTCCTCCGCGCCGCAGAGTCGCCCCACCGTGAAACGGCCGACACCGGATTTTGGTTCCGATCATGTGGTGTCAGGAATTCCTGTGCAGCACCGGAAATCGGCTTCGTACGCGATCGGCTCACCTGCGGCCCGCCCCGCGGGCGGAACCTTGATCCCGGCCGCGGCTCCCCGGCCGCCGCAGCAGGTGGTGGCCTCGACGTCTTCGTGGGGGTGGCGGCAGGCGGTGGCCCGGGACACGCGATGATCACGGCCGGGCTCGGGTATGTCGCGCTCGCCACGAAATCGGCACGGCATCGTGTCGAGGGTGTCGAGGGTGTCGCGGAGAGAGGGCCCCGGCGGGGTGGGGTGCCGCCGGAGCCCCGGCACGGGCTAGCTGATCTTGAAGGGGTCCCCGTAGACCTTCCAGGACAGCGGGGTGTCGAGGTCGAGGTTGCCCTTGTTGAGGAAGACGCGCTGGGCGGTGTCGACGCGGCTGGTGTCCTCGTGGGCCTCCTCGGCCTTCATCGCGACCTTGCGGGCGTCGAGGAAGGCGTGCAGGTATCTCGTCTCGTCGCCGCCCTGGGCGGGGGGCTTCGCCTTCTTCAGGGCGTTCCTGCGGATCGCGCCGAAGCTCTGGGGGTCGGTGCCCCCGCCGTGCATGACGATGGCGTCGTAGTAGGCGAACTGCCCGAGGGCGCGCAGGCCGTCCTTCCTGGCCTGGTCGACCGCGGGGTTGAAGTAGACCCGGTCGCGCTCGCCGTTCTGGGCCTGCCGGAAGACGGTGTCCTTGGCGGCGGTGGCCCAGTCCCTGGTGTAGTTCGGGTCGAGGCCCTTGTGGGAGTCGGTGCCGTCGACCTTGCGCAGGGCGGGGAGATACTTGGCGAGCACGTTCCCCGGCTTGAGCCGGGTGTAGCGCTCGACGAGGTCGAGCATGTCGCCGGTGCCCGAGCAGAAGCCGATGATCCCGGCGGTGTAGCCGCGACCGTCGTCGATGTCCTCGATGTACTTGTACTGCGCCTTCCAGTTCAGCGAGGAGTTCTCGGCGCTGGACACCAGCTGCATGGCGATGTCCTTCTTGCGCGGGTCGGTGAGGTCGACCGCCGCGGAGGATACGGACAGCCCGGCGGGCGCCGCCGCCGGCCCCGCGGCCGGGGCGGCGGCGGGAGAGAGGGCGGCGGCATGCCCGGCACCGGCGGGGGCGATCAGGACCGGGACGGCGGCCGCGGCCGAGGCCAGCAGGAGGCGCGCGGTACGGCGGCCGGGGCGGGGGTTCGACGAGAAGGGCACGTGTCTCTCCAGGGAAGGGGGGAGGAACGCCCGGAGGCTCTCCGGAGGGGGACCGCCCTCGACGGAGGGAGGGCGGTACCGTGAAGGCCCTCCGGGGGATGGGGGCCAGGGGGCGGACAGGGACAGAAGCAGGGACGGGAACAGGGACGGGGCGGAGGGGCGACCCTGGGTGAGGGAACCCGAACCGCTCGTTAGGAAACTTTCCTAACGAACCTACTCCTCACCACTCCCCACCCGTCAACCCGTTCGCGCCGGCCCAACCTGAAGGCACCCTTATGAAAGGCTTAAGCGGTCACTACTTGAGCGCGCCAGCGGTGAGACCCTTCTGGATCTGGCTCTGGAAGAGCGTGTAGACGATCAGCATCGGCAGGATGGCCATGCTCAGCGCGGCGAACAGGGCCGACCAGTCGGCGTCGTAGCCCGCGGCCGTGGAGATGTCGGCGATGCCCTGGGTGAGCACCCACTTGTCCCGGTCGGAGTTGAGCAGCACCAGGGGCAGCTGGTACTGGTTCCACTGGCCGAGCACGTTGAAGATGGTCACGCTGACGATGCCCGGCTTCGCCATCGGCAGCATGATCTGGAAGAACACCCGGGCGTGCGAGGCCCCGTCCACGAAGGCCGCCTCGGCCACCGCCCCCGGCAGCGTCCTGAAGAATGCCGCGAGGAAGAAGACGGTGAAGGGCAGCGAGTACGCGATGTAGACGAGTATCAGCCCGCCGTGCGTGTTCAGCCCGATGAACGGGCCGATCACCGGGACCGTCCCCATGTTCTGCACGACGAAGAACAGCGGGGTCAGCGCCAGGTAGACCGGGAAGGCCAGGCCGGAGACGAACAGCAGGTAGATCGACCGGTTGCCCCGGAACCGGTAGCGGGCCAGCACGTACGCGGCCATCGAGCCGAACAGCATCGTGCCGAAGGTGCCGAAGGCCACCACGACGATGCTGTTGATCATGTACTGGCCGATGTGCGCCTGCTCCCAGGCGCGGGCCCAGTTGTCGAGGCGCAGGGAGGCCGGCAGCGACCAGGCGTCGCCGAAGATCTCGTCCTCGCTCTTCACCGACGCGAGGAACGTCCACACGATCGGCACGACCACCAGGACCGTCCAGACCAGCAGCGCGACGTGCGTCAGGGCCGACAGGGGTCCCAGGCGCCTCCTGCGCTCCTCGCGGGCGAGGGCCCTGCTCGGGGAAATCACGACGTCCGCCACTAGAACTCGATCCGCTCACGCCGCGACAGGCGCAGGGCCAGCGCCGCGAACCCGATGGTGAAGAAGAACAGCACCACGCCCATCGCGGAGGCGTAGCCGAACTTGAAGTACTGGAAGGCGGTGCGGTAGATCTCCGCCGCCATCACGGTCGTGGAGTGGTCGGGGCCGCCGTGCTCGGCCGTCATCACCCACACGATGGCGAAGACGTCCAGCGCGGCGATGCCGAGGTAGACCCAGCCGACCTGGATGGTGTCCCACAGCAGCGGCAGCGTGACCCGCAGGAACAGCTGCGGCCCCCCGGCGCCGTCGATCGCCGCCGCCTCGAACAGGTCGCGCGGGATGGAGGCGATGCCCGCCGAGAAGAGCACGACGTAGAAGCCGACCGCCTGCCAGACCAGTACGGCGAGGATGGACCAGAACGCGACGTCGGTGCTGGACAGGAAGCCGATCGGCTCGAACCCCAGGGCGATGAGCGGCGCGTTGAGCATGCCGCTGCGGTCGGGCCTGAAGACCTGCTGGAACAGCACGGCGACCACGGCGACGGCCAGCACCTGGGGGAAGAAGAACACCACGCGGTAGAACTTCGACCCCCAGATGCCCCCGGTGCCGCCCCGCCCGCCCGCGTTGAGCAGGAAGGCGAAGAAGAGCGCGATCCCCAGCGTGAGGATCGGCATCAGCACCAGCAGGACGAGGTTGTGCCTGACCGCCTGCCAGAACACGTTGTCGGCCAGCAGCCGCTGGAAGTTCTCCAGGCCCACGAGGCGCGGGCTCGCGTTCACCCCGCGCCAGTCGGTGAACGCGATGTAGAAGGCCTGCGCGTAGGGCGCGATCACATAGATCAGGTAGAGCGCCACCGGGATCGCGAGGAATCCCGTGACGAACCGTGTCCTGCCGTGGTTCATCGCCGGCCTGCCGTTCCCCTCGGTGGCTCGCCGTCCGCCGGCGCCGTCCCCCCATGCTTCATGACCTGGTCACCCTTCCCCGTACGGCTCGCCGTCCCGTCCCCCCGTGCCCGGTGGCCGGCGGGCCGTCCCCCGGACGGCCCGCCGCCGCGTGCCGTCGTCACCGGCTGAACTTCTTCACCGAGGAGTCGTCCTTGATGGCGTCGGCCTTGCGCTGCGCGCGCTCCGCCCACTGGTCGACGGTGAGCTTGCCGGCCATGAGCTGCCCGGTCGCGGCGGCCACCTCGTCGTGCAGCTCGACGTACCACTTGCGGAACAGGAACCAGACGGCGTTGTCGCCCGCCGCCTCCAGCGCGGCCGAGGCGCTCTTCAGGCCGGGCTTGAGCGTGCGGCCCTCTCCGGCGCCCTTGACGACCGTGAGGGTGGAGACCATCTCCATGAACTTGCCCGCGCCCTCCTTGGAGAGCATGGCGCGCATGTACTCCAGGCCCGCGCGGGGGTTGGCCGACTTCGCCGGGACGACGTACTCCTCGCCCGGCTGGGCGTGCAGGGTGCCGTACGGGAGGGCGTCGGAGGAGCCGAAGTCGGGGAGCGCGAACATCGCGTAGCCGAAGTCGGCCGGCGTGGAGTCCTTCTGCTCGTTCTCCAGCCAGGAGCCGCAGGGCAGCATCGCGACCTGGCCCTTGTTGTGCGCCGTCTGGGTCTGCACGTGGTCGAGCCCCGCGGTGCCCTGCAGCAGGTACTTCGAGCCGATCTCGACGAAGGCCTCCGCGGCCTGCCTGACCGGCTCGGCCTTCCAGGCGCCGTCCTGGAGGTTGTCGATGTTCTTCAGCACGTCCTTGCCGCCGATCTTCGCGGCGAGAGTGAGGATGGCCTCGTAGATGTAGAACGGGTGCTTGCCCGCGTAGGTGAAGGGCGCCATCTTGCCCGACTTCTTGATCGTCTCGCACAGCGCCAGGAAGTCGGCCCAGGTCTTGGGGACCTGCCAGCCCTCGGCCTCGAAGAGCTTCTGCGAGTACCAGATGCCCCAGACGGTGTTGGCGTAGTTGAGGACGTACGGCTTGCCGTCGTAGCTGCCCAGCTCGATCGCGTTCGGGTCGATCGTGTCGCGTACCTTGACGGCGGGGTCGTCCCAGCTCGGCGCGTCGTACAGCGGCGTGAGGTCGGCGAGCTGGCCGTCCTGGACCAGGGCGCCGAAGTCCATCGCGTTGGCGCCGGAGTTGTTGACGAACTCCGGCGGGTTGCCGCCGGCGAAGCGCGGCTGGAGGGTCTTGGCGACCTCCTTGGTGGCGTTGTGCTTGATCTCCAGCTTGGGGTACTTGGCCTTGAGCAGCGGCTCGTGGACGCCCGTGGCGTAGGCGTCGCCGAAACCACCGTCGAAGATCCAGATCTCCAGGGGTCTGTCCTCGACGAAACCGAGCGGGTTGGCCGCGCTGGTGACGCCGACGGCGGGCGTCGAGGACGCGGCGCCGCCGTTGCCCGCGGGGGTGGCGCACGCTGACAGGACCGGCAGGGTGAGGCCGGCCAGGGCCGCGCTGCGCAGGAGCTCGCGCCTGGATAGCTGGGTCATGCTTCCTCCTGGAAGTGGCCTGGGAGTGGAAGGCGGTGGCCTGGGAGTGGAAGGCGGTGGTCAGGCACCTCGCCGGATCCTTCCGGCGTAGCGGTTCTCGAGAGCGCGGTTGTGCTCGTCGCCGCCGGTCACGTTGGCGGAACGGTAGATCGGCGGGGTCAGGCCCGCCTCGGTCAGGCCGCGCACCACCTCGGCCACGACCATCTGGGCCAGCAGCGCCGAGGTGATCGTGGACACCGCCCCGAACGTGCCGCCGTCCTGGAGCGGGAGGACCGCGTCGCCGTACGGGGCGCGGTTGTCGAGCACCACGTCGGCGAGGTCGAGCAGCTTGCGGCCCGAGGGGTGGCGGGAGGTCATCGCGGTGCTGTGCTGCACCGACGTCAGGGCGATCAGGTCGTGCCCGTGCTCCTTGACGATCGAGGCCAGCTCGACCACCGACCCGTTCACCCCGGAACTGGAGATCAGCACGAACACGTCGCGCGGCTCGACGGGGGCCAGGTCGTAGATGCGCCGGGCGACCGAGGGATCGCGCTCCAGCTCGCCGGCCGTCCCGAGGAGGATGCCGACCGGGGCGTCCCCGTACAGGACGACGTCGCGCAGGGCCAGGCGGTTGCTGGGCACCAGGCCGCCCGCGCGCCCGGCGATCTCCATCGCGATCGCCTCGGAGTGGCCCGAGCCGAACGCCTGGATCACGCCGCCGCCGTGCAGGGACTTGACGATCAGCGCCGCCGCGTCCCCCACCGCGGCCGTCTGGGTCCTGGACACCTCGTCCACCAGGGCCTTGATCTCGTGAACGTACTCGGAAGCCCCGATCTCCACGGTCAGCTCCTCTCCACGCGATGGCTCTCCAGAGCCCGGATCGTCAATTCGAAGGCCTCGTTCGTCTGCTCGTAGGTGCGCTGCGCGACCGCGACGTAGACGGTGTCGAGGACGAAGAGCTGGGAGTGGACGGCGGCCAGGCCGCCCAGCCGGAAGGTGGTCTCGCGGCTGGCGGTGGTCAGCACCAGGTCGGACAGCTCGGCCAGCGGGGAGCGGGCGAAGGAGGTGACCGCGACGGTCAGCGCGCCCCGGTCCCCGGCCTCGCCGAGGGACTCCAGCACCTCGCGGGTCCGGCCCTGGTGGGAGATGCCGATCGCGACGTCGCCCTCGCCGAGCAGCGCGGCGTCGGCGAGCGCCTCGTGAGCGTCGGCGTGGCTCCAGCAGGGGACCCGGATCCGGCGCAGCCGCCCGCCCATCATCAGGGCCACCGCCCCGCTGGTGGAGACCCCGAAGATGAGGACGCGGCGGGCCGCGACGATGGCCTCGGCGACCTTGGCGACGGTGCCCGCGTCCAGCTGGGCCGCCGTCTCCTGGATGAGCCGGGAGTCGGCGGCGGCCATCACGCCGATCGCCGCGTCGAGCGGATCGGTGGGGCCGATCTCGTGGCCCACCCCCGCGTCCCAGTTGGCCTGCGCGGCGCGCCCGTTCTCGGTGGCCAGCGCGACCCGCAGCCCGGCGTACCCGGCGAAGCCGAACACCCGGCAGAAGCGGGTCACCGTGGCGGGTGAGCTGCCGCTCCGCTCGGCCAGCGTGATGATCGTGGAGCGTGCCGCCTCGGCGGGGTCGGCCAGGATCGCCTCCCCCACCCGGCGCAGTGCCTCGGGCAGCGCGGGCGTCTCGGTCTGTATGCGTCCGAGCGCGCCTGCGGCCACAAGTATTCCTTTCATCGGAAGTCATCTGGGTGAAAATTATTCTCAAGTCAAGCTCGCGTCAAGGCCGTCGAGGGCACGGTTGGGGACACAACTCCCACGGCGCCGGGGCTTCGGGAAAAAATTCCGACAACCTTCGGCGCCGTTCGAGCGTCGTTCCTAACAGAGGTTCCAGAAAAGGAGCCGCCCGACGGAGGCGAACCCCACGATGACTCCACGTCCGGCCGACACGCCGCACCAGGTTTCCGGCGCGCACGTCCACGACGAGCTGGCCGCCAGGCGCGCCCGGCGCGCCAGGGACCAGAGACTGCGCAACGACCCGCACATCCGGCTGCTGGAGCGCGAGCACGGCGTCCGCTTCACCGTCGAGGAGCTCCAGGCGGCGGACCGCCAGGCCCAGGAGCTGCTGGCGCCGCTCCGCCAGGAGCCGCCCCTCGACGAGGAGACCCGGTCCCTGCAGCTGCTCGTCTGGCGCCGTCTGGGCCCGAGGGGGTTCCAGGGCTTCATGCAGGAGCTGGAGGAGATGGAGGCCGAGCTGGCCAGGGCCCGGCACGACGGCTGGGGCGACATCAGCTAAGTCCTCCCCTCTTCCCCGGCTTCCCCCCGGCGGGCTTCCCCACCCCGGCAGCCCCCCGCGCCCGCCGTCGCGGTCTCACCCGATCACGGTGACGCGACCATCCCCCAGGCGAGCGATCGATCGCTCATGTGCGCGGTAAAGTGGAGGGAGATCCACTTTCACGCGTTAGGCCACCATGCTCCATCAGCGACTCCAGCCCTCCACGCCGTACGCCGCCCTGATCTTCGACTGCGACGGGACCCTCGTCGACACCGCCGCCGCCAACGAGAGCGCCTGGCGGACCGCGCTGGCCGGATGGCAGGTGGACCTCGACCCCGCCTGGTACCAGGCCCGCACCGGCCTGTCCGCCGACCGCCTGCTGGCCGAGCTGGAGACCGAGACCGGAGCCGAACTCGACTACCAGGCGGTGCGCGCGGCGGCGCTGGACGCCTACCAGTGGCTGATCCCCACGGTCACCCCGCACCAGACGGTCAGCGCGGTCGCGGAGGCGCACCGGGGACGGGTGCCGATGGCCGTGGCCTCGGGAGGCGCCCGCCAGGCCGTGGAGGAGACCCTGCGCGTCACCGGCCTGCGTCCCCTCTTCGACGCCGTGGTCACCAGGGACGACGTCCGCTACGGCAAGCCGGCCCCCGACGTCTACCTCCTCGCGGCACGCCACCTCGGCGTCGCCCCGCACGCCTGCGTCGCCTACGAGGACACCGACGAGGGGGTGGCCTCCGCCCTCGCCGCCGGGATGACCGTCATCGACGTGCGCCCCTCGCTCCGCCAGGAACGCCCTCCCTCGCTCCGCTAGGAACGCTCTCCCCCACCCCCGCCGGGCACGCCCCCGGCGGCGGTTCGCGGCGCGGCAGGGGACGGCAGGGGGCCACCCTCGAATTGGCTACCTGTACTATCCAATGATGCGGATATCCGAGCTCAGCGCCGCATCGGGCGTGCCCATCCCGACGATCAAGTACTACCTGCGCGAGGGCATGCTTCCCGCCGGGGAGCAGATCTCGGCCACCAGGGCGCGCTACGGCGAGGACCACCTGCGCAGGCTGCGGCTGATCCGGGCGCTGCTGGAGGTGGGACGGCTGTCCATCGCCTCCATCGCCAAGGTGACGGCCGCCGTCGACGACGAGAGCCTGAACATGCACCGCGTGCTCGGCACCGCGCAGTACGCCATGGCCCCGGCGGTCGAGCCGCACGCGTCCGGCGAGGAGTGGGCGCGCGCCCGCACCGAGGCCGACGCCATGATCGCCGATCTCGGCTGGCAGGTGGACCCCGAGGCCCCGGCCCGCGACGAGCTGGCCCAGGCCGTCCTCACCCTCGGCCGGCTCGGCATGCCCGCCGACGGCGAGGCCCTGCGGCCCTACGCCGACGCCGCCCTGCGGCTCGTGACCGAACACGAGATCGGCACCATCCCGCTCGACGGCCCCCGCGAGGCCGCGGTCGAGGCCATGGTCCTGGGCACCGTCGTGCACGGCAGGGTGCTCGACATCATGCGGAGGCTCGCCCACGAGTCGGTCTCGGCCCGCGTCTTCGGCACTTCCCGACCCACATAGGACACTGCCCCACATAGGACAAAAGTGATTCAAGCAACCTAGAGCAATAATCGGTCTCCCGTGTGACGCATGTCTCCATTGTTCCAATCGTCCCGCGAAATGGCAGCTCACAGCCCTGAAACAAGGGTGTGCGGATTTCCAACACGGCCACTGCCTGCTCATATAGGGCTGGGTAACACCCTGTTCACATACGGGCAACAGCTGCGAAATCGCGACTTGCGAATCTTTGGGGGCAGCAGATCCCTCCATCCCCAAGGACTCCGCCGATGACCTTCAAGGCTGAATACATCTGGATCGACGGCACCGAGCCGACCGCCAAGCTTCGTTCCAAGACCAAGGTGATGGCGGACGGCGCGGAGCTCCCGATCTGGGGCTTCGACGGGTCCAGCACGAACCAGGCCGACGGCTCCTCCTCGGACCGCGTGCTCAAGCCGGTGTTCACCTGCCCGGACCCGATCCGCGGCGGCGACAGCGTGCTGGTGCTGTGCGAGGTGCTCAACATCGACATGACCCCGCACTCCAGCAACACCCGCGCCGCCCTCGTCGAGGTCGCCGAGAAGTACGCCGGCCAGGAGTCCTGGTTCGGCATCGAGCAGGAGTACACCTTCTTCAAGGAGGGCCGCCCGCTCGGCTTCCCGATCGGCGGCTTCCCGGCCCCGCAGGGTGGCTACTACTGCGGCGTCGGCGCCGACGAGGTCTTCGGCCGCGAGATCGTCGAGAAGCACCTCGACTACTGCATCGAGGCGGGCCTGGCCATCTCCGGCATCAACGCCGAGGTCATGCCGGGCCAGTGGGAGTTCCAGATCGGCCCGGCCGGTCCCGTCGAGGTCTCCGACCACATGTGGATCGCCCGCTGGCTGCTCTACCGCACCGCCGAGGACTTCAACGTCGGCGCCACCCTGGACGCCAAGCCGGTGAAGGGTGACTGGAACGGCGCGGGCGCGCACACCAACTTCTCCACCAAGGCGATGCGCGAGGGCTACGACCCGATCGTCACCGCCTGCGAGGCCCTCGCCGCGAACGCCCTGGAGCACGTCAAGCACTACGGCTCCGGCATCGAGGACCGCCTCACCGGCCTCCACGAGACCGCCCCCTGGAACGAGTTCAGCTACGGCGTCTCCGACCGCGGCGCCTCGGTCCGCATCCCGTGGCAGGTCGAGGTGGAGAAGAAGGGCTACATCGAGGACCGGCGTCCGAACGCCAACGTCGACCCCTACCTGGTCACCCGCCTCATCGTGAACACCTGCTGCTCCGCTCTGGAGAAGGCCGACCAGGTCTGATCCCGGCCGACGGACTCGAAGGCCGCGGACGCCCTGCCGGGGGCGTCCGCGGCCTTCGGCATCCCGTCCCCCGCCCGCCTCCTTCCGCCCCTTCCCGGCCAGGGCCGGAACCCGAGCTCAAGATCGCCGGTGTCCGGACCCCCGCCGAATCGGCCGGTGAGACCGCCTGGCACGGCGAGGGCGAGCAAGACGGAGATAGGCAAGACGAGACGTTCCGACTCGCTGGGTGATACATTCGGGCACGTGAAAACACCGAACCCGGCCCGTCGCAGCGAGCAGTCGCGCCAGGCCATTCTGAGCGCCGCCTTCGACCTGGTCGCCGAGTCCGGATACGCCAAGCTGACGGTGGAGGCGATCGCCGCCCGCGCGGGGGTGGGCAAGCAGACGATCTACCGCTGGTGGCCGTCCAAGGGCGCCGTTTTCGTCGACGCCGTTCTCGCCGTGACCGGGGACGAGAAGGGGCACTTCGCGCTGCCCGACACCGGCGACCTCGGCGCCGACCTCCGCGTCGTGCTGCGGGCCATCGTCGACGAGTACAACGACTCCAAACTCGACACGATGAGCCGGGCGATGACCATCGAGGCGCTGAACGACCCCGCGATCAACACCGAGATCATCGAGCGGATCATGGGGCCGCACCTGGAGGCGACGAGGGAGCGGCTGCGCGCCGCCAGGCGGGCGGGCCAGGTGGCCGAGGACGCGGATCTGAGCGTGGCCGTCGAGCTGCTGTACGGGCCGATCTACCACCGCTGGATGCTGCGTACCGCACCCCTCACCCACGAGTACGCCGACACGGTCGTGGAGTTCGCCCTCAGGGCCCTGAGGGCGGGATAGCGGCGATCGGGAGCGCGGACCGGACCGAAATTACCGGGCGCGCCACCCGCGCGGGACGGGCTCCGGCCGCCCGGCGACCCCCGCCGGGAAGCTCGCCGGTCCGGGCGGGGCCCGGACCGGTGCCGGCTCCGGCGCGTGATCGTCTCCAGGCGTCTGAGCACGCACGATGAATCCGCCGGACCAGAACAAAAGTAAAATGTTTCCCCAGGGAGCGCTCCCACGACCCGTTCCCCCAGTTCCACGGGCCGGCACGAGTTCACGTCACGAAAATCCTACAAAACAGGTGCTTTAGGACAGCGCTAAACGGGTACCTCGCGCCGTACCATAACTGCGATGCGGGACGTAGTGGAGCAATTACAGCGCCTGGGCATGTCGGGTTACGAGGCCAAGGCGTACGTCACCCTGGTCGGTGCCGGGCAGCCCCTCAACGGCTACGAGGTCGCCAAGCGTTCGGGCGTGCCGCGCAGCACCGTCTACGAGACGCTCGGCAAGCTGGTGGCCAAAGGGGCGGCCTACGAGTTACGCGGCTCCGACGACGCCACCGACTACCTGCCGCTGCCGCCGCGATCCCTGCTGGAGCGCATGCGCAGGGAGTTCACCGACTCGATCGAGTCGCTGGAGGTCTCGCTGCCCGCGATCGTGGCGCCGCCCAAGGCCCACCTGATCCACAACCTCAAGGACGCCGGGGCGCTGCTCGCCCGGGCCGAGGACGTGGTGGCCGGGGCACGCGGTGACCTGTTCCTGTCGATCTGGCCCGAGGAGATGGGACTCCTCTCCTCGTTGATCAGGCGGGCGGTCGAGCGCGGCGTCGAGACCTCGGTGATGCACTTCGGGGCGGCGCGGGAACCGGTCGGCGACCTGTACGAGCACCGCTTCCCCTTCCCCGGCGCCGTTCCCGAGGGCGAGGGGGGCGCGAAGGAGGACCCCGACCACCGGCTGCTGGTCGTCGCCGGGGACCGGCGGGAGGCCCTGATCGGCGGCTTCGCCGGCGGCACCGCGTGGGGCGTCTACACCGAGGACCCGGCCGTCGTCGCGATGGCGGTCGATTACGTCAGGCAGGACATCGCCCTGCAGATCGTCGCCGACCGGGTCGGGCACGAAACCATGCGCGAGATCCTGGCCACCGACCCCGACCTCAGACGCCTCCTCGCGGACCGCGACCGTCCGGCCACCCTGCTGCGCGCCGCCGGAGTACCCGGTCACCGTCCCTACGGTTCTCCCCCGTCACCTGGGCCCCTCGCCCCCCACGACCACTCTTGACAAATATTGGGTTTAACACGGATGTGACATCCTTTGGAGAGATTGTCTCCATATCGGATGTCTCCATATCGGGGGAAGGCAGGACATGGAAAAACCGGTCATCATGACGGTCGACGACGATCCCGGCGTGTCCCGTTCCGTCGCCCGGGACCTGCGGCGGCGCTACGGCCACTCCTACCGCGTCGTCCGGGCCGACACAGCGGCCGACGGCATGGCCAGCGTCCGCGAGCTGCGGCTGCGGGGCGACGACGTGGCGGCGATCCTCGCCGACTACCGGATGCCCCAGATGAACGGCGTGGAGTTCCTGGAGCAGGCCATGGACCTGTATCCCTACGCGCGCCGCGTGCTGCTGACCGCCTACGCCGACACCGAGGCCGCGATCCAGGCGATCAACGTGGTCGACCTCGACCACTACATGCTCAAGCCCTGGGACCCGCCGGAGGAGAAGTTCTACCCGGTGCTGGACGCCCAGCTCGACGCCTGGCAGCGGACGGACCGGCGCGAGTCCGACGAGCTGCGGGTGGTGGGCGCCCGCTGGTCGGCCCCGTCGTACGAGGTCAGAGACTTCCTGTCGCGCAACCAGGTGCCCTACCGCTGGATGCTGGCCGACTCCCCGGAGGGCGCCGAGCTGCTCGCGGCGGCCCAGGAGAAGGCTGCGGGGGAGAAGGCGGCCGTCAGCCCGGCCAGGCTGCCGCTGGTCATCACCGGCGACGGCACGAAGCTCGTCGCGCCGAGCCTCGCGGAACTGGCCCAGGCCGTGGGGCTGTCCACCGCCCCGGCCACCGACTTCTACGACCTGATCGTGATCGGGGGCGGCCCCGGCGGGCTGGGCGCCGCGGTCTACGGCGCCTCCGAGGGGCTGCGGACCGTGATGGTCGAGCAGCACGCCTCGGGCGGGCAGGCGGGCCAGAGCTCCAGGATCGAGAACTACCTGGGCTTCCCCGACGGCGTCTCCGGCGCCCAGCTCGCCGACCGGGCGCGGCGCCAGGCCGCGAAGTTCGGCGCCGAGCTGCTCACCGCCCGCACGGTCACCAGCCTGGAGGTCAAGGGCCGGGCCCGGGTGGTCGGCTTCGCCGACGGCGGCACGATCGCCGCGCACACCGTCATCCTGGCCACCGGCGTCTCCTACCGGCGGCTCAACGCCCCCGGCCTGGAGGACTTCATCGGCTCCGGCTGCTACTACGGCGCGGCCCTGACCGAGGCGCCCGAGTGCGCGGACCGCGATGTCTACATCGTCGGCGCCGCCAACTCGGCCGGCCAGGGCGCGGTCTACCTGTCGGGGTACGCCAGCAAGGTCCACCTGATCGTCAGGGGCGAGGGTCTGGAGCGGACCATGTCGCACTACCTGATCGAGCAGATCTCGCGGATCCCGAACATCGAGGTGCACACCGAGACCGAGGTGGTCGGCGCCGAGGGCGAGGGCCACATGGAGCGGATCACGCTGAAGGGCCCCGAGGGCGAGCGCACCGTCGAGGCCGAGTGGCTGTTCGTCTTCATCGGCGCCCAGCCGATCACCGACTGGCTCGGCGACACCATCGAGCGCGACGCGAGAGGCTTCGTCCTCACCGGCCCCGACCTGACCGCCGACGAGAACAGGCCGCGCAACTGGCCGCTCCGGCGGGAGCCGTACCACCTGGAGACGAACGTGCCGGGGGTGTTCGCCGCCGGCGACGTCCGGGCCGACTCGATCAAGCGGGTCGCCTCGGCGGTCGGCGAGGGCGCGATGGCCGTGGCCCTCGTCCACCGCTACCTGGAGAAGACATGACCGCCCCGGACCAGGTCCCTCCCGGCGCCCACGAGAAAGAGAACATGATCGACATCGACGTGCTCCGCGGGCTGTTCCTCTTCGAGAAGCTCGACGACGACAAGCTCCGGTGGCTCGCGAGGTACGGCGACGAGGAGGAGTACGACGCGGGCGAGGCGATCGTCAAGCAGGGTGATCCGGCCGACTGCTTCGCCGTGCTCATCGACGGCGAGGTGGTGATGATCACCGAGACCACCGCCGGGCCGGTCACGATGACCCCGAACTCGCAACCCGGCGTCTACGGCGGCGCGGTCCTGGCCTACCTGGGCGACCGCGCCCCGGCCACCTACGGCCACACGCTGCGCGCCACCAAGCCGACGCGCATGTTCATGCTTCCGGCCAGGAAGTACGGCATGATCATGGCCGAGTGGTTCCCGATGGCGGTGCACCTTCTGGACGGGGCCCGGCTGGGTGGGATGGCCCAGCGGGAGTTCATCGACCGGCGGCAGCGGCTGACCGCGCTCGGCACGATCACCGCCGGGCTCACCCACGAGCTCAACAACCCGGCCGCGGCGGCCGTACGGGCCGTGGACGACCTGCGGGAGAAGGTGAAGAGCACGCGCAGGAGGCTGGCCACGCTGGCCGAGGACGGCATCGAGCCCCAGCGGCTGCGCGCCCTGATCGACCTGCAGGAGGCGTGCGCCGCCACCATCTCCGAGCCGTCGCCCCGCTCCCCGCTGGAGATCTCCGACGCCGAGGACGAGCTGGCCGACGCCCTGGAGGAGGCGGGGGTGGAGGACGCCTGGGAGATCGCCTCGCCGCTGGTGGCGGCCGGGTTCAAGGTCGCCAAGATGGACAAGATCCGCGAGGCGCTGGGCGAGCGCTACCTGGACGAGGCGATGCACTGGCTGTCGGAGGCCATCGAGATCACCCAGATGCTGAACGAGGTGACGGACTCGACCGAGCGGATCTCCTCCCTGATCGCCTCCGCCAAGCAGTACTCCCAGATGGACCGGGCGCCGTACCAGACGGTGGACGTGCGGGAGCTGCTGGACAGCACCCTCACCATGTTCCGCGGCAAGATCCCGCCGGGGATCACCATCGCCACCGACTACGACCCCGAGCTGCCGCCCATCCCCGCCTACGCCGGGGAGCTCAACCAGGTGTGGACCAACCTGATCCACAACGCGCTGGACGCGATGGCCGGCACCGGCATCCTGACCGTCCGCACCCGGCTGGAGCACGACACGGTCGCGCTGATCGAGATCTGCGACACCGGCCCCGGCGTCCCCGAGGCCCTGCGCGAGCGGATCTTCGAGCCGTTCTTCACCACGAAGGCGGTCGGCGAGGGCACCGGGCTCGGCCTGGACATCTCCTTCCGCATCGTCGCGGGCCGCCACGGGGGCGACCTGCGCGTGGAGTCGGAGCCCGGCAACACCCGCTTCGAGGTGCGTCTCCCCCTCACCGAGACGGCCGACTCCCCCTGAGACCGGCGGCCGGCACCTCCCGCCCGGCGGCGGGGGGTGCCACCCGGCGTCCACGACGTCCGGAGGCCCTGGCCGTCGCGGGAGCCGCGGACGTCCAGGAGCCGCGGACGTCCAGGAAGCCGCGGACGTCCAGGAGCCGTGAACGTTCAGGAAGCCGCGGACGTTCAGGAGCCGTGGACGCCGCGGGAGATGTCCATCAGGCGGGCGAGGACGGCGCCCCCGGAGACGCGGACACCGTCGTGCTGCCACTCGTTGGTCACCCAGGTCCGCAGGTTGCCCACCGCCCGCGCGGTGCGCATGGACAGGCCCTCGTCGACGTACATGTCGTCGTAGTAGACGGCGGCGGTCACCGGGACCCGGTTGGCGGCCAGCCGGGCGGGATCGTAGAGGGCGGGCCAGCCGGTGGCCGTGGCGAGGATCTCGGCGGCGCCCTTGAAGGGGCGGAGCGCGGCGATCTCGTCGAACATCCACGGGTAGATCATCTCCCCGGTGGGCAACGTCGTCGCCGCGTCCTCCTCGAACTCCTCGGGCAGCAGCCGGTGCGCGGCCCAGCCGGTGGCGGCGCCCTGGGCGTAGATCGACTCGTGCAGGACCGCGTAGAGCGGGTTGCCGACGAAGCCGGTGGCCATCATGACCTCGTACAGGAACAGGTCGGAGAGCCTGTCGCCGGTCCAGGCCTCCTCCAGCACCCAGTGCAGGTATTCGGCCCCGTCGCTCATGCCCAGGCACATGCCGAGGGTCTGCAGGCGGCGCACGGTCAGCACGTCGCCGTCGGGGAGGAGGACCTCGTGAAGGCGCAGGTGGCCGGCTATCGCGTCCAGACGGCCCGAGTCGTGCGGGTAGCGGGCGAAGTAGCGGCTCACCTTGTCGCGGACGCGCGGGTAGGTGCGGGAGTAGACGTCGTCGGCGGTGGCGTCGAGCCCGGACAGGCCACCGGTCACGTAACAGGCCGCCAGGCCCTCGGGAGCCCGGGAGAGGTAGGTCAGCGTGATGAAACCGCCGTAGCTCTGACCGAGGGTCTCCCACGGCCGGTCGCCGCAGAGCTCGCGCCGGATCAGTTCGGCGTCGGCCACGATCGAGTCGGCCCGGAAGTGCCCGAGGCGGGCGGCGAGCTCGGCGTCCGTGCCGCGCGCGGTCTTCGCGGTGATGGGGGTGCTGCGGCCGGTCCCCCGCTGGTCGAGCAGGAGGACCCGGTGGGTCTTCAGCGCGTGCCCCAGCCACCCGTCGGCGGCGGCCGGGCGCGGTGACTTGCCCCCGGGACCGCCCTGCAGGAAGAGCAGCCACGGCAGGTCCTCCCCCTGCCGCGCCGGGTCCACCGCCTCACGGGCGAAGACCTCGATCGTCTCGCCGCCGGGGTCGGCGTGGTCGAGGGGGGCGGTGAACACGTGGTCGGTGAGCGCCACACCGGGCAGAAGGACAGTCACCCACGGAAAGCTATCGGACCCGGGTGCTCGCTTTCGCCCCAGGTGGGGGACGGCGACCCTGGACGCGGAACCGTTCGCCACGTCGCAGGCGAGCATGACGACGACGCGGCGATGGGCATCGCCCGCCCACCGGGGGCTATCCGCCGGATCCGCCCGGTCCCTGTGCGACCGGGATTCCGGACATCAGCAGAGGAAGGATGGTGTCTCGGAGTTCGGCGGTGGTCTGGCAGATTCGTTCGTGAGCCGCGATCTTCTCGTTCAGCGCGCCGAGTGTCTTGCCTATCGAGCGCTGTACCGGGAGGGGGGCGAGCGCGACGGGAAGCGCACCCAGCGCTCTGGTGCTGATGTTGGGCACGGCTGTTCCCGTGCCGTTGCGGGCGAACCAGTTCCGAACGGATGGATGGCTCAGGTAGTGACTGAGGTAAGACGGGTCGACCGATGGGCCGGGGCGAAGTCTGATGATTCCCGTACCGATCACCCACCCTTCCTGTTCCGCCGTTACCAGGGCGTGCTTGCCGATGCCCCCGGTTCGTACGCACACGACGTCTCCGGCCATGAGCCGGTAGGAAGGCAGTTTCGCGGCGGCCTCCTCACCGATCCCGTCGGGGATCCCGGTGAATCTGTCGTCGGCGATGTTCCTCGGCTTCATCACGGCGACGGGACCGCCGGAGTCCGCCGGGGTGGAGGATCCCGCCTTCAGCTCGCAGATCTCTTCGAGCCTGACCTCGGTCCAGCCGTCAGGCAGTTCCCCGACGAGTGAACTCACCACCCGAGCCTCCTCAGCTCTTGTTCGGCTCTCGCGTCCGCCTCCACCGCCCGTACGTGCAGGTCGTCGAGTTTCCTCAGCAGGGCTTCGACCGTCCGCCCGTCGCCGGACGCGGCCGCCGGACGCGGCATGACGTGTTTCCGGGGATTCAGGTTGTAGTCCTGATCACGAATGTCCCTGATCGGTACGGACATGGCCGGTACGGACGTGACCGGCGCGGAGTCCGGTTCCTCACCGCGCCGCCGGCGGGCGACGATGTCACCGATCTCCCGGATGTCGTCGGCACCGAGTTCCCGCCGGGTACGGGTGACCATCCGCCCCGTGTGCGAGGCGTCGACGAAGAAGACCTCCTCGCGCGACTCGGTCGGAGGCGTCAACAGCCAGATGGTGACGGCGACGGCCGTCGAGGAGAAAAGCTGGGGTGGTAACGCGATCACCCCTTCGACGCAGCCGTCCTCCACCATGCCCGCGCGGATCGCCCGTTCTCGCTCGTTCTCGGAGTAGGCGGCGTTGGGTGCCATGACGACGGCCGCGCGTCCTTCCCGCGCGAGCAGGCCGACCGCGTGCTGCAACCAGGCGAAGTTCGCGTTGTGGGCAGGCGGTGCCCCGTAGGGCCACAGTCCGCGGTCAGGGTCGCCGGAGTACCAGTCGCCCATGTTGAAGGGCGGGTTGGTGACGACGTATTCGAATCGCGACCGGGGATACGGATCCCAGAGCTCGTGAACCGGACGAGTGGCGAGGGCGGCGTCCACTCCGTGGAGCGTGAGGTTCATCCCGGCCAGCGTGAGAGTTCGCCCGTCGAAAGTCTCGCCGCGTACCGAGGAAGGCGGCCGGCCGCTCGCCTCCCGGACACGGGCCGCCGCTGCGACGAGCAGTTCGCCCGTCCCGCAGGCCGGGTCGTGAATCGCCTGTGGCAGGTCCGGTGACAGAACCTCGACCAGTGCGCGTACCACAGAGTCCGGTGTGTGGAAATTTCCGCCTTTGCGACCTTCTAGTAGCGCGAAGCGTCCCAGCAGCCCGTGGAAGATCGCCGCGCCCCCGCGGCGGTCGACCGCCTGATCGACCGCGTCGGCGATGCCGTCGAGCCTGCGACCGGACCGGTTGAGCGTCCCGAAACCAGACCAGTCGAGCATCCAGTGGTTCGGCAGGACCGCTTCGACCTCCGCGCTCAGGCGTGCCAGGGCGATCGGGCCGTGCCCTTCCCGGAGATCACGTGTGACCGCGCCCCAGCTGCCGCTCCTCCGCACACGCAGGTAGACGAGGATGAGCACAAGATCCCGGTACTGGGCCGGGTCCACGGGGCCGCGCAGCCTCATGAGCTTCTCCCACAGGACGTCTTCCTCGTCGGAAGGACCGGGAGGCGCGCTGGAAGGCGCGGGCACGGGCATGGGCCTCTCCTCGTCGGAACGCATGGCCAGGTTCCGGCGAAAACGAGTGCCGTATGTGGAACCGGCCGGTTCTCCGGCCATGAGCGCGTTGCTCGCGATCACGCGGCGATCGAGCCAGGCGCCGATGACCGACGTCTCGAAAAGCTCCTCGCCGCCGACCGAGACGGGCGACGGGAAGTCGCGGTGACGGCGTTCCCAGTTGGTCACGGCCGGACGTCGCACCTCCGCCAGCCGGGCTATGTCGGACCGGGACACACAGCCGTCAGGCCTGTTCGTCGCCATGGCCCTCCTCCGGCCTCCTGGCGAGGATCTCAGGCACCCGGTCGAATCGCCGCAGCCATGGCGCGACCTCGGGTTCCAGGTAGCCGAGAAGGCGATAGATCTTGGCGTGATCGGCCGCCAGGTGCCGATGGTGGATGGGCTCGTGGTGCATGATCCTGTTACGGAACAGCACCATCGCCTGGAGGTTGTCACGCAGTTCGCCGCGACGGCCCGAATAGTGCGGGAAGGCCCTGTGCAGCGCCGGCACCCAGAGGTGCCGGTCGTAGGCCTGGCTCAGGAGCGACACCCAGAAGCCGAACGACAGTTCGGCGAGCACGTCGTCGGCCGTGAAAGGAATGCCGCTCCTACGACTTCTACGACCCAGGTCCTCCCGGGCTTTGGCGATCTTGAAGGCGTCATGATTCCGCAGCGGTGCCACCTCCCACCAGTCGGCCCGGCCGTAGCGGGCGCGGAGCTGGTCATGCTCCGCGTTCCGTAGCCCTATCTCCAGGCAGTGCAGGGGACCGTAGAAGGCCTCCGACACCTCGACGTTCCAGCGGTACAGCTGCCAGGCCCGCATGACATTTCGTCCGGAGACGTCAAGGTAGGGCGTGAAGCGCGGCGTGGAGAACACCCGCTGAACCCATTCAGGCAGTTCGGAGGTCACGACCGCTCTCTCTGGGATCAACCGTTGGGGGCCGGCGGCGCCGGGTAGAGTGGACGTGTAAGCCCCGGGTCCGCCTCTGCTTCGCATGCCGCCCGGGGCACGGCTTTTCCCACGCCGACTTCGGGCCACCACCTCCCTGAGCGGGCCCGGCTTCCCGAAGATCTCCCTGTCGCGGACGACGATATCTCCGCACCTGTCGACCCGCAAGCGTAATGCAATACAAAAACTGTTAACCCCTCTCGCGGAGATTTCCGGGAGAAGGTTCTCCAGATCGCCCACGACGGAGGCGACCGCTCCGCGCCTGGCAGAACTCCGGCCCCACGGCGTGCCGTACGGCCGTGATCCCTCACGGACCGCGACAAGGGACCCGGCTCCCGGGAGGCGGGCCTCGCAGGGGCCCCGGAGCCCCTCCGACACGGATCGGCACTGTCCGTAACCTGGGAAACGACTCGATAACACCATCTTGACGCAGACGGAGCTTTGCCTCTTAAATTTCAATATGAATTAAGCCTCGAAGTTGAGTGGTCACCACTCCTCGTGAGCGCTAACAAAGCGCGGGAGGGTGACTCGATGCGCAGAGGGCATCGGCTGGGCAACGGCTGTACGCTGCCCCGGCGCCCGGCCACCGATCGTCGTCCCGGCGCTGCCCGCCAGGCGACACATCCGCGTAACCACGCAAGGAGCGATCAAGGGATGACCCAGACCGACGACCGGACCGGCACCGGCCTGGCCCTGTTCCCGCCCGCTTTCCGCTGGGGGGTCGCCACCGCCGCCTACCAGATCGAGGGCGCCACCGCGGAGGACGGCCGCACCCCCTCCATCTGGGACACCTTCTCCAGGACGCCCGGCCGGGTGCACCTCGGGCAGACCGGCGACGTCGCCTGTGACCACTACCACCGCTACGCCGAGGACGTGGCCCTCATGAGGGACCTCGGCGTCAACACCTACCGCTTCTCCATCTCCTGGCCCCGGGTCAAGCCCGACGGCACCGGGCCGGTGAACCCTCGCGGCCTCGACTTCTACGACCGGCTGGTGGACACCCTGCTGGCCGCCGGGATCGACCCGATGGCCACGCTGTACCACTGGGACCTGCCGCAGACCCTGGAGGACGGGGGCGGGTGGACCGTGCGGGACACCGCCCACCACTTCGCCGGGTACGCGGAGGCGGTGTACGACCGGCTCGGCGACCGGATCAGGACCTGGACCACCCTCAACGAGCCGTGGTGCTCGGCCTTCCTCGGGTACGGCACCGTGGACCAGGCTCCCGGCCGCGCCGAGCCGGCCTCGGCCTTCCTCGCGGCGCACCACCTGCTGCTCGGCCACGGCCTGGCGGCCCGCGCCCTGCGCGCGGCGGGCGCCGGGGAGGTCTCGGTCACGGTCAACCTCACCCCGGTGTCCCCCCGCGACCCGCAGGACCGGCACGACGTCGCGGCGGCCAGGCTCGTCGACGGCCTGCACAACCGGATCTTCCTCGATCCCATCGTGAACGGGCGCTACCCGGCCGACATGCTGGAGCACACGGCCCGCTTCACCGGCCTGGACCACATCCTCGACGGCGACGAGGAGCTCATCGGCGCCCCGATCGACTTCCTGGGGGTCAACTACTACGCGCCGACCCACGTCGCGGCGAAGGTCGGCACGCCCTCCTCCGACCGCTTCCCCGGCACCGAGGGCGTCGAGCACCCCGACCCCGGCCTGCCGGTGACCGCCATGGGCTGGCCCGTCGAGGCGGACGGCCTGCGCAGGCTCCTCGTGCGGCTGGCGCGCGACTACCCGTCCACCCCGCTGATGATCACCGAGAACGGCGCCGCCTACCCCGACTCCGCCGAGGACGGCAGGGTGGCCGACGCCGAGCGCGTCGACTACCTGCGCACCCACCTGCTCGCCGCCCACCAGGCGATCCAGGAGGGAGCCGACCTGCGCGGCTACCTGGCCTGGTCGCTGATGGACAACTTCGAGTGGGCCTACGGCTACGACAAGCGGTTCGGGCTGGTCCACGTCGACTACGACACCCAGACGCGCATCCCCAAGGACAGCGCTCTGTGGTACAGCGGGGTCATCGGCAGGAACGGGATCTGACCCGGGAGTCCCCGACATCACCGAACGCGGATGCTCCCCGCCCCGGCAAGGGGGCGGGGAGCATCCGCGTCCGTCGCCTCGTACGGCCGGTCATCGCGGCCGGCGCCGGGGCGGTCCCGAGGGACCGTCCCTCCTCACGTCACGCGGTGATCGCCAGCAGTTCCGGGTCCACCGGGTGGCGCAGCGGCCGGCCCGCCAGGGCCAGGAGCACCTCGTCCACCGCGTACGCCCCCAGCCTGGCCAGCTCGTTGCCCAGCGCCCCGGCGACGTGCGGGGTGAGGATGACGTTGGGCAGGTCCCACAGCACCGAGTCGGCGGGGACGACCTCGGGCTCGGTCACGTCGAGCACCGCCGACAGCCTGCCGGTGACCAGCTCGGCGACGAGCGCCCCGTGGTCCACCAGGGAGCCCCTGGCGGTGTTGATGAGCGTCGCGCCGTCGCGCATCGCGGCCAGGCGGGCCGCGGTGACCATCCCCGTCGTGGCGTCGGTGGCGGGGGCGTGCAGGGAGACGATGTCGGCGGCGGCGAACAGCTCGTCGACCCCGACCAGGCGGGCGCCGAGCGCCCGCGCGCCCCGGACGTCCAGGTACGGATCGGCGATCAGCACGTCCAGGTCGAAGGGGGCGAGCAGTTCCGCGACCCTCCGGCCGATCCTGGAGGCCCCGACCAGGCCGACCGTCCTGCCGTAGTTGCCGTAGTCCCCGTAGTCGCCGTGGTCGTCCCGCCCCTGGTACAGGCGGAGGTCCTCCCTCCTGTCCCGGTACTCGCGGGCGAGCGCCAGGACGGACTTGCCGGTGAGCAGGATCATCGCCACGGTGTACTCGGCGACCGGCAGGGCGTTGGCCGAGGCGGCCGAGCTGACCGGGATCCCCCGGGCGAACACGGCCCGGCCGACGTGGCCCTTGACGCTCCCCGCCGCGTGCACGACGGCCCGCAGGCGCGGCGCGTGCCGCAGCACGGGCTCGTCGATGAGCGGGCAGCCCCAGCCGGTGACCAGGACCTCCGCCCGCTCCAGGCGCGCCCGCGCCTCGTCGGTCCCGAAGTCGGTGAGCGGCGCCGCCAGGTCGGCCTCGGCGACCGCGCGGAGGCGGTCGGCGACGCCGGGGGGGAACAGGCGGGCGGGCAGTCCCGGATACATCGCCGGCACCACCGACGGCGGGCCGGCGGTCACCGGCCGGCCCAGATCAGGCCCCGCCGGGTGAGTTCGTACACGGTGGGGTGCCGCAGGTCCTCCAGCCGGTGGCCGACGGCGGAGAAGAAGACCTTTCCCCTCCCCCACCGGCGGGTCCAGACGACGGGCATCGGGGTCTCCGGGGAGACGAACCGGGTGGTGGCGAGGACCTCGTTGTGGGCGTCGGTGAGCATCCAGTACTGCTCGGTCTCGACGGTGAAGTCGTCCAGCCCGGCGACGATCGGGTGGCCGGCGTGCGCGGGGTCGATGACGACGTCGTAGGTGAGGAAGTCCGCGGGGTGGTGCAGGAAGAGCCCGCCGACCATCCGCAGGTAGTCGTGGCTGCCGTCGAAGGTCGCCACCAGGCCGCCGTGCCAGCCGGCGAAGCCGGTGCCCGCGCGGACCGCCGACACCAGTCCCGCCTCCTGCTCCGCCGTCAGGACACCGCCCGTCCAGCACTGCACGATCAGGTCGGTCCCGGCCAGCAGCGGCCCGTCGGCGTAGACCTCCAGGTCGTCGGCGACGGTCACCTCGAAGCCCGCGGCGGCCAGCTCGGGGACGAACAGGTCGGTCGCCTCGACGGGGACGTGCCCCTCCCAGCCGCCGCGGACGACCAGCGCCCTCCTCATCGGCGGCCGGCCGGGTCGCTCGCCCACTCGGGCAGGGTGAGCGGGGTGCGCTGGACCCCGATCCACTGGCGCCTGGTGAAGCCCGGCATCTGGTTCTCCGCCCCGTGACGGGCGTGCGCGTCGTTGACGTGGACCTCGCCCGCCCGCAGCCGCTCGGCCACGTCCATGCCGCGCATCAGGTCGGCGGTGAACACCGAGTCCATCATCATCGGGTGCCGGTTGGCCAGCTCGACGGCCTCGTCCTCGGAGTCGACCACCGTCACCGGGATGACCGGCCCGAAGATCTCCTCGGTGAACGCGGGCATGTCCGGGGTCACGTCGGCCAGCACGGTGGGGCGGTAGAACAGCCCGTCGTAGGTGCCGCCGGTGACCAGCCGGGCGCCCTTGGCGATCGAGGGCGCGACGATCCGCTCGTGCAGCCGGGTCCGCTGGCCCTCGCTGATCAGCGGGCCCAGGTCGGTGTCCGGCGACATCGGGTCGCCCAGGCGCAGTGCCTCGACCCGCCTGGTCACGGCCTCCAGGTAGCGGTCGGCGACCTCGCGCACGACGATGTGCCTGCTGGAGCTGATGCACGTCTGCCCCTGGAACTCCAGCGAGGCGATCATGGCGTGGGAGGCGGCCAGCTCGACGTCGGCGTCATCCAGGACGATGAAGGCGTTGTCTCCGCCCAGCTCCAGGCGGATCGCGCGCAGGTCGGTGGCCGCGGAGGCCGCGATGAGCAGGCCGACCTCGCGGGAGCCGGTGAAGTCCAGCAGGTCCAGCCCCCGGTGCTCGGCCAGTGCCCAGCCGGCCTCCGGACCGTCCCCGGTGACCACGTTGAACACCCCGGCGGGCAGCCCGGCGGCCTCGGCGGCCTCGGCCAGCACGTGGCCGCCGACCAGCGGGGTCAGCTCGGCGGGCTTGAGCACGATGGTGTTGCCGAACGCCAGGCCGGGCGCGACCATCCGCATGGCGAGGTTCATCGGGTAGTTCCACGGCGTGATGACGCCGATCACGCCCAGCGGCACCGCGCGCGACAGCGAGAGCTTGCCCGCCTTGTACGGGGGCAGGATGTCCCCGGCGTTCTCGGTGGCCTGGACCGACGAGATGAGGAGCTGGCGGATGCTCGTGCCCACCTCGTCCTCGGCCTTGGCCCGCACCCCGCCCGTCTCGCGCATGCTCAGCTCGACCAGTTCCTCGTAGCGGCCCTGGAGGTGCTCGGCGAGGCCCCGCAGGTATCCGGCCCGCTCGGGCGCCGAGAGGGCCGCCCAGGCGGGCTGCGCGGCACGGGCGGCGGCGACGGCCCGGTCGACGTCGGCGGGACCTCCCAGCGCGTACGTGCCGATCTGCGCACCGGTCGCCTTCTCGTGCACGGGGGCGGCGCCTCCCGAGGAGGCATCATGGAACGTCCCGTCGATGTACAACCTGCCCACAGCCATCCCCTACTTCATCATCACTCTTAGTACAGAATGCAAAATAAGTGCTGAACGGAGGCGGCGTCAACAGTCCCGGGGACACCGTGAGGGCGGTCGCGGCGCCTCGTCCCCGAGGTCAGACGGGCGCGTGCCCGGCCGCCGCCGGGGTCGGGGGCGGGGGCGTGACGCGGCCCGCGGGGCGCACCGCGTGGCTGCGCAGCAGGAAGTCCTCGACGACCAGGGTGGCCGCGCCCAGGGCGACCGCCTCGGCTCCGAGCCTGCCCAGCTCGATCGACGCCTGCGAGAAGGGCAGGGGCAGGGCGTACCGGGCGGCGGCGGCGCGGATCTCGGGAAGGAACCTCCGCCCGAGAAGGGATCCGGCCCAGCCGCCGAGGATGATGCGCTCGGGGTTGAAGAGGTTGATCAGGTTGGCCAGCCCGGCCCCCAGGCAGCGGACGGCCTCGTCGAGCGCGGGCTGCGCCAGCGGGTCGGTGAGGAGCTCGGCGAAGACCCTCTCCTCGTCGTCACCCCCCAGGTCCCTTCCCGCGCCGGCCAGGATCGCCTCGGCGCCGATGTAGGCCTCCAGGCAGCCCTGGCCGCCGCAGCGGCAGGGGCGCCCGTCGAGGACGATCTTCGTGTGGCCCCACTCGCCCGCGCCGCTCGCCGTTCCCCGGTAGGTGACGCCGCCGTTGATGATGCTCGCCCCGGCCCCCGTACCGATGAAGGTCATGACCAGGTGCTGGGCACCCTTGCCCGCGCCGAACCAGAGCTCGGCCTGGCCCGTCGTCTTGACGCCGTTGTCGGCGAAGACCGGGAGCGAGGTGCCCTCGCGGATGAGCGCGCCCAGGGGTACGCCGTCCCAGCCGAACGCGCGGGCGTGGATGAGCAGGTCGGAGCCCTGCTCGGCGACACCGGGGACGCCGAGGCCCATGCCGAGCACCTCGGACTCGCTGGCTCCGGCGTCGGACAGGACCGCCTGGAGACCGTCGAGGATGTGCCGGGCCACCACGGCCGGTTCGTGGTGGCTGGGGTCGAGGGCGAACTCCTTCCTCGCCCGCTCCTCCATCGCCAGGTCGTACAGCTCCACGCGGACGCGCGTCTCCCCGACGCCCACCCCGACCACGTATCCGTACGAGGGATCGACCTTGAGCATGATCCGCGGTCGCCCGCCGTCGGAGTCGACGGAACCGGTCTCCACCACGATGCCGTCCGTGATGAGGTCGCCGATCACGTTGCTGACCGTGGCGGCGCTGAGCCCGGTCAGCTGGGCCAGGTCGTGCCTGCTCAGCTCGCCGGCGAAGTACAGCGTCCACAGGACCACGGACCGGTTGCCCTTGCGCACGTCACGAAGGGTCCCCCGCTGTGGACGACTCATGCTTCTCCCCCGGGGAAGTAATTTCAGATGTTAGTACAACTACTCTAGTCACTGCCGGACCTGGGTTTTCTGCCACGCTCCCACCTGGCGGGCACGGCCCGCCCGTATCGCGCGTGAGGAGAGTTTCCCAGGTCGCGCCGCGCGTCGCCATGCCCGGCGGCACCATGAGACCGGCGGGCGGGGAACCCCTGGTCTCCTGGGCCCGAACGGCTCCGATTGTTAGGCTCGGCCACCAAGCGAGTGCTCACTCCCGAGCACGAGGACGGGCGAGGACGGGCGATGGCGGCAGACGGCGGGACCGAGGGTCGTGTGGAGACGTACGGGCACTGCGACCCACGCTTCTCGCGGGTACGGGAGGTGTTCGACGCGCACTTCGCCGACGGCGAGGAGCTGGGCGCGGCGTTCGCGGTCTTCCTGGACGGCGAGCCGGTCGTGGAGCTGTGGGGCGGGGTCGCCGACCGCCGCAGCGGGCGGGCCTGGGAGCGCGACACCCCCGTGCTGGCGTACTCGTGCACCAAGGCGGTCACCGCGACGGTCGCGCAGCTGCTGGCCGAACGCGGCCTGCTCGACGTCACCGCCCCGGTCGCGGACGTCTGGCCGGAGTTCGCGCGGCGCGGCAAGGAGCGCGTCACCGTCGAGCATCTCCTCACCCACCAGGTGGGGCTGCCCGTGATCGAGGAGCAGGTCCCCGTCGAGGAGTTCGAGGACCAGGCCGCCATCGCGGACCGGCTGGCCGGGCAGGAGCCGATCTGGGAGCCGGGCACCGCGCACGGATACCACGCGCTGACGTACGGGTTCCTGGTCGGCGAGGTGGTCCGCAGGGTGTCGGGCAAGTCCGTGAGCGAGATCGTGGCCACCGAGATCTCCGGCCCCCTCGGCCTGGAGCTCTGGGTCGGCGCCCCGGACGACGTGGCGGCGCGGGCGGCCCGGCTGTCCGCCGGGGATCGCCCCGCTCCCCCCGCCGCCCCGCCCGCCGATCCGCCCGCCGATCCGCCCACAGCCTCGCCGGCCGCCCCGCCCGCGGAACCCACGGCGCCGGAGCTGCCGGGACAGGGGCCGGGAGACCCTGTCTACGAGATGGCCAGGGCCTCGCTCGACAAGGACAGCCTGCTGAACCGGGCCCTGGGCAACCCTCCGATCCACCGGCTGCGGGGCGGCGCCAACCACCCGGTCGTGCTGCGCGCGGGCTGGCCCGCGATGGGCGCCGTCACCACCGCGCGGGGCCTGGCGGGTTTCTACCGCGACCTGGTGGCCGGGCGGATCCTGCGCCCGGAGACCCTGCGCGGCGCGACGCGCAGGAGGGTGAACGGCCCGGACAGGGTGCTGTTCCTCGACAGCTCCTTCGGCCTGGGCTACATGCGCCCGGCGCTGACCTTCCTCACCCCCGCGAGAGGCGCGGAGACCGCGTTCGGCCACACCGGAATGGGCGGGTCGCTGGGCCTCGGCGACGTCGAGCACGGCCTGGGCCTGGCGTACACGATGAACAGGATGGCGGGCGCCGCCTCGGGGAACCTGCGCGCCTACCGCCTGGCCGAGGCCGTCTACGAATCGCTCCCCCGCGCCCACCCGGCCCGCTGACCCCCGCCGCCCGCCGCCGGCCCCCGCTGACCCCGGCCCGCCGCCCGGGCACGATCGGCTACCGAGCATGGCTCCGACGTCACCCTTCACAAAAGTTCACCAACCGTGACAACCAACCACAGGGGTGAGACCGTCGAACAAGTCGACGGCACTCGGAAGGGGACGGGATGGTTCCGGGATACCGCGAGGTTCGGGAACTCGGCGTCGGCGGAGGCGGGCGCGTGGTGCTGGCCACGTACGCCCCCACCGGCGCCTACGTGGCCATCAAATACCTCAACGCGACCCTCAAGGACGATCACCGCTTCCTGGCGCGCTTCCGCGCGGAGGCGCGCGTCATGGTGGAGCTGCAGGACCCGAACGTGGTCCAGCTCTACGAGTACTACGAGGACGTGCTCGAAGCCGCGATCGTGATGGAGCTGGTCGACGGGGTCGCGCTCAGGCGGATCCTGTCCGAGCACGGCAGCACGAGCCCGGAGGCGGCGCTGACCGTGCTCAAGGGCTCGCTGCTCGGCCTGGCCTTCGCGCACGCCGCCGGCGTCGTGCACCGCGACTACAAGCCGGAGAACGTGCTGATCCAGGCCGACGGCGGCAGCAAGCTGGCCGACTTCGGCATCGCCGCCCACGTCGGGGAGGCCGGGATGACCGCCGGCACCCCGGCCTACATGGCGCCCGAGCAGTGGGAGGGGGCGCCGGCGAGCACGGCGACCGACGTCTACGCGGCCACGTGCGTGTTCTTCGAGTGCCTCACCGGGCGCAGGCCCTACCTGGCCGACCACCGCCTCGTGCTGATGCACCGCCACCGGCACGAGGCGATCCCGGTGGAGGGGGTGCCCGGCTCGGTACGCGGGCTGATCACGCGGGGCATGGCCAAGAACCCGGCGGACCGGCCGCAGAGCGCGCGGGCGTTCCTGGAGGAGCTGGAGGCGGCGGCGCTGGCGGCGTACGGGCCGGAGTGGGAGCAGCGCGGGCGGCGGCACCTGGCCGAGCTCGCCACGCTGCTGGCACTGGCGTTCCCGCTGGCCAAGCCCGCGCCGAAGGCCGCCTCCTCGGTCGCCCAGACGGTACTCGGCCGGGTGGGGCGGGTGCGCCGCCCCCGGCTGGGCCCCAGGACCCTGGCCGGGCTGGGGGTGATCACCGTCGCGATGACCGCAGGTGTGATCGCGGCCAACCGGCCGCAGGACCGGCTCTCCGCCGACACGATCTTCACCCCGCCGCCCAGTTCCGCGATGATCGAGGAGACCCCCGGGCAGCGGCGGCGGAGCCAGGTGTCGGCGCCTCCCGACCCCTCCGCCGGGCCGGCCCGCCCCTCGGGAAGTGCCGCCGCCAGAAGGCCAGGATCCTCCTCGAACGGCGCGAACCCCGGCCAGATCACCTCGCCCCCGTCACCGGTCCCCACCAGGACGCAGGTCTCCCCGCCCTCCGCTCCTCCCTCGCCTCCCTCCCCTCCCTCGCCTCCCTCGCCGACCGGCTCGCAGCCGCCGCCCCCGATGCCCACACGCTCGCGAACCGCCGCCCCCACCCGCCCGCCCGCGCCCGTACCCACGTCCACCCGATCGCCGGCACCGGAACCCACCGGAACGGGGGCGCCGGGGCCCGTGCACACAGTCAGCGGCCTGAGGATCGTGGGAATCGACGCGCTCGGGACCACGGTCGGCTTCCGCGCCTCCACCACGGGAAAGGTCGCGGTGACCGTCACCTTCGCCGAGGGACCCGATCCCGGCCGGCTCGGCCGGGCGGTCCCGCGCACCTCGGTGATCGGCGGGCTGAAGACCTACTCCCACACCGTCCCGCACGACTTCACCGTCCCCGCCTGCGAGCAGACCCTCTACCGCCGGGTCACGGTCTCCACCGTGCCCCGTTCCCCGGGCGGGGCGGCCAGCCGCACGGAGAGGGTCAGCGGCGAGCCGTGCGCGCCGTCCACGGTCTCGATCACCTCCTTCGACGGCACCACGGTCGGCTTCCGGGTGAAGGCCCCCAGCACCTGGCCGGTGACCGTGCGGCTCGGGTTCGTCCAGACGATCGGGGACACGCGGGAGACGCTGACCAGGAGCATGCGGGAGCTGGAGCTGTCCGGCGACACCGAATACGAGCGGAAGGTGACCGGGAAGTTCGCCGCCCTGCCCCGGTGCGGGGGGCACGCCACGCGGGTGGTGGTGCTCAACACCGACCCCATGGGCGACTTCCCCACCCGGAAAGTCCGGATCGACCTGCCCCCCTGCGCCCCCGACCCGGGCACGAACCCGGACCCCGACCCGGGCACGAACCCGGACCCGGGCCCGGAAACGACCCCGGAGACAGGCCCGGACACGGGACCGGCCCCGGACACGAGCACGGACCCGGGCCCGCGCGAACCCCGGGACTCGGAGAGCCCTCCCGGGAACGGGCCCGCCCTGGTGGACATCGACCTGAGCGGCCTCCTCGACGGCATCCTGTGAGGTGATCGAGACCGCGCCTGCCCGGTGAGCGGCGACCACCACCGGACCGGACCCGCCGGCCGGCGGAACCCCCGGCCCGGGGCGGCGGGTCACCGGTCCACGCCCCCGCCGGCGCCCGCCCGGGTCACGGGACCCGGGCCGGGGGACACGCGCGGGGAAACGGCCTGCACATAGTGTGGATTGTGCCGGCGGGATCCGGACATACGGCGATCCGCTTGCCGAAGCCGGCGTGAGGCACTGATGGATGAGGTGGCATCGGCCGCCCCGAAGCGGTGGCAGGCGACGGATCTGCCCCCCGAGGTGACCAGTTTCGTGGGGCGTCGGCACGAGATGGCCGAGGTCAAGCGACTGCTGTCCGGGGCACGCATAGTGACTCTCACCGGCCCCGGCGGGGTCGGCAAGACCCGGCTGGCCCTGCGCGTCGCCGCCGACGTCCAGCGGGCGTTTCCCGACGGGGTGTGGCTGGTCGAGCTCGCCGGGCTGGAGAACCCGGAGCTGCTCACCGATTCGGTGAACGAGGCCCTGGCGATCAGGGACGTCTCCCACCGGCCCCCCGTGGAGGTGCTCATCGACCACCTGCGGGAGAAGCGGGCACTGCTGATCCTCGACAACTGCGAGCATCTCCTGCGAGCCTGCGCCGTACTGGCGGGAACCCTCGTCCGCGCGGCCCCCTCCCTGCGGATCCTCGCCACCGGCCGGCAGGCACTGGGCATCTCCGGCGAGCAGACACTGGTCGTGCCCACCCTGCCGCTGCCGCCGCCACCGGGCTCCGGCGGCGGGCCGTCCGCGGAGCCGGCGGCCCGGTCGGAGGCGGTACGCCTGTTCGTCGAACGGGCCACCGCCGTCCTGCCGGACTTCACGCTCACCGAGGCCAACCGGTCCGCGGTGGAGGAGATCTGCCGCCGGCTGGACGGCATCCCGCTCGCGATCGAGCTGGCGGTCGTGCGGCTGCGCGCCCTCTCCCCCGAGGAACTGCTGGCCCGGCTGGACAACCGGTTCCGGCTGCTCACCGGCGGCTCGCCCGCGACGCTGCCCCGCCAGCAGACGCTGCGCGCGCTGATCGACTGGAGCTACGCCCTGTGCACCGAGAAGGAGCGGCTGCTGTGGGAGCGCGTCTCGGTGTTCACCGACGGCCTGGACCTCGACGCGGCCGAGGCGGTCTGCTCGGGGGACGGCATCGACCGCCAGGAGGTGGTCCACCTGGTGATCGGGCTGGTTGGCAAGTCGATCCTGATCCGGGAGGACCTTCCCCCGACGTCCGCGGTGACCCGCTACCGGCTGCTGGAGACGATCAGGCAGTACGGCCGGGAGAAGCTTGTGGCCTCGGGGCAGGAGAGCGCCCTGCAGCGGCTGCACCGCGACCACTACCGGCGGCTGGCGGCGGAGGCGTACGCGGAGCGGTTCGGTCCGCGCCAGGTGTCCTGGCTGGGCAGGTTGAACCTCGACCACGCCAACCTGCGCACCGCGCTGGAGTACTGCTTCGGCGAGCCCGGGGAGACCTCCGCCGCCCTGGTCATGGCCACCGACCTGCTCTACCACTGGACCACGAGCCACTACCTCAGGGAGGGGCGCCACTGGCTGGACCTGAGCCTCCTGTGCGGTACCGGCTCCGACGAGGTCCGGGGCCGCGCGCTGTGGTCCAACAGCTGGCTGGCCGTCATCCAGGCCGACATCGTCTCCGCCACGACGATGCTGGAGGAGGCCAGGAAACTCGGCGGGCGTCCCGGGCACGAGCCGGTCCTGGCCTACGTCGCGCTCTACTCGGGGATGATCGCCATGTTCCGGGGGGACGTCGATCTCGCGATCAGCCTGTACGAGGAGGCGGTGACGCGCCACCGCGCCGACGACGACCCGGCGGGCCAGGCGCTGGCGCTCGTCCGGCTCTGCCTCGCCCACTCCTTCCGGGGCGACTGGCCGAGCGCCGTCTCCGCTGGCGAGAAGTGCATCGCGCTGTGCGACGCCCACGAGGAGGGCTGGCACCGGGCGTACGCGATGATGGCGCTCGGCGTCGGGGTCTGGTGCCAGGGCGACGGCCCGCGCGCCACGGAGCTGGAGAAGGAGAGCCTGAGGTTCAACCGCTCACTCGACGACCTTCTGGGCGTCGGCGTCAACGTGGAGGTGCTGGCCTGGATCGCCGCCTCGAACGGCGACCACCAGCGGGCGGCCAGGTTGCTGGGGGTGCTGGAGACGGCCTGGCAGGTGATCGGGGCACCGCTGTCCGGTTACGGGCACCTGACGCGCTACCACGACGAGTGCGAGGAGCGCACGCGCGAGGCTCTCGGAAAGCAGGCCTTCGACACCTTGGTCAGGCAGGGCTCGAAGATGCGGTGCGACGAGGCCTTCGCCTTCGCTCTCGAAGAGGAGGCGCCCCGCGACGAGCCCTCCGGCGAGGCCGAGGAGCCGTCGCCGCTGACCCGCAGGGAGACGGAGATCGCCAAGCTCGTCGCCCAGGGGCTGAGCAACAAGGAGATCGCGGCCTCGCTGACGATCGCCCAGCGCACCGCGGAAGGTCACATCGAGCACATCATGACCAAGCTCGGCTTCCACTCCCGGGCCCAGATCGCCGTCTGGACCGGCGAGCACATCCTGAACGCGCACGGGAACCGCACGCCCGACGGCTGACGGGCAGGACGGGGACGACGCTCAAGGTGGGACGCCGGAGCCGACGAGTGCGATGATCCCGTCGGCTCCGGCGCCCGGCTGGAACCGGGTCGGGGAACTCGGCTCCGGCCTTCGGAGGTGGTCTGTGGCGCCGGCCCTCGGAGGGCCGGGCGGCGGGGGCCCGGGGCGGTGGTCCTGCGGCCCGTGGCCGGGGTTGTGCGATCGTGGCTGGGGTTGTGCGATTCTTCGCGCCCGGGGCGGCGCGGCCGGGCTTTCACGGCCGGGGCCTCCGGGGCAGATCTCCGGGCGGCTCTCCGGGGCTGCGCGTGCGGCCGGTCTCGCGCGGACGGCTCTCGGCGTGTACGGCCGGCCCGTTGGCCGGCCGTCGCGGAGGCGGCGCGTCGATCGACCTCGCGGTCAGGCCTCGGCGGCGTTCGCGGTGAGCTCGAACCAGACGGCCTTGCCGTCGGTCGTACGGGCACTGCCCCAGCAGCAGGACAGGAGCTCGAGCAGGTGCAGCCCGCGTCCCCGCTCCTCGTCGTCGCCTGCCCGGCACACGCTGGGCAGGAAGGAGTCCGGGTCCGCGTCCTCGACCTCGCAGCGCAGCAGGCCGTCCTGGAAGGAGAGGGCGAACCTGATGGTTCCTCGCGAGTGGCGCAGCGCGTTGGTCACCAGCTCGCTGACGAGCAGCTCGGCGACCGTACTGTGCTCCTCGTGCAGTCCCCAGTCCGCCAGGCAGGCGCGGGTCAGATGGCGCGCCTGGGGCACGGACGCCGACTCGGGCGCGAAGGAGCACGACGTCTCCTGGCCGTACGGCGTTGCGAGAAGAGCGTTCATGAGCGTTCACCTACGTGGTCGGCGGTTGCCTCGGCCGGGCGTGGTTCGCACGCGCGTCCGCCGCCGGAGACCTCGGGCCGCCGCGGGGCCGTCCGCCCGCGTGGCGTGTCCAGTCCCGGTCCGGCGGGCACACGCGACGAGATCATGCCGCCTGCCCCAAGGAGACGCGGTGCAGAGGCATGCCGTGGACGGGAGTGCTGCGACCGTCAGGCAGGAGCGCTCCGGTGTCCTCGAAGACCACCACGCCGTTGCAGAGCAGGCCCCACCCCTGCTCGGGGTGGAAGGCCACGAGAGACGCGGCTTCGTGATCGGGTGCGCTTGCGAGTGGGCAGCGCGGCTGGTGTTGACACATGGCTCGTACCTTTTAACCTTCGCTGGTTGCTGTTGAGCCTTTCCTGGTGTGACCAGCATCTCTCAGGGTCCATACGTGCATAGCGGGATAAATACCCATATGTCTACCCATTTCGCCGAAAGGTAAAGAAACCGGACGTCGACGCAAAGAACGATCGGCAAGATCGAACGGGGCGGATACGGCGGTCCCGGCCCCGGTCGCGGCGATCCGGTAGATCTTTTTACTGGACGGTTTACCATCGGAGATCATCCGGAACCCTCCCTGACGTCGCCTTTTGCCCACATGCGTGACATCGAGCGACTTGACGTCCCCTTTAGCCTGTCGTGACCTGTCCTTGGGGCCGGGTAACCTCCCTCGTCACGGAAGACAACTGGCCAGTGGTGCCGCCACACGCGTCCCTCCACACCCCCGGTGGGCCCGCGTGAACGCGCCGTCGCTCAACCTCGTCTCCCGGTGGCCAGGTCGCGAGGCGGAGCGACCGTGCCCGCACGGCCGCCGGGAGTCCCCCGAAATCCTCAATGACACCTGAGATGCGCAAGTTCGTCGAGCTGCTGGAGAGCCAGCTCGGATACTCCGAGAAGAGTGGCGGCTACACCAAGTTCGGTGACTGGTACGGCAAGAACGTCGAGTTCGACGCCGACTACACCGCCGCCCCCTGGTGTGACATGTACCTGTCGTGGGCGGCGGAGAAGCTCGGCTACCAGGAGTGGATCGGCCAGTTCGCCTACACCGTCCACCACGCCCAGTGGTTCCGGCAGCAGGACGCCTGGGGCACCGTCCCCAAGCCGGGGGCCATCGTCTTCTTCGACTGGAGCGGCTCGAACAGGATCGACCACATCGACCACGTCGGGATCGTCACCGGGGTCGATGGGAGCAGGATCCACACGATCGAGGGCAACATCGACGGCGGGATCGCCAAGCGCAAGGAGCGCGACACCGGCAAGGTCGTCGGCTACGGGTACCCGGAGAAGATCAAGGCCCGGCTGGACCGGGAGGCGACCGAGAAGCAGACACTCGTCAAGCCCGCCGACGCGGCCGGGGACAACGCGGTGGTGATCGGTCCAGGACTCGACCTGCTCGCCGTACTCCCCGCCCCCGTACCCGCACGGGAGACCCGCACGCCCGCCGGGCCGGGCAGGCCAGAGCCCGCCCCCAAGCACGCCGGGACGACCGGCAAGGCCGGGAAGGCCGGCGGGGACGTCAAGGCCGCCTCGGGGAACGACGGCAGGACCGTGTCCGGGGGGAACCCCGCCCCGGGCGCCCCGCAGAGCGACCGGACGACCGCGAAGGCGCCGGTCAGGACCCAGGCGCCGGCCTCCGCCGGCCGCACCTCTCCGGGCAAGCACGCCAAGGCCTCCACCGCCGGCACCAGCGCGCTCGCCGTCACGCCCACCGCCACCGTCCGCGACCTCGCCACGCCCGCCCCGGGGTTCGACACCCCCGCCGTGCTCGCGCCGGTGCTGCTCGCCGCGGTCGCGATCCTCGCGCACGGCAAGGCCCGGCAGTCGAGGGTACGGCTCCTCGCGACCGCCTCGGGGCGTACCGCCCCGGCCCTCTCCCCCTCCCCCTCGCCCCGCAGGACCCCGGGCCGCCGCCGCGCCCCCGGCCGCCGCCGCATGCCCAGGAACGCCCCCGCCCGCGAACTCTCCTACGCACCGCCCCCGGCCCGCGACCTCGTGGAGATCCCCGTCTCCCCCGAAGCCGAGAACCTGTTCACCCCACCCCCCAGGCCCGGCTCCCACATCCCCGCGAACGCGCCCTTCCCCCACAGCCTCGTGGAGAGCCCCGTCTCCCCCGAAGCCGAGAACCTGTTCACCCCACCCTCCAGGCCCGGCTCCCACGTCCCCGCGAACGCGCCCTTCCCGGCCCGGGGGTCCGTCACCTCTCGGGAACCCGTTCCCGAGAGCACGTTCGCCCCGGCCTCGAGCACCGTGTTCCCCTCGGTCACGACCTCCGTCGCCCACGTCGAGGAGCCCCGCGTGCAGGACCGTCGCGACGACCGCCCCCGCGCCCCCTACCGGGGCAGGCGTCGCCTGCACGAGCATGCCGTGGTGGAGTCGTCGACCCTGGTCCAGGACTCCCCGCCGCGCGGCCGCCGCCACCGCCGGGCCGACCCGATGGTCACCACCGCCATCCCGGTCGTCCCCGCCCGTCCCACCCGTCCTGTCCGTCCCACCGCGTCCGCCCGCTTCGCCCCGGCAGCCCGCCCGGTCACCGAGCCCAGAGCCGCCGCTCCCATCCCGGCGGCCCGGACAGGTCAGGGCGATCCGGCCGGCCCGGCCATCACGGCCCGCTCCGCCGCGCCGCCCGCCGCGCCGGGCGACATCCTGGTTCACAGCGGCTACCGGGGACGCCGCCGGGCGGAGGCGCTGGTCTAGCCGTCCTCGACCTCTGTGGTCAGTACGGCCGGCCCCTTCCGGAGGCGCCGTCCCGGCCTCGTCGGGGCGAGCCCGCTCAGCGCCGCTCGGGCGGGCGCCCCATGGTGCGGCGCAGCTGCTCCAGCTCCGCCTCCAGCCCGGCGATCCGGGTGTTGGCCCCCGGGCCCCCCGAACCCCCCGGGCTCCCCGGGCTCCCCGGGCTCCCCGGACCCCCCGGGCCCCGCTGGGGCTGCGGCGGTCCGTAGGGCGAGTGCGGGTGGACCACCCGGGTGTCCTCGGGCGCGGCCGGGAGCGGGTAGGGCGCCCGCTGCCGGTGGTGCTGCGGCGCACCGTACGGCTCCTGCTGCCCGTAGGGCGGCCGGCCGTACTGGCCCGCGTAAGCCTGCGCCGGGTGGCCGGGCTGCGCACCGTACGGAACGGGCGGGAAGGCCGCCGGCCCCCTGGCACGGCGCCTGCCCCGGGCGACCGAGGCGATCGTACCGATCACGAACAGGGCGATCAGGCCACCGCCGCCCCACAGCAGCCACGGCAGGATCGGCGTGCCGCTCTCGTCCTTGCCGGCGGTGATGGCCTGCTGGGAGTCGCTGACGTACTTGGCGACGTACGGGTGGTTCGGCTGCAGCGCCTGCGTCTCGCGGAACTTGGGCAGCGCGTCGGAGTACCGGTTCTGGAAGAACAGGTCGAGCGCCTCGTTGTAGGCCTTCGTCGTCGACGACTCGGCAGGCTTGATGTTCTTCTCGTTCAGCTTCTCCTTGACGATGCTGACCGGCAGCACGAAGCTCTCACCCTCGGTGGAGCCGCCGTCCTGCTGGATCAGGCCGCCGACGAGGATGCCGATGACCCTGCCGTCCTTGCTGAACACCGGACCGCCCGAGTTGCCCGGGTAGGAGGGCGCCTGGGTCTGGATGTACGGCACCCCCTCGGGGGTCTGGCGGGCGGCGTTGTAGGGGCCCTCGGTGAACGCCGGATCGAGCTTGGACTCCAGGTTGAAGATCGAGGTCTGCGTCACCGTACCGGGGAATCCGCTGATGTAGAGGGTGTCGCCGACGCGCACGTCGGAGTCCTCGCCCAGCGGCACGGTCGGCAGGTTGCTCTGCCCGTTGGCCTTGAGGATCGCGACGTCCTTGCCCGGGTAGACGGTGCCCTTGGCGACCAGCTCGATCGGCACCGTCTTGGTGGTCTTGTCGACACCGCCGCCCGGCAGGCTCTGCAGCAGCGAGAGCGAGCTCTTGACGTTGCGGATCTTGATGTTGTCCGCGTTCCAGACCTGGAAGATCTTCGTCGCCGTCCTGAGGATCTCCTCGTCGGAGGCGATCTCACCGAGGTCGGCCACCAGGTCGGCGGCGTCCTTCTCGTTGATCTTCGTGAGGGCCTGGGCCGCGAAGGTCCGCGCCAGCTCGGTCTCCTCCTGGCCGACGCAGTGCGCCGCGGTGACCATGTAGCCGTCCGGCGTGACCCACCAGCCGGTGCACAGCCCGCCCGCCGTCGCCTCGACGACCCGCTCCCGCCCGCCGGGCGAGAAGTAACGGCCCGGGTCCTTGGCCATCTGCTGGACGACCCAGCGGTAGATGCTGTTCTCGTCGGAGGAGATCTTGCCGCTCTGCACGGCGTCGACCCCCTGCTGGGTCAGGGTCCTGATCGCCTCCAGGTTCGCCTCGGGCGTCGGCACGGCCACGTCGGCCGTGTAGGACACCGAGGTCAGCTGGACGGCCGGATGGGTCCTGGCCGCCAGCCACGTCCCGACGGGGACGTCCACCTCTTTGGGTTTCGCCATCGCGGTGCCCGGCAGGGCCAGCGTGCTCGCCAGCACCAGGCCCGCGACGGCGCCGATTCTTCCCCACATCTTCGTACTCTCCCCAAACTCGCTTCCCGGGCGAGAGCATGGCGGAGGCCGCTTGGGGAGGACTTGGAAGCGACTGGGACACCGGCGGCGTTCCCGGCGGCACGGGGCGGAGGCCCGCTCCCGTCAGCCGCGGCCGGCGCCGACGAGTTCCCTGCGCGGCCCCTCCGGCCTCTCCGGCCCCTTCCTCTCCTCGTCCTCCTCGTGGCCCTCGACGGAGAGGTCGGGCAGGATGCGGTCCAGCCAGGCGGGGCACCACCAGTTGGCCCTGCCGAGCAGGGCCATGGTCGCCGGGACCAGCAGGCCCCGGATGATCGTGGCGTCCACCGCGATGGCCACCGCCAGGCCGACACCGAAGATCTTGACCATGGGGTCGGGGTAGGCGACGAACGCGACGAAGACCGCGACCATGATCAGGGCGGCGGAGGTGATGACCCTGCCGGTCGACCCCAGCCCCTCGGCCACCGCCCTGCGGTTGTCGCCGTGCTTCAGGTACGCCTGCCGCACGGCGGTGAGCAGGAAGACCTCGTAGTCCATCGACAGGCCGAACAGGATCGCGAACAGCATCAGCGGGATGTAACTGTCGATCGGCACCGTGAAGAACACCGTGCTCAGATAGGAGCCGTCCGCGCTGACCGGCGTGTCCATGCCGACCAGGCGGCTGCCCAGTCCCAGGGAGAAGACCAGCGATAGCGCGCCGAACGCGGCACCGAGGGAGACCAGGTTCATCAGCGCGGCCTTGATCGCGACGACCGGCGAGCGGAACGCCAGGAGCAGCAGCAGCGCGCTCAGCAGGACCACGACGCCGACGACCAGGGGCGTGCGTCCGGAGATCCTGTCACCGGCGTCGGCCATGCCGGCGACCTGCCCGCCCACGTGCACCTGGGCTCCCTCGACGTCGAGCGCGCGCACCGCCTTGACCACCTCGAGCGCCCGGGGGTCGCCGGGGGCGTAGGCGGGGATCGCCTGCACCAGCGCCGCCGTACCGCCCCTGTTGAGGACCGGGTCGCCGACGTGGACCACTCCCTCGACGTCCGCGACGCGCTCCTTCAGGTTGCCCAGGACGGCCGGGGCCGGCTCCCGGTCGACGACCCTGGTGTCCAGGTCCGCCACCACGACGAGCGGGCCGTTCATGCCGGGCCCGAACCCGGCCTGCAGGAGCTCGTACGAGCGCCGCGTGTCGGTGCCGCGGTCGGCGTAGCCGTTGTCGAGCGTGCCCAGCTTGAGGGCGAGCGCGGGCGCGGCCAGCGCGCCCAGGAGGGCGACGCTGAGCGCGAGCACGCTCCACGGCCGCCGGGCCACCCAGTTGCCCAGCGAGGCCCAGCCGGAGGAGCCGTGGCTGCCCCGCCGCCCCGTGAACGGCAGGCGCAGCGCGTTGACCCGGTGCCCGAGCAGGCCGAGCAGCGCGGGGACCAGCGTGACCGAGGTGACCACCGCGCAGACGACCGAGATACCGGTGATCCAGCCGAGCGTCTGCAGCAGGGGGAAGCCGGCGAGCATGAGCGCGCTGAGCGCGATGATCACGGTGCCCCCGGCGAACACCACCGCGCCGCCGGAGCCGGCGGCCGTCCGGCGGACCGCCTCGGGGACCGGCAGGCCGTCGGCGAGCAGCTTGCGGTGCCTGCTGAGCAGGAAGAGCGCGTAGTCGATGCCGACGCCGAGGCCGATCATCGTCGCCATGATCGACGCCTGCTTGGGCACGTCCACGATGTGGCCGAGCAGGCTCACCACGCCGAGCCCGGTCGCGATGCTGATCAACGCGGTGAAGATCGGGATCATCGCGGCGACCAGGGTGCCGAACGCGAGCAGCAGCACCAGCAGCGCGCAGGCCACACCGATGATCTCGCTGGTCCCGGTCTTGATCTCCTTGTCCGCCGGGCTGCCCGAGGACGCGGGGACCGCCTCGATGCCCGCCGCCCGTGCGGGTTCGGCCGCCGCGGAGAGGAGCTTGGTGGTCTCGGCCAGCTTGGCAGTGTCGTTCCCCTCCAGCTTGATCGCGATGATGCCGATCTCCAGGCTGGGTGCGAGACCGCCGACCTGGTAGGGGGACTTCACCTCCTTCACGTGCGGCACGTCGCGGATCCGCTCCACCGCGCGCTCCACCGCGCGCTTCCTGTCCTCGGAGATGAGGGGGCCGTCGGGCGAGTAGAGGACGATCTGGGCCGAGCTTCCCACCCCGTACCCGGGACCGAAGCCGTCCTTCATCAGGTCGACGGCCCGCTGTGCGTCGGTGCCGGGAATGCTGACGTCGTTGCTGACCGGGCCGGGGAAGAACACCGATCCCGCCGTCAGCAGCGCCGCCGCGACCACCCACAGGGCCAGTACGGCCTTGCCGTGCCTCGCGCACCAGCTTCCCAGCCGCCCCAGCAAACCAGACATCGGTGACCGCCCCGCGTTGAGTGTCAAACGTCCTGAAAAGCCGTACTGTACGCTCGTACAGAACCTACGGTAAAAGAGTAGGGGGACAAATCCGGAAATGCTCTAGGCGACGTGGGACTGAGACGATGACCACACTCGAGCACGGGCACGACACGCGTGAGCGGATCCTCGACGCCGCCCGCCAGCTGTTCGCCGAACGCGGCTACGCGGCGACCTCGCTCGCCGACATCGCCTCCGCCGTCGGCCTGACGAAGACGGCCGTCGCCTACCACTTCCATCCCAAGGACCGCCTGGCCACGGAGCTCATCGCCCCCGCCGGCCAGGACATCGTGGCCCTGATCGAAGACGACTTCGACGACGACCGCGCCTTCGCCGAGGCCCTGGTGACCTTCACGGTCAGGCACCGGGCGATCATCCGGCTGATCATGGAGGACATCAGCGGCGCCGACGACGCGCCCCCCGGCTCCCCCGGCGAGGCCATCCGCGCCTTCCGCGACGCGATCTACCGCCGCCTGGCCGGGCCCGACCCGGACCCCGCCCGCCGGATCTGGGCCTGGGCCGTACTCGGCTCGCTCCAGTCGGTGGTCAAGACGATCGATCTTCCCGAGGAAGAGGTCGGGAAGACCCTCCTGGCCATGGTGCTGGCCTCCCTCTGAAGCATCCCTTCCGGGGCTCTCCGCGTCTCGTCACCCCGGACGCCTCACCCGGAAGGGGCGGCCTCCCCGGGAACGGGCGCCGGCGGGACCGTGGGATCGGGAGGCTCGGTGCTCTCCCCCGGACCCGGCCCCGGCCCCGGTCCGCTCTGGCCCCCGACACCGACAGTGATCACGATCGTCGCACCGGGCCTGGCGCAGGTGCCGGGCGCCACGCTCTGCGCCAGCACCACTCCGTCCTGGCCCGCGCCGGTGACCAGCCGCGCCCGCGTCCGTACGGCGAACCCCGCCCCGGCGAGGGTGTTGGAGGCGTCGGTCGCGCTCTGGCCGGCGACCGGCGGCACCGGGACGCCGTGCCTGGAGACGACGAGTTCCACCGCGCTCCCCGGGGAGACACGCCTGCCCGCGCCGGGGGTGCTGGCGAGCACCCGCCCGGCCGGCTGGTCCGAGCAGCGCGTGCCGACCCCGCCGACGGCCAGCCCCGCCCGGGCCAGCGCCGCCTGGGCGGCTCTCCTGGCGAGGCCGACCAGCGTGGGCACCTGGGTGCCGCCGGAGACCTGCAGGTCGACCCTGCCCCTCTTCGGCAGCGCGGTCCCCGCCGCTGGGCTGCTCGCGAGCACCTCACCGAGCGGCCGGCCGGAGTTGACCGCCTTGACGGCCCCGGCGACCAGCCCGGCCCGTTTGATCAGGCGCGCCGCCTCGGAACGATCCAGCCCGACGAGCGCGGGCACGACCACCGTGGCGACGGGGGGCGGCAGGGGGGAGGATCTGACGCCCTCCGCGCGCGGGGGCTTGGCCGGGACCGTCGGCGGGATCGGGAGCGGTTTGATCGGAGCGCTCGCCCTGCCCTCGTGCGACGTGGTGTCGCCCTGGGAGGTGGACTCCACCGCCGGGACGACCGGCGGGGCGGGCACGCCGCCCGGCGCGGCGCCGCTCAGAGCCGGGACCAGGACTCCCACCAGCACGGCGGCGCTGACGAGCAGCGCGCCGGAGACCGCGACCGAGGCCCTGGTGGCCGCCTGCCCGGGGTGGGTCCTGGGCTCGTCGAAGTCCTCGCCTCCGGCGGGGAACGCGCGCCCGCCGGGCCTCGCGCCCGCCGGGGACGCACCGCCCGGTTCACCGGTCCCGCCGAACCCGGCCCGCCGGCCGGTCCCCGTCGCGCCCCACCGGCCGGAAAGGCCCGTGACACCGGGCTGAGCGGAGAAAGCCGAGGGGCCGGAGGAGACCGCAGGGCCGGAGACGTCAGGCCCGCCGGGCGCGGGCGGGAATCCCGGCACCGGCGAGGAGCGGGACTCGATCACCGACCGGCCCCCGTCGTCGCCGAGCAGCGCGAGCAGCAGCTCCCTGCTGGTAGGGCGGTTGCGGGGATTCTTGTCCAGGCAGTCGACCACCAGCGCGCCGAGCAGCCCGTCGAGACGGCCCAGTTGCGGGGCCGCGGTGAGGATCCGGTTCAGGACGGCCGCGATCGAGTCCTGCCCGAAGGGCGCGTGGGCGTTGGCGGCGAAGCACATCGTGGCACCCCAGGCGAAGACGTCGGCCGCCGGGTTGATCTCGGCGCCCTCCACCTGCTCGGGCGCCATGTAGGCGGGGGTGCCCGCGCCGCGCCCGCTCTGGGTGGCCGCGGCGTCCAGCGCCCTGGCCAGCCCGAAGTCGATGACCCTCGGCCCGTCGGGACCGAGCAGCACGTTCTGCGGCTTGAAGTCGCGGTGCACGATCCCGGCCCGGTGGATGGCCGCCAGCGCGGTGGCCGTGCCGATGGCCAGGCGCTCCAGCCTGCCTCCCTCGCGGGGCCCGCTGACCGCGACCTCGCGGTGGAGCGACGGGCCGTCGACGTATTCGCTGACGATGTAAGGGCGGTCGCCGTCCAGCCCGGCGTCGATCACCTGGGCCGTGCAGAACCGGGCCACCTGCTTCGCCAGCTCCACCTCGCGCAGGAAGACCTCGGGGTCCTCCCCCACCGAACCGTGCAGAAGCTTGACCGCGTAGGGCTCGGAGCCGGTGTCGGGGCGCACCCCGACGTAGACCACCCCCTGCCCACCCTCTCCGAGACGCCCGATGATCTCGTACTCACCGAGCCCCGCCGGATCCCCCGTTTTGAGCGGCTGCGCATACGGCACGCGAGCCTCCCCTCGCCGCCACCCTTCTCACTCAAGAAGAAGCATCGCCGACAGTCAACGGGAATGAAGGTCTTGTCTTCCTCACCGTGACACTCATGTGATGCTCAGGCCAGGGCAAGACATAACACATCCCCCGAATACGCGGCCGCCTTTTCTTCCGGCCCACCGCGCCGTTTTCTCCTCGCCCTCCTTCTCGCGGCCCTTTTCCCACCTTTCCCGCCTTTCCCGCCTTTCCCGCCTTTCCCGCCTTTCCCGCCTTTCCCGCCTTTCCCGCCTTTCCCGCCTTTCCCGCCTTTCCCGCCTTTCCCTCCGCCACCCGCCCCGCGCGAACCGCCCTCCTTCTCACGGCTTCTCACGGCCCTTCTCACGGCCCCTTTTCCCCCGCCTCTCCTCCCTCCGCCTCTCGGCCCGCACGGGACGTCCCCCCGCCCGGACGGGAACCGCGAGCCGACCCGGTAGCCTGGCGAGGTGCTTGAAGCGATCAAAGCCACCCGTTACGTGACACCGCTGCGCGAGGGCGGCTCACTGCCCGGGATCATGGAGGCGGACGACCTCGGCACCCACGTCGTGAAGTTCCGCGGTGCCGGGCAGGGCCGCCGGGTCCTGGTCGCGGAGATCGTGTCCGCCGGGCTGGCCCGGCGCCTGGGATTCCGTACGCCCGAGCTGAAGGTGATCGACGTCGATCCGCAACTCGGCGCCCGCGAGCCCGACGAGGAGATCCAGGACCTGCTCAAGGCCAGCGAGGGCAACAACCTGGCGGTCGACTTCCTGCCGGGCGCGCTGGGCTTCGAGCCGCTGGCCTGGCCCCCCGAGGCCGGGTTCGCCTCCCGCCTGCTCTGGTTCGACGCGCTGATCCACAACGTCGACCGGAGCTGGCGCAACCCGAACCTGCTCCTGTGGCACGGCGACACCTGGCTGATCGACCACGGCGCGGCGCTCTGGTTCCATCACAACTGGCCCTCGGCCAACCCGTTGCGCGACTTCGACGCGAGCGACCACGTGATGGCGCCCTTCGCCACCCGGATGCCCGAGGCCGACGCCGAGTTCAGCGAGCTGATCACCAGAGACCTGCTCGACGGGGTGGTGGACGAGGTCCCCGACGAGTGGCTGGAGGACGAGCCCGGGTTCGACGGGGCGCAGGCCGTGCGGCAGGCGTACGTCGAGCACCTGCTGGCCCGCGCCCAGGGACCGCGCACCTGGCTGCCGGGGCCGTCGGGGCCGTCGGGCCAGGAGCCCCGTCAGGACCAGGAGAGGAAGACCGGCTCGGTGGGCGCGTTCTGGAAGGACAACCGGTGAAGGACGTCTACGAGTACGCGGTCATCCGGGTCATCCCCCGCGTGGAGCGCGGCGAGCTGATCAACGCCGGTGTGCTGCTGTACTGCCAGCCCCGCGACTACCTGTGCGCCCGGGTGGAGCTGGACGAGGCGCGCCTGCGCGCCCTCGACACCGGGGTGGACCTCGACGGGGTACGGCACGCGCTCGGCGCCTACCAGCGCTCCTGCGGCAGTGACTCGGGACCCCTGACCGGGGAACCGCTGGGCAGCCGCTTCCGCTGGCTGACCGCTCCGCGCAGCACGATCGTGCAGACCGGCCCGGTCCACGCCGGCCTCACCGCGGATCCGGAGACGGAGCTGGAGCACCTCGTGACCCGGCTGGTCCGCAGCCCCTGAGTTCCGGCCTCACAGGAGGCCTGGCGAACCTGGCGAAGAGACCTCAGAAGAGCACCGACATGAAGGTGCCGACCTCGACGAAACCGGCCCTGCGGTAGGCGGCCCTGGCGGGGGCGTTGTAGTCGTTGACGTACAGCGACACCACGGGGGCGAAGTAGTCGAGCGCGTGCTTGATCACCGCGGCCATCCCCGCCACCGCGTGGCCGCGCCCGCGCATGTCGGGGTGGACCCAGACGCCCTGGATCTGGCAGGCGTGCGGCGTCACCGCGCCGATCTCGGCCTTGAAGACGACCTTGCCGCCTTCGATGCGGGCGTAGGACCTGCCGATCCTGATCAGCTCGGCGACCCTGGACCGGTAGAGGGCGCCGCCGTCCCCGAGCTCCGGGGAGACGCCCACCTCCTCGGTGAACATCGCCACGCAGGCCGGAAGCAGGATGTCGAACTCCTCGGGCCGGACGCGGCGCACCAGCGGGTCGGCGGGGACGGGCGACGGCTCACCGGTCACCATGACCGGCTGTGCCCAGCGGATCGCGCGGGCGGCCCCCCAGTACGGCTCCAGCCGCTCCCAGAGCACCTCCACCGCGTCCGCCGGGCCGACGATCGAGGAGCAGCGGCGGCCCTGCTTGCGCGCGCGATCGGCGAAGGCGTAGACGGCGTCCGTACCGGCGTTGACCGGAACCAGGTTCGCCCCGGCGTAACAGATGGAGGTCAGGCCGCCGCGCGGCCCGAACCCCCACATCTGGCCACCGAGCCTGGCCGGATTGAGCCCGACCGAACGGACCCTGGAGGCGACGAAGACATTGCCGACGGGGTCGGTGTCGAGAAGCGCCAGGACCTCGTCTCGATCGTTGTCGTCGAGCACGCGCGACGCCGTTGTGCGCAGCATCACGTGCTCAGCCTACGCGACCCCCTCGAATTTGGCAGGAACCAACACAGAGCCTCTCATCTACCTGCTTTGGTCACCTCGTCCTGCCGTGTGCCCGGCGGGAACGCGGACGGTCGCGGGGGCGACCACCGGTACGGGCGCGGGGATTCCCGGGCACCGGGCGTCCGGCGTGCCGGAGCTCTGACGACCGCCGGGAAGGGTGCCCTCCCTGAGGTAGGCGGCCAGGCGCCGGTCGACGCAGGCGTTCCCGTTGAGCGCGACCCCGTGGTTGCCGCCGGGCACGGCCAGCAGCCGGGAGCGGTGGAACATGGCGCGCATCCGCACCGCCCCGGCGTACGGGGTGGCGGCGTCGCGCTCGCCCTGGATCAGCAGGATCGGCGGCAGCTTGGCGTCGTCACGGATCTGCACGGGCCTGCCCGCCTGCTGCGGCCAGAACGCGCACGGCGCGTTGTACCAGGCGTTGGGCCAGGTGAGGAAGGGCGCCTTGGCGTTGGCCTTGGTCATGTCGGCCCGCCAGCGCGCCCAGTCGCGCGGCCAGGCGGCGTCGCGGCACTGCACCGCGAGGTAGACCGCGTAGCTGTTCTCGTCCTTGGCGTCGTTCACCGCGTGCTTGCGGTAGGTGTTGACCAGGGGGGTCGCCTCGCCCTTCTTGACGTAGGCGGAGAAGGCCTTGGCCAGCTGCGGCCAGACGGCGTCGGAGTAACCGCCCAGGGTGTAGACGTCGTCGAGCTCGCTCGGGCCGACCACCCCTCCGGCCGGGCGGTCGCCCAGCCGGTCGCGCATGGCGTCCCAGGCGAAGGAGACCGCCCTCTCGGTGGCGCCGAGCCGGTAGACCGGGTTGTGGCGGGCGATCCACTTCAGGAAGTCCTCGTGCCTGTCCTGGAAGGCGATGCTCTGGTCGAGGTTCGAGCGGTACCAGATGCCGCGCGGATCGACCACGCTGTCCAGGACGAGCCGCTTGAGCCGGTCGGGGAAGAGCGTCGCGTAGACCGCGCCGAGGTAGGTTCCGTACGAGTAACCCAGGAAACTGATCTTCGACTCGCCGAGCGCCGCCCTGATCACGTCCATGTCCCTGGCGGAGTTCTCGGTGGTCATGTGCGGCAGCATCCAGCTCCACCGCTCGCCGCACGCCTGGGCGTACTTGCGGGCCCGGGCGATCAGCACGCTCTCGTCGCGCCTGCTGACCGGCACCTGGTCGGGGCGGGGCGCCTCGTAGTACTTCCTGGGGTCGACGCACCTCAGCGCGGGCTCGCTCGCCCCCACTCCGCGCGGGTCGAAGCCGATCACGTCGAACCTGTCGGCCAGTCCTTCGGGAAGACCCGCCGCGACGCCCCTGACCAGGTCCCGGCCCGACGCCCCGGGACCACCAGGGTTGACCAGCAGCGCGCCGAGACGGTCGTGGGTGGCCTTCCCCCTGATCCGGTTCAGGGCGATGCCGATGGTCTGGTGCGGGTTGGCGTAGTCGAGCGGCACCCTCACGGTGGCGCACTCCATCGGGTTGTCCACCCGTCCGGCGGGAGCGGGCACCGCCCCGGTCACCGGGGTCGCTCCCTCGCAGGGCCCCCAGACCAGCCCCTGTCTCTCCTGGGCCACCGCCCCCTGCGGCACCCCCACCGCCGCGGCCAGCATCGCGATGCTCGCGGCGATCCCGACGACCCTCTTCTTCACTGTGTGATCCCCCTACTCGTACGGCAGAGGCGATGGTCTCCCGGGGGCGGCGCGACCATCCGGAACACAGCCGGATGCCTGGCAAAGTGTAGTCAGATGATTGCTAAGTGTAATGACACGAGGTCGGGCGCAGACCTCGCGCGGTACGTCGCGGAAGAGCCGGTCCGCCCCGGTATCGGGTCACGTGCGGGAACATCACGAAAGGCCCGGTCCGGTATCGGGTCACGTGCGAGGACCTCACGAAAGGCCCGGTCCGCCCCGATACGGATCCGGCGGAGGGGGGCCGCCACACGAAGCAGCCCGCACCCCGGCGCGATACCGGGGGCGGGCGGAAATCCCTCCGGCCGAGCGGCCGGAGGGATCAGAGGATCGAGCGGTCAGCTGACGACGACCTGGGGGCCCGGGGCGTCGTCGTCGAGGTCGACCTCCACGCCCATCTCCTCGGCGAGACGCAGGGCCTCCTCGATCAGGGTCTCCACGATCTGCGACTCGGGGACGGTCTTGATGACCTCGCCCTTGACGAAGATCTGGCCCTTGCCGTTGCCGCTCGCGACGCCGAGGTCGGCCTCGCGGGCCTCGCCGGGACCGTTGACGACACACCCCATCACCGCGACGCGCAGCGGGACCTTCAGCCCTTCGAGCCCTGCCTGGACCTGCTCGGCCAGGGTGTAGACGTCGACCTGGGCGCGCCCGCAGGAGGGGCAGGAGACGATCTCCAGGCCGCGCTCGCGCAGGTTGAGCGACTCCAGGATCTGGTTGCCGACCTTGACCTCCTCGACCGGAGGAGCCGACAGCGACACGCGGATGGTGTCGCCGATGCCCTCGGCGAGCAGGGCACCGAACGCGACCGCGGACTTGATCGTGCCCTGGAAGGCCGGACCCGCCTCGGTGACGCCGAGGTGGAGCGGGTAGTCGCACCGGGCGGCGAGCAGGCGGTAGGCCTGGACCATCACGACCGGGTCGTTGTGCTTGACGGAGATCTTGATGTCGCGGAAGCCGTGCTCCTCGAACAGCGAGCACTCCCAGAGCGCCGACTCCACCAGCGCCTCGGGAGTGGCCTTGCCGTACTTCTGCAGGAGGCGGGGGTCGAGCGAGCCGGCGTTGACGCCGATCCGGATCGGCACGCCGCGCTCGCCGGCCGCGCGCGCGATCTCACCGACCTTGTCGTCGAATTTCTTGATGTTGCCGGGGTTGACCCTGACCGCCGCGCAGCCCGCCTCGATCGCGGCGAAGACGTACTTCGGCTGGAAGTGGATGTCGGCGATCACCGGGATCTGCGACTTCCTGGCGATGATCGGCAGCGCGTCGGCGTCGTCCTGGGAGGGGACGGCGACCCTGACGATCTGGCAGCCCGAGGCGGTCAGCTCGGCGATCTGCTGGAGCGTCGCGTTGATGTCTGCGGTGACCGTGGTGGTCATCGACTGGACGGAGACCGGCGCGTCCCCGCCCACGGGGACGGAGCCGACCATGATTTGACGGGATATGCGTCGCTCGGCGATCGGCCTGGTCCTTACGGACGGGATTCCGAGAGCAACAGAAGTCATTTTCAGCCCTTGAAGTGTCGACGACACTCATCAGTCTAGGCAGTCCCGGTGAGCTCGCGTGCCCGTATCCGCGCCCAGGAGTCGGCATCGAGGACCTCGGCCACCGAACCGGCCTCGGTCACGGTGTGCTCGGAGACCACCGCCGCCACGGTGTCGACGATGCCGAGGAACGGCAGTCGCCCGGCCATGAAGGCCTCGACGCAGACCTCGTTGGCGGCGTTGTAGACGGCCGGGGCCGTGCCGCCGGCCGCGCCGACGTGGCGGGCCAGCGCGACGGAGGGGAAGGCCTCGTCGTCGAGCGGCTCGAACGTCCAGGTGTGGGCGGTGGTCCAGTCGACCGCGGGGGAGGCGTCGGCGACCCGCTCGGGCCAGCCGAGGGCGAGCGCGATGGGCAGGCGCATGTCCGGCGGGCTGGCCTGGGCGATGGTCGAGCCGTCGACGAACTCCACCATCGAGTGGATGACCGACTGCGGGTGGACGACGACCTCGATGCGGTCGAAGCCGATGTCGAAGAGAAGGTGGGCCTCGATGACCTCGAGCCCCTTGTTGACGAGTGTGGCGGAATTCACCGTGATGACCGGCCCCATCGACCAGGTGGGGTGGGCGAGGGCCTGCTCGGGGGTGACGTCCGCGAGGTCCGCGCGCGACCTGCCGCGGAAGGGCCCGCCGCTCGCGGTGACGACCAGGCGGCGCACGGCGGAGGCGTCGGGGCCGGTGGGCCCGGCGGCCCACAGGCACTGGGCCAGCGCGGCGTGCTCGGAGTCGACCGGGATCAGCTGGCCGGGTTTGGCCAGGCGCTTCACCAGCGGTCCGCCGACGATCAGCGACTCCTTGTTGGCGAGCGCGAGCACCCGGCCGGCCTCCAGCGCGGCCAGCGTGGAGGTCAGCCCCAGCGCCCCGGTGATGCCGTTGAGGACGATGTCGGCGGGCAGGGCGGCGGCCTCCGCCACCCCCTCGGGCCCGGCCAGCACACGCGCGCCCGCCCCGTACGCGGTCAGGGCCTCGCGCAGCTCCGGGACGGCGGAGGGATCGGCGACGGCGACCACGTCGGGCCGGAACTCGGCCGCCTGTCTGGCGAGCAGGTCGATCCGGCCGCCGTAGGCGGCCAGCGCGGCCACCCGGAACCTGCCGGGGTTGCGGGCGATGACGTCGAGGGACTGGGTCCCGATGGACCCGGTCGAGCCGAGCAGGACGACGGAACGGACGGTGTCTGGCTGCACCGCCCCATTCTCCCGGCTCGGGCCGCGCTGTCGAATCGGCCGTGGCGGGTCATACCACTCATGATCAGCCTGGATCATGGCGAAAATCTGTTAGACATGAAACACAGGATAAAAGTCGGTATTTAAGTCCGAATTTCGTCATATCAATAGTTGTAAAGCCTGAGAAATGCGTACGTACGGCGCACTAGCTTCCCGGAACAGCAACAGGCCCTCGGGAGGTACATATGCGGCGCAAGGCACGGCTCGTCCCTATTCTCACCGCCATCGCGGGAAGCACCCTGCTCTCCACGACGATCGCGCACGGCGCCACGGCGGACGCCGGCACGGGTGCCGCAGCGGGCACAGCGGGCGCTGCGGGCGCGGGCGGCGTCACCTCGGCGCGGGCCGTTCCCCAGCCGGTCGAGAAGGAGGCGGCCGACACCAGGAAGGAGCAGCAGACCGTCCAGCGCTACTGGACCGAGGCGAAGATGGAGGCGGCCCGGCCGCTCGCCGCCCTCGTCCCCGAGAAGGACGGCGCCCGGCTCACCGCCGGGGCGATCGCGGCCCAGGCTGCGGCCGATCCCGTCTCCGTCCCCGCGACCGAGCCCGACGGCGACGCCGTCACGGCCACCAAGGGCTCGGCGGCCGTCCGGGCCTCCACCGGCGCGGCGTGGACCCGCGGCGGGGCGATCGTCAAGACCGCCGGGCGCGTGTTCTTCACCTACCAGGGCCGCAACGCCTCCTGCTCCGCGAACGCGGTGACCAGCGAGAACAAGAGCACCGTGATCACGGCGGGGCACTGCGTGAGGATGGGCGGCGCCTTCCACGGCAACTGGGTGTTCGTGCCGGGGTACGAGAACGGCAACCGGCCGCACGGCACCTGGGTGGCGACCACCCTCTACACCACCCCGCAGTGGAACAACAGCGAGGACGTCAACTACGACGTGGCCTCAGCCGTGGTGGCCCCGCTGAACGGCAGGTCGCTGACCGACGTGGTCGGCGGCCAGGGCGTCTCCTTCAACCAGGCGCGCCGCCGGCAGATGCACTCCTTCGGCTACCCGGCGGCCGCGCCGTACAACGGCTCCAGGCTGATCTACTGTGCCGGGCGGGCGTTCGACGACTTCCTGATGTCCCGCGACATCGGGCTGAACTGCAACATGACCGGCGGGTCGAGCGGCGGGCCCTGGTTCCTCGACTTCAACGAGAGCACCGGCCTGGGCACCCTCAACTCGGTGAACAGCTTCAAGTACGCCTTCGCCACCGGCTGGATGTTCGGCCCCTACTTCGGGACCGAGGCGCAGGCCGTCTACGAGGCCGCCCAGACCACCGGCACCCCCTGATATTCACCAGAAGTAATCACAAGAACACCCCTCGTAGTGCAAACTCGGGTTTCATGACCTCAAGCCTCCCCCTGCTTGCGGCCGCCCCGCTCGTCGCCGGGTTGCTGAGCGCCCCGACGACCGGCGCGACGGCCACCTGGCAGACGGCCACCGCGTCCGGGCAGCGGGCCGTGAAGACCCTCGTCACACCCTTCGCCCAGAAAACAGGCTCGGCGTCCGGCATGCCGGACGTCGTCGGGCACGCGACCGCTCCCACCGCGTCGGAGCGGGAGCGCGTGCTCGGTTACTGGACCCCCCGCCGGATGGCCTCGGCGCTCCCCGTCGACCGGCTCGCCAAGGTCACCGGGATGCTCGGGCGGCTCTCCGCCGCCGGGCAGGGGGTGGTCCCCCGCCGGAGCCCGCACGGCGCCGCGTCCCGCACCGCGGGCGCCCGCTGGACCTCCGGCGGGGTGGTGGGGCGCACCACGGGGCGGGTGTTCCTCACCATCAAGGGCAGCGACTTCGTGTGCTCGGCCAGCTCGGTCAGGAGCGCCAACAAGGACCTGGTGGTGACCGCCGGACACTGCGTCAAGGACGGCACCGGCGCCTGGGCCGACAACTGGACCTTCGTCCCCGGCTACAGCAAGGGCCGCCGCCCGTACGGGCAGTACACCGCGCGCCGCATGTTCGTCGCGGGCCCCTGGTCGCGCGAGGGCGACGACAGCCACGACATCGGCATGGTGGCGGTCAACACCAGCGGCGGCAAGCACCTCGGCGACGCCGTCGGCGGCCAGGACATCGCCTTCGGCGCCCCCAGGGGGCGCCTCGCCAGCGGTTTCGGATTCCCCGCCGACTCGCCCTACGACGGCGAGCACCTGGTCTACTGCGCGGGCCCGCTGCGCGAGGACCCGAACGGGCAGACCGGCGACCAGGGCATGCGCTGCGACATGACCGCCGGATCCAGCGGGGGTCCGTGGCTGAGCGGTTTCAACGCCTCCACCGGCCGGGGCACGATCGTCTCGGTGAGCAGTTTCAAGTACAGCGACGACCGCCACACCATGTACGGCCCCTACTTCGGCGACTCCGCCAAGACCCTCTACGCCACGGCCTCCGCGTCATGACCCCGGCGCTGAGGCGGCACTCGGGACGCGGCCGGTTCCAGGCGGCCGGCTCTAAAGGGTCAGGCCGGTGAGCACCATGACCTTCTCGTAGGTGAAGTCGGCGATGGCCGAGCGGAGACCCTCGCGGCCGACCCCCGAGTCCTTCACCCCTCCGTAGGGCATCTGGTCGGCACGGTACGACGGCACGTCACCGATGATCACACCGCCGACCTCGAGCTCCCGGTTCGCCTTGAACGCGTTGTCGAGGCTGCGGGTGAACACCCCGGCCTGCAGCCCGTATCTGGAGTCGTTGACCGCGGCGAACGCCTCGTCCACCCCGGACACCTTCTGGACGACCATCACGGGGCCGAAGACCTCCTCGCGGGAGACCTTGGCGTCGGCCGGTGCGTCGGCGAGCACGGTGGGCGCGAAGGCGGCGCCGTCGCGGGTGCCGCCGGTCAGCAGGCGGGCCCCCGCCGAGACGGCCTCGCCGACCCACCGTTCCACGCGCTCGGCGGCGTCGGCCGACACGAGCGGGCCGACCTGCGTCTTCTCGTCGGCGGGGTCGCCGGTGACCAGGGCCTCGACGGCCGGGACGAGCCGGGCCACGAAGTCGTCGTGGACCGACTCCTCGACGATCACGCGCTGGACGGCGATGCAACTCTGACCGGCCTGGTAGTTGGAGAACAGCGCGATCCGCGAGGCGGCCCAGTCGAGGTCGGCGTCGGCGAGCACGACCGCGGCGGCGTTGCCGCCCAACTCCAGGGTCACGTGCTTGCGCGGGACCCGGTCCATGATCGCGTACCCCACGGGGGCCGAGCCGGTGAAGGAGACGACCGGCAGGCGCGGGTCCTCGACCAGCGCGCCGGCGCTGTCGTTGGACACCGGGAGCACGGAGAACATGCCCTCGGGCAGGTCGGTCTCGGCCAGGATCTCGCCCAGGACCAGCGCGGATACCGGCGTCGCCGGGGCGGGCTTGAGGACGATCGGGGCCCCGACGGCGATGGCGGGGGCCACCTTGTGCGCCACCAGGTTGAGCGGGAAGTTGAACGGGCTGATGCCCAGGATCGGGCCGTACGGGACTCGCGAGACGTAGGCGAGGCGGCCGGCGGAGGCGGCCTCGGTGTCCAGGCGCACAGTCTCGCCGCCGAGGCGGCGGGTCTCCTCGGCCGCGAACCTGAAGGTGGAGACCGCGCGGGCGACCTCGCCGCGGGCCCAGAAGATCGGCTTGCCGTTCTCGGCGGTGATCAGGGCAGCGATCTCGTCGGCCCGCTCGGCCAGGCGGCGCGAGACGTGCGCGAGAGCCTCGGCCCGCACGTGGATCGGGAGCGCGGCCGCCTGTTTGCTCACGGCCGCCACCGCGGCGACGGCCTCCTCGACCTGGCCGTCGGTCGGCACTGAGCAGACGGCGACGACGCGGCCGTCATGCGGGTTGGTCACGGTGAGCTCGGCCTCGCCCGTGGCGGGGCGTCCGGCGAGCCAGAAGGGGCGCACGTCCATGCTCCGACGCTATGTCACCGGCGCGGAGGCAGCCTTACTCCACTCCGCACAACAGCCCCGTGGCGGCACACCGTTCCGCATAAAATCCGCCCCCCGCCCCCTGTAACGAAAACAGGGGTATTCGGGGATATTCCTTACAGGTGCCGGTTTGAATGATCCCGGGCGTGGCTAAGTCACCGGATGGACGATGAGAGTGGAAGGGCGTGGGCGCATGACCTCCTCGGCGCCGCGCGGCCTTCAGGGTGCCTATCTGATCGGTGAACGGGCGTCCCAGGACCAGCTTCGCGCCAGGCTGCTCGACGTCGCCAGCCAGTTGCTGGTCACCATCGGGCCGGAGAGCCTGTCGATGCGCCGCATCGCCACCGAGGCGGAATGCTCGACGACCGTCATCTACACCATGTTCGGCAGCAAGGAGGGCCTGGCCGAGGCCCTTTACCTGGAAGGCTTCGAGCGCTTCCGGCGCCGCCTGGAGGCCGTCCCCTCGCGCAAGGACGCGCTGGAGCACCTCATCGCCCTGGGCCCCGTCTACCGGGAGGCCGCGCTGGACGAGCCCGGCTACTACGCCCTGATGTTCGAGCGCGCGATCCCCGGCTTCGCGCCGAGCGAGCGGGCCAGGACCCTCGCCCGCGCGGCGCTGAACATCGTCGACCGGGTGATCGCCGACTGCATCTCGGCCGGGTACATCGTCCCCACCCAGCCCAGGAAGATCGCCGACGCCGTGTGGGCCGCCGCCCAGGGCGCGATCAGCCTGGAACGTGCCGGGCACCTGCGCGACGGCAACACCTACGACACGGTCACCTACGCCGTCATCTCCCGCTACCTGGTCGTCGACCGCCACCGCTCCTGACGGCGCGCTCCGGACGGGGACGCCGGCCACTTCCAGCCCGGCCCCGTCCCGGGTCCCCGGGCGCGGCCGTCACCTGGCGACGGCCAGGGCGACCCAGAGCTCGGCGCGGACCGCGGGATCCTCGAGGTCTCGGCCGACCAGTTCCGCGACCCGGCGCATGCGGTAGCGCAGGGTGTGGCGGTGCACCCCGAGCCGCTGCGCCGCCGCGTCCCAGTGTCCGTTGCAGTCCAGGTAGGCGCGCAGGGACCCCAGCAGGTCCGCGCGCGAGCCGGACTCCCTGAGCGGGGCGAGCAGCGCCGAGGAGAACGCCTCCGCCACGTCGGCGTCGAGCAGGGAGAGCAGTCCCTGGCCCGCCAGGTCGGCGAAGCGCACCACCCGCGCGGTGCCGTGCCCGGCCGCGGCGAGCGCCCGGCCGGCCTGGTCGAGCCCCGCGCGCAGGTCGCCGAGACCGACCGGATCGCCGACGCCGACGAGGCCGTGCTCGCCGAGCGCCGCGGCCACGGCACCGGCCCGCGAGGCCGGGACCAGCAAAACCACCCTGTCACCGCCGGCGTCACCGTCGGCCGCCGCGAACTCGCTCCCGGCGGCCTCCAGCAGCGCCTCCGGCTCTCCGGCGCAGGCGACCACCACCAGCGGCCCGCCGTCGAGCCGCTCCCCCAGCCGCTCCAGCGTCTCGCGCCCGGCGTCCGCCTGCCCGGCCAGCAGCAGCCGCAGCACCGCGGAGCGGACCCGGCGCTCGGCGGCCAGGTGCTCCCCGCCGTGCTCGACGGCGAGCGTCAGCAGGGACGCGGCGGCGTTGACCACGGTGTGCGCGACCGGGGTGAAGGACCGGCCGGCGCCGACGGCGAGGAACCCCCTGACGCGGCGGGCCCCGAGGGGCCGCACGATGACGTGCTCCTCGGGCGAGGAGAGCGCCACGCTCGCGGGGGCGCCCTGGCTCGTGATCCTCCTCAGCCGCTCCAGCTCGGGGCCGAGGTCTCCGGCGGCCGCCGCCGCCGCTCCCCTGCCCGCCAGATGCCGTACGGTCCCCGCCTCGTCGAGCAGGATCGCCCAGCCGCCCAGCTCGCGGGCCAGGCGGTCGATCACCGCGCGCGGGCCCTCCGGGCGCAGCGCGGCGCGGGTGAGGCGGCCCTGGGCGGCGAAGGCGTTGCTGAGCTCGTCGTACTGCTCGGCGGCGATCAGCTCGCTGACCGTCTTGCCGATGGCGACGAACGGGGTGTCGCGCGGCACCTCGACCAGCGGCAGCCCGGCCCGCGCGGCGGCCTCGACCAGCGCCTCGGGGATCGTCTCGTGCCCGAGCCCGACGCCGAACCCGAGCCCGGCGACCCCCCTGGCGACCAGGCGCTCGACGTAGGGACCGGCGTTGCCGGCGTCCAGGCGCATGCCCGTGGTGAGGACGAGCTCGCCGCCCTCCAGGAACGGGGTGGGGTCCTCCAGCTCGCTGACCGCCACCCAGCGCACCGGCCGGTCGAGCGCCTCCCGCCCGGCGAGCACGACGAGCCCGAGCTGCAGCCTCCGCATGACGGTGCTCAGCGTCGGCGCCACCACCACCCCCGTTTTATACGTTATGTCTATTCTGCTCCCTGCAATTTTGCCATAGTGCATCATCGGCACACCGGCATTCGCGACATAGCTTCACATCATGAGCACCGTCACCGAGGGCGGCCCCTCGCTTCCGCAGGAGCGCCGCCTCGTCACCGAGATTCCCGGCCCGAGGTCCCGCGAGCTGCTCGCGCGCAAGCAGGCCGCCGTGCCCCCGGGCATCGGCACCACGCTGCCCGTCTTCGTGACGCACGCGGGAGGCGGTGTCGTGGTCGACGCCGACGGCAACTCGCTGATCGACTTCGGCTCCGGCATCGCGGTGACCGGTGCCGGCAACTCCGCCCCGCGCGTCGTCGAACGGGTGCGCAGGCAGGTGGCGGACTTCACCCACACCTGCTTCATGGTCACGCCGTACGAGTCGTACGTGCGGGTCGCCGAGAGGCTCAACGAGATCACCCCCGGCGACCACGAGAAGCGCACCTTCCTGCTCAACAGCGGCGCCGAGGCCGTGGAGAACGCGGTCAAGGTCGCCCGCCACGCCACCGGCCGCCAGGCGGTCGTCGTCTTCGAGCACGGCTACCACGGCCGGACCCTGCTGACGATGACGCTGACGGCCAAGAACATGCCGTACAAGCACCGCTTCGGCCCGTTCGCCCCCGAGGTCTACCGGGTGCCGCTGGCCTACCCGTTCCGCTGGCCCACCGGCCCGGAGAACTGCGCCGAGGAGGCCGCGGCCCAGGCGATCGACCAGATCACCAAGGAGATCGGCGCCGAGAACGTCGCCGCCGTGGTGATCGAGCCCATCGCGGGCGAGGGCGGCTTCATCGAGCCCGCCAGGGGCTTCATGCCGAGGATCCTGGAGTTCTGCCGCGCCAACGGCATCGTCTTCGTCGCCGACGAGGTCCAGACCGGCTTCTCCCGTACCGGCCACCTGTTCGCCTGCGAGGACGAGGGCATCGTGCCCGACATCATCGTCACCGCCAAGGGCATCGCGGGCGGCCTGCCGCTGGCCGCCGTCACCGGCCGTGCCGAGATCCTCGACAAGGTCCACGCGGGCGGCCTCGGCGGCACCTACGGCGGCAACCCGCTCGCCTGCGAGGCGGCGCTGGGCGTGCTGGAGAGCATCGAGGCCGACGACCTGACCGGGAAGGCCCGCCGCATCGGCGAGACCATGCTCCCCCGGCTGCGCGCCATGGCGGAGCGGAACCCGGTGATCGGCGACGTGCGAGGCCGGGGCGCCATGATCGCCATCGAGCTGGTCGTCCCCGGCACCAAGGAGCCGCACCCCACGGCGGCGGGCGAGATCGCCAGAAGGTGCCACGCCGAGGGCCTGGTCGTGCTGACCGCGGGCACGTACGGCAACGTGCTGCGCTTCCTGCCGCCGATGGTCATCCCCGACCACCTCCTGGAGGAGGGACTCGCGATCCTGGAGAAGGCCGTGAACGAGGTCTGATCGTTTAGAACGCACCAAAAGGGGCACCCGGCTTGATGTCGAGTGTCCCTTTTGCCGTTATACGGCTCGCATGTAGGCCGTGATTTAACCCCCGCTTGGCATCCGCCACAGCGATCACGGGCTGCGACCGCGTTATAACGGTTCCGATAAGAAAGTGCGCGATCAACACAGGAAACGTGTCGACGTCCTCCCCGCGGCCGAGCCACGGGAGAAAACAAGGGGTCACCACGCTGGAGGTATTTAGCATGAACTGGGGGCCGCCCAGAACGGCAAACGTCACGATGACCTTCGATCCGGAAGGGCTGACCCGCACCCAGCGTGAGGGCGACGCCTGCGTGGCCTGCCACAAGAAGTGGCCCCGCCCGCGGATCAGGATCGGCCGCCTTCCCGACGGCACAGCCCTCTTCGCCTGCCCGGAGTGCGCCGACGCGCTGCTGCCGCAGCAGGACGACACCCGCTCCCTTCCCCGGCGCGCGGCCTTCTTCTGACCTTCCCGAACCGCTGATCCTTCCCCGGACCCCGAACCTCCCCGGACCGCCGGTGCGGGCCCCGCGCGGGCCCCGCGTCGGCCACGAGACCGGCTCACCCGGCGGCCCGCCAGGAAGCGACCCACCCGGCAGCCCATCCGAACCGGTCCGCTCCGGTAGTTTCTCCACATCGAAACATCGAAGCAGCAGAGCAGCGGAGCACCGGAGCGCGCCCGCACGCCCGGGTCCGAACCGCCGTACGGCCGGGGACGGCACCCGCGCCCCGGGGAGGGCGAGAGCCCTTTCCCGCGCGGACGGATGTCGAGACCGGTTCCCCCGCTCCGACCTGCCTGTGAGAGGCACCCGCGCCGGGCGCCGCGAGCACGAGGAGCGAGACCGTGAAGTACATGCTGCTGATCTACAGCAACACCGCGACCTGGGAGACCCTCTCCAAGGAGGAGCTCGACGGCCTGATGGGCGAGGCCGACGCCCTCATGAAGGAACTCGCCGACTCCGGGGAGTGGGTCGGAGGGGAGGCGCTCGCCGATCCGTCGCAGACCAGGACCGTGCGGGTGCGTGACGGCGTCCCCGCGACCACCGACGGGCCGTTCCTGGAGGCCAAGGAGCACCTGGCCGGATACTGCGTGATCGACTGCGAGACCCCCGAGCGGGCGGCCGAGATCGCCGCGCGCTGGCCGGACGCCCGGCTGTGCGCGATGGAGGTACGGCCGATCATGGACGGGGCCGGCACCGAGGCGTGACCGTTACCACCGAGGCCGAGGACCTGCTGCGCGAGCTCGCGCCGCAGGTCCTCGGCGTGCTCGTCCGGCGCTACGGCCACTTCGACGCGTGCGAGGACGCGGTGCAGGAGGCGCTGCTGGCCGCCGCCCTGCAGTGGCCCGAGCAGGGCCTGCCGGACAACCCCCGAGGCTGGCTGATCACGGTCGCGTCCCGCAGGCTGACCGACGAACTGCGCAGCGAGTACGCGCGCAGCCGCAGGGAGAACATGGTCGCGGCGCGGGCGCCCGCCGACGAGTTCCTGTCACCCGCCGCCGACGCCGAACCCGCCGGCGGGCAGGACGACACCCTGACCCTGCTGTTCCTGTGCTGCCACCCCGCCCTGACCCCCGCCTCGCAGATCGCGCTCACCCTTCGGGCCGTCGGCGGTCTGACCACCGCACAGATCGCCCACGCGTTCCTCGTCCCCGAGGCGACCATGGCCCAGCGCATCAGCCGGGCCAAGCAGCGGATCAAGAGCACGGCCATCCCCTTCGCGCCGCCTCCCGAACACGAACGGGCCGAGCGGCTGCGGGTGGTCCTGCACGTGCTCTACCTGATCTTCAACGAGGGCTACACGGCCACCTCGGGTCCGGACCTGCAGCGCCGCGAGCTGACCGGCGAGGCGATCAGGCTCACCCGCGCGGTTCACGGGCTGCTGCCCGACGACGGCGAGGTGACCGGGCTGCTCGCCCTCATGGTGCTCACCGACGCCCGGCGGCCGGCACGCACCGGCCCCGGTGGCGCGCTCATCCCGCTCGCCGAGCAGGACCGGAGCCTGTGGAGCGGGACGTCGATCGCCGAGGGGGTGGCGCTCGTCACCGACGCGCTGGTGCGGGCCCCGCTCGGCCCGTACCAGCTCCAGGCCGCGATCGCCGCGGTGCACGCCGAGGCGGTGCGCGCGGAGGAGACGGACTGGCCGCAGATCCTCGCGCTGTACCGGCTGCTCGAACACCTCGCCCCCAACCCGATGGTCACGCTGAACCACGCCGTCGCGCTCGCGATGGTGCGGGGCCCGGAGGCCGGGCTCGACCTGCTCACGACCCTGGAGGCCGACGACCGGATGGCCGGGCACCACCGTTTGCACGCGGTGCGCGCGCACCTGCTGGAGACGGCCGGTGACCACGAGGCCGCCCGGGCCGGCTACCGGGAGGCCGCGCGGCGCACCACCAGCCTCCCCGAGCAGCGCTATCTGGAGGGCAGGGCCGCCCGGCTGGCGCGGCCGGACCCCTAGGCGGCCTTTACGAAGTAAGCCTTCGAAGGGGCGGGGAGGGCGTCAGGCGGACAGGAGCGTCCTGGTGGTCTCGTCGCGCATGCCCCACGGCGAGCCGTAGGCGTTGAGCAGCTCCAGGAAGGGCACCGCGTCGAACGCCTCGGGGCCGAGCACCCCGCTGCCCGACCAGGCGCCGGTGGCCAGCAGTTCCAGGGCGACCACCGGGTGCACGGCCGTCTGCCAGACCACGGCCTGGCAGCCGTACTCCCGCATCGACCACTCGTTGTCGACCACGTGGTAGAGGTAGACCTCGCGTGGCGCGCCGTCCTTGCCCACGCCCTTCACCCAGGTCCCGGCGCAGGTCTTGCCCCGCATCCGGTCGCCGAGCGTGGCCGGGTCGGGGAGGCTGGCCGCGACCACGTCGCGCGGCGAGGCCTCGACGCCGCCCACCTTGATCTTGTTCGCGTTGTCCAGGCCGAGCTTGTGCAGGGTCTTCAGCACCCCGATGAACTCCTCGCCCAGGCCGTACTTGAACGTCACCCGCTTGGCGTCGATGTAGCGGGGCACGAGGAGCACCTCCTCGTGCTCGACGTTGACGCACTCGACGGGCCCGATCCCCTCGGGGAAGTCGAACACCTCGGGCTCGCTGAACGGCTCGGTGGTGTGCCAGCCGCCGTTCTCCCAGATCACCGGCGGGTTGAGGCACTCCTCGATGGTCGTCCAGATGGAGAACGTCGGCGCGAAGTCGTAGCCGTCGACCACCAGGTTGGAGCCGTCACGGATGCCGATCTCCTCGATGGTCTCGAACAGGTGCTCGGCGGCGTAGCGCGCGAACACGTCGGCCAGCCCCGGCTCCACGCCCATGCCGACCAGCGCCAGCCCGCCCTTCCGGCGCCAGGCCTCGCCCAGGGCGAACTGCTCGTCGCCGAGCTTCACCCCGGTCAGCTCGTACGGCCTGCGCGGGTGGGGCCGCGACAGCGACATCGCCATGTCGAGGTAGTGGGCGCCGGCGTTGAGCGCCGCCTCGAACAGGGACATGGTGAAGCGGGGGTCCACCGCGTTGAAGAGCACGTCGCAGCGGTGCTCGGCGAGGGCGGCCTCGACCGCGGCCCGGTCGGAGGCGTCCAGCCCGATGGCGCTGAAGCGCGGGTCCGCGATCCTGGCCACGACGGCGGCGGCCCGGTCCTGTTGAGAGTCGGCGACCACGATGTGTTCGAAGAAATCTCGGCGTGCGGCGATCGGCACGACGGCGGACCCGACGCCGCCCGCTCCGACAAGAAGGATTCTCATGACGGGTAGCCTACCCACTGACTGGTTGACCAGTCGATATACGAATCATGATTTTCCCACTGAATCCATCGTTGAAAGCGATCATGACAACGAAAAGCGCGGCCATATGCGAGACACACGGACATGCCGGAAGAAGGGGCTCGCGAGGAGGACGGCGGGCCGACGAGCCCGTCAGGCTCGAACCGGCCCCGCCGGAACCCGATCCGCCAGGACCCGATCCGCCGGAACCCGATCTGTCGGGCTCGGCCCCGTCAACCTCGGCCCCGAGGGGAACCGGTCACTTCACGAGCTGTTTCCAGCGCTCCACCCAGTCGGTGTAGTCGGTGCATTCCCCGCCCCGGCCCCCGCAATCGCGCGTCGGGCGGGTGGCGAAGTGGATGTCGCGCAGCCACCGGCTGTCACGCAGGCGGTAGATCTCGCACATCCGGCGGGCGGGCCCGCCGCACGCCTCCGGGTCGGCCGGGGCGAGCCCGGTCCAGGCCGCGGCGGGGCGCTGCGCCGCCGAGGTCATCCAGTTCAGCCACCGGTAGGCGCAGTTCGGGCTGGCGGGCCTGGCCGCGAGCATCCACGAGTCGACCCACCCGGTCACCGGCGCCGCCGACACCTTCATCGGCCGGCCCGCGCGTCGGAAGAGGTCCAGGTGGTACGGGAGTGCCTGGGCGATCCGCACCGGCCCCGCCGACAGGGCTCTCACCAGTTCCAGGGAGCCGTCCCAGTAGACCCTGTCGGGACCGGCGCCCTCGGCGAGGAGTTTCACGGCGGCGTCGAGCTGGGCGGGGGTGAGCTGGAACGGGTCCTCGATCTCCAGCTCCGGACGCGTCCCGCCGAGGGCGAGCGCGGCGTCGGCGATGCTCAGCGGGCTGTTCCTGATCGCCGCCGGGGCCGCTCCGTAGAGCGCCGACGGTTCCTTGGGCCCGCCCTCCTCGTGGACCACCTGGTTGACCCCCCACAGGTAGGGGATCCCGTAGACCCTGCCGTCCACGCGCAGGCCGGGCAGCTCGCGCAGGCGCTTGGGAATGTGCTTGTAGCCCGCGACCAGCGCCGTGTCCAGCGGCGCCACCTTCCCCCGCGCCACCAGCTCACCGGCCAGATCCGGGGCGGGCGAGACCGCGTCGTAGGAGCCCTCGGCGAATCTGGCGGCCATCTCCTCACTCGTACGGACCCGGTCGAGCTTGACGACGCAGCCGGTCTCCTGCTCGAAGGGCGTGAGCCAGTTGGCCCGCGAGCTGGTCCCGCCGTACTCGACGTATCCCTGGAAGGTCAGCACCTGGAGCGTGCCCTCGCCCTTGCCGATGGACGCCGACGGCATGGGTGTCGGCGTCGGCGTGGGTGTCGAGCCGGGGGTCGTGCCGGACCCGGGGGTGGGCGTGGCGGCGGGTGTCACGGCCGTGGCGGAGGGCGAGGGGCCGCGCACCGGCCTGGCCGTGCTCACGACTCCCGCCTGGGCGCAGGCGGCGAGTGCCAGCCCTCCCGCTCCCAGCAGCGCGCCGAGACGCGCCCGGCGGAGCCTGTCCCTGCCCACGAGGCCCACGAGGTTTCCTCCCGACGTCGCCACCGACCTGCCCGGGAGCCTACCGGCCGATCGCCCGACCCGGGACGCCCGCGAACGCACGGCCCCGTACGCCGCACCGGAGGAATCGGAGACACCGGGAGAGGCCGGAGAATACGCGAGCCCGCGCCCCGGCAGGAGGGGCGCGGGCTCGCGGTCCGGAGGTTACCCGTTGGTCGGGAAGCCGAGGTTGACGCCACCGTGGCTCGGGTCGAGCCATCGGGAGGTGACGACCTTGCCCCGGGTGTAGAAGTGCACGCCCTCGGTGCCGTGGACGTGGGTGTCACCGAAGAGCGAGGACTTCCAGCCGCCGAAGCTGTAGAAGGCCATCGGCACCGGGATCGGCACGTTGATGCCGATCATGCCGACCTCCACCTCGTTCTGGAAGCGCCGGGCCGCGCCGCCGTCGTTGGTGAAGACCGCGGTGCCGTTGCCGAACTCGCCGCCGTTGATCAGCTCCAGGCCCTCCTCGTACGAGGAGACGCGGACGATCGCCAGGACCGGGCCGAAGATCTCCTCCCGGTGGACCCGGGAACCGGCGGGCACGTGGTCGAGGACCGTGGGGCCCAGCCAGAAGCCGGGGGTCTCCTGGGCGGCGGCGCCGCCCAGGACGGGGGTCAGCCGGCCGTCCACGACGAGCTTCGCGCCCTCGGAGACGCCCAGGTCGAGGTAGGAGACGACCTTGTCGCGGTGGGCCCCGGTGACGAGGGGGCCCATCTGGGAGGAGGGGTCGTCGCCGGGGCCGACGGTCAGCGCGGACACCCGGGAGACGATCCTGTCGACCAGTTCGTCCCCGACCGGGTCCACAGCCAGCACCACGGAGATCGCCATGCAGCGCTCCCCCGCCGAGCCGAAACCGGCCGACACCGCGGCGTCGGCGACGAGGTCGAGATCGGCGTCGGGCAGGACCAGCATGTGGTTCTTGGCGCCGCCGAGCGCCTGGACCCGCTTGCCGTGGGCGGTGCCGGTCTCGTAGACGTACCTGGCGATGGGCGTGGACCCGACGAACGAGACCGCGCGCACGTCCGGGTGCTCCAGCAGCCGGTCCACCGCCACCTTGTCACCCTGGACGACGCCGAAGACGCCGTCGGGCAGCCCGGCCTCCTTCCAGAGCGAGGCCATCAGCAGCGACGCCGAGGGGTCCTTCTCCGACGGCTTGAGGACGAAGGCGTTGCCCGCGGCGATCGCGATCGGGAACATCCACATCGGCACCATGGCCGGGAAGTTGAACGGGGTGATCCCGGCGACGACGCCCAGCGGCTGCCGGATCGAGTAGGAGTCGACCCGGGTGGAGACGCCCTCGGAGAAACCGCCCTTGAGCAGGTGCGGGATGCCGCAGGCGAACTCCACGACCTCCAGGCCCCTGGCGACCTCGCCCAGCGCGTCGGAGTGGACCTTGCCGTGCTCCTCCGAGATGAGCCGGGCGAGCTCGTCGCGGTTGGCGTACATCAGCTCGCGGAAGCGGAACAGCACCTGCGAGCGCTTGACCAGCGAGGCGTCCCGCCACGCGGGCCAGGCCGCGACGGCGGCGGCCACGGCCGCGTCGACCTCGTCCGCGGACGCGAGGTGGACCCGCCCGGAGACCTCTCCCGTCGCGGGATCGAAGATCTCGGAGGTGCGGCCGGAGCCCTCGACGGGGCCGCCGCCGATCCAGTGGGTGACGTTCTTCACGAGGCGACCTCGGCGTTGACGGTTTCGAGCGCGTTGACGATGATCCCGAGTCCCTCGGCGGCCTCGTCGAGGGTGAGGGTGAGCGGCGGGGCCATCCTGAGCACGTTGCCCTTCAGGCCGCCCTTGCCCGCGAGCAGGCCGGACTTCCTGGTCTCCTCCATGAACCGGGTGGCGAGGGCCGGTGAGGGCTCGCCGGTCGCCGGGTCGACCAGCTCGACGGCGAACATCAGGCCCTTGCCGCGGACGTCGCCGACGATCGGCAGGCGCGGCGCCGCCTCGCGCAGCCCGTCGATGATCAGGGCGCCGGTCCTGGCGGCGTTCGCCTGCAGGTCGTGGTCGAGGACGTAGTCCAGGGTGGCGTTGGCGGCGGCCATGGAGATCGGGTTGCCGCCGAAGGTGGCCAGCCCGACCGCGTGGAGGTTGTCCATCAGGTCGCCGCGGGCGACGACGCCTCCCACCGCGAAGCCGTTGCCCAGCCCCTTGGCGAAGGTCATCATGTCGGGCGTGACGCCGTGGTTCTGGATGCCGAAGAAGGCCGAGCCGGTGCGCCCCCAGCCGGTCTGCACCTCGTCGGAGACGAACAGGATGCCCTCGGCGTCGAGGACCTCCTTGTAGGCGGCGAACAGCCCGTCGGGGGGCATGGTGAAGCCGCCCACCCCCTGGATCGGCTCGGCGATCAGCGCCGCCACGTCGCCGGCGACGGCGGTGGAGAGCACGTGGCGCAGGTCGTCGACGCAGGCGGCGATGTAGTCGCTGTCGGACAGGCCGCGGAACTGGGCGAGGTGCCGGTCGGCGCCGTGCAGGAAGTGCACGTTCAGCGGCGACAGCGAGTTGTTCTTCCACGCGCGGTTGCTCGTGACGCTGACCGCCCCGAAGGAGCGGCCGTGGTAGCTCTGCCGCATGGCGAGCACCTGGTCGGACTTGCGCGCGTACGTCGCCAGCAGCAGCGCGGTCTCGTTGGCCTCGGTGCCGGAGTTGGTGAAGAAGACCTTCGCGTCCGGGATGCCGGAGAGCCTGGCGATCTTCTCGGCCAGCTCGACCTGGCCGCGCAGCAGGTAGACCGTGGAGGTGTGCACCACGCCGGTGGCGATCTGCCGCTCGACGGCCTCCCGCACCTCGGGCACGTCGTACCCGATCATGTTGGTCAGGATCCCCGCGAAGAAGTCGAGGTAGCTCTTGCCCGACGCGTCGACGACGCGGTTTCCCTTGCCCGAGACGATCTCGATGGGCTCGTCGTAGTAAAGGGCCAGCCAGTTGGGCATTACCGCGCGGTGGCGCGCAAGGAGGTCCGACATGTATCGAGTATCGCCTCTCGATGTCACCGCTCATACCTGCAACATGTCGGGATGTTCGCGCCGAACCCGTCACACTGTCAGGTCTCGCCGGCGTGGATCGCCCCGCGAGGGGTCTGTGCGGCTCGCGCCCCGCGACACGTCCCGTGCGGCTCGCGCCACGCGACGGATGGCGCGAGCCGCACAGGAGGGCCGGACGGAGCACCCCCCAGGTTCCCCGTCCGAGCTTCGTCAGTCATGAGGCCGGGCTGAGTCCAGCATCGCCCATGTTTCCTATCAAAGCAACCTGAAATACATGAATTCTGCCCGGTTCTCACGGCCCGCCGGGCACGAGCGCATGACGTGCGTCGCCCGGAACCCGGATCCGGGGCTTTGGCCGGACCCGGGCATCGGCAGCATCGGCGACATCGGCAGCCCCCGGGTACGGCCGCGACGCGCCGGTGGCCGGCCTGCCCGGGCAGGCCGGCCGGCGGTGGGCGAACGCACGGGATCGACGGCCCGGAGAACCTCTCAGCTCTCCGTTCTCACCAGGTCCGCGTCCGAACCGGCCCCGGGTGCGGGCACGGGCACGGGGCGCAGCACCACGAACGCCAGCGTGGCGGCGGCCAGGGTGAATCCGACCCCCACCCAGGCGCCGAACGACATGGCCGAGACGAACGCCTCGCGCGCGGTCCCGATCACCCCCGCGTCTCCCAGCCGCAGCGCCTCGGCGATCGACTCGCGCGCGGCGGCCGGGGCGTCGGCGGGCATCGACGAGGTGTAGACCCCGGCCAGCACGCTGCCGAGCACGGCGACGCTCAGCGCCATGCCGACCTGCTGGACGGTGTCGTTGAGCGCCGACCCGACACCGGCGTGCGCGGGCGGCACCGCTCCCATCAGCGTCGCGTAGGCCGCCGGCCCCGCCAGGCCGCCGCCGATCCCCATGAGCATGAGACCGCTGATCATCAGGCCGTACCCGGTCTCGGCGGTCATGAAGGCGAGCACCCCGAAACCGCCGGCCATCACGGCGAGACCGACGGCGACCAGCACCCGGTTGCTGACCTTCCGCCCCAGACCGGCACCGACCCCGTTGAACAGCGCGGCGGCCACGGCGTACGGCAGGAGGGCGAAACCTGCCCGCATGGGGCCATAGGCCAGCACGAACTGCAGGTACTGGGTGAGCATCAGCAGCAGCGCGCCCGTGCCGAACGACATCAGCACGATCGAGAACGAGGCCCCGCTGAAGTTCCGGTCGCGGAACAGCTCGAGCGGGAGCATCGGGTGTTCCGACCTGAGCTCCCAGATCACGAACGCCGCCAGCGCGATCACCGCCACCCCGGCGGCGACGAGCGACTCCGCCGAGGTCCAGCCCGCTTTCGGCGCGGAGATGACCACGTAGACCAGGGCGCTCATGCCGACCGTGGACAGCACCACGCCGGCCGGGTCGAGCCTTCGCGCCGGACCGCGCGACTCGGGCATCAGCAGCGCCGCCGCGATCACGGCGACGACCGCGACCGGCACGTTGAGCAGGAAGATCGACCACCACTCGTAGTGCTCGAGCAGGAAGCCGCCCAGCGTCGGGCCGGCGATCACGCCGACCATCGCCACCGCGCTCCACGCGGCGATCGCCTTGCGGCGCTCCTCGTCGTCGAAGACGGTGATCAGGATCGACAGGGTGCTCGGCATCAGGATGGCGCCGCCGACGCCCATCAGCGCGCGGGCGCCGATCAGGTGCCAGGGCTCGGTGACCAGCATGGCGAGCAGCGAGGCGCCGCCGAACAGCACCAGGCCGATGATCAGGAAGCGCTTGCGTCCGTAGCGGTCGGACAGGCTGCCGGCGGTGAGCAGCAGACCGGCGAAGACCAGGATGTAGGCGTCGATGATCCACTGGATGTCCGCCGGACCGGCCCCCAGGTCGACCATGAGGGCGGGGATCGCCAGGTTCAGCACGGTGTTGTCCACCACGAGGACCAGCAGGCTCAGGCAGAGCACTCCGAGGATCCACCAGCGCCTCGGATCGCGTTCGACTCGTACAGTGTTCGATTTCACTCGCACACTGTACGATAGCCTCGAACAGTGTGCCATCGGATTTATGCTTGAACGGTGAAAGAGCATCTGAGCTCCGTCTGGACACGCGAGCGGCGCGCCGCGAAAAGCCCGACCCTCGGCCGCGCGCAGATCGTGCGCGCGGCGATGGAGCTGCTCGACGCCGAAGGGCTGGACGCGCTGAGCATGCGCCGCCTGGGGGCCAGGCTCGGCTCGGGGACGACCAGCATCTACTGGCACGTGGCCAACAAGGACGAGTTGCTCGAGCTGGTCCTCGACGAGGTCTACGGCGAGTTCACCGTCCTGAGCGTCCAGGAGACCACCTGGCGCAACGCCGCCACCTCCTTCGCGTACGGCATCCGCCAGGCGCTCTTCAGACACCCCTGGGTCATCGGTTTCATCGGGACGACCCCCGCCATCGGCCCCAACGCGATGCGGATGATGAGCGGTCTCGTCGCCACCTTCGACCACGCCGGGTTCCGCGGCCTCGACCAGGACTACGCCGCCTCGACGCTCATGGCCTACGTGTTCGGGGTCACCGCGCCCGAGCTCTCCTGGCGGTCCATGCTGGACCGGACGGGCCTCACCTCCAACGAGCTGAACGCGTCCATCCAGCCCACGTTGGAGAAGGCCGCGGCCGACCATCCGGAGCTGGCCGCCCGCTACGCCGAGTTCAGGCGCATGGACGTCGACACCGCGAGGGCGCTCAACTTCGAGTTCGGCCTGACCTGCTTCCTCGACGGCCTGGAGGCCCGCCTGAACCGCGCCGCGTCACCTCTGGCGTCGCGGGGCCGCGCGGAGCCGGACACCCCGGCCGCCGGGGACGAGGCCGGAAACGCCCCCGGGAGACGCCGGGGGTGAACCGAGGGTGAACCCGGGGGACGCCGCAGTGCCCCCGGGAGACGCCGGGGACGGTACGCGGAACGGCGCCGGACGCCCCCGCCGCCCTCGCCCTAGATCTCCAGCCACCGCTGGATGCGGCGGAGCAGCTCCTGGGCGTCGACGGGTTTGGTGACGTAGTCGCTGGCCCCCGCGGACAGGGTCTTCTCCCGGTCGCCCTGCATGGCCTTGGCGGTCACCGCGATGATCGGCAGATCCGCGAAGTCGGCCATCTTGCGGATGGCGGCGGTCGCGGCGTAGCCGTCCATCTCCGGCATCATGATGTCCATCAGGACCAGGTCGATGTCCTCGTTGCGCGACAGGATCTCGATGCCCTTGCGGCCGTTCTCCGCGTAGAGGACCTGCATGCCGTGCAGCTCCAGGATGTTGGTGAGCGCGAAGACGTTGCGGACGTCGTCGTCGATGACCAGGACCTTCCTGTCCACCAGCACGGCGTCCACCTCCTCCACCGGCTGCGGCCGCTCGTCGGGGCTGGCCTGCACCAGGGGCAGCACGTCGCCGGGCTCCGGCGCCGACAGGTGCAGGGTGATGCGCTCGCGCAGCTCGTCGAGGCTGGGCAGGCGCTCCAGCGGCTGGGTGTTGGACCGCCCCTTGAGGAGGTTCTCCTGCGGCCGGGTGAGCGTGCGGGTGTGGTGGGCGAGCACCGGCAGCCCGCGCAGCACCGGGTCGTCGTCCAGCATGCGCAGGAAGTCGGCCGCCCCGTCCTGGCGCATGCCCAGGTCGAGCACGATGCAGTGGTGGTCGTCCGCGGCCAGGATCTCCAGCGCGGAGACCGGGTCGTTGGCGGTCGACACCTGGACGGGACCGTGCGTCTCGGGCAGGTCGGCCACGACGCTCTCGGCCAGCTGCGAGAGCAGCCCGTTGGGGCGGGACTCCACGACGAGCAGGCGCCGCCCGTCCGCCCCCGGGAATCTCTCGAGGGGCGCGGCCACCGGCGCGTGATGTGCCGGGAGGACCGGGGCGGACGCGGTGCCGGGCTCGCCTCCGGTGCGTGCGCGGGCGGCGCCCGGGGTGAGGGCGGCGATCGGCAGGTAGAGGCTGAAGGTGCTGCCGGAGCCCAGGGCGCTGACCGCCCGGATCTCGCCGTTGAAGAGCGCGGCGATCTCGCGGCTGATGGACAGCCCCAGCCCGGTGCCGCCGTACTTTCGGCTGGTCGTGCCGTCGGCCTGCTGGAAGGCGTCGAAGATCTGGGAGAGGTTCTCCTCGGCGATGCCGATGCCGGTGTCGACGACCTGGAAGGCGAGCACCTCCTGCCCGTACGCCCCCGGCAGGTTCATCGCGCCCACCCGCTCGATGCGGAGCTCCACCGAACCCTTCTCGGTGAACTTCACCGCGTTGGAGAGCAGGTTCCGCAGCACCTGCCTGAGCCGCTGCTCGTCCATGAGCAGCTCCTCGGGCACGTCGGGGGCGACCACGACGTCGAACCGCAGCCCCTTCTCCGTGGTCAGCGGGCGGAAGGTGGCCTCGACGTAGTCCAGGAGCTGGCGCAGCGGCAGCGGCTCCAGGCTGATGTTCATCTTGCCCGCCTCGATCTTCGACAGGTCGAGGATGTCGTTGATCAGCTGGAGCAGGTCGGTGCCCGCCGAGTGGATGACGTTGGCGTACTCCACCTGCTTGGCGGTGAGGTTGCGGGCCGGGTTCTGCGCCAGCAGCTGGGCCAGGATGAGCAGCGAGTTGAGCGGGGTGCGCAGCTCGTGGCTCATGTTGGCCAGGAACTCGCTCTTGTACTTGGAGGCCAGCGCGAGCTGCTTGGCCCGGTCCTCCAGCTCCTGCCGCGCCTGCTCGATCTCCCTGTTCTTCGTCTCGATGTCGTGGTTCTGCCGGACCAGCAGCTCCGCCTTCTCCTCCAGCTCGGCGTTGGAGCGCTGCAGCTCCTCCTGCCCGACCTGGAGCTCGGTCGCGAGGCGCTGCGACTCGGTGAGCAGGGAGTCGGTACGGGCGTTGGCGACGATCGTGTTGACGTTGACGCCGATGGTCTCCACCAGCTGCTCCAGGAAGGCCCGGTGCACCTGGGTGAAGCGGTTGAGGCTGGCCAGCTCGATCACCCCGAGGACCTGGTCCTCGACGATGATCGGCAGCACGATGAGGTTGACCGGGCCGGCCGCTCCCAGGCTCGAGGAGACGGTGATGTACCCGGCGGCGATGTCCTCGACCAGGATGGACCGCTTGGCCACCGCGGCCTGTCCCACCAGGGAGTCCCCGAAGAAGTGGCGGCGGGCGGTCTCCCGGTGGCCGTAGCAGCCGACCACCCGCAGCTCCGAGCCGTCCGGCTTCTCCTCCGCGAGCAGGAACGTGCCGTGCTGGGCGGAGACCAGCGGGGCCAGCTCGTTCATCACCAGCTCGGCCACGACGGCGAGGTCGCGGTGGCCCTGCATCAGCCCGGAGATGCGGGCCAGGTTCGACTTGAGCCAGTCCTGCTCCTGGTTGGCCAGGGTGGTCTCGCGCAGCGACTTCACCATGGAGTTGATGTTGTCCTTGAGCTCGGCCACCTCGCCCGAGGCGTCGACGGTGATCGAGCGGGTGAGGTCGCCCGAGGTCACCGCGCTGGTCACCTCGGCGATGGCCCGCACCTGGCGGGTCAGGTTTCCGGCCAGCTCGTTGACGTTCTCCGTCAGCCGCTTCCAGGTGCCGGACACGCCCTCGACCTCGGCCTGCCCGCCCAGCCGCCCCTCGCTGCCGACCTCGCGGGCCACCCGGGTGACCTCCGCGGCGAACGACGACAGCTGGTCGACCATCGTGTTGATCGTGGTCTTCAGCTCCAGGATCTCACCCCGGGCGTCCACGTCGATCTTCTTGGTCAGGTCGCCCTGCGCGACCGCCGTGGTGACCTGCGCGATGTTGCGCACCTGGTTGGTCAGGTTGTTGGCCATCGAGTTGACGTTGTCGGTGAGGTCCTTCCAGGTGCCGGCCACGTTGGGCACGCGCGCCTGTCCTCCCAGCTCGCCCTCGGTGCCGACCTCGCGGGCCACCCGGGTCACCTCGTCGGCGAACGCGCTCAGCGTGTCGACCATGGTGTTGATGGTCTGGGCGAGCGCGGCGACCTCGCCCTTCGCCTCGACGGTGATCTTCTGCGACAGGTCTCCGCGGGCGACCGCCGTGGTGACCTGCGCGATGCTCCGCACCTGGCTGGTCAGGTTGTTGGCCATCGAGTTGACGTTGTCGGTGAGGTCCTTCCAGGTGCCGGAGACCCCTCGCACGGTGGCCTGGCCGCCGAGGTTGCCCTCGGTGCCGACCTCGCGGGCCACCCGGGTCACCTCGTCGGCGAAGGCCGAGAGCTGGTCGACCATCGTGTTGATGGTCTCCTTCAGCTCCATGATCTCGCCGCGCGCGTCGACCCGGATCTTCTGCGACAGGTCGCCCTTGGCCACCGCCGTGGTGACCTGCGCGATGCTCCGCACCTGGGCGGTGAGGTTGTCGGCCATCACGTTCACCGACTCGGTCAGCGCCTTCCAGGTGCCCGAGACGCCCTTGACGTCGGCCTGCCCGCCCAGCCTGCCGTCGGTGCCCACCTCGCGGGCCACCCGCGTCACCTCGTCGGCGAACGACGACAGCTGGTCCACCATCGTGTTCAGCGTGTTCTTCAGCTCCAGGATCTCGCCCCGCGCCGAGACCGTGATCTTCTGCGACAGGTCACCACGGGCGACGGCGGTGGCCACCTGCGAGATGTTGCGCACCTGGTCGGTGAGGTTGCCCGCCATGTAGTTGACGGAGTCGGTGAGGTCGCGCCAGGTGCCCGAGACGCCCTTGACGTCGGCCTGCCCGCCCAGCCTGCCGTCGGTGCCCACCTCGCGGGCCACCCGCGTCACCTCGTCGGCGAACGACGACAGCTGGTCGACCATCGTGTTGATGGTGTTCTTCAGCTCCAGGATCTCGCCCCGGGCGTCCACGGTGATCTTCTGCGACAGGTCGCCCTTCGCCACCGCCGTGGTGACCTGCGCGATGCTCCGCACCTGGTCGGTGAGGTTGCCCGCCATGAAGTTGACCGAGTCGGTGAGGTCGCGCCAGGTGCCGGCGACGCCGGTCACCTCCGCCTGCCCGCCCAGCCTGCCCTCGGTGCCCACCTCGCGGGCCACCCGCGTCACCTCGTCGGCGAACGACGACAGCTGGTCCACCATCGTGTTCAGCGTGTTCTTCAGCTCCAGGATCTCACCGCGCACGTCCACGGTGATCTTCTGCGACAGGTCGCCGGTGGCGACCGCGGTCGCCACCTGGGCGATGTCGCGCACCTGGTCGGTGAGGTTGCCCGCCATGGCGTTCACCGAGTCGGTGAGGTCCTTCCAGGTGCCCGAGACGCCCGGCACCTCGGCCTGCCCGCCCAGCTGCCCCTCGGTGCCCACCTCGCGGGCCACCCGGGTCACCTCGGAGGTGAACAGCGACAGCTGGTCCACCATCCCGTTGAAGACGGTGGCGATCTCCTGCAGCAGCCCGTCGCCGTCCTCGGGCAGATGCGTGCCGAAGTCGCCGTCGCGCACCGCGGTCAGGCCCGCCAGGAGCTGCCGGAGATCGAGCTCCTCCACGCCTGAAGCGCCCTTCGTGGCCCTGCTCCGCACCGTGCCGGCGGTCTCAACCATGTCCACCATCGCGCCCCTCGGCCGTAAAAGGTGAGGTAATCCTAGGCTGGCGAAAAGCGGTCGGGAAACGGGGGAACCGGGGCGTACGGACGCGAGGGCGGGCGGGAAAACGGACAGTGCCGAACAAGCTGTAAAGCACATGCCGCTCGCGTTTACATGCTGATCGGATATTCTTGGCGGGTGCTCCCTACTGTCGCCGACGTCCTCGCTCTGGACACCGTTCGCCGGGGCAACCCGCGGGTCGTGGCGGGAGCCGACCGGCTGGACAGCCGGGTGCGCTGGGTGCACGTGGGCGAGGTCACCGACATCGCGCACCTGCTGCGCGGCGGCGAGCTCGTGCTCACCACCGGCATAGCGCTGCCCGACGACCCCGGCAAGCTGGCCGACTACATCTCCGAGCTGGTCACCGTGGGCGCGTCGGGACTGATCGTGGAGCTGGGCCGCAAGTTCATCGGCGAGTTGCCCGGCGCCGTGGTCCGCGCCGCCGAGGATCACGGCCTTCCCCTGGTCACCCTGGCCAGGGAGACACCGTTCGTGCAGATCACCGAGTCGGTGCACGCCCGGATCATCGACGCCCAGCTGGAGGAGCTCCGCGCCTCCGAGCAGCTGCACGAGGTCTTCACCGAGCTGTCGGTCGAGGGCGCCTCCCCCGCGGAGGTCCTCGGCCAGGTCACCCGGCTGTCCGGCTACCCCGCGCTGCTGGAGAACCTCGCGCACCAGGTGCTGGCCTGCGAGACCGCCGGGCGCGACACCGGATCGCTGCTGGCTGGCTGGGAGACCCGTTCCCGCGCGGTCGCCCCCGACCTGCGCACCGCCTACGACGCGGCCTCCGGCTGGCTGGTCACCATGGTCGGCGCGCGGGGCCAGGACTGGGGCCGCCTGATCCTGCTCTGCGACGCGGAGCCGGGGCCACGCGACATCGTGCTCGCCGAGCGCGCCGCGACCACTCTCGCCCTGGGCCGCCTGCTGGAGCGCCACCAGGAGTCACTGGAACGCCAGGCACACGGCACGATCATCACCGGCATCCTGACCCACGCGTACGCCGACCCCGAGGAGGCCGCGGCACGCGCCCGCGCGGTCGGTGTGCCGCTCACCGGTCGCAAGCTCGTCAGCGTGGTGCTCCGCCTGGCCGAGTCGGCGGAGAACCTACCGGACGGCCAGGAGCAGCTCGCCCGGCTGGGCGAGCTGGCGGACGCGGCCTCCGCCGCCTGCCGCGAGGCCCGCCTTCCCGCCCTGATCGGCGCGCTGGACCAGAACCGGGTCGGCGTCCTGCTCCCCCTGCCGCCGCGCGTCCTGCCCGAGTCCGCGCTGACCACACTCTCCGACCACCTGCGCGTGGCCTTCACGATCCCCTTCGTCCTCGCCGCCGGCTCCGTGGTCGAGTCGGTCCGCGACGTACGGAGGAGTTTCCTGGAGGCCGAGCAGGTCGCCGACGTCGCCGTCAGGCAGCCCGACGGCCGCCCCTTCTACCGGCTGCCCGATCTCCGCCTGAGAGGCCTGCTCCATCTTCTGCGCGACGACGCCCGGCTGCAGACCTTCGCCGAACGCGAGCTCGGCCCGCTGCTCGCCCACGACGCCCAGCGCGGCGGCGACCTCACCAGGATCCTGCGGGTCTATCTCGACGCGGGCCGCAACAAGGCCGTCGCCGCCCAACGGGCCCACCTGTCCCGCCCCGCCTTCTACGACCGCCTCCACAGGCTGGAGCGCATCCTCGACACCGATCTGGACGATGTCGAATCCTGTCTCTCCCTCCATGTCGCCCTCCTGGCGCTGGAGTCCTTCCGAAGAGACAGTCCCCGTTCCTGAAAGGCCCCCATGACCGAGATCTTCGTCCCCGAGACCGCCGATCTGTCCCGGATGGTCACCGCCGCCGGGGCGTTCTCCGTCCCCACCGACGACGTACGGCTGTCACCCGGCGAGCTGGAGCCCCACCAGATCCTGGCGGGCTCCCCGCGCGTCTCGTCGATCGAGCTGTGGTCCTCGCCGGACGGTAGGCAGAGCCGGGGCATCTGGGAGATCACGCCGGGCACGGTGGTCGATGTGGAACGTGACGAGATGTTCGTGGTCCTGTCCGGCCGCGCCACGCTGGAGGTCGACGGCGGCGCCACCCTGGAGCTCGTCCCCGGGTCGGTCTGCCTGCTCGCCGAAGGCGCCAAGACCGTCTGGATCGTCCACGAGACCCTGCGCAAGGTGTATCACTGCGTGGGCTGACCCGCGCATCGGGGACCCGGGTCGTACGACGCCCCGATGCCGTACGACCCGCGAACGCTTCTCAGGATTCTTCTCTCAGGACGCTTCCGGGCTTCCCCGCGACCGGACCCGGCCGAGTCGATGGTGTCCGGTCAACCGTGATGCCGGTCAACCGTGGTGTCCGGTCAACCGTGTCTGTCGGATGCGGTGTCCATGCGGACGTGGTCGACGGGATCGTCCGCGCAGATGTGGAGATCCCAGCGGCGCGGACGCGTCAGGATCGCTCCGAGGATGACACCGAGGAACACACTTGCGGTGATCACGATGAGAACGCTCAGCCCCATGACGGCTGCCTCTCGTAAAGATGTGCCGCTTGATCTGAGGAAATGCGGCCTACCGCACCGTAGCGCCGCTTTCCCGCCCGCGTGGCGAAACATCCGGGGACTAATCCTTATTGACCAGGCCTGTTGGCCCATTGACCAGGCCATTGGCCCGGTTCATTGACCCGGCAGGGGCCTTGGCGGGTATGCGAATTCCCCTTCGGCCGTCTCCCCTGCGGCCATACGGTCTCGCGTGAGTAATGACACTTTCTTGGGATGTTTCGCGTGTTTCGCTCCCCTGCGCCTGTGGATCTCGGCACGATGGTGCACGAAGTCGGAGACCAACGGGGAGAGATGCACATGTCGCGACACCTTGTCGCTGGATTGACGGCCCTGACACTCACCGCCGTGGCGATTCCCGCCTCGGCGGAGCAGGCGAGTTCGGGGTTTCCCTCCTCGGCGTTCCCGCTGGGCGTGAGCATGGCCCCGGTGAAGAACCAGCAGAGTGTGGCGCCAGGAATTACCCTTTTCAGTGTGAAACACGGCAAATCTACCCAAGGGTGGACAGTTTCCGCTCTTATGCCCAACGGGCATGATGCCGGTTCCCTTGCCACCGCGCAGACGGTGGCCCAGGCGGTGGAGGCCGCGGGATTCACCCCTGAGATCCTGAAGGTCGTGCAACCCGCCGCCTCGGACGCTCCCGCCGTGGAGCGTTACATGGTCCGGACCGGCCTCTGGTCGTTCGGCCAGCGGGCCAAGGCCGACAAGGTCGTGAAGGAGCTCAAGGAGTTCGACGTCCGCGCCAAGACCGACTATCTCGGTGACGACGGCACCGAGACCACCGGCCCCTGGGACATGCGCGTGCTGATGGTCAACCCGAAGGTGTTCAAGGGGTCGTTCAAGGCGAGCGTCGGCAAGAGCGTTGCCAAGCGCGAGAGCACCAGCTCGATGTCGAAGCTGACCGGCGCCATCGCCGGGGTCAACGGCGGCTTCTTCAACATCCACACGGCCAAAGCCCTGCAGGGGGACCCGGTCGGCGTGTCCGTCGTGGGCGGCAGGCTCCTCAGCGAGGCCGTGCCCGGCCGTAGCGGTCTCGTCATCACCCAGGGCCGCAAGGCGCGGATCACCGAGCTGAAAACGACGGTCACCGCGATCTCCTCCGACGGGACGAAGACCGAGGTCAACGGCATCAACCGAGCCGCCGGCACCGACGAGCTCGTCCTCTACACCGAGGAGTTCGGTGGCAAGACGGCCGCCGACGGCGGCATCGAGATCGTCGTCGACGCCGCCCAGGGCAAGGTCATCAAGGTTCGCCAGGCCGGCGGCATCGTCGCCCGGGGCACCTACCTGCTCCACGGCACCGGCCTCATGGCCGTCTGGCTCCAGGAACACGCGCAGGGAACCTGGATGAAGGTGGACAACAAAGTCATCGACCTGCGCACCCAGCAGGCCATACCGCTCACCCCGGAGACACACGTCATGGGTGGCGGAGTCGGACTGGTCAGGAACGGGCGGGTACGCATCACCGCGGCGGCCGACGGACACGCCTCGATCAACATGATGCTCCGGCGCCACCCGCGCACGATGGTCGGCGTCGACAAGTCGGGCGGGCTGATCCTGGCCACCGTCGACGGACGCAACCCGGGTGTCGCCGTGGGCGCCTCGATGGTGGAGGCGGCCCAGCTGATGCGGTGGCTGGGAGCCAAGCAGGCCATCAACTTCGACGGCGGCGGCTCCAGCGTGATGGTCGTCGGCCACAAGGCCGTGAACCGGCCTTCGGACGGGGCGGAGCGGACCGTGGGCGACGGTCTCTTCATCACACCCTGACGAGCGATGATCAAAACGGAGAAGCCCCGGCCCAGAAGGGCCGGGGCTTCTCCGTTGTCCGGGGCTTCTCCCTGGTACGGGGCTCTCGTTCGTCCGGGATTCTCGTTCCAGGGTTCCCGGCGATTCCAGGTTCCCGGCAATCGGGGTTTCTGGCTACGAAGTCGCCGTTCCGGCACCTGGTGCGACTTCGAGAACCCGGTGCGACTTCGAGAAGGCCGGTGAACTCGAGAAAGCCGCGTGAGAAGACCGTTCAGCGGACCGTGAAACGGGCTGTGAGCGAGAGCTGTGAGCGAGAAGAACCCGTGAAAACACGAAGGCCCCCACCAAATGGTGGGGGCCCTCAAAAGATTGTCCGGCGGTGACCTACTCTCCCACACCGTCCCCGGTGCAGTACCATCGGCGCTGAAGAGCTTAACTTCCGGGTTCGGAATGTAACCGGGTGTTTCCCCTTCGCCATAACCGCCGTAACCCTATGAAACACACAAACACTGTTTGCTGTCTCAGAATTGCGTAGTGGACGCGAGCAAGACCTTGGTCTGGCGCTGCTCCGGACCCGGCGAAGGGACAGAGCGCTGCACAGACCAAGCATTATGCTTTGTGGTCAAGTCCTCGGCCTATTAGTACTGGTCAGCTCCACACATTACTGCGCTTCCACTTCCAGCCTATCAACCCGGTCGTCTACCGGG